>CAVVEX010000016.1:0-893761 GCA_963747395.1 uncultured Actinomycetes bacterium | reverse complement strand
AGCCGAGAGACGGCGTCCTTCCAGCCGGCCCGGTGGATGTGCACGAGCGCGTCGGGACGGAAGGTCGGGACGACCACGCCACCCCAATCGGAGTCGACGATCGCGCGGTGTGCGGCGAGATCCGAAAGCGGGGAGTCGGTGGTGGCAAGGATCTCCAGACCGAACCGGTCGAACAACGCGCGCGGCCGAAACGCAGGCTCGCGCAGCTTCGCGTCGATCTGGTCGTACAGGTCGTCGGCGCTCTCGAGGCTCGGCTCGACAGTGACAGCGAAGACGTCATGCAGTTGCTGCGTCAGCCAAAGCCGGCTCGGCGTGCCACGGAAGAAGCGCCAGCCAGCACAAAAAGCGCGCCAGATCGCCCGCGGGTCGGTCTCGACCGGGACGCCGTCGCGGACGCGCGACGCCGAGGCTTTCGAGGCTGGCGCCCTGCGACGAGCATGCGGGTGACGTATGGTCGTGGGATGACGAACAACCGCGCTGGATCAGCAAACGGCTGGTCGTTCGCAAGCACAGCAGCCTCGACATGGCCATGCATGCTGATGAGCGGGAGATCTTTGATGTCGTCGAAGATCCGTCGCGCGATTGCACGCGTTGCCGGCTCGGTGGGAAAGATTCGATCGTCGTCGAGGATCAGCGGGCGCACGGGTTGAACCGTTTCTTATCAGGCGTTTTCCCGCATGGCAGCGCACCGGGTCTTGTCGCCGCTCGACCTTCTCGCAGCGCGTCGTTGAAGAACGCGATTCGGAATGTCGAAGCATCAACGATCGGGTCGATCAACCATGCCTACCGAAGGGACGCGATGGGGGACAGCGACGGGTGGTCGGCCGGTCGGCCGATGCCCACCCAGCCTACGGGGGCGAACCCATACGGCGACTCGGGAGGGCCGCGTCGCGTTCGGCGCGGCGCTCGAGCGTCGACAACCTCGCCAAGGCCTTCGACGTCCGGTCGGGCTCACGCAGTCGCGATGCGTCGATCACCCGCCACCTGGCGAGTGGTCCGCACCGGGTTTTCGGAGCGCCTCGCGGCGGGAGTTGACATAATGTACCTTATCGGCGTTATCTCATTATCTCGAGGGTGAGGAGCCGGCTCGTCGTCACGCCTGGGCGATGCGGACCAGGTTGCCCGACGGGTCGCGGAAGGCGCAGTCGCGGGCGCCCCACGGCTGCGACGTTGGTTCCTCCAGCACTTCTGCGCCCGAGGCTCGGACCGTGTCGAAAGTCGTGTCGAGGTCCTCGGCCTTGAAAATCGCCGCCTGTAGCGAGCCCTGCGTCACGAGCGACAGCAAGGCGTCGCCCTCGGCCTTCGAGCGGCCGCCGTGCGGCTGGAACAACACGATGCCGAGGTCTTGCCCAGGCGCGCCGACGGTGACCCAGCGGAAACCCTCGTTGGAGACGTCCATGCGGACTTCGAGGCCGAGCGCGTCGCGGTAGAAGCCGAGCGCCGCCTCCGGATCGTGGACGGGAATGAACATGGCGGAAACGGTGACTGTCATGCGACGACCGTATTGGCGACAGCCGCCGCGCGCTTCTTCGATCCTGCTCAGCAGGCTCAAACCGCGATCGGCGTGCGCTGCGGCCGGGTCGCGATCATCGCCCAGCACGACGGCACGTCCTCGAGCTCGCTGTGGTCGCGCGCCCGATACTGCGACGGCGTCTCCCCCACGATCTCGGTGAAACGCGAGCTGAACGAACCGAGCGACGTGCAACCGACCGCGAAGCAGGCGTCGGTGACCGAGATTCCCTGCCGGAGCAGGGCTTTCGCCCGTTCGATGCGTCGGGTCATCAAGTAGCGTACGGCGTTTCCCCATACGCGGCGCGGAATTTGCGGGAGAAATGCGCTGGCGACATGAGCGCCCGCGGGCCATCGCGGGCACGTTGAGCGGCCGGCGTACTCCCGGTCGATGAGGTCGCGCGCGCGTCGTAGGTGTGCCAGATCGCGCAGGTGCTGCTCGAACGCGGGCTCGTCGCTCACAACCGAGATCGGTGCCACGTCGCGCGTCGATTCGCTCGAGCCGGCCGAACCCGGTGGCTGGCAGGCGGGGCACCAGAACAAGTTGCGAGCGGCCAACACCTGGGTCGCGACCGGTGTGCCGCACACGTGGCATCGCTGACCGGCGCGTCGGTACACGTAGACCTCGCCGCCGTGGCGGTCTCGCCGGGGCGCGCGGCCAGTGACCGACGGGTCGTGCTCCGCGCGCACGGTGTCGATCCGCCCGACGCGCGCACCCGCGCGCATGAGCGCCCGCAGGTCTTTCCACATCGCTTGCCACACCGGCTCGGGCAAATCGCGGCCAGGCAGCATCGGATCAACCGCATGCCGGAACAACACCTCCGCCCGGAAGATGTTGCCGACGCCCGCCACCACGCCTTGGTCCATCAACAACGCGGCGATCGGCGCCCGGCTCGCGTGGATCCGTTGCCACGCGCGCGAGGCATCCGCGCGGCGGCGCAGCGGATCAGGCCCGAGGCGCGCCACCACGTCCGCCTGCTCGGCCGCGCCGATCAGTTCGCATTTCGCCGCGCCGCGCAGGTCGGCCCATGCGCGCGGACCGACGAGACGCAGCCGCACCTGCCCCACCGGCGGCATCGGCGGCGGATCGTCGATGGTCAGCCGGCCGTAAATCCCGAGGTGGACGTGGACGAGGCGGTCATCGTCGAAGTCGACGAACAGGTGTTTCCCGTACGCGTCGGCGCCGACGACCGTGGCGCCGTCGAGTTGCTTGGCGGCCTCGGCGAACCGCCCTTGCGGGCTGGACACCTCGACCGCCTCTCCGGCGAATCGGCGCTTCAACTCGGATGCGAGCCGGTGGGTGACGTGGCCTTCAGGCACGCACCGCAGTCTGCCATCAGAACTCGACGTCGGCGGCTTTGATCGTTCCCGCGGTGCGCCCGGGCGCTCGCTGGTACTGCCAATAGAGATTGGTGTGGGTGATGACCTGCTCCGGCGGCGGCGCGCCATACGCCGTCAGGTCTTCGGTGGTGTGCGCGTCGCTCACCAACGTCGTGTCGTAGCCGCGGGTGAACGCGCCGTGCAGCGTGGAACGCACGCATGCGTCGGTCTGCGCGCCCGCCACGACGAGCCGCCCGACCCCGCGCGCGGCGAGCACGCTTTCCAGGTCGGTGTCCTCGAAGGAGTCGCCGTAGCGCTTTTGCACGACCGGCTCCGACTCCCCCATCACCAGCTCCGGGACGTATTTCCACGCGTCGCTGCCGGTCGGCAGCTCGTCACTGTTGTGCTGCACCCAGACGACGCCCACGCCCGCGGCGCGCGCCTTGTCGACGAGGTCGCGCACGCGCGCGATCACGTCGTCCCTGTTGTGCGCCCTGTCGACGACGCCATTTTGGACGTCGATAACGAGCAGCGCGGTGTTCGGACGGTTCGCTAGCGTGGTCATCGGGCCGCTCCCAAAGCAGAGGCAACGTCAATTGACCGTTGCCGAACAGGCTAGGAACGCCCACCGACACTATCGGGAGCCAATCGATGGACGTCTTCACCGGTGACATCCACGCCGTCCAAACCGCTGACGAGCGCGGGCCAGCTCGAGGCGTTCCTCGATCGGCACCGGTGGCTGCTGAACAACTGCCTCGACGGGCTCACCGAGGAGGAGTCGCGCCGCCGCCTGGTGCCCTCGAAGACGACGTTGCTCGGGCTGGTGAAGCACGCCACGTACGTCGAGCAGGTGTGGTTCCGGGAGGCGCTGACCGGAGTGTCTCGGGTCGAGTTCGGCTTACCAGCGACGCCGACGAGTCGTTCGAGCTCACCGACGACGACACCGTCGCAACGCCAGGGCCGGCATCGCGAGATTGCGCCGCGTCGACGCGGGCCGCGGCGGCGTTCGAACTGGACGACGTGGTGAGCGGCCAACGGTTCGGCGACATGAGCTTGCGGTGGATTTACCTGCACGTCATCCGCGAGTTCGCGCATCACTGCGGGCACGCCGACATCCTGCGGGAGCAGGTCTTGGCGGCCCGCGCCTAGCCGCCTGCTCAGCGGATCACCCGATTTCGGCGTCCCCCGCCCAGCGCGCCGCCGATGAGCGTCAGCGCGAACAGCACGCACGCCACGATGAACAAGATGAAGAGCCCCTTGACCACGAAGCCGATGATGCCAAGGACGACCCAGGCCAGGATCAGGAAAAGGACGAGGGCGAGCACGGGTGACTCCTCTTGTCGTGGTTCTCGCGATGTCAACGGGTCGGCGATGTCACGGGTCAGCGACGGGCCAGCAGGCGCTCGCCGCTTGGTCCTGGGCTGTAGGACATGCCGTAGTGGCTGTACACGTCGGATTCGGCGTCCGCCATCAACTCGCCGTCGGTGCCGATCGCCGGTGCGCTCTTCGCCTGCTTTGTGATCGACGGACACCCTCACGTGATCCGGCGCGACCGTGGCGCCGTTCGAACGGGACGAACATCAGCCGGCTCGACCGAGTCCCCCGATCTTCACGCTCGCGAACGACGGTTCGTCGGTGCGGGTGTCGACGTAGATCGCTTCCAGCGTGCCGATCTTGCCGCCGTCGCTTCCAATGACCCGGTGGCCGCGCCAATCTCGAAGATTGTTCGCCGGAAACATCGCATCCTCCTCGCTCACCTGTCGTTCGTAGTCCCTCCCCTGCTGTCGATCTACCCCGGTCCGGGACGTACATGCGACTTACGGCCCTACTGGCGCGGCCCAAGGTCGGTGCCCTGTCCAGCCCGCAACGACGGACGATGAGGATGGACGCAAAGGGAGGCGCGCTATGAACGGCGATCCTCAAGACTTGGCACGCAAGACCGCGCGCGCCGCATCGTCGTTGGCGTCGACGGTTCGGCCGGCTCGAAAGCCGCGTTGAAATGGGCGGCGGAGCAGGCTCGGCTGCAGGGCAGCCCGCTAGAGGCGATCATCACTGGGATCCGGTGGCGACGCCTTGGACGCCGTACCCGCTCGACCTGATCAACGATGTGCGAATCGAGAACGACAAGCTGCTGAACGAGACGATCGACGAGGTGTTCGGCGCCGATCGCGGAGTCGACGTGCGCGCTCGCGTCGTCGAAGGCTCGCCCGGCCGCGTGCTGGTGAAAGCCGCCGAGACGGCCTCGCTGCTCGTCGTCGGTCGGCATGGCCGACACGAGTGGACGGGCCGGTTGGGCTCGGTCAGCACCTATTGCGCGCACCACGCGAGTGCCCGGTGGTCGTCGTCCACCATTAGCGGGCGTCGCGCTGAGACGTCATGCTCGTCGTGAGCCGACGCAATCTCGCTTGGTCCTCTTGTTCGGCCTGCTCGAGGGCCAGTTCGAGGGTGCGCAGGTCGCCTTGCAGTGTCGGCAGCCAGCGGCGGCGCAGCAGCCGGGCCCGGCGACGCGTCTGCGTTCGGGCGTCGTCCAAAGCGTGGCAGGTGGCGTCGGCGATCGCGAGCGTAACCCGGCGCTCATGGCCGCGGAGAACGCGCTTCTGGCCGGCGCCAACGCGGCGGTCGCGACCGCCTCGTCCGGTGGCCCGGCTGCGCGACCGGTCGCCGACCTGGGTGCCGGACGCCGATCGTGTTCGTCCAGCTGAGGCTCACCTCGCTGGTGTCGACTCGCTTTTGCGAATGCTTTGCTCACCCGCGATCAACGCGGCGCGCACCGCCCACCGCTGCGCGTCGCGCACGTCTCCGACCACCTGATCGCGCGGCCTGGCGACTGCGCGCTGTCGCGCGATTTCCATGCTCAGTATGTGATCTTGCGCTCGAGTTGATCCGCCGCGCGTTCGCCACCTCGATGCGGTGGGTCAGCCAGAGCCGTCCCGCGCGCCCGGAGGGCCCCGCTGCTAGTCGCCATCGCTGTTCCGACGGTAGGCCGTCACGAGTGCCACCATGTCCGCAGGCAGCATCGTCAACTCCTGGTCGGGCAGTGTCGAGAGCACCTTCCACGCTCGATCGAGCGTCTCCGCCAACGTGCGCGACTCGTCGGCGTGTTGGTTCATCAGGTCGTTTCGAACGACTCCGCGAAGCCGAGGTACGCGCGATCGGCGTCCGAAAGCGCGTCGGCGCCGACGAGCTCGGCGAGTTCGCGAACTTGCGCGGAACGTGACAGTGACGCGAGCAGCTGCGCTGCGACGTCAAGGTGGTCGGCGCGGGTGCGGTTGGGTCCGGCGCCATTTCGCATCAGCCGAGACAGCGAGGTCAACGCGTCGATCGGCGGATACACGCTTCTGGCATGAACCCTGGCGACAACACGAGCTGCCCTTCGGTGATGTAGCCGGTGAGGTCCGGCACCGGATGCGTGATGTCACCGCCCGGCATCGTCAAGCACCGGAACGATGGTGACCGAACCCGGCCGTCCGCGCACCCGGCCGCACCGCTCGTACAACGACGCCAAGTCGCTGTAGAGGTATCCGGGATACGCCCGTCGGCCGGGAACCTCCCCGCGGGCAGCAGAAACCTCTCGCAGCGCCTCCGCGTAACTGGTCATGTCCGCCATGACGACGAGCACATGCCTGCCGTGCTCGAACGCGAGGTCTTCGGCGATGCTGAGCGCGACCCTGGGTGTCATCAGCCGCTCGATGACCGGGTCGTCGGCGGTGTTGAGCAGCATCACCAGCTCGCCGGCTGACAATCGCGCCTCAAGCGCGTCGCGCACCGTTTCGGCGTCGGCGTTCGTCAATCCCATCGCGGCGAACACCACGCTGAACGGCTCGTCGCCGACCGTCGCCTGCGCGGCGATCTGCGCCGCTAGTTCGAGGTGCGGCAGCCCGGCGACGGAGAAGACCGGGAGCTTCTGCCCGCGCACCAGCGTGGCAAGGGCGTCGATCGCCGATATGCCGGTGATGATCGCCTCGGTCGGCGGTTCGCGCATCGACGGGTTCATGGGCCGTCCGGCGACCGCGACCCGGCGACGCGAACGGATCGACCGGGCCGCCGTCTCGTGGCTCGCCGCGTCCGTTGCACACCCTGCCGAGCCAGCCCAACCCGACCGGGATGTCGAACGGCCGCCCTTCGAACTGCACCGCCGTCGCCGACGGCGCCATGCCTTCCGTTCCTTCGTAGACCTCGATGACCGCGGCGTCGTTGTCGACGTCAAGCACAACACCGTGCCTGCGCTCGCCGTTGGGCAGAATGATCACGGCCGCTTCGTCCCAGCCGATCGAACGGACTCCCCGCACGACGAGCAGCGGGCCCTGCAGCCGCGCGATGTCGGTGTACTGCACGACGTCCCAGCCGGTTCTCGCGGTGCTCATGACAGCGACCTCAACGCGTTCACGAGAAGGAGTTGTCGGCGCTGGATCTCTTCTGCGCCGTCAGGTGGCGTCTCACGCGCGGCTCGTAGCAGGCTTGAGAAGTCGAACGCCTCGATGGTCGCGGCGGCCACGCCACGCTCCACCGCGGCGAGGCATTCGCCGCTCGCCTCCAGCGCGAACTCGGCGAGCGCGGCGCCCTTCGCGGGCGTGCAATACGCGTCGTTGGGGTCGACCGCGCTTTGCTGGAGCACCGCCTCGCGGACGAGCCGGCTGGCCACCAGCGCGACGCGCTCCTTGTCCGGAAGCGAGGTGGCGCCCATCAGCTCCGCGAGGGCCGACAGCCGGTCGCCTTCCGACAGCACGGTGGCCAGGCTTGGCCCGGCGGCGCCCCATCCCGATTGCGCCGTTGCGCGCGTACCAGGCGTCGATGTCGGACGCGTCGCGCGCGAAGGAGCCCGACCACGACACCGCCGGGTAGTGGCGCGCGTACGCCAGGTCGTGGTCCAACGTCCACAACCCGCGCACGTAACGCTGCGTCAACGTCGTGACCGGTTCGGACAGGTCGCCCCCCGGCGGGGACACGGCGCCGATCACGGTCACCGAGCCGCTCGTGCCGCCGAGCGTGACAACCGCGCCCGCACGTTCGTAGAAGGCGGCGATGGACGACGCGAGGTTGGCGGGGTAGCCCTCCTCTGCGGGCATCGCGCCGGTGCGCGAGCTGAATTCGCGAAGCGCCTCGGCCCAACGCGACGTCGAGTCGGCGATGACGACGGACCGGTAGCCCATGTCGCGGAAGTGCTCGGCGACCGTGATGCCGGAGTAGACGCTGGACTCCCGCGCCATCATCGGCATGTTCGACGTGTTCGCGATGATGACCGTGCGGTGCGCGAGCAAGCCTCCGGTGCGGGGGTCGACCAGGTGCGCGAAGTCCTCGAGCAGGTCTGCCATCTCGTTGCCGCGCTCGCCGCAGCCGACGTAGACGATCACGTCGGCTGAGCACCACTTCGCCACTTGCTGGAGCAGCAGTGTCTTGCCCGTGCCGAAACCGCCGGGCACCGCCGCCGTTCCCCCGAGCACCAGCGGGAAGATGTTGTCGAGCACCCGCTGCCCTGTCACGAGAGGCTCGTCGGTGCGCCGTCGTCGCAGGAAGGGCCGCGGTCGCCGAATCGGCCACCGGGTCGTCATGGAGACCGAGACGTCGCCGACGCGCACGAGTTCGTCGGCCGCGCGGTACTCCCCCGGCGGGCTCACCACGCTGATCTGGCCGTCGACCTCGGACGGCGTGAGCAACCGGTATTCGACGCTTCCGTCGACGTCGAGCACGCCGAGCGTCGCGCCCGGGGTTGCCGGGTCGCCTGGCTTGACGAGCGGGCGCCACGACCACCCGCGGGTGTCGGACGAGGTGTCGGACATCTCGGTTTGCAGCCAAATCGGGCCCTGCGGGAGCGGGCGGAGCAGGCCGTCGAACACGCCGCCCAACAGCCACGGCCCCATGGTCGCCGACAACTCGTGTCCACGTGCGAGCGCTTGCGCTCCAGGCGCCACCCCACCGGTGTACTCATAGGCCTGCAACGTGGTTCTCGAACCCGCGATCGCCACGACCTCCCCGGGCAGCCGCGCCGGTTCGAGCTCGACCATCTCCCCCATCGCCACACCGGGCAGCCCGTCGATCTCGACGAGTGGTCCGTTGACCCTCGCGACCACACCAGCGCGCGCGCCCTCGGGCACGTCATTCGTGACGTCGCCACTCATGTCGACGCCTCCGTGTCGGCGTCGATGGCGCTGTCGACGGCCCATTGCGCCAAGGCGTCGAGACTGGCGTCGACACGGCGCCCCGCGGTCTCGACGACAACGCCTCCGCCGTCCGGTTCGCGATATGCGGCGGCGTCGCCGAGCAAGGCGCGGCCTCGGTGCCGCAAGGCGACCCGCAGCCGGTCATACGCCGCGTCGTCTCGCAGGTCATGCAGGCGCGCCCGCACCGACGCGCGCAACTCGTCGTCCAACGAGCTGCGCGCGGTGAGCACGATCGTTCTCGCTTGCAGTCGGGCCGCGGTCACCTCGGCCGAAGCGGATCGCGTCGCGTCAGCCGTTCCCTCCGCGCGCGCCGATGCGATCCGAGCCTCGGCGGCTGCCCTGCTCGCGCTGACGAGCTCCTCAGCGTGCGCGGTCGCGGCGGCGACCGTGGCGTCGGCCTCCCGCCGGGCGCTCGCGAGTAGCGACTCGCGCAGCGGCGCAAGCGCCATCGGATCGACCGCCCACGTCATGCCGGCAACACCACCGTGTAGGGGCGACCCGACGTGGGAACCCGCCCGATCGCGCCGGCCGCGAACGCGGTGAGGATGACGACGTCGACGTCCTGAGGCAGCCGTCCCCAGGCGTCGAGGACCTCGTCTAGCGTCGCCGCCCTGAAGACGCGGGCGCCGGCCAAACCGAAGCCGTCGACTCGCGGCGGTTCCCCGATGATGGCGACGGTGCCCATAATTTCCACGCCTTCCCGACGAGAATCACCGCGACGATGAGTCCGTAAATGGCGATGCCTTCCGCCAGTCCGACGATGACCATCGCGCGGCCGAACATCTCGGGTCGCTCGCTCATCGCGGCCAGCGCGGCCGATCCGGTGTACGCGACGGCGATGCCGCCGCCGATCGACGAGCCGGCGATCGCGATACCCGCTCCCAGCAACGCGCTGCCGTTCAAGGTCTTCGCGGTGGTCGCGGCCGCCACCACTGTGGCGGACGACGTGGGCGCGGTCAGCGCGATGACGACAATCACCAGCGCTCCGACGAGCAGCAGAGCGTTTGCCGCGATGAGCACCCGTCGAGCAGCCGCCTTGTACCGATGCAGCGACACGGCGGTGCCCGCCGTTGCGAGAAGTGCCACCGGCAGCCCTATGACCCAGCCTGACATCACGCCTCCAGCCTCGATTCGACGACGTTCGCTCTGCTGACGGGGAGCGCCCACGGCCGAAAAGGCTCACCCTCGGTCAGGAAGATGCGAGAAAAGAGCTCGTAGTACTCGAGCCGCAGCGCTTGCACGCCCGCGATGAGCGACTCAAGGGCGAAGGCCAAGGCGTTGCCGAGCGCGAACACCAACACCGCCGCCGTCACACCGATCGCACCGTGTCGAGCCGATCCCGTGGCGGCTTGCCACACAACCTGGCACAACGCGGCGTGCGTCAGGCCGAACGCCGCCAGGCGGGCGAAGCTCACGACGTTCGAGCCAATTCGAAGAAGCAGATCGAGCAGTTCGATGCCGGCCTGCGCTACGCCGACGCCGCCGCCCCCGGCTTCCGCGAAGAAGCCTGCGGTGACCAGGCCCGCGCTGATCCCGACGAGGCAAACCCCGGCAACCGTGAGCGGGGTGTACTTGGTGTAGACGCCAGCGCTCAGCAGCCCGAGGCCGAGAAAGGTGCCCGCGCCCGCCAGGCCAGAGGGCGCATAGGCGGCGAGCCGCCAACCACCCTCGCGAAAGCGATTGACGATGCCGACGCCATACGCGATCGCAAGCAGTGTCGCGCCAATCGCGATCGCGGCGAGCAAGAGCGGGACCGGCTGGTCGAGCGGAGAAAGCCAGACGACGGGAAGAAGGTGCGTCGGACCGAAGAACTCGCCGTATAAGACGCCGAACAACATGCTTGCGAGGCCGGCGCCGGCGAGGAAGACCCACGCCGAACGGAACCGCTCCAGCCGTCGCGAGTGAGCGGCCCGAAGGTAGAGCGCCGCGGCAAGGAGCAGCGCGCCGTGGCCCAGGTCGGCGAACATCATGCCGAACATCGCCACGTAAGTGACCCCGGCCAACAGCGACGGGTCGATGTCGCGGTACGGCGGAGTGGCGTACGCGCGCACGAGCGGTGTGAACGGGCGTCCGGCACTGTCCACCGAGAGGAGCGTCGGGGGTTGCAGGTGTGCGGGCCGACGAAGCGCGACCATCGCCCCGCCCACTGGCGCCACGCGTTCGCGCACGGTCGCGACGTGGTCGGCGGGCGCCCAACCGAGGAAGCCGATCACATCCTGGTGCGGTACCCCTGAGCTGACGACGGCCTCGAGCCGCGCCTCACCGGTGATGAGGTCGAGCCGGCCATTCGCCTCGCACCAACCCAGGTCAGGCGGCTCGGCCGACAGCAGCGGCGCTGCCGCCGTCACGCGACGTTGCCGCAGCAACCGTGTCGCGGGCCCTTCCACGTCGTCGCGAGGCATTGTGCCGTCACCGCGAGTCGAGCCGTCGAGACGCGGCGCGCTGTCGAACTGCACGGCGCCGACGTCGGCGACCTCGACCAACACCGCTCGCGCGGACCGCGCCGGCGCGAGCAGCGCCACGCGTCGCATCGCGACCGGTCCGAACGACTTACGCCAGCGCATCGAATTCCTCCAGGCCCGGGTCGCCGTTCGCGGCAGCGGTGAGCGCCGCGCGAACGCGCCAAGCGTCCGCCGCCATCACGGCGACCGCGCCGACGACGGGCGTCGGGCCAAACCGCGCGGTGCGCACGAGTGACGAGCCGTCTGACTCCACGCGAGCCCACCAGCGACTCTCCGCACGCCACAGCGCCTCTTCGGTCGTCACACCGGCGAAGGCCGGGGTGGCGGCCGCGGGAAGGCTCTGCAGCAACTCCGCCAGAGTGAGCGCGGCCAGCGCCTGCACTCCCAGCAGGGTGGCGAAGGTTCGCGCCGTGCGACTCGGAAGCGGCGCGTGGCCGCGCGACCGCTCGCGGGCGAGCACCAACGCGGCCCGCCGGAGGTGATCCAGTCTCTGGCATTCGGGCAGCGTGGCGGACGCCTCTTGCAGCAAAGCTGAGCGCAGGTTCAAGCCGATCGTGCGCGGGCTCTCGTCGTCGGGCCGGCCCCACGCCGTGGTGGCGAGCCGATCACAAAGTTCAGTGACACTGGCGGCGCCTCTGAGTCGCGCCCATCCGACGGCAAGCCCGCCGAGTTGAAAAAGCGAATGTGGCGGCGCGGCGAAATCGCTGCGCAGGAGTGCTTCGACGTTAGCGATCTCGTACCAGCCCACGAGAACTCGCATCATGGGAATCCCTGCCGCGGGAACCCATCCAGCCAGCACGCGGGTGTTCCAGAGCGCGGTGGCCGCGATCGCGTGCTGGGCTGACTCCAGGTCCTGATCCGGCCGGATCTCACGACCGTAAGGCGAGTTCGCCAAGGAGCTGAGAGCAGCTGGCACCGAGCCGCGCGCCGCGACCGCCCTGGTCGCTGCGCGGCCCAGAGTTCGGTGCGACATCGCGGACGCGCGCACGTCGCTGGCGATCCATGCCGCGGTCATCTCCGGTCACCGCGTCGCTTAGCCGGTTCGCGGCCGATCGCTCGCACGAGGTCGACCGCGTTTCTCGACGCGTCGGGCGAGCGCCGTGGATTCGCGTCGCCTTATCTCCTGGGCGTCGCGCTCGGCGTCAGCGAGCATGGTCGCTACACGTTCGCGCGCGTCGCCGCGCACGGCGCGGGACTCGGCATCGCGTGCCTCCTTGGCTTGCTGTAGGGCCTCGCCGTCCAACCGGGACACGCGCGCCTCGGCATCGTCCGCTATTTGCTTGGCCCGTTGCTCTCCGTGGGCCTTGATCGCCGCGCATTCGGCTTCGATCGCGTCGACGAGCAAGAACAACGGCGCCAGTTCGTCGACGGCGGTGTGTGGTGTCTGCGACGGGACGCCAAGGGGCCCGGGCTGACCAGGTGGCGGCGCGGGTCGGAACCGGTCGAGCAAGCTGTGCAAGCTGACGATCTGCACGTCATGACCCGCGTGACCGGTGCCGCACACTCGGGCCTGGGCGGGGGCTTGGGCGCGAGCGTGTCGCCGACGGTGTCACGGCGCCGACCTGCCTTCTCGGACCACCATCACCGGGCAGCGCGCCTCGTGGACAACCGCGTGTGCGATCGAACCGAGGTGCATCCCGACGAAGCCGCCACCGCCGGTCGCGCCGACGATGAGGAGCTGGGCCGCAGCCGAGGAACTGACCAGCAGCTCGGCGGGATATCCGATCGGGAACTGGAAGCGACTTCGACGTCGGGGTACTGCGTCCAGAACTCGTGCACGAGTGGATAGGTGGCGGCGTCCGCCGCGGCCTGCGCGGCCTCTAGCGCACGCGCCCGATTCGCCACTCCTTCAGCCTTGGGATGCACGTACAAGGCCGACACGACGAGCAAGCGGCTCTTGCGCACCGACGCTTCTTCAAACGCGGCGTCGAGCACCCGCTTGGACTCAGGAGATCCGTCGATCCCGGCGACGACCCGACCGCGACTCTGCTCATAGCCGCGAACCACCACCGTGGTGCACGGTCCGTGCGCCGCGGCGTGCAACCCGACCGAACCGAGCCGCATGCCGGGAGATCCGCCGAGGCCGCGCGCGCCCACCACGAGCAAGCGCGCGCCGACCGCCGCCTCTAGCAGCACAGCGCTCGGGCGACCGCGTGACAGTTGCTTGGCAACCTGCAGACTGGGCGCCGTCACCTTGATGGTCGCCTGCGCCGCCCCCAGCAGCGCGTCGCCGTGCGTTCGCGCGAGAAGCACGGCCTCGCTCTCCTCGTGGTCGCCGTCCGCGTCACGATAGAGCGGGCGCCATGCGTGCACGAGATGCAGCGGCGAGCCGCGCAGCGTCGCCTCGTCGGTCGCCCATTTGAGGGCCGACCTGCCACTGGCGGAACCATCAACGCCGACGACGATCCTGCCCGGGTCGGACTCGACGGTCATCTCGCACCTCCTAGCGTTGCTCTGCGGCTGTCGCGCCGCTTGGCGACGTGCGCTTGCTTAGGTCGTCGGCGATGCCCGCCGCCCAACGATCAATCGAGTCCCAATCGCGAAAGTCGCCGTAGCGACAGCCCGTCAGGCGGAAGATGAGCCGGTTGGAGCCTGGTGGGAACACGTCGCGCGACACGGCGCCCGAGAACATGTGATAACCGCGCATCGTCACGATTTCGGCGAGGTCCCGCCGAATCGCCTCGCCTTCGCGCAGGGCGAGCCGGCGCAAGGGGCGGGCGACGGCGGCCGGCATCCCGACGCTGAACAGCCAGACCGATCGCCGCGCGAATTCTTCGGCGTGATCGGTCAGAAACCAGGTCGCTTTCGGCAGCCAAGTCTGATTGTGCACCGCGCTTCCGACGACGACGGCGCTGTACGGCGCCACGCTGTCGATGTCGTCGACCGACGCCGGGACGGCGTAGCAGCCGCGCTCAGTCAGTCGGGTGGCTAGCCGTTCGGCGATGTCGCGCGTCGAGCCGTGCGCGCTCGCGTATGCCACTAACACCGTCATGCCCGACCCCTTTCCGGCGTCTTCGGGGCGGCTAGTCGATGGGAGGACCGGCTCGGCTCCGCATATCGCTTGTCTTGATTGAAACCCTCAACCGGCGCGAACAACACGGGTACATCGCACCCGGGCGCTGGGACCTTGGACACTCGTGCGGCCGGACACCACGCGCCAACCCTGATGGCCTAATCGGACGCTCCGTCAGCGACGGCCATCGAAGGGCAGCGTGCGACATGACGACCGCGCGAACGCCGACCATCTTCCAAGTCTGGCGTTGGAATGGCTGGACCGTCATGACGGTTTCGGGAGACCTCGACGCGGTCGGCATCCAAGAACTTGAACGGCAGTTCGCGGCCGCCGCGGCCAACGGGGTCTCTGTCGCCGTCGACTTGTCACACGCGAGCGTCATCGACGATTCGCTCAGCGACGTGCTCACTGGCATGGACCGGTTGCTCCGGGCATTCGGCGGCCGGCTCAGCGTTCTCGGACGACGCGCGCGAGTCCCCGACGTCACACGTGTTCGATCTCGATCCGGTGCGTCGCTGTCTTCGTGATCGGCACGTGCACCTCGAGGATGCCGTTGCGGTACGTCGCCTTGATCTCATGTTCGTACGCGCCGACGGGAAGCGGGATGGTGCGCGTCAACTTCCCGTAGTTGAACTCGCTGCGGAAGCCCTCGGCTGCCATCCGCGCGCCGCCACTCTCCCGGGTCGCGCGGATGTGCAGCGCCCCGTCAGCGACCGACAGTTCGACGTCCCTGTCAGGGTCGATGCCGGGCAGCTCCGCCCGCACGATCAAGGCGTTGCCGTCGAACCGTGAGCAATCGCATCTGACGCACGATTCACGCCCGTGGCATTTCATTACCCCGCCGGGTGTTGGGGGGCCAGCTACCGTTTCGCGGCGGTAGGAGGGTGCGCCGAAACCCCTTAGTTGCATGATGCCGCAACCTGTCGTCATGCATCGGATGCATGATACGTTCATGCAATTATGTCCGGTGGATCGAAGTGTGCGAGCGGCATTTCGGCTCGCACCCGGTGCAGGTCTTTCACGAGTGGAACACCGTCGACACCGCAGCGAGTATGAGGGCCGTCCCGGAAACCGACCACTGAGCAGGGAAGAGCTGCAGGCCTTCTTCGATTACTGCGACGCCCGGGTAACCGCTTTGCGCGCCAACGGCCGCAAGGGCTGGCTGGCGGCCTTTCGAGATGCCACGTTGTTCAAGGTGATCTACGGCTGGGGTCTGCGTCGCCGTGAGGCGGCGATGCTGGAAGTCGTGGACTGGTCGGCCAACGCCGCCGCGCCCGAGTTCGGTCGCTACGGCGCGCTGTCGGTGCGCTACGGCAAAGCGATGAAAGGCAGCCCACCGCGACGGCGAAACGTGCTGACCACCATGGGATGGGCCGCCGAAGTGGTGGCCGAGTGGGTGCAGGACATTCGCCCGGTCTATGGCAGTGGCCGGACATGCGATGTGGCCGACCGAGCGGCAGGCTCGGATCACGACTGACACGCTGTCGCAACGGTTCTCGGCTTACCGGGACGCGATCGGGCTGGACCGCAACCTCGGCCCGCACTGTCTGCGGCATTCCTACGCCAGCCACTTGCTCGAGGACGGCTTCGATCACCTGTTCGTGCAGAAACAACTCGGCCACGCGTGGGGCTCGACGACTGCGATCTACACCAGCGTCGGCGCCGACTACAAGAACCGGGCGTTGCGCCGAGCGCTGGACCGAGCGTTCGGACCAACACCATGACGATGGGAGAACGGGGATGACGCGGGCACGCAAACGGATGCTGGGATACCGGTGGCATCTGCGCCGAATCATGGCCGAGCACGACATGTTCGCTACCACTGACATCGGGCCGTTGCTTGCCGAACGCGATGTTGAGCTGTCCGCCGCCCAGGTGTATCGCCTGGTGACCGGCACGCCGGAACGGCTGAGTTTGCGCACCCTTGTCGCGCTGTGCGACATCTTGGACTGCACCCCGAACGACCTGGTCGAACCGGTCGCCGAGTCAAAACCTCTGCACACGGCAGCCGCGGGACAAGGACCGATCGACGCGGGACTCAAGCAACGCATCCCGCGCCGCGCCGAGGTGCGTCGCGGCCAGTGAATGCCCGCGCATGCATTCACTGCGGCAAGGGCACCGCCGATGGCCGTGCAACCTGCTGGCGATGCAACAAGGGCATCGGACGAATCCGAGGCGACTGCGCCGACTGCGGCGCACCCGACCGGGCGCTCGACGTGACCGGGCGATGCCGGTGGTGTCGGGAACGCCTCAACCTTCGTTGCGTGGATTGCCGGGCGACGGGCACACCGCTCGGTCGAACCAGCGACCAGCAACGCATATGCCGACCGTGTGGTCTGCGCCGCCGCCTCGATCGAGTGATTCCTCCCGACGATGGTGGCGCGTTGCAACCGCTGCGGACGGCGATCCTTCGAGCCGATCCACTCACCACCGGCCGCTGGCTTGACCGCGCCGGCGGCCTGCTGAGCGGGCTGCACGACGGGCACATTCCGCTCGACCACGCCGCGCTCGACACACTCCCGCAACGCAAGGCCGTCGATTATCTGCGCGCGCTGCTGATCAGCAGCGGCGTGCTCCCACCGGATCCCGGCGGTGGGCTTCGCCGGCTCGAACGCGAGATTCCGGACCTGCTCGCCGAGTTGACCGACACACACCGGCAGATCGAGGTTCGCTGGATTCGGTGGGCGGTACTGCCTCGTCTGCGCAAGCTCAGCGATCACGGCACCGACCTGACCGTCGCCGTGCGCAACGATCGCCGCAAGATTGCCGAGGTCGCCGAGTTTCTGACGGTGCTGCAATGCGACGGCAAGACGCTCGATGGCGCCGACCAGTCACACATCGATACTTGGTTCGCCGGGCCGGGCGCGCGTCGGTGGCTGGTTCGACCGTTCCTAGTCTGGGCGCATCGCAACCGATGCGTGCCGGCACAGCTGACATGGCCGAAAAGCTACAAGGGAACCCCGACAACGCCGCTAGATTCAGAGGCGCGATGGAGGATCGCGCAGCGACTCATCACCGACGACTCGTTAGACCCCGCAGACCGAATAGCCGGCGCGCTCGTGGTCTTCTACGCCCAACCGCTAGCGCGGATTAGCACGCTGACCACAGCCGATGTCGACGCCGCAGGCGACGTCGTTCACCTACGTCTGGGCCCCGATCCGCTCGAACTGCCCGAGCCGTTCGCGACCATCATCCAGCGGCTCCCTGTTCAGCGCCGCGACAGCACCGCCCAGCAACTGCCCAGCCCATGGCTATTCGCCAGCAGCAACCATGCTGGACGGCATCTGACGATCGGCACACTCGGGAACCGACTGCGCGCGATCGGCATAGAACCGCGTCGAGTACGCCTCGCCGCCGCCGACCAGCTCACCCGCGAGGTGCCACCGGCGATGTTGGCGGGCGTCCTCGGCTTGAACCCCGCCTCAGTCGCCCGTGCGACAACCCTTTCGAGCGGCGAGTGGGCGCCGTACGCCAACCGTCAAAGCGGCTAACAAGCCCATATCAGCTGGATGTTGACGAGGATGCCTTAAACCGACTAGGAAGATTACGCTGGCCCGAAAGCGGGCCAGCCTCACCATCAACGAGGGGATCGGGGTTATGAAGAGTACCTACGGCGTCGTGCAGGCGTTAGCGAAACGAAGGACGCTCGCAGTTGTATCGGCGCTCGTCGCGTTGTCGTTCATCGTTGCCCCCGCCACGCGGGCGAGCGCCGCACCACAGCATGAAGCAACATCGAGTACCGCGGCGAACCAAGGAAGCTACATCGGCGTAACGGGTGTCAACTTCACCCGCGGCAAGCGATACACCTTGGCGGAGGTGCAAGCCATGCAGGCGAAGGCCGCGAAGCGCACGACACAGTCGTCGTCGACGAGCCCGTCGTCGAAACCTGGCCAGATCACGCCGTTCAGCGTCGCTAGTGGCTTCGTCCTCTACGACCCTGGCTATCGGCGCACCGACTACGTCTACGACTCCGACTGGGGACCCGCCACCGAGATTTACTGCGAAACCCAAACTGATTGCGTCGCCACCGATGAATGGCAAACACAGGTCCACGAGTATCTCAATGGCGGCTCTTCGAAGCTCTGGCAGTTGACGCTCAACGCGCGCAGGGTTTATGGAACCGATACGGTGACGTTCGACTGGTGGTATGCCTGCGCTATCAACGTCAGCGGGAGCCCGGACCACTACTGTGCGGTCGCGAACGGCGCCGACCCATCGCCCCAGAGCTTGCCGATGAATCCGGGCGAAACGCTCTACAAATACTTCGAAAGAAACAGCTACTCAAACATCGAATACCCGATGGTTGCCATCGGCGTGCAGTACTCGCATGTCTACGTGCAGGACAAGTACCGCGGTTGGGATGCCTGCGTCTCGGCGAGCAACACGAAGCTGTGCGCCTCGAGCGGCAACGGCAGCTGACATGACGCGCCCGCGTCCCGTGTGGTTCCGCGAGGGTCCAGCACCCCAGCGCAGCCACACGGGACGCGACGGCGCCGAGGCCCGTCTTGCGATCGAGAACAACCGCAGCTGGGCAGTCAAACAAGCACCAGTCCTGCCGCCGCAACTCCAGCACGCGGTCGAATTTGCGGTGATGCCGCACGCCCTGATGCATGACCTCGCATACCGCCTCGACCAGGCCGGCGCGCTCCTACCCGAGCTTCTCCGGCGCAACGTTCTTGACCGAGACGAGGCGCTCGAGCTCGGCGCCGCAATCGGCCAACTGTGCTGTCTCAACGTCGCCGATGCCCAAGTCATGGCATACCGCCTTGAATACGGCTCGTCCCAAGCGCTCACCACCATGTTCGACAACACCTGGCTCGCGCTGCTCTGCCCCATCGACGCCGACCCGTCGCTCTCACAGCTGTCGCCAGCAAGCGCCAGCTGAGGGAACCGGGCGATGTCGCCACAGAGACGGACCAATCGAAGCCAGCGCCTCAAAGGCACACATTCGCGGCTTTGAAATACACAACTACTGCCAGTTCTGTACTCCTCAATGCGAATCGAGTCTCCCGCGGCGGCGTGCACGAGAGTTCCCAACAGGCCGAGGTCCGGCCAATCGCCGAATCGCGCCAGTGGCCGGTGCGACCGCGCGGAAACGACGGGGTGTGCTGATTGTCGACTGCTGTACGACATCTCGGATCACTTCCTCACTGAGGTGTCACATTCACCACGATCCGTCGTCCGGCCGCCACGGCCAGAGCCGAAAGTCCCAACGCCCGTCCGGGAGGGCATTTAGGCCCTGCCACCGCCGCTCGAGCCGCAGCACGATGAGGGTTGGGCACGTGGAGGTGACTGAGATGATTCAGCGTTTTGGCTTTGACCAACTGGGCCTGACCGGTGGCAAGCGAGCCAGGCTGCACCGAATCCTCTTCCAGCACGGGTTGCGCAACGGGACCGCGCTGTTCTTGCCATACGACCAAGGGCTCGAGCATGGGCCGCGCGATTTCTTCGCCAATGAGGCGGCGACAGATCCGCGCTACATCCTTCGGCTCGCCGTCGATGGCGGGTTCAACGGGATCGCGATCCACGCGGGGCTCGCGGAGAAGTTCTACTGGGAGTTCGCGGGTGAGGTCCCGCTGATCCTCAAGCTCAACGGCAAGACCGACATCCCGTCGGATGAGGCGGCGTTGTCACCGATGATCTCCACCGTCGAGGAGGCGGTCGCGCTCGGCGCCGACGCGGTGGGCTACACGCTGTACGTTGGAAGCCCGTCGCAGGTCGAGGACTTCGGGCAGCTGCGCTCTGTGCGAGCCGACGCGGTTCGATTCGGAATGCCGCTGATCGTGTGGGCGTACCCCCGCGGTTCGGCGATCGTCGCCAAGGGCGGGATGGACTCGTTCTACGCGGTCGACTACGCGAGCCGAGTCGCGAGCGAGATCGGCGCCGACATGGTGAAGGTCAACTTCCCTCGCGCGGCCAAGCGCGTCGGAGTGCGGCAGGAGTACGACGCCGTCTTCACTGAGCAACACGCGATCGACGCGGTCGTCCGCTCGGCGAACCGTTCGTTGCTGCTGGTCTCAGGTGGGGAGAAGCTCGGCGACGACGCCATGTTGGAGAAGGCGCGACTGTCGATGGAGGCCGGCGCGACCGGGCTCATCTTCGGGCGCAACGTCTGGCAGCGGACCCACCTTGAGTCGATGCGTTTCGTCGGCGACTTGCGGGCGATCCTCGAGCAGTACCCGTCGCGCGAGAAGACACCCGAGCCGCTGTACAACGCGCCCGACAAGGTGAGCGCGCTGAGCAACGTCTTCTGAGCAACGTCTTCTTGGGCGAACGTCTTTTGGGGGCGAACGTCTCCTAGGCAAGCTCGCAGGTGGGGACGCAAATGAGTCGACGGGGTTCGCGTTGGAGCCGGCCGACGGCCGCGCTGCTCGTCCTGCTGGCGGCGTCGTGCTCGCGTGGCGAGCCCGGCGCCGTCGCGACGACTTCACCGCGAGTGGTCGAGCCGTCGTCTCCCGCACCGTCATCTCCCGCGCAGTCGAGGAGTTCACCCGCCACCGCGACTCCGGTCAGCTCGCCAACGGCCGAGACGACGACAGCGACACCGAGCGCGACACCAGCGTCCACTTTCCCGGCGTCCACGCCGCTGCCGCCGACGCTCATCGGCGTCGACATCACGAGACTGCCGACGTCGTCGCCCGTCGTCGCGCTGACCTTCGACGCCGGCGCGAACGCCGACGGCATCCCGAAGATCGTCGCGACGCTTCGCGCGAAGGGCGTGCCGGCGACGTTCTTCCTCACCGGCGCATGGGCGAAGTCGTTTCCTGCGCAGGCGCTCGACGTGGGGTCGCAATTCGCGATCGCGAACCACAGCATGACTCACCCGCACTTCAACGAGCTGTCGGATGACGCGGCGCGATCAGAAGTTGACCAGGCGGGTTCGGTGATCCGATCCGCCTCCGGTGTCGACCCGCGGCCGTTGTTCAGGTTTCCGTTCGGCGAGCGCACCGCGCACAGTCGCGCGTTGGTGAACGCGCTCGGGTACGTCTCGATCGGTTGGACGGTGGACACCCTGGGTTGGCAAGGCACGTCCGGCGGCCGGACGGTCGAGTCAGTCGAGCAGCGGGTGCTCGCGGGCCTTCAGCCCGGCGAGATCGTGCTCATGCATGTCGGTTCCCATCCCACCGACCGTTCGACGCTTGACGCCGACGCACTCGCAGCGGTCATCGACGAGATTCGTGCTGCCGGCTATGGATTTGTGACGGTTGCCGACGGGCTCGCGATCTCTTGAGGAGCAGATCGGCGCGGACGGCGAACCAGCCGAAGACACCAGCCGCCGCCGCGATGGTGGCTTCCGGCCATGACAGCGGGCGGGTGTCGAGGAGATCGCGCAGCGGTGGCGCGTAAAGACCGGCGAACACAAGTGCGAGCGAGCCTGCGACGGCATACAGCAGGAAGACGTTGGATCGGATTCCCCGCTGGGCCCGCAAGCCGACGGCGACAGCCAGTTGCGAGGTCGTGAGAGTAACGAAGATCATGCTTTGCCAGGGCCGTCCCCCATCGTCCGCCCAAGTCGCGACCGCGAGGGTGACCGCCGTGAGCACCACGGAAAGTCTCAGCACCCGCCCCCAAAGTCCGTCGCCGAGGACGCTTTCCCGTGGCGGTCGGGGCGGGCGCCTCATCGAGTCTGGGTCGGCCGGCTCGGCACCGAGCGCGACTCCGGTCAAGCCGTGAGTGAGCAGGTTGATCCAAAGAATCTGCGCCGCCCGCAGCGGAAGGCTGAATCCTAGGAATGGACCTATCAGCATCACGAGGATCTCGCTTGCGCCGCCGGCCAGTCCGAACGTCAAGAATCGTCGGACGTTCGCGTAGATGCGGCGCCCCTCCTCGACCGCCGACACCACACTCGCGAGTTCGTCGTCCGCGAGCACCAGGTCGGCCGCCTGCCGGGCGACCTCGGTCCCCCGATGCCCCATCGCGACCCCGATGTCAGCTCGACGCAGCGCGGGCCCGTCGTTCACGCCGTCGCCCACCATGGCGACGATGGCGCCGCTGGCGCGCCACGCCTCGACGATCTGCAGCTTCTGCTCGGGCGCGATGCGGGCGAAGACGTTGCTGTCGGTCGGGTCAACGCCGCCCTCGCGCAATTCCGGTCCGGTCATCGCGACGTCGTCGTCATCCGCCATGCCGACGCGTCGCGCGATCGCGAGCGCGGTGGCGGCATGGTCGCCGGTGATGAGAACGAGGCTTATGCCCGCCTGGCGGCAAGCCTGCAACGTCTGCGCGGCGTTCTCCTTCGGCGGATCGGCGATGGCCACGAGTCCGACCAGGCGGGTGTCGCGCTCGGTCAGCTCAAGGTCGGGCGGGAGGTCGTCGCGCCGGGCGGTCGCGACGGCGAGGACCCGGTACCCGTCCTTGGCCAGTTCCGCCGCCTGCGTTGCGACGCGGGCGGCGAATCCGTCGTCCGGGTCAGTGGAACAACGGCGAAGCACCGCCTCGGGCGCGCCCTTCATGCAGACCAGAAAGCCGCCGTCGGCGCGATGAATGGTGGTCATGCGCCTTCGGTTGCTGTCGAACGGCAGTTCCGCCACCCGCGGCCAATCGCCGCGCAGCGTCGCGAGATCGAGACCGGACGACGAGGCGGCGAGCAAGATGGCCACCTCGGTGGGATCTCCGAGCCCCGCACCCCCGTTCAGCTGGGCGTCGGTGCACAGTGCCGCGATCGTGAGCAAGTCGACGACGTCCGCGTCGAAACCGACGTCCGGCCGTTCGACGAGTGAGTGGCTGCCGCGGCGGGTGTACACGACCTCCGCGCGCATCCGGCCGGTCGTCAACGTCCCGGTCTTGTCCGTGGCGAGCACGGTGACGGAACCGAGCGTCTCGACGGCCGGCAGTCGCCGCACGATCGCGTGCCGGCGCGCCATCTGGCGGGCGCCCAGGGCCAGGCTCAGCGTGATCACGGCGGGCAGCGATTCGGGAACGGCCGCCACCGCAAGGCTGATCGCGGTGACGACCATCTGCTCGGCGGGCTGGCCTCTCCCGAGTCCGAGCAGCAGCACCACGCCGCACAGCGCGATCGCCACGACCGCGAGCACCCGCCCGAGCTGGGCCAACCGCCGCTGAAGGGGTGTCGTTTGCGGGCCGACGTCGAGCAAGGCGGCGATGCGCCCCAACGCGCTGCGCTCGCCGGTGGCGGTGACGACGGCGATGCCACGACCCTTGACCACGACCGTCCCAGCCGAGATCGCTGACTCATGCTCGGTGTCGGCCGACTTCCCGACCGGCACGGACTCCCCCGTCAACGCGGCTTCGTCGATGAGGAGCGCGTGCGCTTCGAGCAAGTCGGCGTCCGCGGGCACGATGTCGCCTTCCGACAACACCAGAACGTCGCCCGGCACCAGCTCTTCGGTGGGCAACTGCGCTTCGATGCCGTCGCGGCGGACCCGCGCGAGAGGCGCCGCGAGCGCTGACAGCGCCTCGATCGCGCGCTGGGCACGCAGCTCCTGCCACACCCCGACGGTGGAGTTGACCGCCACGACCAGCCCGATGACCGCGGCGTCTGTGAGGTCTCCGGTCGCCAACGTCAGCGCGGCGGCCGCGAGCAGCACCAGGATCAACGGATCGCGCAGCTGGGTGCCGACACTCGAGCGCACCGAGGCGCGTCGCGGCGGGCCGACGGCATTCGGCCCGATCTCACCCAGCCGTCGCGCCGCCTCGGCGGAGGTCAGGCCGTCGGCGCCTGCGGACATGGCCCGCACGCTCACAACTGATCCTCAGCGGTCGACACGTCACCATGGTCTGCGTCGACGAGTCGACGAGGCAGGGCACAATGTCCCGACCCGGACTGTCAGCTCCTGAGCGGGTCGGCTAATGGGACAGCGCTCGTGGGACAGCGCTCGTGGGACAGCGCTAGTGGGACAGCGCGGTCCAGGGCCCGAGCGCGCTCAAGCCGTAGACGCCGACGAAGCAGGCGACGACGATCACCGCTGCCGTCACCCACCGCCGCGCCCCGACCCCGGCGCCGGCGACCGGCGCCGGTTGCGGCACGCGCCAGTCGCGAGGCCCGATCCGCGCGACCTCGACCAGGTGCCCGAGCACGTGGACGGTCATGGCGGCGAACCAGATGACGAAGCTTGCCTTGTGCAAGAAGAGCGTCGCGTCGCGCGTGCTGCGGGTCGTCGACCCCAGCGCGACGCCGGTCGCCAGCAGCGCCACGGTGCTCAAGACGACGACCGGGCCGAGCACCCGCAAGACGAGCGGCGGTGGACCCTTGCGACGGTACGTCGGGTTGCCCGCGTAGTACCGCGCGAATCGATAACCGGTGGTGCCGATCTTGAGCGCGACCGGCGGGATCAGCGCGAAGCCGAGGAACACGTGGGCCTTCAGCAGGCCGTGGATCGACAGCAAGGTCACGCCCTCTGCCGCGAGTAACACCAGCAGCACCACGGCCGCTGTCGCCGTCAGCCTGGCGTTGCCCTCAACGCCGTCCACCGTCGCGGGTGATCGGGCGGCCACCGAGGTCTGGTTCGTCACACTTAGCGAGGCTAGGGAGCCACCCTTACGGCCAGCTGAAGCGCGTTTCGTTCACCGGTCTGTAAGGTCGGAAGCGGAGAATCAACTCATGCGCGTCTTGATAGCCGAGGACGACAACGCGCTTCGCGACGTCCTGGCGCGCGCGCTCCAGGAAAGCGGATACGTCATAGACGCGGTCGCGGACGGCGCGGCGGCTTTGGCGCACCTTGCCGTCTACGAGTACGACGTCGCGATACTCGACTGGCGGATGCCGGTGATGACCGGCTACGACGCGATCGCCGCGATGCGAGCCCGCGGTGATCGCACACCCGTGCTGATGCTCACCGCGCGCGACCAGCCATCCGACCGGGTCGCGGGGCTTGATCGTGGCGCCGATGACTACCTGGTCAAGCCCTTCGACTATCGCGAGATGCTCGCCCGTGTGCGCGCGTTGCAGCGGAGATGGCCGTCGGTGCAGGGTCCGGTGCTGAGTTGCGGTGACCTGCGGTTCGACCCGGCGACACATCAAACCTTCATCGGGGACGACGCGTTCGCGGCCACCGTCACGGAGGTCTCGATACTCGAGCTGCTGCTGCGGCGCTCCCCCAACGTGGTGACCAGGCGGCAGATCGTCTTGCACGTCTGGCCGCACGAAAGTGACTCGATCGGCTCGAACGCGATCGAGGTGCACGTCGCGAGGCTGCGTTCGAAGATCGTCGGCTCGCGCGCGCACATTCAGACCGTGCGGGGCGTCGGCTACCGGATCGTGCCTGAATGACGGAGGCGCCGATCCGCGCGCGAGCCGCACTCGCGCCGGCGATCAAGGTCGCCGTCGCCGCCGCGTTAGTCGTCGCCGGCTTGTACGTCGCGGTCGTGGCGCTCCTCGTCGCCCTCGTGACGCACCGGCTCACGACCGAGACCGACCATCGCTTGGCGGTGCAGTTGGCGACCCTCAAGGAAGAAGCGCAAGCCGAACGGCTGACGAGCCACCATTTCGGCGACGCGGACGACGCGCCGGTGTACGCGTGGCTGGTGGCCGCGAACGGAACCGTGACGACAAGCTCGGTCGGCGCCCCGCAGTTGCCGGCCAGTCTGGTGGAACGCACCGGCGGCTTCCCGCGCAGCGCCCACGTCGGGACGGCTGAATTCCGTGTTGACGCGGCCTCTCTCACCACGGGCGGCCGGCTCTTCGTCGCCGAAAGCCTCGCGCAAGAGCGGCACGTGCGAGGTCTCCTGCTGCTCACCGCGTTGCTCGTGTCGCCGGTGTTGGTCGGCGGCGTCTTCGTCGGCGCCCTGATCATCGGACGGCGAGCCTCCAAGCCGATCGAACAGGCGCGCCGAAGGCAGTTGGAGTTCACCGCCGACGCGTCGCATGAATTGCGCACGCCGCTGACGGTCATCGACGCGGAGGTCAATCTGGCGCTTAGCACCGACCGCAGCGCCCCGGCGTACCGGGAGAGTCTTGAGCGGGTCGCGGCGGAATCGAGCCGGTTGAGGCGGATCGTGGAAGACCTGTTGTGGTTGGCGCGCTTCGACTCTCAGCCGCCTCCACCGCGTGAGGAGTTGGTCGACTTGCCAACGCTGGTCGGCCGATGCGCGCAGCGCTTCGTTCCGGTCGCAGGCGCCCGCGGCATCGAGTTGCGCGTGGTCGTTCCCGACGAGCCCGACGCGCTTGTCGCCGCACCACCGGAGTGGGTTGATCGGCTCACCGGCGTGCTGATCGACAACGCGCTCCGCTACGCGGGTCCCAACGCGCATGTCGAGGTCGAGGTGAAGACGCCGCCCGGGCACGTCGTGCTGGAGGTGTCGGACGACGGGCCGGGTATCCCGCACGCGCAACGTGCGCGACTGTTCGACCGGTTTCATCGAGTGGACACCGCCGCCGGCGAGTCCGGCGCGGGTTTGGGTCTCGCGATCGGCGACGCGGTGGTGCGGTCGACAGGAGGACGGTGGACCGTCGGTGAGTCGAAGCTCGGTGGTGCTCGCATGAGCGTGACCTGGCCACGCGCTTTCACCGGTCGCCGGTTGGCGCGAATCGATCAGCTCCCAATCAGGGAGGAGCCGGCGGCGCACGAGGAGTTGTCAGCAGATTGACAGGAAGCTCGCTCATGGTGGTCGACTATGGACCGTAATCGCCTGGCCCAACGGCAACCAGCCCCGCCGTCAACGGCGGCGCGCGTCTCTGGTCTCCCTCGCGCCGACGTCGCGCTGCTGCCGCTTCGCGCGTTTCTCGGCGTGACGTTTTGCTTCGCGGGATTGCAGAAGCTCTCAAATCCGAGCTTTTTCAAGGCAAGCGCGCCGGCGTCGATTCAAGCGCAGATGCGGGCGGCGGCCCGTCACAGCCCCATACACGCGTTGCTCACGCCGATGTCGCCGCACGCGGGGTTCATCGGTCTGCTGATCGCCTTTGGCGAACTCGCCGTCGGCGTCGGCGCGCTCGCCGGTTTGCTCACCCGCGTCGCCGCGATCGGCGGCGCCCTGATTTCGCTCAGCCTCTTCCTCGCCGTCAGCTTCCACACCAACCCGTACTACACGGGTTCGGACATCGTCTTCGTCTTCGCGTGGTTGCCGTTGGCAATCGCCGGTGGCGGGGTGTACTCGCTCGACGCGTATGTCGAGCAGGTGGTCGCAAGACGAAGAGCCGGTCGCACCGCGCACGCGGTCGACCTCGAACGACGCCGGCTCGTCGGCACGCTAGCGGGAGCGCTCGGTCTCACCGCGCTCGTCGGCGCGGGCATCGTGGCGGGTCTCGGCCGGTTGTTGCACACCAGCAAAGCAAGCAGCGGCGCGACCGCCGACTTGAGCGGGTCGGCCGGCACGCCCGGCGCCGCGACGAACGCGCCGACGCCGTCGGCGACATCGGCAACGACCAAACCGACGACTGCGGCCACAACGCCTGGCAAGTCTCCGGGCGCCGCCGCGGCGCCGGTGCCGCGCGGCACGAAAATCGGGCCGGCGAGCGCGGTCCCGGTGAAGGGCGCCGCGTCCTTTCAGGACCCCGCGAGTGGCGACCCGGCCCTCGTGGTCCAACCGCGCAGCGGCAGTTTTCTCGCCTTCGACGCGGTGTGCCCGCACGCTGGCTGCGCGGTCCAGTACGAAGCCGGGAACGCGTCGTTCTTTTGCCCGTGCCATGGCTCGCAGTTCAACGGCGCCACCGGCGCTGTCGAGGTCGGTCCGGCGCGGCGCGGCCTGCGAAAGATCGCCATCGCAGCGGGTCCCGACGGGCAGCTCTACGTCAGCTGACAGTTCCGCTGGCGGCTGGGTCTTTTGGCCCTAGCCGGTGTCCCCTCGTGCGCGCACGTTGAGTGTGCATGGCCGAGGGAGGCGAGGACGATGACGCTGACAGCGGAACGTGGACTTTACCTGGCGACCACAAGTCCTCAGATCATTGACGTTCCAGACCTCACGTACCTCATGATCGACGGCGTGGGTCCGCCTGGCGGCGAGGACTTCGACCTCTCGATGCGGGCGCTCTACCAGGTGTCGTTCACCGTCCGAGGCGAGGTCGCCGCGGCCGGACGTCGAAGCGCGACGCCGCTGGAAGCCCTGTGGGGCCCGCCGGTCGAGCCCATGCGAGCAGGGCATCGTCCGACCTGGCGATGGACGCTGATGCTGCCGCAGGCGACGCTTCCGGCGCACCTTCTCGCCGAGGGTCTCATCGACGCGGTCGATCGCGTCCGCGACCTGGTCCCGCCACTGCCCGTCGACGAGCTCTACGTGTCGGTGCTACGGGAAGGCCGGTGCGTGCAAGCGATGCACGTCGGCCCGTACGACGACGAGACGGCGACGGTCGCGCGCCTGCTGGCGCACGCCGAGGCGAACGGATACGCGCCTTCAGGGCGCCATCACGAGATCTACCTATCCGACCCGGATCAGACAGCGCCGCAATGGCTGCGCACGATCGTGCGGCTGCCGGTCGTGCCGCAACTGTGACGACGGAACTGCGGTGACGACGGAACTGCGGTGACAACGGAACTGCGGTGACAACGGAACTGCGGTGACAACGGAACCGCGGTGACAACGGAACTGCTGTGACAACGGAACCGCGGTGACAACGATCGGAGGGCCGCGATGCCCAGCCGTGCGGCCATAGACGATTTCCTGGCGCAAGAGCACATCGCGCTGGTCGGAGTCTCGCGGGACTCGCACAGCTTCGCCAACGACGTGTACAGAAAGCTGCGTGCTGATGGCCGCACGATGTATCCGGTCAACAGCATGGCGACCGGTCCGACGCTCGAGGGTGACATCTGCTACCAGCGGCTCAGCGCGGTTCCCGACCCGGTGGACGGCGCGATCATCATGGTGCCGGCTCGGGTCGCGGTGAATGTCGTCCAAGACGCCATCGACCGCGGAGTCAAACGCGTGTGGTTGCATCGAGGGCTCGGCGAGGGCGCCGTGTCGCCGTCCGCGATCTCGATGTGTGAAAAGGCCGGCGTGACCGTGATCGACGGCGCCTGCCCACTGATGTTCCTTGAGCCGGTGCGGTCAGTCCACCGCGTTCATCGGCTCTTTGCGGGTCGACGGTTCGCCGCCTGAGCCATCGCGATCGTTGAGCTCGACGGCTACCAGTTCGAGTTCAGGCGCCACGTCGTCGTCCGATATCGCCTCGCAGCTCGGGCAAATGCGCATATGCCCGTAGACGTGGTCGTGATCGACGACACCGGCGTATCCGCACTCCCCGCACGTCATGGAGGCGTCGAACTCCTCGGTGTCGAGAAGCACGCCCGACATCGGCCCGTCAGCGGTCAGCGCGGCGAAGATGTCGCGCAACGCGTCCTCGGCTATGGACGACGCGTGCCGCACGTGCACCCGCGCGACGGCATGACCGTCCGCACGTCGTTCACACTCGTCGACGAGTTCCGCGATCAGCGACGTCTCATGCATTGTCGGCCTCCAACGACAGCCGGGTGACGATGGCGACGACGTCGGGAATGGCGGCGGCCACCGGCGCCGACAGTCGTTCCTCATGTGGAATCGAGTCAAGGGATACGGTCACCATCGTGGTGGGCGGCGCACCCCCGTAGAGCTCGTTCGTCAGCGCCACCAGAGCCGCGGCGTCGACGTGATGGGAGAACACGCCGACGTCCGCGTAGTTCGGCAAGACGTCGATCACGTGCACGCTGCCAGGCTCATCACCGTCGGCCGCGGCGTCGATGAGGACGACCCGCGAGGCGGACGCGAAATCGGCAGCGAGCTCGGGCGTCAGCTGATGGACGGACAGCACGTCGACGTTCGCTAGCCGCCGCTCCAGCGCGAGCAGGTCGGCGACGTACCAGCCGACGGCGTCGTCACCGCGCATCGCCGTGCCGTACCCGACGACGAGCGGACGCCGTGACGCTGTCGTCATCGCGACAACACCCGCACCACATCGCCTCGCGAGTCGAGCAGGTTGACCAGCAGCGGCATCTGACCCGCGGCGTGGGTCGAGCACGACAGGCACGGGTCGTAGCAGCGAATCACCGCCTCGACGCGGTTCAGCATCCCCTCTTCGATGTTCTCGCCGCGCACGTACTTCTTCGCGACTTGAAGGACACCGGCGTTCATGGCCGCGGCGTTGTGCCCGGTGGCGATCATCAGGTTGGCGGTCTGCACTATCCCGTCGTCGTCGACGACATAGCGGTGCATCAACGTGCCGCGCGGCGCCTCCGCGACACCGATTCCGACGTTTCGGTTCAGCTGCGCGTTCGAGACGACCCGGTCGGAGAGGATGTCGGGATCGTTCAGCAGCTCCTCGATCTTCTCGATACCGTGCAGGATCTCGATCAGCCGCGTGTGGTGATACAGGAACGAGCTCGACGGCGCCGGCCCGAACCGCTCGCGGAACAGCGCCAGCTCGGCGTCGGCGCGCGGCGTGCCGAACCCTTTCGCGACCACCACCCGGGCGAGAGTGCCCACGCGGTACATGCCGTCGCTCGCGCCGCGCGACAGCAGATAGGTCGGCTTTAGGAACGACGCCTCGTCGACGTACTCGCCAAGATGCTCGCCGTACTCTCGCGGGTCGAACTCCGCGATGATCGCGCCGTCGTGGTCGGCGATCCGCAGCCTGCCGTCGTAGTGCGTGACGTTGCCGTCGTCGTCGACCATCGCCATGAACGCCGATTTGAAGTTGCCGAGGCTCGCCTCCTCCTCTGCCCAACCCATGAGGTTGGCCTTGTACCAGGTGAGGGTGCGGTCGATCGCGGCGTACGCGTCCGGGAGCATCGCGCGGATCTCTTCGCGCTTCTCCGCGGTGAGCGGTGTCTCCACGCCACCGGGCACGATCCAGGCCGGGTGAATTCGTCGGCCGCCGAGAATCTCGATGACCCGCTGGCCGAACTTACGCAACGAGATGCCGTCACCGGCGAGTTGCGGGTTGGTGCGCGCGATCCCGACGATGTTGCGGGTCGCCGGGTCGGAGTCGAAACCGAAGACCAGGTCGGGCGCGGCCAGATAAAACAAGCTCAGCGAGTGCGACTGGACGATTTGGGCGAGGTTCATCAACGCCCGCAGGTCGGATCCGGTCTTCGGCGGCCGCACCGCGAGGATGCGGTCGCACGCCTTGGCCGCTGCCACCAGGTGGCTCACGGGGCAGATACCGCAGATTCGCGCCATCAGCGAAGGCATCTCGGAGAACGGTCGCCCCTCGCACAGCTTCTCGAATCCACGGAACTGCGTCACGTGGAAATGCGCGTCCGCGACCTCGCCCGCGTCGTCCAACTGAATTGTGATGCGCGCGTGGCCCTCGATCCGGGTTATCGGGTCGATCGTCAGTCTCGTGCTCATCCTTGACTCAGCCTCCGAAATGTGTTCCGACTGGCAACTCAGGTTTCGCGCCGTCGAGCAGGTACATCACCGCGTTGAAGATGACGTCGGCCGATGGTGGGCAGCCGGGCAAGAAGACGTCGACCTCGACGACCTTGTGCACGGGCAGTGTGCGCGGTAGGTGATGCGGCACGTCGCGAGTCGGTCGTAGGACGCCGTTGACCACGGTGGTCACGTTCTCGCCATACGCCCGGTCGAAGAGCGGCTTCGTCGCGTCGCCCGGCAGCGCGTTGCGCATTCCCGGCACGTTCGTGGTCACCGCGCAGTCCCCGAAGGCCACCAAGACCTTGCTGCGCTCGCGCACCATCTTCACCCGCTTGAGGTCCTCGTCGGTCGAAACCGCGCCCTCGATCAGGACGACGTCCACGTCGTCGGGGTAGACCTTGTTGTCGACGAGCGGGCTGTAGACGAGGTCGGCGCGCTCCGTGAGAGTCAACAGCCGCTCGTCGATGTCGAGGAGCGACATGTGACAGCCGGAGCAACCGTCGAGCCAAACGGTCGCGAGCTTGGGCCTCGTCATGCCGGCACCTCCTTCGAGTCGGATTTCAGATAGGGCAGGAATGGGCGCTTGATTTTGGTGCTCGCGATCGACCGACCCTTTTCGAAGATCGCGCCTGTCGGGCAGACCTGCATGCACTTGCCGCAGCCGGTGCACGTGGTCGACTCCCCCCACGGCATGCCCAGGTCGGTGACGACGCGCGCGTCGAGCCCGCGACCCATGACGTCCCAGGTGTGCGCGCCTTCTATCTCGTCACAGACGCGCACGCAACGGGTGCACATGATGCAGCGGTTGTGGTCGATGGCGAACCGCTCGTGGCTGGCGTCGACTCCAAGGGCCGGGTTGACGGTGTCGAGCTCGACGTGCGTGAGCCCGAGTTCGGCTGCCCGCGCCTGCAACTCGCAGTTGTTGTTGGCCACGCACACCGCGCAGATGTGGTTCCGCTCGGCGAAGAGCATCTCGATGATCGACCGGCGGTACGCGCCGAGTCGCGCGGAGTCGGTGGTGACGTCCATCCCCTCGGCGACGGCGGTGGTGCACGACGGAAGGAGCTTCGACGATCCCTTCACCTCGACGACACAAAGCCGGCAGGCGCCGACGTCGCACAGGCCGTCGAGATGGCACAACGTCGGGATCTCGACGGCCGACTCGCGGGCGACCTCGAGAACGGTCTGGCCCTCGGAGCCGGCGCACTCCTTGCCGTCGATGGTGAGGGTGTGGACGGTCATGCGACGGACTCCCCTCCGGACACGGCGCAAACGCCGGCTGGACAGACGTGGTCGACGATGTGGGCCAAGTACTCGTCGCGGAAGTAGCGCAGTGTCGAGAACACCGGGTTCGGCGCGCCTTGCCCGAGCCCGCAGAGGCTGGTGTCGCGCACCATCGCCGCGACATTCTCCAGTTGCTCGAGGTCGGCCAACGTGGCGCGGCCTTCGGTGATTTTGGTGAGCAGCATGTACAACTCGGTCGTGCCGACCCGGCACGGCACGCACTTGCCGCACGACTCCTCTCGGCAGAAGTCCATGAAGTAGCGCGCCACGTCGACCATGCACGACGTGTCGTCCATGACGATCATGCCGCCCGAGCCCATGAACGAACCGGCTTGGAGCAGCGACTCGTAGTCGACGGACATGTCAAGCAGTGCCTCCGGAATGCAACCGCCCGACGGGCCGCCGGTCTGCACCGCCTTGAACTTCCGGCCGTCCGGCACGCCGCCGCCGATGTCGAAGATGATGTCGCGCAGCGTGATTCCGAGTGGGACTTCGATCAGGCCGCCGTTGACGATGCGTCCGGCCAGCGCGAAGACCTTGGTGCCGCGGCTCTTCCCGACGCCGACCTCTGCGTACGCCTCGCCGCCGCCTCGCACGATGACCGGCACGCTGGCGAAGGTCTCCACGTTGTTGATGAGGGTCGGCCGCCCGCGAAGCCCAGACGCCGCGGGGAACGGCGGTCGTGGCACGGGGGTTCCCCTACCGCCCTCAATCGAGGCGATGAGCGCGGTCTCCTCGCCGCACACGAACGCGCCGGCGCCGAGCCGCAGTTCGACCGTGAAGTCGAACGTCGAGCCGCCGATGCCGTCGCCGAGGAATCCCGCCTTCTCGGCGCGGTGGATCGCCGCCTTCAGCCGCTGCACGGCCAGCGGGTACTCGGCTCGGCAATACACGTAGCCGTGGCTGGCGCCGACGGCGTACGCGGCGATCGCCATGCCTTCGAGCACCCGGTACGGGTCGCTTTCCAGGACCGAACGGTCCATGAACGCGCCGGGGTCGCCTTCGTCGGCGTTGCACACGACGTACTTCTCGCGAGCGGGCTGCTTGGCCACCGTCGCCCATTTCAAGCCCGTCGGGTAACCGGCGCCGCCGCGACCGCGCAGTCCGCTCTTGGCGATCTCGTCGATGACGTCCTGCGGGCTCAGCCCGGTGACGGCACGGGTCAGTCCGCGGTACCCCTTGCGGGACACATAGTCGTCGATGTCCTCGGGGTCGACCTTCCCGCAGTTTTCCAGGACGACGCGACGTTGGCGCGAGAAGAACGCCTCGCGGGCGGGCTTTTGCTCGATGGACTTCGCCGTCTTCAGTCGCGCGACGAGCCCCTCCACGTCGTCCGGTGACACTTCTCGGAACAGTTCGCCGGTCTCCGGCACCTCGACGAGCGGACCCGCGGCGCACAGGCCGAGGCAGCCCACCCGCTTCACCGCGACGTCGGTGATCCCGTCGGCCACGAGCTGCTCGGTGATTTGTTCGAAGACCCGGTCGGATTGCGCGGAAAGGCAGCCGGCGGCCTGGCAAACGGCCGCGGTGGCGCGGGCCTTCCCGACGACCTGCGGGCCGGTCATCCGCCGCGAGCGCCTGGCCGGCTTCGCCGAGTCGGCCTCGCGGGCGCTTGGAACCGCCTCCGCCGCAACGAGCTCGGTCACCATTCCTCCAAACGAGCGATCACATCGGCCGGCGTCTGCTTGCCTTTCGCGTCGCCGTCGTAGACGACGGCGGGCGCGATGCTGCACGCGCCGAGGCAGCGCGCGGTCAGGAGCGAGATGCGATTGTCGGCGGTGGTTTCCTTTGGGCCGACGCCGAACCGGGTTCGCAACCGGTCGAGGATCGACGCCGAGCCCTTGATGTGGCACGCGGTGCCGGTGCACACGACGCAGGTGTGATCGCCCTGCGGCTTCAAGGTGAAGAGCGAGTAGAAGGTCGCGACGCCGTACGCCTTGCTGAGGGGCACGTGCAACGAGGTGGACACGTAGCGCAACGCGTCGTCGTCGAGGTAGCCGAACGCCTGCTGCACGGTGTGCAGCACTTCGATGAGCGCGTCAGGTCGGTGGCCAAGCCGCAGCATCCTGGCATCCACCGCGCGCCAGCGCTTGTCATCCGTCGGGGCCATGGGTCGCGCGGTCAACAAGCTGGGCCTCCCTCGGTACCGGGCATCACCATCGGTTCGAGGAAACCGCCCGTCGCCGGGCCTTCACTAGGGGACGAAGGTCCACGTAGCCCAGCCAGACGGCCCGTCAATCGAAGGTGCGGCGGCGCATGGACGAAAGTCCTTGTCGCTCGGGCCTCGTGGACCTGTGTTTCGCGAGCGGCGGTGCAAGAGCGTTGAGGCATGAAGGACGACGAAGGGTCGGCCGGCGCCCTCGCGGTCGTCGAAGGCGCGTTGAGCGACAAGGCGGCATGGCGGCTCGACGTGCGCGGGACCGTGCAGGGCGTCGGCTTCCGACCCTTCGTCTACCGGGTGGCCACCGAGTTGGGCCTGAACGGCTCCGTGCGAAACGTCGGCGGCCAGGTCTTGATCGAGGCCGCCGGCGACCGACCTGCTTTGACCGAACTGGCGCGGCGGCTCGCCGACGAGGCGCCGCCGCTCGCCCACGTCCGCGAGGTCGTGGTCGCCGAGCTCGCCGCGGTCCCTATCTTCCCGGCGTTTCGCATCGAGCGAAGCGAGCGGGCGGGCGCGACGACGAACGAGGTCCCGCCCGACATCGCGGTGTGCGACGACTGCCTGGCCGAGCTGAACGATCCGACCGATCGTCGGTACCGCTATCCGTTCGTCAACTGCACGAACTGCGGGCCGCGAGCCACCATCATCGAGGAGCTGCCGTACGACCGATCTCGGACGGCGATGCGCGGCTTCCCGATGTGTCCCGACTGCCGACGCGAGTACGAAGACCCGTCGAACCGGCGTTTTCACGCCGAGCCGATCGCCTGCCCGGTTTGCGGTCCGGCGCTGAGCTGGTCCGGCGCCCGGCTGGGCAGTGAGGCGCACGGCGAGCGGGCGCTTGCGGTCGCCGAAGCCGCGTTGCGACACGGCGCCGTCGTCGCGTTGAAGGGCCTTGGGGGCTACCAGCTGGTGTGCGACGCCACCAAGGAAGACGCGGTGCGACGGTTGCGCGAGCTCAAGCATCGGGCGGTCAAACCGCTGGCCGTCATGGTCGCCGACCTGGAGGCGGCGGGTGAGATCGCCGTCCTCGACATGACGGAGCGAGCGCTGCTGACCTCACCGGGAGCGCCCATCGTGCTCGTGCCCGCGCGTGCGGACTCGCCGCTTGCCGCCGCGGTCAGCCCAGCCACCACCCGCGTCGGTCTCTTCTTGCCGAACACGCCGCTGCACCACCTGCTGATGCGCGACCTCGGTCGCCCGATGGTGATGACGAGCGGGAACTTGGCCGACGAGCCGATGGCGATCGACGACGACGACGCGCAGCACGCGCTGGCCGACGTGGTCGACGGATTTTTGACCCATGACCGACCGATCAGAAATCGCTATGACGACTCGGTCGCTCAGATCGTCGACGGCCGACCGCGGATGATCCGCCGCGCTCGCGGGTACGCGCCGCAGCAGCACGCGCTGCCGGTAGCGTCAGGCGTTCCGTTGCTCGCGGTCGGCGCGGAGCTGAAGCACACCTTCGCGCTCGCCGCCGACGCGCGCGCCGTGGTGTCGCCGCACATCGGGGACCTGGAGAACGCCGAGGCGTACGCCGCGTTCACGACATCGGTTCGGCGATTGACCGCCCTGGTCGGCATCACGCCGGAGGTTGTGGTCCACGACTGCCACCCGTCGTACCTGTCGACTCAGTACGCGCGCTGCTGGGACGCGGGCAAGCGCATGGAGGTGCAACACCACCACGCTCACGTGGCGGCGGCCGCGGCTGAATTCGGCGTCGACCGGCCCTTCATCGGCGTCGCCTACGACGGACTCGGCATGGGCGACGACGGCACGCTGTGGGGTGGCGAGGTGCTCATCGCCAACCTCCAGCACTACCGCCGCGTCGGACGGTTCTCCTTGGCGCCGCTCCCGGGTGGCGCGGTGGCGGTCAAACGCCCGGTGCGCATGGCGCTTGGCTACCTGCTCGGCGGCGAGACGTTTGGTGGGTCGGCCGGTCGCGGTGAGGACAGCGGTCGGCTTTGGTCTGCCGCCCGGGAGGTGCTGGCACGGGTGGACGAGCGCGAGTTCTCCCTGGTCGGCAAGCTCATTGGCGCGCGGCTGAACAGCCCTTCCGCGTCGAGCGCGGGTCGGCTCTTCGACGCGGTCTCGAGTTTGCTTGGTCTGCGCGACGAGGCGACGTTCGAGGGCGAGGCGGCGATCGCGCTCGAGGAGGTCGCGTCGTCCGACGAATGCGGCGAACTGCCGTGGGCGTTGCGGAAGGTCGACGATCTCTGGGTCTACGACGCCCGCCCGACGCTGTCGGCGGTGCTCGACTCGGTGCGCGGTGACGTGCCGGCCAGCGTCACCGCCGCGCGGTTCCAGGCGACGATCGTCGCCGTGACTGCGGCCTTTTGCGACGCTGCCCGCGCCACCACCGGCATCCGCGAGGTGTGCCTGGGCGGCGGCGTGTTCCAAAACCGCAAGCTCGCGGACGGCGTGCTGTCGGCCCTGAGCGCCGAGGGGTTTGACGTCTACCTCGGCCAGCAGATCCCCGTCAACGACGGGGGGATCAGCTTCGGGCAGGCGGCCGTCGCGGCCGCTCGGACAACGTGGAGGTGAGCGCGGATGTGCCTCGGGATACCGGGCCGGGTGACGGCGATCACCGACGAGGTGGACCTTCGCACCGGCGTCGTCGACTTCGGCGGGGTGCGGCGCGAGGTTTGCCTCGCCTACGTCCCCGAGGTTGAAGTCGGCGATTACGTCGTCGTGCATGTCGGCTTCGCCATCAGCAGCCTCGACGAGGCGGAGGCGCTGCGCACGCTGGAGATCATCGCCGCGATGCCTGGGGCGATGGAGCAAGAGCTCGGCCCCCGGCGGCTTGGCGGTGTCACGTGAAGTACGTCGAGGAGTACCGCGACCCGCAACTCGCTCGCCAGCTGCTGGCCGAAATCCACGCGATCACCACCAGCCCGTGGAACCTGATGGAGGTGTGCGGGGGCCAGACCAACACGATCGTGCGTCAAGGCATCGACGACGTGCTGCCCGAAGGGCTTCGCATGGTGCACGGGCCGGGCTGCCCGGTGTGCGTGACGCCGCTGGAGATCATCGACAAGGCGTGCGCGATCGCGGCGAGACCGGGCGTCATCTTCACCAGCTATGGCGACATGTTGCGAGTGCCCGGCTCGCACAGCGATCTGCTTTCGCTGAAGGCCCGGGCGCCGACGTGCGCGTTGTCTACTCTCCCATGGACGCGGTGCGCGTCGCGCGGGAGGAACCGGACCGCCAGGTGGTCTTCTTCGCCGTCGGATTCGAGACGACCGCGCCGGCCAACGCGATGGCGGTGATCCGCGCGAAAGCGCTTGGGCTGACGAACTTCAGCATCCTGGTGAGCCACGTCCTGGTGCCCCCGGCGATGACGGCGATTCTCGACGACGACGAGTGCCGCATCGACGGGTTCCTCGCCGCCGGCCACGTGTGCGCGGTGATGGGCTGGCGGGAGTACGAGCCGATAGCCGCGCGCTACCGGGTGCCCATCGTCGTGACCGGATTCGAGCCGCTCGACTTGCTCGAGGGGATTTTGATGGCGGTCCGGCAACTCGAAAGCGGCCGGGCGGAGGTCGAGAACCAGTACATCCGCACCGTCCGCCGCGCCGGCAACGAGCATGCGCAGGATGCGATCCGCACGGTGTTCCAGGTGTCCGACCGCACCTGGCGCGGCGTCGGTCAGATCCCGAACAGCGGCCTGGAGTTGTCGCCCGCGTTCGCGGACTTCGACGCGGCCAACCGATTCGCCGTCGGCGACATTGAGACGCTGGAGAATCCCGCGTGCATCGCAGGGGCGATCCTGCGCGGCACGAGCCTGCCGACCCAGTGCCCGATGTACGCCACCGGCTGCACGCCGCGCAACCCGCTCGGCGCGCCGATGGTGTCGAGCGAGGGCACCTGCGCCGCCTTCTACAACGCGGGACGGGTTGCCGAGGCGGCCACGCTGGTGACCACAGGGAGCCGGACATGACGACGACTGACCACACCCAGGAGCAGCAGGCGGCCGGTCTCGCCGGAGCGGCGTGCCCAGCGCCGCATCTCGAGGTGGAGCGGGTGCTGCTGGGCCATGGCTCCGGCGGCTTGCTGTCGGCGGAGTTGCTTCGCGACGTCATCATTCCGGCGCTTGGATCGGCGGCGCCGAACGGCGCGTTGGAAGACGGCGCCGTCGTCCATGTGACGTCGCAAGACCTCGTCTTGAGCACCGACTCGTTCGTTGTCAGCCCGCTGTTCTTCGCCGGCGGGGACATCGGCATGCTCGCTGTTCACGGCACCGTGAACGACCTGGCGATGATGGGCGCGATGCCCGTCGCCTTGACGGTCGCCTTCGTGATCGAAGAAGGGTTCCCGATCCCCGACTTGCGTCGCGTTTGCACGTCGATCGGTCATGCGGCGTCGGCCGTCGGAGTGCCGGTCGTCACCGGCGACACGAAGGTCGTCGGGAAGGGCGCGGCCGACGGTCTTTTCGTCACCACGACTGGATTGGGACGGCGGCTCCCGCACCTGAGCCCGAGCGCCGCGCGGGCCGAGGTCGGCGACCTCGTCATCGTGTCGGCGCCGATCGGCGCCCACGGGACGACGATTCTGAGCACCCGAGCGGGCCTCGCGTTCGAGGCTGACATCGAGTCTGACACCCGTCCCTTGCATTGGCTGGTCGCGACGATGGCGACGGCGGCGAGTGACGAGATCCACGTGCTGCGCGATCCCACCCGTGGGGGCGTCGCCTCGACGCTCAACGAGATCGCGCAAAGCTCGGATGCGCGAATCCGCTTGGACGAGGCGGCGATCCCGGTGCCGCCCGCTGTGAACGCCGTTTGCGAGATGCTCGGCCTCGACCCGCTGCATGTGGCGAACGAGGGCTGCTTGCTCGCGGTCGTCAAACGTGACGCGGCCGGCCGCGTGCTGGCCGCCATGCACACCTTGCGCGAAGGCCAAGAGGCGCGGGTCATCGGCGAGGTCATCGAGGGCGACGGTCCGCGGGTCGTGATGCGAACCAGGATCGGCTCAAATCGCATCGTCGACATGCTCATCGGCGAGCAACTCCCGCGCATCTGCTGAGCGTGGCTCGGCCAGCACGCCGGATAAGGCCGAACGGACGCAGGCAACAGGCCTTCCGTCCTGGGTCTTTCGGACTCTCCGCTGGCTACCGTGGGAGTTGCCCATAAGTGACGGACTGCTGAGGTGTGAGATGGCCGATTCCCTTGATGACTGGATTCGCTCGCTGTCCGAGGCACTGCGGTTGGACCCGGAAGCCATCGACCGCGAGGGCATTCTCGAACTGACGAGGGTGGCGGCCCACGAAGTCGCGCGGCCGGCCGCGCCGTTGGCGGCTTACCTGGTGGGGCTGGCCGTCGGGAAGGCCGGCGGCGGCGCGGCTGAGTTCGCGCACGCCGCGTCGGTGGCGGAGGAGCTCGCGGCGGGCTGGCAAGTGCCCGTCGAGACCGGTAGCGACTGAGCGCCCCGACAACTCCCGCGCGCCGACCTCCTCGTCGCCAGCGGGCAGCCACCGCAGTGCGCGCTGACGCATCCGATCGTCAAAGACCGCGCGACGACGCGTCCCGTGCGGATGAGGTGGTCCAGCGCCGCGTCTACCACGTCGTCCGGGAAATCGACTCGGCGGCGCAGCTCGGCGCGGGTCGTGGCGCCGGAGTGGACCGCGTCGAACACCGACTGCAGCGGGCTTGTCGACGACGCGGTCACGCGAACCAGCGACCGATCTGGAAGACCGCGACGGCAAGGGTCCACGCCGTCGCCAACTGGACGGCGAGTCCGAAGGCGGCCAGCCGCCAGCCGATCTCCCTGCGTTGCGCCGCCAGCGTCGCGGCGCATGGCGTGTACGCGAGCACGAACATCAAGAAGGCCCAGGCCGCGGGGCTTTGATGACCGCCCGACGAGCGCTGGAAGTCGGCGCGCACGAGATTCGTCAAGTACCCGGGCGGGTGCGCGTCGGCGGACCCCTGAGTCGCATAGGTCTGCGCCCAGGACGAGACGACGGCCTCCTTCGCGACGAATCCGACGGCGAGCGCGCCGGTCGCGTGCCAATCGCCGAAGCCGGCGGGCGCGAACACTGGCGCCACCTCGCCAGCCACCGCGGCGTACGCGCTGTCTTTCACCGGGACGTCGCCGAAGGCGTGGCTTCCCCTGACCGGCAGCGCCTGCATGAACCACACCGCTGCCACCGCGAGGACGATGACACCGCCAGCGGTGCGCAGGAATGCGCGCAATCGCACCCAGGTCGCGTTCGTCATGAGTCGAAGGTGCGGCGCCTGATACGGCGGGAGGTCCAGCATCATCGGCGTCTCCCCCATCGCCCGCCACAAGGTGCGCCGCAGCGCGAGGCCGATCACGATCACCAGCGCGACCGACGCCAGGTACATGACGAAAACTGCGTTGCCCACGTTGCCTGGGAAGAACATCGACGCGACGAGCACGTAGACCGTGAGCCGGGCGCTGCACGACGTGAACGGCACCAGCAACGCCGTCATGGCGCGGTGCCGCGCGTCGGCGAGGACGCGGGTCGCGCTGATGGCCGGCACGTTGCAGCCGAATCCGATGATGAGCGGTATGAACGCCTGTCCCGGCAGGCCGATCGCCCGCATCGCGCGATCCGCGACGACCGCGGCGCGCGCCAAATAGCCGGAGTCCTCGAGCACCGCGAGCAGCGCGAACATCAACGCCATCAACGGTGCGAAGGTCATGAGCAGCCCGACGCCACCGATCAGACCGTCGACGACGAAGCGCTCGAGCCAACCACCGCCCAGCCCGAGCGAGGTGAGCAGCGCGAGCGCGCCGTTGGCGACGGGACCGGCGAAGAACGAGCCCATCAATCGTTGCAGCGGCGCGGCGAGCGCGGTGGTGGCTTGGAACACCGACCACATCGCCGCGATGAACACCAGCGGTCCGACCACGGGCGACATCACCCATCGATCAACCAGGTCGCTGCGCGTGGGACGTGGCCGGGCCGTGCGGGACACAGCGGCTGCGACGACCTCGGCCACCCACTCGAACCGCCGGTCCGCGGCGTCCGCGGCGTCCGCAGCGTCCGGGGCGTCCGGTGTGGCCAGGGAGGGCGCCGTCGTCGAGCCGTCTACGACGACGCGGGAGGTCGCGGCGGTGAGCGCGTCGAGGCCGACCCCGGTGCGCGGATTCACCGTCACGACCTCGACGCCAAGCAGGTCGCGCAACTTGTCGACGTCGATCACCGCGCCCCGACGCCGCACGACGTCGGACATGGTGAGGGCGAGCACGAGCGGAAGACCGCGCTCACGCAGCTGGGCGAAGAGATAAAGCCCGGCCGACAGCCGGGTGGCGGCGACCACGACGACGACCGCGGCGGGCAGCTCGTCGGCGACGGCCCCGATCAGGAGCGACCTGGTGAGCTGCTCGTCGGGCGAGATGGCGTCGAGGCTGTACGCGCCCGGAAGGTCGATGAGCTCGGCGGTCTCGGTCGCGATCCGCCAGCGGCCGCGGCCGACGTCGATCGTGGTGCCAGGCCAGTTTCCCACCGCCGCGCGAGCTCCGCTGATCGCGTTGAACAGCGTGGTCTTGCCGACGTTCGGCGGACCGACGAGGGCGATCGTCGGCGCCGACGGGTCGCGTTCACCACGCGCGGCGCCGCCATGGCAGCTGGCCGAGTTCAGCGTCGCGGTCATGGCCGCCGTTCGACGCGCACCGGCAGCCGGCGGCAGGTCGAGCGATCGAGCGCGACTCGACCCTGTTCCACGGCGCCGACGCCGCCGACGCCGCCGACGGCCACCACGCGTCCCCCGCCGACCGCCTCGACTAGCACGCACACCCGGCTTCCGGCACGCAAACCCAACTCGGCGAGTCGCCGCGCGTGGGAGGCGGCGAGTTCGGGGCTGCCGAGAATCACCCATTTGCGCAAGGGAATGTCGGCGAGACTTCGCCGTCCCTCGGGCGTCTTGCTCGGCGGTCGCTCCATAGCAACGATGATCCGCCAGGAGAGGTTAGCCTCACCTAAGGCAATCGGCCTGACAGTGGATGACCTTGGGCCCGAGCTACCGGGCGACAACCCCGGCGTGCACCAGCAGGTTGTGGATGTACTGCGCCCGCTCGTAGCCGCTGGCGTCTCGGGCCGTGTTGCTGGCGACGCTCCCGCGCATCTGGGCGACCGAGGAGTACTCGTGGGCAGACATCCACGCCCGAAGCTCAGTCTCGATCTCGCGAACGCGGGCGGGGCCCCGGCGCAGTAGCTCCGACGCCATCATGACGATGTCCGCGCCCGCGAGCACCGCCTTCACGACGTCGAGGCCGGACCGGGTTCCCGAGGACAGCGCGAGCGAAATGTCGGGGAACGCCGGGCGCAGCAGTCCGACCCACCGCAGCGGCAACCGCATCTCTGCGTGCTGCGACAGCTCGACACCGGGCACGACGTCAAACGTCTCGACGTCGATGTCTGGCTGGACGAACCGGTTGAACAGCACGACGCCGTCGGCGCCCAGATCCCGCAACCGCTGAACGAAGTTCGCCGTCGACGACAGGTACGGGCTGAGTTTGACCGACAGCGGGACGTCGACCGCCCAGCGCACGTGTTCGACGAGTCGCAGGTATTCGGCTTCGACGTCAGCCCCGAGCTTCGTCGCGTCGGCCTGCACGGCGTAGAGGTTCAACTCGATCGCGTCGGCGCCCGCGTCGGCGAGCAGCGAGGCGTACCGCACCCAACCCCCGTCGGTGACGCCGTTGACGCTTGCGATGACTGGTATCTCGAGGGCGCTTTTCGCCGCCTCAACCAAGCGAATGTGCGACATCGGCCCGGCGAACGACAGGTCGGCCGGCGGCAGGTAGCTGGTCGCCTCGGCCGACGACTCCGCTCCCTCGTCCAATCGGCCGCTTAGCGTCATGGCCTCGTTTTCGATCTCCTCCTCGAACAACGACGGCAAGACGACGGCGCCCACGCCCGCCTCGGCCAGCAACTGCAGTGTCGTGGGCCGGGCTGTGAGCGGGCTCGCCGACGCGACGATCGGTGATCGCAGGGTCATGCCGAGGTACCGGCAGCGCAGGTCGATCATGGCGTTTCCTTTACGTCAGTCGGGTCGGCGGCCGGCTCCCGCCCGTTCCCGTGCGGCAAGACCCGGGCGACTTCGGCGAGACCTTGGTAGTAGCGCCACCGCTCGTCGACGTCCGATTGCGCCAGGTCGAGCAGATGCGCGGCGCGATCCGGGTCGGAGCGTTGCAGGATCGCGAACCGGGTCTCCGCTCGGACGAAGTCGGCGAGCGGCTTGGTCGGTTGCTTCGAGTCGAGCTAGAACGGGCGGGCACCCGGCTCGCGGCTAGGGGTGGTAGCGGTAAAGCGGCCAGTAACCGGCGCTGACCGCGTCCTTTTGGTGGGTCATCGACGTCGCCATCTCGATGCCGTGCGCGATGCAGGTGCTGTACGCGATGACCAACGACGGTCCGGGCCAAGCGGCTGCCTCACGCAGCGCGCGCACGGTTTGCATCTCGTTCGCTCCAAGCGCGATTTGCGCGACGTACACGTTCCCGTAGGAGCGCGCGAACGCGCCGAGGTCTTTCTTCGGCGTTGACTTGCCGGACGACGCGAACTTGGCGACGGCGCCGCGCGGCGTGGATTTCGACGCCTGGCCGCCGGTGTTCGAGTACACCTCCGTGTCGAGCACCAAGACGTTGACGTTCCGCCCGCTTCCGAGCACGTGGTCGAGCCCGCCGAACCCGATGTCATAGGCCCACCCGTCGCCGCCGACGATCCAGAAGCTCTTGACGACCAGCTCGTCGAGCAGACTGAGCAGGCGGCCGACGCTTGGTCGTGCGCGGAGGCGTTCGTGTCACGAAGCGCCGCCTTGAGCTTCGCGACGCGCTCGCGTTGGTCGCGGACGCCGGCCTCGTCGACTGGTCGGCGTCGAGAATCGCGGTCGTCAACGCGTCTCCGACCACGTCGCGGAGTTCCGCGAGCAACCGCCTCGCGTCGTCCGCGTGGCGTTCGTACGCCAACCGCAGCCCGAGCCCGAACTCGGCGTTGTCCTCGAACAGCGAGTTCGCCCAAGCCGGCCCGCGGCCCTCGCTGTCGCCGTCCACGGCGTCGTCGGCAGGTTCCCGCCGTAGATCGACGAGCAGCCGGTCGCGTTGGCGACGACCATCCGATCCCCGAAGAGCTGGCTGAGCAGCTTCAAGTACGGTGTCTCGCCACATCCCGCGCAGGCGCCGGAGAACTCGAAGAGCGGCTCGAGCAGTTGCGATCCCTTGACGGTGCGAGGCTCGACCGCGCTCCGATCGAACTCGGGGATGGCTCGTGAAGAACTCCCAGTTCGGCCGTTCGGCGTCGCGATGCTCGAGCGCGTCCACGAGGTTGATCGACTTGTGCTTCACCATCTCCTTGCTTCGCCGGGCAGATCTCCACGCACAGTCCGCAGCTGGTGCAGTCGTCGGGCGACACCTGCACGGTCAGCTTCATCCCGGGCAGGTCGCGGCCCATGCAGTCCTTCGACTTGAACCCCTCGGGCGCGTCCGCGAGGATCGACCGGGTCGTAAGACCTTCATCCGGATCGCGGCGTGCGGGCACACGATCGCGCACTTCCGCAGTCGATGCAGATCGACGGGTCCCAGATCGGCATCTCGGTCGCGATCGCCGCTTCTCCCACCGCGAGGTACCGATGGGGAACATGCCGTCCACGGGCAGCCGGCGACCGGCAGATGTCGCCGTCCCGAGCACCGGGTCACGCGCGTACAACTCAGGCGCGCGGTCGGTCGCGTGCTCGATGGCGGCGTCCCCGGGTGGTCTTGCGCGGGGATGTCGAGATGGACGATTCGTCGAGCGCGCGCGACCCGCGTCGAAGTTTCGCTCGACGACCGCCGGGTCCGCGCTTGGTGTACGTGTGCGCGATGCTCTTCTTCAGCGCTTCCAAGGCCTCCTCGCGCGGGATGACGTTGGACAGCGCGAAGAAGCACGGCTGCATGACCGTGTTGATCCGGTTGCCCATGCCGGCGCCGCGCGCAACCTTGCCGGCGTTGATGACCCAGACGTCGAGGTGCTTGTCGCGGATCTGGCGACGCACCGACGCGGGAAGTCGTTCCCACACCTCGGTTTTGGGATAAGGCGCGTTCAGCAAGAAGGTCGCCCCCGGGCGCGCCTCTCGCAAGACGTTCTCCGTCTGCAAGAGGTTGAACTGGTGGCACGCCACGAAGTCCGCCTGGTCGATCAGATACGTGGAGCGGATCGGGTCAGGGCCGAACCGCAGATGCGACACCGTGACCGAACCCGACTTGCGCGAGTCGTAGACGAAGTAGCCCTGCGCGTACAGGTCGGTGAGCTCACCGATGAGCTTGATGCTCGCCTTGTTGGCGCCGACCGTGCCGTCGCTGCCCAGGCCGAAGAACACCGCCTCGACCGCGCGGTTGGGAACCCGGAAGGTCGCGTCTGGCACGACGCTGGTGCCCGTGACGTCGTCAACGATGCCGATCGTCAGCTTGCGGCGCGGCTGTGGCGCCGCCAACTCGTCGAAGACGCCCTTCACCATGGCCGGGGTGAATTCCTTGCTGCCAAGGCCGTATCGTCCAGCGATCACGTCGACGTCACGCCGTCCGGCCTCGTACAGCGCGCTGACGACGTCGAGGTACAACGGGTCGCCCGGCGCACCCGGCTCCTTCGTGCGGTCCAGGACGGCCACTTGCCGCGTGGTCCCCGGCAACGCCGCGATCAGTTGGTCGGCCGGGAAGGGCCGGAACAGCCGCACCTTCAACAAGCCGACCCGCTCCCCGCGCCGGGTCAACTCCTCGACGGTTTCCTGGACGGCGCCGACACCCGAGCCCATCAACACGATGACGCGGTCGGCGTCAGGGGCGCCCTCGTACTCCACGAGTCCGTAGTCCCGGCCGGTGCGCGCGCCGAGTTCGCTCATCAGTTCTTGGACGATGCCCGGCACCGCCGCGTAGAAGGTGTTGGCCGCTTCCCGGCCCTGGAAGAACACGTCCGGGTTTTGCGCCGAGCCGCGCAGCGTCGGCCGGTCCGGTGACAACCCGCGAGCGCGGTGCGCGAGGATGTCCTCTTCGCGGATCAGCGCGCGCACGTCGGCCTCCGACAACAGGTCGATCTTGTCGAGTTCGTGCGAGGTGCGGAACCCGTCGAAGAAATGCAGGAAAGGCAGCCGGCTGCGCAGCGTCGCCGAATGCGCGATGAGCGCGAAGTCGTGCGCCTCCTGCACCGAGCTCGCGGCGAGCATCGGCCAGCCGGTTGATCGGGCGGCCATGACGTCACCGTGGTCGCCGAAGATGGAAAGGGCGTGGGTCGCCACCGCGCGCGCCGCCACGTGGATGACGGAGGGCGTCAGCTCGCCGGCCATCTTGTACATGTTCGGAAGCATCAGCAGCAGCCCCTGCGACGCCGTGAAGGTGGTCGCGAGCGCGCCCTTCATCGCGGCGCCGTGCAGTGCGCCCGCGGCGCCCGCCTCCGACTGCATCTCGACGACGTCCGGCACACCGCCCCACAGGTTGGGCCGGCCTTCGCCGCTCCACGCGTCGACGAACTCGCCCATCGGCGACGCTGGCGTGATCGGGTACAACACCACGATCTCGGAGAGCAGGTGCGCGATTCGGGCGGCCGCCTCATTGCCGTCGATCATCGCCTTGGGTGCACCGAGCAGTGTGTCGAGCCGGTCGACCATCGTGACCTCCGTGTTCGTTCGTGGCGGGTGCCACGCTAGGCGCCGCTCGGGCGATTGATCAGGGGCGAATGTCCCAAAGCGGTAGGCCGCAGGGCTCCGCGCGGCGATCGATATGCGGTCCCCCCAAAAAACCGGAGGGCCCCCGCGTTTCCGCAGGAGCCCTCCTCCCAGTGCGCCGCGCCGCTTTACGGTTCGACGGGAGCCGGGGCGTGCGCACCGAGCTTGGGGTGCTTGCCGGTGTAGGCGAGCACTTCCTGGTCTGGGTCGGTGCGGCGCAGGTGCCAGAAGCCGAGCAGCGCCAAGATCAGCAGGACGCCGGCGCCGATGAAGGAGGCGATCGCGGCGAGCAGCGCGATCTGGCCCATCTTGCCGAACGCGTAGGCGTTGAGCAGCAGGCCGCGCAGCGTCTCACCCTTGAACATGGTGTTCACCGTGGCCGCCAACTTGGTGTCGGTGGGCGCGGCCTGGGCCTGCGCGGACAGCTGGGAGTAGGTCTTGCCGCCGCCGATCTTCTCCAGGTGCACGGCGATGAAGTGGTCGGCGTAGGCCTCGGCCTGCGTGCCGGTGGTCAGCTGCTGCCCGGCGTACTTGTTCAGGTAGGGGCCGATCTCGGCCTCCTTCAGCTGCGCGTCGCCGGCCTTGGGGAAGAAGATCTGCTGCTGCGACAGCTGGCTCTTCACCTGGCTGCCGACGAAGGAGTGCGCCCAGGTCAACAACCCTCCGGCGATCAGCAGCACGGCGGCGATCAACAGACCACCGGTGGTGAGTAGTGCATCGAATGTCTTGCGGCGCATCACGACCTCCTCAAAGTCTTGCCGGAACTCCCCGGCTCGCGCTTTCATCCGTCGAACACCACCAATGTCGGCGTTGCGGGGTCGCCACACCCACCGACGAAAGTCCCGTACCACTAAGGCCTGAGGCACCAGCTCGAGAGACATAGGGCCCTGGGGGCTTTCACCGCACGCGGCGCACGCTTGGTGGAGCGCAGCAGAGGAAAGCGATGCGCAGGCGAACGAAGGAGTTGGCCATGACCGTCCGATCGAACGTCACGCTGAGCGGAGTCGGCCCTCCCGCGTTGAGCCGCACCGAGCAGAGCACGTTGTTGAGCGCGGCCGCCATGGCGCCGTCCGTGTTCAACACCCAGCCGTGGCAATTCGCGATCAACGGGCCCGTCGTCGAGGTCTACGCCGACTCCGACCGCGCGTTGTACTGGTCGGTCGATCCGTTCGGCCGGCAGGCGGTCGTCAGTTGCGGCGCCGCGTTGCTCAACATGCGGGTCGCCGCGGCGTATCTGGGTCGCGACGTCGACATCGTCGTCAACCCCACCGCGAGCGAGGGACTCCTCGCGACCGTCACTCTTGGTCCGCGCGGCCGCGGCAGCCAGACGGACGCCGAGCTGTTCCCTGCCATTCGCCGCCGGCACACCCACCGGGGGCCATTCTCGCCACGCCGGATCCCCGGTTCGGTGTTGTACGAGTTGACCGAGTGCGTGCACGCCGAGCACGCGAACATCGCTCCGATCAGCCGGGTGCACCGACGCTGGTTGTTCGACCTGGTCGGGCTGGCTGATCTGATCCTCAGCGAGTCGCCCGGCTACGAGCTGGATCTGCTCAAGTGGACGGCCGGCAGCACCTCGCGAACCGACGGCATTCCCGTCGGCGCGTTCGGCACGGTGGCGAACAACGACTCTCCCCCGATGCGCGACTTCGGCTCGGCCAGCGGCGTCGCGCAGCGTCACGAGCGCTTCGCGCCCGACCCGTGGATCGCCGTGCTCGGAACCGACAACGACGACACGGTCGCCTGGTTGCACGCCGGTCAGGCGCTGCAGCGGCTGCTACTCACCGCCCAGCTGCGCGGGCTGGCCGCGTCCTTCCTGAATCAGCCACTCGACGACCCCGGGATCCGGCGTGACATGGTCTCCGCCGGACTCGGTGGGTTCCCGCAAATGATCCTTCGCATGGGCTACGCGAACGGCGACGTCGCCACACCGCGTCGTCCGGTCAACGAGCTGATTCGGCCGCGTCGACCCCGGCGCTGACGGCGGGTCCAGGATCGGGTGGCAAGCTGCGTCCCATGCGGATCGCCACCTGGAACGTCAACTCGGTCGGCGCTCGGCTGCCGCGGTTGCTCGATTGGCTGGAGCGGGCGGCGCCGGACGTCGTGTGCCTCCAGGAGCTGAAGTGCTCCCCGTCCGAGTTCCCGACCGACGAGGTCGGCGGGCTCGGCTACGAGGCGGCGGTGCACGCGGCCGGTCGGTGGAACGGGGTGGCGATCCTGTCCCGCGTCGGTTTGGACGACGTGCGCCACGGACTCCTCGAGGAGCCGGGCTTCCTGGCTGAGGGGGCGATGCTTCCCGCGACGGAGAATCGTGCCGTCGCGGCCACCTGCGCCGGGGCTCGGGTGTGGTCGGTGTACGTGCCAAACGGCCGCGAGCTCGGGCATCCGCACTACGAGTACAAGTTGCGCTGGCTGGACGCGCTGCACGCCACCGTTTCCGAGGAGTTGCCCCGCCACCCTATGTTCGCGGTGCTCGGCGATTTCAACATCGCGCCCGCCGACGACGACGTGTGGGACGTCGGCGCGTTCGCGAACAGCACGCACGTGAGCGCGCCGGAACGGGACGCGCTGGCGAAGCTGGGCGCCGCCGGGCTCACCGACGTCCGGCCGCGAGCGCTGAAGTACGACGTTCCCTTCACCTACTGGGATTACCGGCAGCTCTGCTTCCCGAAGAACCGCGGCATGCGCATCGACCTGGTGTACGCGAGCGCCGCCTTCGCGGCTGCCGTCGCCGACTCGTACGTCGACCGAGAGGCGCGCAAGGGCGCGAACCCGTCGGACCACGCGCCGGTCGTCGTCGACCTGCGCTGAGCATCTGCGCTGGCGCGCGCCGCTAGCGGTTCAGCGCGGCCGTGCCGGTGTTCTCGGTGACTCCGGCGCGGCGACGATAAGCCTCGACGTACGCGAGCAACGCGGGCCCGCGCGGGCGTCGTCCGGGCTGGACGTCGCAACTGCCGCCCTTGGCCTCTTGGATGTGCACGTTCGGGTCGAGGGCCAAGCTGAACAGCTCGTTCGCGGCGTCGCCGGTGACCAGGCCGTTCGCGCCCCAGTGATACGGCAGCCCGACCTGGTGCATGACGCGCCCTTGCACCCGCAGTGGCGTCATCCGGTCGGTGACCAGCACGCGGGCCTCGATCGCCGAGCGGGCCGTGACGATCGTCGCCCATCCCCGGTGCGCGAGCCCTCGTTCGCGCGCGAGTTCGGGGCTGACCTCGCAGAAGAACTCCGGTTGCAGTTCGGACAGGTACGGCAGCGTGCGACTCATCCCGCCTGCGGTGTGATGTTCGGTCAGCCGGTAGGTCGTGAAGACGTACGGGAACACGTCGCTGCCGGCCGCGTCGCCCGACGGGCTGTACCGGTTGTGCGCGTGGGCGTTGACCTGCCGCGCGGGATTGTTCTGTTGGGCGTACATGGCGTTTGCGAATGGCGACTCCTGCGGCTCGTAGTGACTCGGCAACGGGCCGTCGATGAGCCCGGTCGGCACGTACAGCCACGCCTTCCCGTCGGTCTGCATGATGAACGGCTCGTCGCCCGCGATCGCGTCTTCGGCGCGCGCGCCCTCTGGCGGCGTGTAGTCAGGGCGTTTGTCGGCCTGGAAATCGGGCACGTCGTGGCCTGTCCACGTGCCGTTGCGTCGTCCCACCAGACGTAGGCTTTGCGCTCGCTCCACGGGTTTCCGTCCGGATCCGCCGACGCGCGGTTGTACAGGATGCGCCGGTTCATCGGCCAGGCCCAACCCCACTCGGGCGCCACCCAGTGCTGCTGGGAGCCCGGCTTGCGTCGCGCGGCCTGGTTGACGCCGTCCGCGTACACGCCGGAGTAGATCCAGCAGCCGCATGCCGTGGAGCCGTCGTCCTTCAAGCCGGTGTAGCTGGACAACGGGTTGCGTTCGGCGTCCCAGCCGTTGATCTCGGCGAGCACCGCCTCCGCCTTCGGCTCGCCGAGCCTGCCCTCGGTCGGGTAGCTCCAGGTCAGGTCGAGGATCGGCCGGTCGCGCTCGTCGGTCGAGTCGGCGAGCTTCTCGCGGATGATCCGGCCGAGGTGGTAGTAGAACCACAGCTCGCTGCGCGCGTCGCCGGCCGGCTCCACCGCGGCGTGATGCCATTGCAGCATCCGTTGGGTGTTGGTGAAGCTGCCGTTCTTCTCGGTGTGCGCCGCCGCCGGCATGAAGAAGACTTCCGTCTTGATGTCTTCGGTTTTCAGCTCGCCCGTCTCGATCTCCGGGCCGTCGAGCCACCAGGTCGCGCTTTCGATCATCGAGAAGTCGCGGACGACGAGCCAGTCGAGATTGGCCATGCCGAGTCGTTGCATCCTGGCGTTCGCCGAGCCGACCGCGGGGTTCTCTCCCACCACGAAGTAGCCGCCGCCGCCCTCGTCGACTTGCCGCATCACCGTGGCGTACGTGCCGTGATCGCCGGTCAGCCTCGGCAAGTAGTCGAAGCAGTAGTCGTTTTCGGCCGTCGCCGCGTCACCCCACCAGGCTTTGAGTAGGCTGACCGTGTACGCCCGCATGTTGCCCCAATAGCCCTTCTTCCCGGCGTCGGCCGCCACGAAGTCGTCGAGGGCTCTCCGTGCGCGTGCGCGTGCGGCATCGGGATGTAGCCCGGCAAGATGTTGAACAGCGTCGGGATGTCGGTGGAGCCCTGGATCGACGCGTGCCCGCGCAGCGCGAGGATTCCGCCGCCCGGGCGGCCCATGTTTCCCAGCAACGCCTGCAGGATCGCCGCGCTGCGGATGTATTGGACGCCGACGGTGTGCTGGGTCCAGCCCACGCTGTAAACGAAGGCCGACGTGTGATCGCGGCCGGAGTTTCGGGTGAGCGCGTCGGCGACCTTGAGAAAAAGCGACGGGGGGACGCCGCAGATCCGCTCGACCATCTCAGGTGTGTAGCGCGCGAAGTGCCGCTTCAGCACCTGGTAGACGCATCGCGGGTGCTGCAACGTCTTGTCGAGGTGAGGTGTGCCGTCGAACGTCGGACCACCACTGCCGTGCGACTCCGACCCGGCGGCCGACTTCTGGTCGGCTCGGTCGTCGTACTCGGTGTCGCGCTGGCCGGCCGCGGCGGCCATCTCGGTGCCCTCGTACTGCCAGCTGTCGGTGTCGTAGTGCCTGCTCTCGGGGTCGAACCCGGAGAAGACGCCGTCGAGGTCCTCGGTGTCCTGGAAGTCCTCGCGCAAGATCACCGGCGCGTTCGTGTAGGCGACGACGTAGTCGCGAAAGTCGAGCTCGTTCGTGAGGACGTGGTTGATGAGGCCGCCCAAAAACGCGATGTCGGTGCCTGCTCGCAGCGGCACATGCATGTCGGCCATCGCCGAGGTGCGGGTAAAGCGCGGGTCGACGTGAATCAGCGTCGCGCCACGAGCCTTGGCTTCCATCACCCACTGAAACCCGACCGGGTGGCACTCCGCCATGTTGGAACCCTGGATGACGATGCAGTCAGAGTTCTGCAGATCCTGTTGGAAGGTGGTGGCGCCGCCGCGGCCGAACGAGGTGCCCAAACTGGGCACGGTGGCGGAGTGTCAAATGCGAGCTTGGTTCTCGATCTGGATCGCCCCGAGGCTCGTGTAGAGCTTCTTCATGAGGTAGTTCTCCTCGTTGTCGAGGGTCGCTCCTCCGAGGCTCGAGATCTTCAGCGTGCGACGGGTGCGTTTGCCGTCGGCCTCCCATTCGAAGCTCTCCCGGCGGGTCGCGATGACCCGGTCGGCGATCATGTCCATCGCGGTGTCGAGATCGAGCGGCTCCCACGTCGTGCCGCCCGGCCGACGGTATTTCACCTTGTACTCCCGGCCCGGACCGGTGACCAGTTGCTTGGTGGCGGAACCCTTCGGGCACAGCCGACCGCGCGACACCGGGCTGTCGGCGTCGCCCTCGATCTGGACGACTTTCTCGTCCTTGACGTAGACGTTCTGGCCGCAGCCGACGGCGCAGTAGGGGCACACGCTCTTCACAACGCGGTCGGCGGTCTCGGTGCGCGGCTGCCGGTGCTTGGTCGTCGGGGACATCACCGACGTGCCGCGGCCGGTCGCGGTCGCCGTCGAGCAGCTGCCGCACCACCGGCCAGTCGAGGAAGGTTCGCGTCGCCATTCGCCCGCTCCCCTTCCGCCCGCGCTATCGCTGAGTCGGTTCTATGACAGTTCGGGTGTCGTCGGCAAGCCTTCGCGTCACCCTGCTTCTGTCGAGAAACTCCAGCAGCGGCACCGCGACGCGTCGGGTGGTGCCCAACGCCTCACGGGCCGCGCTGACCGTGAACGGTTGCGGCAGCCCGGCGAGCGTGCGCGCCGCCAGGTCCGGTCCATCAGGTCGCAATACGATGCTCGGGCTCACCCGGCACAACAGCCCAGCGCGCTCGGCGGCGGCCAGCTCTCGCGGACCAAGACCTAACTCGGTTAGGTCGGCGGTGTCGGGAGCGGCGAACGGCTCGCGCTCCAGCCGCGATCGGATCTGCTCGACCGCCGCGGCGACCTGCGGCGGCAGCGAATTGCCGCGCGTGTGGTCGACGACGCGGCCGTCGCGAACGGCGTACGCGTCGTCCGACGTCTCGATCAGCGCGAGCACCAACGACCGGTCGGGCAGGTCAAGGGCCCGGCGGGTCGCGTCGATCGTGGGGCCGGCCTCGAGCGGGAAGATCCGCGCGTGCGCGGCGACGAGCTCGCCGAGCTTGCGACGCAGTTCCGTCGCGCGCCGCTCGTCGACGATCCACTCGCCGGCGAACGGCTTGGGCAACGCGCGGGCCCCGGCGCCACGGAGTTCGGCGGAGCGGGCGATACCGCGCTGGCGCAATCGGGCCTGAGCGGCCGCCGCCTCGTCCGTCGACGCCAGGTCGGCGAGCTCTCTCGCGCGCGCGGCCGCGGCCCCTCGTCGCTGTAACGGCGGTGGGACGACGTCGAGCACGCGGACGCTGGCCGCGATGCGGTGCAGCGCGGGGTCGCGCAGCAAAGCGACGTCGCCGATTCGAAGCGGCAGCTTGCCGGGGAGTCGCAGTCGCGCCGCGGAGTCGCCGAGTGGCCGCACCCGCGCCGGCACCGCCGCCGAGCCGACATGCAACGTCAACTCCTGACCGAGTTCCTCGCCGCGCGCGCCGGAGATGGCGACGTCGACCGTCTCCGTCAGCACCCAGGCGCCCGGGGTGAGTAACGCGTCCCCGCGCCGCACGTCGTCCTTCTCGACGCCACGCAGGTTGACCGCCACCCGCGCGACGGCGCTGACGGCGTCTTCGCGGCGTCGAAGCGATTGCAATCCGCGCACGGTGACGTCGCGCGCCGACCGGGCGGACGAGGTGAGCATGAGCGTGTCGTGAGCCGACAAAGTGCCTGCGGCGAGGGTGCCGGTGACGACGGTGCCGCTGCCGCGGATCGAAAACGAGCGGTCGATCCAAAGCCGCACCGGCGCGGTCGGGTCAGGGACGGAGATGGCCGAGAACATACGCGCAAGTGCGGTGCGCAACTCGTCCAAGCCGGTTGGCGGGCCGTCGGGAGGCGCCGCGACGGCCACCGCCTCGACGCGGCTCATCGTCGTCCGGGCTAATCGCTCCCTCGCGTCGGCGAGCGTGACCGACGGGTCGGCCAGGTCGCTGCGGGTGACCGCGAGCACGCCATGGCGGACGCCAAGCGCGTTGAGCGCGGCGACGTGTTCCTCGGTCTGCGGCATCCAACCCTCGTCAGCCGCGACGACGACAAGGGCGGCGGGCGCGGGACCCACGCCGGCGAGCATGTTCGTGACGAAGCGCTCGTGCCCGGGGACGTCGACGAAAGCGAGCGTCTCACCGTCGATGTCGGTCCAGGCGAAGCCGAGGTCGATCGTCATGCCGCGGCGGCGTTCCTCAGCCCACCGGTCGGGTTCCATGCCGGTGAGCGCGCGAACCAGCGTCGACTTGCCGTGGTCGACGTGGCCGGCGGTCGCGACGACGTGCATGCGGCTACCCCGCCACTCGCACGACGGCGTCCAGCAGCACCAGATCGTCGTCCGGCTTGACGCAGCGCAAATCCAGCAGGAGACGGCCCTTCTCGGTGCGCCCGACGACCGGGAGTGTGCCGGTTCGCAACGGCGTCGCGAATTTCTCGGACAGCGCGACGGCCCAACCGGGCAACGTGACGGCCGGCGCGCCACCGCCGCCGACTACGCCGGCGCTTTCGACGACGTCCGCCGAGACGCCGGATTCCTTTAGTCGGGAACACAATTCCTGCGCGCGATGGCGAAGTGCGGTGGCGTCGGCGTGCAACGCCAGGGAGGTCGGTGTGGCTGGGCCGCGGAGGGTCGCTTCAAGCGCGGCCAGCGTGAGCTTGTCGACGCGCAGCGCGCGAGCTGTCGGGTGACGCCTTAGCCGCTGGACGATCTCCCGGCCGCCGAGAAGCAGGCCGCATTGCGGTCCGCCGAGCAGCTTGTCGCCGCTGGCGGTGACGAGAGCGGCGCCGTCGATGAGGGCCGTCATCGCGTCGGGCTCGTCCGGCAGCAGCGAATCTGGCGCCAGGAGTCCGGAGCCGATGTCCGCGACGACGGCCGTACCAAGCTGCGCGAGCTCACCGATCGAGACGGACGACGTGAAGCCGGTGACGGTGAAATTCGACGGGTGCACCTTGAGGATGAACGCGGTGTCTGGCCCGATCGCGTCGGCATAGTCTCGCGGCGACGTGCGGTTCGTGGTGCCCACCTCTCGAAGGTGCGCGCCGCTCGACTCGAGTAGCTCGGGGATTCGAAAGCCGTCGCCGATCTCAACCAGCTCTCCCCTGCTGACGACGATTTCCCGGCCGTTCGCGAGCGCGGCGGCCGTGAGGAAAAGCGCGGCCGCGCCGTTGTTGACCACGTGGACGTCGTCGGCGGCGGGGACGGCGGTGGCGAGCGCGTCGAGCGCGCCGCGGCCGCGACGGCCTCGAGAATTGGTGTCAAGATCGAGTTCGACGTCGGTGGCGCCGGCGGCTACGGCGAGCGCGTCGACGGCGGCGTCGGACAACGCGGCGCGGCCGAGGTTGGTGTGCAACACCGTGCCGGTCGCGTTCAGCACCCGCCGCATCGACGTGGACGACGCGGGCAGCGTCGCGAGCACGGCCGCGGTCGCGTCGTCCGGGTCGAGGTCGCCGGCGCGGATCCGGTCTTGCACGCGATTCACCGTCTGCTTGACCAGCGGCCGACCGAGGGAGGCAATGGCCGGTGCGAGCGCCGGATCATCGAGCAGCGCGTCGGTGCGAGGCACGCGGCGGCGTGGGTCGTCGTGTCGCGCCGTCCGCTCATCTGCCGCCACGCAATTGATCGTAGGACTATGTGGTGGACCGAGCAGGGTGTGATCCGGTTGCGGAAGCCGCTGGCGGAGCCGAGGTGAGGGTGTCGCGCGTTCAGTGAACGCGGTACCGGCCGGTCGCCCGGTTCAGCTGAACCAGAATTTCCACAGGCGGAACCTGGTCATCCCCTGATTTCCGTGCGGCTCATCTGGCCGGCGGGACTGTCGGTGGTGCGGGATAGCGTCACCGGCATGGAGACGACAGAAACCCTTGGGGCAGAAGGCAATTCAGCTCCCGCGTCACTTGACGATTTGGCGGCGGGCATCGTCGCCGGGGCGGGCCGGTTGGCGGCGGCGACGTGTCGCTGGCTGTTGCTGGTCGCCGATTTCGACGCCCGCGACGGCGCCCACGCCTTCGGGTTGGCGTCGACCGCGCAGTGGTTGTCGTTCCACTGCGGGATCGCCGCGCGGACTGCGAATGACCAGGTGCGGGTCGCTCACGCCCTGGCCGCTTTCCCCGATCTCGCGGCGGGGATGGCCGCCGGGCGGGTGTCCTACTCCCAAGCCCGCGCGATCGCCCGGGTGGCCGGACCGGGAGAGCATCGTCTGGTCGGCGACTTGTTGGAGGTGGCGCGGCACGGCACGGTGGCGCACCTAGAGGTGGTCGCGCGCGGTCTCGTCACGGTCGAGCACCACGAGCATCCGGCCGAACAGGCCGAGCGGGAGCGGGTGTCGCGTCGCTGGGGTGACGACAGCATGTGGGCGCTGTCGGCCAAGCTCGACCCCGAACGCGGCGCCTTGGTCGACGCCGCGCTTGAGAAGTTCGCCGCCGCCGAAAACCTGTCCAAGCCCGAGGCGCTGGTGCGGCTCGCGGAGATCGGGCTGGCCGCGCTCGCCGACGCCGACACCCCGCCCCGCAGCCTGCGCGGCGACGAGCGCGCCGCGGTGGTGATCCATCTCGACGCCGACCGGCTGCCAAGCGTTCAGGCCGGCCCCGACGCGCCGGGTGCCGGTTCAGCTGAACCGACTCGCCCGGCCGCCCGGGTCGAAGCCGGCCCCGGCCTGCCCGACCACGTGATCCAACGGCTGCTGTGCGACGGGCGGGTGCGTGCCGTGCTCACCAAGGACGACCGGGTGCTGGACGTCGGCCGCACCCGCCGGCTGGTCACCGACAAGCAGTTCCGCGCGCTGGCACGCCGCCACGACGGGTGTTGCGCGCACCCAGGCTGCCCCAATACGACCAGGCTGCACGCGCATCACGTCACCCCCTGGTTGGTCGGCGGCCGCACCGACCTCGACAACCTGATCTTGATCTGCGAGCGGCACCACGTCGCGCTGCACGACGGCGCCTTCCGGATCCGCAAGCTCGGCCGCGGTCGGTTCCACTTCGAAACCCCGGACGGCGTCGACCTCGCCCATCCCATCGCAGGGCCCGCCCCGGATGAGATGGCCAGCCTGGAGACCGAACACCCGCGGCTGGACCCCGACGCGGCCACCACGAAATGGGACGGCCAACGCCTCCAACGCGACTACGCCATCAGCGTCATCGCGCAACGCCGCTACCAGCCGACTGGCTAGGAGGTCGGCGCGCGGAGGAGCGGCGACGGCAACGCGTCGCGCGCTGGTTATCGCCGTCAGGGCCGCGAATCGCGGAGGCGGATGGGAATCGAACCCACCAGCGACAGTGACTGCCGCTCAACGGTTTTGAAGACCGCGCCGCCCACCAGGACAGGTACGCCTCCCCGAGCCGTTGACCGCGGAAGCGCTGGCTGAGCCGTCGTTCGGCTGCCGCGGACGGGTCGGAATGCCAACCTACCAAGATCACTAATCGGCGTGCGGTGGGACCGTCCCATCGTCGCCGGCGCCAGCCGAGCCGAGAAGTTCCGTCGCATCGCCGTCCAGATCGCCGAGCTCGCCGTCGCGCGCGGCGAGGTCGTTGATGAGCAAGGCGAACTTGCCCCGCCGCCCGGTGGTCGCGGTCTCCCGGTCGACGGACGTTTGGTTGCTGAGATTCCTCTCGCGGGAGCGGTTGATCGCCGCCTCGCTTCGATCGAGGCTGGCGAGGCTTGCGGTCAGCGTCGCCCGGCCGCGGGCGATGGTTTCGAGCACCCGCTCGTTCACCGTCTTCGTCGAGACGCCGAGAGAGCGTGCCCGCGCGTCCACGCGCGCTCCCAAATCGTCCAGCCCTCGCTCGCGCTCGTCGGCCAGCGTCTCGCGTCTGTCGGCCAGTTGCTCCCGTTCGTCGGCCAGTCGCTCGCGTTCGTCAGCGACGTCGCCCCGGCGATCCACTGTTCGATCGCGCTCGTCGGCGACTGCCGCTCGGCTCTCGGCGGCGCGTTGACTCGCTTCGAGGTCAGTTTTCCATTCCTCAAGAGTCGACCGTTGCTCCTCGGCGTTGATCTCGGCTTGGTCGGCCCGTGCGGTAGCAAGCTGGTTCTCGCCGTCCTGCGACGTGTCACGTGTGGCCACTCATCCAGCATGAGACTCAAGGAGCCAAGAACCAAGGACGTAGGTCCCGATGTTCGATCGGACTCGCCGGCCCAGGAGGCGGCGCTTGACCCTGCGGCCGGCGCGGGCGTCGACCTGTCGACGTGAGGTTTACTTGTCATGCCAATCGCGTATGCACAGCGCCATGACCACCGAGACCGTTAGCATTCGGCGGCCGAGCCACGGCCGCTCGCAGGCGTTCGTGGGCGTGGCGCTCGCCGCGGCCCTGGCCGCGACGCTGCTGTGGTGGGCGAAGTGGGCGCCCTACGCCGCCAAGGTCAGCGGGCTGTCGACAAGCCGCCACTGGGCCGGCCACTCCACATTGGCCGCCGCCGGCATCAAACCCGGGCAGCCGCCAAGCTGGTCCGCGGCGTGGAGCTTCACCGTCGACTACGGACTTTCGGTGTGGAAAGCCCTGGTCGCCGCGTTGCTCATCGCGGCCGCCATTCAATCGCTCGTGCCGCGAGATTGGCTCGTCCGGCTGCTCTCCCGCCGTCGTCCGACGACGAGCGCCACAGCGGGCGGCCTTGCCGCGCTGCCGTCGATGATGTGCACCTGCTGCACCGCTCCGGTCGCCGTCTCGTTGAGGCGTTGCGGCGCGCCGACGCCGGCCGTTCTCGCTTACTGGCTCGGCAACCCGCTGCTCAATCCGGCGGTGCTCGCTTTCTTGGCGCTCGTCGCGCCGTGGCAATGGGTCGCCACTCGCGTCGTCGTCGGCGCGATCCTCGTGGTCTTCGGCAGTTCGCTCGCCGCGCGCTGGGCGACGGCGCGCGACAAGGGGCCGGACGACGCGACGCCGGACGACGTGACACTGGTTGCGGCGCCCCGCTCCCAAGTGAGCCGTTCGATCTGGCGGCCGCGCCGATGCGGTTCGGCAAGGCGTTGGCGCGGCTCGCCGTCGTCTTGGTGCCCGAGTACTTCGCCGTCGTGCTGCTCATCGGCGCCTTCGGCGGTTGGCTCTTCCCCATCTCGCATGGCACGTCGCACCACCTCGCCGCAGGCGGTGCCGCGGTGCTGCTCGGAACGTTGCTCGTCATCCCGACGGCCGGCGAAATCCCGCTGACCCAAGGATTGTCAGCCGCCGGCCTGGGACTCGGAGTCGTCGGCGCGTTGCTCATCACGCTGCCCGCCGTGAGCCTGCCGTCGATGGTGATGGTCGGCCGCGCGCTCAGCTGGCGGGTCACGCTCGCGATCGGGGTCGCCGTCGCCGTCGCGGGCGCCGTGGCCGCCGTCGCTCTCGCGGCGATCAGTTGACCGGGCTAGCGTGAACTCAGTGACGTATCGGCTGACACAGATTCGCGCACGGTGGCGGCTGCGCGTGCAAAATCGCGCCCGGCGAGCTTGAAGAGCTGATGGCCGGGCTCGGTGCCGACTTCACCGTCAACCTTGCCGCCAAAGCGGCCGCGAGGCCACCCGTCAACCCAGCCGCGCCGCCCCTGGCGTCCGGTCAACTGCCCGGGGAATTGCTTGTCGGTCTCGACAGCGGTGACGACGCGGCCGCGGTGCGCATCGACGGCGACCGCGCGATTCTGGTGACCACCGACTTTTTCACGCCGGTCGTTGACGATCCGTTCGATTGGGGGCGCATCGCCGCCGCCAACGCGTTGTCTGACATCTACGCGATGGGCGGCGAGCCGCTCGTGGCGGTCAACCTGCTGTGCTGGCCGCGCGACGTGCTGCCGTTCGAACTAGCTCGCGAGGTGTTGCGCGGCGGCTTCGACGTCGCGGCGGAGGCGCAGTGCCATCTGGCGGGCGGGCACAGCGTCGACGACCCGGAGCCGAAGTACGGCATGGCCGTCACCGGAATCGCCAACCCGGCGACGCTTTTGCGCAATGACGCCGCGAAGCCCAGCCTTCCCCTCACCCTCACGAAACCGCTCGGGATCGGTGTGCTCAACTCGCGGCACAAGGCCACCGGCGAGGTGTTTCCCGAGGCGGTCGACACCATGACGACGCTGAACCGCGACGCCGCCCGCGCCGCCGTCAATGCTGGAATCGCGGCCGCCACCGACGTCACCGGCTTCGGGCTGCTCGGGCATCTGCACAAGATGGCGCGGGCGAGCGGGGTCACCGCCGTCATCGATGTCGGCGCGGTCCCGTGCTCGCCGCGGCTCGTGCCGCCGTCCGCGACGGGTACGTCAGCGGAGGCACCCGCCGCAATCTCGCGTGGGTCACGTCGTCCACCGAATTCGCCGACATGAGCGAGGACGACGTGCTGTTGCTCGCCGACGCGCAGACGTCGGGCGGGCTGCTCGTCGCGGGCGAGATTCCCGGCTTCCCGGTCATCGGGGAGCTCGTCGCGGCACGCGGCGACGGCGTGACGATCTCGCTGCGCTGATCAGCGTCACCGCCGTCGACCGGTTCAACGACGCCTCACGTGGGGATCAACGCCCAGCGCGAGGAGGTGCGTGAGCCATGGCGGTTCCAGTTCGACACTGATTCAGGGTTACGCGTCGAGTACGCGGCCGATGACGCGACGAGCGGCCTGCGCCGACACGTCGGGCCCGTTGGCCTGCTGTTCGCGGGCGTCGGCTCGATCATCGGCTCGGGCTGGCTGTTCGGCGCGTTCAACGCCACCCACATCGCCGGGCCCATCGCGATTTTCGCCTGGCTGCTCGGCTCGATCATGGTCATGCTGATCGGCCTGGTGCTACGCCGAGCTTGGCGCGATGTTCCCCGTCTCCGGCGGCGTCGGTGCGCTTCCCGCACTACTCGTTCGGATCGTTCGCGAGCTTCACGATGGGCTGGGTCACCTGGCTGGCCGCCGCCGTCGTCGCGCCGATCGAGGTCGAGGGCGCGATCCAGTACGCGAGCAGCTACGCGCCCTCGCTGTTCACCAAATCGGGGCGTGCTCGAGCTGGCCGCAGGGATACGGGGCCGCCGTCGCCGGCATGTTCTTGTTCTCCCTCATCAACCTTGTCGGCATCCGATGGTTCGCGCGGATCAACAACGTCGTGGTGTGGTGGAAGCTCGCCATCATCTTGATGACGATCTTCGCGTTCCTCTTCACCACCTTCCACACCCAGAACTTCAGCAAATACGGGTTCGCGCCCAGTGGCCTGCAGGGCATGTTCCACGCCGTCGTGGTGGCCGGAATCGTGTTCTCCTTCCTCGGGTTCCGGCAGGGCGTCGAGCTTGGGCGGCGAGAGCGACAACCCGCGCCGCAACATCCCGCTCGCGGTCGTCGGCTCCATCCTCATCACCGCGGTCATCTACGTGCTGCTCCAGATCGCCTACATCGCCGCCGTCCGGCCGGCCGACCTCGCCAGGTCGCATGGCTGGGCGACGCTGTCCTTCACGAACGACGCGGGACCGCTCGCGGCTATCGCGTCGCTGATCGGGCTCGCCTGGCTGTCGACGATCCTGCTCATCGACGCCGTGGTCTCCCCCGCCGACACCGGGCTGATCTACACCGACGGTCACCGCGCGGTTGTCGTACGCGATGGGCCGAAACGACAACGCGCCGCGCAGCCTCGCCGCCACGAGCCGTCGCGGCGTGCCCTGGCTCGAGCGTGTTCCTCGCCTTCGTCGTCGGGCTGATCGTCTTCTTGCCGTTCCCGAGCTGGAGCAAGCTGGTTGGCTTCGTCACGTCGGCGACCGTGCTGTCGTTCGGCTCCGGCTCGCTGGTGCTCGTCGCCATGCGTCGTCAGTTGCCGAATCAGGAGCGCCCGTTCCGGTTGCCCGGCGGCCACGTGATTCCGTTCCTCGCCTTCTACGCGGCGAACCTGATGATCTACTGGGCCGGTTGGGACGTCGACTGGAAGCTGTTCATCACCGTCGGCATCGGCCTCGTGCTGCTGGCGATCCAACTCGCGACGCGGCGCGAGCTGTGGAGGGTCATGCAGTTCCGCCACGGCTGGTGGATATTCGTCTGGTACGGCGGGCTCGCGCTCATCTCGTGGCAGGGCATCTACAGTTCCGACGACAAGGCGCACGGGCAACAGAACAACATCGGCTTCGGCTGGGCGTTTCTCGTCGTCCTTGCGCTTACCGCGCTCGTCTACGTGCTCGCGTTGCGAAGCCGGCTCAGCTCCGAGGAGACCCGCCGGCAGATCGCGGGCACGCCTGCTGACGAACCCGCCGGCCTGGCCGGGGCCTAGCTGCGTTCGGACGTCGACGTCCGCGGCGACGTGCTGGTCGACCTCGCCAATCCAACCGCGGCGACCAGCGCCGCGCACAGCACGACAACCGCCGACATGAGCAGCGCGGCGTGCAGGCCCGCGTAGAACGCGTTGTACGCCGCGTCGATCACCTTGTTGACGAGCGAGCCGTACTGCTGCACCGCCGCCGACGTCTGGCTGCCGCTCGGCAACCCGCCGTGCTCGACGGCGTCGATGACGATGCCTTGAAAGCTCGCCGGCACGCCGAGTTTGCGCAGTTGGTCGGTCAGGTGCCCGGTGAGCTGGGCGTTCACGATCGCGCCGAGCACCGCTGTTCCAAGCACCGCGCCGACCTCGCGGCTGGTGTTGACGGTCGAGCTCGCCATCCCGACGCGCTCCGGGCGCACCGCGCTCGTAGCGGCGAATGTGGTTGGAACGACGGTCACGCCGACGCCCGCGCCCGCGATCCCGAGCGAGATGGCCAACGGGAGATACGCCGGGTGCTTGCCGAGGTATTGGTCCGTGAGCAACAGCCCTGCGCCGAAGAGCAGGCAGCCGGTCACCACCGGGACGCGCGGACCGATCCGCGCGGTCCAGCGGCCGGAGAGCAGCGCCGCCACGATGATCAGCACCATCATGGGCAGGAACTGGGCGGCGATCCGGTAACCGCTGAAGCCCACGACCACGCGCAGATACAGCGCCGAGAAGAAGAAGATGCCGAACGTGCCGAAGTACGCGGCGAACGCGACGATGTTCGACGTCGTGGCCGCGCGGTTCTTCAGGTAGTCAAGCTCAAGCAGCGGATGTCGCGCACGCAACTGCCACCACACAAACGCGGCGCATGCGGCGGCCGAACACGCGAACAGCGTCAGCACGCTCGCGCTCGCGAACCCGTCGGTCTCACCGTTGATCACGGCGAACACGAACAACGCCAGCGTGCTGGCGCCGAGCAGCGCGCCGGCGGCGTCGACTCGGTGCGCCTGCGGGTTGCTCGTCTCCGGCAGCAGCGCCGCGCCGACGACGAGCGCGCCCGCGCCGAGGATGAGGTTGAACCAGAAGATCCAGCGCCAGCTGCCCAAGCCGACGAGCACGCCGCCGATCACCGGACCGAGGGCGAGCGCCAAACCAGAGACCGCCGCCCACACCCCGATTGCGCGCGCTCGCCGCCGGGCGTCGGGGTACAAGTGGCGCAGCATCGACAGGGTGCCCGGCTCAGACCCGGCCGCGCCGAGACCCATGACCGCGCGTCCGCCGATCAGGACGGCACTGGAGGGCGCCACCGCGCAGATGATCGAGCCGGCGCAAAACACTCCTGCGCCCGCGAGCATCACCTTGCGGTGACCGAATTCGTCCCCGATCGCGCCGGCCGCGAGCATGACGCTCGCGAAGACGAGCGCGTAACCGTTGACGACCCACTGCAGCGACTGCACGCCGGCGCCTAGTGACGATTGCACGTCACCGAGCGCGACACTGACGACGGTGTTGTCGAGGAAGGTCAAGAACAGCAGCGTGCACAGCGCCGCGAGCGCGAGCCCGGTGCCCTTGCGGGTGGCGGGCGGAACGGTCGCCGACGTTGGCGTGCCGAGAGTGCTCAACGACCGGTCGCCGACGCGTCAGGTGGCCGGGCTGCTGGCGGCCGCGGCGCCGCACGCCTGGGGCAGTCCGGACGTCGAGCCGCCGCTCTCAAGTGCGAGCAGCTGGCAGAAGCTCGCGTCGCTGACCTTCCACGTTCCGCTCTCGAGAACGGCCTCGCCGCGTTGGCCGCTGAGCGCCGCCTGACCGCCCAGGGTCACGTCGTAGTTGACGCTCGCCCGCGATCCGTTCACCACCACGGACGTCACCGAGGCGCCCGCCGACTTGGCGAGCGGTGAATTCGCCTGCGCCTGGATCGCCTGCTGGAACTGGTCGCCGTTTTGCAGCAGGCCGACCTTCTCCTGCGCTCTGGTGGCGCCGCTGAAGAACTTCTCCCAGTTGCTCTTGATCTGGGCGCGGGCCGCGGACGCCACGCCGCCAGAACCCGACGCGCCCGAAGACGGCACGGACGGCGCGGAAGGCGACTGACTCGCCAGCGTGCTCGGTGCCAGTGTGTTCGGCGCCGTTGTGTTGTTGTGCTTGCTGCTGCTGCTGCTGCAACCGGCGAGTGCCAGCGAGAACACGACGAGCGCGGCGAGCGAGCGGGCCGAATTCAGGGTTCGACGATTCATCGAAGTCGTCACCTGCCTCACAAGACGCCGACGCGCCTGCGGCGCCGGTTCGTCACCTCCGTTGTCTCACCGGGCCGGTATCACAGCAAACCGGGCTCCCTGGTGGCGATGCGAACGCAGCACTCACCCGGCGTCGGCGCGAACCGCGGTTCGAGGTGGTGCACCGACATCCCGTCGAGCAGCCCGCTCAGCAGGTGCAGGTTCAATTGGCAGACCAGGTCGGGTTCGACCTCGACGACCGCGTGGAACGGGCAGTTGCGCAACCGGACCGCCGGGCCCCGCCGTTCCCCCGGCTCAGCCGCCGTTTCCGCGCCGGGTTCCTCGACCGGCTCGTAGCCGAGCCCGGCGAGCACCGCGCGCACGCGCTCGATCTCGCCGGCCGACGGGAGCTCGCCGTGCTCGTCCCGGTGCTCCTCGCCGAGTTGTCGGCCGGTGGTCTCGGCGGCTGCGAACGTGGCGGCCCGGGCGTCGCCGCCACGTTCGCGCGACGCGTCGCGCACCCCGGCGGCGAGGATGCGGCCCGCGAGGTCGTAACGACGAGCGGGCAGGCTCGCCGCGATCTCCCTCGCCGTGACCCGATAGCGCTTCGCCGGTCGGCCCGCGCCCGGGCCACGACGTCCCGGCGGCCGCGCGTAGTCGACCTCCACGAGGCCGGACTTGGCCAACGCGTCGAGGTGGAAGGCGGTGATCGGCCGGCCGAGGCCGAGCGCGGCGGCGACCTGGTCTCGGGTGGCTGGCTCGCCAGCGCCGCGCAAATGGTCGAAGACGCGCCGCCGGGTCGGCTCGCTCACGGACGCGAGCGCCTCGATCGCCACGTCGAACCGCCCGCGCCGCTCGCCTGACGTCATTGACAGCTCTCGCCCTCGGTGTCTAAAACTAGGGGTCACTACTTTTAGATTCGCCTCGCCGGACCGAGACGTCAAGCCCAGCTTCTCATCGGGGCCGGCGGCGAAGAGGGAGCGAACATGAGGCACTTCAGCTTTGCGCCGTCGTTGACCTTGGCGGGCCGGCGCAACCGCGGTTGGCGCGGGCTCGCCGGCAAGCCCCTGCACCCGCCACTCACCGACATCCCGGTTGCCGCGTACCTGTTCGTCGCGGTGTTCGACGTCCTCTCCCTTGCGCTGCGGTCGCCTTACCCGGTGGCCGCCCGCCAGCTCTACGTCGTCGGGCTGTGGCTCCTGCTCGGCGCCGCCGGCGCGTCAGTGCTGGCGGCGCTCACCGGCTGGGCCGACTGGCGCCGGTCGAGCGAGCCGGGCACCCAGGCGCGGCGCACGGTCAACGCCCACGCGATCACGATGCTCACGGTCACGGCCCTCGCGCTCGGCGACCTCGCGGCCCGCGGCCTCGCCTACCCGGACGACGCGCACGCGCCGGTCGTCATCGTCGTCTGGTCGGTGGTCGTCGCGTTGCTGGTGAGCTTCGGCGCCACCATCGGGGGCTCGCTCGTCTACGACTACGGCTTCAACGTCGAGACCGCGGCCGACCACCCGGTGTGGCGACACAGCGAGATCGACGTCTTCCCGGGCAAGAAGAACGTGACCGCGCTCACCGACGCCGCCCAGCCGGTGAGCGAGAAGGCTTGATCGCGATGACCGTCGAGAAGCCCGACAACGTCGCGACGCTCGTCCATCTCGACTCGCCGCGTCGTCCCGATCTCCACGTCGTGGCGCGGCCACGCGTCGACCTGGCAAGGGCGGAGCTCGGCGCGCGCGACCTGCTCGACGCGCTCGGCCTCGATCTGGACGACCGGACGATCGCCGACACCCCCGGCCGGATGGTCCGCGCGTTCGCGGAGCTGCTGACGCCGCGCGACTTCACCCTCACGACTTTCCCGAACGACGAGAACTACGACGAGCTGGTGGTCGCTCGGCGAATCCCGTTCACCTCGGTGTGCGAGCACCACATGCTGCCGTTCACCGGTGTGGCCGCCGTCGGCTACCTGCCGGGCGGGCGGATCCTCGGCTTGTCGAAGCTGGCCCGTGTCGTCGAGCTTTTCGCCCGACGTCCGCAGGTGCAGGAGCGGCTGACGACGCAAGTGGCGCGATGGCTCGACACGCACCTGTCACCCAACGGCGTCGGCGTCGTCATCGACGCGGAGCACAGCTGCATGACCTTGCGCGGCGTCGAGGCGCACGGGGCCAGCACCGTGACGTCGGCATTGTTGGGTGCGGTGCGGTCAGATCCCTTGACACGTCAGGAGTTCTTGAACCTCGCGGGCTATCGCGGCTGATCGTCGTCAGCCCTCGCGCAGTTCGCCGTCTGACATCGTGAGTATCCGATCGGTGTAGTCGAGCACGGCCGGGTCGTGCGTCGCGACGATCACGATCGCGCCTTGCTCGGCGGCCGACCGCAAGGCGGCGAACACCGCGGCGCCGTGGTCGGCGTCTTGGTGAGTGGAGGGCTCGTCAGCGAGCACGATTGGCTGCCGGAGCACGATGGCTCGCGCCACGGCTACCCGCTGCTGCTCCCCAAGCGACAACTCCCCCGACATCGAGTTCTTCAGTTTCTCAATATCGAGATTGTTCATCACCACGCGTGGATAGCCACCGGCGGCGTCGGGATTGGTGGGCCGCTTCGTCAACCGAGCCGGCAGCATGACGTTCTCCTGCGCGGTGAGGTCGGTCATCAGTCCCAGCGACTGCGGGACGATTCCCATGCGTGACCAGTCGAGGTCGGTCGGCGCGCGGGAGCCCCGCTCGTCGACCACCGCCGCCACGCCCGTGTCGAGCCGCTCCCAGCCGGCGAGCACGAGGAGCAACGTCGACTTGCCTGACCCCGACGGGCCGCGCAACGCCACGAACTCGCCGCCGCGCAGGTCGAGGTCGACGTCGCGCAAGGCGCGCACCCGCTCGTCGCCTCGCACGAAGGTGCGGTTGCCGCCGGCGATGCGCAGCTGCGTCGTCAAGACGGACTCGGTCATGCGCTGTCCACCCGTCCGTGCGCGATGCGGACGACGCGGTCGGCCGCCTCGATGACCGCCGGGTCGTGCGAGCTCGCGACCACCGTGAGACCGCGTCGCGCCAGGGCCACCAACGCCAACAACACGCGCGCCCCGGCGACGTGGTCGAGCGCGGCGGTCGGCTCGTCGGCCACCAGCAAGTGCGGCCCTCCCGCGACGGCGAACGCGAACGCCAGTCGCTGCTGCTCACCGCCCGAAAGCTGCGCCGGACGGTGGGTGACCCGGTCGGCCAAGCCGAGGAACTCCAGCGTGTCCAGCGCAGCCGCCTTCTCGTCGGCGCCGGTTTTCAAGCGAAGTTCGTCACCGAGGCGCACATGCTCGCGTGCGTCAAGGTAGTCGAGCAGGTTGTCGGCCGGCTGCTGGAACATGTAGCCGATGTGCTTGCGCCGCAAACCGCGGCGCCGCCGCGCGCTCGCCAGCGTCACGTCTCGACCGTTGAACCCGACCAAGCCCTCTTGCGGCTTGTCAAGTAGCGCCGCCACCCGCAGCAGGGTCGATTTCCCGCTGCCCGACGGCCCCGCGACCACCGTGAGCAACCCGGCCTCGAAGCGCGCGCTGACGCCGTCGAGCGCGCGTACTCCGCCGGTCGCGCCGGAGTACGTGCGAACCACGTCGGTCAACTCGAGGGTCGCCGGCACGTCCGTCAAAGGCAGCTCAAGCGTCACGGAGCACCTCGGCGGGCTTGGCGCGCTCGCTGCCGAAATGCGCGGCGAACGACGCGACGACCAGCACGACGAGAGCCACAAGCGCGTCGATGACAACCGCCGCCAACGGCCACGCCAGCACGGTGGACGGCGGGATTCCCGGGTCGACGTTGAACCGCGCTCGCAGCGCCACGGTCGCGATCACCGCGAGCGCCACGCCCACCGCGATGCCGACCATCATGGTGACCGCGAGTTCGATGACGATCGATCCGAGGTGGGCGGCCGTGCTCAACCCCATCCGCCTGGTCAGCACCAACGCGAGCCGACGACTGCGCGCCCGGGCGTCGAGATACAGCAGCAACGCGCCCGCGGCCACGGCGGCGGCCAACGTCACGAGCGCCGTCAAGAACGAGAATGTGTACGAGACGGGCTGCACGTACGAACCGTCCGTGACATTGTCGGCGACGCCGACGTGGCCGTGGGCGACGCCGGCCGTGTTGAGCGCCGCCTCCGCGCGATCGGCATCGCCGCGGATCCAGAACTCGTACGTCCCATGCGTCCCGAATCGTTGCAGCGCAGCCAAGTTCACGTACATAACGGGGTAGCCGGCCTGCGCGCCCGGCAGCAGCTCCGGTGTGGCGATGACGTCGATCGGCACGTCGACGTCGGCATTCCCCTCGACGAACCGCAACGTCGACCGCGCCGGCGCGGCGCCGGAGAAGACGGCGCGCAACGGCTTTCCCGGACCCTCGTCTGTCAGTCGCCGGACGAGATCGGGCACGGACGGGCCGGGGATCGCGTCGTCCCAGAACACGTTGTGCGCGAAGTCTTCAGGTGTGACGCCGACGACGCTGACGAGCGTGTCGTTCAAGGTGGGGTGGTCGCGGCGGAGCACCAGCGAAGCTTTGCCTTGGAGTGCCGGCGGCGTCTTCGCCGGGCCGGCGAGATCGATGACCACGTCGGCGCCGATCAGCAAGTGGTTTTGGTCGTCGAGCGTGCGATGAACGGACGCGTTGACGGCGGCGCCGTAGACGCCGACCGCCGTGGGCAGCCCGACCGCTCCCACCAGCAGCGCGCAGGCCCCCGGCATCCCGGTGATCCGTCGCCAGGCGAGCCAGCCGACGTTCGGCAACCGGTCGCCGCGCGACCGCACCCGCCGCAGCATCGCGACGACGAGTCGAGCGCACAACGCCGTCGCGGCAAGGAATCCGAGCAGCGGCACGACAAGGACGACGGGGTCGATGCGCGCCACCGCGCCGCCCTCGGTGTTGGTGGCCAACGCGCCGTTGGACGCGGCGGTGGCGACGACGCCGGCAGCGGCGCCAGGGATGACGACGTCCCACGGAAGTTTGCGCAGCCACGACCGGTGTGGCGCGGACATCTGCTCGCGCGCCGAGCAGCGCATCGTCGCCACGACGGCCAGACAGGTCGCGCCGACAACTGTCGCGACGCCGGTGACGACGATCGCCTGCCGCGTCGCCCGGGCGGAGACGACATGGCTCGGCCCCAGCGTGCCGACGAGGAGGTTCCCGAGGAAGTAGCCGCCCACCGCGCCGATGACGACGGGAGCGGCCGACTCAAGAACGGCCTTCAGGCCAAGCGCGGACGGCGAGACGCCATGCGCGAGGAGAACGTCGATCTCGCGCCGCCGGCGTTCGAACCAGAAGCTCGCCGAGCCGCCCACGAGCAGGAGCGCCACCGCGATGGCCGCGACGGTGATCGGCAGGATCGTCGACGGCAGCACGTCGGAGACGAACCGCGCGCGCTTGGTGGCCAGGTCGAATTTGGTGGCGGTCAGCTCACGACCGCCGTACGCGATCAGCTCGTCCATCGACGTGCCGGGGAACGCCTTTTGAAAGGCGGCGAGGCGAGCGTCGGACATCGCCTGCGGCAGCGTGTTGGCGACGTCGTCGAGGTGGCGGTCGAGCGCGGTCGCCTCGTCGACGTCGAGTCCGGCCCCGTCGACGCCCCAGCTGGTCTTGTCGGTCAGATCGAGGTGCAATGCCGCGCCGAGCTGGCCGGCGGTTCCGGCGTCGACCAGCATCAACGGGAAGCGCGGCGCGTTTCCGGTCGCGTAGATCACACCGAGGTCGTCACACCAAAACGGCCCGGCGACGGTCTGCTGCAAATCGCGGTAGGTGCCGGCGACGGGCAGCCGCACCGGCTCCAGGCCGGCGACGTCGCCGGTGATCGAGATCATGTCGCCGGCCTTGACGCCGGCGGCGGCGGCCGACGTGTCGGCCAACCACACTCCGGACTTCACCCCCCCGGCCTTCGAGCCGGACAGGACCTGCACGTTGTCGAGCGCGCCGTCCTTCGCCATCACCGTGACATAGGCGGCAGCCGCCGGGCCGCCGACGCCGGGTCGGGTGACCGCCAGGTGCAACGCGTACAGCTGGCGCACCGGCGGGAGAAGGTGCGCGGGTGTGCCGACGACCTGCGTCCGCAGGCTCGTGTGAAGGTCGAACATCTGCTGCGCGAGCGGGTCGGGGCCGCTGTTCGAACCGTGGAACGTGTCCGCCGATGTCGAGGTGAGACCGACGCCTTGCTGGCAGCCGTGTGCCAACTGGCTGGCCAGCGTCGCGTCGGTGGCGGCCGAGACAAACAACGGGCCGGACGCCGCGGCGGCGGCGAGAACAGCCGCCGCGACCGCCAAAACCACGGCGACCGACCGTCGCCGCCACAGCAGCAGTGGAGCGCGACGCCAGGGGGAGAGCGACAGCATCACGGCCGCGTACCGCCGCCTGGCTTCCAGGCCGACAGCAGCTGCTCGCCGGTCGTCACGCGGTCAACTATGCCAACGGTGCGCGGCCTGTTGCCGATTTGGCAGGGCCGTGGCGGCGAATCGCTCAGGCGTCGGCGCTGGTCCGTGTCGGCTTGCGCGACTTCATCTTGTACATCTCGGCGTCCGCCCTGGTGAGCACCTGCGCGGGTTCGACGCCCGGCGTGAGGATCGCCTCGCCGATGGACATGCCGATCGTCGCGGCCACGCCGCCGGGAAGGATCATCGGTTGCTCGATGGCGCGCAAAAGCCGCCGGGCGAGTCCTTCGAAGTCCGCGTCGGGCGACGGCGGCACCACGATCACGAACTCGTCGCCGCCGAGTCGCGCCACGAAGTCCTCACCGCGGACGGTGCGCCGCAACCTGCGGGCGGTCTGCACGAGGACGGCGTCGCCGGCCGCGTGACCCAGCCGATCGTTCACGGACTTGAACCCGTTGAGGTCGCAAAAAACCACGGACGCGCCGGTGCCGTCCATCGTCTCGAGATGCTCGAGCAACCCGGCGCGGTTGGCAAGACCGGTGAGCTCGTCGGTGGCGGCGCGGGACCGCAGGTTCTCCACCTCTTCACGGGCGGCGGTGATGTCAACGCCGACGCAGGCGATCAGGCATGGCGACTCGCTGACCCTGGTGATCGACCAGGCGACGCCGCGGGCGCCGGTGGGGCTGGCGGACGCGAGGGTGTGCTCCTGGGTCGACGCTGTCCCTCGGGCCGCGTCGCGCAACGCCTGGCGGAACTCCGGAACGTGCCGGGCCGCCACCAGGAGCGCGACGTCCTCACCGACCAGGCTTGCGACGTCGGCGCCCGGCAACGCGTGCGCCATCGCGTCATTGACGGCGACCAGCCGCTGTTGATCGTCGACCAGCAGCATCATCGCCTTGCTGTTCGCGAAGACCGCAGCGATGCTCGCGGCCATCTCGGGCGTCGCCGCCGGCACCGGCACGGTCACCACTCGGACCTCCCTGTCACTCGTCTGCACTAATCGGCGGGTCGGCCGCGCTCTGAACAAATTCCAGGGCGTGAAGCTGCTCTCGTCGGCGTGAGCGTTTCCTTGCTAATGCATGGCGGCGGGATGTTAGCGTTAGACCCGTGCCTGCGAGGATCTTGGCGCCGCTTGTCGGCGAGCCGCTCCCCCTCGACTTCGTCAACACCCGGCCGCTGCGCGCCCGCGGTGTCGACGCCCCGACCGACCAGTTCGGCACGAGCCTCGGGCTCCAGCAGTGGCTGGCGATGGAGTCCGACCGGGTGCCCCACGCCCAGGTCACCGAGCCGGTGCGGCTGGCGGTGGTCGGGTTGCGCGAGCACGTCGGGATCGCGCTTGACGCCGTCGTCGACGGCGTGCCGCCGCCGCAACCCGCGCTCGACGCGGTCAACGCCGCCTTGCGCGGCGCGCCCAGCCACCCCGTGCTGCGCTGGGACGGCGCCGGTGGATATCTCGAGGTGATCCGCGACGCGGACGGCGGCGCCGCGCTCCTGGCCGCGCTCGCCGAGTCGGCCGCCGAGTACCTCGCGAGCGAACTCGCCGCCAAGACGCGCCGCTGCGAGGCGCCTGACTGCGATCTGCTTTTCTCACAGACGCATCCGCGGCGGCGGTGGTGCTCATCGACGGTGTGCGGCAACCGCACCCGCGTCGCGCGGTACTACGAGCGCAACAAGAACTGAGCTCGCTCACGGGCGCTGTCGAACTAGCGGCGCAGCGCGCGACCGCAGCCGCCGGCGACGACCTCGCCGCCGGCGAAGGCCAGCACTCCATTGACGTACACGCGTTCAACACCGGACGCCGGCCGTCGCGGATCGTCGTACGTCGCGTTGTCGGTGACGGTCTGCGGGTCGAGGACGACGAGGTCCGCCGCGAACCCCTCGCGCACGAAACCCCGTGCGGCAAAGCCGAACCGGCGCGCGGCGCGTCCAGCGAGATGTGCGGCCGCGTCACCCCACGTCCAGTCCCGCTGGTCGCGGGTGTGCGTGCCCAGGCAGCGCGCGAACGTCCCCCAGCCGCGCGGATGCGGCGCACCACCGAGAAAGATCCCGTCGGAGCCGACGAGTTGCGCCTCGTGTCGAAGCAGCGCGCGCACCTCGTCGTCCGAATTCGTGGGCGGGTGGCGGAAGACCGCGCCGACGTCCAAGCGCGCGGCGACCAGCAACTCGCAGACGAACTCGCCGACCGGCATCGCCGCCCGCTCCGCCGCGGCAGTGAGCGGCATGCCCTCGGCCCAGCCGAACGCGGGCGCCGCGACGTGCGAGAGCCGGATGCGGCCGAAGTCGTCGTTCTTCGTCGGGAACCAATCGCGAGCGAGCTCAGCGCGACGCCCGCTGTCCGCCAGTCGGTTCAGCGTCGCCTCGGGACCGCCCTCTTGGATCGAGGCCGGCAGCGCGGCCATCGCGAGGATGGAAGAGCCGACGACGTAGGGATAGCTGTCGAACGTGACGTCGATGCCGTCGGCGCGCATGCGGTCGACCAGGTCACCCAAGAGGGCCGCCGGGCCGTGGTAGTGGCTGACGTGCGCCAGAGCGCCGCTGCGCTCGGCGATTTCACGAACCTCCGCCATGCCGTGGGGGGCCGCGCTCTCGTAGCCTCGCATATGCGTGACGTACACCCCGCCCGCGGCCGCGACCACCTCGCAGAGCGCGGCCAGCTCGCGGGCGTCGGCGAACCTGCCCGGCACGTAGTCGAGCCCGGTTGACATGCCGACCGCGCCGTCGGCCAGCGACCGCTCGAGGATTTCGCGCATCGACGCCAGCGCCGCGTCGTCGGCGGCGACGTCGGCGGCTCCGAGCACCTCGAACCGCAGGTTCCCGTGCGGCGTGACCGCGGCGACGTTCAAGGTCGTGGCGCGGTCGTAGGCCGTCAGCAACTCGCCGATCGTGCTTGGCGTGTCGCCACGGTCCCACCGCCCGTTCACGGCGGCGAAATAGTCGCCGACGTAGCTCGCGGTCGGCGGCGACGACGGCGCGAACGACAAACCGTCCTGCCCGACGACGAACGTCGTGACGCCTTGCGCCAGCGCGGCCAGCTGCACGGCCGGCTCGAAGACGAGCGCGTCGCCATGGACATGGGCGTCGATGAACCCCGGGAAGACGAACCGGCCCTGGCAATCGACCCGCTCACGGGTGTCGGCGGCGTCGAGCCCGCCCGGCTGAACGACCGCCGTGATCGAGTCGCCGGCGACGCCGACGTCGGCTGGCCGAGGTTGCGAGCCGTCGCCGTCGACCACCGACCCGCCGCGCAGCACCACGTCGAACACGTCAGCTCCCGATCGCCGCGGCGGCGGCGTCCAGTCCGCGAAGCGGCATCAATCCGTAGTGATAAAAGTCGATTGCCGCCGCGCCGTTTTCCCTTGCGGCAGCCACCTTTTCCCGGAGGTCTCCCTCGGCGACGAGGTCCGGCCGACCGTGCCGCAGCACGCAGCGCTGCGGCGTCGAGCCGAGCGCGTTCGCGTACGCCGTGACATCGAGCGCCACCCGCTGCGAACTCTTCGCGTACGCCAAGGCGACATATGCGTCGACCTCCCTCGCCATCGCCCGCGGAGCGACGCCGAGTCGCCAGGCGTCGTCGCAACTGGAGGCGCCGGACGGCTCACCGGTCGCGTAACCCTTCAACGCGCCGGTCTGGTCGATGAAGCCGAACCGAGTGCCGTGCTGGCGGGCGGCCGATGCGCATCGCGCGACGAGCGCGGTCACCGACGACTCGCGCACGGCGAGGTAGTCGAGCAGCTCGGGGCCACAGCGCCGCGCCAACTCCGCTCGGTCGGGGCCCTGCGGCGACGGCGTCGGGTCGCGAAGCTCGTCGCGGACGACGCCGCGCACCCTTGCGGCCAACGCGTCGACGTCGATCTCGGCGCCCACGCCTGCGCGCGAGCCGCACGCAGCGCAAAAGCACAGTGACAGCAGGAAATCGGCGGACGCAGACACCGGCACGAACGCGCGCTCGTGATGCGCCCCGTGCGAGAACCCCGCGTGGTGCAACGACTCGGCCAGGATCAGCCCGGGCCCGAGCCGCGCCACGTCAGCCGTCAACGCCACCGCGTAGTCGGCGACCTCGGCGGACGACGGGCAAAGGTCGGTCTCGTAGACGTCGCCGAACGCGTTGGTGACCGCGAGATCGGGCCGCTCGGCGGCGAGCCGGCCGTTGTGCAGGTACACCGTCCACGCGTGCCACGACAGGCCGGCCGCCTCGACGCCAGCGGCGACCTCCGGCAGCGCGGGCCGGGCGGCGGCCAGCGGTCGCAACTCGCCGCGATAAAGCGACTCCGCGGGCGGGAAGTAGTGCGTCGCTTCCCTTCGGTGCGCCACCACCCGTCGTGGGTTGTGCGGCAGCAGGTCGCGCGCCGCGTGGTACACCGCGGCGAGCGCCACCGCCGAGAAACCTTGGCTGGCAAGGCGGTTGGCGACCTCAGATGGGCCTTCGTCGAGGAAGTCGTCGACGAACGCGTAAACCGCGGAGTCCACGGCCGTCGCGGCTGGCGTCATTGACGCAGCGCGGCGACGACGTCTATCTCGACCAGGATGCGCGGGAGGGCGGAGCCGACCGTCGTCCGGACTGGGAAACCGTTTGTGAAGAACTCGCTGTACACGGCGTTGAAGCCCGCGAAGTCGCGCGCGACGTCGGCGAGGTGCACCGTCGCTTTGACGACGTCGTCGAACCCGAGGCCGGCCGTCGCGAGCACGGCGCCGAGGTTCCGCATCACCTGCCGGGTCTGCTCGCCGACGTCGTCGCCGACGATCGCCCCCGTCTGCGGGTCGATCGGCCCGAACCCGGCGGTGTACAAGAAGCCGTTCGCCTCGACGGCTTGTGAGTACGCCCCACCTGGCGCGGGCGCCCCCTCGACCTGAAGGCGTCGCAACGACATGACCGGTCTCCTTTCGCTAACGGGTGACGGCGTCCGTGCGGCGCACGAACGCCGCGAGCTCCTCGCGGGTGGGCAGCCCTTCCCAGTCACCCGGCGCCGCCACCGCGAACGCGCCGACCAGGTTGGCGGTCTCCAACGCCAGCGCGGGCGCGGCGCCGTCCAGCCAGGATGCAAGGTATCCGGCCACGAACGCGTCGCCCGCGCCGACCGGGTCGACGACCGGGACGGTCACGGCAGGCCCGCTGAACTGCTCGCCGTCGACCCGGGCGAGGTAGCCGCGCTCCCCACGCTTGATGATCGCGTGCCGTGGTCCCACCTCCGCGAGTCGCGTCGCGGCGTCGGCCGCATCACAATCACCCACGATCAGCGCAGCCTCGTGCTCCGACGCGAAGACGATGTCGCATTGCTTGAGCAGGTCGCCGAGCACCGCCGCCGCCTCGTCGTCCGACCACAATCTGGCGCGATGGTTGACGTCGAAGCTGACCGGCACGCGGCTCGCCCGCGCTATCTCTACGGCGCGGAAGACGGCGGCGCGCGCGGTTTCGCCGAGCGCGGGCGTGACGCCGGTGACGTGCAGCACGCGCGCCGACGCGATGACGTCGGCCGGCAGGTCGTCGGGGCGCAGTCGCGAACCGGCGCTGTCGCGACGCGCGTAGATCACCTCGGCGGTGGCGGTCGTGCGGCGGACCTTCACCATGAGCCCGTTCGCGGCGTCGCGATCGGTGACGGCATGCGACACGTCGACGCCCTCGGCGCGCAATTCGCGCAACACCAGGCGGCCGACCGGGTCGCCGCCGACCCGGCCGATCCAGGTCGCCGGCCGGCCGAGCCGGGAGACGCCGATGGCGACGTTGCTCTCGGCGCCCGCGACGCCCAGCACCATCCGGTGGCCGTTGCGCAGCGGCCCGATCTCGTCGGCGGCGAGCACGCCCATCGTCTCGCCGAGCGTGACCAGCTCGGCCGTCATACCGGCTGGCCCTCGCGCGCGACCCGGACGACGTCGAGCAGCCGCCTCGCCCGGGCGGACAGCGCGTCGAGGTCACCGTCCGCGGCGTCGCTCAAGGCGTCGCCGAAGAGCGGGCCGCCGAGACCGACCGCGATCGCGCCGGCCGCGAGGTACTCCGGCACGTCGTCGATCGCCACGCCGCCGGTCGGAATGCAGCGGGATGTCGGGCAGTGGCGCGCGCACGTCGCGCACGTACCGCGGCCCGACCGCCGACGCCGGGAACACCTTCACCGCCGCGGCGCCGGCGAGCCACGCGGTCACGATCTCAGACGGCGTCAGAGCACCGGGGAGCACCGGAATCCCTTGCGCGGAAGCGAATTCGACGACGTCGGGCACCGCGCTCGGCGCGACGATGAACTTCGCGCCCGCCTCGATGCACTCCCGCGCTTGTTGCGTCGTCAACACGGTGCCGGCCCCGACGCACGCCGTGTCGCCGAGCGACGACGCCAGCGCGGCGATGGCGTCGACCGCCCCTGGCGTCGTCATCGTCAGCTCGACGCAGGTGACGCCCGCCCGGACCACGGTTTCGACCGCGGCCACGATGCGCCGCGTCGACGACGCGCGCGCGATCGCGACCACGCCCGTGGAGGTGAGCTCGTCCGGCAGCGTGGGACGGTCGGGCATCAGCGTTCCTCGTTTTCCGAAGTCTCGGGTTCAGAAGTACAGCCGCACACAATCGACGACCCTTCGATCGTCGTCGAGCAACGGCGCCAACCGCCAGTGGTCGAGTGCGGTGCATGGATGCGAGATGCCGAGGCAGACCAGGTCCCCGACCTCCAGCGGCGTCGTCTCGGCGACGGACAAGAACGCGTGCTGGTCGTTGAGTCTCACCACCGCACCGCTGAGTGCGCGCAGCGATCCCGATCCGTCCCTGCGCAGCAACGGCACTGGCAGTCCTGAGTCGAACGACACATCCCGGCGGCCCCGCGCCCAGCAGCGCGAGGCCAGGCTCGGGTCGTGACAACACCTGGCACCACACCTCGATCGCGGAGCGCAACTCCCCCGCCAGTGAGGACGTCTGCGCATAGAGGCCGTCGTCGTGCGTGATGTACGAGCCGCTGCGCAGCACCCGGCGCACCGGTCGAGAAGCCTCGATCGGACGACGCAACGCCTCGGTCACCACGTCGACGTGCCCGCTGCCGCCGCAACTGAGCACGAGCTCGGCGGCGTCGGCGTCGAGCAGCCCGTCGGCGTCAAGGCTGGCGAGCAACTCCGCCAACCCGCGGGTGTAGGAGCTCACCGCTCCGAGCGTGCCCTCGTCGCGGTCGTGGCCGAGCGGCCCCTCGTAGCCGGCGACACCGACCAGCGACAGCGACGGGATCTGCCGCACGTGCCGCGCGAGGTCGCGTGCGGCGTCGTCCGACCTGACCCCGGTGCGGCCCGCAGGCAGGCCGCGTTCGACGACCACCCGCACCGCCCTTGGGGCGTCTCGCGCGGCGTCCCCGAGCAGCGTCGCGCCAGCCGGTGAGTCGACGTAGCAGTAGAAGTCGAACTCGGGGTCGGCGAGCTCGCGAACGAGCCAGTCGACGGCGGAGGTGTCGACGAGCTCGTTGGCCAGCAGAATCCGGCGCACGCCGAACGCCCGGTACGCGCGCACCTGCCACGGCGTCGCGGCGGTCATCGCCCAGGCTCCCGCCGCGAGCTGCCGGTCGAACAACGCCGGGGCCATCGTCGTCTTTCCGTGCGGGGCAAGGGAGATCCCGTGCACGCCGCACCACGACGACAGCACCCGCACGTTGTGCTCGATGGCCGACTCGCGCAGCGCGAGGATCGGCCAGCTGAAGCCGGCGTCGAACAATGGCGGCCGGCCGGCGACGAACTGGGCGACGCTCGTGTCGACCGCGGGAAAGCCCTTGCACCGCCAGTCGATGATGTCGTCGTCGCCGCGCATGGTCTCCATTCTGCCAACCGGCCGCGGTGAGCTTGGTCACGACCGCTTAGCCAAAGCGCCTGACGGCCGATGGCATAACCGTGCTTGCCGCCGCTGCCCTCGCGATCGCGACGACGTCCTATCACCACGCGGTCGGCGCCCCGGCGACCGCGTGCGGCGTGGTCGCCGGTGGAATCGGCGTCAGCACCAGCTGGCCGCAGGCGTGGCGGCTGTGGGTCGGCCGCCGACACGCCGGGCTCGCGCTTTCGACCAACCTCATGAGCGTGCTTTACGGCATCGGCTGGCTCATGTACGGCGTCTTCCGCCACAGCACCGTGCAGGTGTTGGCGAGCGTGGCCGGGCTTGTCGGCGCGACCGCGGTGTTGGCGGGCCACCTGGTCCGCGCCCGGATCGGGCCGCGCGGCTGGCTGCCCGGGTTCGCGCTCGGCCTCGTGGTGATCGCCGGCGCGTGCGCGGGCGGGCGGGCCACGCTGGGCATCGCGGCGTCCGTCGCCACCATCGCCGGCGTGGTGCCGCAGGTGCTCGCGCTCGTCGCGGACTCAGGGCGCGGCGACGCCGCGGGGGTCTCCCGGTCGCGCTGGGCGCTGGCCGTCGCGTGCAACCTGCTATGGGTCGGCTACGGCGCGATCGTCGGCGACCGCCTCATCGTCGTCAACTCGCTGATCATCGCGGCGCTCGCCGGATCGATCGTCTTCCTCGCCACGCGGGCGCTCCCCGCGGCCGAGGCCCCGGCTGGAGCGGCCATCGTGGCCACCGGCTGAGTTCGTCGTCCGTCGGCGGGCCGAAGCGCTGAATCCGGCGCGGTGCAAGATTCTCCCCATGCCGTTACGTGTGCTCGTGCTCGACGATTACCAGGACGTCGCCCGGACCATGGGCCCGTGGCGGGACATCGCCGACCTCGAACCGGTGCTCGACGTCCGGACCACACACCTGGACGACGCGGCGTTGCGCTCTGCGCTCGCCGACACCGACGTGGTGGTGGCGATGCGCGAGCGGACGCCGTTGCCGCGTGACGTGCTGGCCGCCGCGCCGAACCTGAAGCTGCTCGTCACGACCGGCATGCGCAACGCGGCCATCGCCGTCGACGCCTGCCGGGAGCGCGGGATCGAGGTGCGCGGCACCGGCGGTCTTCGGACCTCCACCGCCGAGCTGACCTGGGGGCTGATCATCGCCTTGGCCCGCCGCATCTGCGCCGAGGACCGCGACCTGCGGGCCGGCGGCTGGCAGAGCCGTCCCGGCGGTCCCGGCGGTCGCGGCGATCTCGGCGTCGAGCTGGCGGGCGCGCGGCTGGGCGTGATCGGCCTCGGCAAGCTCGGTGAGCAGGTGGCGCGGGTCGGCCTCGCCTTCGGGATGGAGGTGGTCGCCTGGAGCGCGCATCTCACGTCCGAGCGCGCCGCCGAGGTGGGGGTGCGGGCGGTGAGCAAGGAGGAGTTGCTGACGTCGTCGGACTTCGTCACGCTGCACCTGGTGCTCAGCGAGCGCACCCGCGGCGTGATCGGGGCGGCCGAGCTGGGCTTGATGAAGCCGACCGGTTACCTGGTGAACACCTCCCGTGGACCGTTGGTCGACGAGGACGCGCTCGTCGAAGCGCTGCGCGCGGGCCGCATCGCCGGCGCCGGGCTCGACGTCTACGACGTGGAGCCGCTGCCGCAGGCGCACCCGCTGCGCGGCGCGCCGAACACGCTGCTCACCCCGCACATCGGTTACGTGACGCGCGCGACCTACGAGGTGTGGTGGCGGCACGTCGTCGAGGACGTCCGCGCGTGGGCCGACACGACACGTCAGGGCCGCGAGCCGGATCCGCTGCGGCTGCTCTGAGCGCCGCGCGGCCCGGCGGGGCGGCTCGGCGGCCCGGCGCGGCGGCTAATCGGCGCGGTTCGATTGCATCCCAGGGGGAACTGGCTAGATGCGCGCGATCTTGCGAGTCGGCGCGCACAGCGAACCAATGGGGTGGGCGCGGCGTCATCTGTGGTGTGAGCCGGGAATCCTCCTGGTGGCTCGCACGTTGGAGCAGGTGAGCCTGGCGAGTGGAGGCAAAGATGGCCGAACGAGCGCTTCGAGGTAGCCGGCTAGGCGCCGTGAGCTACGAGAACGACGAGTCGACCGAGCCTGTCGAGCGGCAGGTCGCGGGTTTCAGCTGCCCGAACGGGCACCGGTTCGCGGTGCCTTTCTCGGCTGAGGCCGACGTGCCGACGACGTGGGAGTGCCGCTTCTGCGGCGCGGCCGCGGTCCGCGACGACGGCGCCACGCCGCCCGAGAGCCGCACCAAGCCCACTCGCAGCCACTGGGACATGCTGCTCGAACGACGCAGCATCCCCGAGTTGGAGGCGATTCTCGCCGAGCGGCTCGAAGTGTTGCGCGAACACGGACGACGCAAGACCGCCTGACCCCGGCCGGACCGTCAAACGCCGCACGTCAACTGCCGGTGAGCTGCCGGTCAACCGCCGGTTGGTTGCGCCAAGACGCCGAGCCACGCCTGTTTTCCCCCGGCGGCGTGGCTCGGTTTTTTCGACTTTCGCGCCGTCGCGTTGAGGCCTAGAGCTTGCGATCGAGCAACCCCAACCGGCTCTGCGCCCCCCACAGGGTCACCCGCCACAGCGCCTCGAGCACGATCGCCCGGCTCATCTTGCTCGCGCCGAGTTGGCGCTCGACGAACTCGATCGGCACCTCGACGACGCGAAACCCGCGGCGCAACGCCCGCAACGTCAGCTCGATCTGAAAGCAGTAGCCCTGCGAGCGCACGTCTTCCAGGTCGAACGACTGCAGCACGCGCGCGCGGTACGCCCGGTAGCCGCCCGTGGCGTCGCGCACCGGGATACCTAGCAGGATCCGCGCGTAGGTGTTCGCGCTGCGGCTGAGCGCCTCCCGCGACTTCGGCCAGTTGCGCACGGTGCCGCCGGGCACCCAGCGCGAGCCGAGCGCCACATCCGCCGTGCGCAGCGCGGCGAGCAATCTCGGCAACTCCTCGGGCTGATGCGACCCGTCGGCGTCCATCTCGATCAACGTGCCGTAACCGTGGTCGAGGCCCCATCGGAAGCCGGCGATGTAGGCGGCGCCGAGACCCTGCTTGCGCTCGCGATGCAGCACGTGGACGCGTTCGTCGTCACGGGCCAGCTCGTCGGCGAGCGCGCCGGTGCCGTCGGGACTGTTGTCGTCGGCGACCAGGATGTGCGCCTCCGGCGCCGACGCCCGCACCCGATCGACGATCAACGGCAGGTTGTCGCGCTCCTGGTAGGTCGGGACGATGACCAGCACCTGCCCGATTCCCTCGTCGTCCTCGTGTTCGGCCGTGCCGGGCAGCGCTCGGGCGTCAACGGTCATCAGCGGGCGAGCTCTCCTTCGGGCGCCGCGCGGATCCTCCGGCGACGAGCGGGATGGCGAGTGCGGCGATCACCGCCAGCCCTCCGAGTATGCCGAGGGCCCATTCCGGCGTGGCGCCGAGGTGGTCGGCGATCGTCAGGTGCGAGCGCGCCACGACGGGCAGGTCGATGACGGCGGGAGTCAGCTCGCCCGTGCGGGTGACAACGTGCCCGTCGGGCGCGATGACCGCGCTGATTCCGCTGGTTGAGGCGACCACCACGGATCGCCCGTGCTCAACAGCGCGCAGCTGTGACATCGCCAGCTGCTGCTTTGTCTCCGCGGTGCCCATGTAGGTGGCGTTGTTGGTTTGGACCACGATGATCCGCCCGCCGTGCGTGACGCCGGAGCGCACCGCGTCGTCGAAAGCGACCTCGAAGCACATCACGTCGGCGATGCGCGTCGGCCCGATGTCGAGCGCTCCGGGGCTGTGCCCCGGCAGAAAGTTCTGCGGCACCAGCGACGTCAGCTTTGTCAGGTGCGAGACGAAGCCGCGCCACGGGATGTACTCGCCGAACGGCACCAGGTGCCGCTTCGTGTAGCTCTGCCCAGGGCCGCTGGTCGGGCTCCAAACGATGCCGGTGTTCGTGACGTGGTCGGGACCGGCGTCGAACACCGCTCCTACGAGGATCGGCGCTTTGACCGCTTGGGTGGCGGCCTGGATCTTGGCGAAGACGCCGGGGTCGTGCAGCGGGTCGACGTCGGAGGCGTTCTCCGGCCACAGCACGATCTGAGGCTGCGGCAGCGCGCCGCTCTTGATGTCTGCGACGAGTTTGGCGGTCTCGGCGAGGTGGTTGTCGAGCACCTGCTCGGCCCGGCCCAAGAAGTGCTTGCCTGGCTGCGGCACGTTGCCCTGCACCGCGGCGACCTGGATCGGCTGGCCGTCAGATGGGCGCGGGATGAGGCTCGAGACGAGCGGGATTGCGAGCGCCGCGAGCGTGAACGTCGCGGCTCTCGACCACCCGTCACCGCGCGCGGTGCGGACGCCGCTCGCGACGACGACGATCGCGCTGGCCAGCAACCCGGCGCACAACGCCACGGCGAAGGTCACGAGCGGCGCGCCGGCGACGGCGGCGTAGCCGGTGAACGGCGTGTCGGCCTGGCTGAACGCCAGCCGTCCCCAGCCGAAGCCGCCGAGCGGCCAACGGCTGCGGATCAACTCCTCGCCGACCCAAAGGCAGGCGGTCCAGACCTGCCAGCCGGGCAGCCGTCCGACCAGGATCGCGAGGCCGGCGGCGAGGGCGGCCAGATAGAGCGACTGCGCGACCGCGAGCACGAGCCAAGCCAGCGGCGTGACGACGTGCAGCCAGAACACGAGCGGCACGAACTCGGCGAGCCCGGCGGCCAGTCCGACCAGCAGCCCGCCGCGCCAACCGCGGCCACGGCAGGCCAGGGTTATCGCGGCGACGGCGGGGATCGCGATCGGCCACCAGCCGATCGGCGGGAACGCGGCGTACAGCGCGACACCGCCGAGCGCGCCTAGGCCAACCGAACGCCCTGGGAAGGACCGCCAAGCCGGACGACGCAGGCGCGCCGCGCGGCTCTCACGAACGCGCTCGTCGCGGTTGAGCGTCGCGGTGCCGCTGGCGGGCCACATCAAGGCCGACTCCTTCACCGTCGCGACGCCACGCGAACCACGCATGGTCGATTTCTCGCACGGTACAACGTGAAGGGTCGGCTTGCCGCTCCCGCTGCGGTCTTGGGGTCAGCGACTGGGCTCGCCAGACGAGCTGGCGAGGCGACGCGGACGGCGATGTCGAGCCGACGGGGTAAGGGCCGGGCGCCCTTCGGACCGATCGCGCTCCCGCCGGCTGCGGCAGCGCCACCGTTGTCTACTGGGCACCCGAACCCTCCCGGATGTCGCACCCCCTACCAGCCGGAACGGCGTCGTCCGCGAATCCATACACACCTGGGCCTGGCACCGAGGCGGCGTCGGCGCGGTGCCGCGCGAGCCGCCCATGACTCAGGGCTTCAAGATCGCGAAGGGTTCTCCTCGGCCGGAAAACTCGGTGGACGCCCGGGAACATATCGGTTCCGCTCCCGCGCCTGTCAACCGTGCCCTGACGTGCGCAAACGCGCGTCGTCGCAGGTCAGCGCGGGTGCGCCGACGCCCAGAAAATTCAGAGAAAGTTTGCCGAATGTTGGGTTGCGGCCCGCGGAGCGGATTCGCCCGCCGGGCGCTACTTGAGCGTCGCGTTAATCGCGACGAAGTCGAGCAGCCGTGTGACCGGGTCGAATCCCTGCACGCCGGGGGCGTCGTCCAGTTGCCTCGCCAATCGCTGTGCCGCTTCGAGCGGGACTCGGGCCAGGTCGCGCGAGGCGCGGGTCTGCGGGGCCGCCGGAGGGCGCGCCGCTGTCGTGGCCGCGGTCGCCTGCGTGGCGGCCGGCGGCTTGACGGGCGCTCGGTATTGGGTGGGGGCGGGCTTAGGCGCCGCGGGGTGCGTCACGACCGGCTTGGGGGGCGCCGGCGCCGGTGGCTGCGCCACGGCGCCGCTCGGACGGCGGAAGATCTCCGAGACCCACAGCGTGCCGGCGGAGTCGACCACCGCGCCGATGCCGACCTGCGTGTACGCGCCGGACAAGATGTTGGCCCGATGCTCCGTCGAGCCCATGAAGGCGGTCTCGATCGACGTGGCGGACGGTCCCTCGCCGACGTTCTCCCCGAGGGCCGACCAGCAGCACACCGCGCCGCCCAAGTTCGGTGTGTGCGCGAGCGTGCGGGAGGCCGCCATCCGGCCGGCCTGGGCCCGAGCGGCGGCGGCGAGATCGGAGCTGACCGCGAGCGAGGGCAGGCCGTGCGCGGCGCGCGCGCTGTTGACCATCGCGACCAAGCTTGAGCTCGAGTCGGCGCGGGCGCCACTGGCGACGATCACAAGGCCCGCGAGTGCGATGACCAAGGCGATGCCGAGCGCCGTCGACCTCGCTGCCCAGTACCCCGACACGCGCGGACCTCGCAGGAGCTGTCCGGTGCGCGGCGTGGCGGTGGGCTCCAACACGAGTCGGCGACCCCTCCTGATCGGGAGTGACGGGTGAAAAAACGGCGCCCGGCCGACGATCACCGAACGACCGTTACCTTGCCGCAACATAGGCTCGATTGCCAACAGCACTGGCGCGATTACCGCCGGTTTCGTCCTCGAGAGTCAGACTCTCTCGCGAGATTTAGCCCGTTTTGATCAGGCTTGGCCATAAAGCTGGCGGCTGATGACCACGCGCTGGACCTGGTTGGTGCCCTCGACGATCTGCAGCGCCTTCGCCTCGCGCATGTACCGCTCGACCGGATAGTCCTCGACGTAGCCGTAGCCGCCGAGCACCTGCACGGCGTCGATGGTGACCCGCATCGCCAGATCGGTGCAGAACAGCTTCGCCATCGCCGCCTGCTTGGTCATTGGCCGTCCTGCGTCTAGCCGGCGGGCGGCCGCGAGGTAGAGCGCACGGCCGGCCTCCACCGCGGTGGCCATGTCGGCGAGCATGAACGACAGGCCCTCGAAGTCCCGCAGCGGCCGGCCGAATTGGCGCCGCTGCCCGGCGTACTCTGTCGCGACGTCGAGCGCGGCCTGCGCGAGCCCGATGGCGCAGGCCGCGATGCCCAGCCGTCCGGTGTCGAGCGCCGCCAGCGCGATCGGAAACCCCTGCCCCGGCTCGCCGATCAGCTGGTCCGAGGCCGCCGCGACGCCGTCCAATCTCAGCTGCGCGGTCGGCGAGGCGCGCAGTCCCATCTTGTGCTCGGGTGTGGCGGCCGTCAGACCGACGGCGTCGGAGAAAAGCTGGAAGCAGCTGATGCCGCGCGCGCCGTCGTCGGACGTGCGGGCCATCACCGTGTAGAAGTCGGCCACGCCGCCGTGGGTGATCCAGGCCTTCGTGCCGTCGAGCCGATAACCGCCGTCGGCGCCGCTCGGCTCGGCCCGGGTGCGCAGCGCGGCGGCGTCCGACCCGGAGTCGGGTTCGGACAGGCAGTACGCGCCGAGCTGGGTTCCGCCGAGCATCGTCGGCAGCCACCGTCGCCGTTGTTGGACGCTGCCGTAGCGGGCGAGCGGAAAGCAGGAGAGCGTGTGCACGCTGACGCCCAGGCCGACGGTCAGCCAGCCGCGGGCTAGCTCCTCGACCACCTGCAGGAAAACCTCGTAGGGCAGCCCCGAGCCGCCGTCCTCCTCGTTATAGGGCAGACCGAGCAAGCCCATGGCGCCGATGGTCGTGAAAACGTCGCGCGGAAAGGCGCCGTCGCGCTCGGCGGCGGCGGCCCGCGGACCGAGCTCGTCGCGGCAGAATTCGCCGACGAGATCGAGCAATTCACGCGCTTCGGAGGTGGGAAGCGTGCGTTCGACGTTCATGCTGCTCCCGGGATTCGGAGGCCGCTGGGCGGGCGGGTTGGCCGGGGTCTCCGGCGGTGCGACTCAATGTAGTGCGCGACTGGCGCCATCTCGTGCCAGGCTTCCGGCATGCCTTCGACGTCCGGCCCGCTGATGTTGCTCGACACGCCGTCGCTTTACTTTCGCGCCTTCTACGGCGTGCCGGAATCGGTCACCTCCCCCGACGGCAAGCCGGTCAACGCGGTGCGCGGCTTGCTTGATTTCATCGGTGTGCTCGTCGAGCGCCATCGCCCCGCCCGGCTCGTCGCGTGCATGGACGCCGACTGGAGGCCCGCCTTCCGGGTGGCGCTCTTGCCGTCGTACAAGGCGCATCGGCTGGCGCCGAGCGGGGGCGAGACGGTGCCGGGCGCGCTCGTGCCGCAGGTCGAGATCATCCAGCGGTTGCTCGACGCGATCGGCATCGCGCATCTTGGCGTCGACGGTTTCGAGGCGGACGACGTGATCGCCACGCTGGCGCGCCGCTGCGACGGCCCCGTCGACGTCGTCACCGGCGACCGCGACCTGTTCCAACTCGTGCGTGACGACAAGCCGGTGCGCGTCGTCTACATTGCCCGCGGCGTTGGCAAGTCTGAGGTCGTGGACGAGGCCAAAGTGTCTTCCCGGTACGCGATTCCGGGCCGGGCGTACGCCGATTTCGCCGTGCTGCGCGGCGATCCCAGCGACGGGCTGCCTGGCGTCGCCGGAGTCGGCGAGAAGACGGCGGCGGCGCTGGTGTCGCGGTTCGGCGACCTCGACGCGCTGTTGAGGGCGCTCGACTCCGACAGTGACGCGGGATTTCCCGCCGGCACGCGCAACAAGCTGCGGGCGGCCCGCGAGTACCTCGACGCCGCGCGCGTCGTCGTCGCCACCCGCGTCGACATCGACACGCCGGCCGTCGACGACGAGTTGCCGACCGCGATTCGCGATCCCGAGGCGTTGCTCGACTTGGTGCAGCGACATGGAGTCGGGTCGCCGGTGCAGCGGCTGCTGAAGGCGCTGGGGATCGAACTCTCTCAGCCGACCGACGAGTAGGCCACCACGCCGCGGCGCAGCGCGTCCGACGCCTTGTCGGCGATGGCCGCCACCTCGTCGTCGGCCGCTTGGGAGAGCTGCCCGAGCAGGTCCAGCAACTGTCGCACCCAGCGCACGAAATCGCCTGCCGACAAGGCGTTGTCGGTGAGCACCGAATCGAGGCTCGCGCCCGACGCCCAGCGATAAGCGGCCCACGCGAACCCGGGCGCGGGCTCGCGAAGGAAGTCGAGGCGACGCTCGTGCTCGGCGGTGGAAAGCCGCTCCCACAAGGAGTTCATCCGGTCGAGCACCTCGGGCACCACTCCGCGCGGCAGCCGCACTGGCGCCGGCTCGCGCTCGCGCGCCTCGAACACCAGCGCGGAGGCGGCCGCCGCGAGCTCGGCCGGCGACAAACTCCGCCAGACGCCGGCCCGCAGACACTCGGCCGCCAGCAGGTCCAGCTCGCCGTAGATGCGGGCGAGCCGTCGTCCGTCGTCGGTGACTGTCTCGTCATCGAGATATCTCAGATGTTGCAGGAGGTCGCACACCCGGTCGAACACCCGGGCGATGGAGTTGGTGCGGTTCTCGACGCGTCTGTTGCAGCGACTCCGTGTCGCGCTTGAGCCGCCAGTAGCGCTCGGCCCAACGGGCGTGCTGCTCGCGGTCGGCGCAGCCGTGGCAAGGGTGGGCGCGAAGCTGCGCGCGCAGCTCGGCGATCTCGGCCGACACCTCGTCGGAGTGACCTCCGCGGCCGCGCGCGCGGGGCACGTCGCGACTGTCGAGGCCGCGCGAGCGCAATGTTGACGCGAGGTCGCGGCGGTCTTGGGCGTTACGCGCGTTGAACGACTTGGGTATTCGCAATCGCTCGATCGCCTCGACTGGGCTTGGGAAATCCACCAGGGACAGGCGTTTGACCTGCCGCTCCTCGGTGAGCACCACCGGCCGCGGCCCTCGTCGCCGCGACTGCAGCCCGGGGTCGAGGACGATCGCCAAACCGGCGCGCCGTCCGGCCGGCACGCGGATCACGTCGCCGGGCTTCAGTTTCTCCAACGACGCCGCGGCGGCCGCCCGGCGAAGCGCCGCCGCGTTGCGCGCCGCGCCCGCCTCGACGTCGGAAGTCTTCGCCGCAGCCGCGCGTACTCCTCGAAGTCGCCGAGGTGGCAGGTCATCGCCTCGCGATAACCCTCAAGCGCCTCCTCGTTCTTCTGGATCTGCCGGGCCAAGCCGACGACCGCTCGGTCGGCTTGGAACTGGGCGAACGACGACTCGAGCAACACGCGCGCGCGGTCACGGCCGACCTGCCCGACGAGGTTGACCGCCATGTTGTACGACGGCCGAAAACTCGACCGCAGCGGATACGTCCGCGTCGACGCGAGACCGGCGACGCCGCCGGGTCGACGCCGTGCGACCAGATGACAACCGCGTGGCCCTCGACGTCGATGCCGCGCCGGCCGGCCCGCCCGGTCAGCTGGGTGTACTCCCCCGGCGTCACGTCGACGTGCGCCTCGCCGTTCCACTTGACCAGCCTTTCGAGGACGACGGTGCGGGCCGGCATGTTGATGCCGAGCGCCAGCGTCTCCGTCGCGAACACCGCCTTCACCAGCCCGCGGACGAACAGCTCCTCGACGACTTCCTTGAAGGTCGGCAGCATGCCGGCGTGGTGCGCGGCGATGCCGCGGCGCAGGCCGTCCAGCCATTCGTGGTAGCCGAGCACGTGGAGGTCCTCGTCGGGGATCATCGGCGGTGCGCTCCTCGACGACGCGCAGGACCTCGTCGGCCTCTGCGGGCGTGTTGAGCCGAAGATTCGCCCGCAGGCACTGCAAGACCGCGCCCTCGCAGCCGGCGCGGCTGAAGATGAAGGTGATCGCGGGCAGCAGCCCCTCGGCGTCCAGTCGCTCGATGACGTCGACCCGGCTCGGCGTGTCACGCCGGCGCGGACGTCGCTCGCGACCGGCCGCGCGGCGCGCCGCGCGCGCTGGACGCCGCGGTGACCGGCGCTCCTCGTCGCCGGTGCGCGCGGCTGAGCTCGGGGTTGAGCTGAAGCTCGTGGTCGCGCACGGTGAACAGGTCGTACATCCGCTGGCCGACCATCATGTGCTGCCACAGCGGCACCGGACGGTGCTCCTCGACGATCACCCGCGTCTCGCCGCGCACGGTGACCAGCCAGTCGGCGAACTCCTCGGCGTTGCTGACGGTCGCCGACAGCGACACCAGCGCGCACGGAGTCGGGGAGGTGGATGATGACCTCTTCCCAGACCGCCGCCACGGAACCGGTCGGCGAGGTAGTGCACCTCGTCCATGACGACGTAGCCGAGGCCCGACGAGAGTCGGCGATCCGGCGTAGAGCATGTTGCGCAGCACCTCGGTCGTCATGACGACGACCGGCGCCTCGCCGTTGATCGTGTTGTCGCCGGTGAGCAGGCCGACGGTGTCGGCGCCGTAGCGCTTGACCAGGTCGGCGTACTTCTGGTTCGACAGCGCCTTGATCGGCGTGGTGTAGAAGCACTTGCGGCCCTCGGCGAGCGCCAGGTGGACCGCGAACTCGCCGACGACGCGTCTTGCCGGAGCCGGTGGGCGCGGCGACGAGCACGCCGTGCCCCTCTTCGAGCGCGCGGCACGCCTCGAGCTGGAACGGGTCGAGCGCGAAGTCGTAGAGCGACTCGAACGACGTGAGGGCGCCCGCCGTGCGCCTTGCTTTGGCTGCGGCATACCGCTGCGCAGGGCTGGACACCCCTCCACGCTACGCGGTCACCCCGGTCGCGTGGTCACGCGGCGCGGAACGGCCGCGGCGAACTCGTGCGCCCGGTCTCAGCTTGACGGCACGCCGGGCGGTTCGGCTGAACGTGTCTTTCCACCGCGCCCCGGGTGCGCCTCAGCTCGATGTGCGCGTCCTCGGGCGTGAGGTCAAGGGGCGAGGCTTCGTCGTCCGAGAGGTTCGAGAAGTCGGGTGACGCTTCGCCTCGCCTTGCGGGCGTCGTGCACGCGGGCGATCTGCGTCGCGATCTCAAGGAGGATCACCAGTGGCACGCCCATGCGAGCATCGTGATCGGGTCGCCGGACGGCGTCGCGACCGCCGAGAAAACGAAGGCAAGGAAGATCGCCATCCGCCGCGACTTCTTCATCCGCTGGTAGCTCAGGATGTCCATCCGGTTGAGCATCACCAGCAGCAGCGGGATGACGAACGAGCCGCCGAAGACGAGCAGCATCGCCATCGCATAACCGAGGTAGTGGTCGATCGAGATCAGGCTCGTCGTGCCTGCAGGCGCGAAGTTCAGCAGCACCTGCAGGCCCTTTGACATCACGAAGTACGCGAGCGTCGCGCCGGCCAGGAACAGCGGCACCGCCGAGCCGACGAAGGCCAGCGAGTACCGGCGCTCCTTCTTGTGCAGGCCAGGGGTCACAAACGCCCACAGCTGATACAGCCAGACCGGCGACGAGACGATCAGGCCGGCGATGAACGCGACTTTGAAGTGCCAGACGATCGGGTCGAAGACGTTCGTGAAGACGAGGGTGCCGCAACCGTGCACGGTGTCGATGGCGTTCTTCTGGTGCACCTGACAGTACGGCCGGCGCAGCAGTGCCAGATCGGGTTGAAGAAGGCGAACGCGACGCCGCTCGCCACGACGATCGCGAGAACGCTCTTGAGCACCTCGAACGCAACTCGCGGATGTGCTCGCCAAGCGACATCCGCCCGTCAGCCGGACGACGCATTCGGGCCATGGGATTGCCGGGTTGGGGTGACGACTACTGCGCCTCGCGGCGCTCGGCCTGCGCTGGGTCGACGACCGGTGCGGGCGCGGGCGGCTGATATGCCGGCTGCTGCTGGTAGACGGGTTGCGCCGGCTGCTGGTAAACCGGCTGCCCGGGCTGCGGCTGGTAGCCCGGCTGGCCCTGAGGCGGCTGGTACGGCTGCTGGTAGCCCGGCTGACCCTGAGGCGCCTGGTACGGCTGCTGCGGGTAGCCGACGGGGATCTGACCCTGCTGCGCCTGATGGGCGGTCTCGTCGTCCTGCATCCCCTTGATCTCGGACTTGAAGATCCGCATCGAGCGGCCAAGGCCACGGGCTGCGTCTGGCATCTTCTTCGCGCCGAACAGCAAGAACCCGAGGATGATCAAGCCGATCCAGATCTCAGGGTTACGCATCGCGTTGTCTCCATACGGTGGGCTCGTCGGCTGTCACGCCGACACCTCATGCTACGCCGCGCGACCCGGTCCGCGACGTTGCCCGCGGTGTTACCAGATCGGAATCACTCGGTGTCGAACCCGAGGTCGAGGTCACGGTTGGACGACGCGCCCGAGCCGAGCCGGGCGAGCGAGTCGCCGGCCCGCGCGGCCTCCCGGCCCAGTTTCTTGGCCGCGCGCCAAAGCCGCAGGCCCAGCAGCCCGACGACGACCAGCGCGAGCACGCCCAGGCCGATGAAGACCAGCGCCCATCCGAAGAAGCTCACCGGGTCATGTAACCACGTCGCCCCGCCGCGTCCCTGCCCCCGCCCCGGCCCCCGCCCCGTCCCCTCGGTGGCCCTCCGTGCGTGATCATGCAAATAGGCGCAACCCGCGGAAGCGATGGTTGCGCCTATTTGCATGATCAGCGGGACATGGGCCGCCCGCGAAGTTCAGGAGGCGGTCAGGAACGGAAGGCGTGCTCCGCGAGAGCGGCCAGGTACTCGGTGCGCTCCATCGCGAGCGCGAAGTCGAGCAGCTCGTCGTAGCTGATCGAGGGGCCGTTGTGCGACTCGAGCGCCTCGGCCGGCACGGACCAGTTGGTGGCGCGGACGCCGCCGGAGACCAGCAACGAGATGATGTGATCGTCCGCGGGCTTGCGGACCTCTTCGACGCAACGCGGGCAGCGGAACGCGTAGTACGAGAGCGGGGCCTGGTTGCAGACCATCAGCGTCAGGTCGTCTGCCGTGAGTTCGACTTCCCCGCAGGTCGGGCAAGTCGCCTTGATCGTGGTCATTGCCCACTCCTTCCGCCGCGTCATCACCTCGATGACGGGCCGCCAAATATCGGCGACGAGAAACCCATCGGCGGGGGGCGGAGAACTCTTGAAGGCACGTGCGGCCCCTTTCGAGTAGCCCGGATGGCCCATCCGGCACGGCGTCGTGTGGGGATGCCGGGCTCAGTCGATCAATCCGCGACCGAGGACGGCGCTAGTCGACGAGGTCGAGAGCCGCGTACGCGTCGAGCGCGGCGGCCGCGTCGGCCGCCACCGCGGCCGCCAATTCGGGCGGCGCGACGACTCGGCCGGTCGGCGCGAGGCGCAGGGCCAGCCGGCGCACCCAACGGGTCTCAGGAGTGCGCAGCCTGATCAGCAACTCGCCGTCGGGCAGCTCCTCGACCGACTCGCACGGGTAGTACTCGGGCACCCAGCGGCCGGCCGGCCCGACCGCCAATTCGACCGCGACGTCGTTCGGGCCGGGCTGGAACAAGCCGGCGTCGAGGTCGCGCGGCTGCGCCTCCGGCGGGGGTTCGGCCGGCAGGTCTAGCACCTCCACCGAGGTGATGCGGTCGAGGCGGAACAGCCGGACAGCCTCGGCCGAGCGGCACCAGCCCTCCAGGTAGCTGCGCCCCGCGACGACGCTCATGCGCATCGGGTCGACGTCGCGCTCAGTCGTCTCGTCTCGCGCGGGCACGTAGTAGGTCAGGTGCAGTCGACGGCGGTCGCGCAGCGCGCGGTCGACGATCGCCAGCGTGTCGGGCGACCGGTTCGGCGGGTCGATCTCCACGGCCACCGCGGAACTGGCGACCGCCGCCTCTTCGGCGGCGTCCTCGAGTTTGGCGAGCGCGGAGTCGACCGCCTCGCGCTCTTGCAGCCCGGGCAAATCGGCCAGCATCCGCAATCCGACGATGAGGGCGAGCGCCTCGTCACGCGACAGCCGCAGCGGCCTGGCGATCGGGTCGGCGTTGCTAACGGTGATCCGGCCCGAGGACGGTGATGTCGACCTCGATGAGGTCGCCGGGGAAATAGCCCGGCAGCCCGCACATGTAGATCAGCTCGAGGTCTCGCGACAGCTGCTCCTGGCTGACCCCGAAGGTCTTCGCGACGTCCGACAGCCTCGCGCCGGGCCGGGTCAGCAGGTACGGGACCAGCGACAGCAGCCGCGGCAGCTGGTCGGTCGCGCCGCTCACGCGTCCGTCCGATCGACGGCCCCGGCCAGCACGCGCAACCGGGTGAGCACCGCGGCTCTCGCCTCCGCGGGTTCGACGATGACGACGTCCGGCCCGAAGCCGATGGCCTCGTCGGCGAGTCGCTCAGCGTGCGCGATCGGAAGTTCAAGGCGGTCCCACCCCTCGCCGTGCGGCCGCACCGACGAGGCCCGCCGTCGCATGCCCTGCGCGGCGCCTTCCCGGACCAGCACCGTCGCGCTGATCCGCACCGGGTCCTCGACCATCTGCAAAACGATCTTCCGGACGTCGACGCCGTCCGGCACCTCGACGTCCCCCCGTCGTCCGACTGCTCGCGCGTCGCCCACCATGCGGCTCACCCGGAAAACCCGCGTCTCGCCGCGGTCGCGGTCGTGCCCGACCAGGTACCAGCGACCGTGCCACGACACCAACCCCCACGGTTCGACGTGCCGCTTCGCGCCCGGTGTGCGGTAGTCGAAGGTGATGGCGCGCCGATCGGCGGTGGCCTGGCGGACTGACTCGAACGCCGGCTCGCTGGTGGCCACCCGCGTCTCGATGGCGACCGGCACCGCGTCGTCGATGTCGACGCCCGCCGCGCGCAATTTCAGCAACGCTCCGGACGCCGCCGACCCGAGGCTGGCCTGCTGCCAGGTGCGAGCCGCGACGCCGAGCACCGCGAGTTCGGCCGGCTCGAAGGTGATGTCGGGCAGGCTGTAGTCGTCGCGGCGGATGCGATAGCCCGGCTCGTCGTCGAAGGTGCTGTCGCTACCCGTCTCGAGCGGGATGCCGAGGTCGCGCAGGTCTTCCTTGTCGCGTTCGAACTTGCGCTTGAACGCCTCGTCGGCGAGCTCCTCGTAACCCGCGACGGTGTGCCGGATCTGCTCCGCCGACAGGTACCGCCTGGTGGCCAGCAGGCAGATCACCAGGTTGAGCAACCGTTCGGTCTTGCGGGCAGACATGCGTTGGACGCTAACGCATTTCGTCGCTTCGAGTCGCGCGCCACGATCGAGTAACGTCGGCGGTCGTGATCAGGTGGCGGCGCGGCGTCGTGACGGTGATCGGCGACGCTTGGCCCGGCGCCGTAGAGCTCACGGTCGAGCTGACGGCGGACGTCGAGGGGCGCGCCGTCCGCGCGCTCGCCTATCCCCCGCTGGTGGGCACGCCGCAAGTGGGCGACGAGGTGCTGCTCAACACCGCAGCGCTGGAACTCGAGCTCGGCACCGGCGGCCACGCGATGGTCGTCGCGGTGCCAGGCCGGCTGCCGCCCGACGGGCCCGCGCTCGGCCGGCTCGTGAAGGCGCGTTACACCCCCCAGCAGGTCAGCGTGCAGGGCGTCGACGCGCAGGAGTCGCCGCACCACGGGCTGCTGGCCGACGCCGACTCCCTCGAGGGCATGCCGGTCGTCATCGCCGATCTGCACTCGGCGCTGCCAGCGGTCGTCGCCGGGTCGCGCCTTGAGCGGCCGCCGGCGCGGGTCGTCTACGTGATGTCGGACGGCGGGGCGCTGCCGCTCTGGCTATCGCGCACGGTGGCCGCCCTGCGCGCCGCCGAGTGGCTGCACGCGACGGTGACCGTGGGCCAGGCCTTCGGCGGCGACGTCGAGGCGGTCACCTTGCACACCGGGTTGTTGGCCGCCCGACACGTGCTCCGCGCCGACCTGGTGGTCGTGGCCCAGGGCCCGGGCAACCTCGGCACCGGCACCCGCTGGGGGTACTCAGGCGTCGCGGCCGGCGAGGCCGTCAACGCGGTCGTCGCGCTCGGTGGGCGCGCGGTCGCGTCGCTGCGAGTCAGTGACGCCGACCCGCGCACCCGACATCAGGGCATCAGCCACCACAGCCGCACGGCCTACGGCCGGGTCGCCTTGGCGGCCGCCGACGTCGTTGTGCCCGAGCTCGACGAGCCGCTGGCGAGCGCGGTCGAGGCTGACCTGCCGACGCTGGGCGACCGGCATCGGATCGTCCGGGTCAGCGCCGCCGGAATGCTGGACGCGCTTCGCTCGGCGCCGGTGCGGTTGTCGACCATGGGTCGCTCACTCGACGAAGACCTGGGCTACTTCCTGGCCGCCGGCTGCGCCGGCCGCCACGCGGCGTCCCTGCTCGAAAACCCGACGTCCGGCGGCTGCTAGACGATGGCGGCCCTCATCGGGCGCAACGGCGTCTAACAGCTGCGCGCGGCTGGCGCGCTATCCGACGTCGACCAGATCGACAACGAAGATGAGCGTCTCGCCAGGAGCGATCGCCGACCCGGCGCCTCGGTCGCCGTACCCGAGGTGCGGCGGGATGGTCAGCCGCCGGCGGCCGCCGACGCGCATGCCGAGCAGGCCCTGGTCCCAGCCCTTGATGACCCGACCGGCGCCGAGCGGGAACGCGAGCGGCTCACCGCGGTTCCACGAGCTGTCGAACTCCTCGCCGGTGGAGAACGCGACGCCGACGTAGTGCGCGAGCACCGTATGGCCAGCGGTCGCCTCGGCGCCGTCCCCGACGATCTCGTCGGCGATCACCAGGTCGGCTGGCGGTTCGCCCTCGGGGAAGTCGACCTCGGGCTTCTCGCGCTGCGTCACGTGCGTTCCTTCCCGCGCCGGAGGCGCTGCTGTCTTTCTTCTCGCGCGCTGGTTTCTCACGCGCTGTACGCGCCGAGAACGTCGACCACGAACACCAGGGTGTCGGTGCCGCTGATGCCGGCGCTCGGCTGTCCCGACGCACCATACGCGGAGTCCGGGGGCGCGACGATCAACACCCGGCTGCCGACCGGGACACCGATAAGCCCCTCATCCCACGCCTTGATGAGCTGTCCGGCGCCGACCGTGAACGCGGTGGGCGCGCCGCGCTGCCACGACGAGTCGAACTCCTTGCCAGACGCCCAGATCTCGCCGAGGTACTGGACGACGAGCTCCTGTCCCTTCGCGACCGCGGGCCCGTCGCCCTTGATGAGCGTCGTGACCGACATCTTCGTGGGCGCGGCCGTCTTCGGGATGGACAGCGTCGGCTTTTGGGTCAGGCTGCTGCTCGTCACGGTCGGCAGCGCGCCGCCTCCGGAACTGACCTGCTGACCGGACGGCCCCGCGTTGCCGCGATAGCCGGCGAGCACGTCGAAGACCAGCACCGCGGTGTCGGTCTTCTTGACGCCGGTCGGCAGTTGGGCGACGAGGCCGAACCCTTCCTTGGGCGGAAGCACCACCAGCACGCGGCTGCCGGCGGGCACGCCGAGCAGCGCTTTGTCGAGGCCGGTCAGCTGGATTTGGCCGGTGCCGACCGGCAGGGTGTCAGGAACGGCGTCCGACGTGTAGGTGTTCTCGAACTGCGTCGTGCTGCCCCAGGTGCGCCCGTACCCGTCGACCACCGCGAGGTCGCCCATCTGAAGCGCCGGCCCCGACCCGCGGCTGATCACCTTGACGTCGGTCGTCGCAGGCGGGTTGCCTTTCGGGACGCTGATCGTGGGCTGCTTGTCGAACGCGCCGCTTACCGTCACATCGTTGGCGGTCTTCTTGGACGACGAACCGGACGACCCGCACGCGGCCAGCGATGACAACGCGAGAGCGGCGGCGACGAGCGTCGCGGTGGTCGCCGCGGTACGGCGGCGTGGAGTGCGAAGGCGCACTGGAGACCTCGGATTCATCGGGGACTCGCCCGACATTAGCCGCTTCCCCTGAGAGGCCGCTGAGCGCACCTGAGCAGCGGCCGCTACATGCTCGCGATCAGCTTTTCGACGCGGTCGTCGACTGCGCGGAACGGGTCTTTGCATAACACGGTGCGCTGGGCTTGGTCGTTCAGCTTGAGGTGCACCCAGTCGACGGTGAAGTCGCGCCGCTTCTCCTGCGCGCGCTTGATGAACTCGCCCCGCAGCCGGGCGCGGGTGGTCTGCGGCGGCACCGACTTCGCCTCGAAGATGTCGAGGTCGCGCGCCACTCGCTCCACTTCGCCCCGCCGTTCGAGCAGGTAGTACAGGCCGCGGTTGCGGTTGACGTCGTGATATGCGAGGTCGATCTGCGCCACCCGCGGCGACGAGAGCGCGAGACCGTGCTTGGCGCGGTAGCGCTCGATCAGCCGATGCTTGATGACCCAGTCGATCTCGCGGTCGACCAACGACAGGTCGCCGGTAGAGATCGCCTCGACCGTGCGGCGCCACAGGTCCAGCACCCGCGCCGTGGTGGCGTCGCCGCCGCGGCGGTCGATGAAATCGAGCGCCTTGTCGAGGTACTCCTGCTGCACCTCGAGAGCGCTCGCCTCGCGACCATTCGCGAGCCGCACCTTGCGTCGTCCGGTCGGGTCGTGGCTAACCTCGCGGATCGCGCGGATCGGGTTTTCCAACGTGAGGTCGCGAAGGACGACGCCGGCCTCGATCATCCGCAGCACGAGGTCGGTCGACCCGGCTTTGAGCAACGTGGTTGTCTCGGACATGTTGGAGTCCCCGACAATCACGTGCAGCCTGCGGAAGCGCTCGGCGTCCGCGTGCGGCTCGTCGCGGGTGTTGATGATGGGGCGCGAGCGGGTCGTCGCCGACGAGACGCCCTCCCAGATGTGCTCCGCGCGCTGGCTCACGCAAAAAACGGCGCCCCGCGGCGTGGCCAACACTTTCCCGGCGCCGCAGATGATTTGCCGGGTGACGAGAAACGGGATCAGGACGTCGGCGAGCCGCCCGAACTCACCTTGTCGTCCCACGAGGTAGTTCTCGTGGCAGCCGTAAGAGTTGCCCGCGGAGTCGGTGTTGTTCTTGAACAGGTAGATGTCGCCGGCGATGCCCTCTTCACGCAACCGGCGTTCGGCGTCGACCAGCAATCCCTCGAGCGTTCGCTCGCCGGCCTTGTCGTGAACGACCAGGTCGACGACGTTGTCGCACTCCGGTGTCGCGTATTCGGGGTGGCTTCCGACATCGAGGTAGAGGCGGGCACCGTTGCGCAAGAAGACATTGCTGGACCGGCCCCACGACACCACCCGGCGAAAGAGGTAGCGCGCGACCTCGTCCGGCGACAACCGGCGCTGGCCGTGGAACGTGCACGTGACGCCGTACTCGTTCTCCAACCCGAAGATCCGCCGGTCCATGTCCGGCAGCCTATGCGAGTGCGGCGGTGCGCACCGGGCGCCTCGCGGCGGTGTCGGCGGCTACCAGCGCGCGGCGCGCGCGAGCGGACCGATGGCGAGGCCTGGAATCTGCCAGCCGCGGGAGATGAGGGCTTCCTCGTAGTCGCGGGCCGCTTCCCGCTTCTCGTCGCGCAGCCGGTCCAGTTCAGGCGCGGGCGACCGCTTCTCGGCCGCCTCGTCGTAGCGGGCGACGGCAGCAAGGTACTTGCGCATGAGCGCGTGGATGTGCGCGTCGTTGGTCCACGAAGCCATCTCGTTCCTCCCCAGTCACGGGGAGTAATCGGCCGAATGGGCCAGCGAACTTGAGCCCGAGCGGCGGAAACTTGGGTGCTGTTTGGGCGATGTTCGGCGAACGCGCGGCGTCGAAACGGGACGGGCTAGGGCAGACGCGCCAAAGAACACCGGGAATCATCGCGCGGACGGCGTAACGGGACGGCGCCGAACGGGCTAACCGGCCCGCAGCCAGCGGGCTAATCGGTGACGGGCGATCGGCTCAGCCGAGGTCGGCGCCCTGCGCCAGCAGCGCGGTCAGCTGCGGTCCGACGAACCGGCGAAACGCGCGGCGACCACGGGTGCGGTCGAGCGCGGCGACCTCGAGTTGGTCGGCGGTCAGCTCCCTGGTGTCGCCGTCCGGCTGCTGCGACAGCGCGCTGACCGCGAGGTGCAGCGCGGCAGCGAGCGAGGCGCCCTCCTGGTAACGCTCGCGCAACACCGTGGTGATGTGCTCGGCCTGCCCGCCCATGCCGACGTAGTCGTGCTCCTCCCCGACGCTGCCGTCGTAGGTGAGCCGGTAGATGGTGTCGCCGTCGGCGGTCTCGCCCACCTCGGCGACCACGATCTCGACCTCGTACGGCTTCTCCCCCGCGCCGCTGAAGATGGCGCCGAGCGTTTGGGCGTAGGCGTTGGCGATGGTCCGGCCGGTGACGTCGCGCCGGTCGTAGGTGTAGCCGGTGAGGTCGGCGAGCCGGACGCCGGCCACCCGCAGGTTCTCGAACTCGTTGTAGCGGCCGACAGCGGCGAACGCGATCCGGTCGTAGACCTCGCTGATCTTGTGCAGCGCCTTCGAGGTGTTCTCTGCGACGAACAAGATGCCGTCGTCGTACTGCAGCACCACGTTGCTGCGACCGCGCGCGATGCCCTTGCGGGCGTAATCGGCGCGGTCCTTCATCAACTGCTCGGGCGAGACGTAGAACGGCGCGCTCATCGACGTGGTCTCCTGTGGCTGGTCGCGACGGCTTCGCTGGACGGCATCGGCTGGCTGGCTTCGCTAGAGGCGGGCGGCGGGTCCGCCGGGTCGGTTCATCCGGTCCTCGACGACCCGGCCCACGACCTCGCCAAGAGCGTCTTCCGGCACGCGCGAGAAACCTTCGACGGAGCAGCTGACGACGACCGGGAAGATGCGCCGGGTCAGGTCGGGGCCGCCGGTCGCGGAGTCGTCGTCGGCGGCGTCGTACAGCGCCTCGACGCACGCGCGGATCGCGTCGTCGCGGGTGAAGTCCTCGCGGAAGAACTTCTTCAACGCCCCGCGGGCGAACATCGAGCCGGAGCCGACGGCGTGGAAGGAGTGCTCCTCGTACCGGCCGCCGGTGACGTCGAAGGAGAAGATCCGGCCGGCCTTGGCGGGATCGGTGACCAGCAGGTCGTAACCGGCGTAGAGCGGGACGACCGCGAGGCCCTGCATCGCCATGGGCAGATTCGAGCGGATCATCATCGAGAGCCGGTTCGCCTTGCCCTCAAGGGAAAGCGTCGCGCCCTGCAGCTTCTCGTAATGCTCGAGCTCGACCTGGAAAAGCCGGACCAGCTCGATGGCGATGCCTGCGGTGCCCGCGATGCCGACGCACGAGTGCTCGTCCGCCTGGAAGACCTTCTCGATGTCGCGTTGGGCGATGATGTTGCCCATCGTCGCGCGCCGGTCGCCCGCCATGACGACGCCGCCGCTGAAGGTGACCGCGACGATGGTCGTCCCGTGCGGGACGTCGAGCGGCGCGCCTTGGCCCGTGATCGCGCCCGGCAGCGCCGCCGCACGTCGTCCGGGCAGCAACTCAGGCGCGTGCATCGACAAGAAATCCGTGAACGAGTGCACGCCCGGCTGGTGGAACGCGCCGGGCAGCCGCCCGAAGCCGTCGGTCGCGCCCGTCATCGAAGCTCCCCTCTCGCGGCCGATTCCGACCGCGGTTGCCAGCGCGCCCGACCCTACTGGTCGCGTCGCCGCAACTGATCTACTGGCCGCCCTTTTGGATGTACGAACGCACGAATTCCTCGGCGTTCTCCTCCAACACGTCGTCAATCTCGTCGAGGATCGCGTCGACGTCGTCGTTCAACTTCTCGCGCCGCTCCTGGACGTCGCTGCCCGGCGCCTGCTCGTCAACGGTCTCGTCGGCCTCGTTTTGCCGACGAGCCCCGCGTTGCTGACCGCCGGTGTCCTGCTCGGCCATGTGCCCTCCGCGATGTGGCTGTTTGCCGCTGCTGCCGCCGACATTACCTTCGGCAGCCGTCGCGCACAGGTGAGCTAGGTCCGCCGTGGCGGTTTTCGTGCCGGCGTCCTCGCCGCGGGTCGATCGCACTCGCCGGCCCACGCCGCGTCGAGGCCCGGCCCGTAGGCTCGCTGCGCACCACTGGCCCCACCACCGCGGACGGCGGGAGGAAGCGGCATGGTTCGGTTTCGCGACGAGCTGTGGGCGGTCATTGCGCCGGTGCACGCGCGGATCCTGCGCCACCCGTTCGTCACCGGACTCACCGACGGCTCGCTGCCGATGGACTCGTTCGCGCATTACGTGTGGCAGGACGCCCTCTACCTGCGCGACTACGCCCGCGCCCTTGCGCTGGTCGCCGCGAAGGCGTCGGACGACGCGAGCGTGGCGATGTTCGCGGCCCACGCGCAAGGGGCCGTCGAGGTCGAGAAGCAGCTGCACGCCGGCTTCGCGCGCGAACTCTCGGTCGCCTACCCCGCTGCGTTCGCGCAGCCGCCGTCGCCGACCACCGTCGCGTACACGTCGTACCTGCTACGCGTTTGCGCGCTGGGCGAGTTCACGGCGGCGCTGGCGGCCGTGCTGCCCTGCTACTGGATCTACGCCGAGGTGGGCGCCGCACTGCTGAGCCGAAGCTCGCCACAGCCACTGTTCGCCCGCTGGATCGAGACCTATGGCGGCGACGAGTTCGCGGCGACCGTGGCGGATGTCCTGGAGGCGGTGGACCGGGCGGGCGAGACCGCCGGGCCAGCGCAAGTGGCGGCGATGCGCGAGCACGCGCTGATCACTGCGAAATACGAGTGGATGTTCTGGGACGCCGGCCTTCGTCGGGAGACGTGGCCGCTATAAGGGCAGCTGTGAGGGCGGTTATCCCGGCTGCGGCGGCGACTGCTGAGTCGATTGCCGGGAGCCGGTGATGGCGGCGACGAGATCGCTGGCCGTCTCGCAGCGGTCGAACAACTCGCCGACGTGGGCCTTGGTGCCCCGCAGTGGCTCGAGGGTCGGCACCCGCTGCAGCGACTCGCGTCCCGGCAGGTCGAAGATGACGGAATCCCAGGATGCCGCCGCGATGTCGGCGCCGAACTTCTCCAGGCAACGCCCGCGGAAGTACGCCCTGGTGTCTTCCGGCGGCTCGTCGGTGGCGGCGGAGACCGCCTTTGGTGTGAGCAGAGTCTGCATCGAGCCGCGCGCGACCAGCCGGTTGTACAGGCCGCGGTCGGGCCGAACGTCGTGGTACTGCAAGTCGACGAGTTGCAGCTTGTGCGCGTTCCAGGCGAGGTTTTCCCGTTCGCGGTAGCCCTCGAGCACACTCAGCTTCGCCGTCCAGTCGAGCTCGTTGGCGAGTTGCGCGGGGTCGTCGCTCAGCCGGGCCAACACGGATTCCCAGCGGTCGAGCACGTCCGACGTCATGTCGTCGACGTCTGTGCCGAACTTGTCCTCGACGTACTTTCGCGCCTGCTCCAAATACTCAAGCTGAACCTGCAACGCCGTCAGCCGGCGGCCATCGCGCAACGTCACCTTGTGCGACAACGTGGGGTCGTGCGAGACGGCCCTCAACGCGCCGACCGGACCGTCGATGGACAGGTCGACGGAGAGAAAGCCGTCCTCAATCATCGCGAGCACGATCGCCGTGACGCCGAGTTTCAGATAGGTCGCGATCTCGCTCATGTTGGCGTCGCCGATGATGACGTGCAGCCGGCGGTACTTCTCGGGATCGGCATGCGGCTCGTCGCGGGTGTTGATGATGGGCCGCTTCAACGTCGTCTCAAGCCCGACCTCGACTTCGAAGAAGTCGGCGCGTTGACTTATTTGAAAGCCGTCGCCTCGTCCGTCGGCGCCGATTCCGACCCGACCGGCGCCGCAAAACACCTGCCGCGTAACGAAAAACGGGGTGAGATGTCGCACGATCTCGGAGAACGGCGTCGCGCGTGCGGTCAGGTAATTCTCGTGGCAGCCGTAGCTGGCGCCTTTGTTGTCGGTGTTGTTTTTGTACAGCTGGATGGGCCAGGCGCCCGGAACCGTAGCGGCCCGCCTCGCCGCCTCCGCCATCACCAACTCGCCGGCCTTGTCCCAACGCGCGCCGTCGAGCGGGTTGGTCACCTCTGGCGTGGAGTACTCGGGGTGCGCGTGGTCGACGTACAGCCGGGCCCCATTGGTGAGGATGACGTTCGCGAGCCCGAGGTCTTCATCGGTGAGTTGCATCGGATCGGCGACCTCGCGGGTCAGGTCGAAGCCGCGGGCGTCGCGTAGCGGGTTCTCCTCCTCGAAGTCCCAACGCGCCCTCCGCTCGCGGGCCAGCGCCCCGGGCACGTACGCGTTGACGATCTGCGAGGAGGCCGCCATCGCGTTCGCGGTCGGATGACCGGGCACCGAGATGCCGTACTCGGTCTCGATCCCCATCACCCGCCGCACGCTCACCCGCCCAGCGTACGGTCTTCGGCGCCACTCCGGCTCCGCGCGGGCCCGGTCGCGGGTCCAGAATCAATGGGTGACAACGTCTGCAACCGGCGCCTCGGCCGAGCTCGTCACCGTCTTGGACGCCGAGGGACGGCCGTGCGGCGTCGCGACCCGGGGCCGGATTCGGGCGGAGAACCTGTTGCACGGGGCGACCGCGATCCTCGTTCGCGACTCGGCCGGCCGGATCTACGTCCACCGGCGCACCGAGACGAAGGACATCTACCCCGGCGCGTTCGACTGCTGGGCCGGCGGCGTCCTCGCTGCCGGGGAGGACCCGAACGCCGGCGCCGTCCGAGAACTCGCGGAGGAGCTTGGCATCCACGGGGTCTTGTTGCGCCCGCTGTTCACCACGCGATGGCGCGACGCGACGGTGCAGGCGATCTACCACGCGTTCGAGGTGACGTGGGACGGCCCGATCACCCACCAGGCCGACGAGGTGGCGTGGGGTGAGTGGTGGACCGTGGATGAGCTGGCGCGGGAGCTAGCGAACGGGGACATCTCGTTCGTGCCCGACGGTCGCTATCTGCTCGCCGTCGCGGGGATCTTGAACGGCCCACTCCCCAAGCCTCCGGCCGTGCACTAGGGTCCGCACTAGCGTTCTACGCCGGGGGAAACGGGGCGGCCAGTGGGGCACGCGATGGATGACGAGAACTCAAGCGAATCCCAAGAGCCGGCGTCGGACGGGCGGCGACTCCCTCGTGGCGCGCCCGCGCACGCTGCCCGTGGCCTGCGGCGCTACACGCGCCCCGCTGTGCTCGCAAAGGTCGCATCGACCGCGGCGAGTGTGGTCGTTCTCGCGCTGCTCGCCACGATGCTCGCGCACGGACCTCATGCCGCCAGTTACAACGGCGACGCGCTGCCCCAGTTCGACTTCGCCAACCCGTCGCCGGCGCCCATCCCCTCTCTCACCGTGGCTGGCGCCACGGCGTCGACGCGCAGCAGCCCGGGGCGTTCGTCGTCGCATCCAGCCAGCACGTCCGCCAGCGCCCGGCCGTCCTCGAGCGCGACAAAGAACGCCAAGTCCGTGAAGCGCCCGCTGATCAAGATCCCGTTCATCGGACCGGCGTTGACCGCGACACCGCGGGCGACGCCGACGGCATCGAAGTCCACCTCGGCGGCGCCGACGACTCCCGCCCAGACGACGCCCGCCCAGACGACGCCCGCGCAGACGACGCCCGCGCAGACGACGCCCGCGCAGACGACGCCCGCGCAGACGACGCCGACACCGACCGACACCGCCACGCCGACACCGACCGACACCGCCACGCCGACACCCACGGACTCCGCCACGCCGACACCCACCGACTCCGCCACGCCGACACCCACCGACTCCGCCACGCCGACACCCACGGACTCCGCCACGCCGCCGCCGAACACCGAGCCGCCCGCGCCCTCGCTACCGCTGCCGCCGATACCTCCGTTGCCCAGCGGGTCACTGCCCGGTTAGGCGGTGTCTCGCGTTGGTTCGTGCGGCGAGGCATGAGGGTCGCCGGTTTGGGGAACCGATCACCGGTCCGCGCGCAAATCGCGCGGACCAGCGTGTCGGGTCCTGGGAGGTCGAAGATGGCGTTTCGGCTCAACGCCACCGCGTGCGCTCTTGGCGCGAAGGCTGGCGCGACCGTCGTCGGGGTCGCCTCGCTCACGGCGCTTGGTGTCACCTTGGCGGGCGGCTCATCGCACGACCCAGTGAGCCGGGTGGCCGGCGGTTCCGTGGTGGTGTCGACCGATTGGCCGGTGCCCTCCCAACCACCGTGGTCGCCGCAACCCTCGCCGAGCAAGTCGGCGAAGAAGGCCTCGGCCAAGGCCGCGACGCACGCGGCGACGCACGCCGCGCACCAGGCGACTGCTCAACGGGCCGCGAAGACCCCTTCGCCGCAACCGCAGCCGGGCGCGGTTCTCGCCGCGGCGATTCGACCGCCGGCGTCCACCGCCGCGGCGCCCACCCCGGCGCCACCCACCGCCGCCGCGCCAACCACTGCCTCGCCAGCCACTGCCTCGCCAGCCACTGCCTCGCCAGTCGGACGAGTCGGCTGGTGGCACGGCGCGCCCCCGTCGTGGTCACCCACCGAAGCGCCCCAGCCGTCGCCGTCGCCGTCGCCCACCTGCCAGGATCGACCCCGTCCCGGGAAAGCACCCGGTGAGCAAGCGGACGCGACGATAACCGAGCACGCCGGATGCACTGACCCGACGGCGCCTGGCGGCCCTGGGCAGGGCGGCGGATCCGGCGGCCCTGGTCACGGCGGCCCGGGCAAGGGTGATCCGGGACCGGGACACGGACCGCACCATGGCCCCGGTGGTCCCGGCGGTCCCGGCCGGGGATGATCCCGCCGGCACCGAACCTGCGCAGACCTATTCCGCGGGTGCTCCGCGGCCACAGGTACTGAGTTACAGGTACTGGCCGGTGTTGGCGATCGTGTCGATCGAACGCCCGGCCTCCGTGCCTTGCTTGCCCGACACCAACGTGCGGATGTAGACGATCCGCTCGCCCTTCTTGCCGGAGATCCGCGCCCAGTCGTCGGGGTTGGTGGTGTTCGGCAGGTCCTCGTTCTCCTTGAACTCGTCGACGCACGCGGCCATCAGATGCTGCATGCGCAGCCCCTTGTGGCCGGTGTCGAGAAAGTCCTTGATCGCCATCTTCTTCGCGCGGTCGACGATGTTTTGAATCATCGCGCCGGAGTTGAAGTCCTTGAAGTACAAGACTTCTTTGTCGCCGTTGGCGTACGTGACCTCGAGGAAGCGGTTTTCCTCGCTCTCGTCGTACATCCGTTCGACGACCCGTTGGATCATCGCCTGCACGGTGGCCTCGCGCGAGCGGCCGTGCTCGCTGAGGTCTTCGCCATGCAGCGGCAAATCGACCGTGATGTATTTGCTGAAGATGTCGCGCGCGGCCTCGGCGTCGGGTCGCTCGATCTTGATTTTCACGTCGAGCCGGCCGGGCCGCAGGATCGCCGGGTCGATCATGTCCTCGCGGTTCGACGCGCCGATGACGATGACGTTTTCCAAGCCCTCGACGCCGTCGATCTCGCTCAACAGCTGCGGCACGATCGTGTTCTCGACGTCCGAGCTCACACCCGAGCCGCGGGTGCGGAAGATGGAGTCCATCTCGTCGAAGAAAACGATGACCGGCGTGCCCTCGCTCGCCTTTTCACGCGCCCGCTGGAAAACCAGCCGGATGTGCCGCTCGGTCTCACCGACGTACTTGTTCAACAGCTCGGGGCCCTTGATGTTCAAGAAGTAGCTCTTGCCCTCGGGACGCCCGGTGACCTCCGCCACCTTCTTCGCGAGCGAGTTCGCCACCGCCTTCGCGATGAGCGTCTTGCCGCACCCGGGAGGTCCGTAGAGCAGCACGCCTTTCGGCGGCCGCAGCTGGTGCTCGCGGAAGAGGTCGGCGTGCAGGTAAGGAAGCTCGACGGCGTCGCGGATCTGCTCGATCTGCGCGCCCAGGCCGCCGATCGCGGAGTAGTCGATGTCGGGCACCTCTTCGAGCACCAGCTCTTCGACTTCGGCCTTCGGGATTCGCTCGTAGACGTAGCCCGACCGGGTCTCGAGCAGGAGCGAGTCGCCGACCCGCAGCGGGACGTTCGTCAACGAGTCGGCCAGCATGACGACGCGTTCCTCGTCGGCGTGCCCGATGACGAGCGCGCGCTCCCCGTCGTCCAAGACCTCTTTGAACATGACGACTTCGCCCTGACGCTCGAACGAAAGCGCGCGCACCACGTTGAGCGCCTCGTTGAGCATGACCTCTTGGCCTTTGCGCATCGAGTCCAGGTCGACCGCCGGGCTCACGGTGACCCGCAGCTTGCGGCCGCCGGTGAAGATGTCGACGGTGTCGTCGTCGTGCCGCTCGAGGAAAACGCCGTACCCGGACGGCGGCTGGGCCAGCCGGTCGACCTCCTCGCGCAGCGCGATGATCTGTTCGCGGGCCTCTTTGAGCGTGGCCACCAGCCGCTCGTTTTGGCCGGTCACGCCCGCGAGCGTGGCCTGGGCGTCGGCGAGCCGCTCCTCGAGAGCGCGCGCGCTGCGCGGCGACTCGGCGAGTTTGCGGCGAAGAGCGGAGATCTCCTCTTCGAGCACGCCGACCTGCGCCTGCAACTCGGCGGCGTCCACGCCGCCCGCACGTGGGCCGTTGATCTGGCTGTCGCGGCCATCGCGGCTCTCGTCACGACTTGCCACCAGCGCCACCTCCCTGCTGCTCCAAGGCATTCGAGGCAGTTGCCATGCCTTGCCGTTCTCGCGTCGAGCCTATCCTCGGCGGGGCCGCCGGAACCGTCCTCAACAGCGTGAACAACACCTTGTTATCGTCGGAAGAAGGTCGGACCTGACGTATCAGACGGCGGCAACTGTCCGTGAGTTCGAGCCGGCGTCGGAGTGGGCACGAAACGATCTTGAGGAGTCTTGCGTGGCCGCGGCACCGGACGAGCGCTACCAGGTCTGGATCGACCAGAGTCTGTGCACTGGCGACGGGCTGTGCGTGCAAGAGGCCAGCAACGTCTTCGAGTTCGACATCGACGGCCTGGCCTACGTGAAGGACGACGCGGGCGAGCTGCTCACCGACACCGGCGCGCGCGCCGAGGTCCCGGCCGACACCTTCGACGAGGTCGCGCTGTCGGCGCGCAAATGCCCCGGGTTGTGCATCCACGTGGTGCGGGCCAGCGACGGCGTCGAGGTCGAGGGCCCGGACGCCGGGTAGCCGGCCGGCGCGTCGTCACTCGCTGGCGTAAGCCCCAGGCGCCGGACGACGCCGGCGTGGCGGGGCGACCACGCCGTCAGCCAATCTGCGCGCCGTCACGAGGAAGCCGGTGTGGCCGACCATCCGATGGTCGGGACGCACCGCGAGACCCTCGACGTGCCAAGTGCGCACCATGGTCTCCCACGGCGCCGGCTCGGCGAACCGGCCGTCCTCGCGCAGCGACTCCACCGTGCGCGACAGCTGCGTGGTCGTCGCGACGTAGCAACACAACACGCCCCCAGGGACCAGCGACCTGGCGACCGCGTCGAGGCACTCCCACGGCGCCAGCATGTCGAGCACCGCGCGGTCGGCCGGGGCGTCGAGGGGCTGCGCGGTCAACGACTCCACCAGGTCGCCGCAGGTCAGCCGCCAGTTCGCGGGCGCCGCGCCGAAGAACCGCTCGACGTTTCGCCGCGCGATCGCGGCGAAATCTTCCCGCCGCTCGTAAGAGTGGACGACGCCACCGGCGCCCACCGCGCGCAGCAGCGAGCAACTCAGCGCGCCCGATCCGGCGCCCGCCTCGATCACGCTCGCGCCCGGGAAGATGTCCGCGTACCCGACGATCATCGCGGCGTCCTTGGGGTACACGACAGTCGCGCCCCGCGGCATTGAGAGCACGAAGTCGGTCAGCAGCGGCCGGAATGCGAGGTACGGCGTGCCGCCCGTCGAGGTCACCACGACGCCCTCGGGCGATCCGATCAAGGCGTCGTGCTCGAGAGCGCCCTGGTGAGTGTGGAACTGCTTGCCTGGTTGCAGCGTGACGGTGTGCCGACGGCCCTTGGGGTCGGTGATCTGCACCTGCTCGCCGGCCGCGAACGGCCCGCGGGAGCGTCTGAGCGCCGGTGCTTGCTCGGACGACGTCGGGGGCGCGCTCGCGGCCGGCGCGGGTTCAGACATGCGGCGAAGGGTATCGGCGCGCGCTCTAGCGCTGGAGCGCGGCAGCGACGTCGGTGGCGGCGAGCACTCCGAGCACCTGGCCGTCGGGCTCCACGACGACGTACTCGGACGCCGGCGACTCCTGCAGCTGCTTGATCAGCGCCTCGCCGCTCAGCTGCGCGGGCAGGAACTCGGCTCGCGACACCCCGCGCGACAGCGTGCCGATCGTCACCCACGGCCGCCGGTCGAGCGGCGTCGCGGCGACCGCGGCCTCGTTGACCACGCCGGTCGGATTGCCGTAACCGTCGACGACGATCAGCCCGCGCGCGCGGCCCTCCTCCGCGCGGCGGACAGCCTCGGAGACCGGGAGGTCCGCGGCGACGGAGAGCGCGGGGCGGGTGAGCTGTCGAGCGGACAGGTCCGGCAGCCGGTCGCGCACCGACTGCTGGCGGAGCACGGCGGTCGACGACACCACCATCATCACGGCGATGAGGATCAGCCAGATGCCGCTGCTTTGGTCCGCGCCGCCGCTGCGCGAAGCGATGTACAGGCCGAAGACGCCGGTCGCGATGCCGAGCACCCGCCCGGCCCAGGCGGCGCCGACGATCCCGGCCCGTGGGTTCTTCGTCACCGCCCACACCGTCGCGCGCAGCACCTGGCCGCCGTCGAGGGGCAGACCGGGCAGCAGGTTGTACAGGCCGACGATCCCGTTGGTCCAAGCCAGCGCGGCGGTCAGCACCCAGCCGACCGTTCCTTGGTCCAACTCCTTGGAACCGAACCAGGCCAGCGCGGCGAGCGCGAGGTTCACCGCCGGGCCGGCGACCGCGACGAGCACCATCCGCCGTGGCGTCCCAGGTTCGCGCTCGAACGCGGAATGACCGGCCAGCCAGGTCAAAACGACCCGCTGCACCGGCACGTCGAACAGCCGCGCGAGCGCGCAATGGCCGATCTCGTGCGCGAGCACCGACAGGCCCAGGAACAGCCCGAACGCCAAAGACACCGCGAAACGCGCCGAGCCGATGCCTGCGACGTTGTCCTGCACGAGCGGCGCGAACGCGATGGTCACCCAGCCGAGGAAGATCAGCCAACTCGGCGCGACGTAAATCGGAGCACCGAACAGCGACCCGAGCCGCAGGCCTACGGGAAAGCCGGCTCGCGAGTTCGCTTGGCGTTGTTGGGCTGCCACGCCTCGATGCTATGGGCCCGGCAGGTGCCGCCGCTGTGCGACGTGGCGACCGGCCGTCCGTCGCCCGAAGTTTTACCCAACCGGCCCGCCGTGGCGCGATGGCGCACAGGGCACGGCGCGGCAGGCCCGCGGTGTCCGACCGCTCCCCTACGCTGCCGTCATGACCGCGCTGCCGATTGCCGAGAACGCCGGGGAGCCGGCGGCTCGCCCGTGGGCGTTGTCGCCGTCGCGCGCCGGCGATTTCATGTCCTGCCCGTTGCTGTACCGGTTCCGCGTGATCGACAGGCTGCCTGAGCCGCCGAGCTCGGTCGCCACGCGAGGCACGCTCGTGCACGCGGTCCTGGAGCGCTTGTTCGACCTGCCGGCGGCCGACCGCACGATCGACCGCGCCGCGGAGTCGCTCGAGCCCCAATGGCAGCAGTTGCTCGTCGAGCGTCCCGAGCTCACGGAGCTGTTCCCCTCGCCAGACGACGAGTCGTTCGCGCAGTGGCTGGCGAGCGCGCGCCGGCTGCTGGAGACCTATTTCTCGCTCGAAGACCCGCGCCGGATCGAACCCGCGCAGCGCGAGCTGCTGGTCGAAGCCCAGCTCGACGGCGGCAGCGCCGGCATCCGGTTGCGCGGCTTCGTCGATCGCGTCGACGTCGCGCCCGACGGTCGCATTCGGATCGTCGATTACAAGACAGGCAATGCGCCGTCGGAGTTGTTTGAGGAGAAGTCGCTTTTTCAGCTGAAGTTTTACGCGCTGGTGATGTGGCGGGTCACCGGAACGATTCCGTCTTTGCTGCAGCTGAATTTATCTCGGTGACGGTCAGGTGTTGCGTTATCAGCCGGATGAGGCCGACCTGCGAGCGGCCGAGCGAAAAGTCCGCGCGCTGTGGGACGCGATCGAGCGCGGGCTGGCGAAGCAGGATTTCCCCGCCCGGCCGAGCCGGCTCTGCGAGTGGTGCGCGCATCAAGCCATCTGCCCGGAGTTCGGCGGTACGCCGCCGGCGTACCCGCAGCCGGTCGGTGAAAAGGCGGTCGCCCCGGTCGACGAGCCGGACGAGCTGGACGCAGCGCCTTGACGCTCGTTGCGTCCGCAACGAGCTTGACGGCGGTTGCGCCAGCAACGAACTTGACGGCGGTTGCGCCAGCAACGAACTTGACTATTGTCACACGGCTTTAGTGGCGTTCGTGGGCATCGCGGGCGCGCCCTTTCTCGTAGCGTGGATGACGCAAAAGCGGTTGGAACTCAGGGCTGTGCCAGGGAAGACTCCAGGGCTGACCCTGATCCCGTGACAGCCCTGCGGCCATATGGTCGCGACTCACGATGGGGCGGCCCCAGCGCCGCGCCGATCTGCCCGAACCTAGGAGTCGACAGACGATGAGCACCGTCCCCACCGAGCGGACCGCCACCGCCGCCGCCCACGCGGTTGAAATGGCGAAGGTGTACGGCGAGGGCGAGACGCGGGTGATCGCGCTGGACTCGGTGTCGATCGGGTTCGATCGCGGCCACTTCAGCGCGATCATGGGCCCGTCGGGTTCGGGCAAGTCGACCCTGATGCACTGCCTCGCGGGCCTTGACTCGATCACGTCCGGCAGCGCCTTCATCGGCGACATCGAGATCAACCGGCTCGACGACAAGGCGCTCACCCGGCTGCGTCGTGAGTCGGTCGGCTTCATCTTCCAGTCGTTCAACCTGATCCCGACGCTCAGCGCGCTGGAGAACATCACGCTGCCGATGGACATCGCTGGTCGCAAGCCAGACCGGGAATGGCTCGACACGGTGATCGACACCGTCGGGCTGCGCGACCGGCTGGATCACAAGCCGTCCGAGCTTTCCGGCGGGCAGCAACAGCGGGTCGCCTGCGCTCGCGCGCTCGCGTCGAGACCGTCGATCATCTTCGCTGACGAGCCGACCGGCAACCTCGACTCGCGCTCAGGCGCCGAGGTGCTCGGCCTGCTGCGGCGTTCCGTTCGCGAGATGGGCCAGACCATCGTCATGGTCACGCACGACCCGGCGGCCGCGTCCCACGCCGACCACGTCGTGTTCCTTTCCGACGGCCGGGTCGTCGACGAGTTGCACGAGCCTACGCAGTCGGTGCTGTTCGAGCGGATGGCCAAGCTGGAGACCGTCGGAGAGGTCGGCTAATGCTTCGCGCCACGATGCGCAACTTGTTCGCGCACAAGGTCAGACTGCTGCTGACCGGCCTGTCGGTCGTCATCGGCATCGGCTTCCTCGCCGGGACGCTCGTTTTCACCGACACCTTGAAGTCGACGTTCAACGACCTCGTCGGTCGCACCAGCAAGAATCTCAGCGTCGTCGTGCGAGCGCAATCGGACTTCTCCACGACTGACATCGGCTCCAACACCGACCGCAAGTTGGTCCCGGAAAGCCTTGTCACGCAGGTGAAATCGGTCGACGGCGTCGCCGACGTGGTCGGGTCGATCGAGGGTAACGACCTGCTCGTGACGAGCGACGGCAAGGCGGTCAAGCCGAAGTCGGCCGGCCCGCCGACCCTCGCCGTGTCATGGACGCCGTCCAACTTCGGAACACTCGAGTTCGTCGCCGGCCACGGACCCACCGGCCCCGGGCAGGTCGCTGTCGACAAGAGCGCGGCCGACAACTACAAGCTGCACGTCGGCGACCCGGTCACCGTGCAGACGCAGGGTGAGCCGATGAAGGCGAACATCGTCGGCATCGTCACCGTCGGCGGCAGCAGCAACCTGGCCGGCGCCGTGTTGAGTGTCTTCGACCCGCAGACCGCGCAGCAGGTCACCGGGAAACCCGGCTTCTTCAACCAGATCGACGTGCAAGCTGTGAAGGGCGTCTCGCAGCAGGCGCTGGCCGACCGCATCGGCAAAGCGCTGCCCTCGGGCTATCAGGCCGTCACCGGGAAGGCGGTGCAGAAGGAGCAGTCCGACTCCATCAACAAGGCGCTCGGATTCTTCAACGTCTTCCTGCTGATCTTCGCGGGCGTCGCCCTGTTCGTCGGGCTGTTCATCATCCTCAACACCTTCACGATGCTCGTCGCGCAACGCACGAGGGAGCTGGCGTTGCTGCGCGCGATCGGGGCGAGCCGCAAACAGGTGATGACGTCGGTGCTTGGCGAGTCGTTCGTCATCGGTGTCATCGCGTCGACCGTCGGTCTTGGTGTTGGTTTGCTGGTGGCGATCGGCGTCCGCGGCTTGCTCGACGCCGTAGGCGTGTCGATGCCCGCCGGTTCCCTGATCGTGAAAGGCCACACCGTCATCGCGGCATACATCGTCGGCGTGCTCGTGACGCTGGTGGCCGCGGCCGCTCCCGCGCTGCGCGCTTCGCGGATACCGCCGGTCGCCGCGATGCGCGACGGCGTCGCGTTGCCGGAACGCTCGCTGCGGGTGCGGGCGATCCTCGGCGGCGTGGTCACCGCCATTGGCGTCGCGTTCATGGCGAGCTCAATTCGCGGGAATAGCGGCGGCGCCGCCGCCAAGGTAGGCATCGGCATCGCTCTCGTGATGATCGGCGTTTGGGTGATGAGCGCGCTACTCAGCCGCCCGGTGGTGCGGTTCATCGGCGCGCCGTTCGCGCGCATGTACGGCACGAGCGGGCAGCTGGCGCGGTCGAACGCGATTCGCAACCCGCGTCGCACCGCGTCGACGGCGGCCGCGCTGATGATCGGTCTCGCGCTGGTCTCGATGCTGTCGGTGCTCGCCACGTCGACAAAATCGTCGATCGCCGCCGTCGTCAACAAGAACCTCGGCGCCGACTACGTGCTGACCTCGCAGTCCTTCCAGGGCTTCTCCCCCGACGTCGCAGCCAAGGCCCGCCAGACACCAGGCGTCGCGACACTCGGCGAGACCCGCATGGGCGCTGCGCACTTGAACGGCAAGACCGCGATGCTGGTCGCCGTCTCCGACAACATCGGTCAGGTCATCAAGGTCGACATGAAGTCGGGCTCGCTCAACGCGCTCAAGGACAACGAGTTACTGGTCTCCAAGACGAAGGCAGACGCGAACAAGTGGCGTGTGGGCGACACTGTCGCGGTCGAGTTTCCGACCGGTGGCAAGACGCAACTGCGGGTCGGCGGTGTCTTCGCCGACAACAACCTGCTTGGAAACGGCGGCGCCGACTACCTCATCTCTTTGCCGACGTACGAGCAGAACTACAACAGCCAACTCGACGCGATTGTCTACGTGCTAGCCAAGCCCGATCAACGAGTCGCGACCGCCAACGCGCTCGCCCAGAGCCTGAAGGCCTATCCACAGGTCAAAATCCAGAGCCAGGCCGATTACAAGGACTCGATCAGCAAGCAAATCGACCAGTTCGTCGGGCTCATTTTCGGACTGCTCGCCTTGGCCTTGCTCATCGCGGTGCTCGGCATCGTCAACACGTTGGCGTTGTCGGTGTACGAGCGCACCCGCGAGATCGGCCTGCTTCGCGCGATCGGCATGACGCGTCGCCAGTTGCGGCGGATGGTGCGGCTCGAGTCGGTGGTCATCGCGGTGTTCGGCGCGCTGCTCGGTCTGGCGCTCGGCGCGTTGTTCGGTTGGGCGATCGTGTCGACGAGCGGCGGGCAGCTGAACCGCGTCGTGTTCCCGGTGGCGCAGTTCGTCGCCTACGTAATCGGCGCGGGCGTGATCGGAGTGCTTGCCGCGCTCGTGCCGGCCTGGCGCGCCTCGCGTCGTCCGGTCCTGGCGGCGATCGCTGCCGAGTAGCGGCGGGTCGCCGAAGAACCGACGGTCAGCCGAAAAGCGAGCGCACGAAAGGCAAATCGACCTGGTCGAGCGACGGGACGACGAACCGTCGCTCGGCTGGGTCGATGTCCGTGACGCTGGGCACCGCGATGACGACGCAACCGGCCGCCGTCGCCGACGCGGCCCCGGTGGGTGAATCCTCCAGGGCCAGGCAGTCGCGCGCGTCGACGCCGAGAAGTTGAGCCGCCTTCAGGTACGGCTCGGGATGCGGCTTGTTGTTGCTCACCGCGTCGCCCGCGACGATCACGTCGAACGTCAGGGCCAGACCCTCCAGCGCGGCGTCGATCAAGAGCCGAGCGGACGACGAGACGAGCGCCCGCGGGACGCCCGCGTCGTCCAACTCGTTGATGAAGCGAAGCGCCCCCGGCTGCAGCGGCGGGGTGTCGCGCAACCGCTTGGCCATCCGAGGCAGCAGCTCGTCGGCGATCTGCTGCGGGGTCGCGCGGCCGCCGGACTTCTCGCTGATGAACGCCGACGCGACGGCGGACGAGCTGCCGACGAGGGTCGCGTGGTCGGACGCGTCCCAGGTGGCGCCGAGGTCGGCGAGGATCTGCGTCTCGACCTCGAACCACAGCGGTTCGGTGTCGATGAGCAGGCCGTCCATGTCGAACAGCACGGCGGCGGGCAACGCGCCGCGCGAGATCTCGTGCGACGAGGTATCGGTGGTGGTCACGCGCTGAAGTACTTCGCTTCCGGGTGGTGGACGACGATGGCGTCGGTCGACTGCTCAGGCGCGAGCTGGAACTCCTCCGACAACGTCACGCCGATGCGCTTCGGATCGAGCAGCGCGACGAGTTTCGCGCGGTCTTCGAGGTCGGGACACGCCGGATAGCCGAACGAGTAGCGCGACCCGCGGTAGCCCTGGTGCTCGAGCACCTGCTGGACGTCAGGGTGGTCGTCACCGACGAAGCCCAGTTCGCCGCGGACGCGCCGGTGCCATAACTCGGCGAGCGCTTCGGCCAGCTGCACCGACAGGCCGTGCAGCTCGAGGTAGTCGCGATACGCGTTGTCGGCGAACAACGCCGCCGTCGCGTCGCTGACCTTCGAACCGATGGTGACGACCTGGAACGCGACGACGTCGGTCTCCCCAGACTCGCGCGACCGGAAGAAGTCAGCGAGGCACAGCCGACGGTCGCGACGCTGCCGCGGGAAGGTGAAGCGGATGCGCTCATCGCCGCTCTCATCGAGGACGACGAGGTCGTTGCCCTCGCTCACGCACGGGAAGTACCCGTAGACGACACCCGCGTCGAGCAAACCGTCGGTCTTCATGCGGTCGAGCCACTTGCGCAAGCGCGGCCGGCCTTCGGTCTCGACCAAGTCTTCATACGACGGTCCGCCGCGGGTGCCGCGCAGGCCCCAACGACCGGCGAAAGTGGCCTTTTCGTCAAGCAATTCGGTGTAGTCGGCAAGGGGAACGCCTTTGACGACGCGGGTGCCCCAAAACGGCGGCACCGGAACCGGGTGGTCGTCGCGGACGTCCGAGCGCGTCGGCGACTCGCCCTCGTCGTCCGCCGTCTCGACGACGCGAACGCGGCGTTGCCGCAGCGGCGGCAAGGAAGCGCCCTCCACGCCGCGCTTGACGGCCATCACGGCGTCCATCAAACGAAGCCCTTCGAACGCGTCGCGCGCGTAACGCACTTCGCCGGAGAACTGCTCCGCGAGGTCCTGCTCGACGTATGCGCGCGTCAGCGCGGCGCCGCCGAGCAACACCGGCCATCGAGTGCCCAGCCCGCGGGAGTCGATCTCCTCGAGGTTTTCCTTCATGATGACGGTCGACTTCACCAGCAGGCCCGACATGCCGATGGCGTCGGCGCTGCTCTCCTCGGCCGCCTCGATGATCGCCGAGACCGGCTGCTTGATGCCGAGATTCACCACGCTGTAGCCATTGTTCGACAAGATGATGTCGACCAGGTTCTTGCCGATGTCGTGGACGTCGCCCTTCACCGTGGCGAGCACGATCGTGCCTTTGCCGCCTTCGTCGGTCTTCTCCATGTGCGGTTCGAGGTAGGCGACGGCGGTCTTCATGACCTCGGCCGACTGCAGCACGAACGGCAGCTGCATCTCGCCGCGCCCGAACAGTTCGCCGACGACCTTCATGCCTTCGAGCAGGGTGTCGTTCACGATCTCCAACGCCGGCCGGGTCTGCAGCGCCTCCTCGAGGTCGGCTTCCAGACCGACCTTCTCGCCGTCGATGATGCGGCGGGCGAGCCGCTCGGAAAGCGGCAGGGCGGCCAGCTCTTGAGCGCGGGTCAGCTTGGCGTCGGCGCTGGTCACGCCTTCGAACAACTCGAGGAACTTCGACAGCGGGTCGTAACCGTCGCGGCGCCGGTCGTAGATCAGATCGAGCGCGACTTCCCTTTGTTCGTCGGGAATTCGCGCGACCGGCATGATTTTCGACGCGTGCACGATCGCGGCGTCGAGGCCGGCGCGCACGCACTCGGCGAGGAAGACGGAGTTGAGGACCTCGCGGGCGGCCGGCCGCAGGCCGAAGGAGATGTTGGACAGACCAAGGACGGTCTGCACGCTCGGGTGACGTGACTTGATCTCGCGGATCGCCTCGATGGTCGCCACGCCGTCGCGCCGGCTCTCCTCCTGACCGGTGCCCAACGTGAACGTCAGGCAGTCGATCATGATGTCGCTCTCGCGCATCCCCCACTGCCCGGTGAGCGTCTCGATGAGTCGCTCTGCGATGGCGACCTTGTGCTCCGGTGTGCGGGCTTGGCCGGTCTCGTCGATGGTCAGCGCGACCACGGCGGCGCCGTGCTCCCGCACGATCGGCATGATGCGCGCGAACCGAGAGGTGGGGTCCTCGCCGTCCTCGAAGTTGACCGAGTTGATCACGCTGCGGCCGCCGAGTGCCTCGAGGCCGGCCTCGACGACCGGCGGCTCGGTGGAGTCGAGCATGATCGGCAGGGTGGACGCCGTCGCGAAGCGGCCCGCGATCTCGCGCATGTCCGCGACGCCGTCGCGGCCGACGTAGTCGACGCACACGTCGATGAGGTGCGAGCCATCGCGGCTGGCCGCCCGGGCGACCTCGACGCAATCGTCGAACCGGCCTTCGATCATCGCCTCGCGGAACGCCTTCGAGCCGTTCGCGTTGGTGCGCTCGCCGACGGCGAGGTAGGACGTGTCTTGCCGGAATGGGACGTGCTGGTAAAGCGAGGAGATGCCGGCCTCGGGCAGCGGCTTGCGGGGGGTGATCTCGCGGCCGCGAACCCGCTCGACGACCTGGCGCAGGTGCGCGGGCGTGGTGCCGCAGCAGCCGCCGACGAGCCCGAGGCCGTGCTCGCGGGTGAACGTGTCGTGCGCGTCGGCGAGCTCGTCCGGCGTCAGCGGGAAGGTGGCGCCGTCGCGACCTAGCACCGGCAAGCCGGCGTTGGGCATGCACGAGATGCCGAGGCGCGCGTGGCGGGCGAGGTAGCGCAGGTGCTCGCCCATTTCGGCCGGTCCGGTCGCGCAGTTGAGCCCGATCAGGTCGATGCCGAGCGGCTCGAGCGCCGTGAGCGCCGCGCCGATCTCCGAACCAAGCAGCATCGTGCCGGTGGCCTCGATCGTCACCTGCGCGATCAGCACAAGATCGGCGTTCGCGTCGCGCATCGCCCGCTTCGCGCCGATGATCGCGGCCTTCATTTGAAGCAGGTCTTGCGCAGTCTCGACGATGATCGCGTCGGCGCCACCCTCGATCAGCCCGGCGGCCTGTTCTTGGTAGGCGTCGCGAAGCGTCGAGAACGGAGCGTGGCCGAGGGTGGGAAGCTTCGTCCCCGGGCCGACCGCGCCGAGCACGAATCGCGGGTGTTCGGGCGTCGACCACGCGTCGGCCGACTCTCTGGCGATCCGAGCGCCGGACAGCGCGAGCTCGTGGATCCGGTCGGCGATGCCGTACTCACCGAGGTTTGCCGCGTTGGCCCCGAAAGTGTTGGTCTCGACAGCGTCGCAGCCGACTTCGAAGTAGGCGTCGTGGATGGCCCGGACGACGTCGGGGCGCGTCGCGTTGAGAATCTCGTTGCAGCCCTCGTGACCCTCGAAGTCGTCAAGATCAAGCTCGAAGGTCTGCAGCATCGTGCCCATGGCGCCATCGGCGACGACGACGCGGCGGGACAGCTCGGCACGCAGTGACTGTGGGTTGGGGCTCACTTGCTTAACGGTACCGTGCGGGCGTCTTTCGCCGCGTGCCGTTACCCAGCGTCGCGGCCCTGGTCCAGCGGTTGGCCCAACGGTTGGTCGCGCGGTTGGTCGCGCGGTTGGTCCCGCAGTTGTTTGCGCGGACGCCGTAGGCTGGAAGCTGCCGTCGGAAGGAGCCCGCGTGATCGAGTTCTCCGGGGAGATCCCGCAGCTGCGGCGCCCGGTGATGGTGACGGCGTTCGAAGGTTGGAACGACGCGGCCGACTCCGCGAGCGACGCCATCGAGGCCCTTGAGTTGGCCTGGTTGGCCACACCGGTCGGCGAGATCGACCCAGAGGATTACTACGACTTTCAGGTCAACCGGCCGGCCGTCGCGTTGGTCGACGGCGTGAGCCGGCGGGTGAGTTGGCCGACCACTCGCATCACCCTTGCTCAGGGCGTCGACGACCGGCGCGACATCGTGCTGGTGCGCGGCCTCGAGCCGAACATGCGCTGGCGCTCCTTCTGCGCGGAGATCCTCGACGCGGCCAACCGGCTCGGCGTGGAGGAGGTCGTCAACCTCGGGGCGCTGTTGTCCGACTCACCGCACTCCAGGCCGGTGCCGGTGAGCGGCACCGCGGTTGACGCCGACACCGCGCGCCGGCTCGGTCTCGAGCAGTCGACGTACGAAGGCCCGACCGGGATCGTCGGCGTGTTCAACGACGCGTGCATCCGCGCCGGCTTGCCGGCGGTGTCGCTGTGGGCCGCCGTGCCTCACTACGTTGCGCAGCCACCGTGCCCCAAGGCGACCCTCGCGCTGTTGCGAAATCTCGAGGACGTGCTCGACTTGCCGATGCCGTACGGCGACCTGGCCGAGATGTCTGAGGCCTGGGAGCGCGGGGTCGATCAGCTGGCGGAGGAAGACTCGGAGGTCGCCGAGTACGTGCGCACGCTCGAGCGGCAAAAGGACGAGGCAGATCTGCCCGAGGCGAGCGGCGAGGCGATCGCGCGCGAGTTCGAGCGGTACCTGCGCCACCGCCGCGACGGCGCCTCCTGATCCACGAGACTTATCCGCCCGGCGCACGGTGTCCTTTCGCCGAGTGCAGGGTTTGCGCTGCCGAAATTGAGGTTTTGACGACCCGAGCCCTTCACTCGGCGTGGGCGCGGGCACTCGGCGTGGGCGCGGGCGGGGGCGCGGTAGAGCGGACTAGGGCGGACCAGGGCGGCCAGCCCCGTTAGAGCGCGACGCTAGAGCGCGACGCCGAGGAGCGCGTCCGCGAGCGCCCGCGCGATCCCCGGCGCGGTCGCGTCGTCGCCTGCCGCGGACGCCCACTCGTCGATCGCGCGCAGCGCCGCCGGGGCGTTCAGGTCGTCGGCCAGGTGGTCTCGGACGGCGGCAAGCAGCGCCGCGGCGTCCGGACCGCTGGGCCGCGAGACCGCGGAACGCCACCGGTTCAACCGATCGGAGGCGGCGGCGAGGTCATCCGGCGTCCACTCCCAATCGCCGCGGTAATGGTGGTCGATCAACGCGAGCCGGATGGCCATCGGGTCGACGCCCGCGTACCGCAGCTTCGACACGAAGACCAGGTTCCCCCGCGACTTCGACATCTTCTCGCCCTCGAATCCGACCATTCCGGCGTGCATGAACGCGCCCGCGAAGCAGGTGCCCCCCACCGCCGTGACTTGGGCCGCGCACATCTCGTGATGCGGGAAAATCAGGTCGCGGCCGCCGCCCTGGACGTCGATCGGCGCGCCGATGTAGGTGGTCGCGATCGTCGAGCACTCGACGTGCCAGCCCGGGCGGCCACGGCCGACGGGCGAATCCCATGCCGGCTCCCCCGGGCGTTCGCCCCGCCACAGCAGCCAGTCGAGCTGGTCCTTCTTGCCCGGTCGGTCCGGGTCGCCGCCGCGCTCGGCGAACAGCTCGAGCATCGTCGCCCGGTCGTGATGCGAGACGGAGCCGAAGCTTTCCGCCGCCCCGGCGGCGAAATACAGGTCACCGTCGACGTCGTATCCGACGCCGGACCGACGCAACCGGTCGACGTGGTCGGCGATCAGCGGAATCGACTCGACGACGCCGACGTACTCGTCGGGCGGCAGCACGCGCAGCGCGGTCATGTCATCGTGGAAGAGCTGAATCTCCCGGTGCGCCAGCTCCTCCCACGGCACGCCGGTGGCGGCGGCGCGTTCCAGCAGCGGGTCGTCGACGTCCGTGACGTTTTGCACGTAGCGCACTTTCGCGCCGGCGTCGCGCCACACCCGGTTGAGCAGGTCGAACGCCACGTACGTCGCCGCGTGTCCCATGTGCGTCGCGTCGTACGGCGTGATCCCGCAGACGTACATCGACGCGGACGACGACGAACCGACCGTGACCTTCGCGTCGCGAGCGGTGTCAAGCACCTGCGGCAGCCGGCCCTTACCAGGCAGCGCCGAGGGGGCTGGCCCGTCCGGCGGCTTCCAAGGCTGCATGCTGCGAACTCTACTTGGGCTGGAGCGACCGCGGTCGCGCGGTCGCGCTCGTCATCGGGCGCCGACGAGCGCTCGACGGACCGCTAGAACGGCGGCCACGGGATCGCCGGCCAGCCTTCTCCCGGCTCGGGGAAGCAGCCGGTGCGCAGCAGCTTGTCGACGCGACGCCGGGTGGCCGCCACCTCGCGCGACGTCAGGTGCTCCCGCAATGAATCGCCCAGTCCGGTGAGCAAGTCGTCGCGCAGCGTCGCGAGCGTCGCGAGCGCGTCGTCCGGGAGCGGCGTGCCGCGCCACTGCCAAAGGATCGTGCGCAACTTGTCGTCGGTGGAAAAACAGACTCCGTGATCGACGCCGAAGATGTGGCCGTCGGGCGTCGGAAGCAGGTGGCCGCCCTTGCGGTCGGCGTTGTTGACGACCGCGTCGAAAACGGCGACTCTCCGGAGCGCGGGGTCGTCGCTGTGCAGCAACGCGAGCAGGTCGACGCCCTCGTCGACGTCGATCCACAACTGGCACATGCCCGGGCCCAATGGACCATCGCGCATAACGGTCGGCGGGACGACGTCCCAGCCGGTCGCGTCCGACACCAGGGCGGCGGCGACCTCCCGGCCGGCGAGCGTGCCGTCGGGGAAGTCCCAAAGCGGCCGCTCCCCCGCGACCGGCTTGTACACGCAGGTCAGCTGCACACCGTCCAGGCAAACCCTCGCGTACAGCGTGGTGTTCGACGCGTCGATGAGCCGGCCCTCGATCGCCATCTCCCCGAGGGTCAGCACGGCGCGGACGTCGTCGGGGTTCAGCGCGGGTGCCGCTTCGTCCGGAGCTGCCACGCACCCAGTATCTGGGATCGCCTGACTCGGGCGGTCACTCCACCGCCGGTCGGCGGCCGGCATCGCGTGCCGTCAGCCGGGTGCCGTCAGTGCGGGTGGTGCCCATTTGAGCGGGCGCAGATGTGGCCCTCGGGATCGAGCGGCTGTCCGCAGAACTGGCACGGTGGTCGCCCCGCCGCGACAATCTCCAGCGCCCGCTTGGTGAAAGCCCGCGCGAGCGCGCCGCTGATGCGGACCCGCAAGACGTCCGGGCCCTCGGTGGTGGAATCGTCGAATTCCTCGAGGAACGGATCGTCGTCGTCGCCGCCCCCGGGCGCTTCGGTGTCGCTGACCGCCTGGGCTTGGATCACCACGCGTTCGGACTCCGGATCCCAGCCGAGGCTCAGCGCGCCGACGCGGAACTCCTCGATGATCGGCTGCTCCAGCGGCCCGTTGTCGAGCAGCTCGGCGGGCGCGATCGCCGGCACGGCCACGGTGCCGCCCGACACGCGCACCAACTCGTCGAGCAACTGCTCCAGCCGCTCCGCCAACGCGGCCACCTGGACCTTCTCCAGCACGACGCTGGTCAGCTGACCGCCGCCGCGCGCCTGCAAGAAAAACGTGCGCTCGCCGGGTTGGCCGACCGTGCCGACGACGAGGCGCTCAGGCGGGTCGAAGACGAAGATCTGACGTGGCATGGCGGCAACCCTATTTGCCAGCAAGCCCATGGGAACCGGCGCCGCCTCCGACCGGGGCGTCGCCGCTGGAAGCGGCGCGTCGTCCGCCCTTTTTGGGCTTCGCCGACGACAGCAGCGTGGCCAGATCGGCGCCGGAGTCGTTGACCCGGACGACGAACGGCCGCGTCGGCGTGTAGTTGATCACGGTCACCGAGCACGGGTCGACCACGATCCGCTGGAACTCGTCGAGATGAAGGCCGAGAGCGTCGGCGACGATCGACTTGATGATGTCGGCGTGCGAGCAGGCGAGCCACACCGCGTCCGCTCCAAGCGTCGCGTTCCACGATCGGATCGCGTCGACCGCGCGCGCTTGCGCCGCCCGCAACGACTCGCCGCCCTCACCCGGAAAGGTCACGCCGCTCGGGTGCGCCTGCACGACCTTCCACAGCGGGTCTTTGGCCAGCTTCTTCAACTCCTGACCGGTCCAGTCGCCGTATCCGCACTCGACCAGCCGAGGTTCGGTCGACACGGACAATCCGGTCGCGGCGGCGATCGGCGCGACCGTGTCCTGGCAGCGCTCCAGCGGGCTGCTCACCAGCGCGGACAACCGCACGCCCGACAACCGGGACGCGACGGCGTCGGCCTGGGCTCGGCCCCTGTCGTCGAGATGGACGCCGGGAGTGCGGCCCGCGAGCACGGGCCCGGTCATGGCGGTGAGGCCGTGCCGCAACAAGACGACCGTCGTCACGGCGGCGCCTACGACGCTGAGGGGTAGCCGATGACGCCAGTCTTGGCGAGGTTGTCGTAGGTCACGTAACAGCTGGCGTTAGTCGGGCGCGAGTCTTGCCTCGGGCCAGGGCACACGCCGTGCTTGCCGGCCGCGCCGGACAACGCGATCAAGGCCAGCACACCGCAGGCCACGAGCACGACGAGCAGCGCCCCGAACTGCGCTTTGGTCAGTGCCTGTGGCTCTTTCGTCGACGTCGACACGTTGGCGAGTCTACCGACGGGCGCCTGCGGGCTGGCTCAGGGGCGCGCCAGGGATGCAGCCCGGCCGGGTGACCGGCTTTCTTGGCCCGAACGGGTCCGGCAAGTCGACGACGATGCGGATGATTCTCGGCCTGGACCACCCGACCCGCGGCACCGCGACCGTCAACGGCCGGCCGTACGGCGAGATCCGTCGTCCGCTGCACGAGGTGGGCTCGTTGCTCGACGCGAAGGCGATGCACGGCGGACGCAGCGCATACCACCACCTGCTGTGCGTGGCGCAAAGCAACGGCATACCGCGACAGCGGGTCGGCGAGGTGCTCGACCTGGTCGGCCTGCCGTCGGTCGCCCGCAAACGCGCCCTGGGGTCAACGCCGGGACCCACATCCTGAACGTGCAGCGACAGCACAGCATGCTCAGCGCGTGGAGCGGACTCGGCGTGCTGGCGCTGTACGCGGTTGTGATCACCGGCGTGGCGCGGTACCTCATCGGCCGACGCGACGCCTGACGACCTCCCGCGCGCCGCGCCTGCCGCGTCTTCCGCGCCGGGTGAAGGGTTTGGGCTGCCGAAATGCGCGTTGCCACGACCCAAACCCTTCGCTCGGCGAACGGGGCGGGTGTGGCGCGGAGGCGGTAGCCTGTCGCGCCATGGAGCAGCGTCGCGTCGGCGGTAGCGGGCTCACCATTTCGTGCGTCGGGCTCGGTACCGCCACCTGGGGTCGCGACACCGACGAGCACGAGGCCGCCGACCAGTTGAAGACCTTCATCGAGGCCGGCGGGTCGCTGCTCGACACCGCCGACACGTACGCGAGCGGCGACAGCGAGCGGGTCATCGGGACCGTCCTCGCGAAGGGCGTCGACCGGGCCGAGCTGGTGATCGCCACCAAGGCCGGCGGGCTCGCTCCCCATGAAAGAGAAGGCGGACGTCGCCGCGACATGTCACGGCGGCATCTGCTCAAAGCGCTCGACGACTCGCTCGACCGCCTCGGCATCGAGCACGTCGACCTTTGGCAGTTGCACGGCTTCGACCCGCTCACCCCGCTCGAGGAGACACTGTCGGCGCTCGACGCCGCGGTGACGTCCGGTCGCGCCCGCTACGTCGGCATCTCGAATTTCAGCGGCTGGCAGACCGCCAAGGCGGCGAGCTGGCAAGCCGCGTGGCCCGGCCGGGCGCCGCTGGTGTCGACGCAGGTCGAGTACTCGCTACTCGAGCGCGGCGTCGAACGCGAGGTGGCGCCGGCCGCGGTCGACGCCGGGTTGTCGATCTTGTCGTGGTCGCCGCTCGGCCGAGGGGTTCTCACCGGCAAGTACCGCTCGGGCATCCCCGCCGACTCGCGCGCTGCCAGCGACCACCTCGCATCGTTCGTCGAGCCCTACCTGGACGAAGCGCACGGGCGGGTCGTGCAGGCGGTGTGCACCGCGGCCGACGGATTGGGCGTGTCGCCGTTGGCCGTCGCGCTCGCGTGGGTGCGTGACCGGGCCGGCGTGGCGGCGCCGATCGTGGGCGCCCGGACGGCCGCGCAGCTACTGGGCATCTTGGCGGAGGTCGACGTCGAGTTGCCGGCCGAAATCCGAGACGCGCTCGACGAGGTCTCCGCGCCTGCCGTCGGATACCCAGAGCGCGGCGCCGGCCAGGAATGAGCGCTGGGGCTGTCCTGCTGCGGTTGCTGGAGGCGGCCGCTGCGGATGGCCACACCGTCGTCCCGGTTTCGGTCGCCGGCTCGGTGTTGAGCGCGCGCGGGATGCGTCTCGAGGTGGCGATGCGAGAGGTCGGCGCGCCCGGCAGCGGACTCGTCAGCGCGCCCACCGCGTCGCTCGTCGGGCTGCGCTCGCTGGTCACGGCCGAGCAGTCGATCGCCCGCGCGGTTGACGAACTCGCGCGTGCCGACCGGTTGCGGATCGTGGTCGGGCCCGCGGGCGCCGCGCGGGACGAGACGGCGGCCGGTGGTCCCAACGCCATCGTCGCCGACGATTGCGAACATCTCGACGTCGAGACACTCGCGACGTTTCTCGACAGCTGCGCCGACGACGAGATCGCCGTGCTGGCCGGTGATATCGCCGGTCTCGGCTCGCCCGGGGCCGGACGCGCTTTCGCTGACATCGCGGAGTGCGGTGTCGCTCCGGTGACACGGATCGGCTTCGACCGGCGGGGTGGCGGAGCGGTGCTGCGTGATTTCGCCGCCGCCGTCGCGATGGGCACGCCGTCCGCCATCGACGACCCGACCCGCGAGGTGGTGATCGTGCCCGCGGCGACCGGCGCCGAGGCGGCGCATCGAGTCGTCCAGCTGGTGCGCGATTCGATCCCCCGCGCGTTTGGCCTGGCGGCGTCAGAGGTTCAGGTGCTGACCGTCACGACGAAAGGCGAGTGCGGTGCGGCGGCGCTCGCGCAGCGGCTGGCCGCGATCGGGGCGCTTCCGCCGATGCCGGTGGCTGAGGCGCTCGGACGCGGATGGCCGGCGGCGGTGTTCGCGGTCGCGCCGGAGTCGGCCGGCCTGCTGTCGCGGCCGTTGGTCTACAGCGCGATCACCAGGGCGACGCGCCACCTGTCGGTGGTTCAGGGCGCTGGACGAGCGTTCACCGACGCCGTGGAGCGAGTTCAGGGGCGGCGCCGCACGTTGTTAGCCAACTTGCTGGACTCGCTGGACTCGGCGGCGGCGCGGGGCGACTACCCCTGCTCGCCCTCGTCGCCCTCGTCGTCCTCATCGCCCTCGTCGTCCGACTCCCACTCGAGCTCGTCCTCGTCGATCTCGTCGTCGTCATCCACGGTCTCGACGGGTCCGAACGGGGTGACCTCTTCGTACGCGGAGAACAGCGCGTCGTCGTAGGCCTCCGCCGCCGACGCGAGGGCGTCGTAGGCGGCCTGCACGCGCGGGTCATTCTCGCCGCCACGCGACTCGACGGCGGCCAGGTGGGAATCCAGCGCCGCCTTCAGCGCCGCCAGGGCGGAGTTCACTTGCTCGGACGTCGCGGGACTCTCATCGTCGGCCATGGGCCAAACGCTACCGGTTCGACGCACAACCCTGCGAGCGCGCGGCGCTCTTGCCAGAATGAGGTATGGACTGCGGAGGTATCGACGCCGCCGCCGATTGGGAGTTTCGGCAGCTGTCGCTGCCGCGAGGCGTTTCACGCGGCGCGGCCCGGCGGCTGCTGACCCAGGCCGCGGAGTACCACGGCTGGGAGCTGGATCGGCTGCGGCTGTTCCCCGACGGCTCCCGACGTGTGGTGCTGCGCAGGCGAATTCTCCGGGTCGCGCGAACTCTCTAGCGTGCGTGTCAGGAGTTCGCGAGGAACCGGTCGAGTACCCGAACGCCGAACTTCAGCGCCTCGAGGTTCACCCGCTCGTCGACGCCGTGGAACATGCCGGCGAAGTCGAGATCTGGTGACAAACGCAACGGTGAGAAACCGTATCCGGTGATGCCGAGCTCGGAGAACGACTTGTCGTCGGTGCCGCCGAACAGGCAGTACGGCACCGGCTTCGCGCCGTCGTCCTCGGCTTTGATCGCGTTCCTCATCGCGTCGACGAGGGGGCCGTCCCAGTCGGTCTCGAGCGCGATGTCCTCGTGGACCATCTCGCGGCTCACGTCCGGGCCGAGCAGCTCGTCGATGGTGTCGAGGAACTCGTCTTTGTGGCCGGGCAGGTAACGGCCGTCGATGTGCGCGGTGGCCTCCTGCGGGATGACGTTCACCTTGTAGCCCGCGTCGAGCATCGTCGGGTTGGCGGTGTTACGCAGGGTGGCGGCGACCAGCGCGGTGATCGTGCCGAGCTTGTCGGCCGCGGCGCTCAGGTCGTGCGGGTCGACGTCGGCGCCCAGCGCGTCGCTCAGCTCCGCGAGGAACGCCTCGACGGTCTTGGTGAGCCGCACCGGCCACTGGTAACGGCCGATCCGGGCGACCGCCTCGGCGAGCGTGGTGACGGCGTTCTCGTTGTTGACCAGGCTGCCGTGACCGGCGCGACCCTTGGCGACCAGCTTCATCCAGGCCATGCCCCGCTGCGCGGTCTGGATCGGATAGAGCCGCAGATCTTCCTTGATTTGCAGGGAGAACCCGCCGACCTCGCTGATCGACTCGGTGCAGCCATCAAAGAGGTCTTTGTGGTGGTCGACGAGGTAGTGCGCGCCTTTGACGCCGCCGGCCTCCTCATCGGCGACGAACGCCAGGACGACGTCGCGCGGCGGCTTGCGGCCCGCGCGTTGCCACTGCCGGACCAAGGCGAGGGTCATCGCGTCCATGTCTTTCATGTCGACCGCGCCGCGGCCCCACAGGCAGCCGTCCTTGATCTCACCGCCGAACGGGTCGACGCTCCAGTGGCTCGGATCCGCTGGGACGACGTCGAGATGGCCGTGGATCAACAGCCCCGGTCGGCTGGAGTCGGCGCCCTCCATGCGCGCGACCACACTGGCCCGGCCCGGCTCGGCCTCGACGATCGTCGGCTCGAGGCCGACTTCGGCCAACTTCTCCGCGACGTATTCAGCGGCGGGGCGCTCCGGTTTGATCGGGTTCGAGGTGTCGATCCGGATCAGGTCGCGGCAGAGGTCGACGACTTCGTCCTGGGCGGTCGGCTCCGGGGCCATCAGGCACTCCCTCAGGTTGAATCGCGGCGGCTGTCGTTGCGGTCACCATCCTGCCTGCTTTGGGTTGCCACCGCCCACGTCGTCCGGGCTCTCGCTTTGCCCGCCGTGTTGGCAGCCCGGTTCTGATGACGTTTGCTACCGCCTAGCGGTAGGGATCGTCACCAGAACATGCCGACTCGAAGGAGCAGCGGCCTGGGCGCGGCGCCGCCCGCCGCGTTGGTATCGTGTACGCCGGTCCTGCCGCATGCAGGGCTCCACGTCCGGGTGGCGGAATAGGCAGACGCGCTAGCTTGAGGTGCTAGTGCCCCAAAAGGGCATGGGGGTTCAAGTCCCCCCTCGGACACAGTCTAGAGATCGAAGTTGACCCGGGAAGGCTGTCGTCGGTCAGGACACGGTCGCTTCCATGGCTTGGTCGGCCCGAGTTCACGTAGGCGCCTGCATCTTCATGCCGCGGCGCCGCGGCATGGCCTGCGAAGGCGGTGCGAGTCCGCTCGGGTTCCGCAGGTTCCAGCGCTGGCTCTCGATGCCATTCGGGCAACCGCGTCCGGGGACGTGACCCCGCGCGGGAGTTAACGTCCCGGCGCCGCGGGCCCTATGTCCCTACCGGCGCCGCTGAGGCGAACCGACCGTGGCGATGTTGTGGCGTGTCATCTTGCGGCTGTTGCGCTGGCCGGTTTGATCGGCCGGCCCTGCGGAGGTGCGATCAACGATGGGCTCTGGACAAGACCTCACGTCGGTGCCGCTCGATGTACTGGAGACGGAGTTGGGCGCCGGTCGGGACGGACTCTCGGCGGCGGAGGCGGCAAGCCGCCTCTCCAGGTACGGCCCGAACGAGATCACGGAGAAGCGGCGGAGCCCGCTGCTGGAGTTTGCCGGCTACTTCTGGGCGCCGATCCCGTGGATGATCGAGGTCGCCCTCGTGCTGTCGCTGCTGGTCAAGCACTGGACCGACGCGGTGATCATCGGCGTGCTGCTGGCGATGAACGGGTTAGTCGCGTTCACCGAGGAGCACCAGGCCGCGACGGCGATCGCCGCGCTGAAGAAGCGGCTCGCATCGACTGCCCGAGCGTTACGTGACGGCGGTTGGGTCGAGGTCCCGGCTCGGGAGCTGGTGCCCGGTGACGTGGTGCGGGTTCGGCTCGGCGACGTCGTGCCGGCGGACGCGCGGCTTCTCGACGACACGCCGTTACATGTCGACCAGTCGGCGCTGACCGGCGAGTCATTGTCGGTCAGCCGCGGTCTGGGCGACGTCCTGTTCTCTGGCGCGATCATCACCCGAGGCGAGGGCGATGCGATGGTCCACGCGACCGGGCCGGCGAGCTTCTTCGGCCGTACCACCGAGTTGGTGGCGGCCGCCGGCACCGTAAGCCACTTCCAGCGCGCTGTGCTGCGCATCGGCAACTACCTCATCGTCCTCGCCGTCTCGTTGGTGGCGTTGACGCTGCTGGTGTCGCTGTCGCGCGGGAACCCCGTTCTGCAGACGCTGGAGTTCGCGCTGGTGGTGACCATCGCATCGGTGCCTGTGGCGCTGCCGGCAGTCTTGTCGGTGACGATGGCGGTCGGCGCGCGTCAGCTCGCGCACCGCCAAGCGGTGGTCAGCCACCTCCCCGCGGTCGAAGAACTCGGCGGCATCGACGTACTCTGCTCCGACAAGACCGGCACGCTCACCCAGAACAAGCTCGCCGTCGCCGAGCCGTGGTGCGCACCCGGTGTGACCGCGGGCGAGTTGCTGACCGTTGCCGCGCTCGCGTCCCGTGCCGAAGACCGCGACCTCATCGACCTCGCCGTGCTGGCCGCCGCACCACCGGACGAACCCGGTCACCAAACACAGGTCGAGGCTTTCGTGCCGTTCGACCCCATCACCAAGCGCACCGAGGCCACCGTCCGGGGCGCCGACACAACGCAGTGGCGAGCCAGCAAGGGCGCACCACAGGTGATCGCCGAGCTGTGCGCGGCGGACGCAGCTGTCGCCGCCGCCACCGAGCAGGTTGAGCAGTTCGCCCTGCGCGGCTACCGGTCGCTCGCGGTCGCCCGCACCACGCCAGGAGGCGGATGGCGCCTGCTCGGGGTGCTGCCGCTGGCCGACCCACCGCGGCAAGACTCCGCGGACACCATCGCCGCCGCGCAGGTGCTCGGTGTGCAGGTGAAGATGGTCACCGGCGACCAGCTGGCGATCGCCGCCGAGATCGCTCGCGAAGTCGGGCTCACCGACCACCTGCTCCCCGCGAGCGCGTTGGAGCCCACCGACGGTGAGGACGACGCGCGACTGGCCGATCTGGTGGATCGCGCGCACGGGTTCGCCGAAGTGTTTCCTGAACACAAGTACCGCATCGTGCAGCTGCTGCAGCAGCGCGGCCACATCGTGGGCATGACCGGTGACGGAGTCAATGACGCGCCCGCGCTCAAGCAAGCGGACGCCGGAATCGCCGTCGCCGGAGCAACTGACGCCGCGCGAGCCGCCGCCGACGTCGTCCTGCTCGCCCCAGGATTGTCGGTCATCGTCGACGCGATCCGGCTGGCCCGCGAGATCTTCGCGCGCATGACGAGCTACGCGATCTATCGCATCGCCGAAACCATCCGCGTGCTGCTACTCGTCGTGCTCGCGGTGATCGCGTTCAACTTCTTCCCGGTCACCGCGACGATGATCGTGCTGCTGGCGATCCTCAACGACGCGGCCATCTTGACGATCGCCTACGACCACGTCCGCGGCTCGAACCGGCCGGCAGCCTGGGACATGCGGACGGTGCTCACCGTCGCGACCGCGCTCGGTGTCATGGGCGTGCTGGAGACATTCCTGCTGTTCGCACTCGCCGATTCGGTGTTCGGGCTCAACCACGATGTGATCCGGACGCTGATCTACCTCAAGCTGTCGGTTTCCGGCCATCTCACGATCTTCGTCACCCGCACACGCGACCCGTTCTGGGCCCGGCCCGCACCGTCCCGGCTGCTGCTTGGCGCCGTCGTCGGCACTCAAGCGCTCGCGACACTGATTGCGGGGTTCGGTCTGTTGATGACCCCGCTGGGATGGAAGTGGGCGGCCGTCGTGTGGGTTTACGCGCTCGGGTGGTTCCTCGTCGAAGACCGAGCCAAGCTGGCCACCTACGCCTTCCTCGACCGGCGGCAATCCGCGGCGCCGGGGCGGCACAGTGGGCTGCCCACGCTTGGCGCACCGCGGTCACCGACCAAGACGACCGGGACGGCAGGCTCGGTGCTTGCCACGCTCCGGTGGCATCGGGCCTAGCGATGCAGCGATTGGCCTCCGTCGACGACCAGCACCTGCCCGCTCACGTGCGTGAGGTCGCGTGCCAACGAGAGGAACGCCGCCGCGACGTCGTCCGGTGTGCCGAGCCGGCCCGTCGGCACGAGCGCGGCCATGTCGTCGAAATGGGTCGGCACGTGCGCCCATTCTCGTCGCGTGGCAGGGGTTGGCACGGTTCCGGGCGCGACCGCGTTGACCCGCACACCGGCCGCCCCGAGAGGAACGACCAGCGAGCGCACCAAGCCAATGAGCCCGGCTTTTGCCGCGCTGTAACCGATAAGCCCGAAGCTCTGCAAAGCGTTGACGGACGACGCGAAGCTGACCGAGCGATTGCCGCTGCCAGCGCGCAGGTTCGGCCAAGCGGCGGCCAGGGTGACGTAATGAGAGGTGAGATTCAGCTCGACGGTGGCACGGAAGACCTCGGCCGACGGCATCACGCGGCCCTCGTCAACCGTCTCCTCCGACAATGAAATTCCCGCGCAGGTGACGACATGCGCAACCGGCCGACCGAAGCCATCGACGACGTCATGCATCGCCTCGGCGTCGCAAACGTCAGCGACGGCGCCGACGTAGTCGCCAGCCCCCGGGGGGGTCAGCGCGCGCTCGTCGATGTCGACACCGGCGACCGCGTATCCGGCGTCCAGGAATCGCCTCGCGGTCGCGGACCCGATGCCGCCCGCGACGCCGGTCACGAGCACCAACCCTGCGTCGTCCATGGGCTGACGTTAGCGAACCGAGCTAGTCGACCCGCGCGCGTTGCGAGCGAAGGTCGAGCACCCGTGGCGGGTCGACGTTGAGGTCGAGCACCTGCTGGCGCGCGCCTTCGGCGACGCGGACGCAGTTCCGGCCGGCGCGCTTGGCCGCATAGAGCGCGGTGTCGGCGGCGTCGAGCAACTCATGAACCGAGTGGCCGCTGGCACGGAATGCCGCCACCCCGATGGAAATCGTGACCGAGACGGGGTGCGCGCGCCCGGTCGCCTCGACCGTGACGTCGCCGACGTGCACCCTGATCCGTTCGGCCGCCTGACGAGCCTGCTCGAGGTCTGAGTTGGTGAGCAGGACGACGAACTCCTCGCCGCCGAACCGGCCGACGAAGTCGCGCGGCCGCAAGCCGTCGGTGAGCGCGGTCGCGACGGCGCGCAGAATGTCGTCCCCGGTCAGGTGTCCGAAGCGGTCGTTGACGTCCTTGAAGTGGTCGATGTCGACGAGCAGGACGGCGAGGGTTTCGCGACCGCTGCGTGCACGGGAAATCTCACGTTCAGCGACCTCCCGCCAGTAGCTCGAGTTAGCCAGCCCGGTTTTCGCGTCGGTGCGCGCGGCCTCGCGGAACTCGGTGACGAGCAGCGCGCGCTGAAGGGCGAGGACGGGCGCGATCGCCAGCAACGCTGTGTACGGCGACGCGGCGCAGGTCACCGCGACCAGCACACCGGTCGACAACTCGGCGGCCATGATTGCGAGCAGTTCGCGGTCGGGCAACGCGTCGCGCATCCGCGATTGGGGCTGCGTCATCGCGATGACGGTGGCGATAAGCGCGCTTTGCACGACGTAGTACACGGCGACGCAGACGACGGAGAGGGCCAGCGCCGCGGGTGACCCGACGATGCCGTCGACATCCCAGACGCCGAAGTGGGCGTGCGCGGTGTTGTGCAGGGCGGCCGCCGCAAAGCCGGCCAGGCCGTTGCTGGCGACGTTGAAGACCGCCTTCACCGGACGGCGTCGCATCACCCGGAAGGCGAAATAGACATGCAGCGGGACGACGATGAGTGCCGCATAAGGCGCCGGCAGCAAGAGCACCGCGGGCAGCGTCCAGGCGGCGAGCAGGTCGTTCGAGATCGAACCTGACCGCGGGCGACGCCAGCCCAGCCGCAGCGAGCCCTCGATGCTGGCCACGCCGCAGGCGATCAGGACGAGAAACAGCCGGACGTCCGCGGCGTGAATCGCGATGGCGGCGAAGCCCCAGACGATCGCACCCACGAAGACCGCGTCGGCGGCGAGGACGAACGCGCGCGCCGGGGGCGGCATTTGCCACAACGCCCAGCGCGAGACCGACCCGGGCCGTCGCAGCGGACCCGGCCAGCCCAGCCAGCCCAGCCTGCGCGGCCGCCGCAGAGTACGCGGCTGCGTCATGGAGATCACCCCCCACGGTCGTCGACCGTCGGTGAGTCCGGTCCGACTTGGTAACGCCCCGTAACCAGACCAACCCTACGCGTCATCAAATCGGGAATCCATGGGCGGTGGGAATTCGCCGGACCGGGTGTTTCGATGGGACTTCAGTAGCGGGCGGCGCCGGCCGAATAACACCGTGGCGGATTGCTGCTGTGCCACACGACGCACGCCCCGAGCCTCGAGATGGGCAAGGAGGTCGCCATGCGCGGCAACAACTGGGAGTAACTCAGGGAAGCGCACAGCTCACGGACCGCGAGCCGCCGGGTCGAACCCCCCACCGACCCGGCGGCCCGCTTCTTTTCGGAACCCGACTCGGGAGCGCACCCACCGGATCGATCATGCAGTTAGGCGCAACCCGGGCAGGCCCGGGTTGCGCCTAACTGCATGATCACCGGGAGATGACGTGATCACCGGGAGATTGGGCGGACGCGGACCGCGTAGCAGGCCACCGCGGCCGCGGCGGCGACGTTGAGCGAGTCGACCCCATTGCTCATGGGGATCCGAATCGGCCGGGCCGCCGCCAGCGCTTGCGGGGAGAGCCCTGGGCCTTCGGCGCCGAGCAGCAGCGCCAGCTTCGCGTCGTCCGGCGCCCGCAGGTGGTCGATCGGCGTGGCCGAGGCGGCTGGCGTGAGCGCCAGCAGTTCGAAGCCGGACGACGCGAGCTCCTGCAAGCCGGACGGCCACGACGCGAAGCGGGCGTAGGGAATCGCGAACACCTCCCCCATCGAGACCCGCACCGACCGTCGATAGAGCGGATCGGCGCAGCTCGGCGTCAACAGCACGGCGTCCATGCCCAGCCCTGCCGCGCAGCGGAAGATGGCGCCGAGGTTGGTGTGACTGTTGACGTCCTCGAGCACGATCACCCGCCGCGCCGTGAGGAGCAGCGACTCCGCGCTCGGCAACGGCAGCCGGGCCATCGCGGCCAAAGCGCCGCGATGCACGTGGAAGCCGGTGATCTCGCGCAGCACGTCCTCCGACCCGACGTACACGGGCACGTCAAGGCCGTCCACCAGAGGCAGCACCGTCGGCAACCAACGCTCGCTCGTCAACGCCGACCGCATCGGGTAGCCGGCGCCCACGGCCCGCCGCATCACCAACTCCCCCTCGGCGATGAAGATGCCCTCCGCCGGCTCGGCGCGACGACGTAGCTCGACGTCTGTCAGCGCTCTGTAGTCCGCCAGCATGGGGTCGGCCGCGCTGTCGATGAACACCGTCGCCGCCATGCTCAGCATCATCTCGGGCCTGCGTCGTCTGGGGCGAATCTCGCGTACCTTAGAGGTAAGGATCACCTCCTGAGGAGTTGGGCATTCGATGAACGACCTCGACGTCATGACGGGCCGCTCCCGCGGTTCGCTCGTGCGCAGCGCGCGCGCCGGCGTCGCGTTGTTCGGCAGCGGTTTCGTGGTGGGCATTGTGGTGGCGCTCGTGTTCGGTGCGCTGATCCGCACGATCGTGGTCGTCGCGGCGATAGTGATCGTGCTGATCGCCGCCGCGCGGATGGCGATGGGCCGCAAGCGCTACTGACGCGCGCCGAACCCGGCCCGCGTCAGCCGCCTCACCAGCTCAAGAACAACTTCGCCGTCACGGCCAGACCGGCGCCGACGATGACGGCTCGAAGCAGGTTCGGCGGCAGCCGTCGTCCGAATCGCGCGCCGATCTGACCTCCCGCCGTGGCCCCCAACGCCAACAGCAGCGCAGGCCCCCACGCCACCGGCGCGAAGATGGCGAACAGCACCGCGCCGATCCCGTTGACGAGGGCGGTCATCACGTTCTTCAGCGCGTTCAGCCGCTGCAGGTGGTCCTCGACGAAGATGCCGAGCAACGCGATGAGGATCACACCTTGCGCGGCCCCGAAATAGCCGCCATAGACCGCGGTCAAGAACACCCCGGCGTCGAATACTGGCTCATTGTGGCGGGGTGCCTCTGCGTTCGCCCGCCGCGCCGCGACGCGGGCTGCCAGCCGCGGCTGCACGATCACCAGACCGATGGCCAGCAGGACGAGGAACGGCACCACCTTCTCGAACGTCGCGCCGGGCAGGGCGAGCAGCAACAGCGCTCCGACCAGCCCGCCGGCCAAGGAGATCGCGCCGAGCCGGCGGATGCGGGCGCGCTGCCCGACGAGTTCGCGCCGGTACCCGATCGCGCCGCTGATCGAACCCGGCACCAGGCCGACTGTGTTCGAGACGTTCGCCACCTTCGGGGAGAAGCCGAAGGCCAGCAAGGTTGGAAAGGTGAGCAGGGAGCCGGAGCCGACGACGGTGTTCACGGTGCCCGCGACGACGCCGGCGCCGAACACACCGGCCATCTGAAGGTCATTGAGGGCCGGCACGCTTGCGATGCTAACCGCCGCTCGGCTGTGACCGACCGCCGCGCCCGCCAGTTGCCCGCGCCCGCCCGTTTGCCGAGCACCCGCGCCTGTTGGTCGAGGTCCGGACTAGTTCAAGGCGCCTGCCGCGTCGGCCGACGCAATTGCGGTGAGCCGTTCGGAGCAACGGCGGCACCGCGTGCTGCTCGGCGCGATCGCCGTTATCGCGCTGGTGTGCACCGGCGCGGGTGACGCGTGGGCCGACCAACTCGGCGACGCGAAGGCGGAGGCGGCCCGAGTCGCGGCGCAGGTCGCCCGGCTGCAACCGCAGGTCGACCAGTCGCTCGCGGACTACGAGACGGCGTTGAACGCGGTCGGTGAGTCCGTCTCGGTGAGCGTCGCGGCGCGACGCGCCTATGAGTCGCTGCAAGACCAGGCGCACGCGGCCGACGTGATGCACGACGCGAGGGCGGTGGCGCTGTACGAGTCGGGCGGCGCGATGGCGCTGTACGCGGCGGTGCTCGAGTCCGGCGACCCGAACAACCTCACGCAGGTGCCCCTCGTCACCGGCGTGGTCGCGAGTGACGCCGCCGCGGCCGCGACCGCCCGGCGAGTCGCGCAGGCGGCGAAGCAGCGCGCCGAGGCGGCCGACAACGAGATCTCGGTGAGCTTGACGAACGCCGACGCGGTCGACCAGCGGCTCACCCAGCTGAAAGACCTGCTCGCCGAGCAGCAGTCGGTGCTCGACACCGCGTCGGCGAAAGCGAAGCAACTGCAGGCGGTGCGTGACGCGGCCGCGGCGGTCGCGGCGGCGCGGGCCGCCGCCGCGGCGGCGAACGCGGACGCCGCGTCGTCCGTCACGCCGTACCCGATCCCGCCTGCGTTCCGGGCGCTCTATCAAGCCGCGGCTACCACCTGCCCGGGGCTTTCGTGGACGGTGCTCGCGGCGATCGGCCAAGTGGAGACTCACCACGGCAGCGGCACGATGGTGTCGTCAGCCGGCGCGCTCGGGCCGATGCAGTTCATGCCGGCCACGTTCGCGCGCTACGCGGTCGACGGAGACCACGACGGCAAGGCCGGCATCATGGACCCGGCCGACTCGATCTACACGGCCGCGCATTACCTGTGTGCGAACGGCGCGGGCACCGGCGACTCCGGCGTGTACAACGCGGTCTGGCACTACAACCACGCCGACTGGTACGTCGCGCTGGTGCTGTCACTCGCGGGCAAGATCACCTGAGTCGTCGGCGGCCGGACCGACAGCGCGGGGCCGCGGTGGCGGGGGGGCGGGTGCAGGCGGCGCCGGGCGGACCGGACGCTCGCCCGCGTTGCCGTTGCCGAACAGGCCGCCCAGCGCCTCGATCGCCTTGCCCATCTCGCTCGGCACGATCCACAACTTGTTGGCGTCGCCCTTCGCGATCTGCGGCAGCATCTGGAGGTATTGGTAGGCGAGCAGTTCGGCGTCCGGCTTGCCTTCGTGAATCGCCCCGAACACGGTCTCGATCGCCTTGCTTTGACCTTGCGCCCGCAGCGCCTGCGCCTCGGCGTCCGCGCGAGCCTGGGTGACCGCGGCCTGGGCGTTGCCCTCGGCGCGCAGGATCGCGCCCTGCTTCTCGCCCTCCGCCGTGAGGATCTGCGACTGCTTCAAGCCCTCGGCGGTGAGGATCGCGGCCCGCTTGTCACGGTCGGCGCGCATCTGCTTTTCCATCGAGTCCTTGATCGAGCCGGGCGGGTCGATGGACTTCAGCTCCACCCGGTTGACCCTGATCCCCCACTTGCCGGTCGCCTCGTCGAGCACGACGCGCAGCTGGGTGTTGATCTCCTCGCGGGACGTCAACGTCTTCTCGAGATCCATGCCGCCGACAACGTTGCGCAACGTGGTGACGGTCAGCTGCTCGACCGCCTGGATGTAGTTCGCGATCTCGTACGTCGCGGCCTTCGGGTCGGTGACCTGGAAGTACAACACCGTGTCGATGCCGACCACGAGGTTGTCCTCGGTGATGACGGGCTGCGGCGGGAACGACACCACCTGCTCACGAAGGTCGAGCAGCGGCCGCAACCGGTCGACGAACGGCAGCACCACGTTCAATCCCGGCGCGAGTGTGCGCTGGTAGCGGCCGAAGCGCTCGACGATGCCGGCCCGCGCCTGCGGCACCACCCGAACCGTGCGCCCGACCACGAGCACCACGATGACGAGGACGACGATGAGCGCGATCGTTGCCGGGTCCATTGACTACTCCGTTCCGTAGACGAACGCCGTAGCGCCCTGGATCTTCACGACGTCGACCGACGTGCCCGCCTCGAGCACCTGGTCGTCCAGATAGGGCCGGGCCGTCCACAGCTCGCCGCCAATTTTCACCTGGCCGTGATGGGCGTCGACCCGCTCGATCACCAGGGCCTGCTTGCCGACCAAGGCGTCGACACCGGTGGTGATGGCCGGCCGGTACAAGTGCGCCTTCGCGATCGGCCGCGCGAAACCGACGAGCGCGGCGGTGCCCACAATGAAGGCGATGAGCTGGGCCACGACCGGCCCGCCGACGACCGCGACGACCAGCGCTATCGCCGCGGCGACGGCCACGAAGCCGAGGATCAGCGTCAGCGTGACAGCTTCTGCCCCCGCACAGACCGCCGCCACGATCGTCCAAACGACCCAGGCGGGCATGGCCCGATCATATGCGAGTTGCGCGTGGCCCGTCGGCGATGCGCATCACCTTCGGGCGCGGGCGCTGAATCGCCCGTCGCGATATTCCAGCGCCAGCGAAAGGCCGAACGTCTCCGACAAGGCGGCCTCCGTCATCACCTCGCGCATCTCACCCGAGGCGACACTGCGCCCGCCGCGCAGCAACAACGCGTGCGTGAACGCGGCTGGGATCTCCTCGACGTGGTGCGTGACGAGCACGGTGGTCGGCGCGGCGGGGTCGGCGGCCAGCGTCGCCAACCGGCTCACGAGGTCCTCGCGCCCCCCGAGGTCGAGCCCGGCCGCCGGCTCGTCGAGCAGCAGCAGCTCCGGGTCGGTCATCAGCGCCCGGGCGATCTGCGCTCGCTTGCGCTCGCCCTCCGACAGCGTGCCGTACGTCCGGTCGCGCAGATGGTCGCAACCGACCTGCTTCAACACGTCGTCCGCGCGCGCGTCGTCGTGCTGGTCGTACCGCTCGCGCCAGCGCCCGACCATCCCGTACGAGGCGGTGAGCACGACGTCGCGCACCCGCTCCCTGGCCGGGATGCGCTCTCCCAACGCGACGCTGGACAACCCGATGCGCGGCCGCAGTTCGAAGACGTCGACCGCGCCAAGCCGATCACCGAGCACGTGAACCGCGCCGCGCGTGGGGAACAGCCGGGTCGACGCGACTCGCAGCAGCGTCGTCTTGCCTGCGCCGTTCGGTCCGAGGACGACCCAGCGCTGGTCGGCCTCCACCTGCCAGTCGATGCCGTCGAGCAGCGTCGCGCCGTCGCGGACGACGCCCACGCCCCGCAGGTCGAGCACGTCCGCGAGGCCGCTGGTGTCGGCGACGGTTTCAGGCATGAGGGAAAACCTACCGAGCCGCCCGACCCGGCGGCGCTCTTAGGCTGGTCGACGTGCCGAGTCCACCCGTCGATCCGCAGTCCGCGGGACTGCTCGTGGCCTGGACGGCGGCGGTGGTGGCGGGGCAGGCGACCGTCGCCCAGGCCGCGGCGGCGATCGAGGCGGTCGCGGACGGGCACGTCGTCCGCGGGTTGCCCGCCGGCGCCGGGCGGCCGGCGCCTGAGCTGCCGCTGGCGGACGCCCTGACGGCGTTGATCGACGCACGTCCCAGGTCGGTTCGGGTCGCGTTTCCCGCCCCCGGCGACCCGCTCGGCCTGCACGGCGCGGGGGCGTTCACGTCGTCGGCGTTGCTGGCCCAATCGGCGGTGGCGATCGACAGCGAGGCGCCCCCCGGTCACGTCGGGCTGGTGCCCGAACCCGACCTGCGCGGCTCGTCGTATCGCGGCGTCCGGTGGCAGGTGTTCGAGATGGGCGCGTTCGCGCCGCCGGTCGTGACATCGCCGCCGCTGACCGTCGAGCCGACGCGCGTCGTCGAGCAGGCGGACCGCGCGCTGCGTCGCGCGTTGCGGGACGCGACCGAGGCGTTGGAACACGTCGACCTCGCGCGCTGGCGGCCGGAGGCGTCGGCGGGTGGCGAGGCGGCGGCCGCCGCGCTGCGCGCCAGATTGCGGGCGCTGCCGCCGTTGTGGCCGATCGCGGCGCGCGCGCTCGCCGAGCGTTCGATGGCGCTGTGGCACGCCCTTGAGGTGGTGACCGCGGACAACGGCGCCGCGTCGGTCTCCGCCGGCGCGGTGCGCATCGCCGCCGTGCGTGAGCTGTCGCACGCGGTGCGCGAGGCGGCGATGGCGGCGTTCAACGTTCCGGCGAGCGCGCTGCTGGCTCGTCGCGCGTAGCCGGGTAGCGTGACCGCCGTTATGACCGCCGACCCGACCGCGCCAAGCCCGAGCGACCGCACGCTGCTGGTGACCTTGACCGGGCGTGACCGGCCCGGCGTCACGTCACGGTTGTTCGCCGAGCTGGCCCGGTTCGACGGCGTCGTCCTCGACGCCGAGCAGATCGTCCTGCGCGGGCGGCTGATCCTCGGTGTGGTCGTCACTCTGGCGTCGTCCGACGCGGCCGACGAACTGGCGTTGCGCGACGCGCTGGCGGCGATGGCCCGCGAGCTCGCGCTTGAGTTCGAGGTCGCGGTTGGCCGTGGCGACTCCGGGACGCCGGTACCAGGGCCGCTGCACGTCACGGTGCTGGGGAATCCGCTGCGTCCGTCGGGGCTGGCTCGGGTGGCCGGCGCGATCGCCGGCTGCGGGGCGAACATCGACCGCATCGAGCGGCTGGCGCGCTACCCGGTCACCTGCGTCGAACTCGAGGTGTCCGGCGCGGCGCCGGATCTGCTGCGCGCGCGCTTGACCGCCGAGGCGGCCGACGCCGGCGTCGACGTCGCGGTGCAGCGCAGCGGGCTGTATCGGCGGGCGAAGCGACTCGTCGTGATGGACGTCGACTCGACGCTGGTGCAGGGCGAGGTCATCGAGATGCTCGCCGAGCGCGCGGGTTGCGGCGTCCAGGTCGCCGCCATCACCGACGCCGCGATGCGCGGCGAGCTGGATTTCGAGCAGTCGTTGCGCGAGCGGGTGGCGCTGCTCGCCGGCTTGCCGGAGTCAGCGGTCGCGGCAGTGCGCGACTCGCTGAGTTTGACCGCCGGGGCGCGCACGCTGATCCGCACGCTGAAGCGGCTCGGCTACCTGGTCGCGATTGTGAGCGGCGGCTTCACCCAGGTGACCGACGCGCTGGCCGTCGAGCTCGGCCTCGATTTCGCCGCCGCGAACACGTTGGAAATCCTCGACGGCGTGCTGACCGGCCGGCTCATCGGCGACGTCGTCGACCGGCCAGGGAAGGCCGCCGCCCTTGAGCGCTTCGCCGCCGCCGCCGGGGTGCCGCTCGCGCAGACGATTGCGATCGGCGACGGCGCGAACGACCTCGACATGCTCGGACGAGCCGGTCTGGGCGTCGCCTTCAACGCCAAGCCCGCGGTGCGGGAAGCGGCCGACACCGCGGTGAACGTGCCCTATCTCGACGCCGTGCTGTACCTGCTCGGGATCAGCCGTGACGAGATCGAGGCGGCTGACGCGGCGGGTGACGAACTCCCGGAGACGGCGGACGCAGGCACGTCACTTGCCGAAGAGGGCGCTCCAAACCTGCGGGCCGACGACCCCGGGACGCTCGACGGACAAGTGGTGGTCGACCTCGAACTGGGTGGTGGCCGCGGCTGACTTCGGGCCGTACTGGCCGTCGACGTCGAGCTTGTAACCGGCGGCGTTCATCTGCGCCTGCCAGGTCTTGACGTCCGCCCGCACGGCGCCGACGTCACGCACCGAAAGGTAGTGACCGTCCCACGCGGTCGAGCCGCCAGCCGCGGCCGGGACTGGCACCGGCGCGGAGACCGCGACGACCGGGACCGACGTGGGGGTTGGTTTGGCCGGCTGCGTCGGTTTCGCCGGCTGGGTCGGCTGGGTCGGCTGGGTCGGCGGGGCGGGCTGCGTCGGCGCGGCGGACGGAGCGGGCGGCGTGACCGGGGCGAGCGGCGGGCGGCTGGTGTCGCGGGACGTCTGCCGGTCGTCGACCAGCCCCAGCTTGACCGAGCAGGCCGGCCACGGCTGCCAGCCGCGCTGGTTGTAAAGCTTAGCGCCGCCTCGTCCTGCACGGTCGGAGCGGCGGACGACGGCAGGCCCGTGTACCCGAGGCCCTGCCAGGTCGCCAGGTTGAACTGGTAGGCCCCGTAGTACCCGTTGCCAGTGTTGGTGGCGTAGTTGCCGCTCGACTCGCACATGCGCAGCTTCGCCCAGGCGTCGGGCGTCACCGCACCGGCGGCGCCGGCCAGCGTCAGCGTCTCACCGGCGATCATCGCGGCGGCCACGCCGGTGGCGGCGATGGTGCGTTGCGCGGCGCTCGGCGGCGCCGGCTTTGCATGCCGCGGGCCTTGCGGCTTTGCGTGGCGCGGACCTGCGTAGCGGTGGGAACCCATATCGTCCTTCCAACGCCGGCGAGGTGGGCTGTCGGTTCGGTGCCTCGCTCCTGCCTTGCCTGCCGGGAACCGCGGCCCCCGGCAGGATGCGGCGTAGGGGCGCGGTGTGCCGTCCGTTCACGACACGCTTTCGACTCGACACGTCGGCGCGCCGCCTTGACCTGGCACCGGGCAAACGGTAGCCGCAATTCCCCCGATCGGACTAATCGCGGGTGCGTCCTTGTGGATGAGCGCGACAATGTGGACCGTGTCACCGCAATCCGAAGCCGCGCTCGCGCTCGTCATCGCGGTCGTGGCAGTCGCGGTCGGCGCGTATGTGTTCGGCCGCAGCTCGCGCGGGCGACGGCTGGGCAGGCGGGTCGGCGATCTCGGTGAGGTCGTCGTCCGTTGCCGGTCGGGGCATCTGTTCACGACGATCTGGATTCCTGGCGCGTCGTTCAAGGCGATCCGGCTCGGTGTCCTTCGATTTCAGCACTGCCCGGTCGGTAGGCACTGGTCGCTGGTGGCGCCGGTCAATCCCGACGACCTCACGGACGCCGAACGGCGCGCCGCCGCGGCCAACCGCGACGCGCGCGTGCCCTAGCGGGCTAGGCGCCCATCGCGTGGACGCCGCCGTCGACGTGCACGATCTCGCCGGTGGTCTTGGGGAACCAGTCGGACAGCAATGCGACCACGGCACGGGCGGGCGGCTCCGCGTCCGTGACGTCCCATGACATCGGCGCCCGGTTCTCCCAGATCGCCGCGAGGTCGTCGAACCCTGGGATGCCCTTCGCGGCCATCGTGCGGACCGGCCCGGCGGACACCAGGTTGATGCGCACGTTCTGCTTGCCGAGGTCGCGGGCGAGATAGCGGGCGCACGACTCGAACGCCGCCTTGGCGACGCCCATCCAGTCGTACAGCGGCCAGGCCACCGTCGAGTCGAAGTCGAGGCCGACCACCGAGCCGCCGTCCGGCATCAACGGCAGCGCGGCGACCGTCAGCGCCTTCAACGAGTAGGCCGACACGTGCAAGGCGGTGGCTACGTCGTCCCAGCCGGTGTTGAGGAAGTCGAACGCCGCCTCGGGGGCGAACCCGATGGCGTGGACGACGCCGTCCAGACCATCGAGATGCTCCCGCACCCGCGCCGGCAGCGCGGCGAGGTCGTCGGGCGACGTGACGTCGAGTTCGATGACCGGCGCCGGCTTCGGCAGCCGACCCGAGATCCGCTCGGTGAGCCGCAGCGCGCGACCGAACGACGAGAGCACGACCTCGGCGCCTTCCTCTTGCGCGAGCCGTGCGACGTCGAACGCGATGGACGCCTCGGTGAGGACGCCGGTGACCAGCAACCGCTTGCCGCTGAGCAAACCCATCAGTGCCCCATTCGCAGTGTCGAGATTCCCAATCTCGCGATTGGCAGTGTCAACTAGTGCCCCATGCCCAGTCCGCCGTCGACCGGGATGACGGCCCCGGTGATGTATGCCGCCTCGTCGCTGGCCAAGAAGCGCACCACGCCCGCGATCTCGTCCGCGGTCGCGTAGCGCCGCAACGGCACCTGACTCAAAATCTCCGCCCGCCGCTCCTCGGACAACACCGCGGTCAGCTCGGTGTCGACGAACCCGGGCGACACGACGTTCGCGGTGATGCCGCGGGAGCCGAACTCGCGCGCGACCGAGCGGGCGAAGCCGACCAGCCCCGCCTTGCTCGCCGCGTAGTTGGCCTGCCCTGCGCCACCGGACAACCCGACGACCGACGAGATGAAGACCATCCGCCCGTCGTGCGCGCGCAACATGCTGCGCGCGGCCCGCCTCGCCACCCGATAGGCACCGGTGAGATTGGTGTCGAGGACGTCGTCCCAGTCGTCGTCGGTCATCCGCAGCAGCAAGGTGTCGCGGGTGATGCCCGCGTTGGCGATCAAGCACCTCGACCGGCCCGTGCTGCCGCCTCCACCGCGTGAACGCGGCCTCGACGTCGTCCGGCTGGGTGACGTCAGCCTGGACGCCGAAGAGACCCTTCGGGGCGCCCGCTCGAGCGATAGGTCACCGCCACCCGGTCGCCCGCCGCGGCGAACGAGCGCGCGATCGCGAGCCCGATGCCTCGGCTGCCGCCGGTGACCAGGACCGATCGCCCCACTGCCCACCCTCCTGCTCGCCCGGCCCGCCGTTGCACGGGTGCCGCCCGGAGTTGTCGGAGCCGCCTCGGCGAGGGTATCGGTACGGCTATCGCGATGCCGCTTTACTCCGTCTGGAGCAGCGCGAGTCGAACGGCCGGATGGGTGACACCACTCCCCCTGGGTTATCGCAAATCGCGCCGACCGGGCCTGTCAGCGACCCGAACCGGGGCCGAAGCTAAATGTGTCACGCCGGTACGCACGACCAGCCAGGAGACACCGATGAGCACGATGACCGCCGATAGCGTCAGCACCGTCAGCGCGAATGTCCTCGCCGACGGCATCGTCGTCCGGCTGAGCGGCTCCCTGGACGCCGCGTCGCTCCCCGACCTGCGCGCCACCTTGCTGCGCCAGCGGCCGGAGGGCTGCGACGACGTGCTGGTGGACGCGGGTCACGTCACCGAGGTGCACGAGCGGGCGCTCGCGGTGCTCGTCGCCGCCGCCGACTGGGCGTCCGAGACCGGCGGCCGGCTGCAGTTCGCCGCCATCTCGAAGCCGCTGCTGGAGACCGCAGAGTACTTCGACGTCACCGACTTGCTGCCGCGTCTGCCCGGCCCGGGGGGGCGGACAGAAGCGGCAGCGAGCCGGCGGAAGGCAAACCGCTAAAGCCTTTTGGGACGTCGACGCCGCCCGGCCGGAGATTCTTCGGCCGGGCGGCTGCTTGTCGTCCGAGTGGCTTGCCGTCGTCCGAGTGGCTCCTTCTCTCCGCCGAGTGAAGGGTTCGGGTTGCGATTTCGGCCCGATTCGCAGCGCAAGCCCTTCACTCGGCGCGACGCGGCGCCCGCTGCGTCCGTCAGCCGCCGAGCTCGCGCAGATAGCTCGCGTTGCCGCGGATCGCAGCCTCGTAACGCTCGATCTCGGGAGAGCCCACGTGGTCCGCGATCGCGTCCAGCAGATCGGCGAGGGCGGCGTTCGGACGCGCTTGCGCATGCAGCGTCAGCGCCCTGAACACCGGTAACGACGCTGACGACGGATACTCGCCGACGGCGTGGTCGAAAACGGCGAGCGACTCGTCCAGCCGGCCGAGGTTGCGCAGTGTGCTGCCGTACTGCAGCAGGCAACGCCGGCGCAGCTCGCCGTCCAGACCAAGCTCCAGCGCCCGTTCGTAATAGCCGACCGCTCGTTCCTCCTGCCCGTCGGTGTCGTACGCGCCGCCGACCTCGTAGACGACGCGGGGCTCGTCGGGGTGGGCGCGCAGGACCTCCTCAAACGCGTCGATGGTCGGCTGCATCTGGGCGCGGTCTCGTCGAGCAAAAATCGCGTCCAGGCGGGAGTCGAGATCAGTCACGGTCGGTACCGTATCCGGCCGAGCCTGCCGAGCCTGCCGAGCCTGCCGAGCCTGCCGAGCCTGCCGAGCCGCGTTCCCGCCGCCATCCCACCGAGAGAAGGGTTCGGGCTGCTGATTCGGCCCGATTCACAGCGCAAGCCCTTCAGTCGGCGCGCGGTGGTCGGTGTGCTCGCGCAATGCGCGCCACCGGCGCGGTTAGGGTGACTCACAGGTCCGCTATCGGCTCGGAGGGTTCCACCAGATGCCCCAGCAGATGTCTCGCGCCATCGACGAGAAGTTCCTCGCTTTGCCCTCACGCCAACTCGCCGACGCCGCCCTCACAAGGGCGCGCGAGCTAGGCGCCCAGCACGCCTCGTTTCGGGTCGAGCGCATCCGCACGCAGCAGCTGCGGATGCGCGACGCCAGCCTCGAGGGCCGCCTCGACGACGAGGAGACCGGGTTCGCCGTCCAGGTCGTGCACGACGGCACGTGGGGCTTCGCGGCCGGCGTCGACCTCACGCCGGAGGCCGCGGTTCGCGTGGCCGAGCAGGCCGTCGAGATCGCCAAGGCGAGCCGCGGGATCAACCGAGAGCCGATCGAACTGGCCGACGAGCCGGTCTACACCGACGCCAGCTGGGTCTCCGCCTACGACGTCAACCCGTTCGACGTTCCGGACGCCGACAAGGTCGCGCTGCTCGCCGAACGCTCGGCCCGGCTGCTCGGGGCCGATGGCGTCGATCACGTCGACGCCGGTGTCGCGCAGGTCCTGGAGAACAAGTTCTACGCCGACCTCGCCGGCACCACGACGACGCAGCAACGCGTCCGGTTGATGCCCACGCTGACCGCGGTGCGCGTCGACCCCGAATCCGGCCAGTTCGAGACGATGGATTCCATCGCGCCGCCGGTCGGCCGCGGCTGGGAGTTCATGACCGGCGTCGGGTGGGACTGGGACGCCGAGATCGACGAGATTCCCACGCTGCTGCTGGAGAAGATGAAGGCGCCGTCGGTTCACGCCGGCGCCTACGACGTGGTCGTCGACCCGTCGAACCTCTGGCTCACCATCCACGAGTCCATCGGCCACGCGACCGAGCTCGACCGCGCGCTCGGCTACGAGGCCGCGTACGCCGGAACGAGTTTCGCGACGTTCGACAAGCTCGGCACGTTGAAGTACGGGTCGCCGCACATGCGCGTCACCGGCGACCGCAACGCCGAGCACGGCCTGGCCACCGTCGGTTGGGACGACGAGGGCGTCGCGGCGCAGCAATGGGATCTCGTGCGCGGCGGCACGCTGGTCGGCTACCAACTGGACCGAAGAATGGCCAGACTCAAAGGACTCGGCCGCTCGAACGGATGCGCCTTCGCCGACTCCCCCTCCCACGTGCCGGTTCAGCGGATGGCCAACGTGTCGCTCCAGCCGGCGCCGAACGGGCCGTCGACCCAAGAGCTCATCGCGGGTGTCGAGCGAGGGATCTACATCGTCGGCGACAAGAGCTGGTCGATCGACATGCAGCGCTACAACTTCCAGTTCACCGGGCAGCGGTTCTTCGAGATCCGCGCCGGACGTCTCCTCGGCCAACTGCGCGACGTGGCCTACCAGGCGACCACCACCGACTTTTGGGGCTCGATGGAAGCGGTGGGTGGCCCGCAGACGTACGTGCTCGGCGGCGCCTTCAACTGCGGAAAGGCGCAGCCCGGTCAGACCGCGCCGGTCAGCCACGGCTGCCCGTCTGCGCTGTTTCGCGGCGTCAAAATCCTGAACACCGTGGCGGAAGGCGGCCGGTAGATGAGCGACGTGACGCCACAAGAGACCGTCGAGCGCACACTGTCGGTGGCCGGAAAGCTCAACGACGTCAGCGGATGCGTCGTCATCGCCGACGAGTCGAGCAGCGCGAACCTGCGCTGGGCCAACAACACGCTGACCACCAACGGCGTGACCCGCGGACGCCGGCTGACCGTGGTGGCGACCGTCAACGGCGCCCAAGGCGTCGCGGCGGGAGTCGTGTCGCGCAGCGCCGTCCGGTCCAGCGAGCTCGACGACCTCGTCGGCGCGGCGGTCGCCGCCGCGCGCGACAACACCCCGGCGCAAGACGCCGGCCCGCTGGTCGAGACGCACCCGTCCGACATGTCGTGGGACGACGTGCCAGCCGAGACGTCGGGCGCCGTCTTTGAGAACTTCACCCGTTCGCTTGGCGGCGAGTTGTCCCGCGCCGAGGGCGACGGCCGGCTGCTGTTCGGTTACGCCGAGCACGACATGAACACGACGTACCTCGGCAGTTCCACCGGCCTGCGGCTGCGGCACGACCAACCGACCGGGCAGCTGGAGATGAACGCGAAGTCGACCGACATGGCGCGCTCCGCGTGGGGCGGCGCGGCGACCCGCGACTTCACCGACGTCGACGTCGCCGAGCTGCACACCGACCTGGCGCAGCGGCTGGAGTGGGCCAAGCGCCGCGTCGACCTGCCGCCCGGCCGCTACGACACGGTGCTGCCGCCGACCGCGGTCGCCGACCTGATGATTTACCTGTACTGGTCGGCCGGCGCGCGCGACGCCCACGACGGTCGCACGGTGTTCAGCAAGGCCGGCGGCGGCACCAAGGTGGGCGAGGCTTTGACGTCGTCCGACATCACGTTGCGCAGCGACCCGAACGCAGCCCAACTCGAGTGCCGGCCGTTCGTCGTCGCGCACACGTCGAGCGCCGAGAGCTCGGTGTTCGACAACGGGCTCGCGCTCCCGTCAACCGCGTGGATCGAGTCGGGCAAGCTCGCCTCGCTGATCCAGACCCGCTACTCGGCGCGCCTCACCGGTCTCCCGGTGACGCCGGCGATCGACAACCTGATCCTTGAGCGAGCCGGCGGCGGAGCGAGTCTCGACGACATGGTGGCGGCGAGCAAGCGCAGCCTGCTGGTGACCTGCCTTTGGTACATCCGCGAGGTTGACCCGCAAACGCTGCTGCTCACCGGTCTGACCCGCGACGGCGTCTATCTCGTCGAGGACGGCGAGGTGGTCGGCGCGGTCAACAACTTCCGGTTCAACGAGAGCCCGGTCGACGTCTTGCGGCGGGCGACTGACGTCGGGGCGTCCGTGCGCTGCCTGCCGCGGGAGTGGAACGACTACTTCACCCGCACCGCGATGCCGGCGATGCGAGTTCCCGACTTCAACATGAGCACCGTCTCGCAAGCGTCGTGACTCCCGTGATCGACGCCTTCGCGTTACGCGTCTTCGAGGCGGAAGCCCACCTTCATCGTCACCTGGAAGTGCTCGATCTCGCCCTCGACGATGTGCCCGCGGATCTGGATGACCTCGAACCAGTCGAGATGGCGAATCGTCTGCGCGGCGCGGCCGACCCCGTTGCGCACCGCCTGCTGCAGGCTCTCCGTCGACGTTCCGACGATCTCGGTCACCCGGTACGTGCGATCGCTCATGTGAGGCTCCTCGGCTGCCGCCCGCGACCAGCTCGCGCGGGCTCTCCGCGTACCGTAGAGGAATGGCAACGGCAGGTGGACGCCGCGACGCGCAGGCGCAGCTGGTCACCACCGCGCGTCGGCCGCACTCCGAGGAGATCTCGGGCCGCGCGCGCCGCTATCTGATCTCGATGGGCGTCCGCACCGCCTGCCTGGTGCTCGCCATCTTCGTGCTGCACGGCTGGCCGAGGTTCATCGCCATCGCGGCCGCCATTGTGCTGCCGTGGTTCGCCGTCGTGCTCGCGAACGCCGGTCCGGTGATCGGCGAGGAGTCTCCCGAGTACGTGAGCGTCTCCCGGCCCGAGATCGAGCAAGGCGAGCCGGACGACGCACGGCCGGCGGCCGCGCCGGCGTCCGATGAGTCCACCCGAGATCGCGACATGGCCTGAGTGCAAGGACAATCGATGACCGAGCTACTGCCGCACGCCCGCGCCGCCGAACCTGAGTTGCCCGCCGACTGGGCGGACGAAGTGCGCGCGCTCTCGCAACAGCGCAACGCGGTCATCCTCGCGCACAACTACCAGGTGCCGGAGATCCAAGACGTGGCGCACCACGTCGGGGATTCCCTCGCGCTGTCGCGAATCGCGGCGGCCAGCGACGCCGACGTGATCGTGTTCTGCGGCGTGCACTTCATGGCCGAAACCGCGAAGATCCTCGCGCCTGCGAAGAAAGTCCTGATCCCCGATCTCGATGCCGGCTGCTCATTGGCCGCGAGCGTCGACGTGTCAGACGTCGTCGCCTGGAAGCGCGACCACCCCGACGGCGTCGTGGTCGCGTACGTCAACACGTCCGCCGCCGTGAAAGCGGAGGTCGACGTTTGCTGCACGTCGTCCAACGCCGCCGACGTCGTGCGCTCGATTCCCGCTGACAAGGAGATTTTCTTCCTCCCCGACCAATTCCTGGGCGCGCACGTCAGCCGCGTCACCGGTCGCGACATGGACGTCTGGGCCGGCGAGTGCCATGTGCACGCGGAGATTTCGCCGTCCGCGCTCCGGGAGACGCTGGAGGCGAATCCCGGGTCAGATCTGCTGGTGCACCCCGAGTGCGGCTGCACGACCACCGCTCTTTACCTCACCAGCACCGGGGATCTGCCCGCCGACCGCACGCGCGTGCTGTCGACCGGCGGAATGGTGGAGTACGCGAAGTCGACCACCGCGTCGCGGGTGCTCGTGGCCACCGAGACCGGCATCTTGCATCAACTGCGGCAGCTCGCGGGCGAGACCGAGTTCGTGCCGGTGTCGGGCCGCGCGATCTGCCCCTACATGAAGATGATCACGCCGGCGAAGTTGCTCCGCTCATTGCGCGACGACACCTTCGAGGTCGACGTCCCGCGCGACATCGCGGATCGGGCGCGGGCCGCTGTCGAGGCGATGATCGCGATCGGCAACCCCTCGCGCGGCGGGGAGTGACCGCCCGGATTCCGCGCGACGCGGTGTCGCGGGCAGCGAGCCCCGGCTACTGGCCCTGATCGACCGGGGGCTTGTACCCTGCGACGCTCGGATCCTCGCCAAGGCATTTGTACAACTGCTGCAGCTGGTAGTTGGTGGCTTTGTCGACGCGGTACCGGACGTTGTTCTGCAACGTCGCGAGGTACTTGCTGTCGGTGACCAGTGGCTCCGGGCTGACGCCAGGAAGGTTCTTGCAGGCCTGGTAGACCCGCGCGTGGTCGGTCTGCGTGGCGTCCGGTTTGAAGACGACGACGACCTCCTGCCTGCTGAGGCTCGCCGTCTGCCGGCAGCCAGACAGCAAGGAAGCGATCCCGGCCACACCAAGGATCGCCGCAGCCAGTCTCGCCCACACGTCGTCCAGGGTACGTGGCACTCGGACGGCGCCGCGCGCGGCGGACGCGTCGTCCCGTCGCGCGACCTGTCGTGCGACGATCACGTAGATCGAAGGTCTGGACGGCGAGAGGACGAAAGTGTCGAGGCTGATCGAAGACTACGCACTCGTCGGTGACCTGCACACCGCGGCGTTGATCAGCCGCGGCGGCAGCGTCGACTGGCTGTGTTTCCCGCGGTTCGACTCCGGGGCGTGCTTCGCGGCGCTGCTTGGCGACGAGGACAACGGCCATTGGACGATCGCGCCGCAGTCCGGAGGCGACGCGACAGCACGCCGTTATCGCGACGACACGCTCGTGCTCGAGTCCGAGTGGACGACGCCGGAAGGCACGGTGCGGGTGATCGACTTCATGCCGCCGCGCGACGACCAGCCCGACCTGATGCGGGTCGTCGAAGGCGTGTCAGGGCGGGTGCCGATGCGCAGCACGCTGCGGATTCGGTTCGACTACGGGCACATCGTCCCCTGGGTGCGGCGTGCGGAGGGTCACCAGATCGCGATCGCGGGGCCGGACTCGCTATGGCTGCGTTCGCCGGTGGACGCCCGAGGCGTCGACCTGACGACGGTGTCGGAGTTCGTCGTCGGCGAAGGCGACCGGCTGGCGTTCTCGTTGACGTGGCATCCGTCGCATCAGCCCAAGCCCCGCGACGTCGATCCCCTGCAAGCTCTCGACCGCACGGAAAAGTACTGGCGGCAGTGGATTTCTCGAGCCAAGGTCGATGGGCGTTACAGCGAGGCGGTCACTCGTTCGCTTATCACCTTGAAGGCGCTCACGTATCAACCGACCGGCGGCATCGCCGCCGCCGCGACGACGTCGCTTCCTGAGCAGCTCGGTGGCGACCGCAACTGGGACTACCGCTACTGCTGGCTGCGCGACGCCACGATGACGCTGCACGCCATGCTCAGCAGCGGCTACCACCAGGAGGCCAAGGCGTGGCGGGAGTGGTTGGTGCGCGCGGTGGCCGGCGACCCGAAAGACATGCAGATCATGTACGGCCTCGACGGCAGCCGGCGGCTCGTCGAGTACGAGCTGCCGTGGCTTGCTGGGTATGCGAACTCGCGGCCGGTGCGGGTTGGCAACGCGGCGAGCGAGCAGGTTCAGCTCGACGTCTACGGCGAGGTGATGGACGCCCTCGAGCTCTCCCGCGCCGCTGGATTGGCGGTCGACGAAGACGCCTGGTCTTTCCAGCAGGTCATCATGAATTACCTCGAGGGCCACTGGACGGATCCCGACAACGGCATCTGGGAGATCCGCGGCGACCGCCAACACTTCACCCATTCGAAGGTGATGTGCTGGGTCGCCGCCGACCGGGCGATCCAGGGCGTCGAGCGATGGGGACTCGAGGGACCGGTCGACAAGTGGAAGGCGACTCGCGACGCCATTCGCGCCGACGTGCTCGAGCATGGCTATGACGCCGACCGCGGGACGTTCGTCCAGGCTTACGGGTCGTCGCAAGTCGACGCCGCGCTGCTGCTGATCCCGTCGGTCGGCTTCCTGGCGGGCGACGACCCACGCGTGCTCGGCACGATCGAGGCGGTGCAACGAGAGCTGCAACACGACGGGTTCCTCCGCCGCTACCTGACCCAGGACGACGCGAGGTCGGTTGACGGACTCTCCGGTGAGGAGGCGACCTTCTTGGTCTGCACCTTCTGGCTGGCCGACGCCTTGTGCTTGGCCGGCCGCACCGACGAGGCCCGCGAGACCTATGAGCGCATCCTCGCGCTGCGCAACGACGTCGGGCTGCTGAGTGAGGAATACGACGTCCACGCCCGCCGGCTGATCGGCAACGTCCCGCAGGCGTACAGCCACATCGGCGTCGTCAACACCGCGAACAACCTCACCGGCGCCCATGGTCCCGCCCACCGCCGTGCCCGAGCGCACTCGGAGAAGATCACCGCTGGGTAGTCTCGACATGTGCCTCGCCTGACCGTCGACAACCTGCAAGCCAGGCGCCGGGCGATTCTCGACGGCGCCCGCCGCTGCTTCGCCCGCGACGGCTACGAGGGCGCCACCGTGCGGCGGCTCGAGCAGGAGATCGGCCTGTCCCGCGGGGCGATCTTCCACCACTTCCGCGACAAGGAGTCGCTGTTCTTCGCGGTCGCCGAGGACGACGCGGCGCAAATGTCGGAGGTCGTCGCGAAACACGGGTTGGTCGAGCTGATGCGCGACCTGAAAAACCGCGACGCCGGGTGGCTCGGCGTCCAGCTAGAACTGTCGCGGCGACTGCGCACCGACCCAGACTTTCGCGAGCGCTGGGCGGCCCGGTCGAAGACGATCAGCGACGCAGCGCGAGACCGGCTGCGCCGCGGCGTCGAGCGCGGCACGCTGCGCACCGACGTCCCGGTCGACACCATCGCGGCGTTTCTGGAGCTGGTGCGCGACGGCCTGGTGCTGCACCGGGCGATGGGTGTGTCGGACGACGACCTCGACGCGGTGCTCGACCTCGTCGAGGCCACCGTTCGCCGGGAGCGGGCCTGAACCAAGCTGGTAGACGCTCGGCGGGTTAGAGCCCGGGGAACGCCTACCAATTCAGCGCGCCGGCGCCGCTAGAGGGCGAGGTCGGCGATCTCCGCCGCGGTCTGCGGCGCCTTTTCGAACTGGGTGTGGTACAGCTCGGCGTAAAGCCCGCCGGCGGCCAGCAGGTGCTCGTGGGTGCCCCGCTCGACCACGACGCCGTCGTCGATGACGAGGATCTGGTCGGCTTCGCGGATCGTCGACAGCCGGTGGGCGATCACCAGGGAGGTGCGGCCGGCGAGCGCCGTCTTCAACGCCCGCTGCACGGCCACCTCTGACTCTGAGTCGAGGTGCGCGGTGGCCTCGTCGAGCACCACGATGCTCGGCGCCTTCAACAGCAGCCGGGCGATCGCGAGCCGCTGCTTCTCACCCCCCGACAACCGGTAGCCGCGCTCGCCGACGACGGTGTCGAGTCCCTCGCTCAGCGACGACACGAGATCCCAGATCTGCGCCGCCTTGCACGCCTGGACGAGCTCCGCCTCGGTGGCGGTCGGCCGGGCGTAGGCGAGGTTGGCCCTGATCGTGTCGTGGAACATGTGGCTGTCTTGCGTCACAACGCCGACGTTCGCCCGCAGCGACGCGAGCGCCGCCTGGCGGACGTCGAGTCCGCCGATACGCACCGCTCCCCCGGTGACGTCGTACATGCGCGAGACCAGCGACGAAATGGTCGTCTTGCCGGCGCCGGACGGCCCGACGAGCGCGATCAGCTCGCCCGGCGCCGCGGTGAACGAGACGTCGTGCAGGACCTCGACGCTCGGCGTCGTCTCCAACGCCGCAACCGACTCCAACGACGCCAGCGACACCTCGGACGCCGCCGGGTAGCGGAACCGCACGTGGTCGAACTCGATCGTGTTCGCGTTTTCGGGCAGGTCGACCGCGTCGGGCGCGTCGTCGATCATCGGCGGCAGGTCAAGCACCTCGAAGACCCGCTCGAACGAGACGAGCGCGGTCATGATCGAGACGTTGACGTTCGACAGCGCGGTCAGCGGGCCGTACAGCCTCGTCAGATACGCGCCCAGCGCCACCACGGTGCCGACGTCGAGCTGGCGGGTGGCGGCGAGCCAGCCGCCCCACCCGTAGACGAGCGCCGCGCCCAGCGTCGCCACCAGCATCAAGGAGACGAAGAACACCCCGCCGTACATGGACTGGGTGACGCCGATGTCGCGGACGCGGCCCGCCTTGGACCGGAACGCGTCGTCTTCTTCGCGCGGGCGCCCGAACAGCTTCACGAGCATCGCGCCCGCCACGTTGAACCGCTCGTTCATCGTGTTGTTCATCGCGGCGTTGAGGTTGTAGCTCTCACGCGTGATGCTCTGGAGCTTGCGCCCGAACCACCGCGCGGGCAGCACGAAAAGCGGCAGCAGGGCGAGCGAGACGAGGGTGATCTGCCACGAGAGCTTGAACATCACGGCCAGCGTGAACGTGACGCCGAGGAGGTTGCTCACGACGCTCGACAGCGTGCTGGTGAAAGCTTGCTGCGCGCCCAGGACGTCGTTGTTCAGGCGGCTGATCAGCGCCCCCGTCTGCGTGCGGGTGAAGAACGCCACCGGCATCCGCTGAATGTGCGCGAACACCTTCGCCCGCATGTCGAAGATCAAGCCCTCGCCGATGCGCGAGGAGAAGTACCGCTCGACCAGCGCGAGGCCGGAGTCGAACACCGCGATCACGGCCATGACGACCGCGAGCACGATCACCAGGTGCGGACGGTGCTGCCCGATGCCCTTGTTCAGAACCTCGCGCACGAGCAACGGCGTGACCGTGCCCAGCGCGGCGTCCACCGCGAGCAAGATCAGCAGTGTGGTGATCAACAGCCGGTAGGGACTGGCGAACCGGATGATCCGCTTGATCGTGCCCGGCGCCAGCTTCTGCTTCGCGACCGAGCGGTCCTGGGTGAATGAGCGGATGGCGTGCCAGTTGCCCATGCCGCCCATGCCGCCCATGCTCATCGGCCGCTCGCTCCTCTACTCATTCGCTGGCTGCCCGTTCACCGCAGGGTGGGCCCGCGCCCGGCGAGCACAACGCCAGCGGAGCACTCACCGTTCCCGACGGGTCCCATCATCGCCCGCGAGCCGGACAATCGCCGCGAGTTCCTCGCTCAGCGAGATTTTGGGCGAGATCTGTCCGGACGACGCGGCGAGCAGCGCGCGCTTGAGTTCGGTCGCCAGCTGACGTGGGGTGGCGAGCAGGGCGGCGGTCAGGTCGCCGACGCCGTCGGCGACCTGACCGCCGCCCACCACAAGGTTCACCAGCCCGATCGACGCGGCCTCCGCAGCCGGCACCCGACGTCCGGTCAGACAAAGCTCGAGAGCGCGGGTCTGCCCGATCGACGCCGCCAACCGCCCGAGCACCCCGAACAGCTCGGCCGAGGAGAACACGAACTCCGCGCTCGTTTCGGCCAGCCGCAGGTCGCAGCCAAGCGCGATGGCGAGCCCGTCGCGGTCGCAACGGCCGCTGACGAGGGCGACCGAAACGGTGTCGGACGCCGCCAGCCGCGCGAGCACGCGCTCGCGCACGACCACCGCGTCCGGCGCGAGGGCGTCGTCCGACGTCACATCGCGGCCGCCGCTGGGCAGGCGGACGACCACCACCCGCGCGTCCCCGGTGAGCGACCGCAACCGGTCGTCAAGCTCGGCCCAGCCGCCGCCCGCCAGGTCGAACCAGGCGACCGAGGGGTCGCCTGAGTCGGTGGGGTCGCTCTCGCTCAGCACGAGGCGACCCTAGCGGCCTCGCGCCTCAGCGACCCCCGCTCACCGGGACGGAGCGCGCGACTGAGACAAGGAGCGACAGCGATCAGGCCGGCGGCTGGACCGGCTGCTCCAACGGCTGCGCCGGCTGTTGCTGTCTGGCCCGCCCGCGGGTGGCCCCACCTCGTCCGCGAAGGGTCGCGCCGGACTCGGTGAGGATGCGGTGCACAAAGCCGTACGAGCGGCCGGTGGAGTCCGCCAGCGTGCGAATGCTGGCCCCGCTGTCGTACTTCCTGCGCAGTTCGGCGGCGAGCCGGTCGCGCTCGCCCCCGGTGACGCGGCTGCCCTTCTTGAGAGTGTCGGCCACGGTGTCTCCCTTTCCTGCTCGACTGTCGGGAGTCCTACGACCCCATGATCACTCATGAGTGCCCACTCGGCCACCCGCCCACTCGATCACCGGCGCAAGGTGAGGTGATCATCCCCACTCGGTTACGCCGCCGGCGTCGGTGGCCCGCCGATTGGATACCGTTTCCGGGTCCACGACGCGGGACCTCGGGAGGACCAACTCAATGCCGCGGCTAGCCCGGTTGCTGCGCGCCGCGGCGTCGGACATCACCCCGCTGCGGGAGTCGCCGGCGTTTCGCCGGCTCTTCGCCGGTCAGGCCGTCTCGATGATCGGCGCCCAAGTGACGCAGGTGGCCGTGCCCCTGCAGGTCTACGCGATCACGAAGTCGTCGCTCGACGTCGGCCTCATCGGGTTCGCGTCGTTCGTGCCGCTGGTGGTGTTCGGGCTGTACGGCGGCGCCATCGCGGACTCAGTCGACCGCCGCAAGCTGTTGATTCTGACGTCGATCGCGACGATGGCGGTGAGCGTCGTGCTGTTGGCGCAGGCGGTGGCGCACCTAGAGCAGCTGTGGTTGTTGTACCTGTGCGTCGTCGTGCAGTCCGGTTTCGCCGCCGTCGGCACGCCCACGCGCGGCGCTATCGTTCCGTTCTTGGTCGGACGACGGCGGCTGCCCGCCGCGAACACCTTGATCTACGGCAGTTTCCAGCTGGCCATCATCCTTGGGCCGCTCGTGGCCGGCGTGACGGTGAGCGCGGGCGGGTTCGGGGCGGCCTACTCGGTCGACGTCGCGACATTCGCGGGCGCGTTCTACGCGGCCGTCCGCTTGCCGCGGATGCCGCCCGAGCACACCGCCCGAACCGCATCATTCGGCGCCGTCGCCGAAGGACTGCGGTTCTTGTCGGTGCGTCCCGTCGTCTTGATGACGTTTCTCGTCGACATCGACGCGATGCTGTTCAGCTCGCCGCGCGCGTTGTTTCCCGCGTTGGCGAGTGACCGGTTCGGAGGCGGGGCGCACACCGCGGGCTTTCTTTACGCCGCCCCTGGCGTTGGCGCGATTGTGGTCACCGCCGTTGGCGGCCTGATCGCTCGGGTGCACCGCCAGGGAATCGGGATAACCGTCTCAATCGCGTTGTGGGCGGCCGCCATCATCGCATTCGGGTGGAGTTCCTCATTGTGGGTCGGGTTGCTGATGCTCGCGTTGGCAGGGGCGGCCGACACGGTCAGCGCCGTCTATCGCTCGACCATGCTGCAGGTGGCGACGCCCAACTCGATGCAGGGCCGCCTGCAAGGTGTGTACTCCGTCGTCGTCACCGGCGGCACCCGCCTGGGCGACGTGCGCGCCGGCGCGGTCGCGTCGGTGGTCTCGCCAGAGATTTCCGTTGTGGCTGGCGGCATCGCCTGCCTTGCTGGGCTCGCGATGCTGGTGGCCTCGGTGCCCGCGTTCCTGCGCTACGACGCGCGGCGGGTGGTCCCTCCCGAGCCGGCGTTGGCGTTAGGCCAGGGCGACTAGATCGACGAGCTCGTCGCTCCAGAGGTCTTCGACGCCGTCGGGCAGCAGCAACACGCGCTCCGGCGACAACGCGTCGACGGCGCCCTCGTCGTGTGTGACGAGCACGATGGCGCCCTTGTAATTCCGAAGCGCCGCAAGCACTTCCTCGCGGCTCGCGGGGTCGAGGTTGTTTGTCGGCTCGTCGAGCAGCAAGACGTTGGCGCTGGAGACGACCAGCCGGGCGAGCGCGAGCCGGGTCTTCTCGCCACCCGACAAGGTCTTGGTCTGCTGCTCGACCGTCTCGCCGGAGAACAGGAAACTGCCGAGCACGCGGCGCAAGTCGACGTCCGACATATCGGCAGCCGACGTTCGCATCGTCTGGAGGACAGTGGCCTCCGGGTCGAGCGTCTCGTGCTCCTGCGCGTAGTAGCCGAGCTTGAGCCCGTGTCCGGGCGTCACTTCTCCGGTGTCGGGTTCTTCCACGCCCGCCAGGGTTTTCAGCAGGGTCGTCTTTCCGGCGCCGTTCAGGCCGAGCACGACAACGCGACTGCCCTTGTCGATGGCGAGGTCGACGTCGGTGAACACCTCAAGCGACCCGTACGACTTCGAAAGGCCGGACGCCGTGAGCGGCACCTTGCCGCACGGCGCCGGGTCGGGAAACCTCAACTTGGCGACCCGATCGTGCTTGCGCACCTCTTCGAGCCCCGCCAGCAGCTTTTGCGCGCGTTTCTCCATGTTTTGCGCGGCGGTCGCCTTCGTCGCCTTGTACCGCATGCGATCGGCTTGGGCCTGAAGAGTCGTCGCCTTGCGCTCTGCGTTGGCCCGCTCGCGCTTGCGGCGGCGCTCGTCGGCCTCTCGTTGCTCGAGGTAGGTTTTCCAGCCGACGTTGTAAATGTCCATCACCGCGCGGTTGGCGTCGAGATGCAGCACTCGGTTGACGGTCGCCTCCAGCAAGCCAACGTCGTGGCTGATCACCACGAGCCCACCCTTGTGCGAACGCAGGAATTCCCTTAGCCAGACGATGGAATCGGCGTCGAGGTGGTTCGTCGGCTCGTCGAGCAGCAGCGTCTCGGCGTCCGAGAAGAGGATTCTCGCCAACTCGACGCGGCGGCGCTGGCCGCCGGACAGGGTGCGCAACGGCTGCCCCATCACCCGGTCGGGAAGGCCGAGGCTGGCGGCGATCGACGCGGCGTGCGACTCGGCGGCGTAGCCGCCGAGAACGTGAAAACGGTCCTCGACGCGGCCGTAACGGCGAACGGCCGCGTCGCGGGTCGCGTCGTCCGCGCTGGCCATCTTCGACTCAGCGTCGCGCATCTCCTGCGTGACGACGTCAAGGCCGCGGGCGGACAAGATGCGGTCGCGGGCGAAGACGTCGAGGTCGCCGGTGCGCGGATCCTGTGGAAGGTAACCGACCTCGCCGTTGCGGGTGACCGTCCCGTGCGCCGGCAGCGCCTCGCCGGCCAGCACCTTGGTGAGGGTCGTCTTGCCGGCGCCGTTCCGGCCGACCAGCCCGACCCGATCGCCAGTCGCGATCCGGAAGGTGACCTTCTCCAGCAACACCCGAGAGCCGACGTGGATCTCGACGTCGGACGCGGTGATCACGGCCCAGCCTTTCAGTGGTGTTCGGGTTGATCACGTTCAGGGGGGATACGGGCCCGAGGACAGGCCTGTGGAGGTGTCTTCGGGCCCGTATCCCCCCTGAACGTGATCAACTCAGAGCGGGCGGGGGTCGACCAGGCTAGACGTTGAAGCCGATGGCGCGCAGCTGCTCGCGGCCGTCGTCGGTGATCTTCTCCGGCCCCCACGGCGGCATCCAGACCCAGTTGATCCGAAAGTCCTTCACCAAGCCGTCGAGCGCGCCGCGGGCTTGGTCCTCGATCACGTCCTGGAGGGGGCACGCTGCCGAGGTCAGGGTCATGTCGATGACGGCGACACCGTCGTCGTCGAGCACCAGGTCGTAGATGAGCCCGAGGTCGACGACGTTGATGCCCAGCTCGGGGTCGACCACGTCGTACAGCGCCTCTTTGACGTCTTCGAGGCTGGCGGTCATTGCGATGTTCCCTCCGGGATCGGGCCGCCGTCGGACGACGCAGCCGGTTGCGCGCCAAGCGCTTGCGCGATGGCGTCCTTCCATGCCATCCACGACAGCAGCGCGCACTTCACCCGCGCCGGATACTTCGAGACACCGGCGAACGCGACGGCGTCCTCCAGCACATCCTCGTCGGGCGTCGTGGCGCCCTTGCTCTGCATCAGCGCGAGAAACTCGTCGTGCGCCGCGAACCCGTCGCGGATGTCGCGGCCGATCACCAGGTCGGTGAGCACCGACGCGCTCGCTTGGGAGATCGAGCAACCCGCGCTGTCGTAGCTGACATCGACGACCTTGTCGCCGTCCAGCTTCACCCGCAAAGTGATCTCGTCGCCGCAGGTCGGGTTGACGTGATGCACCTCGGCGTCGAATGGCGCCCGAAGCCCTTTGTGATGCGGGTTCCGGTAATGATCGAGGATGATCTCCTGATACATCGACTCAAGTTGCATTGGCCGAAGAACCTCCGAAAAACCTCTGCGCCTGCTCGAGACCCGCGATCAACGCGTCGATTTCAGCCGGGGTCGTGTACAGATAGGACGACGCCCGCGTCGACGCGGTGACGCCGAAACGCTGATGGATCGGCCGCCCGCAGTGGTGACCGGCCCGCACGGCGACGCCGTCCGCGTCGAGCACCTGCGCGACATCGTGAGGGTGCACGCCATCCAGTGTGAAGGAGATGGCGCCACCGCGCTCGACCGCCTCGGCCGGGCCGAGTATGCGTACACCGTCGAGTTGACCGAGCCGGGCGAGCGCGTAGCCCGTGATGGCCTGCTCGTGCGTCGCGATCGACTCCATGCCGATGCCCGACAGGTAGTCGACCGCCGCGCCCAGCATGACCGCCTCGGCGATCGGCGGAGTGCCGGCCTCGTACTTGTGCGGTAGCGCGGCGTACGTCGACTTCTCCATCGTGACGGTCTCGATCATCTCGCCGCCGCCGAGGAACGGCGGAAGCTCGTCGAGCAACTCGCGACGTCCCCACAAGACACCAACGCCGGTGGGACCGCACATCTTGTGGCCGGTGAACGCGTAGAAGTCGACGCCCAGCGCGGCGACGTCGACCGGCATGTGCGGAACCGCCTGCGAACCATCGACGACGACGAGGGCGCCGACCTCGTGCGCGCGGGCGGCCAGCGGCACCACCGGGTTGACGGTGCCGAGCACATTCGACACGTGGACCATCGCGAGCACCTTCGTGCGCTCGTTGATGAGCTCGTCGACGTTCGACAGGTCGAGGCGGCCCTCGTCGGTGACACCGAACCACCGCAACGTCGCGCCGGTGCGCTCGCACAGCAGCTGCCACGGCACGATGTTCGAGTGGTGCTCCATCTCGGTGATGACGACTTCGTCGCCAGGCCGCAGCGCCCGCGGCCCCCAGCCCAAGATGTTCGACACGAGGTTGAGCGCCTCAGACGAGTTCTTCGTGAAGACCACCTCGGCCGCGTCGGGCGCGCCGATGAGGCCGGCCACTTTGAGCCGCGCCTCCTCGTAGGCTTCCGTCGCCTCTTCGCCGAGAGCGTGCGTGGCGCGGTGAATGTTCGCGTTGTGCCGCTCGTAAAACTCGGCCAGGACGTCGAGGACCTGCCGCGGCTTCTGCGACGTGTTTGCGCTGTCGAGATAGATCAGCGGACGCCCGTCGCGAACCGTGCGATCAAGGATCGGGAAATCCTTCCGTACGGCCTCGACGTCGAAAACGCCCAGCGCCGCGCGGAGCTCGGCCTCGCTCATCGCCGTTCCTTCCTGCGCTTGTGATCTGCCGCGACCAACTACGCAGCGCCCTTGGCGTAGCGCTCGTATCCCTCAGCCTCGAGCCGGTCGGCGAGTTCGGGGCCGCCCTCCTCCACAATCCGGCCGTCGACGAACACGTGCACGAAGTCGGGCTGGATGTAACGCAGGATCCGCGTGTAGTGCGTGATGAGCAGGACGCCGCGGTCGGGCTGCTCGCGGAACCGGTTCACGCCCTCGGACACGATGCGCAACGCGTCGACGTCGAGTCCCGAGTCGGTCTCGTCAAGCACCGCGAACCTCGGGTTGAGCAGCTCCAACTGCAAAATCTCGTGCCGCTTCTTCTCACCGCCGGAGAACCCCTCGTTCAGGCTGCGCTCGGCGAACGCGGGGTCGATTTGCAACTGCTGCAGGGCGGTGTTGACTTCCTTGACCCAGGTGCGCACCTTCGGCGCCTCGCCGCGCACGGCGGTGGCGGCGGTGCGCAAGAAGTTCGACACCGAAACGCCCGGCACCTCGACCGGATATTGCATCGCGAGGAACAGTCCGGCGCGCGCCCGCTCGTCGACCGTCATCGACAGCACGTCCTGGCCGTCGAGCAGCACGCTGCCCTGGGTCACGGTGTACTTCGGGTGGCCGGCGAGCGAGTAGGCCAGCGTCGACTTGCCGGAGCCGTTCGGGCCCATGATGGCGTGCGTCTCGCCTGCCCGCACGGTGAGGTCGACGCCCCGCAGGATCTCCTGGGGTTCCTCACTCGCGGCTGATTCGCCGGCGCCACCACCGGACGCGGCATTGACCACGACATGAAGGTCACGAATCTCTAGCGCGCTCATCGGGCGTTGGACTCCAATTCGGTAGCGGCAGTGTTCGGAGCGGTGCTGAGATAAACACCGTCCTCCTGGATTTTGATGTCGTAGACGTCGACCGGCTTTCGGGCCGGCAGACAAAGCGCCTCGCCGGTGCGGACGTCGAAGCGGGAACCGTGCAACCAGCACTCCACGGTGTGGCCCTCGACCTCGCCGTCGGCCAAGGAGACCTCGTCGTGCGAGCAGGTGTCGTCGATCGCGTGGTAACCGCCCTCGGTGGCCACGATCGCGACCGGCACGCCGTCGACGTCGACGCGCCGAACCGACCCCTGGGCGGGCAGTTCGGCGACCGAGCAGACCTTGACGTACTCGCTGCTCATGCGACCGTGCTCCTGTTGTCGCTCATGCGACCGTGCTCTCCAACTCCCGGTCCACGGTCGCGAGCAGTCGCTCGACGATCCCCGGCACGGCGATCCGCTCGATGACGTCCGCGAAGAAGCCGCGCACGATGAGCCGTCGAGCTTGATCGGCCGGAATTCCTCGCGCCTGCAGATAAAACACCTGCTCGTCGTCGAACCGGCCGGTGGCGCTCGCGTGCCCCGCGCCGACCACCTCGCCGGTGAGGATCTCCAGGTTCGGCACCGAGTCGGCGCGCGCGCCGTCCGTGAGCAGCAGGTTGCGGTTGACCTCGTAGGTGTCGGTGTTGAGAGCCTCGGCGCGGATGATCACGTCGCCGGTCCAGACCGAGCGAGCGCCTTCGCCCTGCAAGGCGCCGCGGTAGTTGACCCGGCTCTTGCAGTTCGGCACCGAGTGGTCGACCAGCAGCCGGTTGTCGATGTGCTGCCCGGCGTCGGCGAAGAACAAGCCCAGCATCTCGGCGTCGCCGCCTGGACCGGCGAACTTCACCAGCGGAGTGAGCCGGACCGCGTCGCCACCGAAGCTCACGTTGATGTGCCGCAGCTTCGCGTCGCGGCCCACCAGCGCGGACGCCGCCGAGACGTGCACCGCGTCGTCGTCCCAATCTTGAATCGTGACGACGGTCAACGCCGCACCGTCGCCGACCCGGATCTCGACGTTGTCGGCGTACGTGGCGCTGCCCGCATGGTCGAGGACGACGGTGCCTTGCGAGTGCGGCTTCGCGTCGATGACGACGTGGCCGTACGCGACGCCGCCTGATCCCTTGCCGGAGAAGGTGACCGGCTCGACGACGCCGTCGATCGTCACGACGACCGCGCTGCGCGCCTTCTGCCGGGCGAGCGCCGACACCCGGTCGAACGGCGTGTGCACGGTGTCGACGCGCGCGTCGTCCATCGACACGACCTCGACAGGCGCGCCCACGGACCAGCTGTACGCGACCTCGCCGTCGGCGTCGGGGCCGGAGAACAGCCGGCGCAACCGCGGCAGCGCGGCGAACCGCCAGAGCTCCTGTCGGCTGTTCGGCTCCGGGAAGACCTGCGGATCAAAGGAAAACGTGCGGTCCAGGTGTCGGCCGCCGACGCCGTCGCGAGTCGGCAACTCGGGGTCGCCGCTCTCAGCGACGGCGCGGTCGAACTCGCCGAGGTCTGACCTGTTGCGCTCGGATTGACGAAGTTCCGTCATGGGTCAGCCCACGGCCCCTTCCATCTGCAGCTCGATCAACCGGTTCAACTCAAGGGCGTACTCCATCGGCAACTCGCGCGCGATGGGCTCGACAAAGCCGCGCACGATCATCGCCATCGCCTCGTCCTCGGCAAGCCCGCGGCTCATCAGGTAGAAGAGCTGGTCTTCGCTCACCTTCGAGACGGTGGCCTCGTGGCCCATCGTCACGTCGTCCTCGCGGACGTCGACGTAGGGATAGGTGTCGGACCGGCTGATCGGGTCGACCAGCAGCGCGTCGCACTTCACCGTCGATTTCGAGCCGTGCGCGCCGTCCATCACCTGCACCAGACCGCGATAGCTCGCGCGACCGCCGCCACGCGCCACGGACTTCGAGATGATCGTGGACGACGTGTTGGGCGCGGCGTGCACCATCTTCGAACCGGCGTCTTGGTGTTGGCCTTCTCCCGCGAACGCGACCGAGAGCGTCTCGCCCTTGGCGTGCTCGCCGACCAGCCAGACGGCGGGGTACTTCATGGTCACCTTGGAGCCGATATTGCCGTCGATCCACTCCATCGTCGCGCCAGCGTGGGCGACGGCCCGTTTGGTGACCAGGTTGTAGACGTTGTTCGACCAGTTCTGAATGGTCGTGTAGCGGCAGCGCGCGTTCTTCTTCACCACGATCTCGACGACGGCGCTGTGCAGCGAGTCGGACGAATAGATCGGCGCGGTGCAGCCCTCGACGTAGTGGATGTACGAGCCCTCGTCGACGATGATCAGCGTCCGCTCGAACTGGCCCATGTTCTCGGTGTTGATACGGAAGTAGGCCTGCAGCGGGATGTCAACGTGCACGCCCGGCGGCACGTAGATGAACGACCCGCCGGACCACACGGCCGTGTTGAGTGCGGAGAACTTGTTGTCGCCGGACGGGATGACCGAGCCGAAGTACTCCTTGAAGATGTCCTCGTGCTCGCGCAGGCCGGTGTCGGTGTCGAGGAAGAGGACGCCCTGCGCCTCGAGGTCCTCGCGAATCTTGTGATAGACGACTTCGGATTCGTACTGCGCCGCGACGCCGGAGATGAGTCGCTGCTTCTCGGCTTCCGGTATGCCGAGCTTGTCGTACGTGTTGCGAATGTCCGCGGGCAGCTCGTCCCAGCTCGCCGCCTGCTTCTCGGTGGACCGCACGAAGTACTTGATGTTGTCGAAGTCGATGCCCGACAGGTCGGCGCCCCACAGCGGCATCGGCTTCTTCTCGAAGATGCGCAGCGCCTTGAGTCGCCGTTCCAGCATCCACGCCGGCTCGTTCTTCTTCATCGAGATGTCGCGGACGACGTCCTCGTTCAGCCCGCGTTTCGCCGCGGCGCCGGCCACGTCGGAGTCGGCCCAGCCGAACCGGTAACGGCCGAGCTGGTCGAGTTCGGGGCGCTCAAGAGTCGTCACGATGTGACCTTTCGGGAGAAGGGCTGAGCGGGTGTTGCATGCGGGGGATTTGCGTGGTGGGGATGTGCGTGGTGCAGACGCCGTCGCCGTGGGCGATCGTCGCCAGCCGCTGGACGTGGGTGCCCAGCAACCGGCCGAAGGCCTCCGTCTCGGCCTCGCACAGTTGCGGGAAGTCGGCGGCCACGTGGGCGACCGGGCAGTGGTGCTGGCAGATCTGCACGCCGGCGCCGGCCTCCTCGACCGACGCGGCGTAACCATCCGCGGTCAGCGCGGCCGCCAACCCGGCCGGTCGCTGTTCGAGGTCGGACGACGCGAGCGTCGCGCCGTAGCGCGCCTCCGTCGGGGCCAGCCGGCGCCGCGCGAACTCGGTCAGGGCGGCGTCGCCCCCGGTGTCACGCAGGTAGGTAAGCGCGGCGACCGCGAGGTCGTCGTACGAGTGCGGGAACCCGGCCCGGCCAGAATCGGTCAGCGCGAACAGCTTTGCCGGTCGGCCACGACCGCGCGCCTGGCCGCGAACCCGCCGCTCCGGCGCCTCGGACACGGCGCCATGGGCGATCAAGGTGTCGAGATGACGCCGGACGGCCGCTGGCGTCAGCCCGAACCGCGCGCTGAGCGCGACCGCGCTCTGCGGCCCGTGCTCGTACAGCGCTCGAGCCACCCGGTCACGCGTTCGCGCGTCGTCTGAGACGACGCACGGCTCGGCGATCAACGGCGGGCTGGATTTCACAACGACAATGTTACCTATTTGGCTGGCGCGCACACACCCGGGGCACCGTTGATTTGCCAGCCGCGGCCCACCGGCCGTCTTCGGCCGTCTTCGGCCGACCCTTCGGCGCGACGTACGATCGGACCTGCGATGACAGCCGCGCCCGAATCACCCGCGACACCGACCGCCGCCGTTGACCCGGCGGCGCGCGCGCCGCGTCGGCGGCCCTCGCCCGCGACGGTCAACAGACTTGCCGTGATCGCACTCGCCGCCAACGTCGCCATCGTCGCGAGCGGCGGGCTGGTCCGCCTCACCGACTCCGGCCTCGGCTGCCCGTCGTGGCCGAATTGCGCAGGCGACTCCGTCGTCCCCACCCGCCAGCTGTCGTGGCACAAGTACGTCGAGTTCGGGAATCGACTGTTCACCTACGTGGTGCTGGCCGCAGTGGTCGCCGCGCTGATCGCGGTGCTCCGGGAGCGGCCACGACGGCCGCGGGTTCGCACCTGGGCGTGGCTGGTCTTCCTCGGGGTGCCCGCGCAGGCGGTGATGGGCGGGATCACCGTCCTCACTCACCTCAATCCGTGGGCGGTCGCCGCGCACTTCGTGCTCTCCATGCTGCTGGTCGGCGCGGCAACCGTGCTGTGGTGGCGCACGCGCACCCCGGCCGCCGAATCGCCGCGCCCCCTTCACCCGCTGCTCGTCCGGCTCAGCTGGTTGACCTGGCTGCTGACCTACGCGGTCTTTTGCGTCGGCACCGTGGTGACCGGCGCAGGCCCGCACGCGGGCGATCCCACCGCGAAGCGGATAGCGGTCAAACCAGGCTCGGTCGCCCAGTTGCACGCCGACCTCGTGATGCTCTTGGTCGGGACGTCCTTCGCCCTCGCGGTCGCGGTGACCGCCGCCGGCGCGCCACGCGTCGTCCGGACCACGACTCGGTTGCTGCTCGCGGCGCTCGCGTTTCAGACCGCCGTCGGATTCGCGCAGTATTTCGACAAGCTGCCAATCGGCCTCGTCGAGCTGCATCTGCTCGGCGCGGCGTTGATCGCGGCCGGCGCCACCGCCGTCGTGGCGTCGACGGTCTCGGCTGCCTGGAGGGACCCAAGCCGCTCGACCGCGCAGGTTACGTCTAGGTAACAGATAGGTTCCGAACCCGCGTTATGGCAGTTGGCCTCTTACCGGGCACGCCGTCGGTGCATATGTTGTCCCGCACAACAACGGGCCGTCCTGCGGGGCACAAGCTCCGCGCCCGAAGCCAAAGGGGACCTGCATGAACAAGACTGCGATCCGGCTGGCGGCCGTCGCCGCTGTAGCCGGCCTCGGCATTGCCGGGTGCAGCAGCAGCAAGAAGACGGGGAGCACCACCACGCCCACGGCCAGCACGCCGTCGACGTCAACGTCGACCGGCACCAGCCCGGCGCCGTCAACTTCTGGTGGTGGCGGAACCGCATCCGGCTCCGTCGGCGTGATCCTGCCCGACACCCAGTCGTCAACCCGTTGGGAGACGGCCGACCGCCCGGCGCTGCAGAAGGCATTCGCCGACGCGGGCGTCAAGGCCGACATCCAGAACGCGCTCGGCGACAAGTCGAAGTTCCAGACCATCGCGCAGGGCATGATCCAGGAGAAGGTCAACGTCCTGATCATCACCGACATCGACCCGTCGACCTCGATCACGGTCGAGCAAGAGGCCAACGCGGCCGGCATCAAGGTCATCGACTACGACCGTCTGGTCCTCGGTGGCAGTGCCGCCTATTACGCCTCGTACGACGGCGTGACCGTCGGTGAGGAGCAGGGCCAGTGCCTCGCCGACGCGATGACCAAGATCGGCAAGCCGAACGGCCAGGTCATCTTCATCGACGGCTCCCCGACCGACAACAACGCGACGCTGTTCGGTCAGGGCGCGCACTCCGTGCTCGACAAGACATCGCTCAAGAAGGTCGGCGAGCAGGCGATCCCGGGCTGGGACAACGCGCAGGCGGGCACCACGTTCCAGCAGCTGCTTACCGCCAACGGCGGCAAGGTTGACGGCGTGTACGTGATGAACGACGGCATGGCGCAGTCGGTCATCACGGTGCTGAAGACCAACGGCCTCAACGGCAAGGTCCCGGTGACCGGCCAGGACGCCACGAAGGAAGGCTTGAAGAGCATCCTGCGCGGCGACCAGACCTGCACCATCTACAAGGACGCCACCGCCGAGGCGAACGCCGCCGCGAAGCTCGCGGTCGCGCTGATCAACGGCACCGACCCGGGCGCGACGCAGACGTCGCACGACCCGAAGGGCAACCGCGACGTCCCGTCGATCCTGCTCAAGCCTGAGCTGATCACGATCGACAACGTCGGCCGCCCGATCGAGACCGGCGCGGTTCCCTACGCCGACGTGTGCAGCGCCGACGTGAAGGCGCTGTGTGACAAGGCCGGCATCAAGGCTCCCTGAGCCAGCGTGAGCAGTCCGGTGCAGTGACCGCGCAGGCGGTCACTGCACCGGACCGTTTGTTGTCCGCCGCGACGCTTTCGCCGAGGCTGCTGCGAAAGCACGCGACCAGGCCTATCTTTCTGGAAGCGCGAGCGCCCGCCCTGCCCGTTCTGCCCGTCCCGGCCCGTCCGTCCGGGCGGTGGGCGGCACTCACGCCCCGAACAGCAGCTCTGACGAACAGCAGGCTCCAACGACCAGCGAGCACGGTCCCGAAAGAGGTCCACGGTGGCTGACGCCCCCATCCTCGCCCTGCGAGGCATCAACAAGAGCTTCGGCGCGGTGCAGGTGCTGCACAACGTCGACTTCAACGTCTACCCCGGCGAGGTCATGGCGCTCGTCGGCGACAACGGCGCCGGCAAGTCGACCCTGGTGAAGTGCGTGGCCGGGATTCACCCGATCGACTCCGGCCAGATCATCTTCGACGGCCAGGTCGCGCACGTCCACGGCCCGCGCGACGCCGCCGCGCACGGCATCGAGATCGTGTATCAAGACCTCGCGCTGTGCGACAACCTCGACATCGTCGAGAACATGTTCCTGGGTCGCGAGCTGCGCCAGCGGTTCACCCGCAAACTCGACGAGGCGACGATGGAGCGGCGCGCCCGTGACACCCTCACGAGCTTGTCCGTTCGCACCGTCAAGTCGGTCCGCCAGGTCGTCTCCAGCTTGTCCGGTGGCCAGCGGCAGACCGTGGCGATCGCCAAGGCCGTGCTCTGGAACAACCGGGTGGTCCTGCTCGACGAGCCCACCGCCGCGCTCGGCGTCGCGCAGACGAGACAGGTGCTCGACCTCGTCCGCCGCTTGGCCGACCAAGGCCTGGGTGTGGTGCTGATCTCGCACAACATGAACGACGTGATGGAGGTCGCCGACCGCATCACCGCGCTCTATCTGGGCCGGATGGCCGCCGAGGTGAGCCGGGCCGAGGTCAACTACGCCCAGGTCGTCGAGCTCATCACCGCCGGCCGCACCGGCGACATCGGACTCCAGCCCACCGCCGCCGAGAGTGCGTAGGGACACATCAATGACGACATCTTCAGACAAGGAATCGCCGCGCGCTGTCGCGGTGCCCGAGACGCCCGGCGGCCCGGGCACAACGCCGTCACATGACACCGCGAGCGGCTTCAGCGGCGACGTCGGCGCCACCAACCTGCGCGAGGCCGTTCACAACTACATCGTGAAGGTGCGCAGCGGCGACCCCGGCGCCTTGCCCGCGCTGTTCGGCCTCATCGTGCTGCTGATCTCGTTCAGCCAGCTGTCGAAGGTGTTCCTCACCGTCGGCAACATGGCGAACCTGACCGGCCAAGCCGGCCCGACGATCATCATCGCGATGGGCCTGGTCTTCGTGCTGCTGCTCGGCGAGATCGACCTGTCGGCGGGCACGGCCGGCGGCCTGTGCGCCGCGACCATGGCGATCGTGCTGACGAAGAACGGCAACCTGGAGGCCCAACTCGGCGGCGGCACCTACGGCGCCGCCTGCCTCGCGATGTTCTGCGGCCTGGTCATCGCCGCCTGGCAGCGGTTGTGGCCCGCCGCCGTGACCATCGCGCTCGGCATGGTGGTGATGTTCACCCACCTGGGCGCGCATGTGTGGATCGGCATGTTCCTGGCCATCGCGACCGGCACCGCGATCGGTTGCATCGTCGGGTGGTTGGTGGCGAACGTCGGCATCCCGTCGTTCGTCGTGACGCTCGCCTTCTTCTTGGCATGGCAGGGCGTCATCTTGCAGTACGAGGGCAAGGGCGGCGCCATCAACATCGGGCCGTTCTACCCGGTGATCGCCATCGCGCACCGAAACGTCAACGACCTCCTGGGCTGGCTGATGTACCTCATCGCCATCGGCGGCTACGCGCTCGTCACCGTCAGCCGGTCGATCCGGCGGCGGGCGCAGCAGCTATCGTCCGAGCCGTTGGCGCTGGTCTTCTCCCGGATCGCGGTGCTCGCGGCGGTCGGCGCGGGCGTGGTCTTCCTGCTCAACCGGAACCGGCAGCCGAACAAGGAGGGCACGGCGATCGAGGGCATGCCCTGGGTGGTGCCGCTGATCATCGTGTTGCTGGTGGGCCTGACCCTGGTGCTGACGAAGACCCGCTTCGGCCGCCACCTGTACGCCGTCGGAGGCAACCCGGAGGCCGCTCGGCGCGCCGGTATCGACGTCCGGCGGATGCGCGTCGCCGCGTTCGCGATCTCGTCGTCGCTCGCCGGTCTCGGCGGTGTCACGCTCGCGTCCTACACCGGCGGCGTCCCGCTCGACATCGGTGGCGGGAACACGCTGCTCTACGCCGTCGCGGCGGCGGTGGTCGGCGGCACCTCGTTGTTCGGCGGTCGCGGCCGAGTCAGAGACGCGGTGCTGGGCGGCGTCGTGATCGCGATGATCCCGAACGGCTTGCTGCTCAAGGCCAACGTCAACGCGGCCTTCCAATACATCATCACCGGCGGGTTCCTGCTGCTGGCCGCCTCGGCCGACGCCATCGGCCGACGTCGGCAGAGCAGATGAGGCCGTAGGGCAACGCGAGCGGTGCTGAAAGAGAGCCGTAGCCATGACCTCGTCGTCAGGCGCGACGCAGGACGAGATCAGACGACGCAACGTCAGCACCCTGCTGCGACACGTCCACGTCCTGGGCGCGCGTTCGCGCGCCCAGCTCACCGAGTTGATGGGCCTGAACCGAAGCACGATCAAGGCGCTTGTCGCTGAGCTGACCGACGCCGGCCTGGTGGCGGAGACCATTCCCGACACCGGGCTGCGCGCCGGCCGGCCGTCACATGTCGTGGTGCCCCGTGCCGACACGGCCTACGTGCTCGCCGCCAACATCGGGGTCGACACGGTGAGCGCGGCGGTGGTCGGTCTCGGCGGCGCGATCCTGGCCCGGCGGGAATACCCGCTCGCCGGACTCGGCGTCAAACCGGAAACGGTCACCACGCGCCTGGCCACCGAGTTCCGAAAGCTGCAAGGCAAGTTGCCCGCGACGGCGTGGCTCGCCGGCGTCGGTGTAGGCGTGCCCGGCGTCGTTCGCCGAGTTGACGGACATGTGGAGTTCGCGCCGAACCTGATGTGGCAGGGCGTGCCGTTCGGGCGGTACCTGTCCGAACGGCTTGCCGTGTCCGCGACGGTTCGAGTCGGCAACGACGGCGACCTCGGCGCGCTCGCCGAGCACGTCCGCGGGGCGGGCCGCGGCATCGACAATCTCATTTACCTTGCCGCCGAGGTCGGCATCGGCGGCGGCATCATCGTCGACGGCCACACCGTGGTCGGCGCGCAGGGTTACGCGGGCGAGTTCGGCCACATGATCGTCAACCCGCAGGGTCGCGGCTGCCGGTGCGGCAGCGCCGGGTGCTTCGAGACCGAGGTCGGCGAGGAGGCCGTGCTGCTCGCCTGCGGCCGCGACCCCGCCGGCGGCAAGGCGGCGATGGCGGAGTTGATCGCGGCGGCCAGGGACGGCGAGCGGCGCGCCCTTCGCGGGCTTCGCGAGATCGCTCCCTGGGTCGCGTGCGGGCTGACCACTCTGGTGAACATCTTCAATCCTGACCTGGTCATCTTGGGTGGACCGCTGTCGGAGCTGTTCTTCATGACCGGCGAGGAGATCCGCCGGCAGGTCGACGTGCTGACCCGGTTCGCCGGACGGCGCAGCGTGTGCCTCGTGCCACCGGGGCTCGGCCAGGATTCCAGCCTGCTCGGCGCCGCGGAACTCGCCTTCGAGGATCTGCTCGTCGACCCGATCGACGCCTGCGACCGCCTCGCTGGTTGATCAGGCCTGCGGCGGGCGCCCGCCGGTGAAGTCAGCGCAACGGCAAGAACTGGCCGACCGCGACCGCGGCGAACAGCAGCGTCAAATAGCTGATCGACATGTGGAAGAGCCGCATCGGTTTCGGGTCTGCGCCGGCCCGCGCCCGCGCGGACAGCCGGTGCGCCTCCACCAGGAACCACCCACCGAGCAGCACGGCAAACCCCAGATACGGCAGGCCAGCGTGGCCGATCGGCACCAGCAACAACGACACGCCGACCATCAGGTAGGAGTAGCGGAGGATCTTGCGCGCGACCACCACCGGTTCAGCGACCACCGGCAGCATCGGCACGCCCGCCGCAGCGTAATCGTCGCGGAACTTCATCGCCAAAGCCCAGAAATGCGGCGGCGTCCAGGCGAAGATGACGCCGAACAGCACGAAGGCCGGCCAGCCGACTCCGCCGGTCACCGCGGCCCACCCGACGAGCACGGGGAAACAGCCGGCCGCTCCCCCGATCACGATGTTGGACGGCGTGCGCCGCTTCAGCCCCAGCGTGTAGACGAAGACGTAGACCAAGATGGCGCCGTCGCACAGCAGCGCCGACGGCCAGTTCACCGCGAGACCCATCAGCGCGGTCGACGCGACGCCGAGCACGATCCCGAACCGCAGCGCGCTGGCCGGTGACACGACGTGCTTCGCGAGCGGACGACGCGACGTGCGTCGCATGATCTCGTCGATGTCGCGGTCGACGTAGCAGTTGATGGTGTTGGCGCTGCCCGCAGCGAACGTCCCGCCAATCAAGGTCACCGCGATCAGCCACAGCGACGGCAACCCGCGCTCGGCCAGGATCATCGCCGGCACCGTCGTGACAAGCAGCAGTTCGATGATGCGTGGCTTGGTGAGCGCGACGTACGCGCGCACGACGTCGGAGGCTCGCCGACCACGCGGGGCCTCGGCGCCCGCGGGCAGCTGCTCGACGATCAGTGACACGCGCTTCGCTTTCGCAATCGAGCTTTCGCAATCGAGCTTTGGCAAGCTGGGCAACCCTTCGTTGCCGCGACTGCATCCTAGCGAGCCGAACCGAACCGAGCGAACCGAGCCGACCGGACTCGACCGGGTGGCGACGGGGGCACGACCGGCCCGGCGGGTGGGTAGACCAGCTGGATAGGCTGATCAACGAGATCACCTGTGGCATTTTTCGCGCTGCCCAAAGGAGCGATGACACACCGTGGCCGAGCAATCGTCGAAGACCCGTCCGTCGTCCGATCTGCAATGGAGCGACCTCGACAAGTCGGCGGTCGACGTCGTCCGCGCGCTCGCGATGGACGCCGTCGAGGCGGCCGGGTCGGGCCACCCCGGGACGGCGATGAGCCTCGCGCCAGCCGCCTACCTGCTGTTCCAGCGGCTGCTGCGACACGACCCCACCGACCCTGGATGGGTCGGGCGCGACCGCTTCGTGCTGTCCTGCGGCCACTCGAGCCTGACCCTGTACATCCAGCTCTTCCTCTCCGGCTACGGGCTCACGCTCGAAGACATCGAGCATTACCGGCAGTGGGGATCGCTCACCCCGGGCCACCCCGAGCACGGCCACACCGCGGGCGTCGAGACGACCACCGGCCCGCTCGGCCAGGGCGTCGGCAACGCGGTCGGCATGGCGATGGCGGCGCGCCGCGAGCGCGGCCTGTTCGACCCCGACGCGGCGCCGGGCGGAAGCGTCTTCGACCACACCATCTGGGCGTTCGCCTCCGACGGCGACATGGAGGAAGGCGTGCAGGCGGAGGCCGCCAGCATCGCCGGGCACCAGCAGCTCGGCAACCTCGTGCTGCTCTACGACGACAACCACATCTCGATCGAGGGCGACACCAAGGTGGCGTTCTCCGAGGACGTCGGCAAACGCTACGAGGCGTACGGCTGGCATGTGCAACACGTCGACGACGTGAACGACGTCGGGGCCTTGTACGACGCGCTGGTGACCGCGCGCGACACCACCGACAAGCCCAGCCTCGTCGTCGTCCGCTCGATCATCGCCTGGCCGGCGCCCCACGCGCAGAACACCGGCAAGTCGCACGGCGCGGCGCTTGGCGCCGAGGAGGTCGCGGCCACCAAGAAGGTGCTCGGCTTCGACCCCGCGAAGAAGTTCTACGTCCCGGACGACGTGCTCGCGCACGCCCGCGAGTTGGTCGATCGCGGTCGCGCGTTGAACAAGGAGTGGGCCGAGCGGTTCGACGCCTGGCGGGAGGCCAACCCCGAGCGCGCGGCGGAGCTAGTCCGGGTGCTCGCCCGTCGACTGCCCGCGGGCTGGGACGCCGAGCTCCCGAGCTTCGAGCCCGGCAAGGCGGTCTCCACCCGCAAGGCGTCCGGCCAGGTGATCCAGTCGCTCGCCGCGAAGCTTCCTGAGTTGTGGGGCGGTTCAGCCGACCTGGCGGAGTCGAACAACACCGACATCGAGCACGGCGGCTCGTTCTTACCGCAATCGCACGGCGGCGACCCGTACGGCCGGGTGCTGCACTTCGGCATCCGCGAGCACGCGATGGGCGCGATCATGAACGGCGTCACGCTGCACGGCGCCACCCGGGTGTTCGGCGGCACCTTCCTGGTGTTCAGCGACTACATGCGTCCCTCGGTGCGGCTGGCCGCGTTGATGAGACTGCCCGTGACCTACGTGTGGACCCACGACTCGATCGGTCTCGGCGAAGACGGTCCGACGCACCAGCCGATCGAACAGCTGGCGGCGTTGCGGGCCATCCCCGGGCTCGACGTCGTCCGCCCCGCCGACGCCAACGAGACGACCATCGCCTGGCGCACGGTCATCGAGAACACCGACCGGCCCGCCGGGTTGTGTTTGTCCCGACAGAACCTGCCGGTGTTCGACCGGACGACGCTCGCGTCGGCCGAAGGCGTCGCAAAGGGCGCCTACGTGCTTGCCGAGGCGGGCAGCGGAGCGCCGGAAGTCATCATCATCGGCACCGGCTCAGAGGTGCAAATCGCTTTGGCGGCAAGGGAAATCCTGGAAGCCGGGGGCACCCCGACGCGGGTGGTGTCGATGCCGTGCCGCGAGTGGTTCCTCGAGCAGACCGACGCTTACCGCCAAGAGGTGTTGCCGCCGCGCGTGAAGGCGAGGGTCTCCATCGAGGCCGCGGTCGCGATGGGCTGGCGGGACTTCGTCGGCGACCACGGCGAGTGCGTGTCCATCGAGCACTACGGCGCGAGCGCCGCCTACCAGGTCATCTATGAGCAGTTCGGCCTCACCGCCGACCGCGTGGTGGCCGCCGCGCACGCGAGCCTGTCGCGGGTGCGCGGAATTCCCGGCACGACCACCGGTAACTGAACTGACGAGGCGAACGAACCGACTCCTGCTCGGTCCGCGACGAAAGGAACATCATGAGTGACGCGCTCGCACAACTGTCGGCGGCCGGCGTTTCGGTCTGGATTGACGACATCAGCCGAGACCGACTGAGCACCGGCAACCTGGGCGACCTCATCCGCGATCGCCACGTCGTCGGCGTCACCTCCAATCCCACGATCTTCGCCAAGGCCGTCGAGAACAGCGAGTTGTACGACCCCCAGGTGCACGACCTCGGGGTGCGCGGCGTCGATGTCGGCGAGGCGCTGCGGGCGATAACGGCGTTCGACGTGCGCTGGGCGTGCGACGTCCTTCGGCCGGTGTACGACGCGAGCGACGGCGTTGACGGTCGGGTGTCGATCGAGGTCTCCCCCGACATCGCCCACGACACCGACAAGACGATCGCGGAGGCCCGCGCCCTGTGGTGGCTGGTCGACCGAGCCAACCTGTTCATCAAAATCCCCGCCACCGTCGAGGGGTTGCCGGCCATCGCGCAAGCCCTCGCCGAAGGCATCAGCGTCAACGTGACGCTGATCTTCTCGCTACAGCGGTATGCCGCGGTCATCGAGGCGTTCCTCGACGGCATGGAGCGAGCGCTCAAGGCGGGCCACGACGTGACCCGGCTGGCATCGGTCGCGTCGTTCTTCGTCTCGCGCGTCGACACCGAGGTGGACAAGCGGCTGGAGAAGATCGGCGGCGACGCGACCGCGTTGAAGGGCAAGGCGGCGGTCGCGAACGCCCGGCTGGCCTACAAGCTTTTCGAAGAGCAGTTCGGCGCCGACCGCTGGCAGCGGCTGGCCGCGGCCGGCGCGAAACCCCAGCGCCCGCTGTGGGCTTCTACGTCAACGAAAGACCCGTCGTTGCCCGACACCATCTACGTCAGCGAGCTCGTCGCGCCCGGCACCGTCAACACCATGCCGGAGTCGACGTTGCAGGCGACGTTCGACCACGGCGAGATCCCGACCGACAGCATTCGCGGCAACTACGCCGACGCCCAAGGCGTGCTCGACGAACTGGCGTCGCTTGGAATCGGCTACGACGACGTCGTGGAGACGCTCGAACGCGAGGGCGTCGAGAAGTTCTCGACGTCGTGGAGCGAGTTGACAGCCACTATCGAGAAGCAATTGCAGCAGAAGGCGGGGCGCTGACCGCGATGGCCCACGTCCACGAGGCGACCGAGTTCGCGGGCGTCAACGTCAAGTTGACCGGCGCCGACTACGTCGCACCTGCGAAGAACGCCGAGCGCGAGCTCGCCGAGTCCGGGTTCCCGGCGAAGCTCGCGGCAAAGGACGCGACGCTGTGGGGGCCCGACGCCGAACACGAGGCCTCCGTCCGGCTCGGCTGGCTCGACCTGCCGAAGTCGTCGTGGCAGTACGCCGCGGAGCTGAAGGAGCTGCGCGCGCAGTTCGAGGAAGCCGGGCTGCATCGCGTCGTCCTGGCTGGGATGGGCGGGTCGTCCCTCGCGCCCGAGGTCATCGCGGCGACCGCCGGGGTGCGGCTGACCGTGCTCGACACCACCGACGCCGGCCAGGTCGCCGCCGCGATCGCCGACGACATCGAGCACACCGTCGTGGTGGTCGCCAGCAAGAGCGGCGGCACGGTCGAGACTGACAGCCACCGCCGCGCCTACGAGCACGCGTTTCGCGAGGCCGGCATCGACCCGGTCGAACGGATCGTCGTGGTCACCGACCCGGGTTCGCCGTTCGAGAAGCTCTCCCGCGACGCTGGCTATCGGGTGTTCCTCGCCGACCCGAACGTCGGCGGCCGCTACAGCGCGCTGTCGGCGTTCGGCCTGGTGCCCAGCGCGCTCGCCGGCGTCGACGTCGAAGGCCTGCTGCGCGACGCCGAGGCGCTGTTGCCCAGCCTCGACCGCGAGCTCGACAACCCGGGCCTGACCCTCGGGGCGGCGCTCGGCGAGGCCGCGCGGGCCGGGCGCGACAAGGTGATCCTTGCCGACTTCGGTTCCCGGCACCCCGGCTTCGGCGACTGGGCCGAGCAGCTGCTGGCGGAGTCGACGGGCAAGCTCGGCACCGGGCTGCTGCCGGTCGTCGTCGAGTCGGTGGAGGCGCCCGACTTCGCGCCGGCGCCCGACCGCCAGCTCGTCACCTTGGGCACCGCGTTGCACATCGACGGCATCACCGTGTCGGGCAACCTCGGCGCCGAGTTCCTGGCCTGGGAGTACGCGACCGCGGTGGCTGGACGGCTGCTCGGCATCAACCCGTTCGACCAGCCCAACGTCCAGGAGTCGAAGGACAACACGAACAAGATCCTCGAGGCCGCCGGCGACGGGCCGCTGCCCGAGGGCAAGCCGGTGTTCACCGACGCCGCGATCGAAGTTCACACCGACGACGCCATCCTGCTTGGCGGCGCCAATGACGTCGCCGGAGTGCTGTCGGCGTTGCTGCACGCCGTTCCCGAGCGCGGCTACCTCGCCGTGATGGCCTACCTAGACCGACACGCCGACGCGTCGGTCTCGCTGGTGCGCAAGATGCTCGCCAACCACACCCAGCGACCGGTCACCTTCGGCTGGGCGCCGCGCTTCCTGCACTCCACCGGCCAGTACCACAAGGGCGGGCCGCAAACCGGCGCGTTCCTCCAGGTCACCGGCGCGGTGACGCATGACCTGCCCATCCCTGGGCGGCCGTTCGGATTCGCCCGACTGCAGATGGCGCAGGCGCTCGGCGATCTGCGCGCGTTGCAGCAGCGCGCCCGGCCCGCGATCCGACTGCACTTGAAGGACCGCACGGTCGGCATCCAGCAGTTGCTCGACGCCGCGGGTTCGCTCGGCTCGACCCGATGAGCGTGCTGGCTGGCGAGGCGGTCAACCCGCTACGCGACCCGCGCGACCGGCGACTGCCTCGAGTCGCCGGGCCGTGCGGGCTCGTGCTTTTCGGCGTCACCGGAGACCTGTCACGCAAGAAGCTGATGCCGGCGATCTACGACCTTGCCAACCGCGGGCTGCTGCCGCCGGGCTTCGCGCTCGTCGGGTTCGCCCGCCGGGACTGGGCCGACGAGGACTTCGCGCAAGTGGTGCACGACGCCGTCAAGCAATACGCGCGCACGCCGTTTCGCGAGGAGGTATGGGACCAGCTCGCCGACGGTTTTCGTTTCGTGCCAGGCGAATTCGACGACAACGAGGCCTTCGACACGCTGGCGCAGACCATCCACGACCTCGACCGAGTGCGCGGCACCGGCGGCAACCACGCCTTCTACCTGTCGATCCCCCCGAAGTTCTTCCCGCTGGTCATCTCCCAGCTGAAGCGTTCTGGGTTGTCAGCGACCGACGGCACGGCCTGGCGCCGCGTCGTCGTCGAAAAGCCGTTCGGCCACGACCTGCGCAGCGCCCGCGCGCTCAATGACATGTTGAGCGAGGTGTTTCCGCCCGAGTCCGTGTTTCGCATCGACCACTACCTCGGCAAGGAGACTGTTCAGAACATCTTGGCGTTGCGGTTCGCGAACACGCTGTTCGAGCCGCTGTGGAACCGCTCGTACGTCGACCACGTGCAAATCACGATGGCCGAGGACATCGGCATCGGCGGCCGCGCCGGCTACTACGACGGCATCGGAGCAGCGCGCGACGTCATCCAAAACCACCTCTTGCAACTCCTCGCGCTGACCGCGATGGAGGAGCCGGTGAGCTTCGACGCGCAGTCGCTGCGCATGGAGAAGACCAAGGTGCTGTCGGCCGTTCGAATACCGACCGACCTCGCGGCGCACACGGCGCGCGGGCAGTACAGCGGCGGCTGGCAGGCCGGCGAGCGAGTATGCGGATACCTTGAGGAGCAAGGGATTCCGCCGACCTCGGCGACCGAGACGTTCGCCGCCATCAAGCTCGAGGTCGACACCCGGCGGTGGGCGGGCGTGCCTTTCTACCTGCGGGCCGGCAAGAGACTCGGACGACGTGTGACGGAGGTCGCGTTGGTGTTTCAACGCGCGCCGCACCTGCCGTTCGCCGCCACCGCGACCGAGGAGCTCGGGCAAAACGCGCTCGTGATCCGCATCCAGCCTGACGAAGGTGTCACGATGCGGTTCGGCTCGAAAGTGCCTGGTACGTCGATGGAAGTGCGCGACGTCAACATGGACTTCGCGTATGGCGAGTCGTTCACCGAGTCGAGCCCGGAGGCGTACGAGCGGTTGCTGCTCGACGTGCTGCTCGGAGATCCGCCGCTGTTCCCACGACACGAGGAAGTCGAGCTGTCGTGGGGGATCCTCGACCCCATCGAGGAATTCTGGGCGTCGCAGGGCCAGCCGGAGCAGTATCGATCGGGCGCCTGGGGCCCCGCGTCCTCGCACGCGATGCTGGCCCGCGACGGCAGGGCTTGGAGGAGGCCGTGAGGCCGACGACCGTGACTCCGAGGGTTTGGAGGAGGCCGTGAGGCCGACGACCGTGACTCCGAGGGTTTGGAGGGGGCCGTGAACCTGGACCTCGCGCACACCAGGTCGTCCGCGATCCTGACCGCGCTGACCGACGCGCGACACCGGTCGGGCACCGCCGCGTTGGGCATGGTGCTCACGCTGGTGGTCGACGTCGACGAGATCGACCACCACGACGCGCTTCGCGCCGCGATCGCCGCCGCCCGCGAGCATCCGTGCCGCATCGTCACGGTGATCCGTCGAGCCGCGAGCGCGCCGCCACGACTCGACGCCGAGATCAGAGTCGGCGAGGAGAGCTCGCTGGCCGAGGTCATCGTGCTTCGGCTGTACGGCGAGTTGCGAAACCAGGCCGACTCGATCGTCCTGCCCTTGCTGTTGCCGGACGCGCCCGTGCTGGTGTGGTGGCCGGGTCAGGCGCCGGCGATACCGTCACAATCGCGACTCGGCCTGCTCGCGAAGCGCCGGGTCACCGACGCCGCGTCCGCCCGCAATCCGATGGCGGTGTTGAAGTCTCGCAGCCAGGACCACTCCCCAGGTGACACCGACTTCGCCTGGACCAGGCTGACGCCGTGGCGCACGCTGCTGGCGGCCGCGCTCGATCAGCCGTTCGACCCGATCGTGGCCGCAGAGGTCGGCGCCGCACGAAACAACCCGAGTGCCGAACTGCTAGCCACCTGGCTGGAAAACCAACTTCGTGTGCCGGTCAATCGCAAGACCACCCGGGGGCCTGGCATCACCGGGGTGGATCTCACGACGAAGCGCGGCCACATCGCGATCAGCCGACCGGACGGGCGGCTAGCGACCCTCGAGCGCACCGGCCAGCCCGACCGCGCCGTGGCGCTCCCGCGCCGCAGCACCGATGAGTTGCTGGCCGAGGAGTTGCGCCGCCTCGATCCCGACGACATCTACAACGAGACCATTCGCCGGGTGTTCGGCGCGCAACCGGCGCCATTGGACGGCGAAACCGGTCTGCAGACGCGGCAGTCGACGACCGCGCGCGCGATGCGGCGAAAGCCTCCGATGCCACCGTCCAAGGGCGCGCCGGAAAGCGTGACCGCCGACAGCGGCACGGCCAGCGGAACGGCCACCAAGCAGGCCGCGACCAAGAAGGCGACCAAGAAGGCGACCAAGACCGCCGGAAAGAGGGCCGCGACCACGAAGACCGCGGCGAAGAAGACCGCGGCGAAGAAGACGGCGCGAGGAAGTCCGGTACGCGCGGAAGCGGGTCGACACGATGAGCACCCCCGAGATCGTCGTCCACCGCGACGCGGGTTTGCTCGCTCGCGCGGTCGCCGCCCGGCTGGTGACGAAGCTGGTAGACGCCCAGGCGGCGCGCCGCGTCGCGCACGTCGTCCTCACCGGCGGCGGCGTGGGCACATCAGTGCTGGCCGAACTCGCCGCCGCGCCGGCGCGCGACGCGATCGACTGGCGGCGGTTGCACGTGTGGTGGGGTGACGAGCGGTTTGTCGCGGACGGTCATCCCGATCGCAACGACCGGGCCGCGCGCGAGTCGCTGCTCGACCACGTGCCGGTCGATCCGGCGTTCGTGCATCGGATGCCGGCGAGCGACGGCCCGGACGGCGACAACGCCGAGGCGGCCGCCGTCCGATACGCCGCCGAGTTGGCTGCCGCGACCCGACCCGAAGACCACGGGCCGGTGCCGATCTTCGACGTCCTCTTGCTGGGCCTTGGCGAGGACGGCCACGTCGCCTCGCTGTTCCCTGGACAGCCGGCGCTTTACGACACCCGTCCGGTGGTCGGCGTCCATGGTTCGCCGAAGCCACCCCCGACCCGGCTCAGCCTGACCTTCCCGTCGATCCGGGCCGCGAACGAGGTCTGGATCGTGGCTGCCGGCGCCGCCAAAGCGGCGCCAGCGAACCTCGCGCTGGGCGGCGCAGGCGAGGTCGAGATCCCGGCCGCAGGCGCCCGTGGCCGACAGCGCACCTTGTGGCTCCTCGATCAGGCGGCCGCCGGCCAGTTGCCGCGCAGCCTCGCGCCGCTGTCACCGTGACCCGGGTGACACGAGTGACCCGCCGCGATGTCGGCCAGTCAGCTGTGTCCTGGCGCTAGAGGCGCGGATAGACCTTCGACCCGCGCAGCCGCTCGAGGGCCTCGGCGAGAATCGCCTCGCCGTCGGCGTCGTTGCGCCGCTCCCGCACGTAGGCCAGGTGGGTCTTGTACGGCTCGGTGCGCGGAGCGGTCGGTGGCACCTCGCGGTCAGGACCGGCCGGCAGGCCGCAGCGCGGGCAATCCCACGACTCCGGAATCACCGCCTCAGACGCGAAAGACGGCCGCGTCTCATGATTGTTGGCGCACCAAAACGAGATCCGCCGGCGTGGCGCCGACTCTCCACGCTCGGCCTCGCCCATGGGCCCCGCGCCCACCCGGCTTCCGCGAATCGCGTTGCCACCAGCCACAGCGTGCACTCCCTGCCTCAAGAATCGGTTACTTCGCGGAGCGCCGTATGGCACCGCGCTCGCGTCGCGCCCTCTGTCGCGCAATTCTACGTCCTCGCGACCGGCCGGAAGGCCTACTCGCCGGACCTGGCCCGCCTACTTGATGAGGAACAGCAGCGCGATGATCGCCGCGAACCAGATCACGCCGGCGATGAGGGTGAATCGGTCGAGGTTGCGCTCGACGACCGACGACCCGGCGAAGTTGGACGTGAAGCCGCCGCCGAACATGTCAGAAAGGCCGCCGCCCTTGCCGCGGTGGAGCAAGATCAGCACCACGAGCATGATGCTGGTCAGCGCGACGATGATCTCAAGCGCGGCGATCACGAAATACTCCTCGACCTACAAAGCACCGACTCACAAGGCAGCGCTGTCACAAGACGTTGACCACCTCAGCGTAGTGGCATGCGGCCGGATGTCCCTGCCCGTGGTCGACCAGACCAGGAATCTCGTCGATGCAGCGTTGCTGCTCGGCGCTGCTCAGCTGGTTGGCGAACTTCGGGCAGCGGCTGCGGAACCGACAGCCGCTCGGCGGGTCGATCGGGCTCGGAACGTCCCCGGTGACCACGATCCGGTTGCGCGCGCGCTCCTTCACCGGGTCGGGGATCGGGATCGCCGAGATCAGCGCCTGCGTGTACGGGTGGGCCGGCGCCGCGAACAGCTGCTCCTTGGTGGCCATCTCGACGATGCGCCCGAGGTACATCACCGCGATGCGATCGGAGATGTGCTTGACCACTGACAGATCGTGCGCGACGAACAGGTACGCGAGGCCGAGCCGGTCCTGAAGCTCCTCCAGGAGGTTCAGCACGCCAGCCTGAATCGACACGTCGAGCGCCGAGACAGGCTCGTCGAGGATGAGCACCCGAGGCTCGAGCGCGAGCGCCCGGGCGATCCCGATCCGCTGCCGCTGGCCGCCGGAGAACTCGTGGGCGTAACGGTTGCCATGCTCGGGGTTGAGACCGACGGTGCGCAACAACTCCGCGACCTTGCGTCGTCCGCCTCCCCTGCTGGAGTGACCGCTGTAGCGGCCGTGAATGCGCAACGGCTCGGCGACGATCTCGTTGACCGGCATCCGCGGATCAAGCGACGCGTACGGGTCTTGGAAGACGATCTGCATCTCCCGGCGGAGCCGGCGCATCTCGCTTGCCCTCAGCCCGGCGATGTCGCGCCCGTCGAAGAGCACGGTGCCGGACGTCGCCGGCTGCAAGTTGAGCACGACGCGACTGGTGGTCGTCTTGCCGCAGCCCGACTCGCCGACCAACCCGAGCGTCTCGCCCGAGAACAACTCGAACGACACGTCGCACACCGCGTGCACGTCGCCGATCGTGCGCCGGACCAGGCCGTGGCTGCGCACCGGGAAGTGCTTGACCAGGTTGCGCACCTCGAGCACCGGGCGACCTGAGTCGGACGACGGGAGAGCCGTCTCCGATGCGATGGTGGTCATGCCTGGCCTCCGCCCGCGACTTGCTCGGCAGCCGCCTCGCCGCGGACCTCGCGAGCCTGCTGCTCGGACGCCGCTGTCCCCTCGGGCACGACGTCGTCGGCGCTCGTCGCCTGGAAGAGGTCGGACGGCGCCTTGCCCTCGAGCTGGTCGCTGAAGTGGCAGGCGGCCACGTGCGTGGGCGAGGTGGTGGGGCGCAACGCGGGCTCCTCCACCTCGCACAGCGGCTGCCGCAGCGGGCAGCGCGGCGCGAACGGACACCCGGGCAGCAGGTTGATGAGGGACGGCGGCGACCCGACGATCGGGGTCAACCGCTCGGTGTCGGTCGAGTCGAGTCGCGGGAGGCTGCCGAGCAGGCCGAGCGTGTACGGCATGCGCGGCGTGTAGAAGATGTCGTCGACGGAGCCGATCTCGACCGGTTTGCCGGCGTACATCACGAGCACCCGGTCGGCCTGGCCGGCGACGACGCCGAGGTCGTGGGTGATCAGCACCATCGCCGCGCCCGTTTCTTGGCGCGCGGTCGTGAGCGTCTCGAGAACCTGCGCCTGGACCGTGACGTCAAGCGCGGTTGTGGGCTCGTCGGCGATGATGACGTCGGGATCGTTGGCCATCGCGATGGCGATCACGGCGCGCTGGCGCATTCCGCCGGAGAACTCGTGCGGGAAGTTGTTCGCCCGCTCGTCGGCGCGGGGAATGCCGACCGTCTTGAGCAGATCGATCGCGCGGGTCATCGCGGCGTCCTTGCTCATGTCGTGGTGCGCGCGCAGCGCCTCGGCGATCTGCCAGCCCACGGTGTAGACGGGGTTGAGGCTGCTCATCGGGTCTTGGAAGATCATCGCGATGTGCTCGCCGCGGAACTTGGCCAGCGCCGTCTCGGACAGGCCGAGCAGCTCGTCGTTGCGAAACCGCACCGAGCCGGCGACACGCGCGGACCTCGGCAGCAGCCCCATCAGCGCGAGGGACGTCACCGACTTGCCCGAACCCGACTCGCCCACGATGCCGAGCACCTCGCGGGGCCGAAGCGTGTAGGAGACGCCTCGCACGGCTTGCACGACGCCGTCCTCGGTCGGGAAACCGACGGAGAGGTTGTCGACGACCAGCAACTCGTCTTCGCTTCCGCGGCTGTCCGCGGAGTTTCTCGACGTCGAGACGTCCGGGTAAGGCGCGGTCATGCGCGCACCCGGGTTTGGGTCGGGTCGAGCGCGTCGCGCAGGCCGTCGCCGATGAAGTTGATGGACAGTGCGATCACGATGATGAACAGTCCTGGGAAGTAGAAGAGCCACGGCCTGGTCTGGACGGCGGTCTGGTTGACGCTCACCAGCAGGCCGAGCGAGGTGTCAGGCGCCTTCACACCGAACCCGATGAACGACAGCGCGGTCTCCGCGAGGATCGCCTGCGCGACCAGAATGGTGATCGTGACGATGACCGGCCCCATCACATTCGGCACCACGTGTCGTCTGATGATGCGCCCGGTCGAAGCGCCGAGGGCGCGCGAGGCTTCGATGTACTCCTTCTCGCGAATCGACAACGTGACGCCGCGGACGACGCGAGACACGTACGGCCATGTCAACGCAGCGAGCACGATCGCGATCCACAGCCAACCATTGGCCCGCGGACCGAGCTGGTCGCCGAGGATGGCGGCGACCGCGATGACCGGGAACGTCAGGAAGAGGTCGACGATCCGCATCATGATGCTGTCGGAGACGCCCCGGAAGAAACCGGCGATCGAGCCGTAGATCGTGCCTACGGCCGTTGAGACCAGCGCCACGAACAGCGCGATCTCCAGGGAGCGCTGGGTTCCGCGCAGAACCTGGGCGAAGGTGTCGTGGCTCGATGAGTCAGTGCCGAACGGGTGTTTCACGCTCGGGCCGACGCTGTAGTCGTTGGTGTACTGCTGGTAGCTGTAGTGCCAGAGCGCACCACCGACGAACGCGATCAAGACGACGGCGATGAAGACGACGAGGCTCACCACGGCGAGCTTGTGCCGGAAGAACCGGCGCGCCACCATGCTCCATTGCGAGCGCGCGGCGACGGTGAACTCGCGGTCGGGCGCCTCGACCAATTCGCGTTCGAGCGCGACACCCTGCAGCGGGGCGTTCGGCGAGGAGACCTCTTCGGTCTGCCGCGTGTGCTGGCCCGCGCGGGCCCGCTCGGCCTCCATCCGCTCGTCCGGCCGGCTACTCATAGCGAATCCTCGGGTCTAGGACGCCGTATAGGAGGTCGGCGATGAGGTTGAAGACGATCACGATCAGTGCCGCCACCAGCAGCCATGCGAGTACCACGTACACGTCGAGGTTCGTGATGCCGTCGAGCAGGAACGTGCCCATTCCCCGCCACTGGAAGACCCTCTCGGTGATGATCGTCGCGCCCAAGATGGCGGCCATGTCGAGCGCGGTGACGGTCACGAACGGGATCAGCGCGGTGCGCAGCGCGTGCCGCACCAACACCCGCTGCCGGGACAGTCCCTTGGCGCGGGCCAACCGGATGTAATCGCTGTTCAACACCTCCAGCATCGACGCCCGGTTGAACCGGCTCCAGGCCGCGTAGGAGGTCATGGCCAGCGCGATCGTCGGCAGGATCAGATGGTTGACCGTGTCGCTGAGGTGCGCCCAGGCGCCCGGCGCGACGATGGGCGACGTGTCACCGATCGTCTTCAGTGACGTGCCGGCGTTCTTGTTCAGCCAGATGGCGCCTTCTTTGAGCAAGACCGCGAACCAGAAGACCGGCATCGACAAGAACAGGAAGCCGGTGAAGGTGAACGCGTAGTCCGGCATGCTGTACTGCTTCATCGCGCTGACCACGCCGACGATGATCGCGAGCAACCCCGCGATCACCATGGCCGCGATCACCAGCCGCGCCGACACGATGAGCCGATGTCCGAGCTCATGGCCGATGTTGAGCGTGCCGCCGCCCTCGACCGATGGCCCGAAGTTGCCGTGTACGACGCCGGTGAGCCAGTGCCAGTACCGCTCGAGTAGGGGCTGGTCGAGCCGTAGCCGGTGCTTGTAGTTCGCGAAAACCTGTGGTGGCGGGATCGGCTGCTTCGTGCGCAGGTTCGCCAGCGGGTCACCCGCGTAGCTGACGAGCAAGAAGACGATGAACGTCGAGATGAGGATGATCGGAATGGAGATCAGCAGCCGCCGGATGGCGTACGCCAGCATCGATCGCCTCGCTAGGAAGAGGCCAGGGCGGTTGGCCCATGGGGCGGAGGGGCCGGGATCGGCCCCGGGGGCGGTCGGCCTGGTAAGGCCGTTGGTTGAAGGGCCCGGTGAGCCCGTCGAGCGCGAAGTCTATCTGTCGCGATGCCGATCCTCCGGTGCGCAACCGATTTTCGGCGAACGCTAGATGGAGTTCGGGGGCCGACCCGTGATCAACGGGTCGGCCCCCGGTCGCGCGATGCGTCCTTGCGCGGTGGGTTAGGAGGCCCCGGCCTTCAAACCCCACTCCTGGACGTTGTACGGCGGGCCGATGCTCGTCGCGTTGTCGCGGATGTTGCCCCACTTGTTGACGTACGCCAGCAGGGTCGGCTTCTGGTACAGCGGCAGCGTGTACGCGTCGGCCGAGATCTGGGCGTCAGCCTCGTTGAGGTCCTTGATGACGGCCTTCGGGTCGGTGTTGGACAACGAGTCAGTCAGGAACTTGTCGACATCCGCGTTGGTGTAGTGACCGTAGTTGCCGCCCCAGTTGTCGCCGCCGCCCTGGGCGGTGTTGCTCTGGTACAGCGGAGCGTTACCGGAGGCCGGGAACGGCGTCGCCACCCATGCGAACACGATCACGTCGTAGTGGTGGTTGGAGTCGGCCTGGGTCAGCGTCTTGCCCAAGCTGTCGGTCGGCGTGACGTTCACCGTGATGCCGAGCTTCTTCGCGGCGTCGGCGAACATCTGGCACTCAGTCTGGCGGATCTGGTTGCCCTGGGTGTACGCCATCGTCAGCGACGGGAACGGCTTGCCGTCGGGCATCACAAGCTTGCTGCCGACGCCGGTGTACTTCGCGTCGGTCAGGATCTTCGTGGCCTTGGTGACGTCACCCGTGCCGTAGCCGTACTTCGTGACGTTGTCCTGGTAGCCATCCTGGCCAGGCACGAACATCCGGTTGTTCAACGGCTTGACGTCCGGGTCGGCCTGCAACACGGTCGCCTGCAGGATCTGCTGGCGGTCGACCGCCGTGAACAGCGCCTGACGGACGGCCTTGTCCTGCAACGCCGGGTTCTGCATGTTGAAGTCAAAGTGCTCGTAGACCAGGCCGAGGTCCTCCTGGTAGACGACGCCCTGCATCGCGTCGAGCTGCTTGATCAGGTCGACCTCGGGCTGCGGGTACATCGCGTCGATCTCCTTGTTCTGCAGGGCCGGTGGCTCCTGCGTCGCGTCGGTGATCATGCGGAAGACCAGCTTGTCGAGGTACGGGCCCTTCGCGCCGTACCACTTCGGGTTCGGCGACAGCGTGACGCTTTGGTCCTTCTGGAAGTCAGTGATCATGTACGGGCCGCCGGAGACCTTCGGCGGGTTGTCGGCGAAGCCGTGGTCCCAGCTGGACTCGAGGTTGGTGGCGTCCAGCCCCTGCGGCTGCGCCGCGTGCGCCGGCAAGATCGGGCCGAACATGTACTTCCAGTCCGAGAACGACTTGCCCTGCTTGAAGGTGACGGTCACCGTCTGGTTGTTCGTACCCGAGCCGGTGATGTTGTCGATGTCGGTGTAGCCGGTGTTCGACGCGACGTCGCACTTGTCGCACGCCGAGCTGCCCTTCCACACGTAGATGAAGTCGTCGGCGCTGATCGGCGTGCCGTCAGACCAAACCGCCTTCGGGTTGATCTGGTAGACGACCGTCTGCGGACTGGTGCTGGTGACCTTGGCGCTGGTGAGCAGGTCGGTGTTCATCGCGGGAGACAGGTCGGGCTGCGCGATGAAGGCCGACGGGTAGATCGCGTCCATGACCTCAGCGGTCTCGAACGTGTTGCCGGCCGACGTGAGGATGTTCCAGTTGCTGATCGTCTTCTCAAGGGCGTAGGTGAGCGTGCCGCCCTTCGTGGGGTTGCTCACCGAGTTCACGGTGTTCGGGTCGGATGCCTTGATCCGGCCCTGGGTCACGTTGCCGCTGCTGCCGCCATTGCTCTTCTTGCTGCTCCCACCGCAAGCGGCGGCGGCAAGGGCGAGCACGGCGATCCCGGCCGCGATCTGAAGCCCTCTACGTCTGCCGAGCATCTCTCTCCTTCTTCCGACCGCCTTGTGGGCGGTCCGCAAGTAGTTACGGCACTTCGTCCGTCGAGCCCGCGCAGCGCGCGAGCACCGTGCCGATCGCGGGCGAATCTAGCTGTCGCCGTGCCCGTTCACGGTCAATCTCGTGAATCTAACGCAGATCGTGACGCAAGAGTTACGCAAGTAGATTTCGGTCGCATCTCGTTGTACGAGATTGGCCGAAACGTCACTGCTCGGTGCTGCCGAACCGGACAATCTTCACAAAGTCCTCGGCATCGAGGCTTGCTCCCCCGACCAGCGCGCCGTCGATGTCGCTCTCCGTCATGATCCCGGCCGCATTATTTCCCTTGACTGACCCGCCGTACAGTACCCGGACCCGATCACTCACGGCCGTGTCGTACAGCTCGACCAGCCGACCGCGGATCGCGGCGCAGACCTCTTGGGCGTCCTGGGGCGTGGCGACCTCGCCGGTGCCGATCGCCCACACCGGCTCGTAGGCGATGACGGACGACACCGCCAGCTCGGCGGTCACGTCCTTGAGGCCCCCGTCGAGCTGGCGCAGCGTGTGCTCGACGTGGTTGCCGGCCTGGCGCACCTCGAGCGGCTCACCGACGCACAAGATCGGGGTCATGCCGGACCCGATGACCGCCTTGACCTTGGCGTTGACGAGCGCGTCGTCCTCTCGGTGGTACTGCCGACGCTCCGAGTGGCCGACGACGACGTAACCGCAGCCGAGCTTCGCCAGCATCGACGCCGCGATCTCGCCGGTGTACGCGCCGGACTCGTGCGCGGAGACGTCCTGCGCGCCGTAGCCGATGCGCAGCCGGTCGCCGTCCACCAGCGTCTGCACGCTGCGCAGGTCGGTGAACGGCGGGATGACCGCGACGTCCACGGCGTCGTAGTCGGCGTCGTTGAGGGAGAACGCGAGCTTCTGGACGAGCGCGATGGCCTCGAGGTGGTTGAGGTTCATCTTCCAGTTGCCCGCCATCAGCGGCTTACGGGCAGTCTTGCTGGCCATCAGGTCTCCAGCGCTTGCAGGCCGGGCAGCGTCTTGCCCTCGAGGTACTCGAGGCTCGCTCCGCCGCCGGTCGACACGTGGCCGAAGGCGCTCTCGGCGAAGCCGAGCTTGCGGACCGCCGCGGCGGAGTCGCCGCCGCCGACCACGGTCAGACCGCTCACCTTTGCGAGCGCCTCCGCCAGCGCGCGCGTGCCGGCCGCGAAGGCGTCGAACTCGAACACCCCCATCGGACCGTTCCAGAAGACCGTGCGGGCGTCGGCCAGCTTGGCGGCGAACAGCTCGCGCGTCTCGGGCCCGATGTCGAGCCCCTCGCGATCAGCGGGGATCTCGGTCGCGGCCACGACCGCGCTCTCGGCGTCGTCCGCGAAGTGGGTCGCCGCGACGATGTCAACCGGCAAGATCAGCTCCACGCCGCGCTTCTCGGCCTCGTTGAGGAAGCCTTGGACGGTGCCGAGCTGGTCGGCTTCGAGCAGCGAGTTGCCGACCTCGTGTCCTTGCGCCTTCAAGAAGGTGTAGGCCATGCCGCCGCCGATGATCAGCCGGTCGACCTTGTCGAGCAGGTTGGCGATGACGCCGAGTTTGTCGGACACCTTCGCCCCGCCGAGCACCACGACGTACGGCCGCTCGAGGTCTTCGGTGAGCCGCTTGAGGACCGTGACCTCGGCGAGCACCAGCCCACCCGCCGCGTGCGGCAGCAGCTTCGGCAGGTCGTAGACGCTGGCGTGCTTGCGGTGCACGGCGCCGAATCCGTCGCCGACGTAGGCGGGGTTGTCTCCGGCGAGCGTCACCAGCGCGTTGGCGAACGCGGCGCGTTCGCCGTCGTCCTTGCTTGTTTCTGCCGCCTCGAAGCGGATGTTCTCAAGCAGGACGACGCCGCCGGCGCTCACGGCGGAAACCGCCGCCTGCGCGGCCGGGCCGGCCACTCCGCCCGCGGCGGTCTCGGGAAATCCGACCGGCTGGCCGAGCAACTCCTGCAGCCGCTGCGCGACCGGGCGCAGCGACAGCTCGGGCTTCGCCTCGCCCTTCGGCCGTCCCAGGTGCGCGAGCACGACGACGCGCGCGCCGCGGCCGGCCAGGTCTCGAATGGTCGGGAGGCTGGCCGCAATCCGCTTGTCGTCGGTGATCACACCGTCTTTGAGCGGGACGTTGAGGTCGGACCGGACCAGCACGGTGCGGCCGGCGACCTCCAGGTCGTCGACGGTCTGCATCCGGTGGCCGCCTAGCCGAGCCGGGCGGCGACGAGCGAGGTGAGGTCAGCCAGCCGGCTGGAGTAACCCCACTCGTTGTCGTACCAGCCGAGGACCTTGACGTGGTTGCCACTGACCATGGTGAGCGGCGCGTCGAAGGTGCACGACGCCGGGGAGCCGACGATGTCGGACGACACGATCGGGTCCTGGCTGTAGTAGAGGTAGCCCTTCAGGGGGCCCTCGGCGGCCGCCTTGTACGCCGCGTTCACCTCGTCCTTGGTGGTCTCGCGCTCGAGCTCGACGACGAGGTCCGTGATCGAGCCATCAGGCACCGGCACGCGCAGCGCGAAGCCGTCGAGCTTGCCCTTGAGTTCCGGCAGCACGAGAGCGACCGCCTTCGCGGCGCCGGTCGTCGTCGGGATGATGTTCTGGGCGGCGGCACGCGCGCGGCGCAGGTCCTTGTGCGGGAAGTCGAGGATGACCTGGTCGTTGGTGTACGCGTGCACCGTGGTCATGAAGCCTTTGACGATGCCGAAGCTGTCCTGCAGCACCTTCGCGAGCGGCGCGACGCAGTTGGTCGTGCACGACGCGTTGCTGATGACGTGGTGCTTGGCGGGGTCGTAGTCGCCGTCGTTGACGCCGAGCACGAAGGTCGCGTCCTCACCTTTCGCGGGCGCGGAGATGATGACCTTCTTGGCGCCTGCGGCGATGTGCGCCTTCGCCTTCTCGGCGTCGGTGAAGTGGCCGGTGGACTCGACCACGATGTCGACGCCGAGGTCGCCCCAGGGCAGCGCGCCCGGGTCGCGCTGCGAGAGGACCTTGATCTCCTTGCCGTCGACCGAGATCGCGCCCTCACTCGCCTTGACCTCGCCCGCGAACGTGCCAAGCACCGTGTCGTACTTCAGAAGGTGCGCGAGAGTCTTCGTGTCGGTCAGGTCGTTGACCGCGACGATCTCGATGTTGCTGCCTTGCGAGGCGGCGACAGCGCGGTAGAAGTTGCGTCCGATGCGTCCGAAACCGTTGACGCCAACGCGAATAGTCACGAGTACTCCTCGTTCGGGTCGAGAGCCGAAATCGTCGTGTGCTGATCTCTCGCTGATCGACACTGATCAACGCCGCCGGCGGTTGCCCGGGGCGTGGTCGCAACGCGAGTTCGAGGCGGACGCCGGGGGCGAGTCGGCACCAAAACCCTAGCCGATCGGGTGGCCCGCCACGCCAGCGGGATATGGCCCCGTCGGGCCATGACCTTTGGCCCGGATACCGGCCCGGACGGCCCGGGAGCGGGGGTCGTCGGGTCAGGGGACGAGCATGTCCGCGCTGAGGCCGGTCTCCGTGCCCGGGACGCCGACTTCGGCGGCGCGTTTGTCGGCCATGGCGAGCAGCCGCCGAATCCGTCCGGCGACCGCGTCCTTGGTCATCGGCGGGTCGGCCAGCGCACCGAGCTCTTCGAGCGACGCCTGGGCGTGCGCGACCCGCAGCGCGCCCGCCGCCACCAGGTGCTCGGGCGCCTCGTCACCCAGGATCTCCAACGCCCGCTTCACCCGCGCGCCGGCCGCGACGGCGGCGCGCGCCGAGCGCCGCAGGTTGGCGTCGTCGAAGTTCGCCAGCCGGTTGGCGGCCGCGCGCACCTCGCGGCGCACCCGCCGCTCCTCCCACGCCAGCACGCTGTCGTGCGCGCCGAGCCGGGTCAGCAGCACGCCGATCGCGTCGCCGTCCCGAATCACCACTCGGTCCACCCCGCGCACCTCTCGCGCCTTGGCCTGCACCCCGAGCCGACGGGCGGCCCCGACCAGCGCCAGCGCGGCTTCCGGCCCCGGGCAGGTGACCTCCAAGGCGGACGAGCGGCCGGGTTCGGTCAGCGATCCGTGCGCCAAGAACGCGCCGCGCCAGGCGGCCTCGGCGTCGCACACACCGCCGGACACCACCTGCGGCGGCAGGCCGCGAATCGGGCGGCCCTGCCCGTCGATGAGTCCGGTCTGCTTGGCCAGCAGATCGCCGTCCTTCACGACCCGGACGACGTAGCGACTGCCCTTGCGCAGCCCACCCGCCGCCACGACCGCGACGTCGGAGCTGTGGCCGTAAAGCTCGGCGACGTCCTTGCGCAGGCGGCGCGCGCACGCCCCCGTGTCGAGCTCCGCCTCGACGACGACGCGACCGCTCACGATGTGCAGGCCGCCCGCGAAGCGCAGCAGGGCGGACGTCTCCGCCTTGCGGCAGCAGGTCTTCGTCACCGAGAGCCTGGAGAGTTCGTCCTTGACCGCCGACGTCATGGCCATCGGGCGCTCCTTTCGTTTGCCGCGGCAAAGATCGCGTCGTACGCGGCGGCCAGCCGCTTGGGGTCGTGGCGCGGCGTCCCGTCGTCCATCGCGACCGGCGCCAGCACCAGCCGACCGCCCAGGTCAGCAACCGCTGAACGCAACGTATCGGTGTGCGCAACAACCCTCTCGTCCGCGAGGACGACGTCGACCGACAGGCCGGGCGCGTGCGCCGCGAGCACGTCGAGATGGGCCTCGGGCGAGAAGTTGGACGTCTCCCCCGGTTGCGGCGCCAGGTTGAGCGCGACCAGCGTCCGAGCGGACGACGTCACAAGCGCCGCCGCGAGCTCGGGAACGAGCAGGTGCGGGATGACGCTGGAGAACCACGAACCTGGGCCCAGCACGATCCAGTCGGCGTCGAGCACCGCGGCGACGGCCTGGGGGCAGGCGGGCGGATCGGCCGGCGCGAACCGCACGCTCATGATCTCGCCACGCGCGGTGGCGACCGCGACCTGTCCGCGCACGGTCCGGCTGGCGTGCGGTTCCTGCGGGTCAAGTCCCGCGACGTCGGCCTCGATGTCGAGCGGCACCACCGACATCGGCAGCACGCGGCCCTGGGCGCGCAGCAGCTCGGCCACGAGGTCGAGGGCCGCGACCTGGTCGCCGAGCAACTCGTTGATCGCGACGATGAGCAGGTTGCCGAGCGCGTGGTCGTGCAAGGGACCGCCGCTCTTGAACCGGTGCTGCACGACCTCGGCCCAGGTGCGCCCCCACGGGTCGTCGCCGCAAAGCGCGGAAAGCGCCATCCGCAAGTCGCCGGGCGGAAGCACGCCGAACTCCTTGCGCAACCGCCCGCTCGAGCCGCCGTTGTCCGAGACCGTGACGACGGCGGTCAACTGACTCGTGATACGACGTAACGCGGAGAGGGACGCGGCCAGACCATGCCCGCCGCCGAGCGCGACGACCTTCGGGCCGCCGGCGCCGGCAGGCGCGGCTGCTGGCGTCATTCGCGGCCCAGGTCGCGGTGAGTGACCTGGACGTCGATCGGCTCGCCGCCCGGACTCTCCGGCACCTCGCGGCCGATCGCCCGCAACGCGGCGGCGAGCTCTTCGGCGATCGCGACGCTGCGGTGCTTGCCGCCGGTGCATCCGACGGCGAGCATCATGTAGCGCTTGCCTTCGTTGCGATATCCCTCGACGACGATGCGCAGCAACTTCTCATAACCTTCAAGGAATTCGCGGGCGCCCGGCTGGCGGAGCACGTAGTCGCGCACCTCGGCGTCGCGGCCGGTGAGCGTTCGCAACTGCGGAATCCAGTGGGGGTTGGGCAAGAACCGACAGTCGACGACGAGGTCGGCGTCGACCGGCAGCCCGTACTTGTAGCCGAACGACATGATGGTCGCGCGCAACCCCGGTTCGTCGACGTCCGCGAACGCGGCGACGACTTTAGCCCGCAGCTCGTGCACGTTGAGCCGCGTGGTGTCGAGCACGAGGTCTGCCTCGCCGCGGACGTCGCGCAGCAGGTCGCGCTCGCGGGCGATGCCGTCGACGACGCGGGCGTCGCCCTGCAACGGGTGCGGACGGCGGACGTTCTCGAAGCGCCGCACGAGCTCGTCGTCCGAGGCTTCGAGGAACACGACCTGCAATTCAGCGCCGCGACGTTCGAGCGCGGCCAGCGCGCCGTGCAGGTCGGACGTGAAGCCGCGGCTGCGCACATCGACCACCGCGGCGATCTTGGTGATCGCGCCGGCGCTGCGGCTGCCAAGTTCGACCATCGTGTCGAGCAGACCGGGCGGCAGGTTGTCGACGACGAACCAGCCGAGGTCCTCGAGGCACTTCGCCGCGGTGCTGCGGCCGGCGCCGGAAAGTCCGGTGATGACGACCAGCCGGAGCGCAGAGTGTGCGGGAGAGGCTGCCGCCGTCACGTCGGACTCCCTTCAGCGTCGGCGCCCGGTTGGTCGTCGCTTTTGCCGTCGCTCTTACCGTCGCTCTTGCGGAGGGCGGCCACCACGAGCTCCGCGGTGCGCCGTCCAAAGCCTGGCACTTCGGCGACCTCGTCGAGCGACGCGGCGCGCAACCGCTTCACCGACCCGAAGTGTTTCAGCAAAGCGGCCCGCCGGGTGGCGCCCAGCCCCGGAATTCCTTCCAGCACGCTGCGGGTCATCGACTTCGACCGCTTGGCGCGGTGGTACGCGATCGCGAACCGGTGGGCCTCGTCGCGCACGCGTTGCAGCAGGTACAGCCCCTCGCTGGTGCGCGGCATGATCACCGGGTCGGGCGCGCCCGGCTTCCAGACCTCCTCGAGCCGCTTCGCCAACCCGACGAGCGCGACGTCGTCAATCCCGAGCTCGTCCAGGGCGCGTTGCGCGGCGGCGACCTGCGGCGGGCCGCCGTCGACCACCACCAGGTTCGGCGCATACGCGAACTTGCGGGGTTTGCCGGTCATCGGGTCGATGCGCGCGACCGGCTCGAAGTCGTCGTCGTTCGGGTCGTCCATCTGCAGCTCGTCGGACGACCGCTCCTCGAGATAGCGCCGGAACCGGCGGCTGATCACCTCGTGGATGGCCGCGACGTCGTTCGCCGTCGCGACCTGGGTCGCGACATTGTTCGCCGTCGCGACCTGGGTCGCGACGCCGGCGGCAACCGCGTCGCCGACGGTGTTGATCGCAAATCGCCGGTACTCGCTCTTGCGCGCCAGGCCGTCCTCGAACACCACCATCGAGGCGACGACGTTGGTCCCCTGGAGGTTCGAGATGTCGTAGCACTCGATGCGCAGCGGCGCCTGCCCCAGCCCCAGCGCGGACTGGATCTCCTCCAGCGCGCGGCCGCGGGCCGTCAGGTCGGTCGCCCGCTTGGTCTTGTGCAGCCCGAGCGCCTGCGTCGCGTTGCGAGCGACGGTCTCCATCAAGGCGCGTTTCGCGCCGCGTTGCGGAACCCGCAGGTCGACGCGCGCCCCCCTGCGTTCGCACAGCCAGTCGGCCATCGCGGCCTCGTCAGGTGGCAACTCGGGCACGAGGACCTCGCGCGGCACCTCGTTGACGACACCAGTGTCCGATGCTCCCGCCTCGCCATAGATCTGCACCAGAAAGTGCTCGACGAGGTCGGCGGTGGTGAGGTCTTCGACCTTCTCGACGACCCAGCCGCGCTGGCCGCGAACGCGACCGCCGCGAACGAAGAACACCTGGACGGCGGCCTCCAGCGGGTCGTCAGCGAACGCGATGACGTCGGCGTCGGTGTCCTCAGTGAGGACGACGGCCTGCTTCTCGATGGCGCGCCGCAGCGCGGTCGCGTCGTCGCGCAGCCGGGCGGCCCGCTCGAACTCCTCGGCGGTGGCGGCCGCTCGCATCTCCCTTTCCAGCCGCTTCAAATACGCGTTGGTGTGGCCGGCCATGAAGTTGCAGAAATCGTCGACGATCGCGCGGTGCTCGTCCTTGCTCACCCAACCCACGCACGGCGCGCTGCACTTGCCGATGTGGCCGAGCAGGCAGGGCCGGCCGGTGCGCTCGGCGCGTCGGTAGACGCCGGCAGAGCAGGTGCGGGCGGGGAACACGCGGAGCAACAGGTCGAGCGTCTCGCGGATCGCCCAGGCGTGGGAGTACGGGCCGAAGTAGCGAATGCCCTTCTTCTTCGCGCCTCGGTAGACCATCAACCGCGGCACCTCTTCGAAGAGGGTCACCGCGAGGAACGGGTAGCTCTTGTCGTCGCGGTACTTGACGTTGAACCGCGGGTCGAACTCCTTGATCCAGTTGTACTCGAGCTGCAGCGCCTCGACCTCGGTGGAGACGACCGTCCAATCGACGCGGCACGCGGTGGTGACCATCGTCTGGGTGCGCGGGTGCAACGTCGTGAAGTCAGCGAAGTACGAGTTCAGCCGTGACCGCAGACTTTTCGCTTTTCCGACGTAGATGACGCGACCGCGCTCGTCGCGGAACCGGTAGACGCCTGGGGACTCTGGAATGGAGCCGGGCGCCGGCCGGTAGGAGGCCGGGTCACTCACGTTTGTCGACCCTATCCGCGCGGATCGTCGCGCGCCGCCGGTGCGCGGTGTGGGTCACGACGGCCGCTACCCCGCCCTCGCCGACACAGCCTTCTTCGCCGGTGCGGCTTTCTTCGCCTGCGCGGCCCGCTTGTTCGTCGACTTGTTCGTCGACTTGTTCGTCGACTTCGTCGCTGCCGGCGCCGTCGACCGAGGCAACGACCGGTCGGCCGTCGGCCGGCCGCCGTTCAGCATGTGCCGCAAGAAATCACCGGTGTGGCTGGCGTCGTTCGCGGCGACCGCTTCGGGAGTGCCCTCCGCCACCACGGCGCCGCCGCCGGACCCGCCTTCGGGACCCATGTCGATGATCCAGTCGGCGGTCTTCACGACGTCGAGGTTGTGCTCGATGACGATGACCGTGTTGCCCTTGTCGACCAGTGACTGCAGCACGCCGAGCAGCTTGCGCACGTCCTCGAAGTGCAAGCCCGTCGTGGGCTCGTCGAGCACGTAGACCGTGCGACCGGTCGATCGCTTCTGCAACTCGGACGCCAGCTTCACGCGCTGCGCCTCGCCGCCGGACAGGGTCGGCGCCGGCTGACCGAGCCGGACGTAGCCGAGGCCGACCTCGACCAAGGTTGTCAGGTGACGCGAGATCGCCGGGATCGCGGCGAAAAACTCGGCCGCCTCCTCGATCGGCATCTCCAGCACCTCAGAGATGTTCTTGCCCTTGAAGTGGACGTCGAGCGTCTCGCGGTTGTAGCGCGCGCCCTGACAAACCTCGCATGGCACGTACACGTCCGGCAGGAAGTTCATCTCAATCTTGATGGTGCCGTCGCCCGAGCACGCCTCGCAGCGGCCGCCCTTGACGTTGAACGAGAATCGGCCCTGCTGATAGCCGCGGATCTTCGCCTCTGTGGTCTCGGCGAACAGCTTTCGGATGTTGTCGAAAACGCCGGTGTAAGTGGCGGGGTTGGATCGCGGGGTGCGTCCGATCGGGCTCTGGTCGACGTGGATCGCCTTGTCGACGTGGTCGAGGCCGCTGATGCGAACGTGCCGGCCTGGGACCGTCTTCGCGCCGTACAACTCGCGGGCCAGCGCGGCGTAGAGGATGTCGTTGACGAGCGTCGACTTTCCGGAGCCGGAGACTCCGGTGACAGCGACGAAGCAGCCGAGCGGGAACGCGACGTCGACGCCCCGCAGGTTGTGCTCGCGGGCGCCTTTCACCACGAGTTGCCGCTTGGGGTCGGTGGGCCGGCGCAGCATTGGAACGTCGATCGACCGACGCCCCGACAGGTATTGACCGGTCAAGGAATCGTTGCTGTCAAGCAACTCCTTCACCGTGCCGGAGACGACGACCTGGCCGCCGTGCTCCCCCGCGCCCGGACCGATGTCGACCACCCAGTCGGCGGTGCGGATGGTGTCCTCGTCGTGCTCGACGACGATAAGCGTGTTGCCGAGGTCGCGCAATCGCACAAGCGTGTCGATGAGCCGGTGGTTGTCGCGCTGATGCAAGCCGATGCTCGGCTCGTCGAGCACGTAGAGCACGCCGACCAATCCCGAGCCGATCTGGGTGGCGAGCCTGATGCGCTGCGCCTCGCCGCCGGCGAGCGTGCCCGCGGCGCGGTCGAGGGTGAGGTAGTGCAACCCGACGTCGAGCAGGAAACCCAGGCGGGCGTTGACTTCCTTGAGGACCCGCTCGGCGATCTGCCGCTCGCGCGCGGTCAGCTCAAGACTGCGAAGGAACGCCGCGCAGTCACCGATGGCGAGCCCCGCGACGTCCGCGATTGACTTGTCACCGATGGTGACCGCGAGTGACACCGGCTTGAGCCGCTTGCCGTCGCACTCGGGGCACGGCACCTCGCGCATGAAGCCTTCGAACTTCTCGCGGCTCCAGTCGCTCTCGACCTCGCCGTGGCGACGCTCGATGAACGGCACGACGCCTTCGTAGGTGGTGTAGTACGAGCGCTCCCGGCCGTAGCGGTTCTTGTAGCGGACGTGCACTTGCTCGTCGTGGCCGAACAACACGCACTTGCGCACCTTCGCCGGCAACTTCTCCCACGGCGTGGACGTCGAGAAGCCCAGCGTGTCGGCGAGCGCCTCGAGCAGCCGAACCCAGTAGTCGGAGGTGTGGCCTCCCGACCACGGCGCGATCACGCCGTCGTCGATCGACATCGTGGGGTCGGGGATGATCAGGTCGGGGTCGACCTCGAGTTTGGTGCCCAGGCCGGTGCACTCGGGGCACGCGCCAAACGGCGAGTTGAACGAGAACGACCGTGGCTCAAGCTCCTCGAACGACAGGTCGTCGTACGTGCATGCGAGGTGCTCGGAGAACACTCGCTCGCGATGCGGGTCGTCCTCCGCGAGATCGACGAACTCCAGCGTTAGCAGGCCGTTCGCCAATTTCAACGCGGTCTCGACAGAGTCGGTGAGCCGGCGTTGCGCCGACTGCTTGGCCGCCAGCCGGTCGACGACGACCTCGATGGTGTGCTTCTCCTGCTTCTTCAACCTCGGCGGCTCGGTCAACGAGTGGACGACGCCGTCGACCCGCACCCTCGCGAAGCCCTTCGTCTGAAGGTCGGCGAAAAGGTCGGCGTACTCGCCCTTGCGGCCGCGGATCAGCGGCGCGAGCACCTGGAACCGGGTGCCCTCCTCCATCTCCAGGATGCGGTCGACGATCTGCTGCGGTGTCTGCCTCGAGATCGACCGGCCGCAGATCGGGCAGTGCGGATGCCCGATGCGGGCGTATAACAGCCGCAGGTAGTCGTAGACCTCGGTGATCGTGCCGACGGTCGACCGCGGGTTGCGCGACGTCGACTTCTGGTCGATGGAGACCGCGGGCGACAGGCCTTCGATGAAGTCGACGTCCGGCTTGTCCATCTGCCCGAGGAACTGGCGGGCGTATGCCGACAGGGACTCGACGTAACGGCGCTGGCCCTCGGCGAAGATCGTGTCGAACGCGAGGCTCGACTTGCCCGAGCCCGACAAGCCCGTGAAGACGATCAAGGCGTTGCGCGGCAGATCGAGCGAGACGTCCTTCAGGTTGTGCTCGCGCGCGCCCCGCACGACGAGGCGATCGGCCATCGATTGGCTCATGCTCGGGCTATCCCGTGCCTTCCGTACTTGATCCTTAACCCGCGAGCCGCAGGCGCGGTCCATGGTAAGTGGCGCCGACGACAGAACCGCCGGCCCGAAATCGGAAGTGCCGGCGATCGACGGCCGGATAGGTTCACCACATGGCTGAACAATTCGATCCGACGGAGACTTCCACCGAGATCGCCGCCGCTCACGAGCGCCTTCTCGCCACGGTCCGTTCGATGACGGACGACGACGTGCCCGGCCCCTGCCTCCTCCCCGGCTGGAGCCGCGGCCACGTGCTGGCGCACATCGCGCGCAACGCCGACGGGTTGCGCAACCTGCTGCTCGGCGCGGCCGAGGGCGTGGAGCGCAGCGCCTACCCGAGCCGCGAGGCGAGGAACGACGACATCGAGGCGGGCGCGCGTCGTCCGATCAAGGAACAGGTCGCCGACCTGGAGGCCGCACAAGCCCGATTCGTCGCCACCGTCGCGGCGGCGCCGTCGTCCGCGTGGGAGTTCGGGGTGACGTGGGGAGCGGCGGCCCAACGACGGCCGGCTCGCGAAGTTCTCAATGCGCGACTGCGCGAGGTGGCGATTCACCACGTCGATCTGGACGCCGGGTACGGCTTCGCCGACTGGCAACCGGAGTTCGCGCTGCGCGTGCTGCGTTCGGCGCTGCCTGCCTTCGAGGCGCGTGGCCTCACGCCCTGCACTCTGCGACCCACCGACGTCGACGTCGCGGATGTCGCGGATGTCGCGGTGCTGGCGAACGGCGGGTCGGACGTCGAGGTGAGCGGCGCGGCGCATGCGTTGACCACCTGGTTGCTCGGTCGGGGATCGCACGCCGAGCTGCGGGTCACGGGCGGCGAACTGCCCATTCCCCCGGAGTGGAAGTAGGGCCCGACCGCAAAACTCACCTCTCGGCGCATGCCGTGGCACGGCGTCGGCGACAATGGCGCCCATGGCGATCTATACGGGCGAAGTGAAGGTCGGCGGGCCGGCCGCGGTGCGTGAGGTGCCGGGGCTGCGCATCACAAAGGTGGCCGTCGGCCCGATGGACAACAACGCGTACTTCCTGCGCTGCGCGCGCACCGGCGACACCCTGCTGATCGACGCCGCCGCCGAGCCCGACCGACTCCTCGAGGGGCGCGACGACGGGTTGCTGATCAGCGTCGTCACCACGCATCAGCACCCCGACCACTGGCAGGCGCTCGAGGCAGTCGTCGGCGTGACCGGGCCGAACGTGATCGCGCATCCGGACGACGCGGGCGGGCTGCCGATCCCCGTCACCCAGACCGCGGTGGATGGCGACGTCATCTCGTTCGGCGACGCGTCGGTGCGGGTGATCCACCTGCGCGGCCACACGCCGGGCAGCATCGCGTTGCTCTACACCGGCGATCCGGAGCGGCCGCACCTGTTCACCGGCGACTCGCTCTTCCCTGGCGGGCCCGGCAACACCCGCGGGAACGCCGCCGATTTCACCGCGCTCATGAACGATCTCGAGGCGAAGGTCTTCGCGACCTTGCCCGACGAGACATGGGTGTATCCCGGGCACGGCGGGGACACCACGCTCGGGGCCGAGCGACCGCACCTCGCGGAGTGGCGCGCGCGCGGCTGGTGAGACTTATGTAGCTTTCGGCACCAGTGCTCAGATTCGGTGGTGTCGCGGCCGAAGGGTCCTTGGCTACAAACCGTCCAAGGAGCTCGCCGTGCGGCACAACCCCAGTTCGCCCGCCAAAGCCAACGCAGGGCTGCTACGCGATCGCCCGATCGCGGCGAAGATCAACGCCGCGGTGCTCATTGCCGTCGCCGCCGCTCTCGTGGCCTCCCTGGTGGCGCTCGGCGCCGTCGGATCGGTCTCCACCGATCCGACCAGGTGAACCAGCAGATCGCGACCGCCACCAAAGCCGCGCACGACCGGCGATCGTCAGCGACGTTCCAGATCCTCGTCGTCCTCATCGTCGGCGCAGCGCTCGCCCTGCTCGTCGGCTTCCGCGTCGGCTGGCGGGTGCGGAAGGAAGCGCGCGCCCTCGGCGCGGTTGCCCGCGGACTGGCCGAGGGCGATCTGACCCGCAGCGCAGGCATCCGCTCGGGCGACGAGATCGGGGCCGTCGCCACCGCGCTTGACGACGCGGCCGCGGCGCTGCGCGACGACTTTGGCGCCGTCGCAGAGCATGCCCGGACCCTGGCGAAGGCGTCGGAACAAATGATGTCGGTGTCGGGCACGCTCGCGAACTCGGCGGAACTGGCGTCGCAGCTCATCGACGCGTCGATGAGCGCCTCGTCCATGGTCAACGACCACGTGCAGGCGGTCGCGTCGGGTGGCGCGCAGATCGGCAGCTCGATCCACGAGATCAGCGTCAGCGCCAGCGAGGCGACCCGGGTGGCGTCGCACGCGGTGGCGGTGGCGGCGTCGACGAACGAGATGGTCACCCGGCTCGGCGAGTCGTCGTCCGAGATCGGCGAGGTCGTAAAGGTCATCACGACGATCGCCCAGCAAACCAACCTGCTGGCGCTCAACGCCACCATCGAGGCGGCGCGAGCCGGCGACGCCGGCAAGGGGTTCGCCGTCGTCGCGGGCGAGGTGAAGGACCTGGCGCAGGAGACCGCTCGCGCGACCGATGACATCGCTCGCCGCGTCGAGGCGATTCAAGGCGACACCGGCAACGCTGTCTCCGCGATCGCTGAGATCAGCTCGATCATCCAGCGGATCAACGAGATTCAGACGACGATCGCGGCGGCCGTCGAGGAGCAGACGGCGACGACCGGCGAGATGAACCGGAGCATCACCGACGCCACGGCCGGCGCGGCGGAGATCTCCGGCCGGGTGGCGGCGGTCGCCCACGGCACGCAGGCGACGTCGGCGTCGGTGCGAGACACCCGCGCGGCGGCCGAGTCGCTCGCCCAGACGTCGGCGCAGCTCGAGGCGATCGTGACCCGCTTCCGCTACTGAGGCGGCAGGTCAGCACAGCGGCACGGCGGCAGGTCGGCAGGTCGGCGCGGCGGCAGGGCGCCACCGGGTCGCGGGCGGACCGCCTGTCGGCCTACCGTGGTCGAGTGGCGAATCTCAACGACATCGGCGTGTACCGCGACCAGACCGTGCGCCTCGCGGACGTGGCCGCGCTTGACGACGTCCTGACCGGGCTGACGTTCGAGAACTGCGAGATCGTCGGCCCCGCCGTCGTGCTGTTGCTCGGCGACACCAGCGTCAGCGACTGCCACTGGACCGGCGACGCCGACGCCGTGCTGTGGCCAGCGCACGGGCGCGAACAGGTGGTCGGAGCGATCGGCCTGCAGGACTGCGTGATCACCGGCTGCCAGTTCTTCCGCGTCGGGATGCTGGTGCCTGACGACCAGCTGCCGACCGTGCGTGCCGGATTCGGTCTCACCTAGGGTGCCGGCGTGGGTTCAGCTGAGCCGGTCGGCCCGCGGGTCGGATCGGACGTCGACTGGGTCAGATGTCGACCGGCTCGCGGGTCAGCTCGCCGCCCGCGTCTCCGGTGTTGACGGTCCCGCGCGGCTCGAACAGCAGAATCGTCGTCTCCACAGCGGCTCGCGGCCGGTGCCGCACACCTTTCGGGACGACGAACACGTCGTGCGGGCCAAGCCGCACCTCGCGATCAGGCAGCTCGATGACCAGGTCGCCGTCGAGCACGAGGAAGAACTCGTCGGTCTCGTCATGGGTGTGCTCGACGAAGTCGCCCTGGATCTTCGCCACTTTCACGTCGTAGTCGTTGACCATCGCGACGCGATGCGGCGCCCAGAACTCGGCCATCGCGCCGAGAAGCGCATCGAGCTGAACGACGTCACGGCTCACGATCCGCCACCACCGTCGACCGCCGGACGACGAAGCACCCGCGCGAACACGTCGCCCGCGACGAACACGATCCCGAGCCAGAAGGTCGCGTTCTCGCACCACCCCAACACCGCGACCCCGGTGCCACCGTCGCGAGTCGTGGTCGACGCGAGCATCAAAAAGAAGCTCACCAGCAGGAAGAGCATGCCCCCAACGAGAAGGTGTTCGGCGCCGCGCGCCACCGTGTAGCCAACTGCGGATTGCGAACTCATCGCATCCTCCCCGTCACCGACCGTAGCTGATCACGATAGCTCAGCGAACGCCGGCCGCCTCCATGCCGCGTAACTCCTTCTTCAGCTCGTGGATCTCGTCGCGCAGCCGGGCCGCCAACTCGAATTGCAGCTCGGCGGCAGCCGAGTGCATCTGCTCGGTGAGCTGCTCGATGAGCGACGACAACTCCTCGCGAGGCATACCGGCCAGCTCGCGCGCGTGCGCGCCAGCGCCACCGCGCGACGACAACCCAGGAACCGGCGCCTTGCCGCGGCTGATTTGCCGACCACCCCCGCCGATGAGCGTCTGGGTGTCGGCGTCCTCGCGGACGATGGTGTCGAGGATGTCGGCGATTTTCTTGCGCAGTGGCTGCGGGTCGATGCCCCGCTCCGTGTTGTACGCCATCTGCTTGGCGCGGCGGCGGTTGGTCTCGTCGATCGCGTGCGCCATCGAGTCGGTGACCGTGTCGGCGTACATGTGAACCTGGCCGGAGACGTTTCGCGCGGCGCGCCCGATCGTCTGGATGAGCGACCGGTCGGAGCGCAAGAACCCCTCTTTGTCGGCGTCGAGGATCGCGACCAAGGAGACCTCCGGGAGGTCGAGCCCCTCACGAAGCAGGTTGATGCCGACGAGGACGTCGTACTCGCCCATCCGCAGCTCCCGCAACAACTCGACGCGGCGCAGCGTGTCAACCTCGCTGTGCAGGTAACGCACCCGAATGCCCAACTCCAGCAGGTAATCGGTGAGGTCTTCGGCCATCTTCTTCGTGAGCGTGGTGACGAGCGCCCGCTCGTCCTTTTCGGCACGCACCCGGATCTCGTGCACCAGGTCGTCGATTTGACCCTTGCTCGGCTTCACCACGATCTCGGGGTCGACCAAACCGGTGGGCCGGATAACCTGCTCGACGACGTCGCCCTTCACCCGACCCAACTCGTACGGCCCCGGGGTCGCCGACAGGTACACGGTTTGCCCGATGCGGTCGACGAATTCCTCCCATCGCAGCGGACGGTTGTCGGTGGCGCTCGGCAGCCGGAACCCGTGCTCGACGAGGTTGCGCTTGCGCGACATGTCACCCTCGTACATGCCGCCGATCTGGGGCACGGTGACGTGCGACTCGTCGATGACCAGCAGGAAGTCCTCGGGGAAGTAGTCGAGCAGCGTGTTGGGCGGTGTGCCCGGGCCTCGACCGTCGATATGCCGGCTGTAGTTCTCGATACCGGAGCAGCTGCCGACCTGGCGCATCATCTCCAGGTCGTACGTCGTGCGCATCCGAAGTCGTTGCGCCTCAAGCAGTTTTCCTTGTTTTTCAAGCTCGGCCAGCCGTTGCTCAAGCTCCTCCTCGATGCCGCGCAGTGCGCGCTCCATGCGCTCGGGGCCGGCGACGTAGTGCGAGGCGGGAAAAACGTAGAGCTCGGTGTCTTCGGTGATGATCTCGCCGGTGAGCGGATGCAACGTCGACAGCCGCTCGATCTCGTCGCCGAACATCTCGATGCGCACGGCGAGCTCTTCGTACTGCGGAATGATTTCAATGGTGTCGCCGCGCACCCGGAACGTGCCGCGGGTGAAGGCGACGTCGTTGCGGCTGTATTGGATCTCGACCAGCTTGCGCAGCAGTCTGTCGCGCTCGATCTCCTGGCCGACCTTCAGTCGGACCATGCGGTCGACGTACTCCTGGGGGGTGCCGAGGCCGTAGATGCAGGAGACGCTCGCCACCACCACGACGTCGCGCCGGGTGAGCAGGCTGTTGGTCGCGCTGTGCCGCAGCCGCTCGACCTCGTCGTTGATGGACGAGTCTTTCTCGATGTACGTGTCGGTCTGCGGGATGTACGCCTCGGGCTGGTAGTAGTCGTAGTAGCTGACGAAGTACTCGACGGCGTTGTGCGGCAGCATCTCGCGCAACTCGTTGGCCAGCTGTGCCGCGAGGGTCTTGTTGGGGGCCATCACCAGGGTCGGCCGCTGGAGGCGTTCGATGAGCCACGCGGTGGTGGCGGACTTGCCGGTGCCGGTGGCGCCGAGCAACACCGTGTCGCGGTCGCCGCGGCGCACGCGCTCCTCGAGGTCCTTGATGGCCTGGGGCTGATCGCCCGACGGCTGGAACTCGCTGACCACCTGGAACGGCGCCACCCGGCGCTCAAGATCGGTAACTGGTCTCACGCGTACAAAGGTACGTGCGACCGCCGACAACCGCCGTCGACGCCGACCCAGCTCCGTACGGTGGTCGGTGTCGCGCTGACGTCAGAGCTGGTAGACGTCCGCTGACATAGAGCGCGCCAGACGTCTACCGGCTCATGGCGCGAACCCCGCGGTCAGCCGGCCGAGCGCAGCTCAGCCCACACCACGTCGACCGCCGCCCGCAGCTCGTCGAGCGTCCGGTCGTTCGCGATCACCCGCCACGCCACCGCCCGGCGCTCGTCGTCCGACGCCTGGGCCGCCATCCGGGCCAGCGCCTCCTCACGGCTCATCCCGCGCGACCGCGCCAACCGCAACACCCGCTGCTCCGCCGGCGCCTCCATCACCACCACGCGGTCGTACTCCCCCGCGATGCCGGTCTCCACGAGCAGCGGCGCCGCGTTCACCACGATCGAGTCGGACGGCGCGGCGCTGACCCGCCGACGCACCTCCGCGCGCACCAGCGGGTGGGTGATCGCCTCGAGATCCGCGCGCGCGGCGTCGTCTGCGAACACGACCGACGCGAGCGCCGCGCGATCGAGCGTGCCATCGTCACGCAGCACCGACGGACCGAACCGCTCGATGATCGAGGCGAGGCCCGGCGTGCCAGGCGCGACCACCTCGCGCGCCACGTCGTCCGAATCGATGACCACCGCGCCGAGCTCGCGGAATCGTTCGAGCGCCGCGCTCTTGCCCGACCCGATGCCGCCGGTGAGCCCGACGACGAGCGGCATCAGCTACTCGCCGGGACAGACGCCGGCGCGGAAGGCGAAGCAGCGTCGAACTGCAGCATCTTCTGGGCCATCGCGGTCAGTGCCGCCGGCGCCTTCTCCGCGGTCAGCACGGTGGGTTGGACGACGATCACGAGGGTGCGGGCGCCGTCGGCCATCAGCAGCTCGCTCCACTCCTTGCCGGTGAGCACAGAGGCAGGCTTGCCGGCCACGGTGACCTTGTGAATGGTCGACGAGGTGCCGTCCGCTTGCACGGTGAGCGCCACCCGGCCAGCGGCCGTCTTCGCGTCAACGTAGGTGATGTAGGAGATCTCGACCAACGGCTTGCCCGCGGGCGTCGGCGTGGCCCCTGACGCGGCTGGGCTCGACATCGGCGTGCCGTAGCCGCAGGTCACCCGTCCGGTGCGGCCGGATTGCGGCACGGGCGCGGCGCGCAGGTAGGTGACGCCGCCGACGAGCCCGACGCCGAGCGCCTGCTGCACCACGGCGAGCGGCAGCAGCTGGGAGCAGCCTTTCGGCAGCACCGCCTCCGGCGGGGCGGACGACGACCCCGGCGGCGCGGACGGCGTCGGGGCGGTCACCGGCGTGAACGACGACGGCGGCGCGGCGGCCTGCTTGCCGTGCGACGTGCAACCGGTCGACGCCAAGCCGAGCACCATCGTCGCGGCGAGCGCGGCGGCGGGAGCGGTTGACCGGGGGGCGGTTGAGCGGGGGGCGGTTGAGCGGGGGGCGGTTGACCGGGGGGCGGTTGAGCGGCGCCAGATGATCGCTGACATGGCGGGCACAGTAGTGCGTCGTCCGGGAAAATACGTGGGCCCCGCCGAAGCGGGGCCCACGTGTCACGAAACTGTCAACCGCTGGACCGGTCTCAGCCCTCGCCGCTCGTGAGCTTGCGGCGCAGCTCCTCCAACTGGGCGTCGGAGGCGAGGCTGCCCTGCGGCTGGTCGGCGCCGTCGCTGGACGACGACATTGGACCGCCGGCGGAGCCGCCGCCTTCGCCAGCCGCGGCCGCAGCGTCGGCCTTCTGGGCCTCGACGATTTGGCTCTGGTGCGCCTCGAAGCGAGACCGCGCCTCGGCGTACTGGCGCTCCCACTCGGCCTGCTGCTCCTCGTGACCTGGCAACCACTCGTTGGTCTCCGGGTCGAAGCCCTCGGGGTAGAGGTAGTTGCCCTGGTCGTCGTAGTGCGCGGGCATGCCGTACAGCGTGGGGTCGAAGTGCTCGGCGGTGACGTCGCCGGACGCGCCCTCGTTCGCCTGCTTCAGCGAGAGGCTGATCCGCCGGCGCTCGAGGTCGATGTCGATGACCTTCACGAAGATGTCGTCGTTGACCTGGACGACCTGCTCGGGGATCTCCACGTGCCGCTCGGCGAGCTCGGAGATGTGGACCAGTCCCTCGATGCCCTCCTCGACCCGCACGAACGCCCCGAACGGCACCAGCTTGGTGACCTTGCCCGGAACGACCTGCCCGATCGCGTGGGTGCGGGCGAACGCCTGCCACGGGTCTTCCTGCGTCGACTTCAGCGACAGCGAGACGCGCTCGCGGTCCATGTCGACGTCGAGGACCTCGACGGTGACCTCCGTGCCGACCTCGACCACTTCGCTCGGGTGGTCGATGTGCTTCCACGAGAGCTCGGAGACGTGGACGAGACCGTCGACACCACCCAGGTCGACGAACGCGCCGAAGTTGACGATCGAGCTGACGAAGCCCTTGCGCACCTGGCCCTTTTGCAGCTTGGTGAGGAAGTCCTGGCGGACCTCCGACTGGGTCTGCTCGAGGTAGGCGCGGCGCGAGAGCACGACGTTGTTGCGGTTCTTGTCGAGCTCGATGATCTTCGCCTCGAGCTCGCGCCCGACGTAGGGCTGCAGGTCGCGCACCCGGCGCATCTCGACGAGCGACGCCGGTAGGAAGCCGCGCAGCCCGATGTCGAGGATCAGGCCGCCCTTGACCACCTCGATGACGGTGCCCTTGACGATGTCGTCGTTTTCCTTGATCTGCTCGATCGTGCCCCACGCCCGCTCGTACTGCGCGCGCTTCTTGGACAGGATGAGCCGGCCCTCCTTGTCCTCCTTCTGGAGAACCAGGGCCTCGACGTGGTCGCCCACCTTGACGATCTCGTTGGGGTCGACGTCGTGCTTGATCGACAGCTCGCGCGAGGGGATGACGCCCTCGGTCTTGTAGCCGATGTCGAGCAGCACCTCGTCGCGGTCGACCTTGACGATCGTGCCGTCGACGATGTCGCCGTCGTTGAAGTACTTGATGGTCTCGTCGATCGCGGCGAGGAAATCCTCGGCTGATCCGACGTCGTTGACAGCCACTTGCGGGCTGGTGCCGCCGGCTGTGCCGGCCGTGCTGCTTGTTGCGGATGTCTCGGGGCGCACGTCGGTGCTGCTCGTCATAAGGGGGTCGGCTCCGGTTACGGACAGATGGTCGCTGGATGCGCCCGAGCCTGCTCGCCGCACCGCCACGTCTGGCCACGCTGCCCGCCCAAACGCACCGCCGTGATAACGCTGCCGTGTTCGAACGTGAGGAGAGACCGATGTCGAGGTGAGGCGGTCGCGCACCTGCCCATGCTGAGGCGCACGCATGCCCACACGCACCGTTCACAATACGTTGGACGCGCAGAACCGGTCAATCCGGCCCAGCCTCGAACCGACCAGCCCGGCGATCATGCAGTTAGGAGCAACGTTGACGTCGTCCGATCGCCCCTATTCGCATGATCACCGCGAGAAGGGGGCCGGCGTGGTCGATCACGTCGGACGTCGCCCTGCGGGACAAGCCCAGACCACCCAGGCGAACCGCGGCTGGTGGGACTCCGCGGCCGACGGTTACCAGGAGGCGCACGGCGGCTTCCTGCGCGACGCCGGGTTCATCTGGTGTCCCGAGGGGCTCGACGAGGCTGCCGCTGCAGCTGCTCGGCCCGACCACGGCGCTGGCCGGCAAACGGGTGCTCGAGGTCGGCTGCGGGGCCGCCCAGTGCGCGCGCTGGTTGGCCTCGGTCGGGCGCGCAACCGGTGGCGCTCGACCTGTCCGGAGCGCAGTTGCGCCACGCGCGCTCGCTGAACGCGCGCACGGGCGCCGCGGTGCCGCTGATCCAGGCCGACGCGCAGGCGCTCCCCTTCGCCGACGAGACCGTCGACGTCGCCTGCAGCGCGTTCGGGGCCCTGCCGTTCGTCGCCGACTCCGCGGGCGTGCTGCGCGAGGTGTTCCGCGTGCTGCGCGCGCGGCGGACGGTTCGTGTTCTCAGTGAGCCATCCGATTCGCTGGGCGATGCCCGACGATCCCGGTCCGCGCGGGCTCACCGTCACCTCGTCCTACTTCGACCGCACGCCGTACGTCGAGTCGGACGACGCGGGCCAGCCAACCTACGTCGAGCACCACCGAACGTTGGGCGACCGGGTGCGCGAGGTCGTGGCCGCCGGCTTCCGGTTGACCGATCTGGTGGAACCGGAGTGGCCGGCCGGCCACGACCGCGAGTGGGGCGGCTGGTCGCCGTTGCGCGGCAAGCTGATCCCAGGAACCGCGATTTTCGTTTGCGACAGACCCTGAGCTTGGGCGGGACCGCACGCTGCGTCGACCACGCGCGGCTAGTTCGACGGCGAGGCGCCGGTGTCCGACCCGCCGCCGGTGTCGATGCCGCACGCCTGGGTGACGTAGTTGTCGACGTTCTGCGACGCGGTCTCGAACTTCTGGGCGTCCGCTTCGAAGCCCGCCAGGTCGGCTGGGTTGACCTTGGTCCAGTCATAGCCGGCCTTGGAGAGCAGGCCGTCGAGCTTCGTGATGTAGTCGAACATCGTGCTCAGGTCGCCCTTGATCGACGAAGGCGCCGAACCCACCAGCGCGCCCTTGAGGGTCTCGAGTTTCGCGAGCGACTGCTTCAGGTCAGAGGGGGTGTCGCCACTCGGTCCCAGCTTCGCCTGCGCGGCGGCGATGCTGCCCAGCTCGTTGCAGAACTTGCTGCCCTTGCCGCTGCCGGACGCGAACGACTTCGTCGCCGACGGGCTCGCATCGGTCGATGCCGGCGCCGACAGGTCCGCTACAGCCGAACCGGTCGGGCTGCTGCTGGTCGTCGCGTTCCCCGTCGTCCCGCCGCCTGCGGCGGTCTTGTTGGAGCTGGAGCAGCCGGCCACGAGCGCGCCAGCCGTGAGGGCCCCCACACCCGCGATGAGAAGCCGGTGCGCCTTCGATGTGCTCACGCGTGTCTCCTAGTTTCGTGTCGATGAGCTGCGCCGGGCGGCAAGCCCGGCGCGATCACCAAGAAGAGTGCGCCGCCTGAGCGGTAGATACAACGGCTCTGGGGCGAGTCTTCACGCGGTTCGGCGGCGGGCGGCGAACGCGTGCGACGCGATGTCGTCAGTGCCCCGCGGCGTCCCAGTTGGCGCCGGCGCCGACCGACACGTCGAGTGGCGCCTTCAGCGGATACGCGCCGGCCATCTCGCGGCGCGCCAGCGCCTCGACGTCCGCCCGCTCCCCCGCCGCGATCTCGAAGACGAGTTCGTCGTGCACCTGCAGCAACATGCGCGACTTGGCGCCGGCCGCCCGGAGCGCGCGCTCGACGTTGAGCATCGCGACCTTGATGATGTCGGCGGCGCTGCCCTGGATCGGCGCGTTCAGCGCCATCCGCTCGGCCATCTCCCGGCGCTGCCGGTTGTCGCTGTTGAGGTCGGGCAGGTAACGACGGCGTCCCAGGATCGTCTCGGTGTAACCGTCCCGGCGGGCGCGCTCGACGACTTCGGCCAGGTAGTCGCGAACCCCGCCGAACCGCTGGAAGTACTCGTCCATCAGCCCGCGCGCCTCCTCGGGGGTGATGGTGAGCTGCTGCGAGAGGCCGTACGCGGAAAGGCCGTACGCCAGGCCGTAGTTCATCGCCTTCACCCGGTTGCGCGCGACACCGTCGACCTGCTCGAGCGGGATGCCGAACACGCTGGCGGCCGTCGTGGCGTGGAAGTCGAAACCTGAGTTGAACGCCTCGAGCAGCGCCTCGTCACCCGACAAGTGCGCCATGATGCGCATCTCGATCTGGCTGTAGTCGGCGGTCATCAGCGACTCGTAACCCGCGCCGACGACGAACGCCTGCCGGATCCGCCGCCCCTCGGCGGTGCGGATCGGGATGTTCTGCAGGTTCGGGTCTTGCGACGACAGCCGCCCGGTCGCCGCGACCAGCTGGTTGAAGGTGGTGTGCACCCGACCGACGTCGTCGACCATCGGGATCAGCGAGTCGACGACCGTCTTCAACCGCGACACGTCGCGGTGGTGCAGCAGGTGCTCGAGCAGCGGGTGTTCGGTTTGCGCGAGCAGGCCCTGCAGCGCGTCGGCGTCGGTGGTGTAGCCGGTCTTGATTCGCTTCGTCTTCGGCAGCTTCAGCTCGTCGAACAAGATCTGCTGCAGCTGCTTGGGCGAGCCGAGGTTGAACTCGCGCCCGACGACGGCGAAGGCGTTCTGCTCGGCCAGCTTCACCGAGCCGCCGAGCTCGGCCGAAAGCGCACCCAGCAGATCGAGGTCGGCGGCGATGCCGGTGCGCTCCATGTCGGCGAGCACGTCGATGAGCGGTAACTCGACGTCGGCGCAGCAGCGACGCGGCGCCCCGCTCTTCAAGGTCTTCGTCAAGCGCGTCGGCGAGATCGAGCACCGCGCGCGCCCGGACGATCTGCGCGAGCGCGAGGCCGTCCTCGTCGAGGCCGTCGAGCGAGAGCTGACCCTGGTCGCCGCCGGCGTCGCTCGGCGCGCAGCTCCCGCCGCAGATAGCGCAGCGCGAGGTCGGCGAGATCGAACGAACGTTGGCCCGGCAACGCGAGGTAAGCCGCGAGAGCGGTGTCGCTCGTCATGCCGCGGAGGGCCCAGCCGCGCGCGGCCAACGCGAGCAGCGGGCCCTTCGCGTCGTGCATCGCCTTCGGCCGCGCCGCGTCGGCGAGCCAGCCGGCGAGCGCCGCGTCGTCCGACTGGGTGAGTTGAGTCGGGTCGAGGTACGCGCCAGCGCCGTCGGGAGCGGCGAGCGCGACGCCGGTGACGACGCCGGCGCCACGACCCCAGGTGCCGGTGACCGAGACGCCGACGCGAACACCGGACGACGTGTGCTCGTGCGAGCCAGGCCGCGACCTCGTCGGGACCGAGTTGACCGCCGTCGACCTCGAACCCGGCCTCGGCTTCCGGCTCGGGCGCCGCCAGCGTGGCGTAGAGCCGGTCGCGCAACACCCGGAACTGCAAGCGTGTCGAAGACGCGGTGCACTTCCTCGCGGTCCCATTGGCCGAGATGCAGGTCGTGCGGGCCGACGGGCAGCGGCACGTCGCGCACCAGTTCGGTGAGCTGCCGGTTGCAGCACCACACTCGCGAGATGCTCGCGCAACACGTTGCCCGCCTTGCCCGGCACCTCGTCGACACGATCGACCAGCGCGGTCAGCGAGCCAAACTCGCGGATCCACTTCGCCGCGGTCTTCTCCCCGACCCCGGGGATGCTCGGGCAGGTTGTCGCTCGGATCGCCGCGCAGCGCGGCGTAGTCGGGGTACTGCGCCGGGCGTGAGGCCGTACTCGCTCCTCGACCGCGGCGGGTGTCATGCGGGCCATGTCAGAGACGCCCTTGCGCGGATACAGCACGGTGACCCGATCGATGACCAGTTGGAACGCGTCGCGGTCGCCGGTGCAGATGAGGACGTCGAGCGCTTGTCGCTCGCCTGTGTCGCGAGCGTGGCGATGACGTCGTCAGCCTCGTAGCCCTCGGCCTGGATCACCGGGATCGCGAGCGCCGCCAGCACCTCCTGGATGAGGCTGACCTGGCCCTTGAACTCGTCGGGCGTGGCGGACCGGTTGGCCTTGTACTCGGCGTAGGTCTCGTTGCGGAAGCTCTGCCGTGACACGTCGAACGCGACGGCGACATGCGTCGGCTGCTCGTCGCGCAGCAGGTTGATCAGCATCGACGTGAAGCCGTAGACGGCGTTGGTCGGCTGACCGGTGGTCGTGGCGAAATTCTCAACGGGCAGCGCGAAAAACGCGCGGTACGCGATGGAGTGACCGTCGATCAGGAGCAGCCGCCCCCGCGTTGACGTGTTCGGGTCGATGCGTTCGGGGTTGTCGCCACGCGGCAAATCCTAGGCGCGGCGGCCGACAGCCGCGTCGCGCCGAGTGCCGGCGACGTCAGATGTCGGTCGGCCGCTCGCCGACGGCGGTGGCGACCGCGATGCGCCGCAGCGCGGTCCGCATGCCCGTGCGCGCGCCGACCGGGCGCCGACGCACGGCGTCGCGGCCGGACGACGTGAGGTCGATGGTGGCGAGCCGCCGCCGAAGCGCCGCGGCGGGCGCGACCCGGCGGACGGCGAGTGGCGTCAAGCCGAGTTGCGCGTAGAAGCGGTTGGCCTCCCGAGACAACGGCGACACGCTGACCGTCACCTGCTCCGCGCCGACCTCCTCGGCGTAGGCGGCGGCGGCCGCCATGAGCGCCCGCCCGATGCCGCGCCGGCGGAATGGCTCGGCGACGACGGTGTACTCGACCTGCACGCACAGCGACTCGCTGAGGGCGCCCAGCGGGACCGTCGTCACCATCGTCATGCCGACCGGCTGCGCGCCGATCGACGCGAGGAAGATGCGCCCGCTCGGCCGGGTCAGCAAGCGGCGGACGCGGTCGACGATCTGCCCGCGGTCCGTGGTCGCGGCGAGTCGATGGCTCAGCGCCCCGCAGCGCTTGAGCTCGTCCCAGAGGTAGACCAGGTCCGCCAGGTCCGACTCGTCGGCCGCTCTGACCGCGATGTGAGAACGGGTCACCACCTGCTCCTGACTGCGTGCGACCATGTCGGCCGGTTCATCCACGAAAGCGTTCGTCAACACCCGTGGCACCGTGGCCAAGCCACATCGCCGCGACATCGCCGCGCGCCGGGGAAATTGGCGCGACCGGCGTGGTCCTGGCTGACCGCGCTGCCAGAAAACCGCGTCCCCCGCAGGAACTTTGCGGAGCGTAGCGAGGATCTTCGGTGCTTCGGAAGACCCCTGATCAACCTTGTCAAGCACTCCGGACGGATTGGGCGTGTCGGACATATTGCGTGAGTCGAGCGGGCAATCTTCGCGAGACGCCCAGGCCTTTTGCGACGGTCTATGGCAATCTGCCCGAGTCGACGGTGACGTTGCGCAGTCAACTATCTACGCTGCGTGCCGACCCGGCTAACGCCGTCCGGAAAAAACTTCGGCTGGCTGGCGCGACGGCGAGCAGGACGACGGGCGCGACGACGGCCGAGCCGAATCAGTCGCGCACTCCCCGACGACGGCAACCGGACTTGCGAGGGCCGCGGCCGCCGCATCGATCAGCTGCGCGCGCCGCCGCGGCGAGGTCGTCGGCGGGTCGGCGCACCGCGATCGGCGTCCGCCTTCGACGGCCGTCGTCAGGTGACGTTCGGCGTCAAAACTTCCTGCGCTCAATCGCTTAATCGACATCTGTTCGCGACTTGAAGGGCCCCTTTGCGAGAAGGGTCGCGGGGTCGATACGGTGTCTGCCGACGAGCCCGGGTACTGAGTAGAGAACGTCCAAGACCGGGGAAGGCTTGGACGGTGCCAAAGGCACCCGGGCTCGCCGAAATTGCTCGGCGGGCACAGGGATTTCGAGGGCGAACCTCCGCTCAGGCGGCGCCTTCGCCCAAGTAAGCCGCACGCACTCGCGGATCCACCAGCAGCGAGGAAGCGACGTCCGACATCACGATCGAGCCCGTCTCCAGCACGTAGCCGCGGTGCGCGAACGACAACGCCTGCGCGGCGTTCTGCTCGACCAGCAAGCACGGTGGTGCCCTGCTCGTTGATCTCGCGGATGATGTCGAAGATCTGCTGCGACCATGAGCGGCGCGAGCCCCATCGACGGCTCGTCGAGCAGCAACAACCGCGGCCGCGACATCAGTGCGCGACCGATCGCTAGCATCTGCTGCTCGCCGCCCGACAGCGTCCCGCCCTCCTGTGCCGCGCCGTTCGCGCAGCCGCGGAAACAGCGCGAAGACCCGGTCGAGGTCGTCCTTAGCGCGCCTTGCCGAAGCGGTACGCGCCCATCTGCGAGGTTCTCGAGCACGCTCATCGTGCGGGAAGATCCGCCGACCCTCCGGCGACGTGCCCGACACCCAGGGCGACCACCTCGTGGGCCGCAGTCCGTCGATCGCGCCGTCCCTCGAAGATGATCTCGCCGGCGAACGGCCGCAGCTGGCCGGAGATGCGTGCGCAGGGTGGTCGTCTTGCCCGCGCCGTTGGCACCGAGCAGGGTGACGATCTCGCCCTCGTCGACCGCGACGCTGATGCCCTTGATCGCGGCGATCGCGCCGTAGCGGACGCGGACGTCCACCAGCTCGAGCAGTCTCATGACGGCTCCTCCTCCCGTCGGCGGCGTCGGCGTTGGGGCGCGCCGTCGGCGTCCGGCGGCTTGCCGAGTAGGCCTCGATGACCGCGGGGTCTGCGCTGCACGTCGTGCCGGCCGCCCTGCGGCGATCACCTCGGCCGAAGTTGAGCACGACGACGCGCGTCGCCACCGACATGACCAGCCGCATGTCGTGCTCGATGAGCAGCACGCTGACGCCCATCTCCGTCGTTGATGTGGCGGATCAGCACCTCGAGTTCGCGCTTCTCCGCCGGGTTGGTGCCGGCGGCCGGCTCGTCGAGCAGCAGCACGCTGGGCTGCGTGCCGAGCGCTCGGGCGATCTCGAGCCGCCGCTGCGCGCCGTAGGCAGCGACGCCGCGAGCTCGTTGGCGCGGTGCGCGCAGCCCGACGAAATCGAGCAGCTCGAGGGCGCGCGGTCGCCCTCCCGCTCCTCGCGGCGGTTGCACGGCAGCCGCAGCATCGCGCCGAGCGGGCCCGGACCGCTGGCGCGACTCGATCGCCGATCTTCACGTTCTCGAACGCGGTCAGCGCGTAGAACAGCCGGATGTTCTGGAAGGTGCGCGCGATGCCGAGCTTGTTCACGCGTGCGGCTTGCGACCGATGAGGGTGCGGCGGCGGCCGCCTGCGGATGGAACGCGATCGGCCCCTCCTGCGGCGTGTAGACGCCGGTGATGCGAGTTGAACAGCGACGTCTTGCCGGCGCCGTTCGGGCCGATGACGGCGAGGATCTCCCCCCGCGCCTGCAGCAGGCTGACGTCCGACAAGCTGGTGACGCCGCCGAAGCGCAGCGTGACGTGGTCGACGGTGATGATCGGGTCGGCCACCGCCGTCGCGGCGCGAGCTCCGGCTCAGCGCTCACTGGATCTCCTCCCCGGCCGGTGCGCTCATCGCGTCGGCGGTGCCGACGCCCGGCTCGGCGAGCCCGAGCTCGCGGGACCGTCGCCGCGACGGGCACGACACCTTGCGGCCGGTAAGATCATCATCACGACCAGCAGCGCCCCGAGGAACATGAAGAGGTCCTGCTGCGGGAAGCGGTTGCGCAGGAAGTTCGGCGCCCACTGCAAAATCGGCCGCGCCGATCATCGCCCCCGGCAGCGACCCCATGCCGCCGAAGATGACGAACACGAGCACCAGGATCGACTGCTGCAACACGAAGCTCGCCGGCGTCGACCTTTGAATCTTGCTGGCGAACATCACGCCGGCGAAGCCCGACGTCGACGCGCCGATGGCGAACGCCATCAGCTTGTACTTGTACGGTGTTGATGCCGCTGGCCGCGGCGGCGACCTCGTCCTCGCGGATCGCGGTCCAGGCGCGCCCGACACGGGAGTTCTCCAGCGGGCGGAACATCACCAGGATGACGACCACGAACCCGAGCAGCAGGTAGTAGTACGGCAGGTTCGTCGAGCCCCCACTGGTAGTGGATGACCGAGCAGATTCACCGAGAAGTGCGGGACCGGATTCGCGCCCGGGCGCCGCCGGTGATCGACGTCAGGTTGTTCGCGACGATCGTGATGATCTCGCCGAACCCGAGCGTGACGATCGCCAGATAGTCGCCGCGCAGCCGCAGCGTCGGAGCGCCCAGCAGACGCCGGCGACCATGCCGCGAGCACCGCGAAGATGAGTGACGAACGGGTTCAGGTGGAGCGGCGGCTTCACCGGCAGCGCGCCGCGTCCAAGTACGCGCATGTGTACGCGCCGATGGCGTAGAACGCGATGTAGCCGAGGTCGAGCAGCCCGGCGAACCCGACGACGACGTTGAGCCCGATCGCCAGCAGCACGTAGATGCCGATCTGGTCGACGAGCACCTCCTGCCAGAAGTTCGACAGGTCCGCGCGGCAACACGATCGCGAGCACCAGCACGGCGGCGTACAGCCGTAGCGCACCTCACGCGCGGTCGCAGCAGGACCTCGCCGACGGCGCCGGACGCGTGCCGTCATCGCGCGGCGGACCGCGCGTGGCGGCCGCTCCATGAGCGACCCACAGCACGACGCCGCCGGCCAGGAAGATGAGCACCTTCGGGGCGAACCAAGATGCCCGGAAGCCGGCGTGGGCGAGTTGCAGGTTCCCTGACGGGCCCATCATCAAGGCGAGCGTCAACGCGGCGAGCTCGGTGCCGACGAGTCGGCGGATGCGGTCGTTGTTGCGCCAGATGCTCCACGCCTTGCTGGCCGCGGACGCTGCCGGGCAACGGGGACCTCGCGAGTCGCGGTCATGCCGACCTCCCCAGCCGCTCGCCGAGGAGCCCGGTCGGCCGGACCATCAGCACGAGCACCAGGATGAAGAAGGACGACGACGTCGATCCAGTTGGCGCCGATGCAGGGTGAGCCATGTTCTCCATGACACCCAGCAGCAACCCGCCGAGCATCGCGCCGCGGATGTTGCCGATGCCGCCCAGCACCGCCGCGGTGAACGCCTTGACGCCGGGGACGAAGCCCATGGTGTAGCTGACACCGGCGGTGCCCAGGCCGAACAGGAAGCCCGCCGCGCCGCCGAGCAGGCCGCCGACGATGAAGGTCTGGGCGATCACCCGGTTGATGTCGACGCCCATCAGCGAGGCCGTGTCGGCGTCTTGCGCGACGGCTCGGATGCCCTGGCCGAGCCGCGTCGCTGTGCACCATCCGGTCGAGCAGCACCAGCATGACGATCGCGGCGACGGCGATGACGGCGTAGTACGACCGTGACCCCCTCGCCGAAGACGGTGAACAGCGGCTTGTCGGGGTGAGCGTGAAGGGCGCCTTCATCGTGCGCGCGTCACGCCCGAATTCCTTGCCGGCGAGATTCTGCAGGAAGTACGACATGCCGATCGCGCTGATGAGGAAGGCCAGCTTCGGCGCGTGCCGCCGGCGTAACGGGCGGTAGGCCGATGCGCTCGAGCACGAACGCCACGACGCCGCCGGAGATGGCGCCGGCGAGCAGACCCGACAATGACGAACCCGACCGAGGCGAGCCCGCTCGGCGACCTGTTGCCGATGACGAAGTTCAACGCGAACAAGCCGCCGAACCCGCCGCTCATGAACACCTCGCTGTGGGCGAAGTTGATGAGCTGCAGGACGCCGTAGACGAGCGTGTACCCCAGCGCGATCAGGGCGTAGAGGAAGCCGTTGGCCAGCCCCGGGATGAAGTACGACGAAAAATGGTGCGTCAGACACATGGTCTGCCGCTCCTCTCGGGTATCCGTAGGATGCTCCGACATCATGCCTGTGGTCGGGCGCTCACGGGGAGCGCCCGACCACATGTCGCATCAGTCGATCAGGAGGTCGTCGCCAGGCCGAGCGACGTGATCTTGCCGCTCTTCACCTGGTAGACGTAGACCGCCGTCCCCGAGATGTTGCCGTTGGGCTCGAACTTCACTTCCTTCGTGATGCCCTTGTAGTCGACCGACGGCAGCGCGGCGAGCACCTACTGGCGAGTCGCGCTCGCTCCGAGCTGCTTCAACACCGAGATGATGGTGTTGGCCGCGTCGAACGCCTCGGGCGAGTACGTGCCGCTGTCGAAGTTGGCCAGCGCCTTGAACTTCGTCAAGAAGTCCGCGGCGGCCGGGTTGGTGGAGATGTCGGCGCAGGCGCAGCTGATGTAGGTGCCCTCAGCCACGTTCTGGCCGGCCTGCTCGATGTACTTGGGGTCGAGGCTTCCGTCGTCCGAGAACAGCTTGCCGGTGTAGCCCGCGGCGTTCAGCGCCTTGGCCAACAACGCGAAGTCGCAGTAGTAGCCGGCGTAGAAGACCGTGTCGGCGCCGGAGTTCTTGATCGTCGTCGCGACGCCCGGGTACTGCTGCGTGTTGCCGGAGCCGGCCTGGCACTGCGTGGTGCCCGGCACCGACTGGTGGGTGACGCTGGCGCCGTCGGTCTTCGCCTGCTTTTCAAAAGCAGACTCGAGCGGCTGGCCGTACGCGCTGGCGTCGTCGATGGCGAAGATGTTCTTGGCCCCGAGCTTCTTCACGGCGTAGTCGGCGTCGGCCGGGCCCTGCGCGTCGTCATCGGCGACGACGCGGAAGAACGTCTTCCAGCCGCCGCTGGCCAGCGCGGGCGAGGTTGCCGACGGGCTGACGGTGGCCAGGCTCGCGTCGGCGAACTTGGGCTCAGCCGCCTTCGTCGCGCCGGAGAACGCCGGGCCGACGACCGCGATGACGGACTTGTCATCGATCAGCTTCTGAGCGGCGGCGGGCGACTGGTCGGGCGAGCCCTGGTCGTCGGCGTCGGTGTACTTCAACGTGAAAGGCAGGTCGCCGGCGGCGTTCGCCTCATTGACCGCGAGCTGAACGGCGAACTTCATGTTCAGGCCGAGCTGGGCGTTGCCTCCGGAGAGCGGGCCTTGGTAGGCGATGGTGAAGGTCGGCTTGTTGCCGCCGCTGGTCGGCGACCCGGACGACCCGCCGCTCCCGCTCTTCTTACTGCTCGAACAGGCGGACAGGGCCATGCCCGCAACCACGAGCGGGACGACTGCTAGGACTACTCGGCGATTGAGCACACTGACTCCTCTTTCGGTGGGCGCGACGTGCGGCCTCGTTCGCGGCCTCGACATTCACCCCGACACTGATGGGCGGACGTTACAACGCATCCGGCGGAGAGCGAAGGACCAACTGGGAGTCGTAACCTCCTCGTGATCATACGGATGCCGTCCCATCTGTTAAGCGGCTAATCGCCCGGTTCCGGGACGGCGAGATCGCCGATCACCGATTCGGCCACCGCGCGCATGCTGACCCGTTGATCCATCGCCTTTCGCTGGATGAAGCGGAACGCCTCCGGCTCGGTCATGGAGTCGCGCGCCTGCAGCAGGCCCTTCGCCCGGTCAATCACTTTGCGGGTCTCGAGGCGGTCGGCGAGATCGGCCACCTCGGCCTCGAGCGCGGCCAGTTCCGCGTGGCGACTCAACGCCATCTCGATGGCCGGCAGCAGCTCGGCAGAGCTGAACGGCTTCACCAAGTAAGCCATCGCCCCAGCGTCGCGGGCCCGCTCCACCAACTCGCGCTGGGAGAACGCGGTCAAAATGACCACCGGCGCGATGCGCTGGGCGGCGATGCGCTGCGCGGCCGAGATGCCGTCGAGGACCGGCATCTTGACGTCGAGGATCACCAGATCGGGCCGCAGCTCCTCGGCCAGCGCGACCGCCCGCTCGCCATCGCCCGCCTCGCCCACGACCTCGTACCCCAACTCGGTGAGGGTTTCAGTGAGGTCGAGCCGGATCAGCGTCTCGTCTTCCGCGACCACGACCCGCTTGCGAGCTGGGCTGTCGGACGCCGCGGACGCCGCGGAGGGCGACGCCGCGTCAGAGCGCCCCGACGGTGGTGGCTGGGGTCGCTTCGCGATCGAGGCGACGTCGGCGGGACTGGGAGCGCGGGAACCGGTGTGATCGTCGTGCACGCGCAGCAGCCTAGTCAGGGCCGACGAAGGTCAACCGGTAGATTGGGCGGTCGCGGCGCTGCGCGTCGCGGGCCCCGGTAGCCCAACGGCAGAGGCAATGGTCTCAAACACCATCCAGTGTCGGTTCGAATCCGACCCGGGGTACTGACCTGCGGCCGGGCATCACAGCTAGCTGTAGGCCGGAGCGTCGCTTTCCAGCGTGTCGCCGATGCGATGCACCCGCAGCGTGTTCGTCGAGCCGGCCACCCCCGGCGGCGAGCCGGCGATGATGACGACCAACTCCCCCTGTCTGCAACGCTCGAGGTCCAGCAGCGCGCGGTCGACCTGGCGGACCATCTGGTCGGTGTGCGACACCGGCGCGACAAGAAAAGTCTCGACGCCCCAGGTCAAAGCGAGTTGCGACCGCGTCGACGCGACCGGCGTGAAAGCCAGCAGCGGGATGGGCGAGCGGTAGCGAGCCAGCCGGCGGGCGCTGTCGCCGGTCTCGGTGAACGCCACCAGATACCGGGCGCCCAAGTCGGCGCCCACAGCAGCCGCGGCGTGCCCGATCGCCCCGCCCTTGGTGCGCGGTTTCTCTTTGATCTCAGGGATTGCGTCGAGTGCCGACTCCTCGGCGGTCTCGATGATGCGGGCCATCGTCTCGACGGTGAGGGCCGGATGCAGACCGACGCTCGTCTCCCCCGAGAGCATCAGCGCGTCTGCGCCGTCGAGCACCGCGTTGGCGCAGTCGGAGACCTCGGCGCGGGTGGGCCGCGACGCGTTGACCATCGAGTCGAGCATCTGGGTCGCGACGATGACCGGCTTGGCATTGCGGCGGGCCAGGGAGGTCACCTGCTTTTGCACGATGGGCACTTGCTCCAAGGGCATCTCGACGCCGAGGTCGCCGCGCGCGATCATGAATCCGTCGAACGCCTCGACGATCTCCTCGATGCGGTCAACCGCCTGCGGCTTCTCGATTTTCGCGATGACGGGCACCCGGCGGCCCTCGTCGTCCATGATCTTCGCGACGTCGTCGAAGTCGGACGGCGAGCGCACGAACGACAGCGCGACCATGTCGGCGCCGATGCGCAGCGCCCACCGCAGGTCGTCGACGTCCTTCTCGCTGAGTGCCGGCACGGACAGCGCGGCGCCGGGGACATTGATGCCTTTGTGGTCGGAGACGGCGCCGCCTTCGACGACCAGCGTGTGCACCCGCGGGCCGTCGACCGAGACGACCTCCAGGCACACGCGGCCGTCGTCGATGAGAATCTGCAGGCCCGCTTCGACGTCGCCGGGCAGCCCGTCGTATGTCGTCGAGACGAGCACCTTGCTGCCCGGAACGTCCTCGGTGGTGATGGTGAACTCATCGCCCGGAGAGAGGACGACCGGACCGCCTGCGATGCGCCCGAGACGGATCTTCGGACCCTGCAGGTCGACGAGGACGCCGACCGCGCGCCCGCTCGCGTCGGCTGCCTCGCGCACCCGGCCGTACACCCCAGCGTGGTCGTCGTGCGTGCCGTGGCTGAGGTTGAGCCGGGCGACGTCCATGCCCGCGTCGACGAGTTCGCGAATGCGTTCCACGGATTCGGTCGCCGGCCCGAGGGTGCAGACGATTTTGGCGCGGCGACTCATGGTCTCAACCCTAGAATGTGTCCGCTCGATCAGGTGAGGGGGCGCGCCGTAGGCGCCACCGGCATCGGCAATCGCTCGACGCCGGTGAGATATCGGTCGACGGCGGAGGCGGCCGCCCGCCCTTCGGCGATCGCCCATACGATGAGCGACTGGCCGCGCCCTGCGTCGCCCGCGACGAACACGGCGGGGACGTTCGTCGCGTACGACGCGTCACGGGCGATGTTGCCGCGAGTGTCGAGGTCGAGCTCGAACTGCTCGGCAAGCAACTTCTCGGGGCCGGTGAATCCCATCGCCAGCAACACCAGGTCGGCCGGGAGCTCGCGCTCGGTGCCCGGCATCGCCTCCACCCGGCCGTCGACCATGCGCACCTCGACCAGCCGCAACGCACGGACGTCGCCGCTCTCGTCGCCGAGGAATTCCTCGGTGTTCACCGCGAACCTGCGCTCGCCGCCCTCCTCGTGCGCGCTCGAGACCCGGAGCATGAGCGGCCACGTGGGCCACGGGGTGATCGCCGCGCGCTGCGCTGGTGGCTCCGGCAAGATCTCGAGCTGGACGACGGACGCGGCGCCTTGGCGATGCGCGGTGCCGAGGCAGTCGGCGCCGGTGTCGCCACCGCCGATGATGACGACGTGCTTGCCCTTCGCGGTGATCGTCGGCTCAGCCACATCGCCTTGCTGAACGCGATTGGCGATCGGCAGGTATTCCATCGCCTGGTGGATGCCGTCGAGCTGGCGGCCGGGAATCGGCAGGTCGCGGCCGACGGTGGAGCCGATGGCGAGCAGCACGACGTCATAGCGCGATTTCAGCTCACGGGCGCTGATGTCGACGCCGATTTCGACATTCGGACGAAACTTGGTGCCCTCCGCCTCCATCTGCTTGACGCGCCGGTCGAGCACCCACTTTTCCATCTTGAACTCGGGAATTCCGTAGCGGAGCAGCCCACCGACGCGGTCGGCGCGCTCGTACACGGCGACCGTGTGCCCGGCGCGCGTGAGCTGCTGCGCGGCGGCAAGGCCCGCCGGACCTGACCCGACGACGGCGACCGTCTTCAGGGTCAACCGGCCGGGCACCTGCGGCGTGACCCAGCCCTCGTCCCACGCGCGGTCGGCGATCTCGTGCTCGACCTGCTTGATGGTGACCGCTCCCCCGGTCTGCGCGGGGTTGATAGCGAGCACGCACGCCGCCTCACAGGGTGCGGGGCACAGCCGTCCGGTGACCTCGGGGAAGTTGTTCGTGGCGTGCAGCCGTTCGGAGGCTTCGTGCCAGTCGTGCCGCCAGACCAGGTCGTTCCACTCGGGGATCAGGTTTCCGAGCGGGCAACCGTTATGGCAGAACGGAATTCCGCAATCCATGCAGCGACCGGCCTGCTTCTCCAACGAGGAGTGCGGGAACGGCTCGTAGACCTCTTTCCAGTCCATGATGCGGACGTCGACCGGCCGGCGCGGCGGGGCCTCCGGCGAGGTGGTCAGGAAGCCCTTCGGGTCAGCCATGCGACACCGCCATGATCTGCTCGTTCACGTCGAGCCCTTCCTGCGCCGCCTTCGCTTGCGCGGCGAGGACTCGCTTGTAGTCGCGCGGCATGATCTTGGAGAACCGCGCGGCCGTGCTTTCCCAGTCGGCGAGCAGTTCCTCGCCGAGCCGGGAGCCGGTCTCGGCCACGTGCTTGCGCACCAGCTCGCGCACGGTCGCCAGTTCGTCGTCGTCGGGCTTTTCAACGTCGACCATGTCCGGGTTGACCCGAGCGGGGTCGGCGTCGAGCAGGTACGCGACGCCCCCGGACATGCCGGCCGCGAAGTTGCGGCCGGTCGGGCCGAGGACGACGACGACACCGCCGGTCATGTACTCACAACCGTGGTCGCCGACCCCCTCGACGACCGCGGTGGCCCCGGAGTTGCGAACGCAGAACCGCTCGCCGACTACGCCACGGACGAACGCCTCGCCGCTGGTGGCGCCGTAGAGCAGCACGTTGCCCGCGATCACGTTGTCGTGCGCGGCGAACGGCGCGTCATCGAACGGCTTGACAACGATGCGGCCGCCCGACAAACCCTTGCCGACGTAGTCGTTCGCGTCGCCGATCAGCCTCAGCGTCACGCCGTTCGGCACGAAGGCGCCGAACGACTGGCCCGCCGACCCGGTGAACGTGACGTCGATCGTGTCGTCAGGGAGGCCGGTCGCGCGGTAGCGCTTGGTGACCTCGTGGCCGAGCATCGTGCCGACCGTGCGGTTGACGTTGCGGATCGGCAGCTCGAGCTTGACTGGCGCGCCCTCGTTCAACGCGCCCTCGGCAAGCTGGATCAGCGTGTTGTCGAGCGCCTTTTCCAGTCCGTGGTCTTGCGAGGTGACGCAACGCCTCGCCTCGTCGTGGTTCTCCGGCGAGCGCAGGATCGGCGACAGGTCGAGCCCGCTCGCCTTCCAATGGGTGATCGCGTCGGCGGTGTCGAGCAACTCGACCTGACCGATTGCCTCCGCGAGGCTGCGGAATCCCAACTCAGCGAGGTATTCGCGCACTTCTTCGGCGATGAACTGGAAGAAGTTCACCACGAACTCGGGCTTGCCGTTGAACCGCTTGCGCAGCTCAGGATTCTGCGTCGCGACGCCGACCGGGCAGGTGTCGAGGTGACAGACCCGCATCATCACGCACCCGGAGACCACCAACGGCGCAGTGGCGAAACCGTATTCCTCTGCTCCGAGCAGGGCCGCGACGACGACGTCGCGGCCGGTCTTCAGCTGGCCGTCGGTCTGGACGACGATCCGGTCGCGCAGGCCGTTGGAGATCAGCGTCTGCTGGGTTTCCGCGAGGCCCAACTCCCACGGCGCGCCGGCGTGCTTCAACGACGTGAGCGGCGACGCACCGGTGCCGCCGTCGTGGCCGGAGATGAGAACGACATCGGCGTGCGCCTTCGCCACGCCCGCCGCGACCGTCCCGACCCCCACCTCCGCGACCAGCTTCACGTGCACTCGAGCCACCGGGTTGCTGTTCTTCAGGTCGTGGATGAGCTGCTTGAGGTCTTCGATCGAATAGATGTCGTGATGCGGCGGCGGTGAGATCAGGCCGACGCCCGGGGTCGAGTGCCGGGTCTGCGCGATCCACGGGTAGACCTTGTGACCCGGCAGCTGGCCGCCCTCACCAGGCTTCGCGCCCTGCGCCATCTTGATCTGCAGGTCGTCAGCGGCCGTCAAGTACTCGCTCGTGACGCCGAACCGGCCGCTGGCCACCTGCTTGATCGCAGACCGGCGCGCGTCGTAGAGCCGGTCGGCGTCCTCGCCGCCTTCACCGGTGTTCGACTTGCCGCCGAGCTGGTTCATCGCAATGGCAAGGGTTTCGTGGGCTTCCTTGCTGATCGAGCCGTACGACATCGCACCGGTGGAGAATCGCTTCACGATCTCGCTGACCGGCTCGACCTCGTCGAGCGGCACCGGACGCCGCACGCCGGTGCGCAGCTTGAACAAGCCGCGCAGCGTCATGATGTCGCGCGACTGGTCGTCGACCAACCGGCTGTATTCCTTGAAGATCTCGTACCGGCCGGTGCGCGTCGAGTGCTGAAGCCTGAACACGGTCTCGGGGTTGAACAGATGCGGCTCGCCCTCGCGGCGCCACTGGTAGTCGCCTCCGACGCGCAGCCGCCGGTGCGATGGCTGCACCTCTCCGATCGGGTACGCGTGCGTGTGCCGTGACTCGACCTCCATCGCGAGAGTGTCGAGCCCGACGCCTCCCAGGCGGGAGGGCGTGCCGGTGAAGTAGCGGTCGACGACGTCGTGCGAAAGACCGAGCGCCTCGAACACTTGGGCGCCGGTGTACGAGGCGACCGTGGAGATGCCCATTTTGGACATCACCTTCAGCACGCCCTTGCCGAGCGCCTTCACCAGGTTGTGGACCGCGTCTTCCGACGTGACGCCGGCGATGGCGCCGGTGCGCGCCATGTCTTCGACGGTCTCCATCGCGAGATACGGGTTGACCGCCGCGGCGCCGTAACCGATGAGCAGCGCGACGTGGTGCACCTCGCGCACGTCGCCCGCCTCGACCACAAGACCGACCTTGGTGCGGGTCTTCTCCCGGATGAGGTGGTGGTGCACCGCCGACGTGAGCAACAGGGACGGGATCGGGGCCCGCTCGCGGTCGGAGTCGCGGTCGGACAGCACGATGACGCGCGCCCCGCCCTCGATGGCCTGCGACACCTCGACGCAGATCTCGTCGAGCCGGCGCTGCAGCGCCGCTCCCCCGTCGTCGACGTCGTAAAGGCCCCGGACGACGAACGGCGCGAGACCGGGCAGGTCGCCGTCGTCGTTGACGTGCAGGATCTTCGCCAGTTCGTCGTTGTCGATGACAGGGAACGGGACGACGATCTGCCGGCACGACGCGGGACCTGGCTCGAGCAGGTTCTGCTCCGGCCCGATCGTGCCCGCGAGCGACGTCACGAGTTCTTCGCGGATCGCGTCGAGCGGCGGGTTGGTGACCTGCGCGAACAACTGCGTGAAGTAGTCGAAGAGCAGCCGCGGGCGCGACGAATATGCCGCGAGTGGCGCGTCGTTGCCCATGGAGCCGATCGGCTCAGCGGCCGACTTTGCCATTGGAGCAAGGAGAATCCGCAACTCCTCTTCGGTGTAACCGAAGGTTTGCTGGCGGCGCAACACCGACTCGTGGCTGTAGATGACGTGTTCGCGCTCGGGCAGGTCGGGCAGCTTCAGCAGGCCGGCGTGCAGCCAGTTGTCGTACGGGCGGTCGGCGGCGAGCTGCGCCTTGATCTCGGCGTCGTCGACGATGCGCCCGGCTTGGGTGTCGACCAGGAACATCCGGCCTGGCTGCAACCGGCCCTTGCGCAGCACCCTCGCGGGGTCGATGTCGAGCACGCCGACCTCGCTCGCCATCACGACAAGCCCGTCGTCCGTCACCCAGTAACGCGCGGGACGCAGCCCGTTGCGGTCAAGCACCGCGCCGATGAGGGCGCCGTCGGTGAACGTGACGCACGCCGGACCGTCCCACGGCTCCATCACGCTGCTGTGGAACTCGTAGAACGCGCGCCGCGCGTCGTCCATCTCGGTGTGCTTCTCCCACGCCTCCGGGATCATCATCAAAACGGCGTGTGGGAGCGACCGGCCGCCAAGGTGCAGCAGTTCGAGCACCTCGTCGAAGCTCATGGAGTCAGAACCGCCCGGCGTGCAGATCGGGAACAGCTTGCTCAGGTCGCCTGGAATCGCGTCGCTGGCGAGCAGGGTCTCGCGAGCGCGCATCCAGTTGCGATTGCCCTTGATGGTGTTGATCTCACCGTTGTGCGCGATGTAGCGGTACGGGTGCGCGAGCGGCCAGCTCGGGAATGTGTTCGTCGAGAACCGCGAGTGCACAAGGGCCAGGGTCGAGGTGAACCGCTGGTCGGACAGGTCAGGGAAGAACGGCTCGAGCTGCGGCGCCGTGAGCATGCCCTTGTAGACGATGGTGCGCGGCGACAACGACGCGAAATAGACCTCGGCCTCGCGCTCGATGCGCTTACGGGCCCGAAACGTCAAGCGCTCCAAGGCGAGTCCGGCGAGTGACTCGTCGATCGGCGCGACGAACAGCTGGCGGAACCGCGGCATCATCGCCCGCGCGCTCGGCCCGGCGAGCTCGGGGACGACCGGCAGCTCCCGCCAGCCAACCACCCGCAGTCGTTCCTCGGCGACGATCCGCTCGACGGCCGCGACCGCGGCGCCCGCGGCGAAGTTGTCGGCGGGCAGGAAGGCGATGCCGACCGCGTACGACCCGACCGGCGGCAATTCGAAGTCGGCGGCGGCGCGGAACAGCTCGTCGGGAACTTGCGCGAGCAAGCCGGCGCCGTCGCCGGTGTCGGCCTCGCGGCCGGTGGCGCCGCGGTGCTCGAGGTTGCGCAACGCGGTCAGCGCGTTGACGACGGTGTCGTGGGTGCTTCGGCCCCGGAGGTCTGCGACAAAGGCGACACCGCAAGCGTCGTGCTCGTTCGCGGGGTCGTAGAGACCGTTCGGCGGCGGACCAGCGGCCAGGAACATGGCACTCCCGTCGTCAGCTGTCATCTGCGGTTCGGCGACGGGCGGAAAACAACGGAGCCGCCACCGGATCTAGACAGGGACGACACTGGCCCTGCTGCTCATTCTGGCATGACACGACGGGCCCAGACACGGGACTTTTGTGTCACTTCAGTGACACTGCCATCGGCTGGGCGACGCCGCGACGGCAGTCACACTAGCGCATCACGAAACGTGGGTGCCGATGGCTGCGCCGACGCCGTACGTGATCACGGCCGCGACCGCCCCGAGCAGCAACTGCCGGGCGCCGCCGAACCACCAGGGTCGCGCGGTGATCCGCGCCACGGTCGCACCGGTTGCGAACAACCCGACCGCGGCGACCAGCGCCGCGGGCCAGAGCACCGAGACGCCCAACATGAACGGCAGCACCGGCAGGATCGCGCCGACGGCGAACGAGACGAACGAAGAACCGGACGCGAGGTAGGGCGAGGGAAGATCGTCGCCCGACACGCCGAGCTCTTCGCGCGCGTGGATCTCAAGCGCCTGGTCTGGGTCCTTTGACAGCTGCCGGGCCACCTCGTTGGCCAGCTGCGGGTCCACGCCGCGCGAGATGTAGAGCTGGGCGAGCTCCGCCCGCTCGGCGTCCGCGTTGTGCCGCAGCTCGTGCCGCTCCACCGCGATCTCGGCGCGCGCCAGGTCGCTTTGCGACGCCACCGAGACGTATTCGCCGACAGCCATCGAGAACGCGCCCGCGGCGAGGCCCCCGAGGCCGCTCAAGATCACGAGGGACCGGGCGGCGTGCGCGCCCGCGAACCCCGAGATCAGCGAGAAGTTGGAGATCAGGCCGTCCATCGCGCCGAAGACCGCCGGGCGCAGCCAGCCGCCGGTGACGTCGCGATGACTGTGGTGGACCTCGGCGCGCTGATCGCTGACCTGCCCGTCGGCGGTCACGGTGTGGCGCCTTCTGTCGGCGTTCGGTCCTCCGGCAGCGTGGCCTGCGCGTCGTCGGAGTCGTGTTCGCCGGACGGTTGCGACGCCTCGGCCAGCGGCCGCCGCCCGTCGTCGTCCGAGTCAATCGTCTTGAACTCGACGACGCTCTCGCGGCCCGGCCGGCGCACGGCCGAGACGATGAACGCGGCGAGGGCGAGCGTGAAGACGAATATCGACGTCCAGTCGTTGAGCCGCAGGCCGAGGATGTGGTTGGCGTGGTCCACCCGCAGGTATTCGATCCAGCTGCGGCCGGCGACGTAGCCCATGACGTAAAGCCAGAACGCGCGACCGTGGCCCAACCTGAACCGCCGATCGGCCCACAAGACCAACAGCGCGGTGCCGACGTCCCAGATGGACTCGTAAAGGAAGTCGGCTGGTAGATGCCGGCCGGAAGGTTCGCGTTGGCCGCGTGGCTGGCGTCGATGCGCAGACCCCACGGCATGGTCGTGGGCTTGCCGAACAACTCCTGGTTGAAGTAGTTGCCCCAGCGGCCGATCGCTTGCGCGAGCACGATGCCCGGCGCGGCGGCGTCCGCGAACGCGGGGAACGACGCGCCGGCCCGACGAGCTCCGATGTACGCGCCGACGGCGCCGAGGGCGATCGCGCCCCAGATACCAAGACCGCCGTTCCACACGTAGAAGATGTGCACCCAGTCGTTGCCGTGTTTGAAGTACAACTCCGGGTCGGTGACGATGTGGTACAGCCGACCGCCCACGAGTCCGAACGGCACCGCCCACGTGGCGATTTGGCTCACCGTCGATGAGTGGCCGCCGCGGGCGCGCCACCGGCGATCGGCCATCGCGATGGCGACGAAGACGCCGATGATGATGCAGAACGCGTAGGCCCGCAGCGGAAGCGGCCCGAGGTGCCACACGCCCTGGCTAGGGCTCGGCAGGTAGGCGTGAAGGCTGGGAGTCATCGTGTCCGACGGTACCGCGCCGTACCTCATCGGCGCCGGTCAGCTCGCCGGACGGCGCCGCACGCCGCCCGCCAGCTCGGTCGCCAGCGCGCGTACCGCGGTGGCCTCGTCGTCGACGCCGCGCGCGTCGAGCACCCGGCGGACGAACGCCGAGCCGACGATGACCGCGTCGGCGTATCCGGCGACCTCGGCCGCCTGGTCGGCGTTGCTGACGCCAAGCCCGACGCCGATCGGAAGGTCGGTGTGCGCCCGGGCGCGGGCGACCAGCTTCGGCGCGAGAGCGCTGGTTTGCGTGCGGGCGCCGGTGACGCCCATCACCGAGACCGCGTAAACGAAGCCGCGGCAAAACCGGGTGGTCAACGCGAGCCGCTCGTCGGTGGAGCTCGGCGCCACAAGGAAAATCCGGTCGAGTCCGTTGGCGTCGCTCGCGGCGAGCCACGGCTCGGCTTCGTCTGGCAGCAGATCGGGGGTGATGAGTCCGCACCCCCCGGCGGCGGCGAGGTCGGCGGCGAATCGGTCGACGCCGTAGCGTTCGACCGGGTTCCAGTAGGTCATGACGACGACGGGGACGCCGGTGGCGGCCACCGCCTCCACGGTGCGCAGCACGTGCGCCGTGGTGGAACCGGCCCGCAGCGCGATGTCGTGCGACTGCGCGATGGTCGGGCCCTCAAGAACGGGGTCGCTGTACGGCAGGCCGACCTCGACCATGTCGACACCGCCGTCGACTCCACCCTCGACCATCGCGCACAGCGCCTTCACCCCGCGCTCGGGGGTGGGAAAGCAGGCCGGGAGGTAGCCGACGAGGGCGGCCCGATTCTCCGATTTGCACCGGGCGAACGTGTCGGAGACCGCGGTCATGTGAGGCCGAACCAGCGGGCGGCGGTGTCGACGTCCTTGTCGCCCCGGCCGGACAGGCTGACGAGCACCGTCGCGCCCGGCCCGAGCTGGCGGCCGACGTGCAGCGTGCCGGCGAGCGCGTGCGCGCTCTCGATCGCCGGGATGATCCCCTCGGTGCGGGACAGCAGCCGGAACGCGTCCATGGCCTCGGCGTCGGTGACCGGCTGGTAGGTGACCCGGCCAGTCTCGGCGAGCCAGGCGTGCTCGGGACCGACGCCGGGGTAGTCGAGCCCGGCGGAGATCGAGTGCGATTCGATCGTTTGGCCGTCGGCGTCTTGCAACACGTACGTCCGCGCGCCGTGCAGCACGCCCGGGCGCCACCGGTGATGGTCGCCGCGTGCCGACCGGTCGCCAAGCCGTCGCCGCCCGCCTCGAAGCCGTACAGCCGGACCGCTGAATCGGGCAGGAAGGCGGCGAAGATGCCCATCGCGTTGGACCCGCCGCCGACGCACGCGGTGACCGCGTCCGGCAACCGCCCGGTCAACTCGAGCACCTGCGCGCGGGCCTCTTCTCCCACGATCTTTTGGAAGTCGCGCACGAGCGCGGGAAACGGGTGCGGGCCGGCGACCGTGCCGAACAGGTAATGGGTGTGCTCGACGGTCGTGACCCAGTCGCGGAAAGCCTCGTTGATGGCGTCCTTCAGGGTGCGGCTGCCGGCCGTGACCGGGACGACGTCCGCGCCGAGGAGCTTCATCCGCGCGACGTTCAACGCCTGGCGCTTGGTGTCTTCCTCGCCCATGTAGATCGTGCAGTCGAGGCCGAACAGCGCGGCGGCGGTGGCGGTGGCCACCCCGTGCTGGCCGGCGCCGGTCTCGGCGATGACCCGCTTCTTGCCCATGCGCACCGTGAGCAGCGCCTGCCCGAGCACATTGTTGATCTTGTGCGAGCCGGTGTGGGTGAGGTCCTCGCGCTTGAGCAGAACGCGGGCGCCGCCGGCGTGCTCGGCGAACCGGCGCGCGTCCGTGACCGGGGTGGGCCGGCCCGCGTAAGTGGTCAGCAGCCGAGTCAGCTCCGCGGTGAACACCGGGTCGGCGAGAGCCGCGCGATACGCGACCGCGAGTTCGTCGAGCGCCGCGACGAGCGACTCAGGGACGAACCGGCCGCCGAACGGGCCGAAGTGGCCCGCCGCGTCTGGCAGCTGGCTCACCGCTGGCCGTGCCGCAACGCGGGATGGGCGCCCGCGGTGACGAGGTCCGCGACCGCCTGCCGCGGGTCCTTGTCGGTGACCAGGCCCTCGCCCACGAGGACGGCGTCAGCGCCCGCGGAGGCGTAGGCGAACAGGTCGTGCGGGCCGCGCACGCCCGATTCGGCGACCTTCACGACACCGGGCGGGATGCGGGGCGCCAGGCGGGCGAACACCGTGCGATCGACCTCGAGCGTGCGCAAGTCGCGCGCGTTCACGCCGACGACCTGCGCGCCCGCGTCGACCGCGCGATCCACCTCGCGCTCGTCGTGAACCTCCACGAGCGGGGTCAACCCGAGTGAGTGCGCGCGCTCGACCAACGAAACGAGAGCGCTCTGGTCGAGCGCGGCGACGATGAGCAGCACCAGGTCGGCGCCATAGGCCAGCGCCTCCCACAGCTGGTAGGAGCTATAGATGAAATCCTTGCGCAGCAAGGGGATTTCGACGGCCTTACGCACCGCCTCGAGGTCTTCGAGCGACCCGTTGAACCGGCGCCGCTCGGTCAGGACGCTGACCGCCGCCGCGCCACCTTCCTCGTAGGCATGGGCGAGCCCGGCCGGGTCGACGATGGGCGCGAGGTCGCCGCGCGACGGACTCGACCGCTTGACCTCGGCGATGACCGTGACGGCGTCGCGACGCAGGGCGGTGACGCCGTCGATGGTGCAAGCGCGCTTGGCCGCGCGGGCCTTCAGCTCGTCGAGGGGCACCACATGCTGGCGCGACTCGACGTCGGCGCGGACGCCGACCATGATCTCGTCGAGCACGCTCACGTATCGATCCCCAAAGTGTCCGCGGCTACTGACAGTCGGGTGGTCATGCAGGTCGGTCATCGGCAGGTCGTGTCACTTCATCGGCTGGTTCGCGTCCCTTGCACACCCGTTCAAGCGCTGGAATCGCCGCGACCCTGCGGCAATCCGGGTCCGCTCAGGTTAGCGGCCCGGTTCCCGGCCGCCCCTGGCCACCCCTGTCCCCCGGCAGATGCACGGAGAAGCAGGCGCCGCCCTCGGGGGCCCTACCGGCCTCCGCGCGGCCCCCGAGACGTCTCGCCAGACCCGCGACGAGCGCCAGTCCGACGCCGGTGCCGACCTTGCGGACGCCGCGATAGCGCTCGTACAGCGCGGCCCGGTCGAACGCCACCGCGCAGTCGTCGTCGGTGAGCCCGGGGCCGCCGTCGCGGACCTGAATCACCGCGCCGCCGTCGGCGCTCGGCCGCAAAGCGAAGACGATCGGCCGTCCGCTCGGCGTGACCCGCAACGCGTTCTCAGCCAAACCGTCGACGATCTGCCGGACGCGGCCGGGATCGGTGCGCACGAGCACCGGCCGGGCCGGCAACTGCGCGTCGAAGAGCACGCCCTCTCGCGCGCAACGGTCGGCCCACACGGTGGCCGCTTGCCGCGTCAACTCACTGACGTCGACGTCAGTGACGTCGATCCGAAAGTCCTGTGCGCCTAGCCGGGCGAGGTCGAGCAGGTCGCTGACCAAGCGCTCAAGCCGACCGGACTCCGCGAGCAACACCCGCCCCGTGGGCGCCACGGCCTCCGCCGGCACCACGTCGTCCGCAAGGGCCTCGGCGTACCCCTTGACGGCGGTGAGCGGGGTTCGCAGCTCGTGCGACACGGACAGCAGGAAGTCGCGCTGCCGTCCCTCGCTGACCGAAAGCGCGGAGCTCAGCCCGTTGATGGCCTCGGCCACCTCGGCGACCTCGGCCGGCCCTTCGGGCTCGACCCGGACGTCGCGGGCGCCGGCGGAGAGCCGATGCGCCGCGGCGGCCGCGCGCTGAAGCGGTCGGGCGAGTCGGCGAGCGAGGATCACTCCGGCGGCCGCGGCGACCAGCAGTCCGACCCCGAGGGCGAAGGCGAGCCGCCATCGCGTCCCACCCTCCGCCGACCGCGCGGCCGCGATCTTTTGAAACAGGACGACGGCGCCGCCGTTCGACAGCGGTCGGCCCTCGACATAGGAACGGCTGCCGTTGACGCCTCGCGTCGTCGACACGTTGGCCCCGCTGCGCAGCGCGGCGAGCTCCCGGTCGCTCAGCGGGTGCACGGCGAGCGCGCGGCCTTCGGGACCGGCAAGTGCCCCGCTGGGATCCACGACGACGACGTTGACGCGGTCTGCGGTGAGGACGCGGACGATGGGTTCCGGCACGCGCGCGCGGCCGTCGCGCTCGACCGAGACGTCGGTGGCGGCTGCGGCCAGGCTGGCGTCGTCGCGCAGCACCTGGCGACCCTGCGCCTGCGCGGAGTAGCGCAGCAAGACGCCGGACACCACGCCCGCGACGATGACGGCGAGCGCCGCGGCGACCGTGGTGACCAGGATGATCCGCGACGCCAGGCTGTGCCGGCCGGGACCGCGCGGGGTGGCGGACACCGGCGGCCGCAGCTCGGCACTCGAAGCTCAGGCACTCGAAGCTCAGGCACTCGAAGCTCAGGCATCCGCGGTGTAACCGACGCCGCGCACGGTGCGGATCGGGCTGGCGTCGCCCAACTTGCCGCGGATTTGCGCCACGTGGACGTCGACGGTGCGGGTGCCGACCGCGGCGGCGTAGCCCCAGACTTGCGAGAGCAGCTCCTCGCGACTGAACACCCGACCCGGCCGCCGGGAGAGGAACGCCAGCAGGTCGAACTCGGTGGCGGTCAGCTCGACCGAGTGTCCGGCGGCGGTGACCCGACGGCGGGCGGGGTCAAGGGTGACGGTTCCGACGACGTAGACGCGTTCGGCGGCGCCCGGGTCTCGCTGCGCCGTAGCACCGTCTTGACGCGGGCGACCAGCTCCCGCGGGCTGAAAGGCTTGGTCAAATAGTCGTCGGCGCCCAGCTCGAGCCCCAGCACCCGGTCGACCTCGTCGTCGCGCGCGGTAACGAACAGGATCGGCGTCCAGTCGCCGTCGGAGCGCAGCATCCGGCACACCTCGGTGCCGTCGATCGTCGGGATCCCGACGTCCAACACGATGGCGACGGGGTGCAGGTTGCGCGCGGCGGCGAGGCCGGCGCGCCCGTCAGACTCGACGTGGACGCCAAACCCCTCGCGGGTCAGGTACATGCGCTCCAGGTCGGCGATCGCCCGCTCGTCCTCGATGACGAGGACGAGCCCTTTCGACTCTGCTGCGGCGGCGGCCATGCGCCCCTCGATTCACTCGACTCGCTCGGGTGGGCGACTGCTCTCGCGGCGAAGCTTCGACCCGGGCCGCGACAGCATTGTCAGAGCAATGTTCGAGGAATGTTCGGACGATCGGGACGCATGCTCAAGCTCGGCGCGCCGAGCAGATCGCCTACCGTTCGTCGGCGGTCGGGTCGTCCCCGTGGTCGAGCCGGTCCCACATCGACGACGCGTCGGCAGCGGGCCGCGCCGACCTGCCGCCTGACTCGTAGCGCCGGCCCATCGCCGGCCAATCGCCGGAGCGCGCTAAGGCGAAAGCCCCGGCGACGAGCGCCAGCACCCCCGCGCAGACATCGGCCCAGGGCCAGCCCGTGGCACGCATGCTGATGCTCGGGTTTGCCGAGAACGAGAACACCCCGATGTACCGCGGTCCGGCGGCGGTCGCCGGAGCCGCGAGCACGTACGCCGCGAGCGCGCCGGCGCCGGCGCCGGCGCCGGCGACCACGAGTCCGACAATGCGGCGCAGCCATCCGCGGGTCGCTGGCAACGCGACGACAGCAGCGAGCATGACCAAGCCCAGCGCGCTCGCGCCGCCGGCGACGTCGTGGCCCGACGGTCCCGCGGAGGCGTGTCCGCCGCCCACGACGGTGTAGGTCACCCACTGGCGGCCGGCCGCGAACAGGACGACGGCGCCGGCGACCGCGCATCCGACGACGGCGAGGACGAGCTGCCGTCGGGCCGACGCCTCGCGCCGCTTGGTCATTCGGACGCGTCCGGAACTGTTCCCCTGACGTTTGCTACCGGATTCCGGGAGAAAACGTCACTGGAATCGGCCGGCGGGGCGAGCGACTCGGCGATCGCGACTGCTGACAGCACGGTGTTGGCCTTGTGCTGGCACTCGGCGTCCTCGGTGGCCGGGTCGGAGTCGGCCACCAACCCGGCGCCGGCCTGCACGTAGACCGTGCCGTCGCGCACCACCGCGGTGCGAATCGCGATCGCGGTGTCGAGGTCGCCGGCGAAGTCGACGTAGCCGACGACGCCCGCCGTACAGCCCTCGGCGAGTGGGCTCGAACTCCTCGATGATCTCCATCGCACGCACCTTCGGCGCGCCCGACAAGGTGCCGGCCGGGAAGGTCGCGCCGAGCACGTCGAGCGCGTCGCGGTCGGGGTCGACCTGGCCGACGACGGTCGAGACGATGTGCATGATGTGGCTGTAGCGCTCGACCGACATGAAGTCGACGACCTCGACCGTGCCTGGCGCGCACACCCGGCCCAGGTCGTTGCGGCGCGAGGTCGACCAGCATCACGTGCTCGGCGCGCTCCTTCGGGTCGGCCAGCATCTCCGCGGCGAGCGCGTTGTCGTCCTCGGGCGTGGCGCCGCGGGGCCGGCTGCCGGCGATCGGGTGCATCAGCGCCCGGCCTTCCTTGACCGTCACATGCGCCTCAGGGCTGGAGCCGACGACGTCGAAGCCGTCGAATCGCAACAGGTACAGGTAGGGGCTCGGGTTGCGCGCGCGCAGCACCCGGTAGATGTCCAGCGCGCTCACCGTGGTCTTGGTCTCGAACCGCTGGCTCGGCACCACCTGGAAGATGTCGCCGGCCTTGATGTACTCCCGGGCCCGCTCGACCGCAGGCCATGTACTGCTCTGAGGAGGTGCGGCGAGAGCGGCGGCGGCATGCCGGGGTCGCCCATGACCGCGACGGTCGACGGCGCCGGTCGCTGTAGGTCGGCGGTCATGGCGTCGAGGCGACGTTCGGCGTCGTCGCGTGAGTCGCCGGGCAGCACGTTGGCGATGAGCAGCACCGAGCCGTCGTGGTGGTCGAGCACCGCGAGGTCGGTGACGAGGAACATGACCAGTTCGGGCAGATGCAGGTCGTCGACGGTGTCGTCGGGCAGCCGCTCGAGTCGGCGCACCGCGTCGTAGGTGACGAACCCGACCATGCCACCGACGAGCGGCGGCAAGGACGCGTCGCGCGGCTCGCGCAGCGCCTGCACGGTCGCCGCCAGCGACTTTGAGCGGCTCGCCCTCGGTCGGGACGCCGGGAGGTGGCGTGCCGATCCAACGCGCGCTGCCGTCGCGTTCGGTCAAGGTGGCGGCAGACCGGACGCCGACGAAGGAGTACCGCGACCACGACCGGCCGTTCTCCGCCGACTCGAGCAGGAAGGTGCCCGCGCGGTCGTCGGCCAGCTTGCGGTAGAGCCCGACCGGCGGTCTCGCCGTCAGCGAGCAGCCGCGCGTGACCGGGATGAGCCGGCGGTCAGCCAGGGTCGGGAGCGCTCGAGGTGCCGACTGGCCGCGGCGCCGGGCGAGCCCGATGCGCGGCCGGCAACACGCGTCGGCGTCGAAGCAGGTGCGGTCGCCGGTGTGGCAGGCCGCGCCGACCTGGTCGACCTTGACCAGCACGGTGTCGCCGTCGCAGTCGAGCGCGACCGACTTGACCCACTGCTGGTGGCCGGAGGTGTCGCCCTTGACCCAGTACTCCTGGCGGCTGCGGCTCCAGTAGGTGCAGCGGCCGGTGGTCAGCGTGCGGTGCAAGGCCTCGTCGTCCATCCAGCCGAGCATCAGCACCTCACCGGTGTCGTACTGCTGGGCGACGGCGGGGAACAGGCCGTCGCTCGTCGCGCTTCAGCCGGGCGGCGATCGCGGGATCGAGGTTTGCGGAGGTCGGATTCAGCGGGCATGGCACCCATTGTGCCGGGGCGGCACCCAGCCGGTCGCGGCAGATTCGCCGTCCGTCCGATGAAGGGAGGCGGCATGAGTCCCGTGACCTCGCCGGTGGCCGCGATGCCGACCTCCAAGCGAGAGATCCGCCGTCGCGTGCGCCGCCAGGTGATGCTGCGGCGGCTGCGTCGCGAGCTTGCCGCCGGCGGTGAGATCTCCGCCGTCCTGCGTCGTCCGATCGCACCGCGCTAGCACCCCGTCCGGCGCTGGCGCGAAACGACGAGCTGGGATCGCCGAGTGAAGGGTTCGCGTTCCCGAATTCGCTGAATTCGCAGCCCGAACCCTTCACTCGCGGATACTCCCCGCGCTCACGCAGCGGGCACAGCTAGCGCAGCGACCCGCGCCAGGACGCGTGCAGCCTGGCGTACACCCCGTCGAGCGCCAGCAACTCGCCGTGCCGCCCGCGTTCCGCGAGCCGACCGGCGTCGAACACCAGCACGTCGTCGGCCTGCTCGGCGGTGGACAACCGGTGCGCGATCGTCACGGACGTCCGGCCGCGAGTGACGCCGTCGAGGGCGCGCTGAATCCGGACGTCGGTCGCGGGGTCGACCGCGGACGTCGCCTCGTCGAGCACCAGCAGGTCCGGCTCGGCGACGAACGCGCGCCCGAGCGCGACCAGTTGCCGCTCCCCCGCCGACAGCGAGCCGCCGCGCTCCCCGACCGGGGTGTGCAACCCGTACGGCAACGTGTCGAGCCAGTCGGCGAGCCCGAGCTCGGCCAGCGCGGCCTCGACGTCGTGATCGGAGATCGCCTGACCCCGGGCGCCGAAGCGGATGTTGTCGGCGACCGACGCGTCGAACAGGTATCCGTCCTGCGGGACCATCACCACGCGCGACCGCAGCACGTCGAATCTCACCCGCCGCAGGTCGACGCCGTTCAACGTGATCGCGCCGTCGACCGGGTCCATCAGGCGGGTGAGCAGTTTCGCGAACGTGGTCTTTCCCGAGCCGGTCTCCCCGACGACGGCGACCCGCTGCCGCGGCGCGATCTCCAGATCGACGTCGTGCAGCACCGTGTCCTCGCCGACGTAGGCGAACGACACGTGGTCGAACCGGATGCCGATCGGACCGGCGGACATCGCGACGCCCGAGTCGCCGGGGTCCTTCACGTCGGCCGGCAGGTCGAGGACGTCCAGCACCCGGCGCCAGCCCGACACCGCGTTCTGCGCCTCGCCGAGCATCTCCGCCGCGGTTTGCACCGGCTGGACGAACAGCGTCACGACGAAGAGAAACGCCGAGCAACTTGCCGGCGCTGAGGTCGCCGCCGACCCCAAGCAGCACGCCGAGCACGACGCAGCCCGCGGTGGCGACACCCGCCACCACCTCGCCCGTGCTGAACGTGAAGGCGACGATCTTTTGCGCGCGCACCATCGAGTCGCGGTAGAGCTTCACCGTGTGGTCGATGCGGTCGGCGGTGCGCTTCTCGACGCCGTACGCGCGGATCACCGGCGCGCCCACGACCGTCTCGGCGACGGCGCCCAGCATGTCGCCGACGCGCACCCGCACCGTGTCGTACGCGGCCGCGATCCAGCGTTGAAAGCGGCGCATCGCCAAGAAGAGCGGAACGAAGCAGCCGAACACGACAAGGGTCAGCTGCCACGACCACACCAGCATCAGCGTGGTCGCGACGAGCATCTGGCCGAGGCTGACCACCACGATGACGCCGCCCCACTGCATGAACATGCTGATCGAGTCGACGTCGCTCGTCACCCGCGACACCAGCGACCCGCGGGTGTGCGACTGCTGGTGCAGCATCGACAGGTCGTGCACGTGCCGGAACGCCTTGATCCGCAGGGTCGCCAGCCCGCCCTCGGTGGAGCGGTAGAGCCGGACGTTGGTCAGGTACGAGCACAGGGCCGTCACGAGGAGCGCGGCGGCGGTGAGCGCGGCGACGGCCTCGACGAACCGGACGTCGGGGCCGCCCTTCGCGAGCAGTCCGCCGTCGATCGTCTGCTGGATCGCGATCGGGACCACGACCTGGCCCGCCGTCGCGACGAGCGCGAGCCGAACGTGATCCAGCTGCCCTGCGCGAACTCCGGCGAGGTCGCGCACGCCGGCGCAGGAGCGCCAGTTGCTCCTCGGTGCGCCGCGCGCGGCTGCGAAGTGGCGTGGACGGCGTGCTCATGGGCGCACTCCGCGCGTCGTCCGCTTCATCTCGTCGACGCTCCTCGGCGCTCGGCGGCGCGCGCCTCCTCTTGCCGCTCGTACGCGGTGACGAGCCCGCGGTACCCCTCGCAGCGCGCGACGCACCTCGCTCGTGCCGGCCGCGGTCGACGACGCTGCCCTGCTCGACGTAGACGATCTCGTCGGCGAGCCGGATCGTCGCGCTGCGGTGGGCGACCACCACGACGGTCGACGGCAGCGCGGCGTCACGCAAGCCGGTCAGGATGCGCGCCTCGACGCGCGGGTCGACGCTGCTGGTCGCGTCGTCCAGGATCAGCAATCGGGGTCTGCGGACGAGCGCGCGGGCCAACGCGACGCGCTGCCGCTGCCCGCCGGACAGCGTCGCCCCGCGCTCGCCGACGCGGGTGTCGAGCCCTGCGGCAACGCGCGCACGAACCGGTCGGCCTGGGCGAGCTCGAGCGCCGCCCAGACGTCGGCGTCGGCGACGCTGGCGCCGAGGGTGACGTTGCCGCGCACGGTGTCCTCGAAGAGGAATGTCTGCTGCGGGACGATCGCGACCGCGGCCGCGACCTCTCCGCGCGCCGTGTCGCGCATGTCGACGCCGTCGAGGAACACCTGGCCGGAATGCGGGTCGATGAGCCGGACGAGCAGCATCGTGAGCGTCGACTTGCCTGCGCCGGTCGGTCCGACGACGGCGACGGTGCGGCCGGCGGTCACCGGGAACGTCACGTCCGCGCAGCACCCTCGGCCTCGCCGTACGCGAAGTCGACCGACCGCAGCTCGACCTGTGCGGCGCCGTCGTCCGGCAACGGATCGTCGCCGTACTCGAGGGCGCCGGTCGCGCGCAGGACCCGGGAGACCCGCTCCCCGCCGACGACGCTTTCGGCCATGCCGCCGAGCACCCAGCCGATCGCCCGGATCGGGAACGCGAGCAGGGTGAACAGATAGGCGATCTCGACCAGCTGCCCGGTGCTCATCGCGCCCGAGTCGACGCGGTGCGCCGCCCACCACCAGCACGACGAGCAGCCCGAGGTTCGGCAACGCCTGGACGACGGGGTCGAAGAACCCGCGCCGGCGGCCGACCTGGACGTTGGCGTCGCGCAGCTGCCACGCGATCTCGGCGAACCGGCGGGTCTCGTCGTCCTCGCGACCGAGCGTCTTGACCACGAGCGCGCCGTCGAAGCTCTCATGCGCGACCCGGCTCACGTCGGCGCGCAACTGCTGCGCCCGATTGGCCACCGGGCCCATCGTGCGCTGGTACACGTAGTTCAGCAGCGCGACCGCCGGGAAGACGAGGACGCCGACCAGCGCGATGACCGGGTCGACGACGAGCATCGCGACCGCGGCGACGACCACCATCACCAGGACGCCGACGGAGAAGGGCAGCGGCGACACGAAGTCCCACATCGTCGTCACGTCGGCGTTGGCGTTGGACAGCAGCTCGCCGGTGGGATGCCGCTGGTGCCACTCCATCGGCAGCCGCAGATAGCTGCGGGTCACCCGGCGCCGATAAGCGGCCTGCAGGTTGGCCTGCATCACGCTCGCGCCGACCCGGCGGCCGATGATGCCGGCCGCCTTCACGATCGCGACCGCGACGATCGCCGTGACTGCGGCCACGAGCGCGCCGGTCTTCGCGTGACCGTCGTTGATCGACGGCAGGATGACCCGGCTGGTGACCTGCCCGAGCACCCAAGAGCTGACGACCGTCATCAAGCCGTACGTGCCGCTGGAGACAGCCGCGAAGAGGAACACCTTGCGCTCTTCGCGAATCCCCTTCGCCAAAAGGCGGAATCCGCGACGGAGGACCGGTTCGACGGCTGGAGCGTCGAGGCGGTCCTCGATGCCCACCGTTGCCATGAAATCTGTGTCCGATCGTCCGCGCTGCGCACCCGGCCGCTGAGGGCGGAACCGAGCCGGCGTCCAGTGTGCACCCCTCGTCAAGCGCTTATTCGCCCGCGCCCGACTCAGCGCTGCGCGGAGATGCCCGGCCAGTCGAAGCCCAGCTCGTCGGCGATCACCGCGAGGTCGAGGGCGACCACGGGGTCGTCGATGAGACCGCGGTCGTCGAGCACCTCGACGCGGTCGGCGACCCGCTCCCACAGGCACACGCAGGTCTCACCGGTCTGCCAGCCCTCGTACAGCAGACCGTCCGCGTCGGTCTCTGCGTAGAGCTGACGGGCCACCCGCTGCGTGAGGTCGCGGTCTCGCGCGCGCAGCGCCCCAGCCGCGACGCCGAGGGGCACCGCGGCCAGACCCCTGGTGTCGACCAGGTCGAGCGGACGGTCGACCTCGATCACGGCGAGCCGCTGGGTGGCCGACGGCGACACCCGGCGGTCGTCGCCGAACACCTCCGCGACCGCGCAGCGCAAGGTGAGGGTGGCGTACAGGACGCCCCGCTCGCCGTTCGCGACCGGGGCGCCGGTGTCGGGGTCGGGTAGGTGGTGGTCCCAACGTCCGCGCAGGTGCGGGCCGAGGTGCCGGAAGCTGGCGCCGTCGCGGTAAAAATGCGCGTCGTAGACCCGCACCAGCGCGAGGTGCGCAGGCAGCACGACGCGCTTGGGCGCGCCCGGCGTCGTCCGTTTCGCTCCGGACGGCGCCGCACTCGACCGCCCGGGACTCACCTGCTGCCGACGTAGGACGCGGCGTCGACGACCTCGTCGACGTCGCCCTCGCGCAACGCCTGCGCGGGCGTGCGGTCGGCGAGCTGGCGCGCAGGCAGCGTGAACCAGCGCACCAGGCCCGCGACATCGTGCCGATCGGGCAGCACCTTCCACACCGCGATCGCACCCGGCAGCACCGTCGAGCCGTCGAACTGCCAGCGCGGGTAGCGCCAGTCCTCTTTGTGCTTGAAGGCGATGAGACCGCCCTTGCCGCGTCGTTTGGTGACCGCGGCCGAGCTCACGCCGAGCAACGCGGCGACTTGAGCGGTCGACAGCGAGTCGGCGACCAACTGCTCGCGGGTGGCCGCCTCGCGGGTCAGCCCGCGCGCGACCGCGGCTGCCGCGACCTGCGGCTCGTGGGTGCGAACAACCGGATGCAAGCTGCGGGGCGGGTTACGGGGAGCGGTGGCCAGGACACGCAGGTACGCGTCGTCGATCAGCTGGCGTTCGTCCGCCGGCAAGGCGTCGAGCAACTCGACGAGATCAGGGGCACGTTCGATCAGAGTGCGCATGACGTCCAGTCTAGTTGCGGTAGTGACAACCTCACCAGCGCAACCGCGCACCGCCGCTACTTCAGCTCACCAGAGAGCGCTTGAGCGCGAGCTGCCCGGCCGACGGCAGGGCCGGCTGCCGGATCGAGTACTCGTAGCGCTTTTGGCACCACCGCTGGAACGCGGCTACCAAGGAGAAGATGATCGACATGGCGGCCTCCTCCCCGGCTCGATCTCCACTTCAAGGGTAGATCGACTTCGGGCCGTGTCACCCCGCCGAAAGTCACCGCACCGGACGCCCCGCGGCCCGTAGCGCGGCCTTGACGTCGGCGATCCGCAGCGCGCCGAAATGGAAGACGGACGCCGCCAACACGGCGTCGGCGCCGGCCTCGACGGCCGGCGCGAAGTCGGCGACCGAGCCGGCGCCACCGCTCGCGATGACCGGCACCGACACCACCTTGCGCACCGCGGCGATCAGCTCGAGGTCGAAACCGGCCCGGGTGCCGTCGGCGTCCATGGAGTTGAGCAGGATTTCCCCCGCGCCGAGGTTCGCGGCGCGGGCCGCCCACGCGACGGCGTCGATGCCGGTCCCCCGCCGGCCGCCGTGCGTGGTGACCTCGAAGCCCGACTCCGTCCGCGTCTCGCCGGTCACCCTCCGCGCGTCAACCGAGAGCACCACGCATTGCGCGCCGAAACGGTCGGCCGCCTCCGCCAGCAAGTCCGGCCGGGCGATGGCGGCGGTGTTGACGCCCACCTTGTCGGCGCCCGCGCGCAGCAGCCTGTCGAAGTCGTCGACGCCGCGAACCCCGCCGCCGACGGTGAGCGGGATGAACACCTGCTCCGCGGTGCGCCGCACGACGTCGTAGGTCGTCTCGCGATCCGCGCTGCTCGCCGTGATGTCGAGGAAGACCAGCTCGTCGGCGCCCTCGGCGTCGTAGACCCGGGCCATCTCCACCGGGTCGCCCGCGTCGCGCAGGTCGAGGAAGTTGACCCCTTTGACGACCCGGCCGGCGTCGACGTCGAGGCAAGGAATCACGCGGACGGCGAGCCGCTCGCCGGCGTCTGGTGTCTCGAGCACGCGGTCACGGTACCCGCGCGGCCGGTCAGCCGCGGTACGCGGTCGCCTCGATCTCGACCAGCATCGCCGGGTCGATGAGCCCCTTGACCTCGATCATCGACGTGGCCGGCCGGATGTCGCCGAACGCCTCGCAGTGTGCGCGGCCGTACTCCTCCCAGCGGGAGATGTCGGTGACGAACATGCGGGTGCGCACCACGTCGTCCAGAGTTGCGCCGGCCTGCGCGAGCGCGACGCGAATCTTCTCGATCGCCGCCTTCGTCTGCGCGTGGGCGTCGACCCCGGCCTCCGGCGCCGTGGTGCCGGAGACCTCCACGAGCGGCCCCGCCACCACAGCGCGGCTGTAGCCCACGATCGGTTCCCACTTCCCCCCGGACGAGATCCGCCGGACGGCCGCGTTGTTCGTAGTCATGACAGCGGAGCCTATTGAGCGGGGCCGCTCGAGGCCACGCGAACACCGCCCACCGGCGCGGCGAACGCCTCAATATCGACTGCTCCTTTCGGCGCAGCCGTCCTCGGCGAGCGCCGATTCATTACGCCGTGTGGGTGACATTTCTCGTAGCACGAGCCGTTTCAACTCAGCAGTGATACCGGCCGGCCGACAGGCGCGACGACAGGAAAGTCAGAACGACCGCCATTCCCCCGAGCATGGGCTGCGAAAGCAACGGCGGTCGAAATGTCACGGATGACAACTGGAGGAAGTCCCATGCACACCAAGACCAAGCTTGTGGGGGCTGCGGCGATTATCGCGGCTCTCGCTGCCGGTGGAGCAGCTTTCACCGACAGCAACACCATGCCGACGAATCAGCACGTCGGCTACGGCAATGTCACCGTCACCGGCGGCACGGTCGACCATATCGACTACAACATCAACGCGACGGACGTCAGCAAACTCGACGGGGTCACCGTCTGGGTCGCCGGCGACTACACCGCGTCGACGGTCACCGTCCAGTGGAACAACGCGAACAGCGGCACGCCGGCGTACGCGACGGTGACCTGCACCACGGGCGCGTACGACTCCACCGACACCGAGTTCGACTGCACAGCGCCGATCAACGCCGTTGACGCCACCTCGCTCGATGTCACGATCACGACGACACCGAAGCCGTAACCGAACGCCAGCGGGCCGGCGCCCTCATCGGTCCGGCCCGCGGCGTCGCTAGCGAGGGAACCCAGCATGCGCGCGAAATCAATGAAGCTAACTGCGAGCGGGGTGCTCGTGGGCTGCATTCTTCGCGCTCGCCTGGTATTTTCTCGCGCCGAGCAGCCTCGGCGGTGAAAACAGTTATGTCGTGACGCATGGCGTAAGCATGGAACCGCGATTCCACACCGGCGATTTGGCAATCCTGCGCGCCGCGCCGGAATATCGGGTGGGCGACGTCGCCGGATATCGCAGCGCCACCCTTGGCGCCGTTGTCATGCACCGCATTGTCGCGGACGACGGCGGCGTTTTCACGTTCAAAGGCGACAACAACAGCTGGACCGACCCTGACCATCCGACGCAGGCCGACCTGATCGGTCGGCTCGCGGTCCGGGTGCCGCACGGTGGGCGCTACCTCGGCGCGCTCGACTCGACGCCGGGCCGCGGCGTCGCGGGCGGCGTTCTCGCGCTGTTGCTGCTCGGGGGGGCCGGACGAGCCCGCCGCCGCCGAGCGCTTCGCACGAGCGGCCGGCACCGCGCGGGAGGGCGGACCGCCCCCGCTCGGAAACGCGCCGCAGGCCAACGCGGGGCTGGGCAACGCGCGCCTGGGCAACGCGAGGCCGCCCAACGGGTGGCGGCGAACCCGCGACCTCGAACGGCCCGCGCGGTCCGATGGGCCGAGCTTGCCGCCGCCGCGGTCGCGCTGCTCGCGCTGGCGGGCGCCGAGGCCTGGCTGCTGAACCAGTCGCCGACCGTTCCCTCGAGCCGCACCCTCGTCGTCAAGCAGACCGGCACGTTCGGCTACGGCGCCGACGTCGCGTCGTCCGTGGTGTATCCCGACGGCAAGGTGCGCGCCGGCCAGCCGATCTTCACCGAGCTCGCGCGAACCGTCGACTTCTCCTTCGACTACCGCGCGGACGCGCCGCTGTCCGGCACCGTCGCGCTGTCGGCGGCGCTTGTCGGCCCGAGCGGGTGGACGAGCCCGCTCGCCACCGGGACCGCCGCGCGGGTGCGCGACGGGGCCGGCCAGGCAAACGTCCGGGTCGACCTCGCAGGCGCGCAGGCCGCGCTCGACGCCTTCACCGCGGCCACCGGCGTGAAAGCGACGTCCGCGTCGGTGGTCTTGACGCCGAGACTCGACGCGACCGGCGCGGTCGACGGCCAGCCGGTGACCGCCGCGTTCGGCGGCAAGCTGACCCTCGCGGCCGGGGCGAACCAGCTGATCGTCGTGAGCACGCCGAACCCCGACGGCGCGAGCGCGACAGCCGCCGACCCGCTGGTCGTGAGCGCGCCCGTCGACGTGAAGGCGCCCGCGACCGCGGCCCGCACGCTGCACGTGCTGAGCTGGCGCGTCAGCGTCGCGAACGCCCGGGTGGCCGCCGGAGTCGGCGCGCTCGGGGCGCTGGGCTGGCTGATCGTCGTGTTGCTCGCCTCGCGCCGCACCGGCGTGACCGACGATGACGTCGAGGCGGCGTTGCGCCGGTACGGCGATCGCATCGTCGACGCGGAGCCGATGTCGCTTGACGGCCCGGTCGTCGACCTCACGTCGCTAGCCGCCCTGCACTCGATCGCCGAGCGCTACGACCGGGTGATCCTGCACACCACGCGCGGCGCGCGGCACTCCTACCTGGTGCGCGACGAACTGTCGTGGTACCGCTACGACGTCCGGCCCGACCGCCCGCAGCACGCCGCGCGGCGCGACAACGGCCGCCCTGATTTCCGCGACGCCTCCTGGGACGGCCGAGACGTGGTCGTGCTCGACGACCCAGCCGTCATCCAGCTGGAACCACGGCTGGAACCACGGCTAGAGCCACAGCTGCGATCGGTCGACATCCTGCCCGGCATGCCGGACGCTGGGTTCGCGATGCCGGCGTGGGCGGACAGCTACGCGCAGGCGAGTTGACCGCCGCCGCAAGGTTTAGGTCACCTCAACGCCACGTAAAGCATCTGCCGGACAAGCGGCATTTGCGGGACATGTCGCGTTATTCCTGCTTAGGTCAGTGACGCCATCGGTCGAGATCGACGGTGAGACGTGTCGTCGCCGGGTTGGGAATTTCATCTTGCGCAAGCTGCTGGTCGTGCTTTCCTCGACGGTCGTCGCCTCGGCGGCGTTGATCGTGATCCCCGTTGTCACCGGCGGCGCGCCCACAGCGCATCCCGTCGTCCCTGTGATCAACCAGATCGCGATGCCGGTCTCCGGGCCATCACCGACCGGCCGCACCGGCGACGCGACCGTCGTCCCGGCCTCGTTCAGGCGGGCGGCAGCCTCGTCGGCGACCACCGGACCGTCGGCGCCGATCGCCGAGATCCCCGCGCAAGACACCAAGCCATTTCGACTCGTCGGGCTGAGCTGGACGCACGATTCCTCGATTACCGCGCTGACCGCCCAGATCAAGGTGCGGTCGAACGGCGTCTGGACCGACTGGCAGGACGAGCAAAAGGGCGACGCCGGCCCCGACGGCGGGACGGCTGACGCGCAGAGCGCGCCGCGCGACGCGACCGAGCCGCTGTGGGTCGGTCACGCGGACGCGGTCGAGGCCCGAGTGGTGTCGGTGACCGGCCCGGCGCCGAGCGACCTGCGCGTTGAGCTCATCGATCCAGGGACATCGGCCGCCGACGCGACCGTCGGACATACCGCGATCGCGGCCGCGTCGGCGTCAGCAGCCGCCGCGCAACCCCCGATCATCACCCGCGCCCAGTGGGGCGCCGACGAGAGCTTGCGGCTGCGCGCCTGCCCGTCCGGCCCGGAGTACACCGGGCCGCCGAAGGTCGCGTTCGTCCACCACACGGTGACCGGCAACAGCTACGGTCCGGGCGACACCGCGGCGATCGTCCGCTCCATCTACGCCTACCACGTGCAGGGCGAGGGCTGGTGCGACGTCGGCTACAACTTCCTGGTCGACCAGTACGGCCAGGTCTTCGAAGGCCGTTACGGCGGCATCGCCAAGGCGGTCCTCGGCGCGCACACCGGCGGGTTCAACACCGACAGCTTCGGCGTCTCGATGATCGGCACCTACGACACGGTCACGCCGTCCGCAGCGCTGCAGGCGTCGCTCGCCAAGCTGATCGCGTGGAAGCTCTCGCTGTCGTACGCGAATCCCCAGGGCCAGGCGACGCTGACCGCCGCCTCGTTCAGCGGCTCCCGGTACCCGCGAGGCACCAAGGTGACCTTCAACGTCATCTCCGGACACCGCGACGCCGACCTCACCGCCTGCCCCGGCAACGCCGGCTACGCGATCCTGCCCGGCCTCCGGCAAGCGGTGGCGCAGCTGATGGTGGCCGGACTCGTCACCCCCAGCGACACGCTGACGCCGCGGACCAAGGCGGCTAACGGCTCGGTGCGGGTGACCGCCGGAATGCTGGCCGCGGGTGACTGGCAACTTCTCGTGCAAGACACCAACGGCCAGACGCTGAAGACCCTGACCGGCAGCGGCTCGTCGGTCGACGCGACGTGGGACATGACCGGCGAAGACGGCGCTCCTGTCGCGCCCGGCACCTACACGCTGACCCTGTCGAGCACGCAAAATGGCGCAACCGCCGTGCCGTGGACCGAGCCGGTGACCGTCGGCGGCCCGTTCGACCGGCTGTCCGGGGCCGACCGGTACGGCACCGCGGTCGCGGTCGGCCAGTCCGCGGCGCCCACCTCGACCACCGTGGTCATCGCGAGCGGCCAGTCCGCGCCGGACGCGGTGGCGGCCGGCCCGCTGGCCGTGCACCTGGCCGCGCCGTTGCTGCTCACGACACCGACCTCGCTGCCGGCCGGCGTGTCCGCTGACATCAGCAGCCGGCACGCCACGACGGCCTACCTCGTCGGCGGGACGGCCGTGATCAGCCCGGCCGTCGAGGACCAGCTGCACGCGCTCGGCGTCGCGAACATCACCCGCCTCGGCGGTCCCGACCGGTTCTCGACCGCGGCGCTCGTCGCCGCGCAGGTCGGCGCCAACGGCGGCCAGGCGTTCGTCGTCGAGGGCCATGCCGGCCTCACCGACGGCTTCACGATCGGCGGCATCGCCGGCGCGCTCGGGCGGCCGATCCTGATGGCCACCGCGACCGGGGTGCCGGACGTGACGTCAGCGGCGCTGAGCTCGCTCGGCGTCACGAACACGACGGTCATCGGCGGCCGCATTCCGGCGTCCGTCGTCGCCACGCTGCCGGGTGGCACGCAGATCGCCGGCGCCGACCGGTACGCGACGTCCGTCGCCGTGGCGAACGCGCTCTCCTCCCAGGTGCCGGCTGGCGCGCTGTTGCTGGCCGACGGCGCGGCGAGCTTCCCGGCCGACGCGTTGACGGCCGCCGCGCTCGGCCGCCCGACCCTGCTGGTGACGCCGACGACGGTGCCGGCGTCGGTCGGCGCGTGGCTTGCGGCGTCCAGCGGCATTCCGTCGGTCACCGCGGTCGGCGGGCCGGTCGCGATCAGCGACGCGGTGGCGTCGACAGCGGCCGGGCTCGCGCGAGTCAGCTGACCGGAAATCCCCGCTCTGCCGCGCGGGCGGCTGGCAGGATGCACGCCATGCGCGTGACGTCTCTGCGGATCTATCCCGTCAAATCGCTCGGCGGCATCACCCTCGACCGCGCGACAGTCGAGCCGTGGGGGCTGGCGCGCGACCGCAGGTGGGGCGTGTTCGACGACGCGGGCGAGAGCATCACGTCTCGGCGGCTGCATCACATGCTGGGTCTGCGCGCCGAGCCGGTCGACCCGACCACCATCCGCGTCATCGACCGCGAGGGCGCGTCGATCGACGTCGAGGCGCCGGTAGGGGCCGCGCCGACTCCCGTCGGCTTGACCGGGCAGCGGTCCGCGTTGCCCGCGAGGAGCGAGGCGCACGACTGGCTGAGCGCGCGGGTCGGCCACCGGGTGCGGTTGCTGTGGCAGCCGGACCCGACGCAGCGCCCGATCGCCGAGAAGCACGGCGGGCTGCCCGGCGACTCGTTGTCGTTCGCCGACGACGCGCCGCTGCTGCTCGCCACCGAGGCGTCGATGGCTCAGCTGAACGAGTGGATCAGGGACGAGTCCGGGCTGCCCGACGTCCCCGACATCGACCCTGAAGACCTGAGCGGTGAGGCGGCGCCGCGCGCCGGCGGGTTCGCCCCACTCGACATCTTGCGGTTCCGCCCCAACGTCGTCGTCGACGGTGACGAGCCTTTCGCCGAGGACGACTGGTCGGCGGTGCGCGTCGGCGACGTCGAGTTTCGGACGACGGTGCGCTGCGACCGCTGCGTGATGACGACGATCGACCCGGTGACGTTGGCCGGCGGCAAAGAGCCGATCCGCACCCTCGCGCGACACCGGCGCTGGGATGGCAAGACCTGGTTCGGCATCCGGCTCGCGCCGCTGTCCACCGGAACGATCTCAGTTGGCGACCGGGTCGTCGTCGGGTAATTGCGAGCAAACGAACTCTGGTGACGTTCGCTACCGGATTCCGTGAGCAAACGTCAGCAGAACCGCGTCAGCCGACCGCGGCGAGCGCCTCTTCGAGGGTGAACGCCCCCGCGTACAAGGCCTTTCCGACGATCGCGCCCTCGACACCGAGCGGTGTCAGCTCGGCGAGCGCGCGCAGGTCGTCGAGTGACGAGACTCCCCCGCTGGCGACGACCGGCCTGTCGGTGGCCGCGCACACGTCACGCAGCAACTGCACGTTCGGCCCGGTGAGCGTGCCGTCGCGCCGCACGTCAGTCACGACGTAACGCGCGCACCCGTCGTCGTCCAGCCTTGAAAGGACGTCGAACAACTCGCCGCCGTCCTGCGTCCACCCGCGCGCCGACAGCGTGGTTCCGCGGACGTCGAGACCCACGGCGATCTGGTCGCCGAACTCGGCGATGGCCGCCCGCACCCAGCCAGGGTCCTCCAGCGCCGCGGTGCCGATGTTCACCCGCGCGCAGCCGGTGGACAGCGCGGCCCGCAGCGACGCGTCGTCGCGGATGCCGCCCGACATCTCCACCTTGACGTCGAGCTTTCCGACCACCTCGGCCAGCAACGCGCGATTCGAACCACGGCCGAACGCGGCGTCCAGGTCGACCAGGTGGATCCACTCCGCGCCTGCCTCCTGCCAGGCGAGTGCCGCGGAAAGCGGCTCGCCGTAGCGGGTCTCCGACCCCGCCTCGCCTTGCACGAGGCGAACCGCCTGCCCGTCAGCGACATCGACCGCAGGCAACAACACCAGTGACCTCACGCGATCGACTCCAACCAGTTCTTCAGCAGGTGCGCGCCGGCGTCACCGGACTTCTCAGGGTGAAACTGCGTCCCTGACACGAGGCCGTCTTCCGCGGCGGCGACAAACGTCGTCGAGCCGTGCGTCGCGGTGGTCACCAGGCCGCCGGCTCCGCGGGCCGCGTAGGAGTGCACGAAGTAGAACCGCTCATGCTCGACGCCGCGAAACAGCGCCGAGCCCGGCGCGACGTCGACGAGGTTCCAGCCCATGTGCGGCAGGATCGGCGCTTCAAGCTTCACCGCGCCGCTCGGCCACACGCCGATGCCGTCGGTGCGCACGCCATGCTCGACGCCGTAGCCGAAGAGCACCTGAAAACCGACGCAGATTCCCAGCACCGGTGCGCCAATGGACATTCGCTCACGCACCAAGGAAGATCCATCGATCGCGTCGAGCCCGCGCATGCAGGCCGCGAAAGCGCCGACACCAGGAACGACCAACCCATCGGCGCGCAACGCTACGTCGCCGTCCGCCGTGACTTCGACGTCGGCACCGACCCGTTGCAACGCGCGTTCGGCTGAACGCAGGTTGCCGGAGCCGTAATCGAGAACGACGACTTTCATGCCGTCACAGAACGCCCTTGGTGCTCGGCACGCCGGCGACACCGTCAAGTCGGACGGCGTCGCGCAGCGCCCGCGCCACCGCCTTGAACTGCGCCTCGTTGACGTGATGGGCGTTGCGTCCCTCCACAACCCTGACATGCAAGCAAATCTGGGCCTGCGCCACGAACGACTCCCAAATGTGCTTGGTGAGCGTGGTCTCGTAGGTGCCGATGAGCTCGACGATGTCGGGTTCGGTGTGCACGAGGTAAGGTCGGCCGGACAGGTCGACGGCGACCTGGCACAGCGTCTCATCCAGCGGCACGAGCGCGTCGCCGAAGCGGCGAATCCCCGCCTTCTCGCCAAGTGCCTCGCGCAGCGCCTGGCCGAGCGCCAACGCGGTGTCTTCGACGGTGTGGTGCGGATCGACCTCGACGTCACCCGTGGTTCGCACGTGCAGATCGAAGCCGGCGTGCTTGCCGAGCTGAGCCAGCATGTGGTCGTAAAACGGCACGCCGGTCTCGACGTCGACGTTTCCAGCGCCGTCGAGCTCGAGCTCGATCAGCACGTCGGACTCTCTAGTGGTGCGCTGCACTCGGGCGCTGCGGCTCACGGTCAACCTCTCGTCACTTCGAGCAGGGCGTTCTTGAAAGCGGTCATCTCTGTTGCCGTGCCGATGCTGACCCGCAGCCACTCAGCTGGACCGGTCTCGCGAATCAACACGCCGCGGTCGAGCAGCCCTTGCCAGACCGCGCGCCGGTCGTCGAACAGGCCGAACAGCACGAAGTTGGCGTCGGAGTCGGCGACCGTGAAGCCGTTTGCCCGCAGCCATTCGACGCATCGCGTCTCGTTCGGCGCGCAGGGTCGCGACCTGGGCGAGCAACTCGTCCGCGTGGTGCAGCGCCACCGTCGCGACGGTCTGCGTCACCGCCGAGAGGTGATACGGCAAACGCACGATGCGGACGGCGTCGACAATCGCCGGGTCGGCCACCAGGTAACCGAGCCGCGCGCCGGCGTACGCAAACGCCTTGCTCATCGTGCGCGTGACAACCAAGTTCTTGTGCCGCTCAAGCAAACCAAGCGCGGACGGCGTTCCTGGACGGCGGAACTCGGCGTACGCCTCGTCGACGACCACCAGGCCGCCGTGCTCGGAAGCGGCTGCGAGCACCGCCCCCGCGGTGTCGATCGGCAGCGCGGTGCCGGTGGGGTTGTTCGGCGAGGTCAGCAACGTGACGACCGGACGATGCGACCGCACCGCTTTGACCGCGACGTCGGGGTCGAGCGAGAAGTCAGCTTCGCGCGGCTCCGTGACGTAGGCAGTGAAGGTGTCGCGGCAGTACTGCGGATACATCGAGTACGTCGGCGAAAACCCCAGCACCGTGCGGCCCGGCCCGCCGAACGCCAGCAGCAGCTGGTGCATGACCTCGTTCGAGCCATTCGCCGCCCACACCCGCTCGGGCCCGACGTTCACGACTTCGAACGTCGACAAGTACGCCGCGAGCCGGATGCGCAACATCAACGCTTCTCGGTCGGGATAGCGATTCAGCTGGCCGGTGACCGCGGCGACCGCCGCGGCGACGTCCGAGATCAACGACGGCGACGGCGGGTACGGGTTCTCGTTGACGTTCAGCTGCGACCGGGACGTCGAGTTGCGGCGCCCCATAAGGGCTTTCGCCGCGCAGGTCGTCGCGCAGCGGAAGGTCTCTCATCGGGGAATCCTCGCGCGAACCGCGGCCACATGGGCGGCGAGATCCTCCGCGCCGCCGAGCGAATCGATGAGCGGCGCGACCGCGGCCAGTGCGTCGCGGTCGTAGTCGATGACGTGGATCATCCGCTGGAACGACTGCACCGAAAGGCCGCCGCTGAACCGAGCCGTGCCAGCGGTGGGCAGCACGTGGTTGGACCCGGCGAGGTAGTCGCCGAGGCTGACCGGCGACCACGGGCCAACGAAGATCGCACCCGCGTTGCGAACCCGCGCAGCCGTTTTCGCCGCGTCGGCGGTGACGACCTCGAGGTGCTCGGGCGCCCACTCGTCGATGACGCGCAGGCCGGCGTCGAGGTCGTCGACGAGCACGTACGCCGACTGACCGGCGAGCGCCTTGCGCACCCGCTCAATGTGCCTCGTCTTCGGGATCTGCGAGTCGAGCTCGGCGTCGACTTTGTCGAGCAGCGCTTCGGAGTAGGTGACGAGCAGGCAGCTCGCGAGCTCGTCGTGCTCCGACTGACCGATCAGGTCGGCGGCGACGTGCGCGGGGTCGGCGGTCTCGTCGGCCAGAATGCCGATTTCGGTGGGGCCGGCCTCGGCGTCGATCCCGACGACGCCTTTGACGAGCCGCTTCGCCGCGGCGACGTAGACGTTTCCCGGCCCGGTGACGACGTCGACCGGCTCGACATCCTCGCCGAGCTCGGCGGTGCTGCCGTAGGCGAACAGCGCGACGGCCTGCGCGCCGCCGACCGCATAGACCTCGTCGACGCCGAGCAAGGCGCACGCCGCCAGCACGGCCGGGTGCGGCAGGCCGTCCTTCTGCGGCGGCGATGCGAGCGCGATCGACTCGACGCCCGCCTCCTGCGCGGGCACCACGTTCATGACGACGCTGCTCGGGTAGGCGACCAGCCCGCCCGGCACGTAGAGGCCGACCCGGCGCACCGGCACGAACCGCTCGGTGACGACGGCGCCGTCGGCCACGTCGATGTGGACGTCGTCGCGCAGCTGCGCCCGATGAACCGCCCGGGCGCGGCGGGTGGCCTCTTCAAGAGCGGCCCGGACGCCGGGATCAAGTTCGGCCAGCGCCCGCTCGATCGCGCTCTGCTCGACGCGAAGCGCGGTGAGCTCCACGCCGTCGAAACGCTTGGTGATCTCCCGGACGGCGACCGCGCCACGCTCGCGCACGTCGTCGCATATCGGCCGCACCGCCCCGACCGCGGACTCGACGTCGATCGGCGCTCGCGGCAGCAACGCCCGCACCTCGCGGGTGCCGGACGTGCGACCGCGCAGGTCGATTCGGCGCAACATGGGGCTCGGCTCCGGCGGGTCAGGTGTCTCGGGTGTCGCGTGCGCCGCTGCTGTCTCGGGTGTCTCGGGTGTCTCGGGTGTCTCGGGTGTCTCGGGTGGCGCGGTTGAGGCGGGTGAGGCGGGTGAGGCGGATGTGCGCGGCGGCACGCTGCCCCCAGAGCCTACCGGGGTCGGCCGCACCTCCGCCGGGTGAAGGGTTTCAGCTGGCCTGAGCGCCGAAACGCGACCCGAACCCTTCACCCGGCGCGCGAAGGCGGGAGGAACGGCGCGGCTGGCGGGTCAGCCCGCCAGCCGGCCACTCCGGCAATCGGTCAGTTGTCGGCGGCCGCCGCGGCAGCCTGCCGGTGACGCGGCTTGCGGCCACGCGACTTCGCCGTCGTCTTGCGGGCGAACCGCTCCTCTGGCGTGCGGGCTGGTTCGGCGCGCGACGCCGGGCGCCGAGAGTCGCCGGCTGGTCGCGGCGAACGCGCCGGACGTTCCGACCGGCCGCCCTTCGGCCCATCCGGCCGAGTGCGCAGCGCGACCACCCGCACCGGCTCGCCCGAGGTCGCCAACGCGCGGACGGCGTCATGTCCCGGGCGTGACCTCGACGGCTGCGGGAGAGACGCCGGCGTCTCGATGAATTCGCCGTCACGACGCGAGTCTCGTGCGGCTGCACGAACGTCAACGCGGTGCCGGTCGCGCCGGCGCGGGCCGTGCGCCCGGACCGGTGCAGGTAGTCCTTGGAGTCGTTCGGCGGATCGAAGTGCACGACCAGGTCGACGTCGTCGACGTGGATGCCGCGGGCGGCGACGTCGGTGGCGACCAGCACCCGCGGGCTGCCCGGCGGCGAAGCCGTCGAGCGCGCGGCTGCCGGGCGTTCTGCTTCAGGTTGCCGTGGATCGCCGCCGCGTCGACGCCGGCCCGGCGCGAGCTGAGTGGCCAGCCGGTCGGCGCCGTGCTTGGTGCGCACGAAGACCAGGGTGCGCGCCGGACGCGCCGCGACCTCGGTGACGACCGCGACCTTGTCCTCGGCCCGCACGGTGAACACCCGGTGGTCCATGGCGTCGATCGGCGCCGCGGCGCGGCGCGACGGCGTGAAACGCCGGGTCGGTGAGGTAGGCCGCACCAGCCGGTCGACGCCGCGGTCGAGGGTGGCGGAGAACAGCAGCCGCTGGCCGTCCGACGGCGTCTGGTCGAGCAGCGTCGTGACCGCGGGCAGGAAGCCGAGGTCGGCCATGTGGTCGGCCTCGTCGAGCACCGCGACCTCGATCGCGCCGAGCGAGCACGTCCGCTTCTCGATGAGGTCGATGCAGCCGGCCGGGCGTGGCGACGACGATGTCGACCCCGCGGTCGAGCGCGTCGATCTGACGACCGATACGGCGCGCCCCCGAAGACGCAGGCGAGCTTCAGGCCGAGCGGCTCGCCGAGCGGGCGCAGCGCGTCAGCCACCTGGGTGGCCAGCTCGCGGGTGGGCACCAGCACGAGTGCGCGCGGGCGCTCTCGGCGTCCGCTTTGACGTTGATGACGCCAGGCGGGCGAGCAACGGCAGGCCGAAGGCGAGCGTCTTGCCGCCGCCTGTTTGGGCGCGACCGAGCACGTCACGACCGGCGAGCGCGTCGGGAATCGCCCTGGCCTGGATCGCGAACGGCGCCTCGATGCCGCGCTTCGCGAGCGCGATGACCAGCGCTTTCGGCAGGCCGAGCGAGGCGAACGTCGCGCCGGCCGGCGGTTCGATCAACAGCGCCGCGTCGAGCGCGGTTTCGAGCTCGGACGCCGGCGAGACGCGCGGGCGGGGGGCCTTGGTCTGGCCGCGGTTCGGGCGCCGGCGGGGCGAACCCTGGGCATTGCGGGCGTGCGGGAACGATGAACGTGGTGCGGGCATAAAAACAAACGCTCCATCAGCGTTGCGTAGGCCGCGTCGCTGGCACCGAGAGGTCGGCGTGACGCGGCGAGCGCGTCGAGGATCGAAGATCGACCCTGCTGGAGACGTAGCCTCGCGGGCGGCTCGCCCGCGGGAGGGACGGCGAACAACTCCGCCGTCGTCCTTATGAGGGTAACAGCCGCGAGCGCCGCTTCGACGGGAGCCGGTTAGGCCAGTCGGGCCGAAACGGCGGCGAACTCGCCGACCGAAGGGTTTGCGCTCCGTTTCGTCGCCGGATCACGACCCAAACCCTTCACTCGGCGGGTGGGCCGGGGCACTCGGCGGGTGGGCCGGGGCACTCGGCGGGTGGGCCGGGGCACTCGGCGGGTGGGCCGGGGCACTCGGCGCGGGGCACCGCGACCGCGACCGCGACCGCGACCGCCAGGCGGCCGCACATTTCCGACAAACCTCAAGTCGACGGCCGCAACTGCCGAACCGAAAGCCGCGAGCCACGCGCTTGCACCGCCGCTTTCCAGCTGATCGGGCGGCGTGACCCGGGCGCCCGCGGCGCTTGCTGCCAGGGTCACCCGTCGCCGAGGAGACCCGCATGCGTCGCAGCCCTCGCACCCCCGGCACACCTCGCGGCCCACGCGCTCGGGTCCTCCGCATACTCCGCGTACTCCACACGCTTCCGGACGCCGCCGCGGCCGTCGTCGTTGCCGTCATCCTCGCCGTCAACGCGGCCGCCACCGCGCTGCCAGCCGATGTCCCTGTTGCCGCGCCGGCCATGCCAGCCGCGCCGGCCATGCCAGCCGCGCCGGGCCACGCCGGTCACGGCAGCCACTGGCGACGCGGCGACCGACGCGCTCCAGCGGTTCGCCGGCGCCGACCGTTACGCCACCTCCGCGCAAGCGCTCGCCGACTACGCCCCCGGTGTCGCAACGTTGTACGTCGCCACGGGCGCCAGCTTCCCCGACGCCCTCGCCGCGGGCGCCGCGGCCGGCGCCGACAACCCGGTGCTCCTCGTCAACCCCGCTGGCCTCTCCTCAACCACCACGGCGGCGGTCGCGCGGTTACAACCAGGGAGGGTCGTCCTGGTCGGCGGCCCCGTAGCGCTTCCCGACTCGATCGGCGTGACCCTTGCCGGCTATGCCTCGCACGGCTGGACCCGGGTCTCCGGCCAGAACCGCTACGCGACCGCCAGCGCGATCGCGGCCGACGCCTTCCCCGCCGGCGCGTCCACGGTCTACCTCGCCTCGGGTGTCGCCTTCCCCGACGCCTTGACCGCGTCCGCGCTCGGCGCCGCGGCCGGCGCACCGGTGCTGCTCACCTCGCCGGACGCGTTGCCAGCCGAGACCGCCGACGCGCTGACCGCCTTGCACGCGCGCGAGGTGGTGATCCTCGGCGGGACCAGCGCGGTCAGCGACACCGTCGCTTCCCAGGTGAGCGCGGTCGGCGTCGCGGTGTCGCGAGTGTCGGGCGCGGATCGCTACGCCACGAACGCGGTCGCCAACGCCGCGGTCACCGGACCGGTGTCCGACCTGGTCGTCGCCTCGGGCGCCAACTTCCCCGACGCGCTGTCCGGCGCGGCGCTGACCGGCCACCTGCGCACAGCGCTGCTGCTGGTGAGCCCGTCCGGGCTTTCGACGGCGCAACGCTCGCTGATCTCGGCGCTCGCCCCGACGCACGTCAGCGTGCTCGGCGGGGCCGCGGCCTTGCCCGACGCGCTCGCGAACCAAGTCCTCGCCGCGGCCGGGCTGGCTGCTCCGGCGCCGACCACGGCGGCCGCCGCCGACTACGTGGTGAACTACGCGCCGAACGGCCAGGTGTGGCGATGGAACCCGTGCGCGGTCATCGGCTGGCAGCTCAATCCCGGGCCAGCCGACGCGACCGCGGTCGCCACCATCAAGGACGACGTGGCGCAACTGGCGTCCGCGTCGGGCCTCACCTTCCGGTACGACGGCGTGACGTCGTTCGTCCCGACGCAGCAGAACATCGACAGCCAGCCTGACGACCTGATCGTCGCGGTGGTGAACCCGGCGGCGACCGACATCTTCGCCAGCGCGCCCAACGCGGCCGGGTTCGGTGGAATCCATGTGCGCACCACCGCCGCCGGAAACTGGCGAGTGGTGAAGGGCTACGCGCTGATCGCCGCCGACGAGCTCAGCAACCTGCCCCACACCGGCGGCCCGGGCACGAACATCGGCACCCTGACCTTGCACGAGCTCGGGCACGCGGTCGGCTTGATGCACGCGGCCAAGCCAGCGGAAATCATGTACCCGGTGTTGACCTACCAGGCGCCGGCCACCTACAGCACGGACGACCGCGCCGGCCTGGCGATGGTCGGCGGCAGCGCCGGCTGCATCAACTGACAGCGCTCACTGCCAAAGATCACCGTGTCTCCCGGCCCTAGACTCCGGGACCGTGGCAGGCAAAGGAACCCCGGCGACACTCGCCCTGTCCCGCGCCGGCGTCGCGCACGCGCTGCACCCCTACCCGCATGATCCGGCGTCCAGCTCCTACGGGGAGGAAGCGGCGGCAGCGCTTGGGGTATCGACATCGCGAGTGTTCAAGACGTTGTTGGCGGACGTCGACGGGCGGCTCGTCGTCGCCGTTGTCCCCGTCAGCGGATCGCTCGATGTGAAGGCACTGGCCGAAGCGGTTGGCGGCAAGCGCGCCGCGATGGCCGACGTCGCGCTCGCCGAGCGGACGACCGGCTACGTCGCCGGTGGGATCAGCCCGTTGGGACAGCGCAAGAAGCTGCCAACGGTGGTCGACACCTCGGCGCTCGACTTCCCCACGATCTACGTCTCAGGCGGACGACGTGGGCTCGACGTCGAGCTGGCGCCGGCCGACTTGGTGTCGTTGACGGGCGCGACCACCGCGGCGATTGGCAAGCGCTGACGCGCTGGTCGCCTGAGGCGCTAGGTGTCGATGCGTTAGCGCGGGCCGGTTGGTGGCCGATTGGTGGCCGCGAGCGCGACGAAGAAAGTGACGACCAGCGCGGCTATCGGCCACGCCATGATGAACGGCCGGGTTTGGAGCTGGATGAACAGATCGTGGTTCCCGGTCGAGGTGTCGCTCGCCCACCGGGTCAGCGGGCCGCCGGTCAGCCAGCGGCCGAGCCAAGCGACCATCAACGACGCGAGCAGCCCGCCCCCGCCAAGCGCGACGGTGACCGCCAAGCCGCGATGCCGGGCCACGATCGCCGCGACGGCGCCGCAGAGCAGGCCGGCGCCGAGGGTGACGAGGAAGTACGCCGCGTCGGCGCCGGCAAACGCCTTCGTCTCTGGCGCCAGCAGGCTGACACCGCCCTTGGCGTCCTTCACCGCGACCGCGCGCGGCGCCACCCATACCCAGACGAATGTCGCGACGACGCCGACGATCAAGACAGCCACCGTCCCGAGCAGCGCGGTCCAGACGTCCGCCATCTCTACCAGCGGCCGGTTTTGTTCGTCGTGCTCGACGCTGGGCGCCGCGTACGGGCTGACGCCGTAGGGCGCGGGTCGTGGGCTCGGATAGCCACCGCTCCACGCGCCGTTCGGGTCGCGCGGGTCGGCGTCGCTCACGGCGTCAACCGTAACGAACAGGCGATCATCGCGACGTGACCGCCCGCCGAAACGCCCATGCGGACGCGGCAAGCGCGAGCACGCAGACCCCGACGCACACGCCGAGGTCGACCCCGACGGTGGACCAGCGCGGCGAAGACTTCAACGCCGCGGCGAACGCGTCGACCGCGTAGGTCGAGGGCACGACGGCGCGAACTCCCTGCACGACGCCCGGCAGCCGGTGCGCGGGCACCAACCCGAGGAACATCACCGCCGCCATGCCGAGCTGACCGGCGACCGTGGCGATCTCCTGGCGCGGCGCGGCGAGCCCGAGCAGCGCGCCGAGCCCGGCCAGCGAAATCCCGGCGAGCACCACCACCGGGACGATCACCCAGACGGCGCCGAGCGGCAACCCGTAGAACACCGCCCCGCCGACGGCGACCAGGACGGCCCCGGGCACGGTGAACGTCGCCTACGCCGCCGCGGTGGCCGACACGACCGCCGCGGGCGAGACCGGCAACGCCGCGAAGTAGTCGAGCGCCCCGCTGGCCTTCAGCGCGCCGAACCGCTGGGCGAGCAGATTGAGCGCCACGAACGACACCACCGTCACCGACGAGCCCGCCACGACCGACTGCTCGGTGACGTCGCTGGCGGTGTCGACCAGGCCCTGCAGCAGCACGATCAGCCCGACCGACTGGAGGGTGGCCGCCATGAAGAGCGGATCGCCCCGGCCCGAGCCCGCGCGAGCTGCCCGGTGAACACCGCCGAGAAGGCCGCCGCGAACGACGGCCGAGCGCCGGTCACGCGCGCTCCAGGTCGTCGGGCGCGCCGCCGAGCGCGAGGTACACGTCCTCGAGTGACGGCGTCGCGAGCGTGAAGTCGTCGAGCGCCTCGAACAGCGGGCCGCCGGTCAGCCGGCCGAGCGCGGCCCGCGCCTCGTCCGCGCCGAGCCGCAGCGCTCCAGCGCCGTCCGTGGACATCGGCGCCTGCGCGCGCAACGCCGCCACGACCGGGTCGTCGGCCGGCGGCTCGTCGCGCCACGACCAGCTCGAGCCGGACGTCGCGCTGACCGCGGCCTTCAGCCGGCCGGGTGTGTCGCAGGCGATGACCCGGCCGGCGTCGAGGATCGGCGACCCGGTCGAGCACGGTCTCGGCCTCGAGCACGTTGTGCGTGACCAGGACGACGGTGCGCCCGCGTCGCGAGCCGCCGGCGACCCAGCGCGTCCAGACCGCGCGGCGGGCGACCGGGTCGAGCCCGGTGGTCGGCTCGTCGAGGACGAGCACCGGCCGGTCGCCGGCGAGGGCCGCGGCGAAGCTGGCCAGCCGCCGCTGCCCGCCGGACAGCCGGGCCGAGCGGCCGGTCGGGCGAGCGGCGCGAGCCCCAGCTCGTCGAGGAGCGCGTCGCGGTCGGCGCGGCGGCCGCCGTCGGACAAGCCCGCGCAGCCGGGCGGTGGTCGCCGAGCGCGGACGACGGGCAGCTCGGCGAGCGCCGTGCTCGTCCTGCGCGAGGTAGGCACGTGGATCCGCGGCCGACGCCGGGGTCGCCGCCACGACGTCGCGGCCGAAGAGCTCGATGCTGCCGGCGTCCGGCCGGACCAGGCCGACCAGCTGCCGCACGAGCGTCGTCTTGCCGGCGCCGTTGGGGCCGAGCAGCCCGAAGACCTCACCGGCGCCGACGTCGAGGTCGACGCCAGCGCTGGCGCGCACCGGTCGCCGGCACCTACGCCCGGCGTAGGTCTTCGTCCAGCCGGTGCGCGAAGGCGAGACCGGGTTGCGCGCCGGGCGGCCGCACATCCGTCTCCACCTCGGTTCACCCGCGGTCATCGCTCTTCGGGTGCGGGCCGCCCGGCAGCGCCCTGACGGCCCTTCGGCGGCCGGACGTGCGAGGACGGCTACGCGCCGACGAGGCAGGACGGCCCGAGCAGCGCCTTGAGGTCGGCCATGAGCGCGGGCGTGGCCTGACCCGCAGCCGTCGTCGAGCCGCAGCGTCGTCGTGCGGGCGCCGGCGCACCTGCAGCTGCACCTCGGTGGTGCCGGGATGGGTCGCCAGCACCTCCTTGAGCCGCTCGACGACCGGCGGCGTGCACCGCGGCGCCGGCAGCGAGACGACGACCGGCCCGCGGGGCCGCGTCGGCCAGGTCCGGCATGCTGACGCTCCATCGCGATGAGCTGCGGCACGTCCTCGCGCTTGTCGAGCCGGCCGCGACGACGACGACCGCGTCCTCGGCGAGGTGGATGCGCGCACTGCGCGTAGGTCGGCGGGAAGAACATCACCTCGATGGCGCCCTCGAGGTCCTCGAGCGTGGCCATCGCCCACGGGTCGCCCTGCTTGGTCATCTTGCGCTGAGGCCCGACGACGGATGCCGCCGACGGTGACGATCTGCCCGTCGACCGCGGTCGTCGGCGGTCAGCGCGGCGACCGAGCAGTCGACGCAGCCGCGCCAGCACGTGCTCGACGCCGAACAGCGGATGGTCGGAGACGTAGAGCCCGAGCATCTCGCGCTCGTAGGCGAGCAGGGTGGCCTTCTCCCACTCCCCCGACGGGATCGCGACGTCGAAGCCGAGGCCGGCGCCCGTCGCCCTCGTCGTCCGTCGCCGCCGAACAGGTCGAACTGGCCGATCGCCTCGGCGCGCTTGGTCTCCATGCGGCGTCGATGGCGTCGGCGTGCACGAGCAGCAGCCCGCGCCGGGTGTGCCCGAGCGAGTCGAAGGCGCCGGCCTTGATCAGCGACTCGACGACCTTCTTGTTGCAGGCGACCGGCTCGACCTTGCGAGGAAGTCGGCGAAGTCGGCGAACCGGCCCTTGCTCCGTGCGGGTCGCGATGATCGAGCGCGACGACGTTCTCGCCGACGTTGCGGATCGCCGACAGGCCGAACCGGATGTCGGTGCCGCGCGGCGTGAAGTCGGAGTCGGAGTCGTTGACGTCCGGCGGCAGCACCTTGATGCCCATCCGCCGGCACTCGTGCAGGTAGCAGCGCCGACTTGTCCTTGTCGTCCTTGACGCGGGTGAGCAGGGCGGCCATGTACTCGGCCGGGTAGTTGGCCTTGAGGTACGCCGTCCAGTAGGAGACCAGGCCGTAGCCGGCGGTGTGCGCCTTGTTGAACGCGTAGTCGGAGAACGGGACGAGGATGTCCCAGAGCGTCTTGACGCGCCGCTTCGCAGTAGCCGTTCGCCGCGCATGCCGTCCGCGAACGGCACGTACTCCTTGTCGAGGATCTCCTTCTTCTTCTTGCCCATCGCGCGGCGCAGCAGGTCGGCCTGGCCGAGCGATGTAGCCGGCGAGCTTCTGGGCGATCGCCATGACCTGCTCCTGGTAGACGATCAGGCCGTAGGTGTCGTCGAGGATCTCGCCCAGCGGCTCGGCGAGCTCGGGGTGGATCGGCACGACCGGCTTGCGGCCGTTCTTGCGGTCGGCGTAGTCGTTGTGCGCGTTGGCGCCCATCGGTCCGGGCCGGTAGAGCGCGAGGACGGCGGAGATGTCCTCGAAGTTGTCCGGCTGCATCGACCGCAGCAGCGAGCGCATCGGCCCGCCGTCGAGCTGGAACACGCCGAGCGTGTCGCCGCGGGCCAGCAGCTCGTAGGTCGGCCGGTCGTCGAGCGGCGAGTTACTCGAGCACGACCCCCTCGCCGCGGTTCTCCTCGATGTCGGCCAGGCAGTCGTCGAGGACGGTGAGGTTGCGCAGCCCGAGGAAGTCCATCTTCAGCAGCCCGAGCGTCTCGCAGGCGCCCATGTCGAACTGGGTGATGATCGCGCCGTCCTGCTCGCGGCGCTGGATCGGGATGACGTCGAGCAGCGGCTCGCGGCACAGGATCACGCCGGCCGCGTGCACGCCCCACTGCCGCTTCAGCCCTTCGAGACCGCGGGCGGTGTCGACGACCTGCTTGCACGTCGGGGTCCGCCTCGTACAGCGCGCGGAACTCGCCCGCCTCGGCGTAGCGCGGGTGTGTCGGGTCGAAGATGCCGGCCAGCGGGATGTCCTTGCCCATCACCGCCGGCGGCATCACCTTGGTGATCTGGTCGCCGACGTCGAGAACGGGTAGCCGAGCACGCGCGCGGAGTCCTTGACCGCCTGCTTGGCCTTGATCGTGCCGTAGGTGATGATCTGCGCGACCCGCTCCTCGCCGTACTTCTCGGTGGCGTAGCGGATCATGTCGCCGCGCCGGCGCTCGTCGAAGTCCAGGTCGATGTCGGGCATCGAGATGCGCTCGGGGTTGAGGAACCGCTCGAACAGCAGCTTGTGCTCGATCGGGTCGAGCTCGGTGATTCCAAGCGCGTAGGCGACCATCGAGCCGGCCGCGCGAGCCGCGGCCCGGCCCGACCCGGATGCCGTTGTCCTGGGCGTACTGCACAGGTCGGCGACCACGAGGAAGTAGCCGGGGAAGCCCATCTGGCAGGATGACGCCGAGCTCGTAGTCGGCCTGCGCCGGTGTTCGTCGGGGACGCCGCCGGGGAAGCGCTGCGCAGCCCCGCCTCCACCTCCTTCCGCAGCCAGGACTCCTCGGTCTCGCCCGCAGGCACCGGGAACTGCGGCATGAGGTTGGCGCCCTCGGCGAACGTCGACGTCGCACCGCTCGGCGATGAGCAGCGTGTTGTCGCACGCCTCCGGGAACTCGCGCCACAGCTCGCGCATCTCCTGCGGCGCTCTTGAGGTAGAAGTCGCGCGCGTCGAACTTGAACCGGTTGGGGTCGGCCAGGGTCTTGCCGGACTGCACGCAGAGCAGCACCTCGTGCGCCTCCGCAGTCCTCGGCGTAGGTGTAGTGCAGGTCGTTGGTGGCGACGAACGGGAGGCCCAGCTCCTTGGCGAGCTTGATCAGGTCGTCACGGTGCCGCCGCTCGATGTCGATGCCGTGGTCCATCAGCTCGCAGAAGAAGTTCTCCCGCGCCGAAGATGTCGCGGTAGTCGGCGGCAGCCTGCTTGGCCGCCGTCGTACTGGCCCATCCGCAGGAGCCGGTCTGGATCTCGCCGGACGGGCACCCGGTGGTGGCGATGACGCCCTTGGCGTAGGTCTGCGAGCAGCTCGCGGTCCATGCGGGGCTTGTAGTAGTAGCCCTCGAGGCTGGCCGAGGCACGCCAGCCGGAACAGGTTGTGCATGCCCTCGGTGTCTTCGGCGAGCAGCGTCATGTGGGTGTACACCTCCGCCGGAGTCGTCGTCCACCGCCGGCGCCCCAGCGCGACGCGCTTGCGGTCGAAGCCGGCTGCCGGGCGCGAGGTAGCCCTCCATGCCGATGATCGGCTTGATGCCCGGCGGCGCTTGGCCTGCTTGCAGAAGTCGTAGGCGCCGAAGACGTTGCCGTGGTCGGTCATCGCCAGCGCCGGCATGCCCATGCGCGCGGCCTCGGCGAACAGGTCCTTCGAGCCGGGCGGCGCCGTCGAGCATGGAGTACTCGGTGTGCACGTGCAGGTGGACGAACGAGTCGCTGATTGCTGCCCCGCCTGCCATGCCTACCCGGCCTCCCGTCGGTGCGCGCCGAGCGATCGACGTGATCAAACTCGATCAACGTCATCACCGCGACGCGCGGTTGTTGCTGTCGTGCGAGGGCCCGGGGGAAGTCGGCCTTGCGAACCCGAACTCTAACGCGGTTCGACCCTACGGATCGGGTCTGACACGAACATGGCAGCATCGGGCGGCGTGGCGGACCCGCAGGACTGGCTGCGCAGACTTGAGCGGCGCGCGTCGCTGCGCGCGACCGCCGGCCTGACCCGAGAGCTGCGCGCCCGCGGGCCCCGCGATGATGTGATCGATCTGGCAGGAAACGACTACCTCGGCCTCGCCCGCCATCCCGACGTGATCGCCGCCGCGACGCGGGCGCTGCGCGAGTACGGCCTCGGCGCGACCGGATCCCGGCTGGTGCGCGGCTCCACCGACGCTCACGCGCGACTCGAAGCCGGACTCGGCGATTGGGTCCGCCAGCCCGCCGTCACCGTGTTCTCCTCCGGCTACCTCGCCAATCTCGGCGCTATCGGCGCGCTCGTCGCCCCGCGCGGCGTCGTGCTCATCGACGCCCACGCGCACGCGTCACTTCACGACGGTTGCGCGCTGGCCGGCGCGCGGGTCGAACGCTTCGAGCACTCGGACGTCGCCGCGCTGCGCGCCGGCCTCGCCCGGCACGGCGGATCGCCTCTGGTCGTGGTGACCGAGTCAGTCTTCTCGGTGGACGGCGACCTCTCGCCACTGCGCGACCTGCACGCAGCCTGCCGGGAGGCCGGCGCTCTGCTGCTCGTCGACGACGCGCACGCGCTCGGCGTGCTCGGCCCGCGCGGCGCGGGGGCGGTCGTCGACGCCGGGCTGGCCGGCGAGCCGGACGTCGTGGTGACGGCGACTCTGTCGAAGGCGGTGGGCGGGGCGGGCGGGTTCGTGGCCGGGCCGGCCGCGCTGCGCCGGCACCTGGTCGACACCGGTCGCACGTTCGTCTATGACACGGCGTTGCCGCCGAGCGTCGCGGCGGGCGCGCTCGCGGGAGTCGAGCTAGCGCGCGTCGCGGACGATGCCCGTGCGTTGCTGCGGGCTCGGGCGCGGCAGGCGTTCGAATCGCTGCGCGGCGCGGGTCTGGCGGCGCACGAGCCGGCCGCGGGGGTGCTGTCGGTCGCCGCGCCTTCGGCCGACTCGGCCGTCGCCTGGGCGCAGGCCTGTCGAGACAAGGGCGTCGCCGTCGGGTGTTTCCGGCCGCCCTCGACGCCCGACGCGACGTCGCGGCTGCGGCTCACCGTCAACGCCGGGGTGGCGCCGTCCGACTTCGATCGCGCGCTCGACGTCGTCGTCGCGGCGGCGCCATGACGGCGCTGCGTGGACCGGTCGTCGTGACGGGCACCGACACCGGGGTCGGGAAGACGATCGTGACCGCCGCGATCGCCGCCGCCGCCACGTCGTCCGGGTTGCGCGTCGCGGTGGTGAAACCGTGCCAGACCGACGCCGCCTCTGGCGAGGAACCAGACGCGGACGTCGTGGCGCGGCTGGCCGCGCCCGCGTCGTCCATGACGCTGTTCAGCTACCCCGACCCGCTGGCGCCCTCAACCGCGGCGCGGGTAGCGGGATTGCCGAGGCTTGCTCTCGGGTCGGTGCTCGGCGTCGTCACATCACTGGCCGCGCAGCACGATGTGGTGCTGATCGAAGGCGCCGGAGGTCTGCTCGTGTCGCTGGGTTCAGCTGACTGGACGATCGCCGACCTCGCGGTTTCAGTTGGCGCTTCGGCGATTCTGGTGGCACGACCCGACCTTGGAACGCTGAATCACACGGCGCTGACCCGACAAGCGTTGGACGAGCGGGGCGTCGAGCATCGGCTCGTGCTGGGCTCGTGGCCCGCGTCGCCGGAGCTTGTGCATCGCACGAACTTGCGCGATTTGCCTGCGTTGTCGGGTGTGTTGCCAGCAGGCGCAGGATCGCTTGCTGCCGATGAATTCCGTCGCGCGGCACCCGGATGGTTGGCGGCTGAGTTGTACGGCAATTGGCAAGCAGACTCGTTGATGACTCTGGCGTTGTGAGGCTGAGAATGGCAAAACCTGCGGTGTTCGGAGTGGTCGGCGGCGGTTGGCGCGCGGAGTTCTTCCTGCGGCTGGCGAAGATGGCGCCCGAACATTTCACCGTGTCGGGCGTTGTGACGCGATCAGCCGACAAAGGCGCCGCGCTCACAGCGGCGTGGGGAGTCCCGACGTTCCGCTCGTCGTCGGAGTTGGTGCGCGCGACGACGCCTGAGTTCGTGATTCCCGCGGTGTCGTGGGACGCCGCTCCGCAGACGGTGAAAGACCTTGTGGCGCTAGAGATTCCCGTTCTGGTCGAGACTCCCCCGGCACCCGACCTCGACGGCATGCGCGACTTGTGGTCGGCCGTCGGTCCGAGCGGTCTGGTGCAGGTGGCGGAGCAGTATCTGCTGATGCCGATGCACGCCGCGCGACTCGCGGTGTTGCGGCAGGGCGTGATCGGTGACGTGACGTCGGTGCAGATCTCATCGACGCACCTTTACCACGCGACGTCGATGATGCGCGGCATGCTCGACGTCGGGTTCACCCCCGCCAACGTCTCGGCACAGGCCTTCACCGCACCATTGGCGGATCCGTTGGGCAAGGATGGCTGGACCGGAGATCTGTCACCACACGCTCGGGCGACGACGATCGCCACCATCGATTTCGGCGACGGGCGCATGGGGTTGTACGACTTCACCGACAACCAATGGTGGAATCCCTTGCGGGCAAGGCGAATCGTCATCCGCGGCGCGCTTGGGGAAATCGTCGACGATTCGGTGGTGCGGCTCGTCGACGCGCGCACGCCGGTGGAGTCCGTGTTGACGCGCCGTCGGCTCGGCGTCGATTTGAACCTCGAGGGATTCGACGTCGAGCACATCAGCTTCGACGGCCGCGTGGTATGGCGCAACTCGTATGCGGGATCGCGATTTTCCGAGGACGACCTCGCGGTGACGGCGCTGCTCACGCAGATGGCGTTGTGGTGTCGCGGTGAGGGTCCGGCGCCGTATCCGCTGGCCGACGGCTGCCAAGACCATTTGATCGGGCTGGCGATTGGCGAGTCCCTGCGCAGTGGCGCGCCCGTCACGACGTCGGTGGAAGCGTGGGCGCGCTGAGGGTTCGTCAGTCGCTGAGGTGTCTCCGCAGCGCGTCGGCCTCGCGGCGAAGGCGGCCCGCCGCATTGGTTTCTCCGAGTGCGTCGTAACGACCGCCTCGACGTCGCGTTCGGCGATCTGCGCGCGGAGGATCCCGCGGATCTCGACGGTGCTGAGGTGGCTCCGCTCGGCCTCGGTCACGCCGAGGCCGAGATGTGCGCTGGCGCCACGGAGTCAAGCCGCCACGCGGCCGCGCTACGGTCGACGCGCCACGATCAGCGCGTCGGGCATCCGGAACGACAGGTTCTCGGCGTGCCGCGGCGCCCGCACGACACGGCATCCGGCCAGCATCGCGGCGGCCTCCTCGACCACCACCTCGGCCTCCATGGTGGCGAGGTGCGCGCCAAGGCAGCGATGCAGCCCCGCGCCGAAGGCGAGATGTCGGCGAGAACCGCGCTGTCCAGGCGCGAACGCATGAGGCTCGGCGACGATGGCGCCGTCCCGCCCGGCGGCCGCGAGCCGCAGCACCACTGAAGCGCCGGCCGGAATTGGGACGCCGTCCAACTCGGTGGCGCGCGTTGTCACGCGTCGCCAGGTCACGACGGAGGTGTCGGTGCGCAACGCCTCCGCCACCACATCGGACGACGAAGCCGCGCCACTGACAACGGCCGAGGCGACCGCTGGTGTCTCGACCAACCGCCGCATGAGCGCGGTGAGGAACTGCGACGTCGTCTCCTGCCCGGCGACAAGCAGGAAGAACAGCACCGCGACGACGTCGTCCTCGTCGAGGTTGTTGTCGGCGTAATGCGAGCGCAACGTGGCGGCCAGCCCAGGCCCGGTTCGCGCGAATTCCCTTAAACGAGTGTGGTAGCGGCCGACGACGTGCGCCAGCTCGAGTTGCCGGCCGTCGTCGAGCGGAGACCAAAACAGCTCGAGCGCCGCCGCGGAAAACTCCTTCACAGCACCGATCTCGTCGTCGGGCAGCGCGATCAGGCGGCTCAGCACGACGAGCGGCAACGCGTGCGATATCTCGGCGTGCAGATCCACCTGCGCACCCTCGGCCAGCACGGCGGCGGCGCGGGCGACGTCGCCGCGCACGAGTTTCGACACGAACGGACGTTGCTCCGCCACCCGGCTCGGCTGCAAGAACTCGGCGACCACCGAGCGGATGCCCGCGTGGGAGGAGGAGCCGTTGTTGGCCAGCGTGTGCGGCAACCGAAACTCGTACGACGCCAGGACGCGCAACGCCTTCGTCGACATCGGTGTCACGGCGTCCAGCGCGTTGTCGGGCGCGAACGTCGCCGGGTCGGCCAACACCCGCCTGGCGAGGACGTTGCTTGACACCAGCCAGTGGCCGCCGACCTGCTGCACCGACGCGCGCGGCGCGGCGTTCCAGTCCGTGAACAGCAGGGAGTGCTCGCTTGCCATGGTCATCAACAGGCGACCCTTTCCACCGCGGCGCGGATCGCGTCCGTGACGGCGCCGACCTCGCCGTCGGTGCAGATGTACGGCGGCATCGTGTAAATAAGGTCGCGAAATGGTCGGATCCACACGCCGTGCTCGAGTGCCGTTGCCGCAGCTGTCTCGATGTCGAACTTCTCCCGAGTTTGGACGACGCCCACGGCGCCGAGCACCCTCACGTCGGCCACACCCGGCAGCGACGCGCACGGGGCGAGCCCTTCGACGAGCCGCGCCTCGATCCGCTTCACATTCGTGCGCCAGTCGTTGTCCAAGAGCAGATCGAGGTTCGCGAGCGCGACAGCGCAGGCCAGCGGGTTCGCCATGAAGGTGGGTCCGTGCATCAGCGCGCCCCCTTCGCCGTCCGACACGCCGCGCGCGACCTCGGTGGTGCAAAGAACGGCTGCCAGCGTCAGGTAGCCGCCCGTCAGGGCCTTCCCGACGCACATGATGTCCGGCACGACGCCTGCATGGTGCATCGCGAAGAGCTCGCCCGTGCGACCGAAGCCAGTGGCGATCTCGTCGAACACGAGAAGCAGCCCGTGCTCGTCGGCGAGATTCCGTAACACGCGCAGGCATTCTGGGGGATAGACGCGCATCCCGCCCGCGCCTTGCAGCACCGGTTCGACGATGATCGCCGCGAGTTCGTCGGCGTGCGCGTCGACGAGCGAGGCTGTCGCGCGAGCCCATTCGGAGATGTCGGCGTCCAGCCCGGCCGGCGGCTTCGGCCCGAACACTTGCTCCGCCAACGCGCCGCTGAACAACTGATGCATCCCGTCGACCGGGTCGCACACGCTCATCGCGGCGAAGGTGTCGCCGTGATAGCCGCCGCGAATCGTGAACAGGCGGTTCCGGCGTCCGCGACTTCTTTGGTATTGCAGGCACATTTTGATCGCGACCTCGACCGAGACCGATCCGGAGTCGGCGAAGAACACCTGCTGCAACGGCGGCGGCGTCCACTCGATCAGCCGCTGGGCGAGTCGAATCGCGGGCTCGTGGGTGAGTCCACCGAACATCACGTGGCTCATCCGATCGAGCTGGGTTTTCGCCGCGGCGTCGAGGGTCGGGTGACGGTAGCCGTGGATCGCGCACCACCACGACGACATCGCGTCGATGACCTCGCGGCCGTCCAAAAGCCTCAATCTGACGCCTTTCGCCGACGTCACGAGCTGAGTCGGTCCGGGCGACGTCATCGACGCGTACGGATGCCAGACATGCGCGCGGTCGAAATCCAGCAACTCGCTCACGCGACTTCTCCGTGTTGGGAGCATCGGGCGGAGTAACCGCGCGGCACCACCTGCACGATCAGTCGTCGTCCGCATTCAACGCAGTACCGTGGCGGCTCAAGGGCACGGGCGGTCGCGCACGCGGCGTGATCGTCGTCCGGCGAAGCGGTCTTCGCCTTGCCGCAACGGTCGCAGAAGCCGAGAGCAGCGTTCACAGCGTGGCGGACAACGCCTTGACCGGCATGGAAAGCTCGGCGAGCAGCGCGAGGTCGTCCGCCGGCTCGCGACCCAACGTCGTGAGGTAATTGCCGACGATGACGGCGTTGACACCGCCGAGCAGTCCCTCGCGGGTGCCGAGGTCGCCGAGAGTGATCTCGCGCCCGCCGGCGTAGCGCAAAATCGCGCGCGGCAACGCGAGCCGGAACATCGCAATCGTGCGCAGGGCCTCCTTCGCGTCGAGCACCGGCAGGTCGCCGAACGGCGTTCCGGGACGCGGGTTGAGGAAGTTCAGCGGCACCTCGTCGGGCTGCAATTCTGCCAGCTGGGCGGCGAATTCGGCGCGCTGGGCGCGGGTCTCGCCCATGCCGACGATGCCGCCGCAGCACACCTCCATACCGGCCGCGCCGACCATGCGCAGCGTCTCCCAGCGCTCCTCCCAGGTGTGGGTGGTGACCACGTTCGGGAAGTGCGAGCGGGCGGTCTCGAGGTTGTGGTTGTAGCGGTGCACCCCCATCGCGGCGAGCTCGTCGACCTGCTCCTGGGTGAGCATGCCGAGCGAGCAGGCGATGTTGATGTCGACGGCGTCGCGGATGGCTTTGACGCCGTCGCGCACCTGGTCCATGAGCCTGTCGTCGGGGCCACGCACGGCGGCGACGATGCAGAACTCGGTCGCGCCCGTCTTGGCGGTTTCCTTGGCCGCCTCGACCAGTTCGGCGACGTCGAGCCATGCCGCGCGCACCGGCGAGTCGAACCGGCCGGACTGCGAGCAGAAGTGGCAGTCCTCGGGGCAGCCGCCGGTCTTGACCGAGACGATGCCCTCGACCTCGACCTCCGGGCCGCACCAGCGCATCCGGACGTCGTGCGCGAGCTGCAGCAACTCGGGCACCCGGTCATCGGGCAGGTCGAGGATTCGGACCAGGTCGGCTTCGGTGAGCCGTTCCCCGCGGGCGAGCACCTGCTCGCGGGCGATCGCCAGCACGTCGAGCGTGTCGAGGACGTCGGTCACCGTGGCTCCTCCTTCGCCGTCCGCGCGTCGTCGCACGCGCCGTTGCAGCGGCAGCCTAGTCAGCAGCCCGCGGTGGACGGGCGCGGCCACCCCGGGCATGGCGTGGCGTGGTGTGCGCGCCCCGCTCCGGGCTGGCGAGGAACGTCAGCCAGCGAGGAACGTCAGCCGGACCGCGCGCACCCGGTTGTCGGCGTTGCTGTCGACCACCACGACGCTTTGCCAGGTGCCGAGCGCGGGCTGACCTCCGAACACCGGCAGCACCAGCGACGGCGAGACGAACGCGGGCAACACGTGGTCGCGGCCGTGTCCGCGCGAACCGTGCGCGTGGGCGTAGCGGAGGTCGCGCGGCCACACCCGGTCGATGGTCTCGGCCAGGTCGTCCTCGGTGCCCGAGCCGGTCTCGATCAGCGCCACACCCGCGGTCGCGTGTGGCGTGAACACGCTCAGCAGTCCGTCGCCGCGACCACGGCAGAAGTTCGCCACTTCCGCGGTGACGTCGCTGACCAGGTCCGACCCGGTTTCGACGCGAAGCTCGACGCTGTCCACGTCACATCCCTTCCCGGACGACGGCGAGCGCGCGCGCCAGATCGTCGGGATAGCTCGAGGCGAACTCCACCTGGCGGCCGTCGGCGGGGTGCGCGAAGCCGAGCCGAGCCGCGTGCAGCCATTGCCGCCTCAGGCCGAGACGGGACGCCAACGCCGGGTCTGCGCCGTACGTCAGGTCGCCAACGCAGGGGTGCCTGACCGCCGCCATGTGCACCCGGATCTGATGCGTGCGCCCGGTCTCCAGTTTGATCTCCAGCAGGCTCGCCGCCGCGTGCGCCTCGACGGTCTCGTAATGGGTGATGCTGGGCCGTCCGCCGGCGACCACCGCGAACTTGTGATCGTGCACCGGATGCCGGTCGATGGGCGCGTCGATCGTGCCGCGCGCCGGATCCGGGTGGCCCTGCACGAGCGCGTGGTACGTCTTGTCCACGGTGCGATCGCGAAACGCCTGCTTCAACACGGTGTACGCCCGCTCGCTTTTCGCCACCACCATCAACCCGCTCGTGCCCACGTCGAGCCGATGCACGACGCCTTGCCGCTCTTCCGCACCGGACGTCGAAACCCGGTAGCCGGCCGCGACCAGGGCCCCGACCACGGTCGGGCCGTCCCAGCCGGGTGTCGGATGCGCGGCCACGCCGACCGGCTTGTCGACGACCACGATGTCGACGTCGTCATGGACGACGACCAGGCCGGCGACGGGCGTCGGCGCGATCAGCGGACCCGCCGGCGCGCTCGCCGGCAACTCGATCTCGAGCAGCGCGCCGGCGCTCACCCGGTCGGACTTGGCCGTCGCGGCGCCGTCGAGTCGCACCCGGCCGTCGCCGATGAGTTCAGCCGCGCGGGTGCGCGAGAAGCCGAAGAGCCGGGCCAGCGCGGCGTCCAGCCGCTCGCCGTCGAGCCCCTCGGGCACCGGCAACGAGCGAAAGTCGGGCCCGGCCGTCGACGGCGCGCTCACCCGGCGTCGTCGTCGCGCACGCTGCGTCGCGAACGCTGTCGTCGCGAACGCTGTCGTCGCGAACGCTGTCGCGGCCAACGCCGCCGGTCGAACCGACGGCGCCCGGCGCGGCCGCGCCGGCGTCCGACTTGTAGGACACCCGAGAGCCGTCAATTTGGCGACCAAGCAGCGCGAGAAGGACGGCGAGGACGCCGCCGATGGTGATCGCGGAGTCGGCCAGGTTGAAGACGGCGAAGTGCGGGAGGCGGATCCAGTCGACGACCTCGCCACGGAACACGCCAGGCGAGCGGACCAACCGGTCGATGAGGTTGCCGGTTGCGCCTCCGAGCAGCATTCCGAGCACGATCGCCCAGGGCCCGCTGTAGAGGCGTCGGGCGGTGCGCAGAATCACCACGATGACGGCGATCGCCACGATCGCGAATAGGAACGTGGCGCCGCCGCCGATGCTGAAGGCCGCGCCCGAGTTGCGGGTCTCCTCGAACTTGATCAAACCGCCGAGCAGCCGGACCGGCGCGCGGTCGGACAGCTTCGCGACGACTATCACCTTGGAGATCACGTCGAGCGCGATCACCAAGATCGCGACCCCGATCAGAACCCCGACGTGCCGCCTGCGCTGCGCCTGCCGGATCGCCTCGCCGTCGGACTGCGCCGCTAGCGACGTTCCTCGCGTTGTTTGCATGACACACACAGGGTCGCACGAGGATTGGCCTGAAGTCGAAGCTTGCCGATCGGATTGCCGCAGTTCTCGCAACGCCCGTACGTGCCGGTCTCGATCCGAGCGAGCGCGTGCTGGGTTTGGACGAGCAGGTCGCGCGCGTTGTTGGCCAGCGACATCTCGTGCTCGCGCTCGAACGTCTTGGTGCCGGCGTCGGCCTGATCGTCACCCGCGCCGTCACCGCCATCGCGCAGCCGGTCGGCAAGATCGGACTCCGCGGTCTCGATCTCGCCGCGCAGCCGGTCGACCTCCGATTGCAGTTCCGCCCGGATCGCGTTCAGCTCAGCGTCGGTCCACGGGTCCTCCTGGATGACCGGCGCGGACGGCACGGGCGTTGCCTGACGGGGTGCGGACGCCGGGAGGGGCGCGGCGCTGCCAGCCGGCGCGGCCTTCGTCGGGGACGTCTTCCCAAGGGATGCCTTCGCCGGCGCCTTCTTGGCGGGTGCGGCCTTGGCGGGTGCGGCCTTGGCGGGCGCGGCCTTGGCGGGCGCGGCCTTGGCGGGCGCTGCCTTAGCTGGTGCGGCCGACTTCGGCTGCGCCGGTGTCGACGTCTTCGTCGCGGGCGCCTTGCTCGCCGGCGCGCTCTTGCTTGGCGCGCTCCTGTTCGGCACGGCGTTGTTCGGTGCTGCGGACTTCGTCGGGCCGGCGTTCTTTCCGGAGGTGGACTTGGCGGACGTGGCCTTCTTGGCAGCTGCCTTGGCTGGCGCGGCCTTCGCCGGTGACTTCGCCGGTGCCTTCGCAGCCGACTTGGCCGGCGACTTCTTCACCGGAGCGCCCTTCTTCGCCGGCGCCTTTCTGATCGCGGTGGCCGTCTTGGCGGGCGCGCTCTTCTTCGCCGGCACGGCCTTCTCGGCGGGCGCGCTCTTCTTGGCGGGTGCAGTCTTCTTCGCGACGGCCTTCTTGGCCGGTGCGACCTTCTTCACGACGGCTGCCTTCTTTGCTGCGGTGTTCTTGGCTGCGACTTTCGTCGTCGGCTTACCCGGTGCGGCCTTCTTCGTCGTCGCTTTCGCCGCCTTCTTCGCGGATGCTTTCGCCGGGGATGGCTTCTTAGCCGCCTTCTTGGCCGGCGCCTTCTTGGCCGGCGCCGCCGACGCGCGCGATCCAGCGGAAGCGCGCCCTGCGGACGCTTTCTTGCTCGCTGCCCGGCGTGCTGCTCCGCCGTCACGGCGCTTTGTAGGCATCTGATGCTCCCTAGAGCGTCCTCGATCATGATCGCCGACCAAGTCAGGCGAGGATAGGTCCCGTTCGCGCGCTGAGCAACCAGGCGCGCCGTCGGATTCTTCCGCGTAAGCCCCCGAGTCTGGATCACTCCTCAAGCGCGCTTCGGTACGGCTGACGCTTGCCGGGGCTGAGCGACAGAAGACGTCACCGGGTCGGCGCCAAGACGGTCAGCGATCGAGGAGCTCGACAAGCCTCGAGCCGACCTCCGAGGTGGCATCGTCGATCGCCACGACCTTGTCGCGCGACGTCGCCCCGCGTAGCAGCCGGACGTCGCCGCGCCGCACACCCAAAGCCTCCGCCACCGCGGCCAACGCCGCCTCCGTCGCCCGCCCGTCGACCGCCGCTTGCGTGACGCGGACGACGAGCGCGTCCCCGCGCCGTCCGCCCACCGAGGTGCGCGACGACGCCGGAGCGACGCGGATCGCGACGGTCAGCGGGGCGTTGGGCGGCACGTCGTCCAAGCTAGTCTCGGGCGGGTGAGCCAGAACGCGATCGACACCGTCGTCTTCGATCTCGGCGGCGTCCTGATCGAGTGGGACCCGCGCCACGTCTACCGGACGATCTTCACCGGTCCCGAGGCCGAGGCCGACATGGAGCGGTTCCTGGCGGAGGTCTGCACTCCCGAGTGGAACGCCGAGCAGGACCGCGGGCGGACCCTCGCCGAGGCGACGGCGATCCTGGTCGCGAGGCACCCCGAGCAGGCCGAGTTGATCGAGGCGTACTACGGCCGGTGGGACGAAATGCTCGGCCAACCGATCGACGGCACGGTGCGCATCGCCCAGGAGCTGAAGGGCGGCGGCGTCCGGCTGGTCGCGCTGTCGAACTGGTCGGCCGAGACGTTCCCACGGGCGCGGCGCCGGATGACGTTCCTCGATGACTTCGACGGCGTGCTGATCTCCGGCGCGGTGGGCCTGATCAAGCCCGACCGCGCGATCTTCGACCTCGTCGCGCAGCGCCATGATGTGGACCCGGCGCGCGCCGTGTTCATCGACGACTCCCCCAAGAACATCGCGGCCGCGGCCGAAGCCGGCTTCGACGCGATTCACTTCGAGTCACCCGAGCAGTTGCGCCGGGACCTCGCCGGCCGAGGCTTGCTGCCTGACTGACACGCGCTTGCCTAGCAGCATCGCCACCGCGACGGCCGCGACCGCGATCGCCGCGCACACCAGCGCCGTTGTCACGCCGTCGGTGAACGCCACCGGCGCCTTGGCCGCTACTCGCAGGTTTGTCCGGCCGGGCTCCCGTAGACTGACGAACCGCGAGAGGCGTCGAAGGGGACGAGTAACCGCGCACGCAAGCCCAAGCGACCCGGGGACGGTGTGAGCCCGGGGCGGTGCGCGCGGCGAAGATCACCCCGGAGCCGCCGGGAGAACGGCACGCGGCCAGCGCCGCGCCGCCCAGTAGATCCGGCACGCACGGCAAGAGTGGGGTCAGGCTCGCCTGGTCCAAGGAGGGTGGTACCGCGGGGCTCCCAGCCTCGTCCCTTCGCCGAAAGCAACCGGCCACATCGGCCGCGCCGACGACGGAGGTCGTGATGCCGTTCCGCCCGCTCCCAACGCAGGTCGACCTGCCCGCGCTCGAGCACGACGTGCTGCGCCGCTGGCACGACTCACACGTGTTCGACCGGTCTCTCGCGCAGTCGCAGGGCCGTCCGCAATGGACCTTCTACGAAGGTCCGCCGACCGCCAACGGCATGCCCGGCACCCACCACGTCGAGGCGCGCGTCTTCAAGGACCTCTTCCCGAGGTTCAAGACCATGAAGGGCTACCACGTCCCGCGCAAGGCCGGCTGGGACTGCCACGGCCTTCCGGTCGAGCTGCAGGTCGAGAAGGAACTCGGCTTCAACGGCAAGAAAGACATCGAGGCCTACGGGATCGCGGAGTTCAACGCCAAGTGCCGCGCGTCGGTCGAGCGGCACGTCGACGCGTTCGAGAAGCTCACCGAGCGAATGGGTTACTGGGTCGACCTCTCGCAGGCGTACCGCACGATGGACACCTCGTACGTCGAGAGCGTGTGGTGGTCGCTCAAGCAGATTTTCGACAAGGGCCTGCTGGTGCAGGACTACCGCGTCGCGCCGTACTGCCCGCGCTGCGGGACCGCGCTCTCCGACCACGAGGTGTCGCTCGGCTACCTCAACGTCACCGACCCGAGCGTCTACGTGCGCTTCCCGTTGACGTCCGGCCCGGTCGCCGGCGAGGCGTCGCTGCTTGTCTGGACGACAACACCCTGGACCTTGGTCAGCAACACCGCCGTCGCGGTGCATCCCGACGTGACGTACGTCGCGGTGCGACTTGAAGCCTTGGACGACGGGACGCGCGCCGAAACCCTCGTCGTCGCCGAACCCCTGGTCGAAAACGTCGTCGGGCGCCGCGAACACGAGATCGTCGCGTCGTTCGCCGGGCGCGACATGGAACACTGGACGTACCAGCGGCCGTTCGACCTCGTCGACTTCGACGGCGAGCGCGCGCATTTCGTCGTCCTCGCCGACTACGTCACCACTGAGGACGGCACCGGGCTGGTGCACCAAGCGCCAGCCTTCGGCGCCGACGACCTCGCGGTCAGCCGCGCCTACGGCTTGCCCGTTGTGAATCCGGTGCGTCCCGACGGCACGTTTCTCGTGGATTTGCCTTTGGTCGGCGGTGTTTTCTTCAAGACCGCCGACAAGTCGCTCGTCGACGACCTGCGGTCGCGTGGCTTGCTGTATCGCCTGACGCCTTACGAGCACAGCTACCCGCACTGCTGGCGGTGCGACACCGCGTTGCTCTACTACGCGCTCCCGAGCTGGTACATCCGCACGACCGCGATCAAAGACGAACTGCTGCGGGAGAACCAGAAGACGAACTGGTATCCAGACACGATCAAGAACGGCCGTTACGGCGACTGGTTGCGCAACAACATCGACTGGGCGCTGTCGCGCAACCGGTATTGGGGCACGCCACTCCCCTTGTGGCGCTGCGAGAACGACCACCTGACCTGCGTGGGATCTCGGGCGGAACTCGGCGAGCTCGCCGGCCGGGATCTGTCCGACCTTGACCCGCACCGGCCGTACGTCGACGAGATCACCTTGGTTTGCCGGGAATGCGGCACCTCGATGACCCGCGTGCCCGAGGTGATCGACGGCTGGTACGACAGCGGCTCAATGCCGTTCGCCCAGTTCGGCTACCCATATCAGGGCCGCGAGGAGTTCGACCGGTCGTATCCGGCCGACTACATCTGCGAGGCGATCGACCAAACGCGCGGCTGGTTCTACACGCTGATGGCCGTCGGCACGCTCGTCTTCGACGAGTCGTCGTACCGAAATGTGCTGTGCCTTGGGCACATTCTCGCCGAAGACGGCCGCAAGATGAGCAAGCACCTCGGCAACATCCTCGAGCCCATCCCGTTGATGGACAAGCACGGCGCCGACGCGCTGCGCTGGTACATGCTCGCGGGTGGATCGCCCTGGTCGTCCCGCCGGATCGGCGACGAGGCGCTCGAAGAGGTCGTCCGCAAGGTGCTGCTCACCTATTGGAACACCGCGGCTTTCCTTGTCCTGTACGCGAATGCGAGCAACTGGACGCCAGGCGCCGCTCCCGCGCCGGCGCCCGCCGACCGGCCGCTGCTCGACCGCTGGGCGCTCTCCGAGCTGCACGCGAGCGTGCGGGAGGTCGACGACGCGCTGGAGAACTTCGACTCGGCGCGTGCCGGGCGGCGCATCGCGCAGTTGGTCGACGACCTGTCGAACTGGTACGTGCGGCGGTCTCGCCGCCGGTTCTGGGACGGCGACGTGGCGGCTCTCGCCACCCTGCACGAGTGCCTGACCACGCTGACGCTGCTCATGGCGCCGTTCACCCCGTTCATCACCGAGGAGGTCTATCGCGTGCTCGTCACGGCCGTCGATCCAAGCGCCGCCGACTCGGTGCACCTGTGTGACTGGCCAGCGGCCGACGACGCGCTGATCGACGTCCGGCTGTCGGAGCAGATGGCGTTGGTGCGCCGCCTCGTCGAACTGGGCCGGGCCGCCCGCGCCGAGTCGAAGGTGCGCACCAGGCAGCCGCTCGGCCGGGCCCTCGTGCACACCAGCGGCTGGCGGGATCTCCCCCGCGAGTTGCAGGACCAGGTGACCGACGAGCTCAACGTCCGCACGGTGGTGCCCGACGACGCCGTGGCCGGCCTCACGGTGGTCGAGACGGTCGTCAAGCCCAACTTCCGCGCCCTCGGGAGGCGCTTCGGCAAGAACACCCAAGCGGTGGCGGCGGCAATCGCGTCGTCCGACCACGCTGCCCTCGCCGCCGACCTGGCGGCCGGGCGCGCCGCCACCGTCGAAGTGGACGGCGAGCGGGTGGAGCTGTCGGCTGACGAGGTCGTCGTGACCGAGACGCCGACACTGGGCTGGGCGGTGGCGAGCGACGCCGGCGTGACGGTCGCGCTCGACCTCGAGCTCACCGACGAGTTGCGCTCGGCCCGACTCGCACGCGAGGTCGTGCGGTTCGTCCAAGACGCGCGCAAAGGCTCCGGCCTGGAGATCACGGATCGCATCGAGCTGTGGTGGCGGGCCGACTCCGAGCCGCTCGCCGCCGCGCTGCGCGCGCACCGCGACACGATCGCCGGCGAGGTGCTCGCCGTGTCGGTGAGCGACGTCCGGCCGAACGCCGACATCAAGCCGCATCGCGACGACGACCTCGGCCTGACCGTTTGGCTGCGCGCGGCCGGCGAGTAGGCGCCAGGCGTGCCAGGCATCATGCGCGACCACCGCGCCCCGGTGTTGGTCGCCTTGATACTGACCATGGCGCTGGTGGCCATGGACACCACGATCGTCGCGACGGCGATCCCGCAGGTGGTCGGCGATCTGGGCGGCTTCTCGCTCGTCGGCTGGGTGTTCTCGATCTACCTGTTGGCGCAGACCGTGACGATCCCGGTGTACGGCAAGCTGGCCGACACCTTCGGCCGCAAGCCGGTGCTCGTGATCGGCGTGCTGGTGTTCCTCACCGGGTCGGCGCTTTCCGCCGCGTCCTGGAACATGGCGTCGCTGATCATTTCCGCGCGCTGCAAGGGCTTGGCGCGGGGTCGATCGGGGCGACGGTCAACACGGTCGCCGGCGATCTGTACGACATCAAAGAGCGCGGCCGCATCCAGGGCTGGCTGTCGAGCGTGTGGGGCGTCTCAGCCGTCGTCGCTCCGGCCCTCGGCGGCGTGTTCGCGCAATACGCGTCGTGGCGGTGGATCTTTCTGGTCAACCTGCCGCTGGGCGCCGTCGCGCTGTCATTGATCGTCCGCGGCCTACACGAGCGCGTCGAACGCCGACCGCACCGCGTCGACTACGCCGGCGCCGGCACGCTTCTCGCGGCGGCCGGCCTGCTGATCTTGGGGCTGCTGCAAGGCGGCACAGCCTGGCCGTGGTGGTCGACGGCGAGCGTGCTCATCTTCGCGGTCGCGGCTGGCGCCGCGATCAGCACCGTCATCGTCGAGCGACGCGCGGCTGAACCGATCATGCCAGCCTGGTTGTGGGGACGGCGGCTCACGGCCGGCTCGTACGCCGCGACGATGGTGGCCGGCACCCTTGTCATCGGGTTGTCGACCTTCTTGCCCACGTGGGCGCAGTCCGTGCTCGGCCTCAACGCGGTCGCGGCCGGCTTCGTTTTGGCCACGATGAGCGTCACCTGGCCGCTCGCGTCGAGCCTGTCGAGCCACCTCTACCTGCGCATCGGCTTTCGCGACACGGCCATCGTCGGCAGCGTGTTCGCCATCGGCGCCGGCCTGGTGTTCGCCTCGACCTCCGAGCACGCGCCGGTCATCCAGCCCGTCGCGGGAAGCGCCCTCATGGGCGCCGGTCTCGGGTTGATCACCACCTCGCTGATCGTCGGGTTGCAGTCGACCGTGGGCTGGTCGCAACGCGGCGTCATCACGGGCGGTGCGATCTTCTCCCGATTCTTGGGCCAAAGCGTCGGCGCGGCGGTCTTTGGGGCGATCACGAACTCGGTGCTCCTGCATCGGCTGCAGTCCGCGCCAAGCGGCCTGCGCGGCGAGGTGCCGGCGACGGTCGACGGGGCGAGCCGCACCTTGCACAGCGGCCACCCGAAGGCCGCCGTCCACGAGTTTCTGGCAGCCGCCCTTCAATCATCGACGCATGCGGTCTTCGTCGGCCTGCTGCTCGCCTCCGGGCTCACCGCCGTGTTGCTCGCGGCGCTGGTGCCACGGCGGTTCCCGCCCGCATCCGACGACGCCGCGGCGACAAGCTTGGCAGCCGCGCAACCGCCGGCGTAACACGCTGGCGCTGCACGGCCGAATCGATCACCGCGACGGAACCACCCGATCGGCCCAGTCAAGGTAGGGGGGTCAACGAGCCGATCCTCTGAACGCGGGCGCGTAGATGGCTGAATCGCTGACGGCCAACCTCACGCGACCGGCTGACCCGTGACAGTGGAGGTGGACGTGGCTGCCGCACCCTATTTCGGCCAACCACCGAGCCCCGGGGTCACGCTGCGTGCGGGCGCCGTCGCGGTGCCCGCGCTGGCGAGCCAGGTGCGTCCCGCCCTGGTGCTTCCTGAGCGGGAGACCCGCGAGCTGATCGCCGCGGCCCGCGCCAACGACGTCGGGCAGGGCGGCACGTTCGCGGCCGGACCGGCCGGCGTGCAGGTCTGGAGCGGCGCGTTCGACGGTCCCGGTGGCACCCGCGGCCACGCGCTGCACCTGGGCTCCGTCGACTGGAGCTACAACACGCCGGTCAAGCACTACGCAACGATCTACCGTGCCATGGTGACGGCGGACGGCGTCGCCTTCGGCGAGACCACGGCCTCGATCCTGGCCCGCGTGCTGGCGCTCACTGGCCTGTCGATGGACGGCACCCGGCTGTCGCTCGCCGCACCACCTGCGCGCGACCCGTTCCGCCGCCGCGTCTGAACCCACACCGGCGACACCCGACAGCTGCGCGTGACGCCCGTCCGCGCCCGCCTGCGCCCGCTACGGGTAGCGAGGCGGACGGCGGCGCACGGGAGCGCGCTGAGGATCACGGCCAACAGCGCGGCCCCCGACAACCCGATCGCCGCGTAGTACAACGCCGGGCGGGTCAGCAGCAGGCCGGCGCCGACGAGGATGGCGGCCACGAAGACCGCCGCTCCGGACAGTTTGATCACGAGCACCGGGCAACCGCCCGACGACGCCGGTGGATCAGCCGGGCGTCAGCCATGCGACGGCGGGACCTCGGGACCCTCTTCGACCTCGAATCCACCGGCCGGCGCTTGCCGGGGCGGCCCGCTCGGGCCGTCGCCACCGCCCAGCGGCTCGGACGCCGGCGGCTGCGGCGCTCCCGGCACGGGCGGTGCGGAGACCGGCGCGAACGGGCTCGCTGGCCGCGCCGGCGGCTGCACCCCGGGAACCGTCGGACCACCGGAGCTCGGGCCACCGGCGCCGGACGCTCCCGCGCCGGGACCCCCCGCACCTGGCGCAGGCGGCGGGGTCGGACCACCGGGTCCGCCGGGTCCGTTCTGACCGCCTGGTGCACTCGGCCCAGCTGGCCCTCCCTGCCCGCCCGGGCCTCCTGCCGGACGCGGCGGCGGCGCGCTTTCGCCACGGCCCTCGAGATCCCGCAACTGGCCTTCGAGGTAGGACTTCAACCGCGCCCGGTACTCGCGCTCGAACGAGCGCAGCTCCTCCACGCGGCGCTCGAGCTTCTCCCGCTCGGAGTCGAGGCTGCCGACGACGGCGCGGTGCCGCTCGTGAGTCTCACGCTCGAGCTGATCGGCCTTAGCACGGGCCTCGCCGAGGAGCTTGTCGGCGTCTCGGCGCGCCTCGGCGACCGTGTCGTCGGCGGTCTTCTGCGCCATCGCGAGCATCCGCAACGCGGATTCCTGGGGCTGGTGGCTCTCTCCGACGGCCGCGGCGGCGCCGATCCCGGCGCCAATACCGGCGCCCAGGCCAGCTGCTGGGCCAGCCCCGACACCGGCCGCAGGCGCGGGCGCGACCGGCCGCGGCGGCTCGGCCGCCGGCGCGGAAGCGCTGGCGGCCGCTGGAGGCGCGGCCGCGGCTTGGCGGGCGGCTTGTTCGGCGACCTGTAGGCGCGCGCGCAAGTCGGCGTTCTCGCGCGTCAACCGGGTCAGCTCGGCTTCGATCTCGTCGAGGAAGTCGTCGACTTCCCGCTCGTCGTAGCCGCCCTTGAATCGGCTGTGCGTGAACTCCTTGTTCTTCACGTCCTCTGCGGTCAGCGGCATCGTGTCACCTCGTCGGAGCGTCGGGCGGTCAGGATCGGGGCGTTGGGTCGGGCGTCCGGGTAGATCAGCGCAGGACAGATCATAGGGACCGCACCACGGTCATCAGGATCAGCGCGCTGATGAGCAGCGTGATCCATGCGATATCGAGGCTGAAGCGGCCCACCCTCAGCGCGGGAACCCAGCCGCGCATGGTGCGCAGCGGCGGATCGGTGATGGAGTAGCAGATCTCCAAGACGACGAGCACTCCCCCGCGCGGTCGCCATTCGCGGGAGAACATCTGGACGTAGTCGAAAACCAGGCGCACGATCATGACGATCACGAACGCCAGCAAGACGTCGTAGACGACCTGCCAGAAGATTGACACGGGTAACGGCCGTCCTCAGACCCGATCGGGTGCGCTAGCTCTGATTGAAGAATCCGCCTTCGGCGAGCCGCTGCTTGTCCTCAGCGGTCACCTCGACATTGTGCGGCGACAGCAAGAACACTTTTGCAGTGACCCGGTCGATGCTGCCACGAAGGCCGAAGATCAGGCCAGCGGCGAAGTCGACCAGCCGCTTGGCGTCCGCGTCGTCCATCTCGGTGAGGTTCATGATCACCGGCGTGCCCTCGCGGAAGTGCTCGCCGATCGCGCGCGCCTCGTTGTACGTGCGCGGGTGCAACGTGGTGACCCGCACCGACGGGCTGCCGTCGGTCCAACCCAGCCGGGTCGGTGTCGGCGCGGGCGCGGTCGCGGTCGCCAACGCCGAGCGGGTGGCCGGATAGCCGCTGCCACGCTCGCGCGACTCGTGCCGAGTCTCGCGGTGGTCGAGCCCGCGTCGTCCGTAGTCGAGGTCGACCGCGGTGTCGTGGGCGTCGTGGGCGCCGGACGCTCGGCGGCCGGAGTGGGCGGGAGCGGGAGCGTCGTACTCGTCGTACTGCTCTTCGTAAGGCTCTTCGCCGTCCTCGACCAGGCCAAGGTAGACAGCCGCCTTGCGCATGAAGGCCATCGTGTCTCCTCGTCTCTTTCTTCGCGCTGTTTCTTGTCTCTTCGCACTGTGGTTCGCACTTTGGTGCGGATCCTGCGATCGGACCCTACCTAGCATGCGGCCGGGAACCGAGTAAGGCGGCTCCGACACGCAGGTGAGTCGCGCCGTTCGCGATGGCCGCCTCGAAATCCCCGCTCATGCCGGCGGAGACGACGGTCGCCTCCGGATGGTCGCGCCGCAGCGTCGCGGTCACTTCGGCGAGCCGTTGAAAGGCCACCCACGGGTCCTCGTCGAGCGGGGCCACCGCCATCAGCCCCCGCAGTTGCAATGCGGACGACGCGGCGATCGCGTCCGCGATCGCCGGCACCTCCGCGACCCACGCCCCGGAGCGGCCAGGCTTCGGCTCGAGATCGAGGTCGACCTGCACCAGGCAACCCAACGGCTCGGCGTGGTTGGCGGCGGCCGCCTCGAGCGCGTGAACCAGTCGCGGCCGGTCGACCGAGTGCACGAGATGCGCGTAGCCGGCGACCGACCGGCACTTGTTCGTCTGCAGGCCGCCGATGAAGTGCCACCGCACCCGCCGCTGGGCCGGCTCGCCCCAGGCCTTTGTCAGCTCGGCGACTTTCGCGCCCGCCTCCTGGTCGCGGTTCTCCCCGATGTCGGCGACGCCGAGCTCAGCCAGCAACTCGACGTCGGACGACGGAAAGGTCTTCGTCACCGCGATCAAGGTCAGCTCAGCGGGGTCGCGGCCCGGCGCCGCGCGCAGGCGGCGGCGATCCGGTCGCGCAGGACCGCGCAGATTGGCAGCCAGCTCCCCGCTGCCGCGCCGCTGCGGCCGGCGGCGCTCATGTCGACCGCCACACGATCGCCCGCCATCCGTCCGGTGACCCGGTCGCGCCGATAGGAGAACAGCGAGGGGTCCTCCCGCGTGCAGCCGGCGACGTGGCGCACCACCTCGACGCCCGCGTCGGCCAGCTGAGCGGTCACGCCGCGGCGACGTCGATGGCGGGCCGGCCGCCGCGGCTGCGTCGCCGCGCGCCGCGGGAACCGCGGACCAAACCTCGTCCGCGCATCGCTGGCGGCACCTCGTAGCACCGCCCGCACATCGACGGACCGATCCGGCCTGCCCGCATCGGCCCGCCGCCGAGGTCGCGCAGCGCGGTCACCGCGCCGGCACCACGCCGGCCGCCAGCCCTGGCCGGCCGGCAGTGCGCCACGCCGAGCGACTCCGGCGTCCGGGTCGGCGAGCAGCGACGAGCGCGCAGTCGGCGGACAACACGGCGAGCGGCAGCCCGCTCACCGCGGTGACGGCGGCGTCGGCCGCCAGCACGCCGACCGCTGCGGCGCCGGGCGGCGGGCCGACGGTCGCGACATCGCCGCCGTGCCTGGCGCATCCAACCACACGCGACGGTCGAGGCCCAGCCGCGCGAGCGCCAGCCGCGGTTGGCGGCCACCGCGGCCGGATCGTCGCCGACGTGCCCGGCCGAGGTTGAGCTGTCGAACGGCGCGGCGCTCACGCCGCCGGCGCGCGTCGGTGAACGCGTAGCGGACGCCGCCGTCGAGGCTGCCGAGGGCGAGCACGCCCTACTTCAAGAAGTCCGGCACGTCGAGTTCGTCGGCGTCATCGTCGAACACGATCGTGCGCTTCGGGACGACGGGCTCGCGGCGGACCGGGACCTCGTCGTCGCAAGCCGGCGTGCGCCGCCGGGAGGTCGACGTGCTCGGGCTCGCCGCGTTGGTCTCGGCGCGCTCGGCTCGCCGCGTCGGATTCGGCGCGCGCGGCTCGCGCTCGGCGCGGCCGGTTCGATGCGGGGCGCGGGCGCGGTGCTGATGTTGATGGCCGCTCCACCGCGGCGGCGGGCGCGGAGCGCCGGCGTCGGCGCCTCGGCTTGGCCACGACGGGCCTGCCGGGCCGGCCGCGGCGCGCCGCCGTCGAACCCGGCCGCGATGACGGTCACCCGGACCTCGTCGCCGAGCGCGTCGTCGATGACCGCGCCGAAGATGATGTTGGCCTCCGGGTGGGCCGCCTCCGCCACCAGCTGCGCGGCCTCGTTGATCTCGAACAGCCCCAGGTCCGAGCCGCCGGCCACGGACAGCAGCACGCCGTGCGCGCCGTCGATGGAGGCCTCCAGCAGCGGGCTGGAGATGGCCATCTCGGCCGCCGCCACCGCGCGATCCTCGCCCGCGGGCCGACCCGATGCCCATCAGCGCAGAACCGGCGCCGGCCATGACCGACTTGACGTCGGCGAAGTCGAGGTTGATCAGGCCGGGCGTGGTGATCAGGTCGGTGATGCCGGAGACACCGGACAGCAGCACCTGGTCGGCGCGACTTGAAGGCGTCGAGGACGCTGACCTTGCGGTCGGAGATCGACAGCAGCCGGTCGTTGGGGATGACGATGAGGGTGTCGACCTCGTCGCGCAGCGTCGTCGATGCCGTCCTCGGCCTGCGTCGGCGCGGCGACGGCCCTCGAAGGCGAACGGACGGGTCACCACACCGATCGTGAGCGCGCCGAGCGAGCGCGCGATGCTGCGCCACGACCGGCGCGCCGCCGGTGCCGGTGCCGCCGCCCTCGCCCGCGGTGACGAAGACCATGTCGGCGCCCTTGAGCACCTCCTCGATCTCCTCGCGGTGGTCCTCGGCCGCCTGCCGGCCGACCTCGGGGTTGGCGCCGGCGCCGAGGCCGCGGGTGAGCTCGCGGCCGACGTCGAGCTTGACGTCGGCGTCGCTCATCAGCAGCGCCTGCGCGTCGGTGTTGATCGCGATGAACTCGACGCCCTTGAGACCGACCTCGATCATCCGGTTGACGGCGTTGACACCGCCTCCGCCGATGCCGACGACCTTGATGACCGCGAGGTAGTTCTGCGGTGCTGCCACGGCGTACTCTCCTCCTTCGATAAGAGTCCGGCCCCTGCGGGTGAAACATGTCGACCGAGCTCAGACCGCGGTTCGCGCGGCGCCGCCACCCCGAACGGGTTAGCCGGATGCGGCGATGTTGCGGGTGAACTCCACCGACGGCCAGCCTCACCGGGTCAAGGTGAACGCGGTGCTGTGGATGCGTTGTCCATCACGAGGCCTCCTTCACGCCTCACCCTCGGGTAGACCCTTATAGTTATGTCAACCTGAAAGTAGCCATGGAGATTAGGGCCCGTCCTCCGGCAGGTCAACGACGCCCCCGGCGTGTCTCGAATTTGCCGCCCTGGCCCACCCGAATCCGTGGCCCGATTTGATCTCCCGCACGAGGCTTCGCCGCCCAATCGGGCGAGCCCGCCACGCTCAGGAGGTCTCGGCCCCGTGAGCGGATGGACTTCGGAGGGGTCGGCCAGTGGGGCGAGCCGGCAGCGCAGCGCCTCCAACACGGCGGGCCCGAGCAGCGTGACGTCTCCCCCGGCACCCAGCGTGAGCACCAGGTCGCCCGGCCGGCCCGCGCCGCGAGCTGGTCCGGCACTGCCGACCAGGAGGGCTCGAAGTGCACCCGCGCCGGCGGGCAGCGGCACCGCCGCCGCCAGGACGCTCCCGACACTCCGGGCAGCGGAGTCCTCCCCCGGCGCTGTAGACCTCCATCACCACGACCTCGTCGGCGAGCCCGAGTGCGGCGCCGAGCTCGGCAGCGAAGATGGCCGTCCGGGTGTAGCGATGCGGCTGGAACGCCACGACCAGCCGGCCGCCGGCCCCGACCTGGCGGGCCGCCTGCAGCGTCGCCGCGATCTCGGTGGGGTGGTGGGCGTAGTCGTCGATGACCCGCACGCCGCCCGCCTCACCCTTGGGCTCGAACCGCCGCCGGGCGCCGGCGAACGTCGCCAGCCGGCGAGCAGCCCCGCCGCCGAGACACCTCGAGCCGAGGCCGACGGCGAACGCGCCGACCGCGTTCAGGCGTTGTGCCGGCCCGGAACCGGAGCCGCAACTCACCCAGCGCCGGTCCGCCGCGACTGACCAGCGCTGACGAGCCGCCGCCGGCGAGCGCGAGGTTCGTCGAACCGCACGTCCGCGCCGGCCGCCTCGCCGTACAGCCAGACGTCGATCCCGCGCCCCCGCGCCGCCGCCTCGAGCCGGCGCGAGCACCCGGGTCGTCGGCGCACGCGACGCGACACCCGCCGGTCGAGCGCCCGACGAACTTCGCGAACGCGCGGCGGACCTCCTCCGAGGTGCCGTAGTGGTCGAGGTGGTCGGCCTCGACGTTGGTGATGATGGCGCGTGCGGCGACGAGCAGCAGGAACGCTCCGTCGCTCTCGTCGGCCTCGGCGACGAACAGTCGCCCGCGCCGTCGTGCGCGTTGGAGCCGGCCTCGTTGAGGTCGCCGCCGATCGCGAACGACGGATCGAACCCGCAGTGCTGGAAGCGCGCGGCCAGCATCGAGGTCGTCGTCGTCTTCCCGTGCGTGCCGGCGACGGCGACGCCGCGCCGTCCCGCCATCACCGACGGCGAGCGCGGCGGCACGGGGCAGCACGCGGACGCCGCGCCCCTCGCCGCCACCAGCTCGAGGTTTGACGCGGCGATGGCGGTGGAGACGATGACCGTGTCGGACCGGCCAGTCGCCCACGTTGGCGACGTCGTGCCCGACACTCACCCGGCGCGCCGAGCGACGCGCAGCGCGGCCAGCACGCGGGACTCCTTCGCGTCGCTGCCGGAGACGGGACGCCGCGGGACAGCATGATGCGGGCGATGCCGGTCATGCCGCCGCCGCCGACGCCGATGAAGTGCACCCGGCCCAAGTCGCCGGCCGCCGGGGTCGACGCGTTCACGCCTGGACGCCTGCCGCCTCGAGAATCATGTCGACCAGTTCCTCGTCCGCGTCGCGCCGACCCAAATCGGCCGCCCGCGCCGACATCTCGCGAGCCGCGCCGGGTCGTGAGCAGCGGGATCACCGTGTCGGGCAACCAACCGCCGGTCAGCTCGGCGTCGGCGACCATCAGGCCGCCGCCGGCGGTGACCATAGGCGCGGCGTTGAACCGCTGCTCGCCGTTGCCGTGCGGCAGTGGGACGAAGACGCCGGGAGGCCGACGGCCGTCAGCTCGGCACAGGTCATCGCACCCGCCCGGCACAGCATCAGATCCGCCGCGGCGTAGGCCAGCTCCATGTGATCCATGTAGGGCAGCAAGACGTAGCGCAGGCAGCCCGTCGATCGGCGCGGCAGCCGCACGTCGGCGATCTGCGCGGGCCCGGCGACGTGCAGCACCTGCACGCCCGCCGCCAGCAGGTTCCGACGCCGCCGCCGCGGCGGCGTTGTTCAACGAGCGCGCGCCCTGGGACCCGCCGAAGACCAGCAGCGTCGGCGCGTCGGGCGACAACCCGAAGCTGGCCCGCGCTTCAGCCCGCCGTCCGGCGCGGTCGAGCGTGCTGACCGCCCGGCGCAACGGCATGCCCAACGGCCCGCCTGCGGCAACCGCGAGTCGGCGACGCTGCTCGCGACGTACGGCGTGAACCGGGCGCCCCACCGGTTCGCCAGTCCCGGCTTGGCGTTGGCCTCGTGGACGACGAACGGCAGCTTCTCCGCCCGCGCCGCCAGATAGGCGGGCAGCGCCACGTAGCCGCCGAAGCCGACGACGACGTCGGCGCCGACCCGGCGCAGGATCGCCGCGGTCTCGCGGACCGCGGCGCGCATCCGGGTGGGCACGGTCGAGCAGCGACGGGGTGAGCGAGCGCGGCAGCGGCACCGGCTGGATCAGCGCGAGCTCGTAGCCGCGGGCCGGCGCGAGCCTGGTCTCCAGGCCGCGGGCGGTGCCGAGCATGGTGACGCCGATCGACGGGTCGCGCCGCAGCAGCGCGTCGGCGGTGGCGAGGGCGGGCTCGACATGGCCGGCGGTTCCCCCGCCGGCGAGCAAGACGTGCACCGCTCACCGACCTCGCCGCGGACGCGAAGTCGGGGTAGTCGGGGTGGTCGAGATAGCCGGGGTCGTTGTGCGGGTGAGCGCGCCGACCCGGCCGAGCGCGCGCCGAAGCCGTCCGGGACGGCGGGCCGCCAACGTCGCTCGGGCCGCGACGGGCGGCAGCCGCCCGCGGCTCGTTGCGCGCGAGGCTCATCGAGCATGCCGAGCGCGAACATGGTGAAGATCAGCGACGAGCCGCCCGCCGAGATGAGCGGCAGCGGAATCCCGGTGATGGGCAGCAGCCCGATGACCGCGCCGACGTTCACGAGCGCCTGCACCATCAGCCAGGCCACCACGCCAGCCGCGACGAGCCGGGAAAACGTGTCGCGGCTGCGCTGCGCGACCCGGATCCCCGCGTACGCCAGCACGGCGAACAGCAGCAGCACCGCGAGCGTGCCCACCAGGCCGAGTTCCTCGCCGATGATGGCGAAGATGAAGTCGCTGTGCGCCTCGGGCAGGTAGCCCCACTTCTCCCGGCTGCCGCCAAGGCCGACGCCCCACCAGCCGCCCGAGCCGAGCGCGTAGATTCCTTGGCCGGCCTGCCATCCGCTGTTTTGCAGGTCCTTGAACGGATGGCCGAAGTTGAGCAGCCGCTGCATGCGGTACGGCTGGCTGATCGCGAGCAGCGTGACGCCGCCGACCACGAACCCGACCAGCAAGCCGAACAACCGCCCCGGCGCGCCGGCGAACCACAGCAGCGCCAGCACGATCGTGATGACCACCAACGACGTGCCGAGGTCGTGTTCCTTCTCGATCAGCGCGAGGACGACGAGTGTCACGGGCGCCAGCGGGATCAGCATCCGCCGGTAGCTGTCGAACGTGCGGTGCTGATGCTTGCGGGCGAGCAGGTCGGCGCCCCAGATCAGCAACGCGAGCTTGGCGAACTCCGAGGGCTGAATGGTGAACGGGCCGCCGAGGTCCAGCCAGCGACGAGCGCCGTTGATCGTGACGCCGAAGCCCGGCACCAACACGGCCATCAGCAGCACGATCGCGCCGAGCATCGCCGGATACGAGAGCAATCGGAACACCTTGACCGGCAGCCTGCTCGCCACGAGCAGCAGCGGCAGGCCGACCGCGACCCACAGCGCCTGCTTCTGCACGATCGCGAACGACACCTTCGACCCCGCGCCGGTGGTCTCGACGTACGACGACGACCAGACCATCACCAGGCCGAAGGCGACCAGCAACGCGGTGCTCGCGACGAGCAGGTAGTACGACGCGAGCGGGCGGGCGAGCAGCGGCACGGAGACCGCGCGCGTCGGCAACGGCGTGACGGTCGCGGCGGCGGCCGCGGTCGGATCCTTGGCCGCCTGCGGGTTCTTGGCCGCCGGCGGCTCCTTGGATTGCGGCGGGTTCTTCGCCGCCTGCGCGCGCAGCGCCTTGATCCGCGCCTCTCCCGCGCTCGCCGTCATCGGCGTCCCTCGCGCGGCGTCACGACGCGCGCTCCACGCGCATCCGCGCCACGGCGGCGGCGAACTCGTCGCCGCGGTGCTTGTAGTCGCGGAACATGTCCATCGAGGCCGCCGCGGGCGCGAGCAGCACGACGTCGCCCGGCCGCGCCAGATCGGCCGCGCGGGCCACGACCAGGTCCAAGACGCGTTGCACGTCAGCAGTCTCGGACTCCTCGACCACGACCACGGGGACATCCGGTGCGTGTCGCGTGATCGACTCGCGGATCTCGGCGCGGCAGCGGCCGAACAACACGGCGGCGCGCAGCCGGGGCGCCGCCGCGATCACCACGTCGTCGAACGGGATGTCCTTGCCGAGGCCGCCCGCGACCCACACGATCGAGTCGAACGACGTGAGCGACGCGGACGCCGCGTGCGGGCTGGTGGCCTTCGAGTCGTCGACGTAGCGCACTCCGTCGATCTCGCCGACCTCCGCGATCCGATGTCCCGCGGGCGTGAACGCGCGCAGCCCGGCCGCGACCGCCGACGGGCTCGGCGCCGTGCGCGCGGGCGAGCGCCGCCGCGGCGAGCGCGTTGGCGACATTGTGCGGCCCGGGCACGGGGATGTCCGCGAGCTTCGCCAGCTCGACGGCCGCGTTGTCGGGGTCCTCGACGAACGCGCGGTCGACCAGCATGTCCTCGACCACGCCGACCTGCCCAGGCCGCGGGCTCAGCAAGGTGAACGACGCCCGGCGCCCGGGGGCGCGCGCGAGCAGCCGCACGGTCTGCGGGTCGTCGGCGTTGCCGATCGCCGTCGTCCGAGCGTGCGCGAAGGCCAAGCCCTTCGCGGCCGCGTAGTCGGCGAACGAGCCGCCCCACCAGTCGAGGTGGTCGGGCGCGACATTGAGCACCGCGGCCGCCGCCGGCGACACCGAGGGCGACCAGTGCAGCTGGAAGCTGCCGAGCTCGACCGCGAGCGCGTCGTACGGGCCGTTCGCGACGTCGATGAGGGCGGTGCCGATGTTTCCGGCCGACGTCGCGCGCAGCCCCGCCGCGCGCAGCATCGACTCCAACATCAAGGTGGTTGTCGTCTTGCCGTCAGTGCCGGTGACGACGAGCCACTCCGGCGCGCCGGGCCGGCGCAACCGCCAGGCCAGCTCCGGTTCGCCCCACACCGGGACACCGGATTTCGCGGCGGCGACGAGCAACGGCGCCTCCCGTCGCCAACCCGGCGAGGTGACGACGAGCTGCGCGTCGTCCGGCAAGGTGTCGCCGTCGCCGACGCGCGCGTCGACGCCGAGCGCGGCCAGTTCGCTCGCGGCGGCGACCTCGGACGGCCCGGACCGCGCGTCGACGACGACCACCTTCGCGCCGAGCCCCGCGAGCGCGCGGGCGCAGGCGGCGCCCGAGACGCCGATGCCCGCGACGCACACCGACAGCTCGTGCCACGACGAGTCGTGCGCCGCGTTCTCCAGCCAGTCAACGGAACTTCGGGAGTTCGTCATTGCTGCCAGGTGATCCACTCGGCGTAGAAGACGCCCAGGCCGAGTGCGACCGCGAGGGCGGCGATGATCCAGAACCGGATGACGATGGTGACCTCGGCCCAGCCCTTGAGCTCGAAGTGGTGCTGCAGCGGCGCCATCTTGAAGACCCGGCGATGGGTGAGCTTGAAGTAGCCGATCTGGATGATGCTCGACATCGTGATGACGACGAACAAGCCGCCGAGCACGAGCAGCAGCAGCTCGGTGTGGGTCATGACGGCCATGCCGGCGAGCGCTCCGCCGAGCGCGAGCGAGCCGGTGTCGCCCATGAAAATCCTCGCGGGGGCGGCGTTCCACCATAGGAAGCCCGCGCAAGCGCCGGCGAACGCGGCGGCGACGATGGCGAGGTCGAACGGGTCGCGCACCTGGTAGCAACCAGGCGAGAGCTTGGTGAGGCAGTCGTTGCGGCCCTGCCAGAACGTGATGATGACGAACGCGGCGAACAACATGCTCGACGCGCCGGTCGCCAAACCGTCGAGCCCGTCGGTGAGATTGACGCCGTTCGACGCCGACGACACCATGACCAGCGCCCAAATGACGAAGCCGACAGCGCCCAGCGCGACCGCCGAGTCGCGCACGAACGAGATGTGCGTCGACGCGGGATGCACGTCGCCGGCGTTCGGGAATTGCAGCGCCAGCACGCCGAACACGACCGCGACCGCGGTCTGTCCGAGCAGCTTCGTGCGTGCTCGCAGGCCGAGGTTGCGCTGCATGCGGATTTTGATGAAGTCGTCGAGGAACCCGACCAGGCCGAGGCCGGTCGCCAGACCGCAGACGAGCAACCCTGAAGCCGTCGGCCCGGTCGTGCTCATCAGGTTGCCGCCCGTGTAGCCGAGCAGGGCCGCGAGCAAGATGACGGTGCCGCCCATCGTCGGCGTGCCGCGCTTTGTGTGGTGCGTGGTCGGGCCGTCGTCGCGGATCAGCTGTCCGTAGCCGCGGCTGCGCAACAGCGAGATCGCGAACGGCGTGCCGAACAGCGAGACGATGAGCGCGATGCTGGCAGCCGCCAGGATTCCCTTCACGCCCGCGCCTCCGCGGTCCGGTCGAGCAGCCGGTGCGCGACGCGTTCGAGCGCCGCCGCCCGTGACGCCTTGACCAACACGACGTCGCCGGCGCGCGCGCTCGCCAGCACGTTGAGCGCCTCGTCGACGTCGGCCACGCAAGCGAGGTCGGACGTCGAGAAGCCTGCTGCCGTCGCGCCGTCCGCGATTCCGCGCGCCGGCTTGCCGACCACCACCAGTTTGTCGACGCCCGACGTCGCCACGGTCGCCCCGACCTCTCGGTGCGCGGCGCTTGACTGGGCCCCGAGTTCGGCCATCTCGCCGAGCACCGCCCAGCAACGACCGCCCCGGCGCATCGCGACGAGCGCGCCGATCGCGGCGCGCACCGACTCCGGGTTGGCGTTGTACGCGTCGTTGACGACGGTGACACCGTCCTCGCGGACGCGCACCTCCATCCGCCAGCGACTCGTCGGCTCGGCGGCGCTCAGCGCGGCGGCGATGTCAGGCAGGTCCAGCCCGAGTTCGAGGGCGGCGGCCGCGACCGCGGCGGCGTTGGAGACGTGGTGCGCGCCGTGCAGCCGGAGCGCCACCTCGACCGGCGCCGCGCGCCCGCCGGGGACCCCGGGACGCTGCAACGCGAATCGCGGGCGCGCCGCGTCGTCCAGGGTCACGTCGACGGCGCGGACGTCGGCGGCCTCGTCGAGCCCGAAGGTGACGACCCGGGCGGCGGTGCGCGAGCGCATGTCACGGACCAGCGGGTCGTCGGCGTTGAGCACCGCGACGCCGCCGTCGTCGGCCCCCGGCAACGCCTCCACCAGTTCGCCCTTGGCTTGCGCGACGATCTCCCGGCTGCCGAACTCGCCAAGATGCGCGGCGCCGACGTTGAGCACGACACCAACCCGCGGCGGCGCGATCTCGCACAGGTAGCCGATGTGCCCGACGCCGCGCGCGCTCATCTCGAGCACGAGAAACCGGGTGCTGGCGTCGGCGCGCAGCACGGTGAGCGGCACGCCGACCTCGGTGTTGAACGAGCCTTGGGGCGCGACGGTCGGCGCCGACGCTGGACAGCACGGCCGCCAGCAGGTCCTTCGTCGACGTCTTGCCGCTGGAGCCGGTGACTGCGATGACGTCGGCGGCGAGCCGGTCCAGGTAGCCGCGGCCGAGCCGGCCAAGTCCGAGCACAGTGTCGTCGACCACGACGGCCGGCGCGTCAACCGGCCGGGACGCCAGCACCGCGGCGGCGCCGTCGGCGACCGCCTGTGCGGCGAACCCGTGACCGTCGACATGCTCGCCGACGACCGCGACGAACAGCGACCCGGGCACGACCTGGCGGGAGTCGGCGACCGCCGGACCGGGGACCGGCGTCGCGGGGTCGCAGCCGCCGGCGACCATGCCGTTCGCCAATGCGGCGATCTCGCCGAGAGTCAACTCGATCATCGCGGCGCCCCCGCGAATCCATGGCCGGCGAGTTGGGCCCGCAGGGCCGTCCGGTCGTCGAACGGGTGGACCACCCCGGCGACCTCCTGGCCTAGCTCGTGACCCTTGCCCGCCACCACGAGGACGTCGCCGGGCCGGGCCCGCGCGACGGCGAGTCCGATGGCGCTCGCGCGGTCGATCTGCACCAACACCTCGCCACGCTGCTCCGCCGGGACCGACCGGGCGCCGGCCGCCACCTGATCGAGGATCTCCTGCGGATCCTCGCTGCGCGGATTGTCGCTCGTGAGCACGGCGACGTCCGGCGAGGCGCGCGGCGGCGGCGCCCATCAGGGGCCGCTTCGCGACGTCGCGGTCGCCGCCGCAGCCGAGCACGATCAGAATCGACCCGACCCGCCGAGGGTCTCGCGCAGCGTCGAGAGCATCGTGGCGACCGCTTCGGGCGTGTGCGCGTAGTCGACCAGCGCAGCGAACGGCTGGCCGGCGTCCACCCGCTCGAGCCGGCCCGGCACTCCCCGCAAGGCGGCCACCCCGGCGGCCGCGACCTCGGGGGCGACGCCGCCGGTGACGAGCATCGCGATCGCCGCGAGGGCGTTCGCCGCGTTGAACCGGCCCGGCAGCCAGGTGCGGACCTCGACCGCGACGCCGGCGGGCCCGTGCGCGGTGAACCGGGCGCCCGCTCGATCGACGACGAGGTCGGTCGCGCGCCAAGCCGCGTCAGCGGCGCCGTCGATCGAGAACCCGAGGGTCTCGATGCTCGGCTCGGCCAGCAGTCGTCGTCCGTGCTCGTCGTCGGCGTTGACCAGACCGACCGGCGCGAAGGACGGCGTGAACAGCCGCGCCTTGGCCGCGAAGTAGTCGTCCAGGTCGGTGTGGAAGTCGAGGTGGTCTTGGGAGAGGTTCGTGAAAGCGACGACCTTGTAACGCGTGCCGTCGACGCGATGCAGCGCGAGCGCGTGGCTCGACACCTCCATCGACACCGCGCCGACGCCGCGCTCGACCATCGTCGCGAACAGCGCCTGCAGGTCGCTGGCCTCCGGCGTGGTGCGGGCGCTGGCGACCGCCTCGTCGGCGACCCGCGTCTCGATCGTGCCGATGAGCCCGGTGGTCTCCCCGGCCGCGCGAAGCCCGGCCTCCACCAGGTACGAGGTTGTCGTCTTGCCGTTGGTGCCGGTGACGCCCAGGCAACGCAACCGCTGCGACGGCTCGGCGTAGACGTGCGCGGCGACCGGTCCGAGCACCGCTCGCGGATCATCCACGACGACGGTCGGCAGGCCGGCGCCGGAAGCCAGCGCCGCGCCGGCGCCGTCGGTGAGCAACGCGACCGCGCCGCGGCCGGCCGCTTGGGCGGCGAACGCCGCGCCGTGGGTGCGCGTGCCGGGCAGGCCGGCGTAGAGATCGCCCGGGCGCACGGCGCGGGAGTCATGTGTCACACCGGTCACCCACACGTCGCCGGCGAACTCGGCCCCAAAGCCCCGCGAGAGCTCGCGCACCGATCGCGGTTCGACACGGGCCGGGCGAAGATCAGCCGGCGCGGCTGGCCGTTGCGGGGGTGGAGCGGGTGCGGACACGGGCCGCAACCCTACCGAGGACGCCGGGTCGCCGCCGCGCTCACTGTGTCGTGAGCTTGACGACCGGCGGCGTGGTGCCGGTGGGCGGGACCTTCAGCGACTCCAGCGCGAAGGACGTCACGTCCTTGAACACCGGAGCGGCGACCGATCCCCCGTAGTGACCGCGGATGGGGTTGTCGAGCACGACCAAGGTGACGACCTGCGGGTTGTCGGCGGGCGCGAATCCCACGAACGAGGCGGTGTAGCCGCGGTAGCAGCCGCAACTGCTGTCGACCCGTTGCGCGGTTCCGGTCTTGCCGGCCACCCGGTAGCCGGGAATCCTCGCCTCGGGCGCGGTGCCCTGGTCGGTGGTGACCGCCTCGAGCATCTGCTCGACCTGCTGCGCGGTCTCCGGCTTGACGACGCGGGTCTGCGTCGGCGGGGCGGCGGGCCGCACGCTCCCGTCGTCCGAGATCACACCCTTGACGAGGGACGGCGTGACCCGCACACCGCCGTTGGCGATCGTGGCGTAGACGGATGCGACCTGGACGGCGTTGACGGAGATGCCCTGTCCGAACGGGATCGTGTAGCGCTGCGACGCGTTCCACTTGCTCGGGTCGTCCAGCAATCCCTTGCTCTCACCGGGGAAGTCAAGGCCGGTGTGCTGGCCGAGGCCGAACGCGCGCAGGTAGTCGTAGAGCCGGGTGGTCCCGACGGCCTCCGACGTGAGAATCGTGCCGATGTTGCTCGACACCGCGAGCACTCCGGCGAGCGTCAGGTGCTCCTCGCCGTGCACTTCGGCGTCGTGGAACACCTCGCCCGCGCGGTTCAACGTGGGCGGCACGTCGATCGGCGACTCCGGCGTCAGCACGCCCGAGTCGATCGCGGCCGACATCGTGATGACCTTGTTCGTGCTGCCAGGTTCGAACACGTCGCTGACGGCCGGGTTGCCGCGATCGGCGGCGGGCGCGGCGCCCGGGTTCGAGGGGTCGAAGGTCGGCGCCGTCGCCATCGCCAGGATCTCGCCAGTCTGCGGCCGCATCACGATCACGGTGCCGCCCGCCGCACCGGTCTGAGCGACAGCGGCGGCGAGCGCGGTTTGCGCCTTCCACTGGATGTCCCGGTCCAGGGTCAACTCGACTCCCTGCCCTGGCACCGCGGCGTGGCCCTTGTTGCCGCCGTCGGGGATGACCGCGCCGTCGTGGCCGACCTGTTCGGTCAGCTTGCCGTCTTTGCCGGCCAGCGTCTGCTGGAACTGGTACTCGACGCCGGCGAGCCCGTTGCCATCGATTCCGACGAAGCCCAGCACGTTCGCGGCCAGGTCGCCGTTGGGATAGACCCGCTTCATCGTCTGCTCGGCGCGCACGCCGGGCAGCCCTAGCTTCATCACGGCGTCGGCGGTGGCGGGCGTCACCGCGCGCGCCAGATAGACGAACTGGCCCTTGCCGGTGAGGTCGGTCGCCAGCTGCGCGCGGTCGATGCCGAGCAGCGGCGACAGCTGAGCGGCCATCGCGCCTGGGTTCGTCGTCTTCGAGGTCTTGGCCAGCAGCGGGTCCGCGGTGATGTCACGCGCGTCGACGCTTTCTGCGAGCGGCGCGCCATTGCGATCGACGATCGCGCCTCTCGCGGCGGGGATCGTCACGCTCTGCAGGTACTGCTTGTTCGCCTCGCTCGCGTAGACCGACGAGTCGACGCCTTGCAGCTGGAACAGCCGGCCGGTGAACACGATCATCACGAAGACGATGACGAGCAGCGCGGCGTGCAGCCGGCGCGCCGGACGGCCGACCCGCCCGCCCAGCCGACGGCTCTTCCGCATCGGACGTCGCGCCACCGGACGGCTCGGCCGGCGGGCCGGCCGACGAACTGGCTGCCGGCTCGCCGCGCGGGAGCGGACCGGCGGGTAGGCGGTGCGCGTCGTCACCCGTGGCTCCCCTGCGCGGGCGCGGACGGTTTGGCCGGCGTCGATGCCTTGGCCGGCGTCGATGCCTTGGCCGGGCCGGAGGCCTTAGCCGGGTCGGAGGCCTTAGCCGGTGCCGACGCCTTGGCGTTCGGGCTCGTGCCGGCCTGCGGGCTCGCCGTCGGACCGGTGCTCGCGTTCGGGCTTGCCGAGGCGCTGGCGCTCGGCGTCGCCGCCGGGGGCGGGGGCGGCGGCGCCGGGCGCACAGCGTGTTGGGCGACGCCGAGCACCGCGCCGCTGGCCGTCTTGAACACCGGGTTCGGCGCCGGAACCAGGCCGAGTGCCGCGGCTCGCATCGCGAGCGCGTCCGGGGCCGATTGCGCCGCGATCTGCTTGGCGATGGCCTGGGCCTGCGTGCGCACCGCGGTCTGCTGCTCCTGCAGGCGCTTCACTGTGAACGACCCTTGCGCCAGCCAAGTGTTGACGAGCAGCACGAGCACCAGACCGCCACCCAGGATCGCCGACACCAACAGCACGAAGGGCGCGCGGGCCGGCGCGTGCCGTTCGGGGACCACGCGCAGCGGCGGCCTCGACCGCGTGGGCGCGGTCGAGCGCGGCTGGGGCGTCCGCCCCGGCGTCGCTGAACCGGTCCGGGGGTGCGCAGGCGCGGGACGGGCGGCGGTCGCCGCCGGCGCCGGGCTCACGCCGCTTCCCGGACGCGCTCGACCGCGCGCAGTCGGGCGGATGCGGCGCGCGCGTTCGCCGCCACCTCAGCCGCGTCCGGCTGCTCGCCCCCGCGAGTCAACAACCGCAACCGAGGGGCGTGGTCCGGCAACTCGACCGGCAACCCGGGCGGCGTGGAACTCGACACCTCCGCGGCGAAGGCGCGCTTGACGATGCGGTCCTCGAGAGAGTGATACGACAGCGCCGCGATCCGGCCGCCGACCCCGATCGCCGAGATCGCGGCAGGGACGGCGCGGGCGAGCGCGGCAAGCTCGCCGTTGACCTCGATGCGAAGCGCCTGGAAGGTCCGCTTGGCCGGATTGCCGCCGGTGCGCCGGGCCGGCGCCGGGATCGCGTCGCGCACCAACTCCGCGAGCCGCGCGGTGGTGGAAAAGGGAGCGCGCGCCCGCTCGCGCACGAGCGCGTCCGCGATCCGCGCCGCGTACCGCTCCTCGCCGTAGTCCCGCAGCACCCTGGTCAGCTCGCTCGCCGAGTAGGTGTTGAGAACGTCGGCCGCCGTGACGCCCTCCGTCGGGTCCATGCGCATGTCGAGCGGCGCGTCATGGGCGTAGGAGAACCCGCGCGCGACCTCGTCGAGCTGCAACGAGGAGACGCCGAGGTCGAACAGCACCGCGTTGACCGACGCCAGGCCAAGCCGAGCAAGCACTTCGGGCAGCTGGTCGTACACCGCGTGCACCAGGGTGACCCGGCCTTGGAAGGCGGCGAGCCGCACAGCGGCCAACGCGAGCGCCTCTGTGTCGCGGTCGATGCCGACCAGTCGAGCCGCGGGATTCGCCGTGAGCAACGCCTCTGCGTGCCCGGCCATCCCGAGTGTCGCGTCGACGACGACGGAGTCGGGCTCGCGCAACGCCGGAGTCAACAACTCGACCACGCGGCCGACGAGCACCGGCACGTGGCGCGACTGCGCCCGGTCAGGGGCGCTGCGCGACTGCGCCCGGTCAGGGGCGCTGCGCGACTGCGCCGGGCCGCCGCCACCTGCGGCCTTTTCGCCGTCCATTGCTTGATTTCGACCCTTCGACTGCGCCGTAGCTGGTACCGCTGGCCGGTGTTTCGTGTGATCGGGTCCCCTGCCGCTCTGACCGGAGGGACCCGTTCGCCTGGCGCCGGGGAAGGTGCGTCAGGAGAGCGAGCGGCCGGAGACCTCATCACACGAACTCCGAGATGACACGGCGTCCTCACAAGACGCGGTGGCATTCGGCGTCCTCACAAGACGCCGGGCAGCACCTCCTCCCCGAGTTCGGAGAACGCCGGCTCTTGCGCGGCGAGGTAGCTCTCCCACGCCGCGGAGTCCCAAATCTCGACGCGGGTGTTGGCGCCGATGACGGCGCAGTCGCGCGTCAGCCCGGCGTAGTCGCGCAACGCGGGCGGGATCGTGATGCGGCCCTGCTTGTCCGGCACCTCGTCGGACGCGCTGGCGAAGAACACCCGGGAGTAGTCGCGCACCGCCTTCGCAGTCACCGGAGCCGTGCGCAGCGACTCGGTGATCCGCCCGAACTCGGCGGTCGGAAAGACGTAGAGGCAGCGCTCCTGACCCTTGGTGATCACGAGTCCCTCCGCCAGCTCGTCGCGAAATTTCGCCGGGAGGAACAGCCGCCCCTTCTCGTCGAGCCGCGGCGCGTGCGTTCCGAGGAACACAACCCACCTCCCGGCTCCACCGAGGCGTCCGGAGAGTCGATCAGCCTCTCCTGTCCTCCACTGCGCGCCACCATACTCCACTCTCCCCCACTTGCAAGCCATTCCGGCGTGTTGTCGCTCCCCGGCGCTCCCGACCGGCGGCTGGCGTCGCGGCGCTCGCGCGCGGCGCGCACAGCCGCGACGGACCCGGGACGGCCGGGGCCCAGCCGTGGCGAGTCCGCGGCACGGCCGCGACGAACCGCCGAGCCCTTTCTTGCGTTGAGGACAGCGACGGGCACGGCCCCAACCGGACAAGCGGAAACCTCGTCCATTCGCCCGCGACCTGACAGACTCGTGACGTCAGTCCGCGCGCGATTGGGCCCTTTCCTCCGCCGGGGTGGCACTCCGCCGCAGTGGCACGGGGCCGCTGCGGCAAGACGGGCCCCGACAGGCCTGTGCAGGGCATGCCTTTCAAGGAGGACGGGTGGCAGCGATTCCCGGCACCGAGGACGCCGGCCTAAGCGGGAGCGACCTCAAAGAGGTCGCCGAGACTGGCCGTCGCATCTGCGACGCCGTCGAGCGGGTGATCGAAGGCAAATCGGACGTCGTCCGGCTCGCCGTCACCGTGCTGCTCGCGGAGGGCCACCTGCTCATCGAGGACGTCCCCGGCGTCGGCAAGACGATGCTCGCGAAGGCGTTGGCGAAGGCCATCGACTGCTCGGTGCGGCGAATCCAGTTCACGCCCGACCTGTTGCCGAGCGACATCACCGGCGTCTCGGTGTTCAGCCAGGAGACCCGCGAGTTCGAGTTCAAGCCGGGGCCGGTCTTCGCGAACATCGTGGTGGGCGACGAGATCAACCGCGCCTCGCCGAAGACCCAGTCCGCGCTGCTCGAGAGCATGGAGGAGCGGCAGGCGACCGTCGACGGCCGCACCTACAAGCTGGCGGCGCCGTTCATGGTCATCGCCACCCAGAACCCGATCGAGATGGAGGGCACGTACCCGCTGCCGGAAGCCCAGCGCGACCGCTTCACCGCGCGCCTGTCGATGGGTTACCCCGCGTTGGCCGCCGAGCTGGAGATGCTGGACTCCCACGGCAGCCGCGATCCGCTCGACGACCTGTCACCGGTCGCCGACGGCGGCGAGGTGGCGAAGGCGATCGAGGTCGTCCGCACGGTCTACGTCGCCCCCGACGTCCGCCGGTACGCCGTCGACATCGTGTCGGCGACCCGCAACGGCGCGGAGTTGCGGTTGGGCGCCTCTCCCCGCGCCACGCTGCACCTGATGCGCGCCGCCCGCGCCGCCGCCGCGCTCGACGACCGCGACTACGTGCTTCCGGACGACGTCCGGGCGCTTGCGCAGCCGGTGTTGGCGCACCGCCTGCTCCCGACGCCTGAGGCGCAGATCTCCCGGCGCACCACGTCCGACATCTTGGCCGACGTGCTGGCGCGCGTGGCGGTGCCGGCGCCGTCCCAGCCCCGGAGCGCGACCCGCTGATGCGGACGGCGCTGTCGGCATTGACCACAAGGGGGCGGTCGTTCCTCGCGGCCGGGCTCGCCGCTTGCGCGTGCGGGCTGATTCTCGGCGAGGCCGACCTGCTGCGGGTCGGCGTGTTCTTGTGCGCGCTCCCGCTGGCCACCGCGGCGATGGTGGCGCGCACTCGGTACCGGCTGTCCTGCGCTCGCCGGGTGGAGCCCGCGCGGGTGCCGGTCGGCGAGACCGCCCAGGTCGTGCTGCGGTTGGAGAACCTGTCGCGCGTGCCAACCGGCGTGCTGCTGTTGGAGGACCGGCTGCCCTACAGCCTCGGCGGCCGGCCCCGTTTCGTGGTCAGCCGGATCGAGCCGCGTGGGGTCCGCGAGGTCAGCTATCCGGTGCGCAGCGACGTCCGCGGCCGCTACGTCATCGGGCCGCTGCAACTGCGGTTCGCCGACCTGTTCGGGCTCGTCGAGTTGAACCGGTCGTTCACCAGTTCCGACGCGCTGATCGTGACGCCGCCAGTGGTCGCGCTGCCTCCCGTCGTCCTCGGCGGTGACTGGGCGGGCGGTGGCGACAGCCACGCGCGGTCGATCTCCACGATGGGCGAGGACGACGTCACAACCCGCGAATACCGGCACGGTGACGACCTGCGGCGGGTGCATTGGCGCTCCACCGCGCGCTACGGCGAGCTGATGGTCCGCCGCGAGGAGCAGCCGTGGCAAAACCGCGGCGTGCTCTTCCTCGACACCCGCGCGAACGCGCATCGCGGCGACGGGCCCGCGTCGTCCCTCGAGTGGGCGGTGGCGGCGGCGGCCTCGGTGGGCTCGCACCTCGCCCGACAAGGCTTCGGCATGCGATTCCTCACCGACACCGGCGACGAGGTCTACGACTACTCCGCCGACGCGATGACCGGCATCGGGTTCGAAGGCCTGCTGCTCGACAGCTTGGCGATGGTGACGCCGTCGCCCGGCGTCGACTTGACGGCAGGTCTTGGCAACATCCGGCGCGGCGGCGGCGAAGGCTTGGTGATCGCCGTGCTCGGGGCGCTGACCGACGCGGACCTCGAGGCGCTGACCCGATTCCGGCACCACGCCGCCGCGTGTGTCGCGATCCTGCTCGACACCGGCACCTGGACGCTTTCGACCGCGCCGTCGGGGCGGATCGGGCACCCGCAAACGGCGGGGCTGTTGGCGGGCGCGGGCTGGCGGGTGCTGTCGGCGCCGGCCCGCTGCGACCTGCGCAGCCTGTGGCGGGGCGCCGCGACGAACAACCGGGCCGGCGGTGCGCTGACGGGGGCTGGCCGATGAACCCACGGGTCCGCGTCACCGTCTTCGCGGGGCTCGCGAGCTTTCTCGGCTCGATGACCCTGCTGCCGATCTTCGACAGCTACAACTGGGTCCCGCGGGTGGCGCTCGTCGTCGCCGCGGTCACGGCCACCTCCGCGGTCGCGCACCGGGTTCGCGGGCTCGCCTTCACCGCGCCCCTCTTCATGGTCGCCGTGCTGACCGCGCTGCTGACCGCGTTGTACGCCCACCAGGTGGCGCCGCTCGGCTTCGTGCCCGGTCCGGCGGCCTTGCGGGCGCTGCACCAGACGCTGTCCGACGGGTTCAGCGACACGACGCAACTCGCGGCGCCAGTGCCGGTCACCCGCGGGCTGTCGCTGCTCACCACCGGCGGGATCGGCGTCGTGGCGGTGCTGGTCGAGACGCTCGCCACCGGACTGCGCCGGCCGGCCGTCGCCGGGCTGCCGCTGCTCGCCGTCTTCACCGTCCCGGCCGCGATCTTGGACGGCGGCGTCGGCTGGCAGCCTTTCGTGTTCGCGTCGGCCGGCTACCTCGCGCTGCTGCTCGCGGAGGGCCGCGACCGCATCACCCGCTGGGGCCGGCCGGTGCGCGCCCAGCGCTTCACCACGGTCGGCTCACCGACGGTCGTGCCGCCCGCTCGACGGCCGGCCGACGGGTCGCGTCCGCCGGTGAGCACTCAATCCGGGGGTCGGTTGGTCACCAGCCAGCTGACGTCACTGGGCAGGCGGGTGGGCGCCGCCGCGATCGGCGTGGCCGTGTTGGTGCCGGCGCTGATCCCCGGCCTGCACTCCGGCTGGTTCGGCACCCATCACACCAACGGCGCGGGCGGTCTGGGCGGCTCGGGCGGCACGACGATCAATCCGATCGTGTCATTGCGGCGCGACCTTCAGGAGACGACGCCGCAGCCGTTGTTCAGCTACACCACGACGGGCACTCCCGACTACCTGCGGATGCTCACGCTCGACAAGTTCGACGGCACGCAATGGACGCCGGCCGCCACCACCTCCGGCCAGGACGTGAGCGCGAGCGACACGCTGCCGCCGCCAGGCAACGTCAGCGTCAAGCCCAAGGGAACCGTCACCACCGACATCGACGTGTCTGGCTTGAAGGAGCCGTACCTGCCGACCCCGATGGTGCCGACGAAGTTGAGGGCGCACGGCGACTGGCGCTACAACCCAAACACGATGGTGTTGTACTCGGAGCACAGCAGCACGGTGCATCTGAGATACCAGGTCACCAACACGGTGTACGACCCGTCGCAAGACTTTTTGAACGCCGTGGTCAACGACCCGGGCGACGCCGCCGTGAAGCCGTATCTCACAGTTCCGAGCGGATTGCCGGCCGCGATCAAGGCGCAGGCCGACAACGTCGTCGCCGAGGCGCACGCCGTGACGTCCTACCAGATCGCGGTCGCACTGCAGAACTGGTTCCAGACGAACTTCTTCTACGACACGAGCGTGCAGGGCAGCAGCGCCAACGCCTTGGTGTCTTTCCTCAACGACAAGCGCGGCTACTGCGAGCAGTTCGCGGCCACCATGGCGTTGATGGCGCGCATGGAAGGAATTCCGTCGCGCGTCGACGTCGGATTCACGCCTGGCGCGAAAATCCCCGGCTCCGACACGTATTTGGTGACCACCGCCGACGCGCACGCCTGGCCGGAGCTGTACTTCACCGGCGTCGGCTGGCTGCGCTTCGAGCCAACGCCGCGCTCCGACGGCCAGACCAACCGGCCGGACTACAGCAACGCCACCGGCGCCGCCGCGACCGCGGTCCCGACGAACGCACCCGCGGCGACCGCGAACCCGGGGTTGCCGAACGGCGTCCCCACTCCGCACGAGGGTGGCGCGGCGGCCGAACCCGCCAGCACGAGCGGCGGCGGCGGTCTCGGGCACGCGTTCGGCCACCTGCCGGTCGGCTGGCTGGTCGTGTTGTTGCTGATCGTGTTGGCCGCGCTGAGCCCGTTTGTCACCCGCTGGTGGGTGAGCAGGCGGCGCTGGTCCGACGCCGACACCGCCGCAGCGCAGGCGCACGCCGCGTGGGAAGAACTGGGTGACGACCTTCGCGACATCGGCTTGGAGTGGCGCGGCAGCACCGACAGCCCGCGGCGGGCCGCCGCCGCGGTGCTCGCCACCCGACGGCTGCATTACGACCAAACCGCACAGCTGGCGTTGTCGCGACTGGCTCGGGCCGAAGAACTCGCCAGGTACGCCGGGCCCGCAAGCGCGCGGGCGGGCGCGCGCGAGCTTGCGGGATCGGACCTGCGCGAGGACGAGAAGGTAGTGCGCCGGGCGATCTTCGACTCCGTCCCCAGGGCTCGCCGGCTCCGCGCCCGACTGATACCGCCGTCAACCGGTCGGCTGTTCGCCGGCGCCACCGCCGACGTCGCCGACTTCACCCGCGGGCTCGCAGGCAGTCTCGGACGACGCGCCGCTGACGCGGCGACCCGGCGCAACCGTCGCTAGTCGCTAGTCGCTAGTCGGCCGGCGCTGGTCAACCGACGCTGCTTGGCCGCCGCTCGTTGGCCGCCGCTGCTTGGCCGCCGCTAGTTGCCGAAGCCCTCGCGTCGGCGGTTCCAGCGATCCTCGAACCGCTGCATCACCGTGCGCTTCGGCGCCGCCGCAGCCACCCGCTTGTCGGCGGTGACACGCGCCCGGATCTTCAAACGCCCGCGCGACTTCGCGTCGCCGCGTTCGGGACCGCGGCGCCACATGGCGACGCCGTAAAGGAAAGACGCCAATGCGAGCAGGAAACCGGCGAACGTGATCGCGACTAGGTCGATCGCGATGCCGACCGGCAGGAGCGCCAATCCGACGACCACCCCGATGCCGGCGCGCACGTAACGGCGACGCTGCCGGGTTTTCGGATCAATGCCGCGAACGGTCGCGGCGAACTTCGGATCATCGGCGTAGAGGGCTCGCTCGATCTGCTCGAGCACACGCTGCTCGTGCTCCGAGAGCGGCACGGTGCCCTCCCAAGGACATCTCCACCGCACGCCCCGGCAAAGGCGCGCGGCTGTGTTACCCGACGCCGGCGATTCGCGCTACGACACCGAGCATGTCGCGCCTGTCGCGAGCGCCGCCTCTTTAGGATACGAGCATGGCCCGGGCGGCGAAAGCCGCTTGGCACAAGCGTGCGCACCTGGTCTTCTATCGGCCGCCGGTTGCCGATCTGGAGAGCCATCCGGACGGCGCTCCGCGACCTGATCGATCGGCCGCGTCAACGGCGAGCGATCAGGTGCAGCGCCGACGCGATGTCGCGCAACGCGGGGACGTCGGCCGCCTCCAACTCAAGCTCGACGAGGGCCGCCGCGCTCTGCGGATCGGTGTCGATCGATCCGGCCGGGACGACGTCCGCGAACACCCGCGCGCCATGCGTGGCGACGACGGTGAGCCCCGCCGACTCGACCAGCGACCGCACGTCGGACAGCGAGAACCTGCGCGGGACGGGATCGCTCGGGCCGTAGCGGCCAAGCGGGTCGCGCAACACCTGCAGCGCCTCGTCGAACCGCCCGGCGATGGCGCGATGCAGTGCCACGGCGACCGCGTTGGCGGTGACGATGCTGGCCAGACCGCCGGGGCGAAGGCTGCCCGCGACGCCAGCCAGGACGGCCGCTGGATCGTCGACGATCTCCAGCACCGAGTGGCAGATGACCAGATCGAAGCGATCACGCTCGGCGTCTTGCGAGCGAAGCAGGTCGGGGATGTTCGCCGCGTCGCCTTGCACGCCGCGCACCCGCTCCGTGACGCCGGCTTCGGCGGCGCGCCGTTCAAGCGCGGCCAACGAGTCGGGGCTGGTGTCGACGACGGTGACGCGGTGGCCCATCTCGGCGACGGGGACGGCGATTCCGCCCGTGCCGCCGCCGACGTCGAGCACGTCGAGCGCGTCTCGGTGCAGCGTTTCGGTGAGGTCAGCGACCGCGTCTCGCAGCGTGCGCCACACCAGCGCGTTGCGCACAGAGCTTCGTATGCGCAGCCGATCCGCCATCGCTCTCCCGCCCTCGCCGGCGTGCGTGCAGTGGACTTGTCGGTGCGCACACTATCTGGCCGACCGCTCAGCTCGCGCGGGCGTCGAGGCTCAGCGCAGGCTGGTGCGCCAGCCCTACCGTGGTCTCGGTGAGCGCGAGGAACGTCTCGACGTCTCGCAGCAGATCGTCGGCCTCGCGGGTGCTGACAACGCCTTCGATCGCCGCCTCGGCCGCTGCCCGCTTCGCCGCGCCAGCGGCGAAGAACGCCGCCCATTCGCCGAACTCGGGCGCCACCTCGGTGAGCAGCGCCCACGCGCTTCGCGGCCGCCGGTCACGTCGGCTGGTCGCCGCCGGTCGGGCGCGCGCGGCGAGCACCGCGGCGGCGCAGCGCAGGGCGGCGAGATGGGCGGCGGCGTAACGCTCGTTGGGACGGGTGGCGGCGGCCGCCTCGTGCAATCCGTGACGGGCAGCGGCCAGCAACTGCCACGTGGACGGCGGCACGGGCGGGCGCGCGCGGTCGGAAGGCATCACCACCACCGCCTCCTGCTCCTGCTTGCAGTGTCTGTTCTCGCGTGCAACTTGCCTGTCGGTTCGGGCCGGCCTGTCGGTTCGGGCCGGCCTGTCGGTTCGGGCCGGCCTGTCGGCCGGGCCAGGTACGGTGCCCGAGCCGCGGCGGGTCGAGGACCGCGGCTCGGGCAACGAACTTGTCTTCGAGCGGGCGCACCCCCACCGCGCCAACTCGAAGGCCCCGTTCTTCCCTCCGGATTCGAACATACGTTCGAACACCTGCAAATCTAGGCCGCTCCGGATCCGACGTCAAGCTCATATTCAGCGGAAGTCGCGCGACGTTTTGCGCAACCCCAACGGCAGCCGCTCCAACCGCTCGGCAACCACGTTCACGACCCCCTGCTCCCGCTCCAGGCGCCCCCGGATGATCAGCGCGGCGGCGGTGCGGGCGACCCGGCGATAGTGAGTCCAGACCCCCTTTGAGCAGATGACGTTGACCATGCCGGTCTCGTCTTCGAGGTTGAGGAACGTCGTCCCGCTGGCGGTCGCGGGTCGCTGCCAATGCGTCACCACGCCGCCGACCAGCACCCGTCGTCCGGCCTCTGCGGTTTTCAACGCCGCGGCGGGGATCACCCCGAGCGCGTCGAGCCGCGCCCGCACATGTCGGGTCGGATATCCGTCGGTGGTGATCGCGGTGGCCCACAAGTCGGCGGCGGTGACCTCGACGTCGCTCATCACCGGCAGCGTGGGCGCGCGCTCGCCGAGCACGACGCCTTCGAGCCGGCCCGATGTCGCCTGCGCCGCCGCACCCGCCGCCCACAACGCTTCCCGGCGGGTCAACCCGAAGCAGTCAAAGGCGCCTGCGGTCGCAAGCGCCTCGACCTGCGCGGCCGAAAGCCCGACTCGATGCACGAGGTCGGCCATGCTGCGACACGGCCGCGCATCGGCGATCCGCTCGGCCAGCGGCTCGCCGACACCGCGCACCGACATGAGCCCCAGCCGCACCGCGCACTCCCCCGACCGCGCCTCCGAGTCGACAGGCTGCAGCGTGGCTTTCGCCGCGCTCTCGTTGACATCGGGACGTCGGACCTCGACGCCGTGCCTGCGCGCGTCGGCGACCAACGACTGCGGCGAGTAGAAGCCCATCGGCTGCGCGTTGAGCAACGCGGCGCAAAAAGCCGCCGGATAATGCAGTTTCAGCCACGAGCTCGCGTACACCAGGTAGGCGAAGCTGATCGAGTGACTTTCGGGGAAGCCGAAGTGCGCGAACGCGGTCAGCTTCTCGTAGATCTCGTCGGCCACCGCGCCGGTGATGCCGTTCTTCGCCATGCCGGCGTACAACTTGTCGCGCATACGCTCCATGCGAGCGGTCGAACGTTTGGCGCTCATCGCCTGCCGCAGTTGGTCAGATTCGGACGGCGTCAACCCCGCGACGTCGATCGCCATCTGCATCACCTGCTCTTGAAACAGCGGCACGCCATACGTGCGCTCAAGCGATTTCTTCAGCAACGGATGGGCATACGTCGCCGGTTCCAACCCGTTGCGGCGGCGAATGAACGGGTGCACCGAGCCACCTGGATCGGCCCCGGCCGAATGATGGCCACCTCGGTGACGAGGTCGTAGAACTCGCGCGGCTTCAACCGCGGCAGGGTGGCCATCTGCGCGCGGCTCTCAACCTGGAAAACCCCGACCGAATCGGCTTCGCACAACATGTCGTAGACCTTCGGGTCTTCGCGCGGAATCGTGTCGAGGGTGAGGTCGACGCAGTAGTGCTCGCGGATTAAATCGAAACAACCGTGCAGGGCCGACAGCATGCCTAGACCGAGGAGGTCGAACTTCACCAGCCCGGTGCGCGCGCAATCGTCCTTGTCCCACTGCAAAACCGTGCGATTCTCCATGCGCGCCCACTCGACCGGGCACACCTGTGTGACCGGCCGGTCGCAGATCACCATGCCGCCGGAGTGAATGCCCAGATGCCGCGGAAATCCCAGCACCTGCTCGGCTAGCTGGACGACGTCGTCAGGCACGTCGTGATCGGGCGCCGCGTCGTCAGCGGTTATCGAGCCCCAGCGGTCGAGCTGCTTCGACCACGCGTCTTGCTGCCCTGCCGAGTAACCAAGGGCTTTCGCCATGTCGCGCACCGCCGACTTGGGCCGGTAAGTGATGACGTTCGCCACCTGCGCCGTGCGGGTGCGGCCGTAGCGCTCGTACACGTGCTGGATGACTTCCTCGCGTCGTCCGCTTTCGATGTCGAGGTCGATGTCGGGCGGGCCGTCGCGCTCGGGCGCGAGAAAACGCTCGAACAGCAGCTTGAAGAACACCGGGTCGGCCTTGGTGATGCCGATGGCGTGGCAGACCGCCGAGTTGGCCGCCGAGCCGCGACCCTGGCACAAGATGTTGTTGGCCCGGCAGAACTCGACGATCTCCCAGACGATGAGGAAATAGCCTGGGAAATCTAGCTTTTCGATGACATCGAGCTCGTGCTCGAGTTGCTTGTAGGCGCCGGGTTGGCGCTCGGCCTCCGGTGGCCCGTACTTTCGCAGCGCGCCCTCCATCGTGAGGTGGCGCAGGTAGCTCATCTCGGTGTGCCCTGTCGGTACTGGGAAATCCGGCAATCGCGGGGCGACCAACGACAGGTCGAACGCGCACTCCTTGCCAATGCGCGCGGCGAGCTCGACAGCGCCTGGATAACGGGCGAACAGACGAGCCATCTCGACGCCAGAGCGCAGATGCGCGGTGGGCGCCGCAGGGAGCCAGCCGTCCATGTCGTCAAGGCCACGACGAGCCCGGACGGCGGCAAGCGCGGCTGCGAGTTGCCCGCGCTCGGGAGTGGCGTAATGCGCGTTCGCGGTCGCCACCACCCCGAGCCCGCGGCCGCGCGCCAACTCGAACAACTGGTCGTTGCGGGCGGAGTCGAGCGGGTCGCCGCGGTCGGTGAGCTCGACAAGCACGTTGTCGGCGCCGAACATCACCACCCACCGGTCGAGCTGTCGCGCCGCCGCCGAAACCCCTTGGCTGGCAAGGGTTTTCGGCACGGCTCCTTTGCGGCAGCCGGTGAGGATCAGCCAGTGCCCGCCATGGGCGTTGGCCAGCGTGTCGAGGTCGTAGATCGGCCGGCCTTTCTCCTTGCCAGCGAGTTGCGCCTCGCTGATCGCCATCGCCAACCGGCGATAACCCTCGGGGTCGCGGGCTAACACCAACAGGTGCTCACCTTCGGGGTCGGCGACACCGTTTTGCGGGGCGTGCAGGCCGAGTGACAGCTCCGCGCCGAACACCGTCGCGACCCCAAGCTCGGCGGCCGCCTCGGCGAAGCGAACCACGCCGTAAAGGCCGTCGTGGTCGGTGATCGCCAGCGCCTCCAGCCCGAGCCGGGCAGCCTCCTCGGCCAACTCCTCGGGCTCGCTCGCGCCGTCGAGAAAGCTGAAGTTGGAGTGGCAGTGCAGCTCGGCGTAGGGCACGACCTCCATCGGCGGCGTCGGCAGCTCGGGCGGCTGATAGGGCTCGCGCTTGCGCGACCAGGCTGGACTGTCGCCGCCGTCGGGCTGGTCCGGCGCGCCGCGGCCGGACCCCGCAGCCCGCGGCCGGCCGGCGTAGCGACGCTCCAACTCCGACCACGGGATCGCCGGGTTACCCCACCCCATGCGGCCACCTCCTGCCGCAAAACTCGCCGCCCCAAGACTTGCCGAGCCCCAAACCCCCGCCGAGTGAAGGGTTTGAGTCGCTCAAGAGCCCCGAACAGCAACTGCAACCCTTCACTCGGCGAAGGAACCGGCGAAGGAGTAGGTCGCTAGTCATAGCAGGCCTCGACCAGCCATCGGCCCGATTCGAAGGAGAGCAGCCACGCCGCGCCGTCGGCGGTGGTGACCTGAAACCGGGCGCGTTTGCGCGCAGCGGCGTCGTCCCACCACCGGACGTGGAGCGGCCACGGGCCGGCCCAACCGACGATCTCGACCGGTGCGCGTGACTCGACGCGCAAAAAGCCAGGCGCCGCCGAGACAGCCAGCCGCTCGTCGACCTCGACCGGCGACCCGTCGGCCGCTGTCACCGTCACCGCGCGGGGCGCGGCCAACACGGTGGCCGGCGACGGGGACGGCAGCCGCCCGGGCCATGGGCAGGAGTCGGCGGGCAACACCTCACGCGACTCGCCCCACGGCACCAACCGCACCTGCTCGCCCAGCTCGCGACCGCCACCGACGACAGCGGTGACCACGGCGTCTGGACCCAACAAACCCTGCACCCGCGCCAGCGCGCGCTCGACCTGCTCGATGTCGCCGATGCCGGAAAAGTCACTGCCCCATAAGGAAAGCTGCCGCCCGGCATCGGGGACGACCTCGTCGGGCAGCAGCCGCAGGAACACCAGGCCGCCGGCGGGCCGGCCGTGATGCGATCGGATCGCCCCCGACAGCCAACCGTCAAGCTGCCAACGGGTGCGATCGGCGATCGCGGACGCCGAGAACCCCGCGGTCGAGACACCGCCGTGCCGCCAGCTGCGCGCCAGCTGCTCGCCGCTTTCGGTGCGCGCCTCGATGCTGACCCGGACACAAGCCAACCCTCGCGCGACCAGCCGGTCGTGCAGTTGCTGCGCCAGCGTTTTGGCCGCGAACGTCGCGGTGTCGACGCGCTCGATCGGCGGGTCGAGCGCCATCTCGACCGCGAGGTCAGGCGGCGCTTTGCGGGCGGACGGCGGCCGCGCCTCGAAGCCGTGCGCGAGATCGTGCGCGTAGGCGGCGTCAGGGCCGAAGCGGGCCAGCACGTCGGGCCGCGGCAGCGCGGCGAAGTCACCGAGCGTGCGCACGCCGAGCCGCGCCAAGAGATCGGCGAGATCCGGCCGCTCAAGCACCCGAATTGGCAGCGGGGCGAGGAAATCCTCCGACTCACCCGGCGGGACGACGTGTGCGGCGTACGCGGCTTGGGTCGCGGCGAAGCTGCCGTCGGCGAGGCCAAGCTGGACGTCGTGACCGGTCTCGTCGGCGACAGTCGCGGAAACCTTTGCCAGCAAAGGCAATTCGCCCTTGTAGTAGCGGATCGCGCCACGGGCGGCGGCCACCACGAGCCCTGGCCGGACGATCTCGACGCCGGGCACCAGCGCCTCGACCGACTCGACGACCGGCTCGAACACCCGGGCGTCGCGGCTCGGATCGTCGGAGTAGACGACGAGTTCGGGACAGCGCGACTGCGCGTCGCGACGGCGTTGGCCGCGCCGCACGCCGTCGAGCCGGGCCGCCGCGGAGCAGGCGAAAACCCGGCCTGCCCGCAGCACCGCTCCCGGCTCGTCGATGCTGCCCCCGGCGGCGATCACCGGCCAGTCGGGACACCACACCGCCAGCGTGCGAACCGCTCGGTTGTTGATGTTGCTCGCCATCGCGCACGACCCGGCTTACGCGGCGCTTTCGTGAGCTGCGAGAGCGGCCCCGACGCCGGGCAACCACACGTTGGCGACGCGCGGGCGGGCCGCCGCTCCCCTGCCCATCGCCTGCACTTGGACCTCGCGGGTCTGCAGGTGCCCGTGCCCATCGCCCAACCCGTGCCACTGCTGGGAGGTGACGGCCAGGTTGACCATCGCGCCCTCCCACTCGCCCGCTGCCAAGAGCACGGCCGAGCGCTCGCGGGCCCGCGCGGTCAACCGGCGCATGTCGCCAAGGCTGGCTCTCGCCGGCGGATGGACGACGACAAGGTCGATCGCCTCCAACAGGCTGGCCGTGACGCTTGCCCACTGCTCCCCCGGCTCCGCGACCCGCACGAACCGGTCGAGCGCCACCCCCGCCTCGGCCGCCGCGGCGCTGCCGAGCAGCGGCGAACCGACCTCCGCGCACCACCCCGGCCGCCTCGACACCGCGGCCAGCAAAGCCAAGATCAAGGACGACGATCCGCGTGCCGTGATGGTCCAGCCACGGCGCAGGCCACCCTCAGGGAACAGACCGGCCAGCGCCTCTGGAACCGGCAGCAGCGCGCTGCTGCCGGCGTCGTCCGGGCTTGTCAGCGGGCTGACGCCGACCCGCTCGAGCAGGTCTGGAGACAGGGCGGCGGCATGCAGCATTCCCTGAGTATCGAACATATGTTCGAACGCTGCAACCGGTTCGACACCTCGCCTAGGCTGCGGTCTATGACCACCGACCAAGACGGCTCGCAGACCTTGCACCCGGGCGTCGTCCGCGTGCGACAAGCGCTGCGCGACGCCGGCGCGACCGGCGAGGTGCGGGTGCTCGACGATTCCGCACGCACGGCTGCCGAGGCCGCGGCCGCGCTCGGCGTCGAAGTCGGGCAGATCGCCAACAGCCTGATCTTCGTCGCCGACGGCGAGCCGCTGCTCGTCTTGACCAGCGGCCGCCACCGCGTCGACACCGCGAAGGTCGCGGCGCTGGTGGGGGTCGCCAAGGTGGGCCGGGCCGACGCCGACTTCGTCCGCCAGCACGCGGGCGTCGCGATCGGCGGGGTCGCGCCCGTCGGGCACCCCTCGCCGCTGCGCACGCTGGTCGACGCCGCGCTGTCCGACTACGACGTGGTGTGGGCGGCCGCCGGGCACGCGCACGCGGTGTTCCCGACGTCCTTCGATGAGTTGGTGCGCATCACCGGAGGCACGGCCGCCGAGGTCGGCGCCGACTAGCACCGCCCGGGCCGCCCCTGCCGCCCGTCATGATCGGGCCGCCCGTCGTGATCGGGGCAACTCATTGTCGCTCTGGGGCTGGAAGTTACCCCGGTGAGCGCACCGTCGCGCCGGCAAGCATCGTCGCGACCCGCGAGAAGGCAGAATGAACCCCATGGCGGACGACGCGAGCACCAACGACCAATCCGAAGTCGCTGACGACGATGAGATTGGTCGTCGCCCAGGCAACGACGATGAGCTTCGTCGCCGGTTCCGGGAGGCATTGGCCCACAAGCACGACGGCGGGCCGCACGGCTCAGGCAACCACCCCGGCGGCAGGTCCGCCGCGCCGAGCAGCAACGACAAGCGGCAACGCACGTTCCGCCGCAAGTCGGGCTGAGCCGCCGACCCGACCGCAAGTCTGGTCGAGCCGGCTAGATCGACCGCAAGTCTGGTCGAGCCGGCTAGATCGACCGGCGGTCGACGGCGATCGCCGACCCAACCTCGCCCTTGGCGACGCCCTTCATCTCCGTGGCGACCACCACCACCTCGCGGTGGTCGTCGAAATGCCGACGTTCGCTCGTCGCGACACCGACAGACACTGAGACCAACGGGAACTTGCGCAATCCGCCCTGCCGGTCGACGACCTCGAGCCAACCGCGCGCCACGTCGTCCGGGTCGTGCAACGACACGACGTGCTCATCGAAGTAGTCGACGGCGAGTTCGCACAACCTCTCGACCTCGTCTGGCGTGCACACCAGCACGAAGTCGTCACCTCCGACATGCCCGACGAACGTCGATGACTTCAGCGCCGATCACCGAGCGCCGCAACGCCGTCGCGAGCAGCAAGATGACCTGGTCGCCGCGCAAGAAGCCGTGCGCGTCGTTGAACGCCTTGAAGTTGTCCAGGTCGAGATAGGCGACGGCGAACGGCGCGCCGCTCGCGACGCGGCTCGGCGATCTCGTCCTCGATGCGCACGTTGCCGGGGAGGCTGGTGAGTGGTGAGACCGCCCGCGCTTCGGCGTTTCTGCGCAACGTGGAACGCACCCGCGCGACCAACTCGAGAGTGTCGAAGGGCTTGATGATGTAGTCGTCAGCCCCGGCGGTCAGCCCGAGCACCCGATCGGCGGTCATCGACTTCGCGGTCAGCATGACGATGGGCATGGTCGACGTCCGGCTGTCGGCGCGCAGCCGACGGGTGACCTCAATGCCGTCGAGGCCGGGCATCATCACGTCGAGCAACACCAGGTCGGGCACCTCGGTGGCCACCATCGCCAGCGCCATCGCGCCATCAGCGGCGGTCACCACCCGATAGCCCTCGAGGCGAAGGTTCATCTCGACGAATCGGCGGATGTCGGCGTCATCGTCGACGACGAGGATGGTGCCTCGCTGCGTTCCCTCTGCCGAGCCTCCCAACGGGCGTCCTTTCAGTCGTGCGCGCGATCCGAGATCGGGGTCGCCGCCTCGGCCCGCGCGCGAAGCGCCGCCACCGCTTTCGCCGGGTCGTGCGCGCCGTACACCGCGGAGCCGGCGACGAACACGTCGGCGCCCGCCCGCGCGCACTTCTCGATCGTCTCCGCTCACCCCGCCGTCGACCTGAATCCACAGCTCCAGGTCGTTGTCGCGCAGGAAACGCCTGGCCTGCACCCTTTGGGCATCATGTCGGCCAGGAATTACTGGCCGCCGAAGCCGGGCTCGACCGTCATCACGAGCAGCATGTCGAACTCGCGCAGCAGGTCCGGTAGTCCTCAAAGGACGTCGCCGGCTTCAAGCCCAGCCCCGACCGCGCGCCGGCAGCCCGCATCGCGCGAGCGGTTGGACGCGTCGCGCGCCGCCTCGGCATGAAAGGTGACGTTCGCGGCGCCGGCCTCGGCGTAGCCGCGGCCCAGTGGTCCGGGTCGTCGATCATCAGGTGGCAGTCGAGCGGCAGGCTCGTCGACTTGCGCAACGCCTCGACCACCGGCCGGCCGATCGTCAGGTTCGGCACGAAGTGGTTGTCCATGACGTCGACGTGCAGCCAGTCGGCACTGCGGCCACCGTGGCCGCGGCGTCAGCGAGCGGGCGAAGTCCGCGGACAAGATGCTGGGCGCAATCTGGCACCGACTGGCCACGAAGTCTAGAAGCCACCACCCGGTTGATCACGTCGAGGACCTGATCAGACCGGAACCGGGGAGCTTCGCAGCAGCGCGAAGTACATCGCGTCGGTGCCGTGCCGGTGCGGCCACAGCTGCACGTCGGGGCCGTCGCCGAGGTCCGCGACGCCGGCGCAAGCAACGGTCGCGCGTCGATTCGCTCGACACGCCGCGCCGAGCACTTCTTGGACGACGTCGCGGGTCTCATGCAGGTGCGGCGAGCACGTGACGTAGGCCACCACGCCGCCCGGCCGCACCGCCTCAACGCCTTGCGCAGCAAGCGAGTCTGCAGCGGTGCAACGACTCGACATCGCTTGGACGACGCCGCCAGCGCGCCTCCGGCCGGCGTCGCAACGCGCCGAGCCCGCTGCACGGGCGCGTCGACGAGCACGCGGTCGAACGCGCCGGCCGCCCAGGCGGGCGTCGCGTGGCGTCGGCCACCACGGTGCGACGCCGTCGTCCCCGATCGCACGGGCCACCAGCCGGGCGCGGTGCGGCCGCAGCTCGGCCGCGAGCAGCCGGGCGCCGCGCTGCTCGGCGAGCGCCGCCGAGCAGCGCGGCCTTGCCGCCGGGCCCGGCGCACAGGTCGAGCCAGCGCGCGTCGCGGCCCTCGAGCGGCGCGCGCGGCGAGCGCCAGCGCGACCAGCTGGCTGCCCTCGTCCTGCACCCCGGCCCGGTTCTCCCGCACCGGCGGCAGCGACGGCCGGCGCGCCGCCGGACCGAGGATCGCCGCGACCGGCGACCACCGGCCGGGCTCAGCGCCAAGCGCGACGCAGCTCCTCGACGTCCGCCTTGCCCGGGCGCGCCACCAGCGTGCACGGTCGGCCGCTCGTTGTCGGCCGCGAGCGCCGACTCGGTCTCCCGGAGGTCGCCGCCGAGCGCGTCGCGAAAGGCCTCGACCATCCAGCGCGGATGGCTGCGCGCGACGGCCAGGTGGCCGACCGGGTCGGTTTCCCCGTCGGGGGCGACGTCGGCGAGCCAGCCGCAAGGTCGCGCGCGGCGACCTTGCGCAGCACAGCGTTGACGAATCCGGCCGGCCCGTGGCCGACCTTCGCCCGCACCAGGTCGACCGTGGAGTCGACCGCCGCGTGCGACGGGACCCGCATGCCGAGCAGCTGGTGCGCGCCGAGCCGCAGCACGTCGAGCACCGGCGGGTCGAGCTTGTCCAGCGGCCGCGTCGACGCAGCGCGCCGAGGATCGCGTCGTAGCTGCCGAGCCCGCGCAGCGTGCCGTAGACGAGCTCGGTGGCGAACGCGGCGTCGCGCCCGTGACAGCCGGTCGCGAGCAGCGACGGCAGCACGAGGTTGGCGTAGGCGTCGTCCTCGCGGACGGCGCGCAGCGCGTCGTAGCGCCGACCGTCGCGCGCCGGGTCGGCGTGCGCGCGGCAGGCGTCATTCGAACCGACTCGCCCGGCTCGAGCCGCGCGCCGCGCGCCCAGTCGGCGGCGGCCATCATCGGCTTGCCCTCGGGCTGCACCTGGCCCAGCGCGACCGCGCCGTGGCGGTGCCGACGACGACCGCCTCGCGCGACACCGCGACCTCGCCCGGCGCGAGCAGCGCGGCCGCGTCCGCGTGACCGGCGCGACCGGGCCGAGCTTCAGCCGCTGGCCGCGGAACGTCGTCCAGGCGCCCGGCGCCGGCGTGCAGGCGCGCACCAGCCGGTCGACCGCGCATCGCCGGCGTCGCCCAGTCGACCCGGGCGTCCTCGACGGTCAGCTTCGGCGCGAAGCTGACGCCCGTCGGCCGGCTGCGGCACGGCCCGCAGCGCGCCGTGCCGCGATGCCGTCGAGCGTGGCCACCAGCAGGCCGGCGCCCGCGTCGCGAGCCGCTCCAGCAGGTCGCCGGCGGTGTCGGGCGGGCGGATCTCCTCGGTGACGACGCCGAAGCACCGGGCCGGTGTCGAGCCCCTCCTCCAGCTGGAACGTCGTGGCGCCGGTGATCTCGTCGCCGTGCAGGATCGCGTGCTGCACCGGCGCCGCGCCGCGCCAGGCGGGCAGCAGCGAGAAGTGCAGGTTGATCCAGCCGTGCGCCGGGAATTTCGAGCGCCGCGGCGGCACCAGCGCGCCGTAGGCGACGACCGGGCACGCAGTCGGGCGCGAGCTCGCGCAGCCGGTCGCGGAACTCCGGCTCGCGCGGGCGCCGCGGCGTGAGCACCTCGATGCCGGCCGCCTCGGCGCCAGCGCGCGCGACCGGGCTGGCGGCAGCTCGCCGGCCGCGGCCGGCGGCGGCGTCCGGGCCGGGTCATCGACGGCGACGACGTCGTGCGGCGACGCCAGCAAGCGCGTCAAGCGACGGGACGGCGACGGCCGGGGTGCCGGCGAAGACCAGCGCGCATCGCTACAGCGCGCGCGGCCGAAGGTGCTGGGTGCGGCGCTGACCTTGACCGCCGGCACCGGGCTCGCCCGACCACTCGGCCTCGCGGATCGCCTTGCATCGCCGCCTTGCGCTGCTCGGGGTCGAGCCGGTCGATGAACAGCACGCCGTCGAGGTGGTCGGTCTCGTGCTGGACGCACCGGGCCAGCAGCCCGCTGCCCTCGATGATGACCGGGTCGCCGTACTCGTTGAAGCCCTTGGCGATCGACGTGCATGCTGCGCGCTCGCACGGCGAAGGCGAGGCCCGGGAAGCGACAGGCAGCCCTCGTCGCCGTCCTGCTCCTCGTCGTCGGGACAGGTCGCAGCACCGGGTTGATCAGGTGGCCGACGACGTCGTCGACGTCGTAGGTGAACACCCGCAGGCCGACGCCGATCTGCGGCGCGGCCAGCCCGACGCCGGGCGCGTCGAGCATGGTGTCGGTGAGGTCGGCGACCAGCCCGCGCAGCTCCTTGTCGAAGGTCGTCACCGGCTCGGCCGGCGTGCGCAGCACGGGATCGCCGAACAGGCGGATCGGCTGAACGGCATGGCCAGCAAGCTCTACGGATGCAGCGCCGCGTCGACGGCTCGCGCCGAGTCGAGCGGTGTGACGGCTGCGAGTCGCAGGCAGCCGACTCTCGCCGGGTCGCAACGCGCATCGCGCGGGCGGCGGTCACTCGGGCTGGCCGCGGTCAGCCGATGTCGACGGGTCGACGCGCACGCGCACCGGCGGCAGCTTGCGCGCGCTGCGCACGGCCTGCGCCGCGTGCAGCGCCGCGGCCAGCTCGGCGCCGCCGCGCGCGGCACCCGGATCAGCAGCCCGCACGGCTCCGCGCCGCCCCGCGCGCCGGCACCGGCCCAGTCTCGGCGCCGGCGGCAGCGTCGGCCGGCGAGCAGCTCGGCGACCGCGGCGGGCGCGCCGGTGACCGGCCATCCGGCCGCCGGCGGGAATCCGAGCTGCGCGCCGCTCGGCGAGCTCGCGGTCGGCGAGGCCGGCCGGGTCCCAGCGCACCAGCGCCTGCACCGGCGGAGGCGCGCGTCGGCGACCACCACGACCCGGCCGCCCGCGGCGGCCGGCCGGGCCAGCGCGGCCGCGGCGAGCCAGCGCCGCAGCGCCTCCTCCGCCGCCCGCAGGTCGGCCGCGCCGAGCAGCGCCCAGCCGTCGAGCAGCAGCACCGCCCCGTAGCCGCCGTCGGCGACCGGCTCGGCGCCCGGGCGTCGCGACCACCAGCGCCGGCCCGCCGGGCACCGTCGCGAGCACGTCGCCGCGCGCCGGAGGTGCGCACCGGCACGCCGGGGAAGGCCCGGCCGAGCTCCTCGGCGGTGCGCCGGGCGCCGACGACGGCCGCCCGCAGCGCGGCGGCCGCCGCACTCGGGGCAGCGCCAGTCCGCGGCCGGCCGGCCGCACCACCGGCAGGCCGGCGCGGCGTGCGCCGGCGCCGGCGGCGAGCGGCCCGGCGCAGGCGGGCAGCGGGCCGGGCGTCCGGCAGCGCTCGCAGGCCAGCGCGGGCAGGTAGCCGCGCCGCGGCACCTGCACCAGCACCGGCGCGCCGGCGCGCAGCGCCTCGCGGGCGGCCTGCGCAGGCGCGCGGTCGGCAGCCGGGCGGCGCGGGCCGGCCGGGTCGCGGGCGCGACCGGGTCGTCGCCGGTGCCGTCACCGCGCGGCGCGGCGGCGCGCGGCGGCTCGCGGTCGGCGGTCGAGCGGCCGGGCCCAGCCGGTCTCGACCAGCAGCTGGCGCCTCGGCGGTGCGGCGCGAAGCCGCCGACCAGCGCGCCGGCGCCGGCGAGGTGCGCGCGCAGCAGCAGCACGTCGCGGGCGTGCGGGTACGGCGCCCGCGGCTCGGCGTGCAGGTCGTCGCCGTCGTCCCAGACGACGACCAGGCCGAGGTCGGCGCACCGGCGCGAACACGGCGGCCCGGGTGCCGACGACGACCGGCACCTCGCCGCGGCGCACCGCCAGGAAGCGGCGGTAGCGCTCGGCCGGGCCCGAGGTCGGCGGTCAGCGCGACGTGCCGGCCGGCGCCGAGCCGCGCCGGCCAGCGCCGCGTCGACCCGGGCGAGGTCGCGGCGCGTCGGGCACGACGACGAGCGCCCCGCGGCCGCTGGCGACGGCCGCGACGCACCGCCGCGGCGATCTCGGCCGGCCAGGTCGGCGCCGGGCAGCGCCGACCAGACCGCCCGCGGCGCTCCGCCGGCCGGCGAGCGCGGCGAGGAAGCCGCGCGCCGGCCGGGTAGCGCGCCCAGCCGGTCCGGTTCGGCGCGGCTGCACCGGGTCGGCCGACAGCCGCGGCGGCGCGCCGGCTCGCTCTCGGCCCGGCGCGTGCCGCGGCGGGACCGCCAGCCGCAGCACGTCGGCCAGCGTGCCGGCCTACCGGTCGGCGACCGCGCGGCCAGCGCAGCGACCTCGCGGCGTCAGCACCGGCTCGGCGCGACACCGACCGTCGACGGCGCCAGCCGGCCCTCGTGGTCGGACGATCGCGACCCGCTCGAGCAGGAAGCCGTCGACCAGCTGGCCGGCGAAGCGCACCCGCACCCGGGAGCCGGGCACCGCCGTGCGCGTCGAGCTCGGCCGGGACGGGGTAGTCGAACGGCCGGTCGAGGTGCGGCAGCGCGACGTCGACGGCGACCCGCGCGACCGGCAGCGTGCGACGACGTGGCCGCTTCGCGGGCTTCGGCCGCGCGGCGACGGTCGCCCGCCGAGTCGGTCATGCCGGAGTCTACCAGACATCGCGCCGGACGGCGCGCGGCCGCGCGACGTCCACAGCGCGCTCGCTGCGGCAGCCGAGCGGCGACGCGTCCGACGAGCTACCGACCGGCGGCCGCGCGCAGCGCGTCGGCCCGGTCGGTCGACTCCCAGGTGAAGTCCGGGCTCCGGGCGGCCGAAGTGGCCGTACGCCGCGGTCTGCGGGTAGATCGGGCGCAGCAGGTCGAGGTCGCGGATGATCGCGGCCGGGCGCAGGTCGAACACCTCGACGACGGCCTCCTGGATCGCCTCGTCCGGCACGCGTGCTCGGTGCCGAAGGTCTCGACGAACAGGCCGACCGGCTGCGCCTTGCCGATCGCGTAGGCGACCTGCACCTCGCACCGGCTCGGCCAGCCCGGCGGCGACGACGTTCTTGGCCACCCAGCGCATCGCGTAGGCGGCGGAGCGGTCGACCTTGGACGGGTCCTTGCCGGAGAACGCGCCGCCGCCGTGCCGGGCCATGCCGCCGTAGGTGTCGACGATGATCTTGCGGCCGGTCAGGCCGGCGTCGCCCATCGGGCCGCCGATCTCGAACCGGCCGGTCGGGTTGACCAGCAGCCGGTAGCCCTCGGTGTCGAGGTCGAGCTCGGCGAGCTCGGGCGCGACGACGTGCTCGGCGATGTCGGGCGTGAGCAGGGTGTCGAGGTCGATGTCGGCGGCGTGCTGGCTGGAGACGACGACGGTGTCCAGCCGGACCGGCCGGCCGTCGACGTACTCGATGGTGACCTGGGTCTTGCCGTCGGGCCGCAGGTAGGGGACCGTGCCGTCCTTGCGCACCTGCGGACAGCCGGCGGGCCAGCCGGTGCGCCAGCGCGATCGGCAGCGGCATCAGCTCGGGCGTCTCGTCGCAGGCGTAGCCGAACATCAGGCCCTGGTCGCCGGCGCCCTGCCGGTCGAGCTCGTCGAGTCGCCCTCGACGCCGGCGCTCGTAGGCGCTGTCGACGCCCTGGGCGATGTCGGGCGACTGCGCGCCGATCGAGACGCTCGACGCCGCAGGACGCGCCGTCGAAGCCCTTCTTCGACGAGTCGTAGCCGATGCTCGAGGATCGTGTCGCGCACGATCGCCGGGATGTCGGCGTAGGCCTCGGTGGTCACCTCGCCGGCGACGTGCACCTGGCCGGTGGTGATCAGCGTCTCGACGGCGACCCGGCTCGTCGGGTCGTCCTGTCGAGCAGCGCGTCGAGGATGGCGTCGCTGATCTGGTCGGCGATCTTGTCCGGGTGGCCCTCGGTGACCGACTCGGAGGTGAACAGGCGACGCGCCACGAGCGCTCCTCTGCGCAGATTGAATTCGCGCCGCGCCACCGGCGAGTCGAGCTCGCAGCGAACTCTAGCCGGACGGTCAGCGGCGCCAGCGCGCGCGACGACGAGGTCCCAGACCGCGTCGGCGACCGGCGTCCTTGGGCCGCGCGGCACGACCGGCGCCGCCGCCGTCGGCGCCGAGCACGGTCGCCGCGTTGTCGCGCGACTCGAAGCCGACCGTGCCGTCGCCGACCTCGTTGACCACGAGCAGGTCGCAGCCCTTGCGCGCGCAGCTTCGCCCGGCCGTGGCGCTCGAGCACGTCGTCGGTCTCGGCGGCGAACCCGACCAGCACCTGGCCCGGCCCGGCGGCGCCGGCCGAGCTCGGCGAGCACGTCGGGGTTGCGCGACCAGCTCGACGCGGCGCGGGCGGCTCGCTCCGACTTCTTGATCTTTGGTCGGCGACGAGCCGGCCGGCCGGAAGTCGGCGACGGCGGCGGCCATGACGACCGCGTCGGCGTCCGCGGCCGCCGCCAGCACCGCGTCGCGCAGCTCGCTCGGCGGTGCCCACCCGGACCACGTCGCGCCGGCCGGGTCGGGCAGCGCGACGTTGGCGGCGACGAGCGTCACCTCGGCGCCGCGGGCGACGGCGGCGCGGGCGAGCGCGTACCCCTGCCGGCCGGACGAGCGGTTGCCGAGGAAGCGCACCGGGTCGAGCGGCTCGCGGGTGCCGCCGGCGGTGACCACCACGCGCCGGCCGGCCAGGTCGGCGGCGCGGCCGCCGCCGCGGGCCAGCACCGCGGCGCGCGACCGCGAAGATCTCCGCCGGCTCGGGCAGCCGGCCGCGGCCGGAGTCGGCGCCGGTGAGCCGGCCGACGGCGGGCTCGAGCACGACGGCGCCGCGCGCGCGCAGCGTGGCGACGTTGGCCCGGGTGGCCGGGTGCTCCCACATCTCGGTGTGCATGGCCGGGGCGAACACCACCGGGCAGCGGGCGGTCAGCAGCGTCGCTGGTGAGCAGGTCGTCGGCGCGGCCGTGCGCGGCCCGGGCCAGCAGGTCGGCGGTGGCGGGCGCGACGACCACCAGGTCGGCGTTCTGGCCGAGCCGCACGTGCGGCACCTCGTGCGACGTCGTCCCACACCTCGGTGGCGACCGGCTGGCCGGACAGCGCCGCCCAGGTGGCGGCGCCGACGAAGCTGCAGCGCGGCCGCGGTCGGCACGACCCGCACGTCGTGGCCGGCCTCGGTGAGCAGCCGCAGCAGCTCGCACGCCTTGTAGGCGGCGATGCCGCCGGCGACGCCGAGCACGACCGCGGCTCGAGGCCCGAGCTCAGCGCGCTCGGGCCGGTCGCTAGCTGCGTCGATCGGCTCGGCGGTCAGCAGGCCGCGCGTTGATCTCGCGCAGGGCGATCGACAGCGGCTTCTCCTGCGGGGTGGTCTCGACCAGCGGGCCGACGTACTCCAGCAGGCCCTCGCCGAGCTGGCGTAGTAGGCGTTGATCTGCCGGGCGCGCTTGGCGGCGTAGATCACCAGCGCGTACTTGGAGTCGGCCTTCTCGAGCAGCTCGTCGATCGGCGGGTTGGTGATGCCCTCGGGGGTGGCGACGGTGCCGGCCACGCGGCGCCTCTTCGGTAGACAGCATGGACTCGGCCGCCTCACACGGGCAGCCGCAGCAACGCTACCAGTCCGTCAGCCGCCCGCTCGACGGACGTCGTTGATCACGACGATCGTCGAACTCGTCCTCCGCGGCGAGCTCGATGCGCGCCGCGGTCGAGGCGCGCTCTGGCCACCTCGCCGGGTCCTCGGTGCCGCGGCCGGTCAGCCGGCGCACCAGCTCCTCCCACGTCGGCGGCGCGAGGAACACCAGGTGCGCCTCGGGCATCGCCGCTCGCACCTGCCGGGCACCCTGCAGATCGATCTCCAGCAACGCCGGGATCCCCGCGGCGAGCCGCTGCTCGACCGGACGCACGCGGCGTGCCGTAACGGTGCGCGCCGTAGGTGGCGTGCTCGAGCAACTCGCCCGCCGGCGACCATCCGGTCGAACTCGGCCTCGTCGACGAAGTGGTAGCTGACGCCGTCGCGTCTCGCCGGGCCTCGGCCGCGCGTGGTCACGCTGACACGGACACCCACAGCGTCGGGGCGCGACCGGCGAGCGCGGTCACGACGGTGCCCTTGCCGACGCCCGGACGGGCCGGACAGCACCGTCAGCCGGGTGGGCTGGGCGGGCTGGGTGGGCTGCGACGGCTGGCCCTGCTCGGCTTGCCGGGATGGTCGGCCGACCCGGCGGCGGGTGCGGGCACCCGGTTAGGACCGGCCGTCGAACTCGGTGACCAGCGCGGCGCGCTGCTTGGCGCCAAGCCCGCGCACCCGCCGGGTGGCGGCGATCCCGAGCCGCTCCATGATTTGCGCGGCGCGGACCTTGCCGACGCCGGGCAGCGACTCGAGCAGCGCGCTCGACCCTCATCTTGCCGATGACCTCGTCCTTCTCGCCCATCTCAAGCACCGCGCCGAGCGACTCACCGGAATGCTTCAGCCTCGCCTTTATCTCCGCGCGCCGCTGCCGAGCCGCAGCCGCTTTCGCCAACGCGTCAGCGCGTTGCTGCGATGTGAGCGTCGGCAACGCCACGAGCCACCCCAAACGGCCGGTACGACATGTGCTGGCGGTTGGAAACCTAGCGACATCAGGCCGGATCGGGCAACGCGGGGCGTCCCTTCATCAGCCGGGCGGCCAGCGGCAGGGCGCCGACCACCAGGGCCACCAGCGCGGCGGCGGCGACGCCGTCCAGCCAGAAGTGGTTCGCGGTGACCACCACCGCGTAGCAGGTGAGCGCCGGGTGCGCGATCGCGAGCCAGCGCCAGCCCGAGCGCGACACCTGGACGACGGCGAGGCAGCCGACGATCGCCCAGCCGACATGCACCGACGGCATCGAGGAAAGTTGGTCGACCAGCCCCGAACCGAGGTGGGAGTAGGCCGATTGCCCGTACTCGCGGGCGGTGTCGACGAAGCCGAGTTGAGTCAGCAACCGCGGCGGGGCCACGCTGACGAATTGGATCAGCAGCGAGACGCCGGTGAACGCGACCACGACGTTTCGCCAACGCCGGTAGTGAACGCGATGCCGGGCGTACAGCCAGCTCAGCAGCGCGGCCATGCCGCCGATGTGCGCGGCGAGGTAGAAGACGTCGATCGTCTGCACCAGCATCGGATGCGGGAGGACCTGGCGCTGCAAGGACAGTTCGCTGGGCAAGTGCAGCGTGCGCTCCACGCGCCACAGCCAGCGCCCGCGGCCAAAGGCGCTGCTCTCGCTGAGGACCGAGACGCTTCCGACGACGCGCCACAGTGTGAACAAACCAAGCAGCAAGGCGACTTCGCGCCCGAGCGCCGAGGCGCCGCGCAGCCGCTTGACCGCGACGGCCGGCGGGTCGGCCAGCAACGCCTCGAACGAGGTTCCGCAGGTGGCGCAAGCGTCGGTGTCGAGATCGTTGGCGGCGCGGCACCGCACGCAGACCCACCGCCGCGCGTCCGCCAGCAGGTCGGACGGCGCGGGCGCGGGGAGGTCTGGCGTCACAACAGAGGCATCGTCGCCGGGAGGCGCGTGCTGAAGCCAGCCGGGAGGCGCGTGCTGAAGCCAGCCGGGAGGCGCGTGCTGAAGCAGCCGCCTGAAGTGATCAGCGGGGCTGGTGCGCGAGGCCGACGGCGTCGGAGAACCGCTCGAAACCGCGGTCGGCGAGCGCCCGGGTCAGCTCGCGCAACACCCGGATCGGCGCGGTCGGGTCGTGGAACGTCTCGGTCCCGACCGACACCGCCGACGCGCCCGCCAGCACGAACTGCAGCGCGTCGAGGCCGGTGCGAATGCCGCCCATGCCGAGGATGGGCACGTCTGGCATCGCCTGGTGCACTTGCCACACGCAGCGCAGCGCGACCGGTCGGATGGCCGGCCCTGACAGGCCGCCGGTCACGCCGGCGAGCACCGGCCGCATGGTGTCGGTGTCGATGACGATGCCGAGCAGGGTGTTGGTCATCGAAAGACCGTCGGCGCCGGCGTCGACGCACGACCGGGCGATCGCCACGATGTCGGTGACGTCCGGCGACAGCTTCGCGAAAACCGGCACCTCGGCGCGCGTCGAGCGCCGCACAGCCTGGACGACGTCAGCGGCGGCGCGCACGTCGCAGGCGAAAACCTGACCGCGGTCCTCGACGTTGGGGCAGGAGATGTTGACCTCGATCATCGACGCGCCACCGGCGTCGCGAACGCGGCCGGCGAGCTTGCCGAACTCCTCGACCGTGCCGCCGGCGATCGAGACGACGGCGCGCGCGCCGCGTTCGACCAGCCATGGCAGGTCCTTCTCGAGAAACGCGTCGATGCCCGGGCCTTGCAGCCCGATGGAGTTGAGCATGCCGCTCGGCGTCTCGGCCATCCGCGGCGTGGGCCGGCCGGAGCGCGGCCGCAACATGATGGATTTGGTGACGACACCGCCGATGTGCGCGACGTCGAAGAACTGGTTGAGCTCGCGGCCGGCGCCCGCGCATCCCGACGCCGTGAGCACGGGGTTGGGCAGTTCGAAACGGCCGAGCGTCGTTGACATGTCGACCGCGCTCGCGGGGGTTGCTGCCGGCGAACCGACGCGCACCGTCAACGTCGAACTCATCGCACGCCTCCCGCGACCTTCTGCGCCTTGGTGGCGCGTTTGCCGACCGCCTTTGGCTGCGGAGGCGGCTCCGGCGCGCCGACGGCGTCGGGCGGGATCGCGCCGATGTCGTCGAACCGAACTCGCTCGCCGTGAAAGACCGGGCCGTCGACGCATGAGCGCACCATGCGCGTCTCGCCGTCGTCGCCGATGACCGGAAGCACGCAGGTCATGCACACGCCGACGCCGCAGGCCATCATCTCCTCGACGGCGATCTGGCACGGGATCCCGGCCTCTTCGGCGATGCGACTGACGGCGCGCAGCATCGGCATCGGGCCGCAGGCGTACACGACGTCGGCCTTCGTGGCGGCCAGCACATTGGGTAGCGCGTCGGACACCCGGCCGCGCAGACCGACCGAGCCGTCGTCGGTCGTGACGCTCAAGGTCGCGGAGATTCGCTTGGCGTCAAGGGCGCCGAAGAGCCGCTCTTCGGTCGCGGCCCCGATGACGAAGTCGATGCGGCAGCCGCGTTCGCGCAACGCGTCGGCGAGCGGGAACAGCGGCGCGCTTCCGTATCCGCCGCCCACCAGCACGCAGGTGGCGGGCTCGCGGGGTAGCGAGAACGGCTTGCCGAGCGGGCCGACGATGTCGATCGGCTCGTGCGGCTGCATCTGCGACATCCATCTCGTGCCGCGGCCTTCGACGGAGAACACGAACTCCACGGTGCCGCCGTACACGCCGCGCTCGTGCACCTGGTAGATCGAGAACGGACGGCGCATCAGCATGCTGGTGTCGGGACCACCCACGGCGACCGTGACGAACTGCCCCGGCTTGGCCGCCTCCGCCACGCCGGGGGCCACGATCGTCATCGCGTTGTACGCGCCGATCCGCCGCAGCGACAGCACCTCGCCCGTGACCTGCACCGGTGTCACCGCGTCGTCCTCTCCACCGTCGCCGACGCGCGGCTGGCGCGCAGGATCAAGGCGTGCTCTTGCAGGGACCGCACGCCGATGTCTCCGCGCAGCAGCGCCTCGATGCCCTGCACGCACGCCGCGAGTCCCTGCACCGTCGTCATGCACGGCACGCCGCGCATGACCGCCGCGGTGCGGATCTCGTAACCGTCGACCCGCGGACCCACGCCCCACGGCGTGTTGACGATGAGGTCGACCTCGTCGTCGATGATGCGCTGGACGATCGTCGGCTCGCCGTCCGGCCCGGGCCCCGCGCTGTGCTTGCGGACGACGGTGGCGACGACTCCGTTTCGACGCAGCACCTGCGCGGTGCCCTCGGTGGCGAGGATCTCGAAGCCGAGGTCGGCGAGGCGCTTCACCGGGAAGATGACGGACCGCTTGTCGCGGTTGGCGACCGAGACGAACGCCTTCCCCTTGGTGGGCAATGACCCGTACGCCGCCGACTGCGACTTCGCGAACGCGGTTCCGAAGCCGGCGTCGATGCCCATGACCTCGCCGGTCGACTTCATCTCCGGGCCGAGCACGGTGTCGACGCCGTGGAAGCGGCCGAACGGCAGCACCGCCTCCTTGACCGCGATCGAGGCGTCGGGCGGCAGGTCGGCGCCGTCGCCCGCCGGCGGCAGCAAGCCCTCGCCCCGCAGCTCGGCGATCGTGCTGCCCGTCATGATGCGCGCCGCCGCCTTCGCCACCTGCACGTCGGTCGCCTTGGAGACGAAGGGAACCGTGCGGCTGGCCCGCGGATTCGCCTCGAGGACGTAGAGCACGTTCGACGCCAGCGCGTACTGGACGTTCAGCAATCCCAGCACCCCGACGCCCTGCGCGATGGCGAGCGTCGACTCGCGGATGCGCCGGATCTCCGCGCTGCCAAGGGTGATCGGCGGCAGCACGCACGCGGAGTCGCCGGAGTGAATGCCGGCCTCCTCGATGTGCTCCATGATTCCGGCGACGTAGATCTGCTCACCGTCGTAGAGCGCGTCGACGTCGATCTCCACGGCCTCGTCGAGGAACCGGTCGACCAGCACCGGATGCTCGGGGCTGGCTTCGGTCGCCCGGCCGATGTAGTCGCGCAGCATGTCGTCGCCGTACACGATCTCCATGCCGCGACCGCCCAGCACGTAACTGGGTCTCACGAGCACGGGATAGCCGATCTCGTCGGCGATCTGCTTGGCCTCCTCGTACGACGTCGCGGTGCCGTGCTTGGGCGCGGGGAGGTTGGCCTCGGCGAGCACGCGACCGAACGCGCCCCGCTCCTCGGCGAGGTGGATCGCCTCCGGCGTGGTGCCCACGATGGGCACGCCGGCGTCCTTCAGCGCCTGGGCGAGCCGAAGCGGAGTCTGGCCGCCGAGTTGGACGATGACGCCGAACACAGGACCGGCGGCTTGCTCCGCGTGCACGATCTCGAGCACGTCTTCGAGCGTGAGCGGCTCGAAGTAAAGCCGGTCGCTGGTGTCGTAGTCGGTCGAGACCGTCTCCGGGTTGCAGTTGACCATCACGGTCTCGAAACCGGCGTCGCGCAACGTGAAGCTCGCGTGCACGCAGGAGTAGTCGAACTCCACGCCCTGGCCGATGCGGTTGGGGCCTGAGCCGAGAATCAAGACCGCGGGCTTCTCGCGCCGCGCCACCTCGGTCTCCTCGTCGTACGAGGAGTAGTGATACGGCGTCTTGGCGGCGAACTCGGCGGCGCAGGTGTCGACCGTCTTGTAGACCGGCCGCAGATGCCGAACGCGTGCCGCAGCTCCCGCACCACCGTCTCGTGCAGGCCGCGGATCTCGGCGATCTGCTTGTCGGAGAAGCCGTGCCGCTTGGCGTGCCGCAGTGTCTCGACCTCGAGATTCTCGGCGGCGGCGATGTCGGTGGCGATCTCGTCCAGCAGGAACAGTTGGTCGAGGAACCAGGGATCGATCCGGGTGGCCTCATGCAGCTCGTCGAGGCTCGCGCCAGCGCGGATCGCCTGCTGCATGGTGACGAGTCGACCGGAGTGCGGACGCCGGGTCTGCTCGAGCAGGTCGGTCTTGTCGCCCGACGTCGCCCTGCCAGCTGAACGACGAGCCGGCTTGCTCGAGCGAGCGCAGCGCCTTCTGCAACGCCTCGGTGAAGTTGCGGCCGATCGCCATCGCCTCGCCGACGCTCTTCATCGTGGTGGTGAGCGTGTCGTCGGCGCCCGGGAACTTCTCGAAGGCGAATCGGGCGCCTTGACGACGACGTAGTCGATGCTCGGCTCGAAGCTCGCCGGCGTCTGTTTGGTGATGTCGTTGGGGATCTCGTCGAGCGTGTACCCGAGCGCCAGTTTCGCCGCGATCTTGGCGATCGGGAAGCCGGTCGCCTTGCTCGCCAGCGCCGAGGATCGCGACACCCGCGGATTCATCTCGATGACGATGACCCGACCAGTCTGCGGATGCACCGCGAACTGGATGTTGCACCCGCCGGTGTCGACGCCGACCGCCCGGATCACCGCGATCGAGAGGTCGCGCAGATGCTGGTATTCGCGGTCCGTCAGGGTGAGCGCCGGCGCCACGGTGACGGAGTCGCCGGTGTGCACGCCCATCGGGTCGATGTTCTCGATCGAGCAGACCACCACGACGTTGTCATTGCGGTCGCGCATCAGCTCGAGCTCGTACTCTTTCCAGCCCAGGATCGACTCCTCGAGCAACACCTCGGTGGTCGGGCTGGCTTGCAGGCCCGCCCCCGCGATCCGGCGCAGGTCGGCTTCGTCGTACGCGATACCGGAGCCGGCGCCGCCCATGGTGAACGACGGCCGGACCACGACGGGGTAGCCGAGCTCGCCCACCGCGTCGAGGCACTCGGCGAGGCTGTGGCAGATGGCCGACCGCGCCGACTCGCCGCCGATGCTCGCCACGATCTCCTTGAACTTCTGCCGGTTCTCCCCCGCTTGGATCGCGTCGATGTTGGCGCCGATCAGCTCGACGTTGTACTTCTCCAACACGCCGGCCTCGTGCAGCGCGACCGCGGTGTTGAGCGCGGTCTGTCCACCGAGCGTCGCGAGCAGCGCGTCGGGCCGCTCCTTGGCGATGATTTTCTCAACGATCTCAGGGGTGATCGGCTCGACGTAGGTGGCGTCGGCGAACTCGGGGTCGGTCATGATCGTGGCCGGGTTGGAGTTGACCAGCGACACCCGCAGGCCTTCGGCCTTGAGCACCCGGCACGCCTGCGTGCCGGAGTAGTCGAACTCGCACGCCTGGCCGATCACGATCGGGCCGGAGCCGATCACCAGCACCGACTCGAGATCTTGGCGCTTCGGCATCAGCGACCGCCTCCCATCAGCGCGGCGAAGCGGTCGAACAGATAGGCGGCGTCGTGCGGGCCGGCCGCCGCCTCCGGGTGGTACTGCACGGAAAACGCCGGAACGTCGAGGCACTCCAAGCCCTCGACGACGTTGTCATTCAGGCACAGGTGGCTCACCCGGGCGCGGCCGAACGGTGTGCGCGCCTCGCCGTCGAGCGGCGCGTCGACGGCGAAGCCGTGGTTGTGCGCCGTCACCTCGACCTTGCCGGTCGCGCGGTCTATCACCGGCTGGTTGATGCCGCGGTGGCCGTACTTCAACTTGTAGGTGCCGAATCCAAGTGCCCGCCCGAGCAACTGGTTGCCGAAGCAGATGCCGAAGAACGGCAGCCTGCGATCGAGCACGGCCTGGAGCAATGTCACCGGCCCAACCGTCGCCGCGGGGTCTCCCGGCCCGTTGGAGAAGAACACGCCGTCGGGCGCCACCGCCAGCACGTCGTCGATGTCGGACGACGCGGGCAGCACGTGCACCTCGATGCCGCGCTCCGCCATCCGGTGCGGCGTCATCGCCTTGATGCCGAGGTCGATCGCGGCGACCGTGAACCGCTTCTCACCGATCGCCCGGACGACGTACGGCTGCGTGGTCGACACCTCGCCGGCGAGATCGGCGCCTTCCATCGGCGCCGACTCGAGCACGCGTCGCAGCAACGCGTCGACGTCGTGCTCGGTGCTGGAGATTCCGACGCGCATGGCGCCGCGCTCGCGCAGGTGCCGGGTGAGCGCGCGAGTGTCGACGCCGCTGACGCCAACAATCCCTTGCGCCGCAAGCTCTTCGTCGAGGCTGCGCTTCGCGCGCCAGTTCGACGGCGTGCGCGCGGGGTCGCGGACCACATAGCCGCTCACCCAGATTCGCGACGACTCCGGGTCGTCGTCGTTGACGCCGGTGTTGCCGATGTGCGGGGCGGTCATGACGACGACTTGCTTGTGATAGCTGGGGTCGGTGAGCGTCTCCTGATAACCGGTCATCCCGGTGGAGAACACCGCCTCGCCGAAAGTCTCCCCTTGCCGACCGTAGGACTCACCGTGGAACGCGCGACCGTCCTCGAGGACGAGTAGCGCGGGCGTGCGGCTCATGCGGGTTTCCCGTCGACGACCGTCTGCTTCCCACGCAGATACGTGTGGACGACGCGCACTGGCAACTCCCTGCCCTTGTACGGGGTGTTTCGCGACTTCGACGCAAGACCGCTGGGATCGACGATCCAGCGGGCGGCTGGGTCGAGCAGCACGAGGTTCGCGGGCGAGCCCGCCGCTATTCCGGCGCCCTGGCCGGAGAGCCGGCCGATGCGAGCCGGGCGCGCCGACATCCGGTCGGCGACAGCGGCCCAGTCGAGCAGCCCGGTCTCAACCATCGACGCGGCGACGACCGACAGCGCGGTTTCCAGCCCGAGCATGCCGAACGCGGCCTCCTGCCACTCAGACTCCTTGTCCTCCAAGGCGTGCGGCGCATGGTCGGTGGCGACCACGTCGATCGTGCCGTCGGCCAATCCACGACGCACGGCCTCGACGTCGTCGCGGCTGCGCAGCGGCGGATTCACCTTGTAGATCGGGTCGTAGGTGGCGGCCAACTCATCGGTCAGCAGCAGGTGGTGCGGCGTGACTTCGGCGGTGACGTTGACGCCGCGCGACTTCGCCCAGCGAATCAGCTCAACCGAGCCCGCGGTCGAGACGTGGCAGACGTGGAGCCGGGAGCCGACATGCTCGGTGAGCAGGATGTCGCGGGCGATGATCGCCTCTTCGGCCGCGGCCGGCCAGCCGCGCAACCCGAGCACGCCGGACAGCTCGCACTCGTTCATCTGAGCGTCTTGGGTGAGCCGCGGTTCTTGCGCGTGCTGGGCGATGACCCCGTCGAACGCCTTGACGTACTCCAGCGCGCGCCGCATCAACAGCGCGTCCGAGACGCACTTCCCGTCGTCCGAGAAAACCCTTACCCGTGCGTGGGAATCGGCCATCGCACCGAGTTCGGCGAGCTGCTCGCCGCGCAGTCCGACGGTGACCGCGCCGACCGGGTGGACGTCGCAGTGCCCCGCCTCGCGACCGGCCAGCCAAACCTGCTCGACCACGCCGGCGGAGTCGGCGACCGGGTCGGTGTTAGCCATCGCGTGCACGGCGGTGAAGCCACCGAGCGCCGCCGCGAGCGTGCCGGTCTCGACGGTCTCGGCGTCCTCGCGCCCGGGCTCGCGCAGGTGCGTGTGCAGGTCGACGAGGCCGGGCAGCGCGATCAACCCGTCTGCGTCGACGACTTGCGCGCCCGCTTTCGACAAATCGGCGCCGACCTCGGTGATCACGTCGTCGCAGATGAGGATGTCTTGCGGCTCGGCGTTCAAAACCCGCGCGCGCTTGATGATCGTGTCGGTCATGACGCCTCCCCCGCCGGGAAATCGGTCCGTCGCCGGCGCAATCCAGTGTCTTCAGTCTCCAGCTCGGACGACGCGGGCGGCTCGGCGCCGATCGCGGACGCGTTGCCACCGAGCAACAGGTAGAGCACGGCCATCCGCACGCTGACGCCGTTCGCGACCTGCTCGACGATGACCGATCGGACGGAGTCGGCGACCTCGGCGGCGATTTCCATCCCGCGGTTCATCGGGCCCGGGTGCATCACGATCGCGTGCTCGGGGAGCACCGCCATGCGCGCGGCGTCGAGTCCGTAGCGGCGGCTGTATTCACGGGCGTTGGGGAAGTACGAGTCGTTCATGCGCTCGCGTTGCACGCGCAGCATCATCACGGCGTCGGTCTTCGCGAGCACCGCGTCGAGGTCGTAGGAGTAGCCGCACGGCCACGCCTCGACGCCGACGGGCAATAGCGTGGGCGGCGCCACGAGCGTCACCTCGGCGCCGAGCGTCTTGAGCAGCAGCACGTTCGAACGCGCGACCCGGCTGTGCAAGACGTCGCCGACGATCGCGATCCGTCGGGAGTCGAGATTTCCGAGGTGTCGGCGCATCGTGAACGCGTCGAGCAACGCCTGGGTGGGGTGCTCGTGGGTGCCGTCGCCCGCGTTGACGACGCTGCCTTTGATCCAGTTCGCGAGCCGGTGCGGGGCGCCACTCGCCTGGTGTCGGATGACGACGCCGTCCGCGCCCATCGCCTCGAGGGTGAGCGCGGTGTCCTTCAGGCTCTCGCCCTTGGAGACGCTCGAGCCCTTGGCGGAGAAGTTGATGACGTCGGCGGAAAGCCGTTTCGCGGCAGCCTCGAACGAGGTGCGGGTTCGGGTGGAGTCCTCGTAGAAGAGGTTGACGACGGTGCGGCCGCGCAGCGTCGGCAGCTTCTTGACCGGCCGGTCGGCGAGGCGCGCGAGTTGCGCCGCGGTGTCGAGGATCAGCAACGCGTCGTCGCGGCTGAGGTCGGCCGCCGAGATGAGGTGCTTGCTCATTGCGCCACCCCCTTGGTCTCCTCGGTGGGGGCAAGCAAGACAGCGTCCCGGCCGTCGACCTCCTCGATCAAGACGGTGACTTGCTCGTGCCGCGAGGTCGGCAGGTTCTTGCCGACGTAGTCCGCCTTGATCGGCAACTCTCGGTGACCGCGGTCGACGAGCACCGCGAGCTGCACAGCCTTGGGCCGGCCGAGCTCGCCGAGGGCGTCGAGCGCGGCGCGGATCGTGCGGCCGGAGAACAGCACGTCATCGACGAGGACGACGAGTTTGCCGTCGACGTCGCCGCCGGGGACGTCGGTGTGCGCGAGCGCCCGGGCCGGGCGCAGCCGCAGGTCGTCGCGGTACATGGTGATGTCGAGCGAGCCGGCGGCGAACGGCCGGTCCTCGACCTCGCCCATGCGCGTCGCGAGCCGGCGGGCCAGCCCGACGCCGCGCGTCGGGATGCCGAGCAGCACGACGTCCGAACCGCCTTTGGTTCGTTCGAGGATCTCGTGCGCGATACGGGTCACCGCACGGGATAGGTCGGCGGCGTCGAGAACGGCGCGAACCCCGGACGACGTGGCGCCGGAGGATGGATCGGCAGCGGCTGGATTGGCGGACTCGCCGGTGCGGCTGGAGTCAACAGACTCGCCGGGCTGCGGGCTCGGGAGCGCAGCAGTCATGAGCGGACCTCCTTCCCCGCCTCGCAGGACGGGTCTTAAAGGATGTCGAGCGGGTCGAGCCTAGCAGGGCACGCACGAAGAAATCCGGACGGCGGGCGGGTTGCGCGATCGCCCCCGGAGGGTCGCCGGCGCGCCGTCCCGCCGTCCGATTACTCCGAACGTGTTGACGGAGAGTGACGACGGCCCTATCGTCACAGTGCGTAACGAGCGCGGCTATGACTTCGGGATCTTTTCGGTCACCATGTCGCCGTCTGCCCGATTCGGGGTGGGCGCGGCGTCCCCCGAAGTAGCCAATGGTGAGACCGGCGCGCGCGGCGGCCCGAGGTGTTCGGCGCCCGCCACCTGTCGGACTGGTGAGGTGCTCGGTGAACGACTACGCGAAGGCGCTTGGCGCCCGGCTGCGGCACATCCGCACCCAGCAAGGGCTGTCGCTGCACGGAGTCGAGGAGAAGTCGCACGGCCGCTGGAAGGCGGTCGTCGTCGGCTCCTACGAGCGCGGCGACCGCGCGGTGACCGTGCAGCGGCTCGCCGAGCTCGCCGACTTCTACGGGGTGCCGGTCGCGGAGTTGCTGCCCGACCAAATGCCGGGCGGGGCGAGCGAGCCGCCGCCTCGACTCGTGATCGACCTCGAGCAGCTGGCCGACGTGCCGCCCGAGAAGGCGAGACCGCTGGCCCGGTACGCGGCCACGATCCAAAGCCAGCGGGGCGACTACAACGGGCGTGTGCTGTCGATCCGGCAGGACGACCTGCGGTCGCTCGCGGTGATCTATGACGAGTCGCCGAGCCTGCTCACCGAGGAGCTGATCTCGTGGGGTGTGCTGAACCCTGAGGCTCGGCGGGCCATCGACCTGCTCTGAGCGGGTCGCGCTCGCGCGCCTCAGCTCGACGTCAGATCGCGTCAGATCGCCTTGCCGGGATTGAGATTCCGAGCGGGTCGAGGGTCGCCTTGATCGACCGCTGCACCGCCATGCTCACCTCACCGGCCTCCGCCGGGAGCCAGTCGCGCTTCAACACTCCGACGCCGTGCTCCCCCGTGATCGTGCCGCCCATCTCGAGCGCAGCCCGGTAGATCGCCTCGGCGGCCGGCCACGCGCGCTCGTTGTCGACCACCAAACTCGGGTGCAGGTTGCCGTCGCCGGCGTGCCCCACCGTGGCGATCACGACGTCGAATCGGCGGGCGATCTCCTCGATCCGCAGCAGCATCTCGGCCAGCCGGGTGCGAGGGACGCCGACGTCCTCGGTGAGGATCGGCCCGAGCCGCTCGAGCGCCCAGTGCGTCATCCGCCGGATGCCGATCAGCTCGGCGGCCTCAGTGGCGTCCGACGACACGGCGGTGTAGCTGGCGCCGGCGTCGGCGAACGCCTTCTCCATCCGCGGCGCGAGCTCCCGCGCGTCGTCGGCGTCGAACTGACCGATCAGCATCGCGGCGGCGTCGCGGTCGAGACCGACGTGCTTCCAGTCGTCGATCGCGCGGATGGTCGCGTTGTCCATCAGTTCCAGCAGGCTCGGGCGCAGCCCGCTTCGCATCACGTCGTTGACCGCCTGGCCGGCCGCGGGCAGCGCGTCGAACACGCCGACGACGGTCACCGGATCGCACATCGGCATCGGCATGAGCCGAAGCGTCGCGGCGGTGATCACACCGAGCGTGCCCTCCGACCCGACGAACAAGCTGGTCAGGTCGTAGCCGGCCACGCCCTTCACCGTGCGTCGTCCGGTCTTCAACAGCTGGCCGTCGGCGAGCACGACCTCCAAGCCGAGCACGGCCTCCCGCGTGACGCCGTACTTGACGCATCGCAGGCCGCCCGCGTTCGTCGCGATGTTGCCGCCGATGGTGGAGATCTCGAAGCTCGCCGGATCGGGCGCGTACATCAGGCCGTGCTCGGCGACGGCCCGCTGAAGCGCCGCGTTGACGACGCCGGGCTGCACGACGGCGAGTTGATCGTCGATGTCGACCTCGAGGATCTCGGTCATCTTGGCGAGTGAGAGCACGACGCAGCCGTCGACGGCGGTGGCCCCACCAGACAACCCGGTGCCAGCTCCTCGCGGCACCAACGGAACGCGATGGCGCGCCGCCCAACGAACGACCGTTTGGACGTCGCCCGCCGCGCGAGGCAGCACCACGGCGAGCGGCCGACCGGGCTCGACGAGTCGCGCCTCGTCGCGGCGGTAAGCGTCCATGACGTCGTCGTCGGACAGGACGCGCCCGTCCGGGAGCGCCTTCACAAGTTCGTCGAGGGCCGCCATGGCGTCGAGATTAGCTCGTGACGGGTCTCAGACCGCCAGCGTCGGCTTTTCCTCAAGCAGCTTTGCGAGCACGCCGTTGACGAACGCGGCCGACTCGTCCGTCGAGAGTTGCTGCGCGAGGTTGACCGCCTCAGATAGCACGACGCCGTCGGGAGTCTCGTCGACCCACAGCAGCTCGAATGTGCCGATGCGCAACAGGTTTCGGTCGACCAACGGCATCCGCTCCAGGCTCCACCCGAGCGAGTGGGTCTGGATCAAATCGTCGATCCGGTCTCGGTGCGCGACGACGCCCTCGACCAGCGTCACCGTGTACTCGGGCACCGACGGCTCCGCTTGCGCGAGCCGCTGCGCCAACGTTTCCAACGCGTCAGACGAACGCAAATCGCATTCGAACAGCACGTCGAGAGCCCGCTTCCGGGCCTTCGCTCTAGCGCTCATTCAGTTGTTGACACGCCCGAGGTAGTCACCGCTTCGGGTGTCGACCTTGACCTTCTCGCCGGTGGTGATGAACAGGGGCACCTGGACCTGGGCGCCGGTCTCGAGCGTCGCCGGCTTGGTGCCACCGGTCGAGCGGTCGCCTTGCATGCCGGGCTCGGTGTAGGAGATCACCAGCTCGACGGACGCCGGAAGCTCGACATACAGCGCCGTGCCCTCGTGCATCGCGACGACGGCCTCGGCGCTCTCCAGCATGTAGTTCGCCGCGTCGCCCACGGTCTCGGCGGGCACGTGGAACTGGTCGTAGGTCTGCGTGTCCATGAAGACGAAGTCAGTGCCCTCCTTGTAGAGGTACTGCATCGTGCGCTTGTCGACGGTGGCGGTGTCGATCTTCAAACCCGCGTTGAACGTCTTGTCGACCACCTTGCCGGTGAGCACGTGCTTGAGCTTCGTGCGCACGAACGCCGGACCCTTGCCGGGCTTGACGTGCTGGAACTCGACGACGTTCCAGAGCTGACCGTCGAGATCGAGGGTCATGCCGTTCTTCAGGTCGTTCGTGGTGGCCACGGACGTCGACTCCTTGCTGCCGCAGTCGGAGGGGTGGGCGCGCCGAACCGACGACGCGATGCCCGAGTTTACCCGCCGGCCTCGCGGGGCCGGCGGTCTCGGCGGCCGGGGGCCGCCTCAGCGCCTCGCCACTGGCCGGGCTGGTGAGGTCACCGAGCCACCTCCGCGTACGCCGCCTCGAGCAGTGCCTCGTCCGGGTCCGAGAGGATCCTCGCGCGCGCGAGGCCCTCGAGGACGACGAAGCGCAGCGCGGCGCCGCGGGCCTTCTTGTCGACGCTCATCGCGGCGCGCAGCTCCGGCCAGGCGTCGGCGGCATAGGTGGTGGGCAAGCCGAGCGAGTCGAGGATGACCCCATGCCGGTCCGCGGTCGCGACGTCGAGCAACCCCGCGTGACGAGCGAGCCCGGCCGCGAACACGAGGCCGACCGCCACCGCGTCGCCGTGACGCCACCGGTAGTGCTCGCGCTTCTCGATCGCGTGCGCCAGCGTGTGACCGTAGTTGAGGATCTCCCGGCCGAGTCCGCCTGGTCCGACGGCGGCGCGCTCGCGAAGGTCGGCGCCGACGACATCGGCCTTCATCGCGATCGCGCGTGAGATCAGTTCCTGCGTGTGCGGCCCGGTCGGCGCGACAGCTTGCTCCGGATCTTCCTCGATGAGCCGAAGAATCTCGGGATCGACGATGAAACCGGCCTTGACCACTTCCGCCATGCCTGCGGCGTAATCCGCGCGGGGCACGGTGGCCAGCACGGACAGATCGCACAACACTCCGGCGGGCGGGTGGAATGCGCCGACCAGGTTCTTGCCAGCGGCGGTATTGACACCGGTCTTGCCGCCGACGGCCGCGTCGACCATGCCGAGCAGCGTGGTGGGAACCTGGACGACATCGACGCCGCGCAACCAGGTCGCCGCGACGAATCCGGCGAGATCGGTGGCGGCGCCTCCCCCGACGCCGATCACCACGTCGCTGCGGGTGAATCCCTTGCTGCCAAGGCATTCCCACGCCATCTCGGCCGTGGCGATCGTCTTCGCCGCCTCGGCGTCCGGAATCTCGATCCGCACGACGTCGAACGCGTCGAGGCGGCTCACGACGTCGTCCACGAACGCGGCGACCGACGGCTGGTGCACCACACCGACTCGCGTCGTGTGCGGATTGATCAGTGTCAGCAGCTCATCGAGCGCGCCTTCGCCGATGACGACGTCGTAAGGCCGCTCGCCGGCGACGGTGATGCGTGGCGTCACGACAACGCCGCCAGCACCTCGGAAAGCACCTCGGCGGGCTCCTTGCCCGACGTTGCGATCATGTGCGTGGCAACCTCTTCGTAGAACGGACGACGAGCCTCTAATAGCGCGTGCAGCTGCGCGCGCGGGTTGCCGAGCAGCAATGGCCGGTCGCGGTTCATGCCGACGCGGCGTGTGGCGTCAGCTAACTCGATGTCGAGATACACGACGACGTGATCGCGCAGCAGATGCCGGGTGCTCTCGTCGAGAATCGCCCCACCGCCCAAGGCAAGGACGCCGTCGCAGTCGCGCAGGGACCGCGCCACGGCGTCGCGCTCCAGCTTGCGGAAGTGCTCCTCGCCTTGTTCGACGAAGATGTCGGCGATCGTGGCGCCCGCCGCCGCCTCGACCCGCCGGTCAGTGTCGTCGAAGGTGGTCTCCAGCCGTTCCGCCAGCAACTCCCCCACCGTCGTCTTTCCCGAGCCGGGCGGGCCGACGAGCACAACGCGCGGCGGCATCAGCGCACCACGAGCGTGTCGAGATAGCCGCGCAGGTTGCGCCGCACCTCTTCGACGGAGTCGCCGCCGAACTTCTCGACCGCCGCGTCAGCGATGACCAGCGCGACCATGGCCTCGGCAACGACGCCGGCAGCGGGAACGGCGCACACGTCGCTGCGTTGGTTGATGGCCTTGGCCGCCTCGCCGCTACGCACGTCGATGGTGTCGAGGGCGCGTGGCACGGTCGAGATCGGCTTCATCGCGGCGCGCACCCGCAACGGCTCACCAGTGGACATGCCGCCCTCCGTGCCGCCCGCGCGATTCGTGCGCCGGCGAACGCCGTCGGAGGAGTTCTCGATCTCATCGTGGGCTTGCGAACCGCGGCGCCGTGCGGAGGCGAACCCGTCGCCGACCTCGACGCCCTTGATGGCCTGGATTCCCATGAGCGCGCCAGCGAGCCGGCTGTCGAGTCGGCGGTCCCAATGCACGTGGCTGCCAAGGCCCGGCGGCAACCCATGCACGACGACTTCGACGACGCCGCCGAGGGTGTCGCCTTCTTTGCGGGCGGCGTCGATCTCGGCGACCATCGCCTTGCTCGCGTCGGCGTCGAGGCAGCGCACGGGATCCGCGTCGACGCGATCGAGGTCGGCGGGCATTGGCAGCACGTCGTCTGGGGCGGTCGCCTCACCGATCGAGACGACGTGGCTGAGCACGTCGACTTCCATCGCCTGTTTGAGGAAACTGCGCGCGACCTGGCCAAGCGCGACCCGAGCGGCGGTCTCGCGCGCGCTCGCCCGCTCGAGAACAGGGCGGACGTCGTCGAGGGCGTACTTCTGCATGCCGACGAGGTCGGCATGTCCGGGGCGCGGCCTGGTCAGCGGCGCGTTGCGCGCGAGCGCCTCGAGCTCGGCGGGGTCGACCGGATCGCCGGCCATGACCTTCTCCCACTTCGGCCACTCGGCGTTGCCGACCTTGATGGCGACCGGTCCGCCCATGCTGACGCCATGCCGGACGCCGCCGAGAAACTCGACCTCGTCACGCTCGAACGACATGCGGGCGCCGCGGCCGTAACCGGCGCGGCGGCGGGCGAGCGCGTCGGCGACGTCGGTCGTGGTGACGCGCACGCCAGCGGGCAGCCCCTCGAGAACGGCGACGAGCGCGGGGCCATGCGACTCGCCAGCGGTCAGCCACCGCAGCATGACGAGGATTCTCCCACGGCACGTGAAGCGGCCCCGCCGGCGTTCGCCTGCGGGGCCGCTTCGACGTGTCTGGAACTTTAGAACTGCGACCATTCGCCGGTGGCCAGCTGAACGAACTGGTCACCGTATTCGAAGTCGGCGCCGTAAGTGACCGGCGGGGTCGACGGGTCACTGCTCAGGATCGACACCAGCTTGAAGTAGGTGCCGAAGACCTGGCCGGGCTTGAGCCCGTTGTACGGCGTGGTGGTGGTGCCTTGCTTGACCGTCACGTCAGCCGTTCCGGCGGTCGAGTCGACGCTCACCAAGGTCAGCGTGATCGACTGTCCAGCTGTCGGCAGGCTCGTCGGCGACGGAGTCGCGGTGACCGTGACCGTCGGTGTCGGCGAAGGCTTCGTGGGCGTCGGAGACGGGGTTGGCGGAATCACGACGACGGACGGCGTCGGGCTTGGCGACGGCGAACGCGACGCACTCGGTGAGGATCCTGCACCGCCGCCCTTAGAAGGATCGCTCACCAGCGGCTTAAACGGATTGCGACCTGCTGGGCCGGCATACATAGCCGGCACCGCGCTCGGCGGTGACAACGGCTGTACAGACGCAGACGCAGACGCAGACGCAGACGCCGAGTTCGAGGCGTGCGACTGCGTGGTCGTGCTGCGCTGGGAAGTGGAGTGATCGTTCGACCCGCTCCGGATCACGACGAAGTAGGCAACCGCCGCCAGCGCGGCGACCGCCGCAACACCGCCAAGAAGCAGGAGCTGCTTCCGGCGCGCCTCATCAGTGCCTTCGGGCTTCATCGGCTGGCCGATGTTCGATGCCTCGGTCATCGGAAATTCTCCTAGTTGTTCGCGGCGTTGTTGTTCGCCGCCGTCTTGTTAGACGCAGTCGGCGCAGGCGAGGGCGGCGCAGTTGTGGCATGCGAATTGGAGCCCGCCGCATTGTTAGTGGCACCGTTGCTCGTACTGCCAGCGCTCGTTGCCGACGCGGCAGTGGGGCCAGCGGACATAAAGATCGTCGCGCCGATCTGCGCCTGCAACGACTTCCATTGGGAGGAGGCATCCCCCGCGTCAGGCGCGCCGTTCGCGGTGGGGGCCTTCAGAGCCTGACCGGGCTGGATGGCGACGGTGGAGATCACAGTCGCACGATCGGCGCTTTCCATCTTCGCAAGAAACTGTTGGATCGCGAAGTAGTCGCCGTTCACCGTCACGTTAACCGAGATCCTCGAAAGGTTCGATGCCGCTGGCGTCGGCGACGCTTTACTAGCGTTCACACCGGAACTCGCGGTTGCGGCGCTCGGGGCAGACTGCAACTTGACCTGCGCGGGCGGTGCTGGTGCGATCGAAATGAGGTCAACGTGGGTTGCCGACGCAGCAGCGGAGATCCAACGGATGTACGCCGCGAGCGCCGGCGTGTCTGGAATGCGCCTCTGGATGGCGGCAATCTGCGCCTGCTCGGCGGGAATCTGCGTGCGTTGCTTCTTCAGCAGAGCGACCTGACTAGCAACCTTCTGGTTGTTCTGCACCTGCGCTGCCGCTTGATCGTTAAGCTTCGACACCTTCCCCTTTTGCGGGGACAACAGAAGAAACCAGCCTGCCGCGAAGACGACCGCGACGCCAGCCAGCGCCAGAAGCGCCCACGTTCTTATCTTCGCCATGTCAGCAGCCTCCGGGCTTCTGGCAGAGTGCGTCGGACGTCAGGTTGGCCGACGCTTGGAACCCGACCGTCTTGGTCGATCCGATGTACTGCTCTGTCGCATTCGAGAAGTAGACGCCTTTGAGACCCTTCTCCGGCTGGAGGGAGTCAAGCCAGTCGGCAAGGTTGTTGTACTTCAAGGCGACACCCTGAACGTTGACCGTTCCGATCGCCGCCGGCGCCTGATTCGGGCTCGACAGCGTGCCCGGCGAGACTGTGTTGCTCATCGTCACACTCGTGACCCAGGTGGTGGTCGGCAGGATGACGCTCAGATCTGCAAGGTACGACGACCATCGAACTTCGGTACTCATTGCTTGCTGTAGGAGCGCTTGGTTGACTGCTAGCTGGGTCGCGGTCGACTTCACATCGTTATAGGTGGCAAGCTCCCGCGTCAGACGCGATCCGTCGCTGGTGGCGGCACTGAGCTTGCCTTTGGCGGCCGTGACGCTGTGGCCGCCCTGGATGTCAAAGAAAGCGACCGCCGCCACCGAGAGGGTGACGGCAACGACGACGCCCGCCTGGACCTGCTGCAGCTTTCGCTTCTCCGCGATCTCCGGCGGTAAAAGGTTAACCCGCGGAAGCGTCAATGTCCGCGTAGCGGTTTGCGTGCTCACGAGGCGACTCCGAGTGCAAGACCCACGGGCACGGCCACGAGGGGTTGGACGTAGGCAAGTTGGTCGTCAGAAAGTCCGGTCTTGCCGATTCGCAATGCGGCCATCGGCTGCGCGGAATCAACTGGAAGGCGACAAGCTGCGGAAATGCGGGAGTTGAGATTGCGCAACCGTGACCCGCCGCCCGACAGCACCACGCGGCGGATCGGGATCGCGCCAGGAGACGCAAGATAGTAGTCGAGCGATCCTCGAACTTCCTCGATGAACGTCGACACGCTTGATTCGATCACCCTCGAGGCGGGGTGGGAATCACGCTCTCCCGCGTCCGAAGGAATGCCGAGCTGTTGTTTCGTTACCTCGGCCTCTTCGGTAGGCACGCCAATGCGCTCCGCGACAGCGTCAGTCAAGTCGCTGCCACCCATCAAGAGGATTCGGACGAACCGTGGGACACCACCCTGATGAACCGCAATATTGGTGACGCGCGAGCCTATGTCGATTAGCGCTTCGGCGTCGCTCTCCATTCCCAAATGATCAGGATTCGCTAGGGAACGAATAACGGCGAACGAGCTGAGATCAATCGACGTTGCGCGGAGGCCAGCTCGTTCGACGGCCGCCATGGCCGCGCTGATCATATCGCGAGACGCCGCGACGAGGAGCACCCTTAGCATCCGTGCCCCCGCGTCGTTAACAAACTCCTCGAGCGGATGGAAGTCGAGAATCGCCTGCTCGACTGGCATCGGGATAAGGTCCGCGACCTGGTAGCTGAGCGCCTTGCGAAGCTCTTCGTACTCCATCCACGCGACGTCGGCTTGCCGCACAACCACCTTCTGGTTGGCAACTCCGAGTGCGACGCGCTTCGTGCCGAACTTTACCTCTGACCACAGCTTCTTCAGCGCAGCGGCGACGAGCTCCACGTCGACCACTTCGCCGTCGATCACGGCCCCCGATGGAACCGCGACTTGACCGAACCGCTCCAGCTTCGGCGCGCCACGCCCGAGCGACAACTCCGCCGCTCGAACGCCGGACGTGCCGATATCCAGACCGACGACTGCTCGACCACCCACGACTTGTCATCTCCTCGCCCAGAGGGCCGCACGCTGCGGTGCAGCGTCAGCTCTATCGAGAAGGTGCATCGGTCGGAGTCGCGGCCATCTTGAGCAGAAGGGTGAATCCGATTGCTCCCAGCGGCCTACACCGGGTACGGTGGACGGAATTCGGTCAGCCGCCGACGGCTTGCACATACATATGCGCAAGCTCCGAACCTGCAAGGACCGCAACTAGTGCGCCCAACACCATGTAGGGGCCGAACGGGATCCTCGTCTTACGTCGCGCTTCGCCGAACACGAGGAGTCCGGCTCCAACCAAACCTCCGAAAAGGAACGCCAGGAAGGCACCCACGATCAGCGGGCCCCACCCGAGGTATCCCAGGAACAGCCCGACGACGCCGGCGAGCTTAACGTCCCCGTAGCCCATGCCTCCGGGCTTTGCAGTCATCAAGGCGAAGTACAGCGCATAGAGCGCGGCCATACCTACGGCGGCTTGTAGCAGGAGACGCGGGTTTCCACTTAACACGCCAGCGGCCGCCAGCAACCCGCCGCCGATCAAGTAAGACGGCAGCGTAAGCGAATTTGGCAACCGTCGAGTATCGAGATCAATCAGCGCCAGCGCGATGCCGACGCCGGACAAGTAGAGGAAAGCCGGCAATGCCCAGTCGAATCCGAGCCTCCACGCGACGAGAGCGAACGTCAGACCCGTCATGCCCTCGACGACTGGATACCGCGCACTAATCCGTGCCGAGCAGTCACGACAGCGCCCCCGAAGCGAAATCCAACCGATCAACGGCACGTTGTCGCGCGGCCGAATCGCGTGCCCACACCGCGGACATCGAGACGCGGGCCTCAGGACCGACTCGCCACGTGGCAGCCGCCACGCCACGACGTTGAGAAACGACCCGACCAGCAACCCGCCGACGGCGCAGGTCGTGATCAGCACTCCAAGGGACGACACAGCGGAAGCGTACTAGCTGCCCGCCTGGACCTCGCCCAAGCGCAGGGGCGCCCATTGAGCGTTTTGCCACTGGGGGAAGTACGGCGGAGACTGCGTCACCAAGCGAGCGTCGTAGTTGTAGTTCTTCAGGTACCCGGTTCCACTGCCGCCGCCTTGGCCCACGATGCCACGATAGTTCTGAGCGATCGAGCCATAGACCGTCAGCTTTCCTTGCATCGATCCATGGTTGTAGTTCTGAACCCAGAAGCTGTGCTGCAGGGTCTGGATCGACGCGTAGATCTGGATCTGCTCGTTTGAGCCGCTCGAGTACTGCCGATGCGGCCAGGTCGACGATTCACTGTAAGACGTCGAGCTGTTGGTGCAGCCATAGCTCCAACTCTCGCCCTCGAAGACGTAACCCGAACCGGGGCTCTGCCAACTACCCTTCGTCCAGCTGAAGCCGCTCCACCCCTGTGACCAGGTACCCGGTCGCCACATCTGGCCGGATTTCGGAGTGCTCCACCATCCTCCTCCGCTGCCGGGAGGAACCCAACTGCCATTTGGAGTCGACGTCGGCGTGGAGGAAGGCCCCTGCCAGAATGGATCAGTTGCGTTGCCGCCCGTGACCCAGCTACCCGGAACCCAGGTTAGGCTTGCGCCGCTCCCGGTGAAGTAACCCTCTTGCCACCCAATGTATTGAGCACTCTGCACGCTAGCCGGAAGGCTCGACTTTGCCACCGTCTTGGCCGGTGTCTTGACCCAGCCGTAAGAGTTGCAGGTCGTAGTAGCAATCCACGGATGCATAACCTCAACGTTGTTGCCCGCGACGAGGCCGACAATGTCATTGCCGCTGATGCCATTTGAAAGCAAGATATCCCCGGTGACGACAATAGAGTTTTCAGCTCCGATCGTCACACGCCCTTGTACTGTGCCTTCGACGTAGATGTTGCCCTGCCCACAGTACTGGTCCGGCGTCTCCATCGTGACATCGCCGGCGATCGGCAGGCCGTCCCCGATCTCGCCCGCCGCACACTGATGGGGCGAGACGTTGGGATTGTTCGCCGCATATATGACCTTCAGGTCTGGCGTCGCGACCCAGACGCCATTGGGCGCATTCCCACCGCATTCCGGCGTCGTGTTCGACTCGGGACTCCAAACTTGCATTTGGCTGCCGGCAAACTTGATCCGGGTCTGGCCCACGTAGTCGCAACCCGGCTGAGTAGCGAGCTGCGAACTGTTGTCAGGCAGCTGCAGCGTGTCGGCGTAGCCCGGCGGCTTATCGAACTTTGGACGCTGCGAACTGTGCTCTCGCCAGCATCCGAAGTAGTCGTTGTTGCTGGCGGTTGCGGTCTTGCATGCGGGGTCGGACGTCTCGATGCTGAACTGGCGAGACGGCAAGCCCACGAACTCAGGAGTCCCCGTCATCAACGGCGTGTCGTTCGTGTGAGCAGGGCCGTTGATGATGTCACCGGATGTGAAGGTGATCTCTTGGCAGTTCCATCCGCTTGAGTTATAACTCGAGCGGCCCTGCCACCAGTATTCCGAGCACTGGCTTGATGGCGGCGTCGGGTAGATGACGGTGTTGGCAGGGTCCGCGTCCTCGTAATTCGTGTAGTAGACGAACTGCGTCGATCCGCCGCGTCCAACGGTCGCTTCGAGCTTGCGGGTCACGCCGTTGACTTTCCCAGTCGAGGTTACGGTGAGCTGCCCGGAGGTACGCATGGCAGTGGTGTCGATGTCGTAGTGGAACTCCGGCCCGTTTGGGTTACCGTCCGCGTTCACCGGCTGCCAACCCACGGAGGCCGCGAGATCGCAACCGCTTCCTTTCGGGCCCATGAGAGCGGGATTTGAGCAATCCGGCGTTTGCCAGTAGCTGTCGTTCTCGTTCAGATGTCTGATGTAGTCGTCAATGCCGGACTGCGCAGCACCCAACGCGGCGTTGAAGTCCTGGTCGTGTCGCGAAAGGTGCAGAGAGTTGAATGCGTAGGTCAGTGCCCCGGCGGCGAACATCATTAGCACGAGCATCGATCCAACGACTAGGACGAGCGCCATGCCGGCGTCGTCGCCCTCGATCCTGCGCGGCCGAAACACTCGCGCGACTGCGCGCCGCGCGCGATACCCGCGACGACTCATTTTCAGCTCCCTGGGCTTTGCGTTGCTTCGATGACTGTGTCGACGTTGGGCAGCGCAACGCGCTGGATAAGGGTGACCGGGGCGGACGTACGGCCACCCTGCAGTTCGGTGCTCAGCTCAATATCGACGGCATCGACGTTTGACAGCTGCGTGGCGGTGAGCGTGCCGGTCATTGGAGTCTGGCTGCCAAAGGCGTAGTACGTGAACAGTGGATCGCCTGACATCCGGACGCCGGTGGCAAGTACGGTCTGACGCAGCGAACAGCCCGGCGCACCGAGCGTGCACGTTGTCCACGTGTACCCAACCGACGCCGATCCTGGGTCGGGCGGCTGAACCGTTTGAGTCAACGTGCCGTTGGCGTCGACCGCGAACACCACCTGGCTCGGGCCGACGGCATTACTACCGTTGTCGATGTTGGCGTAGAAGGCAACTCTGAACGCACTACCCTGGATGAACGCCGTTGTCGCCCCGCAGTTTGTGCAGCTGGCGAGCGATGACGGCAATACGGCGGTCCGCAGTATCCGGCTCATCGATTCCATGGCGAGGCGTGTCTGGTTTGTCTGCTTGACTCGAACTGACGTGGTCTGGGTGGACTTCAGATTTGCGAAGAAGAGCGCTGAGACAGCCGTCAACAAAATCCCGAGCGTGAGCATCGCGACCAGAACCTCGGCGAGCGTGAATCCGCCGTCTCGGTTACGACTCTGTCGCTGAACGCCAGACTTCAATCGGCGAGTCATGGCAGGTCAACCTCCGCGTTGACGGGCGTCGAACCTACGGTCAGCGGGCTCGTTGAACCTGCCCCCGAGGTGACCGTCCACGTGCCGTATGGGAGTGAGGTGGTGAGGTGACCAGTGGCGTCTGTCGTGCCCAGTGTCAACGGCGAGTCAGGGCTGCTCGAGCACACGGACGACGTCGCAGTGACGGTGCTGTCGGCGACCGGATTGCCTCCGGAGTCGTAGACCCAGACGTCGACCGGGGTGAACTGTATCGTGGCTGTGGCGTTTCCCCCCGGGGGAGGGACGGCCGGTCCCACTCGCGAGCCGTTTGCTCCAGGATCCGCCGCCGGGCACGTCGCCCACATCGTGTAGCCACTCGCAAATGGCCATAGATCGCGGACTTGAGTCGTCGTGGACGTCGACGTCACAACCATCGTCCCCGTTGGCTGAATCCCGGTGTTCGCAAGCGTGATGCTCGGCAGGGTCTGTGGCAAGGAGTATCCGGCGGACGTGGCGAAAGTGACGTCAATCTCCGCCGCTGCGTCGTACGTCATCTGCTTGACGGTCAACTTGCCGCTCTGCACGTCAATCCCGGTCAACGCGGGCCTTGGGTTCCCGTAAAAGTCGACATACTGCGGACTCGTGGTGTTTAGCGACGCGGTATACGTTCCAGCTTGACTCAGGGGCACCACGGCACATCCCGACGTGTCGGTCGTCGCCGTGAACGTGCCCGCTGGTCCGCTAGCGGTGACGACTATCCCGGTCGACGCGTTACCCGCCGCGTTCAGGACCTTCACGGCGAGGTAGCCGGTAGTGTCATCCTGCAGGACGCCCTTAGGAGGTGTCAGGATCGTCTGGTTGACAACGGGCCGTGTGACACCCATGTTCGGCCAGGTGACCGTGGCGGTCACGGAGTACGACGGGTGGGCTACTTGGTTACCGCCATCACACGGGCTCTTGCCTGCGCCGGCAACCTGTACTTGGACGGTTCGTGTAACGGTGAAAGGCACCCCATCGAGCACCAGTGGCTGGCCCACCGTGCCGGTACCAATTGGGTCAGGATTGGTGACGATTGCGTGCGCTGGGTCGACAACGTCCTTCACGGCGCTCGCGCTGCTGTCGAAGTATTGCCGGACGATTTCTATCTCGCGGGCCGCTAGGTTCGATGCGGCAACGCGCACTTTGTCCTCGCGTGCTGTCTTTGCCGCCGTCAGGAGGATCGTCAACACGGCGCTTGAGAGAATCATCAGTACGAGGAATGCGACCATCACCTCTACAAGCGTGAGACCGCGATCGGCATCGGCTCTGGCGTGCGCCAGCCTGCGCCGTATGGTGTCAATCACCAACGCCTCCTCGTAGTCACCACTAGATCGGCTCCAAAGGGAGTCGTCTTGAGTAGCCCTAATGGGTGCAATAGCGCTGCAACTCACAGGCAGCGCTACGCCCGAGGGTGGGGCGGCAAGAATGCCACCCCACCCTCGGGTCTCTCAACAGCAATCTGTGATGCTCGATCAGCCCGCCGTGAAGGTGGTGCCGGCGGCCCCGCCGCACGTGCCCTTCGCGACGTGCGAACCGTTCGCGTCGGAGTACGCGGCGTAGTGGACCGTGTTGTTGTTCGAGTTCGTCATCTGGACGCAGTAAGCGCCACTCGCCGTCTGGTCGACCGCGCCGTTGTCAAACGCGTTGTTCGGCGACAAGCTCACCGTGATCGCGCTGCCAACGGCATTGCCCGCGGAGTCCTGCGGCTGGATGACAATGGTGTTGTTGCCCGCTGTGTCGACGGCGCCCGCGGCAACCGAGATGGCCGTCGGGTCATCGACCTGAGCGGTGCCGATGTCGTCGGCGATCGTGTTCAGGTCAGCCTTGAGGCTCGACTCGTAGGCCTTCTTCTTCTGGCTCAAGAAGACCGGGATTGCAATCGCGGCCAAGATACCGATGATGATCATGACGACGAGGAGTTCGATGAGGGTGAAGCCCTCGTCCCTCTTCTCCATCGCCTTGCGGATGCGTGCGAGCATCGCTCGTCCCTTCGAAGAACAGATGATGGTCCCGGAATGTCTTCGCGGGACTCGATGACGATGCAGTGATCGACGTCCGACGCCACTGAGCTTTAACGTCCGATCGGGCGATTGTTCCGACGGTCGCCCGATGGACCGCGCCGCCAAACGCAGCAAAGGGCGTGGCGCGAGTGCCGCGCCACGCCCTCTCGACGGCAAGAATCAGCTGATGAGTGTGAAGATCTTAAAGATTGGCATGTACAAGGCGACAATCATCGTGCCGACCACGCCGCCGAGGAAGGCAATCATCAGCGGCTCGATGAGGGCCGCCAGCGACTCGGTAGTCGCCTCAATCTCCTGATCGTAAAACTGGGCGATCTTCGCCAACATGCCGTCAAGCGCGCCAGTGTCCTCACCAACGGCCATCATCTGGACGACCATCGGCGGGAACACCGGATGGTGCGCAAGCGGGGCAGACAAAGACTCGCCGTTTCGGATCGAGTTTTGCACCTCGCGCACAGCCCGCCCGACGACAACGTTCCCGGTCGTGTCAGCGACGATGTCCAGACTCTGCAGGATCGGCACACCAGAGTGCATCATCGTGCCAAGGTTGCGACTGAACCGACTGACTGCAATCTTCCGGAAGAGGCCGCCGAAGACAGGCACCTTGAGCTTCGCGGGATCGACCACGTTACGGACTTGCGGCATAAGCCGCACCTTCGACCATGTGATCACGAAAGCTACGACAAGCACGATGACGATAGGAAGCAACACATCAGTTGATGCGAGATGTCGACCAGGATCTGCGTTGGAAGCGGGAAGCTTGCCGCCAAGTTGCTTGAACATCTTTGAGAATGTCGGCACCACGAAGAGCAACATTCCAATAACGGCAAGAATCGCGATGCAAAGCACGACGACCGGATAGGTCATCGCCGATTTCACCCTGCTGCGCAGCTTGACCTCTGCCTCGTAGTTGTCCGCAATCTGCAGCATTACCGAGTCCAGGAACCCCCCGACCTCACCCGCCTTCGTCATGTTGATCATCAAGGGCGGGAACACCTTCGGATGCTTCGCGAGCGCGGCGGAGAGTGCGTTTCCGGTCTCGACATCGTTCCGAACGTCATTCAGGACATTTGCCAGTGGCTTGCTTGGAGTCTGCTCCCGGAGGATGGTTAGCGCGCGCAGAAGCGACAGACCCGAGTTAATCATGGTCGCGAACTGCCGTGCCATGATCGCTAGTTCCTTCAGCTTCACCCGATTGCCGAAGCCGGGGATCGTGATCTCCTTCTTCAGGCCGGCGTTCGTCGCCGTAACGCTCAACGGCGCGTAACCCATCGCCTTCAGTCGCTGCACGACGAGGGCCTGGTTCTCCGCCGCCAGGCTGCCCGAGACTAGCTTGCCGGCGCGGTCACGAACCGAGTACTGGAACGTGGTTGTCATCCTGTAGCCCTCGTCATCCTCGGCCGACGAGCCGGTTGAAGTCTTCAACGTGGTGGCACTTCTCGAGGCCCACCTCATACGAGATCGCGCCCTGCCTTCAGCAGTTCGGCGAGGTGCTGGTCCATCGTGTGCATGCCATGCTTCGCGCCCGGCCTGCAATGCCGAGTAGATCTGGTGGGTCTTGCCTTCACGGATCAGGTTGCGGATCGCCGGAGTAGCCACCAACACTTCCGTTGCCACCACCCGGCCTCGGCCATCGGACGTCTTGCACAACGTCTGAGCGACGATGCCCTGCAACGATCCGGCCAGCTGCACCCGCACCTGCTGCTGCTGGTGCGGTGGGAACACGTCGATGACACGGTCGATGGTCTGCGCGGCGTCTTGCGTGTGCAGCGTCGCGAAGACGAGGTGGCCGGTTTCGGCGGCGGTCAGCGCGACCGAGATTGTCTCGAGGTCGCGCATCTCACCGACGAGGATGATGTCGGGGTCTTGGCGCAACACGTGCTTCAGCGCGTTTGCGAACGACCTGGTGTCGTCACCGACCTCACGCTGGTTCACCAGGCACGACTTATGCTGATGCAGGAACTCGATCGGATCCTCGACCGTCATGATGTGGTCGCGCCGTTGCCGGTTGGCGAGGTCGACGATTCCAGCGAGGGTCGTGGACTTGCCAGAGCCGGTCGGCCCCGTCACGAGCACGAATCCACGCGGCATCTGCGCGAAGTTCGAGACGGACGGCGGAACGCCCAAGTCCTCGAGCTTCTTGATCTCGTAGGGGATGAGGCGGAACGCGGCGCCGAGCGCCTCGCGCTGGCGGTACAGGTTCACCCGGAAGCGGGCACGGCCCGGCAAGGCGTATGCGAAGTCGAGCTCGAGTTCCTCCTCGAACCGCTCGCGCTGACGTTGCGTGAGGATCTCGTACATCATCTGCTGAAGCACGGGCGGCGTGAGGATCGGCCGGTCCTCCAGAGCAGTCAGGCTGCCATTCAGTCGAATCGTCGGACGAGCGCCGGCGGTCAGGTGCAAGTCAGACGCGTTGCGCTCGAGCACGATGACGAGCAGATCGGTGAGCGACAGTTCTTGGACCATCTTGGGTTGCTGGTAGGCGGCGCCGTTGACCGGGAACTCCTGGCCCTCCGGCGCCTGGACACCGACACCGGCCGGCGCCGCGTCGGTGGGCGCGGGCGGAGCTGGCGGCGCCGACAGCGGCGGCAGGGCGCTGCTCGGATCCGCCGACGGAGCTGGGGCGAACACGTCGGCTGCCGCTTGCAGCGGCGCTCCCGCGGTCAACGGCGGAGTTGCGAAGGTCGGCACGGTCTCGGCCGGCGAAAAGGCGGCTGGCTCGCTGATCGGCGACAGGGCCTGCGCCGCGGGCGGCGCGAACGCGGACGCGTCAGCAAAGGCGACATCCGCAAACGGTGACGGGCCGTCGAGCGGCGAGTACGAAGCGAACGGCGCGCCGGCAGGGGGCTGCTCCTGCTTGCGGCGCCGCCGGTGGCTGGTACGGCGCGCCTTCGGTCCACTCGGGCGCGGACGCGGCGCCGTTTGACGGCGGGTCGGCGAAATATCCGGACGTCTCCACGAAACAGCCCCTTTCGGCGTGCCGGGAGGCACGAAGTCTGCAGATGGCATCGGCCGGAGCGGATCGTCGCTTGAGCCATCTGGCGGACGTTCGATGAAGCCAAAAGGTCGGCAGCCGCTCGGGTGGCGTCAAACGACGACGCGGAATATCTCCTCGAGCGAGGTCACTCCGTCGGCGACCTTGGCCAGGCCGTCGTCGCGAAGCATGGCCATCCCCTGCTCGCGCGCGACCTTGCCGATCGCCTCCGCCGACGCGCGCTCGACGGCGAGCCGTTCGACCTGCTCGGTCACCGCCATCACCTCATGCAGCGCGAGCCGGCCTTTGTACCCGGTCTTGGAGCAGGCCGAGCAGCCCTTCGGCCGGTACAGCGTCGGCAGCGGCTCGCCGTCCTGCCACGGAAAGCGCGCGTTGATGAGCGCCTCGGCGGTGGGCGTGTACGCCTCTTTGCACTTGGAGCAGAGCCGGCGCGCGAGACGCTGAGCCAACACGCAGTCGAGCGCGGAACCGACAAGGAACGGCTCGATGCCCATCTCGATGAGCCGGCTCACCGCGCTTGGCGCGTCGTTGGTGTGCAGCGTCGACAAGACGAGGTGGCCGGTGAGCGCTGCCTCGATGGCGATCTGCGCGGTCTCGTGGTCGCGGATCTCACCGATCAGCACGATGTCGGGGTCGGATCGCAGGATCGACCGCAACGCCGAGGCGAACGTCAGGCCGGCCTTCGCGTTCGTCTGCACCTGGTTGATGCCCGGCAACCGGTACTCGACAGGGTCCTCGACCGTGATGACGTTCTTGTCGGGCGACGACACGATGTTCAGGGTGGCGTAAAGCGTCGTCGACTTGCCGGAGCCGGTCGGGCCGGTCACCAGCAACATGCCGTAGGGCTTGGTGAAGCTCTTCGAATACCGGTCGTAGTTCGCTTGCGAGAACCCAAGGTCGGCCAGGTTCAACATGGCGGTCGAGTTGTCGAGGATTCGCATGACGACCTTCTCGCCCCACACCGTCGGCAGGGTCGCGACACGAAGGTCGACCTTCTTGCCGTTGGTGTTGACCGAGAGTCGGCCGTCCTGCGGGATGCGCCGCTCGGCGATGTTGATCTCCGCCATGATCTTCAGTCGGCTGATGACTCCTGACTGGATGTTCTTCGGCGAGCGCATCACCTCGTGCAGCACGCCGTCGATGCGAAACCGAACGCGCAGGTCGCGCTCGGTGGGCTCGATGTGGATGTCTGACGCGCGGTCCTGAATCGCCTGCGTTATCAGCAGGTTCACGAACTTGACGATCGGCGCGTCCTCGACGACTTCGCTGACGTTGCCGAGATCGTCGAGAGCGTCGTCCTCCCCGGTCAGCGTCATCGACAGGTCGTCGAGCTCACCGTCGTTGCGGTGGTACCGGTTGATCGCCGCGAGCACGTCGGCGCGGGTGGCGACCGACCGGCTTGACATCCATGCCGGTGATCGAGCGAATGTCGTCGATCGCGAAGACGTTCGCGGGGTCGGCCATTGCGACGAGCAGCTTGCCGTCCTCATACCCGACCGGCAACGCGGTATAGCGCCGGCACACGCTGTCCGGAACGCGCGAGACAGCGGAGCCGTCGACCGAGAAGTCGCTCAGGTCGACGAAGCGCAGCCCGATCTGCGTCGCCAGCGCGGCGACGAGCTGTCCCTCCGACAACACACCCTGTTCGACCAGCACGCGGCCCAGGCTGCGCCCGTTTCGCTGATGCTCGTCGTAAGCGGCGCTCAACTGGTCGTTGGTCACCAGCCCGCCCTCGAGCAGGATGTCGCCTAGCTGTTTCATAGCAGGATCAGGCCTGCGCCGCTGCCACGTCGAGCGAGTCGACCACCGCGTACAGCAGCGCGAGCAGCACGTTCTTCACCGACGTCCGATCGGTCGCGTCGCATGCCACGATCGGGACTGCCGAGTCAAGCTCAAGCGCCGCCCGCACCCGCTCCTCGACCTCAGGGTCGACGGCGTCCGCGCGGTTCAGACCAACGACGAACGGCACCCGCGCCATCTTGCGGAACGCGGCCAAAATCCCGACCGCCTCGTCGAGCGAGTCTTGCCGGTTCGCGTCGAGCAGCAGGACGTAGCCGAGCATGCCCTCGCCGAGGATCTCCCACATGAAGTCGAAGCGGTCCTGGCCGGGCGTGCCGAACAAGTAGAGAACCAGGTCGTGGTCGATCGTGATGCGACCGAAGTCCATCGCGACCGTGGTCTCCGACTTGCGCGACTTCGTCTCGTCGGTGATGTCTTTCTCGGTCGACAGCACCGTGATCTCGCTGATCGTGCGGATCAGCGTCGTCTTGCCGGCCGAAAAAGGGCCGGTCACCACGATCTTCACTGCCTGGGCGTTGCCGCCGCGACGTCCCCTTTTGATCGTCATGAGGCAACCTCCACAGCGTTCATTGGCGCGCCGCGGCGCTCGTGAGCATCGCAGCGCAGCGAGGAGCGGAGCGGAGGAGGTTGACGGGTGAGAGAGTCATTACAGCCCCCGAACGCCGGCGATGAGGCGGAGCAGCAGGCTCTTGTTCACACTCGGGTCTCGTTCGATATGCACTTTGGCATCGACCGCCTCCGCGGCATCGTGAGCGGGCACCGCGTTCGTGGCAACCGCGGTTGATCCGACGACCGGGCCGATTCTCATGCCGCCGCGCGACGGCTCCTCGGGAAAGTCCGGACGGCGACGGGGCATGAAGGGCTCGGGACGCGGCGGGATGACCGGTCCCCGGGTGTCGGCGACGAGCCGCGGCGCGGCCCCGTCGTCCGAGGGCTTGTTAGCGGCCGCCAGCACCGACGCGACCGTCGACGTCGACGACACCTCTGCGTTCGTGGCACCGGCGAACAACGACTCATCGGGCGGCAGCGTCTCCTCAACCGGCGCCACCGGCGCTGCCGGGGCCGCCGCGAAAGTCGTGGCGGGCGCAGGCGCTTCCGCCACCGGCTCGGGTTCAGGCTCCACGGCCGCGGCGGGCGCGCCAGTCTCCAGCCGGCCAACAACGCGTGCCGGCGCGCGAGCGCCGCGGCGCCTTCCGCCGAATCCTCCGAGCGAACGACGAGCAAGTGGCGCTCGACCATCGCCGCAAGAGCTGAGACGACAGCGAAATCGCCGCGCCCGGCGAGCGAAACCAGGTCGGCCACCGTGCGCCGGCCGTCAACCAGCGCGAGCAGCGCCCACTCCCCCTTCGACAGTTGCGGGTCCTCGTCCACCGACACCGGCACGACCAAGACTGTGTCTGGCGACGGAATCACCTGGCAGGCGTGCTCCCACGACTCCAGCCGCGAGCGCGCGTCGTTGACCAGTTCCTCGACACCGAGTTGGACCCCGATGTCGTCCAGTGACGGTTCGTCGATGCTGAACGAGAAGTCGCCGTCGGCCCAGCGCATGAAGTCGAAGACCGCGTCGACCGCTTGCTCCGACACCATCGCCCGCAGCAAGTCCCCGTCAATCGCCGACGCGTCGGCCAACGCGCGTCCGATGCCGACACCGTCGGACGCCGCGCGCTCAACCGCCGCCGACAACGCCTCGTCGTCGACCGCCGAGCTGCCGACGAGCCGTCGGGCCAACGCCTGCCGGCAGTCGTCCGACGTCGCGCTCGTGACAGCGCCGTCGCGAAAGTAGACGCACCCATGCGTCGCGGCACGCCGCAGGTGCAGCCCGCCTGACTTCTTCGTAAAGCTGAGGAGCTGGAAGATGTCCGGAAGGCTGAAGGCGTCGAGCGAGCCTTCAAGTTTCACGGTCTTACCTCATCCGGTCGCGTGTGGTTGTCGGGTCGCTTGCGTCAGCCCGATTAACTCCAGGAACTGCGCTCGCTGGGCAGCACGCTGCCGCTCGGCGCATATGACGACCAGGACGCCGGATCCGGCGCGGGTTCGCTCTCCTCGGACGACGCGGCGGCTGGCGCCGCCGAACGCGCGTAGTAAGTCGCGTAGGCCGGCTCAGCGACTCCGGCGGGCGCCGGTTCTGCCGCGGGCGCCGGTTCTCCCGCGAACCCGTCCGGGTAGGACTCCGCCGGGGTCGGCTCGCTGTACGCCTGCTCGCTGTACGCCTGCTCGCTGTACGCCTGCTCGCTGTACGCCTGCTCGCCGTACGCCTGCTCGCTGTAGGACGACTCGTACGTCGCGGCCACCGCGGCCACTGTCGTCGGCGCTGGCGCGGGCTCGGCGGCAGCCGGGACCGGGGCTGGCGTGGTGTTCTCGTCGAGGCGGTCGCGGGTCAGGTGGGAGGGCAGCGGCGCCGGCAGCGGCGCGGGGCCGTGCAGCACCTCGCCGACGCGGTTGGCCGCGAGCTTCACCTCGTACAGCATCATGCCGACCTTGGCGCCCGCGGAGGCGACGGCGACGAGCACGCCCTCGTCTTGGGCGGACACCAGGAAGACCGTGCCGTGCTCACCCTCGATGTAGACCTGCGACAGGTCACCGCGACCGAGGCCTTGCGCGGCCCGCTCGCCGAGCGACAGCAGGGCGGCGCTCATGGCGGCGACGCGGTCCTCGTCCATGTCGGTCGGCAGCGCGGAAGCCATCGGCAGACCGTCGAAGGAGACGACCGCGGCCGCCTCGACGCCGGGAGTCTGACGCAGCAAATCTCGCAGAATCCGATCCAACCGACCGGCGCGGCTCGCGGACTCTTGCGGCTGCACGGACATCGAGCACCTCTCTCAGCGGACCTGGCGCACGCGGATTTCGCGGGACTTCCGCTTAATCCCTTCGGCGGGCCACGCCGTCTGCTTGAGGCAGCCGCCACCTTCGGGGGCGCTCCACATCGGCAGATTTTTCGTCCGTTCGGGCTTACCGACGGAACCGCTGGCCCGCACCCGAAGCGCGGCCTCGCCGGCCGCCCGCATCGCGCCGATGGGCGCGCGGCGTCCAGACCAGATCTCCACCTGCAGCGCGGCCTGCCCGACGAGCAGCTCAAGCCCGCCGACCACCCGCGCGCCCGCCGCCTGGGCGGTGCCGCCAGCGGGGTCGGCCAGGGGTCGTAGACGACGTCGAACACGAGTTGACCGGCGCGGATGAGGCCGCCCAGCGGCGTCCGCCGCCCCGGCCGGCACCGTCGAGATCACCAGGCCGGCCCGGGCGACCACCTCGGCCGCCGGCCACTCCACCAGCGCCACCGTGATGCCGACTCGGGCCGCCGCGGCGAGCAGGTCCGCCGCTCGCGCGGGGTCGCGGACCACGACGTCGGCGTGCTCAACCCCGAGTTCGCGGACGGCGGCCAGCGCCGCGGCGGCGGTGCCGCCCGCGCCCAAGATGACGACCGGACCCCGGACCGCCGCTGTCGTGCCGTCGGCCGTCGCGGTCATGCCGTCGGCCCTCGCGGCCGTTCCGTTCGTCGTCTCGGCGGCCATCCCGGCTTCGCGGATCGACGCGACCATCCCCGCGACGTCGGTGTTGTCGCCGCGGCGCGTCGACGGCCCGTTCCCTCGAAGGTCACCGTGTTCACCGCGCCGACCGCGGCCGCCAGCGGCGAGAGTTCGTCGCAGAGCGGCAGCACGGCCCGCTTGAGCGGCATCGTGAGCGACAATCCGACGCAGGCGTCGTCCGCGTCGGCGAGCAACCGGGGCAGCCGCGCGGCGTCGCACTCGACGGCCTCGTACGTCCAGGCCAGGCCGAGGTCGGCGTAGGCGGCCCGGTGCAGCACCGGCGACAGCGAGTGCGCGATCGGCGACCCGAGCACGGCCGCGCGACGTCCGGCGTGGGACTCGCTCACGGCGTGGGGCTCGCTCACGCCGTGGCCCTCGCTCATGGGGTGGCCGCCGCCGACGCCGCCGCGCTGAAGTTCTGCTGCGCCTGCTGCCGCCACTTGTTGAACTGCGCAGCGAGTTGGTGAACAGCGTCGTCGCCGGTCTCGCGTCGATGGTGACGAAGTACAGCCAGGTTGCCCGCGCCGGGTTGAGCGCCGCCTGCAGCGCGGCCTGGCCCGGGCGAGTCGATCGGCGTCGGAGGCAGGCCGGTGTGCACGTAGGTGTTGTACGGCGAGTCGACCTTCAGGTCGCTTTGGGTCAGAACTGCTTCGAGCTGCCCAGCGCGTAGTTGACCGTCGAGTCGAACTCGAGCTTCACGCCGCGATGCAGCCGGTTGCACGATCGACCTCGGCCACCTTGCGCGAAGTCCTGCGGCCGCTTGACCTCGGCTTCGATCAGGCTGGCGATCGTGACCACCTGGTACGGGCTGCAGCCCGAGCTCCTTGGCGCCCGGCCTCGAGGGCGATGGAGTTCGCCACCTGCTTGAAGCGGTTGACCATCGGGTGAGCAGCTGGGTCGCCGTGGCGTGGGGCCGGTGATGTTGTAGGTGGCCGGGAACAGGAACCCCTCCGGCTTGCCCTCGGCGTAGTCGGGCAGGCCCAGCGCCTTCGGGTCCTGGCGAGCGCGGCCTCGAGCTCGGCCGGCTTGATCTGGCTCTTCGCCTCGGCGAGTCGCCTGCAGCTCGGCGAGCCGGTGCCCTCGGGGATGGTGACCGCCGCCGCCGACCGGGCGAGGTCGGGTCGAACAGCAGCGCCGAGCGCGCTCGGCGCCGGACATCGTGCAGCTTCAACTGGTAGTAGCCGGGCTGCATGTCGCGCGACCTGGGTCGTCGTTCCGCGCCGCGTCGATGAAGGCCGTCGTGCTCTTCACGACGCCCGCCGCCTCGAGCGTCTTCGCGACGTCGGACGCGTGTCGCCCGGCTGCCACCTCGACTGACGACCTGGCCGGTGCCGGCGCCGGTGTAGTCGGTGGACGCCGTCGGCTTGAGGTCTTGCCCGCCGAGCTGCACGGCTCGCCGACGCGATCGCCGCGACACCAGCAGCGACGATCGCGACCGCAGGACGACCTGCAGGAGCCGGCGGCGCCCGGCGGCTTCGACGGCGTGGTGCGAGCAGGCCAAGATCGGAGATGTCGGTCACGGTTCGGCGCTCTCCCTCGTCCTCGGCGCTCGCCCGGCGGCCGGCCGGTGGCGCGCGCTCGGTGTCGAGCGCGCCCTGCAGGATGATGACAGCCGCCGCCTGGTCGACGACGCTCGCGGCGCGCCCGGAGCCTAACCCGGCGCTGACCAGCCCCCGCTGCGCGCACGACCGTGGAGAGCCGCTCGTCGACCAGCCGCACGCTGACCGGTCGGCCGCCGTCGCCAGCGGCCAGCCGTCGGCCAGCGTCGGGCGCCGCCGCGGCGGCCGGCCCGGCCTCGCCCGGACAGGTGAGCGGCAGCCCGACGACGCACCTCGACCGCGCCCGCGCTCGCGGACCAGCCCGACGAGCGCGTCGAGGTCGCGCGTCGGCGCGCGGTCACGGCGAGCGTCTCCACCGGCGAGGCCAGCACGCCTGCGGGTCGCAAGCCGGCGACCCCGACCCGGACGGTGCCGACGTCGACCCCGAGCCGCGACGCCCGGGCGCACGCCGCGCGGCCGGCTCACCCGCTCGCGAGCGCGCCGCGGACCACCTCGATGCACCGCGGCCAGCGCGTCGTCGGCCGCGTCGGGGTTGGCGCCGCCGCCCTGCGCGACGTCGTCCTTGCCGCCGCCCCCGCCGCCGAGCGCGCCTGCCGCGACCCGCACCAGGTCGCCGGCGCGCAGCCCGCGGCTCGCGCCCGGCGTCGTTGACCGCGACGACGACCACCGGCCGGCCGTTCGCCGCGCGACCAGCGACGCACCACGGCCGGCGCCGCCGAGACCGGCCGCGGACGTCGAGCGCGAGCCGGCGCAGGTCGTCGGCGCTGGCGCCGTCGCGGCGCCCGGTGGACGACGACGGCGACACCGCCGACGTCGGCCGGGCTCCGCCGCGAGCCCGCCGGCGCGCGGCGAGCACCTGGCTCGGCGCGCAGCTTCTCGAGCTCCTTCTCCGCCTCGCGCAGCCGCGCGACCAGCGCCGGCGACCCGGTCGGGCAGCTCCTCGCGGGCGCGCCTTCAGCTGCTCGGCGAGCTGGGCGACCAGGACGTGCTCGCGGGCCAGGAACCGGTAGGCGTCGGCGCCGACCAGCGCCTCGACCCGCCGCACGCCGGCGCCGATCGACGACTCGCCGAGCAGCTTGACCACGCCGAGCTGGCCGGAGCGCGCGGCGTGGGTGCCGCCGCACAGCTCGCGGGCGTAGTCGCCGACCTCGACACCACCCGCACCTGCGTCGCCGTACTTCTCGCCGAACAGCGCCATCGCGCCGATCGCGCCGGGCCTCGTCCTGCGTGGTGACGAACGGCGCGCACCGTCAGGTCGTCGACGCAGGACCGCGTTGACCTCGTGCCTCGACGTCGCGCAGCACCGCCGACGGCACGGCCGACGGGCGTGGCGAAGTCGAACCGGAACCGGCCCGGGCGCGTTCTCGGAGCCGGCCTGGGTCGCGGTCTCGCCGAGCGCCTCGCGGAACGCCTTGTGCACCAGGTGGGTGGCGGTGTGCGCGCGGCTGATCGCCCGCCGCCGCTCGACGTCGACCTCGCGCGTGCGCGGCGTCGCCGCACGCGACCTCGCCCCGGACGCACGCGCGCCCGGTGCACGACGAGGCCGGGCAGCGGGCGCTGGACGTCGAGCGACCTCGAGCTCGGCGCCGTCGGCGAGCACGATGACGCCGCTGGTCGGCGAGCTGGCCGCCGCCCTCGGCGTAGAACGGCGTGCGGTCGAGCACCAGCTCGACCTCGTCGCCCTCGGCCGCGCGCGCCGGCACGCCGGCGCCGTCGACGCAGCAGGCCGCGCACGGTCGCCTCGGCGACGACCTCGGAGTAGCCGGTGAACGTCGACCGGCCGGCCGACGTCGAGCACCGGCCGGTAGGCCGAGACGTCGGCGCGCCGGTCTTCTTGCGCCTGCGCGTCGGCCTTGGCCCGCTGCCGCTGCTCGGCCATCAGCCGGCGGAAGCCCTCCTCGTCGACCGTGCAGCCCCTGCTCGGCCGCCATCTCGAGGGTGAGGTCGATCGGGAAGCCGTAGGTGTCGTGCAGCGTGAAGGCCTGCGTCGCCGGACAGCGTCGGCCGCCGTGCCGCGCGCGGCCTCCGGCACCGCGCGCGTCGAAGATCGCGCGTGCCGGTGCGCAGCGTGGCGAGGAACGACTGCCTCCTCGGCGACGGCGACCGCGCTGGATGCGCGCGCGCGTCCGGTGACCAGCTCGGGGTACTGCGGCGCCCATCGCGTCGATCGCGGCGCCGATGAGCTCGAGCAGGCGCGGCTCGTCGCCGGCGCCGAGCAGCCGCATGTTGCGCATGATGCGGCGCAGGATGCGGCGCAGCACGTAGCCGCGCGCCCTCGTTGCCGGGCGTGACCCCGTCGCCGATGAGCATGACCGCGGTGCGCGACGTGGTCGGCGACCACGCGCAGCCGGACGTCGTCCGCGTGGTCGGCGCCGTAGCGCTGGCCGGACAGCTCGGCCGGCCCGGTCGAGGATCGGCCGGGTGGTGTCGATCTCGTAGAGGTTGTCGACGCCCTGCAGGATCGTCGCCATCCGCTCGAGGCCCATGCCGGTGTCGATGTTCTTGCGCGGGCAGCGTCGCCCGAGGATCGCGAAGTCCTCCTTGCCCGGCACCGCGCCGCGCTCGTACTGCATGAACACGAGGTTCCAGACCTCGAGGTAGCGCTCCTCGTCGGCGACCGGCCCGCCCTCGACGCCGTACTCCGGGCCGCGGTCGTAGTAGATCTCGCTGCACGGCCCGCACGGGCCGGGCACGCCCATCGACCAGTAGTTGTCGGCCTTGCCGCGGCGCTGGATGCGCTCGGGCGGCAGGCCGACGTCGTCGCGCCAGATGCGCGCGGCCTCGTCGTCGTCCTGGTAGACGGTGACCCAGAGCCGGTCTCGGGTCGAAGCCGTAGCCGCCGTCGGCGACCGGCGGGTCAGCAGCTCCCAGGCGAGCGGGATCGCCCGCTCCTTGAAGTAGTCGCCGAAGGAGAAGTTGCCGGCCATCTGGAAGAACGAGCCGTGCCGGGTGGTCTTGCCGACCTCCTCGATGTCGAGGGTGCGGACGCACTTCTGCACGCTGGTGGCCCGCGGCCACGGCGGCGTCGCCTCGCCGAGGAAGTACGGCTTGAACGGCACCATGCCGGCGTTGACCAGCAGCAGGGTCGGGTCGTCGGCGATCAGCGGCGCCGAGGGCACGACGGTGTGCCCGCGCTCTTCGAAGAAGGCCAGCCAGCGGCGTGCGATCTCGGCGGACTGCATCAGCGGTGTCGCTCCCGATTCGCGTCGTCGCCGGCCAGGGCTTCGTGAAGCTGGTCCTCGCGCTCGGCCATGCTGACCCGGACGTCGTCGATGAACGCGCGACGCCGAGTCGAACAGCCCGGACGCCGAAGAACGAGCCGAGCCGGCCGACCCCGCCGGGGTGCAGCTTCTGCGCGGCTTTGCTGGCCTTGCGGACCGCGGCGACGCCGACGCCGACGCCGATGGCCAGGTAGAAGAGCCGCCTCATGCCGCGGGCTCGCTCGTGTCGCCGGCGCGAGACGCCTTGCGTCGTCCGCGCTTGCTCTGCTTCTCCGCCTTGATCTGCTCCTTGACCCGCTTCTCGACGTCGCCTTGCCGGCGCTCGGCCATCGCGCGGCGCACGCCGTAGGAGAAGGCGGCGACCTTGACGACCGGGCTGCCGAGCGTCGCCGCGAACAGCGACGGTCAGCGCCGAGACGTTGGCGGTGATCGACTGGACGTTCGCGGTGATCGGCGTCGACCCGCTCGAGCTGGTCGTTGGCGTGACCGACCGTCTGGTCACCCCGTTGAGCAGCGGCACGGTCTCGTCGGTGACGTTGCGCACCAGGCGGCGGGCCTCCTCGAGCACCTTGCCGACCTTGAGCAGCGGGACCGCGAGCAGCCGACGAGCAGCACGAACGCGATCGCCGCGATCAGGCCCGCGATGTCGCCGACAGACATGGCGCTGCTCCTCGGGTTCGGCTGGTGCGGACGGTTCAGTCGATCGAGGATATCGGTGGGTCGGCGTCCGGCTTGCGCAGCGCCGCGCGGATGCGGGCCAGCCGCTCGGCCGTCGTCCGCTCCGCGCCGTGCTGGGTGGGCTGGTAGTACCGCCGGTCGGCGACCGCGTCGGGCGCGTACTGCTGGGCGACGACGCCGGCCGGGTCGTCGTGAGGATAGACGTATCCGCTGCCGTGGCTGAGCCTTTTCGCGCCCGGCGTAGTGGGCGTCGCGCAGGTGCGCGGGCACGGCGCCGGCGAGCCCGCGCCGGACGTCGGCCAACGCCTCCCCGATCGCCGTGGTGACCGCGTTGCTCTTCGGCGCGGTGGCGAGGGCGATCACCGCCTGGGCGAGCGTGAGGCTCGCCTCGGGCAACCCGATGAACGCCACCGCCTGGTGCGCGGCGACGGCGAGCGGCAGCGCGGTCGGGTCGGCCAGCCCGATGTCCTCGCTGGCGAGGATGACCAGCCGGCGGGCGATGAACCGCGGGTCCTCGCCGGCCTCGATCATGCGGGCGAGGTAGTGCAGCGCCGGCGTCGACGTCGCTGCCTCTGATCGACTTGATGAACGCGCTCGCGACGTCGTAGTGCTGGTCGCCGTCGCGGTCGTAGCGGACGGCGGCGCGATCGACCGCGGTGCTGAGGATCTCCAGGTGATCGCCTTGTCGGCCCCCGCCGCGGCCGCCTCGAGGTAGGTGAGCGCCCGGCGGGCGTCTCCTCCGGCCATCCGGATCAGCTGGTCCTCGGCGTCCGGCGTCGAGGGTGTACCGGTTGTCGAGGCCGCGCTCCGTCTGCCAACGCGCGGTGCACGACGGCACGTATGTCGTCGTCCGTGAGCGGCTGCAGCGTGAGCAGGAGCGAGCGCGACAACAGCGGTGAGATCACTGAGAAGTAGGGGTTTTCGGTGGTGGCCGCGATCAGGGTGACCAGCCGGTTCTCGACGGCGGGCAGCAGGGCGTCTTGCTGCGTCTTGGAAAACCGGTGCACCTCGTCGATGAACAGCACGGTCTGCTTGCCGAACATGGCGAGCTGCTGGCGGGCGTCGTCCAGGACCTGCCGCACCTCTTTGACGCCGGCGCTCACGGCGGACAGCTCGACGAACAGCTTGTCGGTGGCCTGGCTGACCACGTAGGCGAGCGTGGTCTTGCCGGTGCCGGGAGGTCCCCACAAGAAGATCGAGCTGACCGCGGTGTTGGGCGCCTCGACCATGCGCCGCAGCGGGGTTCCGGGGCCGAGCAGGTGCTGCTGCCCGACGATCTCGTCGAGGGTGCGCGGGCGCATCCGCACCGCCAGGGGCGCCACCGCGCGCGTGGCATCGGCGCCGACGTCGTCGAACAGGCTCACGGCGTCGAGGTTATCCGCCGCAGGCATGCGCGTCGTCCGCGCAGACGCATAGCCCTCCCCAATGCAACCGGCCCTTGGCCATGGTCAGGGAGCTCATGCGGAACGTCGTGGGTTGGTGAGGGCCTGTGGACAGCGCATGCGGGGGCCGTCGGGCGACCGCCAGTCTTGAATCATGCCGCTCACTCCGCGACTTGCCTGCGTCGCAGCCGCCCACGCCGGACTGTTCACCGCAGCGCAGGCGATCGCGGCCGGGTACAACTCCGACGAGGTCGGGCGCCTCCGGCGTTCTGGCGAGTGGGCGCAGGTGCGGCGAGGCGTCTACATCGAGCGGTCCTCGATGCCGACCGATCCGACCGCGAGGCACCTACTGCTGCTGCGCGCGGCGTTGCTGATGCTTAGTGGCACCGCGGCGGCAAGCCACGCGACCGCTGCGCTCTTGCACGGAGTCGCGCAGCTCGATCCAAACCTGGCAGTCATCCACATCTCGCAGGACGGCAGCGGATGCGCGCACACCGCGGGCAACGTTCGGTACCACGAGTCTTCGTTGCCGGCCAACCATCTGACTAAGGTCGACGGCGTCTTGGCGACGAATGCGGCGCGCACCGTCGTCGACCTGGCACGCAAGTTGCCGTTCGACGCGGCGTTAGTTGCGGCAGAGTCGGCACTCAACCTCAAGCTGACGACGCTTGCCGAGCTGGATGCGGTGTTGGCCTACTGCGTCGACTGGCCCGGCGCGCGCAAGGCCGGTCGAGTTGTCGCCTTCGCGTCGCCGTACTCGGAGTCGCCCGGCGAGACCCTCGGACGGATCGCCTTCGACGCGCTCGGAGTCCCGCAGCCGCATCAGCAGGTCTACATTTTCGACGAACACGGGTTCATCGGCCGCTGCGACTACTTCTGGGAGCTGTACCACACGGTCGGAGAGTTCGACGGGAAGCTCAAGTACGTGGGCGCGAAGGCCCGAGACGACGCCGTCTTGCTTGAGAAGAAGCGCGAAGACCGGTTGCGCACCGCCGGGCTTGAGGTGTGCCGCTTCGACTGGGCCGAGTCGCGCAACCGTTCCGAATCTGTGCGCCACAAGGCGTTCTCGGCGTTCGACCGGGCGGCCAATCGGCATGACCAGCGCGACTACCGCTTCAAGATTCAGCCGCCGGCTCGCTGACCGGCCGCCGCCACCAACGGAACGCGTCCCTCACCATCGCCATGAAGCTGGCCAAGATCGTGTTGGGTTGGTGAGGGAGATCAAGTGGGACGGCGCTGGCTACGCTGACGGCGCTGGCTACGCTGACGGCGCTGACGGCGCGGGCGGGACGGCCGCGTCGATGCCGGCCTCTTTGCGCTGGGCTGCGGTGATCGTGGTCGGGGCCCCGGTCAGCGGGTCGCCCCCTGACGCCGTCTTCGGGAACGCGATCACCTCGCGGATCGACTCCATCCCGGCCAGCAGCGCGCACAACCGGTCCAGCCCCAGCGCGATGCCGCCGTGCGGCGGCGGCCCGTACTGGAACGCCTCCAGCAAGAAGCCGAACTTCGACTCCGCCTCGGCCTTCGTCAGCCCGATGACGTCGAACACCCTCTGCTGCATCTCACCGCGGTGAATACGGATCGACCCGCCGCCGATCTCGTTGCCGTTCAGCACGATGTCGTACGCGTAAGCCAGCGCCGACTCCGGGTGCTCGTTGAACGAGTCGGCGTACTCCGGCTTAGGCGAGGTGAACGGGTGGTGGACGGCGGTCCAGCCGCCCTCGCCGTCCGGCTCGAACATTGGCGCGTCGACGACCCACAAGAACTCCCAGCGCGATTCGTCGATCAGCCCGCAGCGACGTCCGATCTCGAGACGGGCCGCGCCCAACAACGTCACGGACGCCGTGAACTCCCCGGCCGCGAAGAACACCGCGTCGCCGGGCTGCGCGCCCACCCGCGAAACGATCCCGGATCGCTCGTGCTCGGACAGGTTCTTCGCCGTCGGGCCGCCCAGCGAACCGTCCTCCGCGACCAAGATGTACGCGAGCCCCCGCGCCCCGCGCGACTTCGCCCACTCCGTCCAGGAGTCGAGCTCGCGGCGGGTTTGCGACGCTCCGCCCGGCATGACAACGGCGCCGACGTAGGGCGCCTGGAACACCCGGAACGGCGTCTCCGCAAAGAAATCCGTGACGTCGACGAGCTCCAACCCGAAGCGCAGGTCGGGCTTGTCGGAGCCGTAGCGCGACATCGCCTCGGCGTACGTCATTCGCCGCATCGGCAGTGCCACGTCGACACCGACCAACTCCCGCCACAAGGTGGCGACGACGTCCTCGGCCAGCGCAATGATGTCGTCCTGGTCGATGAAGCTCATCTCGACGTCGAGCTGGGTGAACTCCGGTTGCCGGTCGGCCCGGAAGTCCTCGTCGCGGAAGCACCGGGCGATCTGGAAGTAGCGCTCCATGCCGGCGACCATCAGCAACTGCTTGAACAGTTGTGGCGACTGCGGCAGCGCGTACCAGTGCCCTGGCTGGAGCCGAACGGGGACCAAGAAGTCGCGCGCGCCTTCAGGCGTCGACCGGGTGAGGTTCGGCGTCTCGAGCTCGACGAAGCGGCTGCCGGTCCATCACCGAGCGGATGACCCGGTTCATGTCGGAGCGCAGCCGAAGCGCCCGGGCCGGTCCTTCGCGGCGCAAGTCGAGATAGCGGTACTTCAGTCGGGTCTCCTCGTTGATGTCGGCGCCGCCAGTGACCGGGAAGGGCAGCGGCGCGGCCTCCGACAAGATCTCCAGCTCGGAGACGACGACCTCGATCTCACCAGTCGGGAGTTCGGGGTTCTCGTTGCCAGCGGGACGTTCGCGCACCTCCCCGACGACCCGCACGCAGTACTCGGCGCGCAGCCGCTGCGCCTGCTCGGCGGCCTCCCCTTCCCGGATCACCACCTGCGCGACGCCCGATGCAGTCGCGCAGGTCGACGAAGCAAACGCCGCCGAGATCGCGCCGCCGCGCCACCCAGCCAGCGAGCGTCACGACGGTTCCGGCGTCGGCGCGCCGCAGCGCGCCGGCCTCGCGGGTGCGAATCAACTAGAGCTCCTCATTCGATGCAGCGGGACGAACCGCGGGACGGACAGCGGGCCACAAATCGTCGTCGGGCGGCTGCCAATTCTCGGCCGACGCCGCGACCTGCTCACCGGATCGGATGTCCTTGACCGAGTCGCCGCCGTCATCGGCACCGCCGACACCGCCGACACCGTCGTCCGGAAACCACACGAAAGGGATACCCCGCCGATCGGCATGTCTGATCTGTTTGCCGAACTTGGCGGCGGACGGCGCCACCTCGGTGGCGATCCCGCGGGTCCGAAGCGCCGACGCGACCGCCATGGCCCGCGGTCGCGACTCCTCGTTGGTGACCGCGACCAGCACACAGGTCGGGACCGATCGAGACGCCTCGACCACCCCCTGCCCGAGCAGCCGGCCCAAGATCCGCGAGACACCGATCGAGATGCCGACGCCGGGGTAGGTGGTGCGCCCGTCGCTGGCGAGCGAGTCGTAACGGCCGCCGCTGCTGATCGAGCCCAGATCCTCATGCCCCGCGAGCAGCGGTCTCGTAGACGGTGCCGGTGTAGTAGTCGAGGCCGCGCGCGATGCGCAGGTCGGCCACCACCAGGCCGGGCCGCAGCGCCGACGCGCCCTCGACCACCCGCACCAGCTCGTCGAGCCCTTCGTCGAGCATCGGATCGCTGACGCCGAGCGCCTTGACGCGGTCAGCGAAAGACGAGTCGGACGACGAGATGCTGGCGAGCTCCAGGCACGCGGCGGCGGCGCCGGCCGACAACCCGGCCTCGGCGATCAGCAGCTCGCGGACGGCGTCGGGACCGATCTTGTCGAGCTTGTCGACGGCCCGCAGCACGGCGGCCGGCTCGGCGGCGCCCGACCCCGCGGTAGAAACCCTCGGCGAGCTTGCGGTTGTTGACCTGGACGCGCACCGGCGGGATCGGCAGCGCGTTCAGCGCCTCGCCGATCACCAGCGGCAGCTCGATCTCGTAATGGAACGGCAGCGTGTCGCGGTCGATGACGTCGACGTCGGCCTGGGTGAACTCGCGATAACGGCCCTCCTGCGGCCGCTCGCCCGCGCCACACCTTCTGGATCTGGTAGCGCCGCAGCGGGAACACCAGGTGGCCGGCGTTCTCGAGCACGTAGCGGGCGAACGGCACGGTGAGGTCGAAGTGCAGCCCCAAGCTGTTCGGACCGGCGTCGGCCTCGTCGGCGGCCGCCTGCAGCCGGCGCAGCACGTAGACCTCTTTGTCGATCTCGCCCTTGCGCAGCAGCTGGTCGAGCGGCTCGACCGCGCGGGTCTCGATCGACGCGAACCCATTGAGCTCGAACGTCCGCCGGATGGACTCGAGTAACCGCTGCTCGACGATGCGCTGCCCGGGCAGCCACTCCGGAAAGCCCGACAGCGGCGTGGGGCGGCTCACCGCGCCACCCCCGGCGCCCCGGCCGCCCCGGCCGCCCCGGCGCCGGCCGCCCCCGCCGCGGCAAGCAGATAGGGGTTCGTCGCCCGCTCGCGTCCGATCGTCGTGCGCGGGCCATGCCCGGGCAGCACCACCGTCTCGTCAGCCGAACCCAAGACGACGCGAGCCAGGCTCGCCCGCATGGCCTCGTCGTCTCCGCCGGGCAGGTCGGTGCGCCCGATGGACCCGGCGAACACCAGGTCGCCGGCGAACATCAACGGCTCGCCATCGGGCCCGCCGTCCGCCGTCCGAAAGACGACGGAACCGGCGCTGTGGCCCGGCGCGTGCTCGACCCCAAACGACAGACCCGCGACGTCGATCGACACGCCGTCGGCGAGCTCGCGAACGTCGTCCGGCTCGCGGAAGGTGACGCCGGCGAGCCCGAGCGCCGCCGCCCATTCGGTGGGCAGCGAGGCGAGCGGGTCGGACAGTTGCGCGCGGTCGGCCGGGTGCACGTAGGCGGGCACGTCGTTCGCCTCGCACACCGGCAGCACCGACAGCATGTGGTCGAGGTGGCCGTGGGTGAGGAGGACCGCGGCGGGGCGCAGCCGGTGCTCGGCAAGAGCCGCCTCGACGCCGGGCACCGCGGCTTCGCCTGGGTCGATGATCACGCAAGGCTGCCCGGCGGCCGAGGCGACAAGGTAGCAGTTGGCCGCGAACGAGCCGGTCGGAAACCCGACGACGAGCACGATCGTCCTTTCGTGGGATGACGACATCGACGGCGCCGGCAACGGCGGGGTTGAGAAAGCCCTGAGGAAAGCCCGGCGCCGCCACAGGAGCCTATCGGGCGCCCCTAGACTGTCGCCCGCCCGAGACGCCCGCCGAAGGTGAAGGAGAGCAGGTGGCCGGCAAGGACCGCAGACGGCAGATCGCCCGTGAGCGCTACGAGCGACGGCTCCAGGAGCGCGCCGCCGCGCGCGCCAAGGCGCGGCAGCGGATGACGATCGGCGGGGCGGCCGCGGCCGTTGTCGCCATCGTCGCGATCGTGCTGGCCGTCGTGCTGTCCGGCGGCAACGGCAAGTCGGCCGCGTCCGGGTCGTCACCGATCGCCAGCGGCTCCGGTTCCGGCGCGCCGACGAGCAGCTCCCCACCGCCGCCCGCGCCCACTCACGCCGACGGCTGCACCAGCAACCCGAGCGTCGTCGCGTCACCGATCGCTAACTTCCCGATCCTGCCCGCGGGCGTCGACCCGGCGCTGAAGACCGAGCCCACGATCACCATTCCTGCCGGCGCGGTGCCGATCACCCTGCAGACCAAGGACCTCATCGTCGGTAGCGGCGAGACCGTGAAGGCCGACGACTCGGTGACCATGAACTACCTGGGCGTCAACTACGTCAACTGCAAGGAGTTCGACTCGTCCTGGTCGCGCAACCAGACCGCGACGTTCTCGCTGCAGGGTGTGATCCCGGGCTTCCAGCAGGGCGTCACCGGCATGAAGGTCGGCGGCCGCCGCGAGATCATCATCCCGCCGAGCCTGGGCTACGGCGCCTCCGGCTCGGGCGGCGTCGGCCCTAACGAGGAGCTGGTCTTCGTCGTCGACGTGCTGGCCACCTCGCACACGGCGACCACGACACCGTCGGGCGCGCCCAACCCCGCCCCGTCGTCCTGACCGCCGTCGTCCTGACCGCCGTCGTCCTGACAGACCGGACGGCGGCAGGGATCAGGCGCGGGCGGGCGTCACGCCAGAGGTGACGCGGTAGGCGTCGTACACGCCGTCGACCGCGCGCACGGCCTTGAGCACGTGACCGAGGTGCTTCGGGTCGCCCATCTCGAAGGTGAACCGGTTCACCGCCACCCGGTCGCGGGTGGTGGTGACCGACGCCGCGAGGATGTTCACGTGCTGGTCGGACAGCACCTGGGTGAGGTCGGCCAGCAGCCGCGACCGGTCGAGCGCCTCGACCTGCACGACGACGAGGAACACCGACGCCGCGCTCGGCGCCCACTCGACGTCGACCACCCGGTCCGGCTCGTTCGCCCGCATGGCGATCAGGTTGACGCAGTCGGCCTGGTGCACCGAGACGCCGTTGCCGCGGGTGACGAATCCCTGCGATCGCGTCGCCGGGCACCGGCGTGCAGCACCGGGCCAGCTTGACCCACACGTCGCTGGCGCCCTTGACCACGACGCCAGGGTCGCCGGCCGGAGCGCAGCCGGCGAGCCGGCTCGCCCCGAGGTGCCGGCTGCACGGTCTCGGCGAGGTCCTCGACCGCGCCCTCCGGCGCCGCCGCGCGCCTGGAACAGCCGTTGGACGACGGTCTGCGCGGTGACGTGCCCCTCGCCGACGCCGGCGTACAGGCCGGAGACGTCCGCGTAGTGCATCTCGCGGGCGAGCGTGCCCAGCGCGTCGTCGGAGAGCAGCCGTTGCAGCGGCAGGCCCTGCTTTCGGATCGCCCTGGCGATGGCCTGCTTGCCATCCTCGATGGCGTCCTCGCGACGCTCCTTCGCGAACCACTGCCGGATCTTGGTGCGCGCCCGCGGCGACTTCACGTACGACAGCCAGTCGCGGCTCGGCCCGGCGTTCGGCGCCTTGGAGGTGAAGATCTCGACGGCGTCGCCGTTGTCGAGCGTGCTGTCCAGCGGCACCAGCCGACCGTTGACCCGCGCGCCGACGCAGCGGTGCCCCACCTCGGTGTGCACCGCGTAGGCGAAGTCGACCGGCGTCGAACCCTGCGGCAACGCCAGGACGTCGCCCTTCGGGGTGAACACGTAGACCTCGGCGCCTTGGATGTCGAAGCGCAGCGACTCGAGGAACTCGCCCGGGTCGGCGGCCTCCTTCTGCCAGTCGAGCAGCTGCCGCAGCCACGCCATGTCGTTGCCGGACGACGTGTACGCCCGACGTGTCGCCGCCGAGCGACTCCTCCTTGTACTTCCAGTGCGCGGCGATGCCGTACTCGGCGCGCCGGTGCATCGCGTGGGTGCGGATCTGCAGCTCGACCGGCTTGCCCTCCGGCCCGATCACCGTCGTGTGCAGCGACTGGTAGAGGTTGAACTTCGGCATCGCGATGAAGTCTTTGAACCGGCCGGGAACCGGGTTCCAGGTCGCGTGGATGATGCCCAGGGCGGCGTAGCAGTCGCGCACGTTGTCGACGAGCACCCGCACGCCGAGCAGGTCGTAGATGTCGCCGAGGTCGCGGCCGCGCACGATCATCTTCTGGTAGATCGAGTAGTAGTGCTTCGGCCGGCCGGTGACGATCGCCTTGATCTTGGCGGAGCGCAGTTGTTGATTGACCTGGTCGATGACGGCGGCGAGGTAGGTCTCGCGGCTCGGCGCGCGGTCGGTGACCAGCCGCACGACCTCTTCGTACCGCTTGGGGTACAGCGTCGCGAAGGAGAGGTCCTCCAGCTCCCACTTCAGCGTGTTCATGCCGAGCCGGTGGGCGAGCGGCGCGTAGATCTCCAGCGTCTCGCGGGCCTTGCGCTCCTGCTTCTCCGGCGGCAGGTAGCGCAGCGTGCGCATGTTGTGCAGCCGGTCGGAGAGCTTGAGCACCAGCACCCGGATGTCGCGGGCCATCGCGACGACCATCTTGCGCACCGTCTCCGCCTGGCGGCGTCGCCGTACTTGACCTTGTCGAGCTTGGTGACGCCGTCGACCAGCGCCGCGACCTCGTCGCCGAACTCCTTGCGCAGCGCGTCGAGGGTGTAAGGGGTGTCTTCGACGGTGTCGTGCAGCAGCGCCGCGACGATGGTCGGCGTCGTCATGCCCGAGCTCGGCCAGGATCGTGGCGACCGCGAGCGGGTGGGTGATGTAGGGCTCGCCGCTCTTGCGGAACTGCCCGCTGTGGCACTGCTCGGCCACCTCGTAGGCGCGCAGGATGGCGCGAGTGTCGGCCTTCGGATGGGCGGCGCGGATGGCGCGGATCAGCGGGTCGAGAACCGGCGAGGACGGCGTTCCGGCGCGCTGGGCGGCGAGCCGGGCGAGCCTGGCCCGCACCCGCCGGCCGGACGAGCGGCGGGCTCCGCGGGCTCGGCTGCTCGACGGGCTCGGGCGGCCCCGACTGCCGCCGCCGGCCTCAGTGGCCGTCAGCGGCGGCGCCGTCGTGGTGGCGGACAGGTCGACGGTCTGCTCAGACGCCGGGGGCGCGGGCGACTCAACCGCCGCTCTCGGCGCCCGCCGAGGCTGGCGCGCTCACCGCGCCGTCGGGAGTCGCCCCACCTTGCACCGGCACTCCTCATCGCGGTTTGAGTCTCCGCGAGGTTTCCAGTCTACCGATCGGCGACGCAACCAGTCAGAGCGCGAAAATGCGCGGCTTCCGCCGGGCGCGCGAACCCGCGGATCAGACCTGAGCAGCACGTGCAGCGTCCGCTCGGGCAGCTTCGGTCCCGGCCGCGCAGCGCGGACAGCTCGAGGAGGAACGACAGGCCGGCCACCGCGGCGCCGCACGCACGACCAGGTCGATCGCCGCGGCCGCGGTACCCCCGGTGGCGAGCACGTCGTCGACGACGAGCACCCGGTCGCCGGGCGCGAACGCGTCGCGGTGCACCTCGAGCGTCGCGCTGCCGTACTCGAGGTCGTAGCTCGGACTGGCAGGTCCCGGAGGGCAGCTTGCCCTTCTTGCGCACCGGCACGAACCCGGCGCCGCAGGTGGTACGCGACGGGGGCGGCGAGGATGAACCCCCGCGCCTCGATGCCGACGACCTTGTCGATGGTGCCGGGCTCGTGCTGCGCGACGATCGCGTCGACGACGCCGGCGAAGGCGGCGTGATCGGCGAGCAGCGGCGTGATGTCCTTGAACACGATGCCCGCCGACGGGAAGTCGGGGACGTCGCGCACGAGCTCGCCGAGGGTCTCCGCGACGTCGGCGCGCCCTGCCGCGCCACCGGCGCTTCTTCTTACCGCCGGGGCGGTTGCCGCGCCCGCGTTCGCCGCCGGAGCGCCGCCGCCGGCGGCGGGTTGCGCGCCGCGCCGGCCGGGACCCGCGCCCCGCCGGCGGTTCGAGGTCTCCTCGTCTTCGGTGTCCCCGTCGTCGGCCGCGGCATCGTCGGTCAGACCGCCGTCGACTGCCGGTCGCCGCCGCGCCGGCGGCCGCGCCGGCCGCCTCCGACCCGGGCTCGTGCGGCCCGACCGGCGCCCTCGCGGGCCTGCACCCGGTTGGCGAGGCGCCATGGCTGCGGCTCGCGCTCCTTGAACGTCGCCGCCATCGGGGTGGCGATGAAGATCGAGGAGTAGGTGCCGGAGGCGAGCCCCACGAACAGCGCGAGCGCGAGGTCCTTGAGCGTGCCGGCGCCGAGCAGGAACGCGCCGATGAACAGGATCGCGCCGACCGGCAGCAGGGCGATGACCGAGGTGTTGATCGACCGGACCAGCGTCTGGTTGACGGCGAGGTTGGCGGCCTGGCTGTAGGTCATGCGGCTGCCCCCCGCGATGATCCTTCGGGTGTTCTCCCGCACCTTGTCGAAGACGACCACTGTGTCGTACAGCGAGTAACCGAGGATCGTCAGCAGCCCGATGACGGTGGCGGGGCTGACCACGAAGCCGACCAGCGCGTAGATGCCCGACGGTGATGACGAGGTCGTGCGACCAGCGCGATGATCGCCGCCGCGGCCATCTTCGCGACTCGTAGCGCAGCGACGATAAACGACGACGCGCACCAGGAAGATGATCAGGCCCTCGACCGCCTTGCGGGTGATCTGGTTGCCCCAACTGGCCCGACGTGCTCGGCTCGACAAGTCGTTTGGAGACGCCGAGCTTCGAGCGATCGCGGCGCGACCTTCGCGGCCTCGCCCTTGGCAGCGCCGTCGTATCGACCTGGGCTCTTGACCCGGCTCGGGTTGCGCCGACCTTCTGCACGACCGGGTCGACGACACCGGCGCCCTCGACGGCGGTGCGCGCCTGCTCGACCGTGGAGTCGTGAAGCCCTTGTCGGGGAAGTGAACGGCTGCCGCCCTTGAACTCGATGCACAGGTTGAGCCCACGGACGCCGAGGCGCCGACGGCGACCAGATGATCATGCCGCGACATCGCGTACCAGCGTCCGCCGCCGCCCGACGAAGTCGTAGGAGACCTTGCCGCGGTAGAGGTTGTGACCGAGCGTCCCGAGTCGGCTCATGTCAGACCTTCCTGGCCGGAGCGGTACGCCGGGTGGCGGCGGTCGCGACGCGCACTTGTCGACACCGAGGTGTGCGCGGGTCGAGCCCGGAGAACCGGTGCCCCTCGCCGAAGAACTTCGTGCGGCTCAGCAACGTGATCAGCGGTTTGGTGAAGAAGAAGACGACGAACAAGTCGACGACGGTCGACAAGCCCAACGTGAACGCGAACCCGCGGACGTCGCCGATCGACGAGCCAGTACAAGATGACCGCCGCGATCAGCGAGACGAGGTCGGCCGACACGATCGTGCGCCGGGCGCGCACCCAGCCCTTCTCCACCGCGCTACGCAAGCGAGTTGCCTTCGCGCACCTCGTCACGCAGTCGCTCGAAGAACACGATGAACGAGTCGGCGGTGACACCGATGGCCACGATCAGACCGGCGATGCCCGCCAGCGTGAGCGTGTACCCGATGCCCTTGCCAAGGAGCACGATGATCGGGTACTGGATCGCCGCCGACAACGCGAGGCTGGTCGACCGTGACGAGCGAAAGCCCTCGGTAGTAGAAGAACGAGTACAACACGCACCAGGATCAACCCGATCGCGCCGGCGAGCAGACCCGCGTGCAGCTCGCTGTTGCCGAGCGTCGCCGAGATAGTCTGCGCGGTCTGCTGGTCGAAGGCGAGCGGCAGCGCGCCGTACTTCAGCACGTTCGCGAGGTCGCTCGCCTGCTTGTGGCTGAAGTTGCCGGTGATCTGCGTCGGGCCGGTGATCGCGCCTTGGATCGTCTCGGCGGAGAACACGTTGCCGTCGAGCACGATCGCGGTCAGCTTGCCGACATTGCGCGGCGGTGAACTTCGCCCAGGTGCTTTGCGCGCCGCTCTTGAACGTCGAGCTGCACGCTCCACCCGGTGCCGCCCTGCGTGTCGAACTGAGCCTGCGCGGTGGAGATCTGCTTGCCCGGGATCAGCGTCGGATAGAGCAGGTACTTGTACCAAGTGGTCGACCCGTCAGGCGCCCCGCAGGTGACGAGGAACTTGTTCGACAGCAGGTCCTTCTCAGGCTGGCCCTGCTGGTTTTCCTTCTTGCCGCAGTCGAGGCTCTGGTACGCCGCGAGCTCGGCGGCGGACGGCGTTGTCTCCGGCTTGGCCGGGTTCGTCGCAGGCGCCGGGGTCGCCGACGGCGACGGGCTGGCCGACGGCGCCGGCGTGGCGCTCGCCGCGGCACGCACGAAGGCGGCCGGCTGGACCTGCGCGCCCGCGCCGTCCGAGCGGCCCATCGACTTCGGGCTGGCTGGCGCGCCGGACGGCGTCGCGGCTGGAGACGCGGCCGCGCTCGGCGGCGCGCTCGGCGTGAGGGTCGGCGTTGTCGTCGGCGAGGAGGTGTCGGGCACCGTCGTGCCGGTGGCGGCCGAGTTGGACTCGTAGACCTGCCGGATGCTCAGTTGGGCCGTCTCGCCGATGGTGCTCAGAACGCCTTGGGTGTCTTTGCCCGGGACCGAGACGACGATGTTGTTGCCCTCGACCTTCACGTCCGCGTTTCCGACTCCAAGGCCGTTGACCCGGTTGCGCAAGATGTTGACCGCGGTGTTGAGGTCGCTCTGCTTGATCTTCGCGCCGGCGACGGTCTCGCGCGGCTTCAGCGTGACGGTCGTGCCGCCGCGCAGGTCGAGGCCGAGCGCGGGCGAGTGGGTGCCGCTCAGGAACATCCCGCCGAACAGCGCGATCAGCACGATCAGGACGAACACCAGGGCGCGGCCCGGGGTCGACCTCTTGGCAGGTGGCACCTGTCTCTCCTGTCAGCGCGACATCACTGCATGCGGACCGCGACGGGCGTCGGCGGCCGCGCAGCCATGAAGTATCTCGGACGACGATGAGCGACCGGCAAGCGGGCCGCTTGCCTGGCTCACCGCGCGGTTCATCCGGTGGAAACGGATCCAGCGCCGGGTTGGTGCCCGTCGGCGCTGCCGGCCGCGGGGCGCTCCGCCGGCTCGACGACACCATCGGTGCGGTCGGGGTGGTCGAGATCGGCGAGGTCATCGGTGTCGGCGTCGCCGAGGTCGTCGCTGTCATCGAGGTCGTCCGCGTCATCGAGGTGCGGCACCACCTTCATGACCGCGGCCTTGGCGAACCTGACGTCGACGCCCTCCGAGATCTCGACGATGATCGAGTCGGGCTCGACCTCCTGGACGATGCCGTAGATGCCCGAGGTGGTCATAACCCGCACCCCGGGCTCGATGGCCGACTGCATGGTCGACACGCTCTTGCGCCGCCGGTTGTTCTGCACCATCGAGAAGACGAGCAGCACGACAACGAAGATCAGCAGCAGATACACGAGACGACGTTCCTTCCAGCGCCCGTCTGGGCGGGTGCGGCGACATGTGCGGCCACCGCGAACATGTGGAATTGGGGTTGCGGCCCGAGTCTATGCGAAAAGTCGGCGGCCATCAGGCGGCCGCGCGGGGTCAGTCCGCAGCTTCGACGTCGAAAAGGGTCACATCGGACGAGGCGTCTGGACCGAGCTGACCCGGTCCAGTCATGGCGCCCATGGCGGCGGGCGGGGCCGTCAGTCCCAAATGCCGCCACCCGGCCGCGGTGGCGACTCGCCCGCGCGGCGTGCGGGCGATCAGCCCGGCCCGGAACAGGAACGGCTCAGCGACCTCCTCGACGGTCTCCGGCTCCTCCCCCACCGCGATCGCGACCGTCGTCAGACCGACCGGGCCGCCGCCGAACCTTCGGACGAGGGCGTCGAGCACCGCTCGGTCGAGGCGGTCGAGCCCTTCCGCGTCGACTTCGTAGACCGCCAGCGCCGCGGCCGCGACCTGGCGGGTCACCACGCCGTCGGCGCGCACCTCGGCGAAGTCGCGCACCCGGCGCAGCAGCCGGTTGGCGATCCGCGGCGTGCCGCGAGAGCGCGCGGCGATCTCGGCCGCGCCCTCGGGAAGCAGCCGGACGTCGAGCAGCCCCGCCGACCTGATGAGCACCAGTTCGAGCTCGTCCGGGGAGTAGAAGTCCATTCGCCCGGTGAAGCCGAAGCGGTCGCGCAGCGGACCCGGGAGCAGGCCGGCGCGGGTGGTGGCGCCGACCAAGGTGAACGGCGCGAGATCAAGCGGAATCGCGGTGGCGCCAGGGCCTTTCCCGACGACGACGTCGACCCGGAAGTCCTCCATCGCCAGGTAGAGCATCTCCTCGGCCGGCCGCGACATCCGATGGATCTCGTCGAGGAACAACACCTCGCCCTCGGCGAGCTGGGTGAGCAAGGCGGCGAGGTCGCCGGCGTGCTGGATCGCCGGCCCGCTGGTGACGCGCAGCGGCATCCCCAACTCGGCCGCCACGATCATGGCGAGCGTCGTCTTGCCCAGCCCGGGCGGCCCAGAGAGCAACACGTGGTCGGGCGGCCGACCGCGCCGCTTCGCGCCGTCCAGAATCAGCGAAAGCTGCTCCCGGACCCGCTCCTGACCGACGAACTCGGCCAGTTGTTTTGGCCGCAGGGCTGCTTCGACGGCGCGCTCGTCGTCGAACACCTGGGCGTCGACCAGGTCTTGGTCCTCGCTCATGCGCGACCCAGCGAACGCAGTGCGAGCCGCAAGAGCGCCGAAACGTCGGGATTCTCGCCGGCCTCGGCGGAAATGGTGATCAGCGCGTCGTCAGCCTCCCGCGCCGAATACCCGAGGCCCAAGAGCGCGCTGTGCACGCTGTCACGCCAGGGCGCGGTGGCGCCGTTGGGCAGCGCGATGACGTCGTCGCCCAATGAGGCGCCGGCCAGTTTGTCCTTGAGTTCAAGCACAATTCGCTGAGCGGTCTTCTTGCCGATGCCAGGCACCATCGCCAGCGCGGCGAAATCGTCAGTGGCGACGGCGCGGCGGAGCGCCGCTGGCGGATGCACCCCGAGCATCGCCTGCGCGAGCCGCGGGCCGACCCCGCTGGCGGTTTGCAGAAGCTCAAAGATGGTGCGCTCGTCGTCGTCGGAAAACCCATACAACGTAAGCGAATCCTCGCGGACGACGAGCGACGTGGCGAAGCGCGCGGAGTCTCCAATGCGGGCGCGCGCGATCGTGGTCGGCGCGCACATGAGTTGAACGCCGAACCCGCCGACCTCGACCACGACCGAATCAGGGCTGACCGCGGCGACTTTGCCGCTGACAAAGGAAATCATCGAGCCACTCCCGCGAGCGCGCGTTGGACTTTGTCGGCCGCGGCGCCACGCCACAGCTGGCACAACGCGAGGGCGAGGGCGTCGGTGGCGTCGGCCGGGCCGGAAAGCGTCGGCGCGCTGAGCAGGCGCCGCACCATGAAGGCGACCTGCTCTTTGCCTGCGCGACCCTGCCCGGTGACCGCGGCCTTGACCTCGCTCGGCGTGTGCAGCGCGACCGGGATTCCGCGGCGGGCGGCGCACACGATGGCGACCGCTGAGGCTTGCGCGGTGCCCATCACGGTGCGCACGTTGTGCTGGCTGAACACCCGCTCGACCGCGACGACGTCTGGCGAGTGTTTGTCGATCCAGGCCTCGATGCCCTGCTCGAGGACGAGCAGCCGCTGGCCGATGTCAGTGTCGGCGGAGGTGCGCAGGACATCGACGCCGACCAGCCGGGCCCGGCCGGCGACTCCGTCGACGACCCCGATGCCGCAGCGGGTGAGCCCGGGGTCGACGCCGAGCACACGAATCGAACGCATGTTCGGAGCCTAGCGGCGACGGCCGCCTCAACCGTGGACGACGGCGCGGCGTGTCGGCGGGTCGGCGGGTCCGCGGGTCGCCGGGCCCGCGGCTTCCGGCCCGGCGGCTTCCGGCCCGCGGCTTCGGCGGCTTCCGGCCCGCTTTGCTGTGAGTCATAAGTTCTGAGTCACCGCCGGTTGGGTGTCGACTGTCGGCGGAAACAGGAGTGGAACACGGGTTTGGAAAGCCGGCTGTTGGTCGCGCTCGCGCCGACAAATCAGCCCATGCGCCCGGACAGCTAGCCGATCAATCGTGACTCAGAACTTATGACTCAGAACAAAGCGTTTCGGAAAGCAACCCGGCAGCCCACCTAGCCCGCAAGCCAAGCACCGCCGCACACCGAGCACCCCCGCACACCGAGCACCCCCGCACACCGAGCACCCCCGCACGCCGCGAAGCCAGCCCGGCCTGAGAGCGCGAAAAGCTCAGACCTCTTCGAGGACGTCGTCGCTGACGTCGAAGTTGGCCCAGACGTTCTGCACGTCGTCGCAGTCCTCAAGCGCGTCGACCAGCCGCAGCACCTTGCGCGCCGCGTCATCCTCGAGCGGCACGTTGACGCTTGGGAGCCAGGCGATGTCGGCCGACTCATACTCGATGCCCGCCGCCTTCAGCGCCTCCCGGACGGCGCCCAGGTCGGTCGCCTCGGAGACCACCTCGAAGGAGTCGTCGAGCTCGTTCACCTCTTCGGCGCCGGCTTCGAGCACCGCGATCAACACGTCGTCCTCGCCGCGCCCGTTCTTCGGCACCAGCACGACGCCCTTGCGGTTGAACAGGTACGCGACCGAGCCCGGGTCGGCCATGTTGCCGCCGTTTCGGGTCATCGCGGTGCGCACTTCGGACGCCGCCCGGTTGCGGTTGTCGGTCAAGCACTCGATGAGCAGCGCCACCCCGCCGGGCCCATAGCCCTCGTAGGTGATCGGCTCCCAGTCCGCCGCCGCCGGCCTCGAGCCCGGCGCCGCGCTTGACGGCTCGGTCGATGTTGTCGTTGGGCACCGATTGGCCCTTGGCCTTGGCGATCGCGTCGGCCAGCGTCGGGTTGCCGGCCGGATCTGCGCCGCCCGTGCGGGCGGCGACCTCGATGTTCTTGATCAGCTTGGCGAACAGCTTGCCGCGCTTGGCGTCGATGACGGCCTTCTTGTGCTTCGTGGTCGCCCACTTTGAGTGCCCACTCATGGCCGCTCCTTCAAGTACTCGCGCACAATCTCGACGAAGAGCGCGTGAACGCGCTGATCACCCGTGAGTTCAGGGTGGAAGGCAGTCGCCAAGATCGCGCCCTGCCGGACGGCCACGATCCTACCGTCGTCACCGCCACCCGCGACCCGGCCGATGACCTCGACCCGATCCCCCACCGACTCCACCCACGGCGCGCGGATGAAGACGGCGTTAAAGGGCTCGCCGTCGACGCCGGTCAACTCGACGGGCGACTCGAACGAGTCGACCTGCCGACCGAACGCGTTGCGGCGCACCGTGACGTCGAGGCCGCCGAGCGTCACCTGCCCCTCGATGCCGTCGGAGATCCGGTCGGCCAGCATGATCATCCCAGCGCACGAGCCGAACGCGGGCATGCCGGATTCGAGTCGCTTGCGCAGCGGTTCGAGCAACTCGAAGGCGATCGCCAGCTTGTACATGGTGGTCGACTCGCCGCCGGGGATGACGAGCGCGTCGACGTCGTCCAGTTCACTCGGCCGCCGGACGGCTGCCGCCGTCGCCCCCGCCGCCTGAAGCGCGCGCAGGTGCTCGCGCACGTCACCCTGAAGCGCGAGCACGCCGACCCGCGGCCGCACCGATTCGTCAGTCATCGGGGAAAGAATTCGTCGTCATGGCACTGGAAGTTTCCCCGTTGAGCGCAGCGAACGCGTTCACCAGCCGCGGGTGGCCAACCGGTGGTCGACCGGCACGTCGTCGACGTTGATGCCGACCATCGCCTCGCCGAGCCCGCGCGAGACCTTGGCGACGACGTCCGGGTCGTCGTAGAACGTGGTGGCCTTCACGATCGCCTCGGCCCGCTTCGCCGGGTCGCCGGACTTGAAGATGCCGGAGCCGACGAACACGCCCTCCGCGCCCAGCTGCATCATCATCGCCGCGTCGGCCGGGGTGGCGATGCCGCCGGCCGTGAACAGCACGAAGGGCAGCTTGCCGGCCACCGCCACCTCTCGCACCAGGTCGAGCGGCGCCTGCAGCTCCTTGGCGGCGACGTACAGCTCGTCCTCGGGCAGCGACGTCAGCCGGCGGATCTCGTCGCGGATCTGCCGCATGTGGGTGACCGCGTTGGACACGTCACCGGTGCCCGCCTCGCCCTTCGACCTGATCATCGCGGCGCCCTCGGTGATGCGCCGCAGCGCCTCGCCGAGGTTGGTCGCGCCGCACACGAACGGCACGGTGAACGCCCACTTGTCGATGTGGTGGCTGTAGTCGGCGGGCGTGAGGACTTCGCTCTCGTCGATGTAGTCGACGCCGAGCGACTGCAGCACCTGCGCCTCGGCGAAGTGCCCGATGCGCGCCTTGGCCATGACGGGGATCGAGACGGCGTTGATGATGCCGTCGATCAGGTCGGGGTCGCTCATGCGGGCGACGCCGCCCTGAGCTCGGATGTCGGCCGGCACCCGCTCCAGCGCCATCACGGCGACCGCGCCGGCGTCTTCGGCGATCTTCGCCTGATCCGGGGTGACGACGTCCATGATGACGCCGCCCTTGAGCATCTCGGCCATGCCGCGCTTGACGCGCACGGTGCCGGTCTGCGCGTGCGCAGCTTCGACGTTTTCGGTGGTCACGACAGGCCTCTCAAAGAAGTAAGAGCGGAAACTTCATTTTACGCCGAGACGCGGTGCCGCCTCGTCGTCGATTTCGAAGAAGCGCGGCGGTGGCACCCGGCCGGCGAGCCGCAGCCAGCGAGCGACGCGATGCCGGCGGACGGCAAGCGTCGCCCGCACCGCGTCGTTGTAGAAGCGACGGGCGAGCGGCACCTTGATCACGGCCGCGTCGAGCTCGTGCAGCAACTCGACTCCGGACGGGTCGGCGGCGAGCGTCGCCACGACGTCGGGGTCGGCGAACGCCGCCCGCAACGCGCCGCTCAGCTCGCTCTCGCCCATCTCCCGCTCATCGGCGGACGACGCTCGAGCCTCGTGCGCCGCGCTCGCGAGCAGCACGCTGGTCGCGGGGTCGAGCAGCCCGGACGCCGCGATCTCCAGCGTCACCGCCGACCGGCGAACAAGCTGCGCGTCGAGGGCCGCGTACGCGGCGTCGAGCCGCGCGTGCAACCGGTCGAGCCGATTGCTCGTCGCGCCGACGTAGCTGGCCAGCAGCACGATCGCGACGATGACCCAGAACCACCACGGCATGAGGGATCCCTACCGCCGCTGGCGCGGCAGCGTCGTCACCGGCGGTGACGTTCGAGCGACCGTCTCGTAGACCCGGACGATGTCGAGCGCGACGGTCGACCAGTCGTAGACGAGCGCGCGCCGCGCGCCGTTCGCCGCCAACCGCGCGCGCCGCTCAGGATCGTCGAGCAGCGCTCCCGCGACCTGGGCGAGCGCCCTCGCGTCTCCCGTCGGGAACGTCGCCCCGGCGTCGCCGTCGTCGAGGACGACGCGAAACGCGTCGAGGTCGCTCGCCAGCACGGGGGTTTGCGCCGCCATCGCCTCAAGCAAGACGATGCCGAAGCTCTCGCCGCCGGTGTTCGGCGCCACGAACAGGTCGACCGATCGAAGCATGCGCGCCTTGTCGGCGTCGCTCACCAAGCCGAGCATCCGCACCCGCGACCGCAACTCCCCGGGCAGCGACTTGCGCACCTCTTCGGTGTCGCCCGGGCCAGCGACGAGCAGCCGCACCCCCGGACGCCGCTCGGCGAGTAGTTGAAAAGCCTCCAACAGCAAGGGAAAACCCTTGCGCGGCTCATCGATGCGGCCAAGGAACCCGATGGCGCCGCCTGCGCCGGGCCAGTCGGGCAGCGGCCGCGCGGACGCGAAGTTGGCGACCTGCACGCCGTTCGGAATCAAGACCGCGTCGCCGCCGAGATGCTCGACAAGGGTTCGTCGCGCGGCCTCCGAGACGGCGATGCGACCGCTGATTTTCTCCAGCGCCGTCTGCAAAATCGAGTAGGCGGCGGCCATCGCGCGCGACCGCGTCACCGAGGTGTGAAACGTCGCCACGATCGGGACGTCGGCCGCCCAGGTGGCCAGCAGGCTCAAGCTCGGCGCCGCGGGCTCGTGCACGTGCACGACGTCGAACGAGCCCTCGCGCAACCAGCGGCGCACCCGGCCGAGCGAGAGCACCCCGAACGCCAACCTCGCGACGGACCCGTTGTACGGCACGGGCACCGCGCGCCCCGCCGACACGACGTACGACGGCAGCGGCGAGTCCTCGTCCGCCGGCGTGATGACGGACACGTCGTGACCGAGCGCGATCAGCGCGGTCGCCAGGTCGTGCACGTGCGCCTGCACGCCGCCTGGGACGTCCCAGGTGTAGGGGCAGACCAGCCCGACCCTCACGGCGCCTGCCTCTGCCGGACGACGGCCGGTCGCGTCGACCGCGGGCGCCGGTCCGCCGGCCAGAGCGGCTGCAACATGTGCCAGTCCTGCGGATGCGCGGCGATGTCCGCGGCGAACATGTCGGCCATCCGCTGCGTCATCTCGGCGATTTTGGCGCGCCGGTCGACACCGCCCGGAGGGGTGATCTCGGGGTGGATGACGGCGGCCCAGCCGCCGCCGGGGCCACCGTCGTCGGTGAACCAAATCCCGGCCGGCAGCAGCGCCGCGCCGGTCGCGACGGCGAGCGACGCCGGGCCGGCCGGCATCGTGGTCGTCTCGCCGAAGAACTCGACGTCAACGCCGGACGACGCGAGGTCGCGCTCGGTGACCAGGCAGACCAACTTCCCGGCGCGCAACCGCTCAAGCAGCACCGCGAACGCGTTCCGCCCGCCGGTCAGCGCGACGACCTCCATGCCCAGGCGCTCGCGCACCGCGACGAACCGGTCGAACAGCGACTCGGGCTTCAATCGCTCCGCGACGGTCGCGAACGGGTAGCCCTCCAGGGCAAGCCACGCGCCCGCGTGGTCCCAGTTGCCGGTGTGGGGCAGCGCGATGATCGCGCCGCGCCCGGCCGCCAGCACCGCGTCGAGCCGCTCCTTGCCCGCCACGTTCATCCGCCCGACGATCCGCTCCCGGCGCAGCACAGGCAACCGGAAGAACTCCAGCCAATACCTGGCGTAGGAGCGCATCGCGGCGCGGGCCAGCGAGGCGAGCTCGTCGTCCGAAACTGGCGAACCGGCGCGCGAACCGACCCGCGAGTCGACGACGCGCCGCAAGTTGCGCTCGAGCTGGCGCACGCCCCGCCCGCGCCGCCGCCACGCGACGTCGGCGCCGAGCCGGAACGCCGGGCGCAGCAGCGACTCGGGCAGCGCCGTCGCGAGCGTGGCGAGAACCGCGTAGCCCGCCGCCTGCGTCTTCTCCCTCAAGCGGCGGCCCGCGCGTGGGAGCGGGCGCTGACGAGGCCCCGTCACGGCGTCGAAACCGGGTCGGTCGAGACCGACTTCGAGTCGGCGGCGCTGGCGTGCGCCTGCCGGTACACCGCGACGAACCGCTGACCGACGGTGATCGCGGTTGCCGCCGCGAGCAGCCACAGCCCGATCGCCTGGATGTAGGGAACCCCGAGCCCGGAGACGCCGGTCGCGGTGAGGACCACGATCAGCCGCTCAGTGCGCTCGGCGATGCCGACGTCGCCGCGCAAGCCGAGCCCTTCGGCGCGGGCCCGCGCGTAGGAGACAAGATTGCCCGTGACCAAGGAGAACAGGCACAAGCCGGCGAGCACCGGCTCGTCACCTCGGCCCACGAACCACCAGACCAAACCGCTCAGCACGGCGGCGTCGGAGACCCGGTCGAGGTTGGAGTCAAGAAACGCGCCCCAGACCCCGGTGATGCCGCGGGCGCGGGCGAGCGCGCCGTCGACCATGTCGAACAGCACGAAGATGGTGATCGCGAAGGAGCCCCAGAACAAATCGCCGCGGGGATAGAGCACAAGCGCGGCGGACGTCGTGAGCACCGTGCCCACGAAGGTGACGATGTTTGGGTTGACGCCTCGCCGGGCGAGTGCCGCGCCCAACGGTCCGAGCACACGCTGCAGCGGCTGCCGCACGCGCTTGAGCATGTCCGTCCCGTCTGCCCGACCGTCTAGCCGACGCCTCTCGCCGTGGCGCTCATGCTACCGAGCGGCTCGAACCTTCAACGATCGTCGACGGCGCCGGCGAGCCTCTGCGACCTTCGGCCTCTTGTCCGGCCGCCACCCAGAGGTGGAGAGTCGGGGAAAGGTTTGGCCCGACCCGCAAAAGGAGCGCGCCACGGAGCGCGCGGAGGAGCGTGAGCCATGGCAGACAAGTCCGCCTCCAACTCGGCCGCATCGGGCGCCGCCGGCAGAGCACCGGTGGCCGACCAGCCGGCCGGTATTCGCAACGTGGTGCTGGTCGGCCATTCGGGTTCGGGCAAGACCACGCTCGTCGAGGCGCTGCTCGCGGCGACCGGCGCCATCACTCGCGCCGGACGCGTCGAAGACGGCACCAGCGTCAGCGACTTCGAGGACGCCGAGATCCGCCAGCAGCGGTCCGTGTCGCTGTCCCTCGCGCCGATCGAGTACGACGGTGTGAAGATCAACCTGCTCGACGCCCCCGGCTACGCCGACTTCGTCGGCGACCTGCGCGCGGGGCTGCGCGCCGCCGACGCGGCGCTGTTCGTGATGTCGGCCGCCGACGGGATCGACGGATCCACCCGCATGCTGTGGGAGGAGTGCGCGCACGTCGGCATGCCGCGGGCCGTGGTCATCACCAAGCTGGACTCCGCGCGCGCCGACTTCGACGCGGTCGTCGCGCAGTGCCAGGCCACCTTCGGCCAGGGCGTGCTGCCGCTCTACCTGCCGGTGCGGGCCGACCCAGAGGCCGCCCCGCACGCGCTGCTCGGCCTGGTCACCCAGCAGGTCGGCGAATACGCGGACGGACGCCGCGCCAGCCGCGACGCCACGTCGTCCGAGGTGGAGGCCGCGTCCACCGCGCGCAACGAGCTCCTTGAGGGCATCATCGCCGAGAGCGAGGACGAGTCCTTGATGGACCGCTACCTCGGCGGCGAGGAGATCGACCAGAAGGTCGTCATCGACGACCTGGAGAAGGCGGTCGCGCGCGGGTCGTTCTATCCGGTGCTCGGAGCGTCGGCGCCGTCGATGCTCGGCACGGCCGAGTTGCTCGAGTTGCTCGCGAGGGCGTTCCCGTCGCCGCTCGAGCACCCGCTGCCGGCGGTGACGACGCTCGACGGCTCGCCGCTGTCGCCGCTGACCTGCGACCCGGCCGGCCCGCTGGCCGCCGAGGTCGTGAAGACCACCACCGACCCCTACGTCGGGCGCGTCTCGCTGGTGCGGGTGTTCTCCGGCACGCTGCGCCCCGACTCGGTGGTGCACGTCTCCGGTCACGGCATGGCCGAGCGCGGGCACGAGGACCACGACGTCGACGAGCGGGTCGGCACGTTGAGTTCGCCGCTCGGCAAGACGCAACGGACGGTGGCGCAGTGCATCGCGGGCGACATCGTGGCGATCGCCAAGCTGGCCCGCGCCGAGACCTCAGACACCTTGTCCGACAAGGAAAATCCGCTGTTGATGAGCCCGTGGGAGATGCCCGAGCCACTGCTCCCCGTCGCCGTCCGAGCGAAGTCGAAGGCCGACGAGGACAAGCTGTCGCAGGGCCTGTCGCGGCTGGCCGCCGAAGACCCGACGCTGCGACTGGAGATGAACCCCGAGACTCATCAACTGGTCTTGTGGTGCATGGGCGAGGCGCACACCGACGTCCTGCTCGACCGGTTGAAGGCGAAGTACGGCGTCGAGGTCGAGACCGTTCCGCTTCGGGTGCCGCTGCGCGAGACGTTCGCGTCCAAGGCGACCGCGCACGGCCGGCACGTCAAGCAGTCCGGCGGGCACGGCCAGTTCGGCGTGTGCGACATCGAGGTGGAGCCGCTCCCCCAAGGCAGCGGATTCGAGTTCGTCGACAAAGTCTTCGGCGGCGCGGTGCCAAGGCAGTTCATCCCGTCGGTGGAAAAGGGCGTGCGCGCGCAGATGGAGCGCGGCGTGGCGGCCGGGTACCCGGTCGTCGACATCCGGGTCACGCTGGTCGACGGCAAGGCGCACTCGGTCGACTCGTCCGACATGGCGTTCCAGATGGCCGGCGCACTGGCGTTGAAGGAAGCGGCCAAGTCCGGCCAGGTCGCGCTGCTCGAACCGGTCGACGAGGTGTGCGTGCTCGTCGCCGACGACTACGTCGGCGCGGTGATGAGCGATTTGTCCGGACGACGTGGACGCGTCACGGGCACCGAGCCGGTCGGCCCGGCCGGTTCCGCGGGTCCAGCCGGTTCCGCCGGTTCCGGTCGCACGTTGGTGCGCGCCGAGGCGCCGCAGGTCGAGATCACCCGCTTCGCCATCGACCTGCGCTCGCTGTCGCACGGCACCGGGACGTTCACCCGGCGCGAGTTGCGCTACGAGCCGATGCCCCAACACCTCGCCGCCAAGGTCATCGCCGAGCACAGCGAGCACAAGGACGAGTGAGCCCCCGCCCACACCGACCGGCGGCGGTATGTAGCCGCCGAGTGATACAGCCGTGGCAAAAAGGGTACCCAGCGCTGCGAGTTCTTCGGCTGCGATGGTGGCGTCTTAGAGTCGGGCGGTAAATCTCGGGTCGCCGAATCGCGCACCGGTGAGGGGTGGACATGTCCGTCGACGACATCGATGGCGAGCTGGACGGCGTGGCGGTCGATCCGGCCGCAGAACCGCGGAGCGCCGACTGGCCGCAAGTTCAGCCGGGCGGCCGCCGTGACGGCGACGTCAGCGATCTGTTCGCCGAGTTGCTGACCGCGCTCGAGGCGCAGTGCGCCGGGGACTTCGGCGTGCGGGTCCGTCCGCGTGACGGCGTCGCGGGGCAGGTCGTGGCGCGGCTCAACACGCTCGCCGCTCTGAACGAGCGACGCACCCGCGAGCTGGTGAGAGCCAGCCGGGTGATCGGCCGCGAGGGCCGGATGACCGAGCGGCTTGACGAGCTCGGCGCCGAGGGTGACTGGAGCACCGGCGCCGCCGCGGTGAACTCCCTGATCGACGACCTGGTGCGCCCCACCACGGAGGTGGCGCGCGTCATCGCCGCGGTCGCCGAAGGCGACCTCTCCCAGCAGATGGCGCTGGAGATCGCCGGCCAACCGGTCAAGGGCGAGTTCTTGCGCATCGGCACCACGGTCAACACCATGGTCGACCAGCTGTCGTCCTTCGCCGACGAGGTCACCCGCGTCGCCCGCGAGGTGGGCACCGAAGGCCGCCTCGGCGGCCAAGCCCAGGTTCGGGGAGTCTCGGGTGTGTGGCGCGACCTCACCGAGTCGGTCAACTCGATGGCCGGAAACCTGACCTCGCAGGTGCGCAACATCGCGCAGGTGACCACCGCGGTGGCACAGGGCGACCTGTCCCAGAAGATCACCGTCGACGCCGAGGGAGAGATCCTCGAACTGAAGTCGACGATCAACACGATGGTCGACCAGCTGTCCTCCTTCGCCGACGAGGTCACCCGCGTCGCCCGCGAGGTCGGCACCGAAGGAGAGCTCGGCGGCCAGGCCCAGGTCCGCGGCGTGTCCGGCACCTGGCGCGACCTGACGGAGTCGGTCAACTCGATGGCCTCGAACCTGACGTCGCAGGTGCGCAACATCGCCCAGGTCGCGACCGCCGTGGCCCAAGGCGACCTCTCACAGAAGATCACCGTCGACGCCCAAGGCGAGATCCTCGAACTGAAGTCGACCGTCAACACGATGGTCGACCAGCTGTCCTCCTTCGCCGACGAGGTCACCCGCGTCGCCCGCGAGGTCGGCACCGAAGGGAAGTTGGGCGGCCAAGCCGACGTGCCGGGCGTCGGCGGCACCTGGAAGAACCTCACCGACAACGTCAACGGCATGGCGGCAAACCTCACCGCCCAGGTGCGCAACATCGCGCAGGTCACGAGTGCGGTGGCCCGCGGCGACCTGACTCAAAAGATCACCATCAACGCGGCGGGCGAGGTTGCCGCGCTCGCAGACACGATCAACAGCCTCACCGACACGCTGCAGCTGTTCTCCGCGCAGGTCATCACCGTCGCGCGAGAGGTCGGCACCGAAGGAAAGCTGGGCGGTCAAGCCGAGGTGCCCGGTGTCGCCGGCACCTGGAAGGACCTCACCGAGAGCGTCAACGGAATGGCCGCCAACCTCACCGCTCAGGTTCGCGACATCGCCCAGGTGACGACGGCGGTGGCGCAGGGCGACCTCTCGCAAAAGGTGTCCGTCGACGTGCGCGGCGAGACGCTTGAGCTGAAGTCGACGATCAACACCATGGTCGACCAGCTGTCCTCCTTCGCCGACGAGGTCACCCGCGTCGCCCGCGAGGTCGGCACCGAAGGGAAGTTGGGCGGCCAGGCCCAGGTCCGCGGCGTGTCCGGCACCTGGCGCGACCTGACGGAGTCGGTCAACTCGATGGCCGGAAACCTCACCTCGCAGGTGCGCAACATCGCCCAGGTCGCGACCGCCGTGGCCCAAGGCGACCTGTCGCAGAAGATCACCGTCGACGCCCAAGGCGAGATCCTCGAGCTCAAATCGACCGTCAACACCATGGTCGACCAGCTTTCCTCCTTCGCCGACGAGGTCACCCGCGTCGCCCGCGAGGTCGGCACCGAAGGGAAGTTGGGCGGCCAAGCCCAGGTCCGCGGCGTCTCCGGCACCTGGCGCGACCTCACCGAGTCGGTCAACTCGATGGCGCGCAACCTCACCTCCCAGGTGCGCAACATCGCCCAGGTGACCACCGCCGTGGCGAAGGGCGACCTGTCGCAGAAGATCACCGTCGACGCGAAGGGCGAGGTGGCCGCGCTCGCCCAAACCATCAACACGATGGTCGACCAGCTGTCCTCCTTCGCCGACGAGGTCACCCGCGTCGCCCGCGAGGTCGGCACCGAAGGCCGCCTCGGCGGCCAAGCCCAGGTGCGCGGCGTCTCCGGCACCTGGCGCGACCTCACCGAGTCGGTCAACTCGATGGCGCGCAACCTCACCTCCCAGGTGCGAAACATCGCCCATGTCGCGACGGCGGTCGCCCGCGGTGACCTGTCCCAGAAGATCACCGTCGACGCCGAGGGAGAGATCCTCGAACTGAAGTCGACGGTCAACACGATGGTCGACCAGCTGTCCTCCTTCGCCGACGAGGTCACCCGCGTCGCCCGCGAGGTGGGCACCGAAGGCCGCCTCGGCGGCCAAGCCCAGGTGCGCGGCGTCTCCGGCACCTGGCGCGACCTCACCGACTCGGTGAACTCGATGGCCTCGAACCTGACGTCGCAGGTGCGCAACATCGCACTTGTCACGACCGCCGTCGCGCAAGGCGACCTCTCGCAGAAGATCACCGTCGACGCCCAAGGCGAGATCCTCGAGTTGAAGTCGACGATCAACACGATGGTCGACCAGCTTTCCTCGTTCGCCGGCGAGGTCACCCGCGTCGCCCGCGAGGTCGGCACCGAGGGAAAGCTCGGCGGTCAAGCCGAGGTCGCGGGCGTGTCAGGCACCTGGCGTCATCTCACCGAAAATGTGAACCAGCTCGCCGGAAACCTCACCACCCAGGTGCGCGCGATCGCGGAGGTGTCGACCGCGGTGACCCGCGGCGACCTGACCCGCTCGATCGCGGTCGACGCGCAGGGCGAGGTCGCCGAGCTGAAAGACAACATCAACCAGATGATCGCCAACCTGCGCACGACGACCGACATCAACGCGCAGCAGGACTGGTTGAAGTCGAACATCGCCCGCATCGGGGGCCGGCTGCAGGGCCAGCGCGACCTGCAAGAGGTCACTCAAATGATCATGACGGAGGTCACGCCGACCATCGAGGCCGTCCAAGGCGCGTTCTTCCTGACAGAGACGGACGGCGAGTCGACGCACCTGCGCCGGGCGGCTTCCTTCGGCGCCGACGCCGACGCGCGCACGTCGACGTTCCGGCTCGGTGAAGGCCTCGTCGGCCAGGCGGCGCTCGACAAGCGCGCGATCCGGGTCAAGGAGGCGCCGACCGGTTTCCTCAGCGTGCGCAGCGCCCTCGGTGACGCGCCGCCGACGGACGTCATCGTGCTTCCGGTGCTCTTCGAGGAGCAAGTGCTCGGCGTCATCGAGTTCGGATCGTTCCAGCCGTTCAGCGAGGCGCAGACGGACCTGCTCGGCCAGTTGGTCGAGACGATCGGCGTCGTCCTGAACACGATTTTGGCCAACGTGCGCACCGAGGCGCTGCTCAAGCAGTCGCAGCGGCTCGCGGGCGAACTGCAGACGCAGTCGATGGAACTTCAGCGAACCAACGCCGAACTCGAGGAGAAGGCGAAGCTGCTGAGCGAGCAGAACCGCAGCATCGAGATCCAAAACCGCGAGATCGAGATGGCGCGGCTGGGCCTCGAGGAAAAGGCCGAGCAACTCGCGCTCTCCTCGCAGTACAAGTCGGAGTTCTTGGCCAACATGAGTCACGAGCTGCGCACCCCGTTGAACAGCCTGCTCATCTTGGCGAAGCTGTTGGCCGACAATGCCGACGCGAATCTCACTGACAAGCAAATCGAGTTCGCCCGCACGATCTACAACGCGGGCAGCGACCTGCTCGTTCTCATCAACGATATCCTCGACCTGTCCAAGGTTGAGGCCGGAAAGATGGACATCCACCCGGCGCCGGTGTTGTTGGAGCGGGTCTGCGACTACGTCGACAGCACTTTCCGGCCGCTCGCCGAAGAAAAGGGGCTGGACCTCATCGTCGACGTCGACGGCGGCCTGCCCGCGGCCATCATCACCGACGAGCAGCGCTTGCAGCAGGTGCTGAAGAACCTGGTGTCGAACGCGGTGAAGTTCACCGAGCAGGGCGACGTCCGGTTGTCCGTGCGGCTCGCCGCCGCCGGCATGCTGTTCTCGACGCCGACGCTGAACGACCAGGCGGTCATCGAGTTCAGCGTCACCGACACCGGCATCGGAGTACCGCCGGAGAAGTTGAAGCTCATCTTCGAGGCATTTCAACAGGCCGACGGCACCACGAGCCGAAAGTACGGCGGAACCGGGCTCGGCCTCTCCATCTCGCGCGAGATCGCCCGGCTGCTGGGCGGCGCCATCGCGGTGACCAGCCAAGCCGGCCGGGGCAGCACCTTCACGCTCTACCTGCCCGCCTCGTATCCGTTCGACCCGCGCGACCTCGCGCCAACGCCTGTCGCCGCCACCGTGCGCCGGATTCCACAGCAGACCCCCATGCTGACTGCCGAGTCGAGCATTCCCGTCGAATTCGACGGCGCCGACCCGCTGAAGGGCTCGACCGTCCTCGTCGTCGATGACGACGTCCGCAATGTGTTCGCGTTGACGAGCGCGTTGGAACTGCACGGCATGAGGGTGCTTTACGCCGACAACGGCCGCGACGGAATCGCCTTGCTGCAACAAGAACCGTACGTCGATCTGGTGCTGATGGACGTCATGATGCCGGATATGGACGGCAACGAGACGACGGAGCAGATCCGCCAGATGCCGCAGTTCGCGGAGTTGCCGGTCATCTTCCTCACCGCTAAGGCGATGCAGGGCGACCGCGACAAGAGCGTCGCCGCAGGCGCCAGCGACTACATCACCAAGCCGGTCGACCTCGACCGTCTGCTCACGATCATGCGATCGTGGTTGGTGACCGAGACGCCTGCCGACGGAGACGCGAACTAAGTGGCGGAAGAGTCGCGCGGCGCGCGGATCCTGATGGTCGACGACCGCGCCGAGAACCTGCTCGCGCTTGAGGCGATCCTGCATGGGCTGGGCCACGAGCTGGTCAAGGCGTCGTCCGGCGAGGAGGCGTTGAAACGGCTGCTGACCGAGGAATTCGCGCTGATCCTGCTCGACGTCCAGATGCCGGGGATGGACGGCTTCGAGACGGCGACTCGCATCAAGCAGCGTGAACGCACCCGCGACATCCCGATCCTGTTCCTGACGGCGATCGACGGCGACGCCCACCAGGCGTTTCGCGGTTACGCCGCCGGCGCGGTCGACTACCTGTCAAAGCCCTTCGACCCGTGGGTTTTGCGCGCCAAGGTGGCGGTCTTCGTCGAGTTGCACGAACGACGTCGCGAACTCGCCGCACAAGCCGCAGAGCTACGCCGGCTCCTCGCGAGTTATTCGGGTGGCGACGCGGAGCGCGCGGTGACTCAGGCGGCCGACGCGCTGGCGCTGGCGCACACGCTGGCCGACGAGGAGGCGCAGCCGGAACTCGCCAAAGCCATCGCCGACGCGGCCGGGGCGGTGGCGGCCGTGCGGCGGCTGGTCGCGAACGCTTCGACGGCAAGCTCGTCCGGATCAGGCCCCGCCGCGGGGGTAACCGGGTAGTGACCCAACGCACGCTCGCGCAAGACGCCGAGAAGACCGTGGCGACGCTGCCTCCGCTCGGCTCGTCGCCGTCGGCCGCGCGCCGCCTGATCGAGTCGGCGATCGCAGACCACGCGCTGAACGCGGTGCTGGACGAAGCGCTGCTTCTCGTCACCGAGTTGGTGACGAACGCCGTCGTGCACGCGGGGACCGACATCGACCTGGGTGTCGAGGTGAGCGGCGACCAACTGCGCGTCGAGGTGGTCGACCGCACGCCCGGTTTGCTGCACGTCGACAGTCATCTGCCCGCAGACCAGCGCGAGGGCGGTCGCGGCCTCCTCTTGCTCGACGCGCTGGCCACCGAGTGGGGCACCCGCCATTTCGGTTGGGGCAAGTCGGTTTGGTTCGTGCTGTCGGCGCAGCCGGAAACCGCGGCTCGCGCCGGCGTCGCCCGGCGCCGGCGGGGGGACGGCGTCCAGGACGCGGGCGGTGCGACTGCGGCCGGTGCGACTGCGGCCGTTGCGACTGCGGCCGGTGCGACTGCGCCGCGGCGCGACATCGACTGGTTAGTCAGCCTCGACGCCGACGTCGAGCAGCGGCTGAGCCCGCAGCAGCTCATCATCGAGTTGCTGCATCGGTTGTCGGAGGCCCTGGGCGTCAACGCCGCTTGGCTCTTCGCGCCATCGGCGGACGACCAACGGCAGTGGGAGCTGGCGGCGGCCACCGACCCGACCGCCGCGCCGCCCGCAATGGAGCAGGTTCGGCGGACGGCGCTCGGCCGCGCGGCCGATCCTGATGCCGGCCTGCTGGTGCTTGGATTGCGCGACAGCACAGGAGTTTTCGCAGCCCTCGCCCTTTCCGACGGCAGCGCGCTCGACCAGGGCGACGTGGCGCTCGCGCGGTTGATCGGCGAGCGGATCGCGGTTGTCTTGCGCGAAGACCGCGCCCGCGTCGCGCAGTTGCGCAGCCGCGGGTCCCTTGCCCTGCTGGCAGAAGCCAGCGAGATGTTCGCAGGCACGCTCGACGTCCAACTCGGCATGACGCTGGCCACCCAACTCGTCGTGCCGCGGTTTGCGCGCTGGTCAGCCGCCTGGGCGACCGACGAGCGGGTGCCGAGACTGATGGCGGTCGCGCATGCTGATGAGGCGAAAGTGCCCGTGCTGCAAGGGGTTCTCGGCGGACCCGACGGCGATCTGCTCGCGCTGCGACTCGCCCGCGACCTCGGCGAACGTCGTCCCAATCTGTTGGCTGGCAGCGAGTTGCCGCCCGAGTTGGCCGAGGAACGCAACGGCGGAGTGCTCGCCCTGCCCCTCGTCGCGCGGCGCAGGCTGGTCGGCATCCTTCTGGTCGGGCGCCCGCCCGGAGGCATTTTCGGTCCTGACGACGTCGGCCTGCTCAACGATCTCGCCCGCCGCACCGCCGTCGCCGTCGACAGCGCGCGACTGTACGAGGAGAGCACCGCGATCGCGCACGCCTTGCAGGCTTCGCTGTTGCCGCCGACGCTGCCGGCGAATCCGTTGTGCGAGTTCGCCGCGCGTTATGCCGCGGCGGGCGAGGGCAACGAGGTCGGCGGCGATTTCTACGACGTGTTCGACATCTCCGACACCGGGTGGGGCTTCGCGATCGGGGACGTGTGCGGCAAGGGCGCGGAGGCGGCGGCGATCACCGGCTTGGCCCGCAACGTGCTGCGGCTGCTGGTCGGCGACGGCGCCCGACCGCCGACCGCGTTGCATCGGCTGAACGACGCGATCCTCGAACTCGGCGACCGGGGCCGGTTCTGCACGGCGTTGTTGGGCACGATCGAACCCGACGGCACCCGGTTGCGGCTCACGCTGTCGGGGGCGGGACATCCGCCGGGGGCGCTGCTGCGGGCCGACGGCAGCGTCGGATTCGTCGGACGCAGCGGAACGCTGCTCGGCGTGATGCCGCAAATCGAGCTGGCCGAGGACTTCTTGAGCCTCGAGCCCGGCGACGCGATCGTCTTCTACACCGACGGCGTGACCGAACGTCGCGACGGGTTGACGATGTTCGGCGAGGAGAACCTGCTCGGCTGCCTGCGCGAGATGGCCGGTTCGAGCGCGGACGAGATTGCCGGCGGTCTCGAGCTGAACGTGCAGCGGTTCGGGCCGGCTCGCGACGACCTCGCGGTGCTGGTCGTGCGCTGCGCGCCGAACACCACCCCGAGCACCGCCGCGAGCGGTAGACATTTGCCGGGATAGAGCGCGGCGGATGTCCACCAGCGCGCCCAGGAAGCGCGCCGACGGGGCGCGGCGAGTCGGCGTGTCGACAGTGCGCGGGGTCGACACGCCGGTCCAGCCAATGCGCGAGCACGGCCGATTCCCGTGCCAGGCTTTGTGTTTGTGTCGGCTTCCCCGGAGGCGACTCCCCGACACGCGGCTGGCTCGCACGCGGCCGCGCGCCCTTGGACGTCGCCCGCTGTGTCCCCCACCCGGTTGCCCGTGCGCCGTATCATCGCCGCCGGCGCACTCGTTGCCGCCCTTGGCCTGGTGACCTTCGCCGCGACGAATGGCAGCCCCGGCGCCGCTCCGGCGCCGACCCACGTCCACGAGACCGTTCAGAATCGCTGAGCCCGCGCGCCCATCGCTGACCTAGACTCGCGGCGTGTACCTCCCGCCCGCCTTCGCCATGGACGACGTCGACCAGGTGGCCGAGTTCGTTCGCGCGGTCGGCGCCGCCGACTTCGTGACCTACGACGGCGAGCGGCTCGTCTCCAGCACGTTGCCGGTCATCTGGGACCGCTCGGTCGGCGAGCACGGTCGCCTGCTCGCGCATCTCGCGCTGATGAACGACCAGTGGCGCACCGCGCGCGTCGACGTCCCAGCGCTGGCCATCGTGCATGGCCCGCAGGCGTATGTCTCGCCGTCGTGGTACCCGAGCAAGCGCGAGCACGGCCGCGCGGTGCCGACATGGAACTACGCGAGCGCGCATTTCACCGGACCGGTCACGTTTCACTCGGACGCTGAGTGGTTGCGCGATGTGGTGACGCGGCTGACCGACGCGCATGAGGACGGCCGCGCCGATCGCTGGCAGGTCAGTGACGCTCCGCCCGCCTACATCGACGGGCAGCTTCGCGCGATCGTCGGCGTCGAGCTGCTGGTCGACCGCGTCGAGGCAAAAGCGAAACTGAGCCAGAACCGCAGCACCGCCGATCAGTCGGGCGTGCTGGCGGGCCTGCGCGCTGACGCCGACACCCGCGGTGCAGGCCCCCACGCTGCCGGGGTCGCCGACCTGATGTCCCGCCGGTTCAGCTGAACCAGCACATGCGCAACTCCCTGATCGGGGAACTTTCCAGCGCTATGGCGACGAAATGTTCCCCCGTTGACAGTGCTCCGGGTGACTGCTGGTCGCGCGGTCAGCCCGGCCAGGCGGACGCGAGCAGGTCGCGGGTGTCGTGCAGCAGTTGCGGCAGCACCCTCGTGCGCCCCACAACCGGCATGAAGTTCGTGTCGCCACCCCATCGCGGCACGATGTGCTGGTGCAGGTGCGCCGCGATTCCCGCGCCGGCCACCGATCCGAGATTCACCCCGAGGTTGAATCCGTGCGGGTGCGACGCCGCCCGCAGCGTCGCGACGGCCTGCTGCGTGAACGACACAAACTCGGCTGACTCCTCGATCGTGAGATCCGTGAGGTCAGGCACGTGCCGATACGGGACGACGAGAAGATGCCCCGCGTTGTACGGGTACAGGTTCAACACGGCGTAGACCAGCGACCCGCGCGCTACGATCAGCGCCGCGTCGTCCGGCTTCGTGGGGATGACGCAGAACGGGCACATCGAGGGGTCATCGGGGTCGCCGGCGGGCTTGGACTCGCCGTTGATGTAGGCCATCCGGTGCGGCGTCCAGATGCGATCGAAGGCGTCGGGAGCTCCCGCGGCGCCAGTGACGTCGACGTCGTTCGAGCTCACACCTGCACCCGGCGCGCAATCGCGTCAACGATCTCGGCGACCGCGTCGGAGAGCGGCACGCCGTTCTTCTGCGTACCGTCGCGATAGCGGAAGGAGACGGCGCCGACCGCCACATCGTCGTCACCGACGATCAGCATGTACGGCACCTTTTCCTTTTGGGCGTTGCGAATTTTCTTCTGCATGCGGTCGTCGGACGCATCGACCTCGAAACGCACGCCAGCCGCCCGCAACGCGTCGCCAACGGTCTCGGCCAGGTACGGCACGTGCGCGTCGCTCACCGGGATGCCGATCGCCTGCGCCGGGGCCAGCCATGGCGGGAATGCGCCTGCGTAGTGCTCAAGCAGCACGCCGAAGAACCGCTCGATGGACCCGAACAGCGCGCGGTGGATCATCACCGGCTCCTGCCGCGCGCCGTCGTGGCCCTGGTACTCGAGGCCGAACAGCTTCGGCAGGTTCAGGTCGACCTGGATCGTCGACATCTGCCAGGTGCGGCCGATGGCGTCGCGCGCCTGCACCGAGATCTTCGGCCCGTAAAACGCCGCGCCACCCGGGTCGGGCACCAGCTCGAGACCGGACTCCTTGGCGACCGATTCCAACGCCTCGGTGGCCTCGGCCCAGTCTTCGGCGGTCCCCACAAACTTGTCGGACTCGTCGCGCGTCGACAGCTCCAGGTAGAAGTCGGAAAGCCCGTAGTCGCGCAGCAAATCGAGCACGAACGTGAGCAGGTTCTTCAGCTCGGAGGCCATCTGCTCGCGGGCGGCGAAGATGTGCGCGTCGTCCTGGGTGAATCCCCGGGCCCGGGTCAGCCCGTGCACGACACCCGACTTCTCGTATCGATAGACGGTGCCGAATTCGAAGAGCCGCAAGGGCAATTCGCGATACGAGCGCCCGCGCGACCGGTACACCAGGATGTGCATGGGGCAGTTCATCGGCTTGAGGTAGTAGTTCGTGCCGCCGTCGAGCTCCATCGGCGGATACATGCCCTCGGCGTACCACTGCAGGTGCCCGGAGACCATGAACAGGTCTTGCTTCGAGATGTGCGGCGTGTTCACGAACGCGTAGCCGGCGCGCTCGTGCTGATCGCGCGAGTAGTCCTCCATGACCCGGCGGATGATGCCGCCCTTGGGATGGAAAACCGCGAGCCCCGAGCCGATCTCGTCGGGAAAGCTGAACAGATCGAGCTCGCGACCGAGCTTGCGATGGTCGCGCTTCTCGGCCTCCTCGAGAAACCGCAAGTGATCCTTGAGCGCGTCGCGCGACGGCCACGCGGTGCCGTAGATCCGCTGCAACTGCGGGTTTTTCTCGCTGCCCCGCCAGTACGCGGCAGCGGTGCGCATCAGCTTCAGCGCGGGAATGAGCCGGGTCGACGGCAGATGCGGGCCGCGGCACAAGTCTTTCCACGCGAGCGAACCGTCGCGGCGGACGTTGTCGTAGATGGTCAGCTCGCCACCGCCGACCTCGACCGCCGCGCCCTCGGTGTCGCCCGCGTCTCCCTTCAGGCCGATCAGCTCGAGCTTGAAGGGCTCGTCGGAGAGCTCGACTCGCGCGTCGGCGTCGGAGACCACCCGGCGGCGGAAGGTCTGACCCTCTTTGACGATCTCGAGCATCCGCTTCTCGATGCGGGCGAGGTCGTCTGGGGTGAACGGCGCGTGAGGCGCGAAGTCGTAGTAGAAGCCGTTCTGAATCGGCGGCCCGATCCCGAGCAGCGTGCCCGGAAACAGCTCCTGCACGGCCTGCGCCGTCACGTGCGCCGTCGAGTGCCGCAAGATCGAAAGGCCGTCGGGCGAGTCGATCGCGACCGGCTCGACCTTCGCGCCGTCGGCCAGCACCGTGGCGAGATCGCTCAGCGCGCCGTCGACGCGGGCCGCGATCACCGACCGATCGCCGTCGAACAGCTCGGACGCCGTCGTGCCCGCCGGAACCGATCGCGCGTCGCCGGCGACACTGACGGTTATCTCGGACACGGAAGCACTCCAGCGATAGCGGTGGCCTGTGGCTCGATGCTATCGGCGCGCGGCGAGTCGGCGCCCGCGCCGCCTCACGTGTTGATCACGTTCAGGGGGGTTCCGGGTCCGAGGACACGCCTGTGGAGGTGTCCAGGGGCCCGGAACCCCCCTGAACGTGATCAACCCCCCGCAGGCTCGGGGTTAGCGCAGGGGCGCGGGCGTGTCGTCGTGCACGGGGTACAGCGCCGGCAGGTCGAAGACCGGTATCCGCGGAGGGGCGACGTCGTCCGGACGACGGTCGGTGGCGCGCCTTTGCGGCGGCGTCGGCGGCAGCGCGGGCAGCGCCGGCAGCGCCGGCAGCGCGGGCTCGGACGACGGCGCCTCGATCGCCGCACGCCCAGCCATGAACTCGATCGCGCCGCGCACGTTGCGACGCGCCTCGGCAAGCGACGCCGCCGAGAGCCGATGGACGACGGCGAGGTCGGAAGCGCCGTCGCTCACCACGGTGAACATGCAGGCCCAGGTCACCCCGCCGTCCGGGGTTCGGGTGCGGGTGTGCCGCGCGACGACCTGGCCGATGCCCGGCATCGCGAACTCGTCGACAACCGCCCCTGCCTCGACCCGCATGCCCCCGATGATTGCGTCCGCTAGGCCAAATCGGTAGCGCCCATTCGGGTCAGTTCGCCAGGATCACGACGGTGAACCCCGACCCAAACGCCTGGTACGCCATGCCCCGCCTCTCCGGCGAGCTCGTCGTGCTGGAGCCGTTGGCGGCCGAGCACGCCGCCGGATATCTCGCCGCCTCGGGCAGCGCGTCCGACGCGGCGGAGGTGTTCCGCTGGCTGACTACGCTCGACCCGCCGCGCGAGCTGCCGGACGCGACGGCGCAGGTGACGGCGGCGCTCGCGGCCCGCGCCCTCGGCGAGCGGCTCCCCTACGCGCAGCTCGACGCGCGCACCGGCGAGTTCATCGGGACGACGTCCTACTACGAGGTCAACCCGGCGGCGCGGGCGATCGCGATCGGCCACACCTGGCTCGGACGACGTTGGTGGCGCACCGGGCACAACACCGAGTCGAAGCTGCTCTTGCTGACCCACGCGTTCGACACGCTCGGCGCGGCTCGCGTCGTCTGGCACACCGACGTCCTCAACACCCGCTCGCGGGCCGCGATCGAACGGCTCGGCGCGACCAAGGAAGGCGAGTTCCGCAAGCACCGCATCCGGCTCGACGGATCCTGGCGCGACACCGTGCAATTCGCGATGACGGACGACGACTGGCCCGCCGTCCGCAAGGCACTCAGCGAGCGGCTCGCGCGCGGCTGATCACCTCGCGGTCACCCGCCGGCAAGCCGGCGCTGGGCGGCGTGCGCGAGCAGGAAGAAAGCTTGTGCCTCCGCCGAGACGCCCCGCCGGTCGAAGCGCGGCGCGCCGCAAACGCCGGTGACGAAGCCCGCCGGATCGACCCGCTCGCGCGCGCTCGCGAGCCGTGATCGCCCGACGCTTGCGTAGGAGTCCGGCAGCCAACGCGCGATCCGGATTGCCGCACCACCGCGTCGCGAGCCGCGATGACGGCGAGGTCGTGCCGGCCCAGGTCGAGGAAGGCGTGCGAGGCGACGCCCTGCTCCCAGGACTGGCGCCGCATGCCGAGCAACGCGCGCAAGACGCGCTCGGCGGTGTGGTCGAGGGAACCGCGGACCGCGGGGCCAGATCAGGCATGCAGCGGATGCTAAGACCGCGAGGCTGAGGGTGGGCGTACGTGGTTTCGAACCACGGACCTCTGCCGTGTGAAGGCAGCGCTCTCCCACTGAGCTATACGCCCCAGCAGGCGGTCACTCTACCCGACCCCGGTCGGCGGGCTCACGCTGCTTTGCGGCGCGGGTTGACGCTGCTTTGCGGCGCGGGTTGACGCCGCTTTGCGGCGCGGGCCGGCCGCGTGGGTTAGATGCCCGAAAGTCGGGGGATTCCTCTCGCGATGACAGCCCCCGCGACAAGCCCGCGACGCGGCTCATGACAAGGCCCAGACGGGCTCGGCACGAGGACCGGTGGTAGCAGTGCAGACCGACAGCGTGGTCTCCGAGATGGAGTTCGCTCTGGTCGTCGCGGACGCCGAACCGATCAAGGTGGGCGCCCACCTGCGGTACGACGCGCACGACCCGTTCGCGGTGTGCGTGAGCTTCGACGCCGGGTCGTCCGAGCGCATCGAGTGGACCTTCGCCCGCGACCTGCTCGATCAGGGCCTCTGGCAGGCGGCCGGCGAGGGCGACGTCAAGATCTGGCCGAGCGGCGGAGCGGTTTTCCTCGCGCTGTGCTCCCCCTCCGGCCGCGCGGTGCTCGAGACGCCTCGCGCTGCGGTCGCCGACTTCGTCGAGCGCACCCAGCGGTTGGTGCCGGCGGGCAAGGAGTCCGACTTCGTCAATCTCGACCGAGAGCTCAACGCGCTGCTGTCGTAGCGGCGCCATCTGACGCGAGCCCGACCAACCGGGCCGCCTTCAGCGAGGTCTCGTCCCACTCCCGCCGCGGGTCGGAGCCCCAGGTGATCCCCGCGCCCGTGCCGAAGCACAGCCTCCCGCCGTCCGGTCCTTCGTCGTCCAACCAGAAGGTTCTGATCGCGACGGCCAGCACCGCCACGTGGGTGCGGTTGTCGACGTAGCCGAGCGCCCCGCAGTACGGCCCGCGCGGCGCCGGCTCAAGCGCGCGGATGAGCCGCAGCGCGCTCGACTTCGGCGCGCCGGACACCGACGCCGGCGGAAAGGTCGCGGCCAGCAGGTCCGCCCAGCCGACGTCCGGTCGCAGCCTGGCCTCGACGGTCGACACCAGCTGGACCAAGCCCGGGTAGGGCTCCTCCTCGCACAGTCCGCTGACCCGCACGCTGCCGTTGACGGCGACCCGGCCGAGGTCGTTGCGGGCCATGTCGACGATCATCACGTTCTCCGCGTGGTCCTTCTCCAAGATCTCGGACGACGTGGCGGCGGTGCCCTTGATCGGCCGGGTCTCGACGTGGTCGCCGCGCCGCGCGAGGAACAACTCAGGGGTGGCCGAGCAGATCCGCAGCCCGGCGCTCGGCAGCTGCAGCAACGCCGGATAGCGGCTGGGGTGGCGGAGCGCGAGCAGGCTCGCGAGGCCCACCAGATCATGTGCGTCGGACGTCGCCGACAGCGTGCGGCACAGGTTGACCTGGTAGACCTCGCCCGCGGCGATCCGGTCCCGGACTGTCTCCACCGCAGCCATGTACCGCGACTGCGTCAACGACGACACCCACTCGTCGGCCCGTGGTGCTCGCCCGGGTCGCTTCAGCCGGGCTCGATCGCGAACGTCGTCCAGGCTCGTCGTTTCTCGGACGTCGGCGAAGCGGGCGCAGGTGAACGCCCCCTCGAACGTGGCGGCGACGGCCCAAAATCCAGGGCGGTCGAGCGCGCTCACGTCGTCCGTGATCTCGCGCAGGTCGGTGGCGAGGCGGCCGCCGATGTGCGCGTACTCGCGGGTGGGCGGGCCGGTCACGCCGCGAATGCTGCCACCTGCCGCCGCGCCCGGGGAAGCCGAGTTTCGCCCCCCGTCGGGCATCGGTTAGAGTGCTCTGGCGCCGGGAGATCCGGAAAGCATGCGGACGTGGCTCAGTTGGTAGAGCATCACCTTGCCAAGGTGAGGGTCGCGGGTTCGAATCCCGTCGTCCGCTCGGAGGCGTCGAACGGCGTCAACAGGGCCTAGGTTCTAAACGAGCATGTTCGGGCCCACCGGCGGAGTGGCCGAGTGGCTTAGGCAAGGGCCTGCAAAGCCCTGTACGCGGGTTCGATTCCCGCCTCCGCCTCGAGGACGCTTAGCTCAGCGGGAGAGCGCTTCCCTGACACGGAAGAGGTCACAGGTTCAATCCCTGTAGCGTCCACCAGGTTGTCGCCGGGTTGTCGCCGGGTTGTCTCCGGCTGCCCGCGGGTTTCCCGGGTTTTCCATTGTGCGAACCGTGGCGCCGTCGCCGGGTGCTTTCTCGGTGGCCGGGCGCGGCCCGGATCCCGCACGCCGCAGTTGCGAGCGTCACCGCTGCCCGCGGTCACGCGACCGTGCCGAAAAGTGTCTGTGTCCTAACGGTTGACGTTCACTGGACAGCTGTTTACGGTTACTGCACGCGCGAAGGGGCCGACCCCAGCGGTGCGGGTGCGCCTTGACGCCGAGCCCCTCGATGCACGCCGTGTGCCATGTCACGCACCGCCAGACAAGGAGATTCCCGTGAGCGAAGCGAAAGTCATCGCCGTCGTCGGCTCGACCGGCGCACAAGGTGGCGGCCTCGTCCGCAGCATCCTGGCGCATCCGAAGTCGGGATTCGTCGCTCGGGCCATCACCCGGCAACCTTCGTCGGACGCCGCGAAGGCGCTCGCCGACCAAGGCGTCGAGGTTGTCCAAGCCGATCTCGACGACGAGCAAAGCCTCGCGCGTGCTTTCGCCGGCGCCCATGGGGCTTTCTGCGTGACGAATTTCTGGGAGCACTTCTCCCCGCCCAAGGAATACGAGCAGGCGGGCAACATGGCACGCGCCGCGAAGACCGCGAACGTACCGCACGTGATCTGGTCGACCCTCGAAGACACCAGGAAGTTCATACCGCTCGGCGATGACCGAATGCCGACCCTGATGGACCGCTACAAGGTGCCGCACTACGACGCCAAGGGAGAGGCGAACGAGCACTTCATCGGCGCCGGGGTCCCCACGACGTTTTTGCAGGCCGCTTTCTATTGGGACAACATGATCTACTTCGGCATGGGCCCCAAGCGCGGCGAGGACGGTGCGCTGTCCATTACCTTCCCCATCGGCGACGGGCGCCTTCCCGGAATCGCAGCCGCCGACATCGGCGCGTGCGCTTATGGGGTCTTTGCGGCCGGCGACTCGATGATCGGTCGAACCGTGCGTGTCATGGGCGGGAGGCTCACCGGCGCCGAGATGGCGGCGAGCCTTTCGCGCGCGCTCGGTGAACCGGTCCGTTTCAACGCTGTCTCCCCGGCCGCGTATCGCGGCTTCGGCTTCCCGGGAGCTGAGGATCTCGGGAACATGTTCCAGGCGCTGACGGAGTTTCCCGAGCCGTTCGGCGCGCCGAGCGATATCGAAGCCTCCCGGTCGTTGAATTCCTCGTTACTCGACTTCGACGCCTGGCTGGCCGAGAACGCCGCGCGGATTCCACTCGAATAGGACGGGCAAGCGACTCCGTTGACATCTTCCGCGTTTCCATCGGCGAGACCGCCGCGGCAGTCGATGCCGCGGCGTTTGCGGTCACCGTATAGCGACGGTTAACATGCGGTCGGCAACGGCATCGGCCTGCCCCGGTTTCTGATCGGACACGGTGCGCTGGTTGTTGCGCCGGTATGAGGCTCGCAGCGGCTCCTGAGCAGCCAGGTGTCGCATCACGGACGGAGGCGTGCCATGGCGCGAGCGCGCGCAGGGAGCAAGCAAGCGGTGTCACCGCCGCGGCGCGGGGCCGCGTCCTCCGGCGCCGGTGACCGGCGGCAGAGCCTGGACCAAGTCGGCCCGCGGCTGCGCGAGGCGCGCGAAGCCCGCGGGCTGTCGCTGCGCGAGATCGCCCGCCGGATCAACGTGTCTCCGAGTTTCGTCTCCCAGGTCGAAACCGGAAAGGCCAGTCCGTCGGTCGGCACCCTGTACTCGCTCGTGAACGAACTCGGCCTCTCCCTCGACGAGGTCATGAGCGAGGACGCCGTCGAGCCGGTCGCGGCGGCGGAGCCCGCCGCCCCCCACCTCGGAACGTCGGCGCCCGAAATCACGTGGGAGCACGCCGCGCCGGCGATGTGGCCGCGCGTGGAGTATCCGCTGCAGCCTGCAAAGAACCGCCCGACCATCGAACTCTCCGGCGTCACCTGGGAACGACTCACCCACGAAGACGACCCGTTCGTCGACTTCCTGTACGTGTCGTACTGCCCCGGCAGCGCGTCGTGCCCCGAAGACAAGCTGATGCGTCACGGCGGTCGAGAGTACGGGCACGTGATCAGCGGCCGGATCGACGTCCGGGTCGGATTCGATCTCTACAACCTCGGACCCGGTGATTCGCTGCACTTCGATTCCACGACCCCGCATCGGCTGGCGAATCCGTACGACGAGCCCTGCGTCGCGGTCTGGGTTGTCGTGGCACGAAAGGGCGACACCCGCGTCACGTCACCGCGCGACCCCGATTCCAACCACCTGCCCGGACTGATCTAGCGCGCAGGCAACAGCGCTGCCGCTCATCGCCGGGCGCTGCCGCTGGGCCGGTGTCCGCTACTCGCTCGGTGTCCACTACTCGCTCGGTGTCCGCTACTCGCTCGGTGCTGCGTAGACCGCCGGCTGCCAAAGACCTGGATCGGTCACGCCTGCGGTTCGCAGCACGCGGTCACGTGCTTCCTCGGCCTGCTGGCGCACCTTCGCGAAGTCGTGGCGCAGCAGCCTTCCGTCGCGCTTGACCAGTTCGCCATCGACGAAGACGGCCTCGACGAGGTTGGGATTGCCCGACTCGACGATCGCACCCGCCGGATAGTTCAACGGCTGCATGCCGTAGACGTCGGTCCGCACCATGATGAGGTCGGCCCGCTTGCCGGGCGTGATCGAACCGACCTGGTCGCCCAGCCAGGCCGCCCTGGCGCCGCCCTGCGTGGCGAATCCCAGCACCTCGATCGCCGTCAGCGGCAGGGGGTCGACCGCTTCGTTCGCGTCGAGCGCCGCGATGTTCACCAAGTAGCGGGCGCCGGCGAGCATGGCGCGCATCGCGCTGAACAGGTCACCGCCCACGGACGTGCAGACGTCAACCGAAATCGACAACGGGATGCCGCGATCGCGAGCGCGCAGAACCGAGAGCCGCCCGTGTCCCATGTGCATCTCGAGTTCGGGAGCACTCGACATCGCTCCGCCGGTGCGGGCGATCACGTCGTACTCCCGGTCCGACAACGCGTTGCCGTGCACGTAGGTGACGCGATCGGTGGCGAGCCCTTGCTCGTCCATCCAGATCACCGGCAGGCTCTTCCCCCAGGCGCCGTCGCCGACGTGAACGGTGACCGGAATGTCGAGCTCGGCTGCGAGGGCGAAGTCTTGCAGGGTCACGTCCTTTGTGGCGAACTGCGGCCCACGCGGCGCCAGCGCCAGGGTGACCCGACCGGTCGGCCCTGAGAACCATCGCTCCGCGATGCGCACGACGTCGCGCGACTGCGGCACCTCGCTCACCGGCAGCCACTCGTCGTTCGAGTTGCCGCAGGCCCACACCGCACGTATCCCGGAGTCGATGACAGCCTGGATGGCGGCGTCCGCGTGCTCGGGCGTGTTGTTGTTGTGCGACCAGTCGACGATCGTAGTAATGCCCGAGTCGAGCGCGTCGAGCATGCCGATTAGGTTCGCGGCGTACATGTCTTCCGGGCTGTACGCGTTTCCGAGCACGCCCCGCACGCCGGAGAAGTACTGCGGCAAGGTCCAGTCGGTCGACATGTGCCGGATCAACGACTGCCAGGTGTGCCGGTGCGTGTCGACGAAGCCCGGAAGGACGATCCGATCGGCGCCGTCCAGGATCTCGGCGTCGATGTCACCGAGGTCGGGGGCCACCGCGGCGATCGTGTCACCGTCGATGAGGACGTCGGCGCGGGCCAGGTCGCCCACAGCGGGGTCCTGCGACAGCAGCCGGGCACCCTTGACCAGGTAACGACTCGACGACGGCATATCGGCTCCCTCATGTGTGGTCGGGGAATCGCCGCGCCGCTGCGCCCTGCGGACCGGGGGGCGATCGTGGCACAGGAATCTAAGCCGGTCCGGTGATCGCGTCAAGTATTGCTGCACACTGATACCGGTTCGTCACCTGCCCGCAAATAACCCGCATCTCCAGCGTGCCGACCGCTGCTCACGACGTCTTGGTCGCGAGCGGCCGCGATCCCGCCGTGTCGGGCGGGCCAGTTCCCGAGACGGCCGTCCAGTAGGTATTGACAGCCGCTAGTAGTGCCACTTAACGTGCCGGAAACGCGAAGGGAGTGGGTCCCGTGACCGACATCAGCTGGGGTCTCGCCGACCGCACCATCGTCGTCACGGGTGCGAGTTCCGGTATGGGAGCGGCGACGGCACGCTTTCTCGGTGCACACGGCGCGCACGTCGTTCTGCAGGGGCGCGACCGTGAACGCCTCGGCTCGGTAGCCGCGGACACCGAGAAGGCCGGCGGCAAGGCCTACCAATGCCTGCTCGACCTCGAAGACCCGACGGAAGCCGCCCGCTTGGTCGAGGAGACCGTCGCGGCATTCGGTGACATCGACGGTCTGGTGCTCAACGCAAGCCTGTTCGAGCCACTCCCGCTCGACCAGACGTCGCTGGAAAGCCTGAACCGCCAGTGGACGACGAACGTCGTGACGCACTATGCGATCGTGCAGGCCGCCCTGCCGCACCTCAAGGCAGACGGCAGCATCGTGCTTTTGTCGTCGACGACGGCCCACGTCGGATTCGCCGGCTGCACTGCTTACGCCGCGACGAAAGGCGCGATCGAAGCGCTGGGTCGGACGCTCGCCGTAGAACTCGCGCCACGCCACGTGCGAGTGAACGTCGTCGCACCCGGATTCGTCCGCACTCCGATGCTCCAACCACATCTCGACGCCAACGCCGGATACGAGGACTCACTCGTCGAACAGACGCCGAGCGGCCGACTCGGCGAGCCCGAGGAGGTAGCGGCGACGGTCGCATTCCTGCTGTCCGGCCTCGCGCCGTACATCAACGGCACCGTCGTCACTGCCGACGGAGGCTGGACCGCGCGGTAGCACCCGCTCACCGCAAGCCGCCGCCTCCCCCAGAGGCGTAGTCGACGACGCCCGGAACACATCGACCCTGCGACCCCTGCAACCCTGCGACCTCTGCCACCGCACCGCAGCGCCCTAGTTCCCGGCATTCCCAGATTCCCGCCATTTCCTGAAAACTCGACGACAGAAACGGTCCCGTGGCCACCCAAGCCCCCCGCATCGAAGACGAGCCGCCGCGCACGTCCCGCCTTCACGCGGACGCACGCGGCGGGCGGCTGCGGTTGCCGTACGGGCCATACGTCGCGATCTGGCCGGCGACCGCCCTGCTCTTTTTGGTGAGCCCCTTCATCGCCGCGGGCAGCCTGCGGGCGAACGCACTCCAGAGCATGCTGCCGTTCGCGGCCATCCTCGCGATCGTCGGCGTCGGCCAGACGCTGGTCATTCAACAACGCGGGCTCGACCTATCGGTGCCGGGCGTGATCTCGCTGTCAGCCATCATCGTCACGAAGCTCCCGGCCGGCGACAACGCGAAGCTGCCACAAGCGGTAGCGCTGGTCGGCCTCGCCTGCGTAATCGCGGGTCTGATCAGTGGGGTGGCGGTCACCAAGTTCCGCATCACGCCACTCGTCGCGACGCTGGGTGTCAACGCCCTGCTGCTCGGCACGATCCTTCGCATCACGAGCGGCAGCTCGACGGCCACCGCGTCGAGCAGCCTCGATCGCTTCGCTTTTCGCCGCGAGCTAGGAATTTCGACCGTCGTCTGGATCGCGCTGGCCCTCGTGGTGCTGACCGCGCTGGTGATCCGGGCCACCGTCGTCGGTCGGCGATTCGTGATGATCGGCACCAGTTCGCGCGCTGCCCGAGCGGCGGGGATGCCGATCGATCGATACGTGCTTTTCGCCTACGTCGCAGCGGCACTTGCGTACGGTGTCGCCGGAATCCTGCTCGCGGGATACCTCAAGACACCCGGACTCAGCTCCGGTGACACTTACCTGCTGCCGTCGATCGCCGCCGTCGTCCTCGGCGGCACGTCACTGGCAGGTGGCAGCGGCAGTGTGGTGGCAACAGCTGCCGGCGCGCTGTTCTTGACCCAGCTGCAACAAGTCGTCTTCGGCGCCGGCGCGCCGTCGTCGGTTCAACTTCTCATCCAGGCGGGCGCCATCGCCGCGGGTATGGCGCTGCGCGTCGTGCCCTGGCGCTACCTGGGCCGGCGATTCACCATTCCGTCACTGCGATCGCGGCCGGGATGAACCAGTTCCAGCAATTCAGCTCGTTCAGCAACGACAGCTCCCGCGCACCAAAAGCCGTCCGTGGCCCATCGTCAGGAGGAACAGCATGAAATCGGGTAGTCGAAGTCGCGCGCTGGTGATGCGCGGTGTTGTCGGCATGGTCGCTGCCAGCTTCGTGGCGTCGGCCTGCAGCAGCAGCAACAGCGGAGGTAACTCGCCCGCAGCCGCAACGACCACGTCGTCGTCAGCCGCCGGCGCGTCGACGCCGGCGGCCTCGGCGCCGCCAGCGTCGGCGGCGTCCTCCGCCGGAGCATCGGCCGGCGGCCAGATGACCGCAGATCAAGAAATCGCGAGCGCGGGCAAGACGTCGTCCAACGCGTTTTGCGGCACGAAGCAAATCACGCTCGGCATCCAGGACGGCTACGGCGTCAACGCGTGGTCACAAGAGGGACTCGCCGCCGTTCGATCGGAGGCTGCGAAGTGCCCGAACGTGAAGACCGTCGTGCAGATCGGCGAGGGTGACCTGCAGAAGTCCATCTCTCAGCTCTCGTCCATGGTCGCCCAGGGCGTCAACGCGATCACCGTCATTCCCGACTTCGGGCAGGCGGAGCTACCTGCGATCCAGGCCGCCACCGCGGCTGGCGTGAAAGTCGTGCCGTGGGGCGCCGATCCAGGTGGCAAGCCGGGCACCGACTACGTGACCTACGTCGACTGGAGTTCGCCGGCCGCCGGCACGCTGTGGGCCAACTGGATGGTGAAGACGCTGAACGGCAAGGGCAACGTCGTCATGCTCGGCGGCCCGGCCGGCAACCCCGTGACGACCGGTCAGCTCAAGTCGATCGTCGCAGTCTTCGCACAGAACCCGGGAATGCATCTGCTGACCGGTAACACCAGCTGGGCAGTGACGAACTGGGACCCGGCGACCGCACAGAAGATCGCGGCCTCGCTGCTCGCGAAGTACCCGCAGATCGACGGCATCATCTCCGACTACGGCACCGACGCACTCGCCGCGACGCGCGCGTTCCAAGCCGCCGGACGGCCCCTGGTGCCCGTCGCGACTCTCGACACGAATGGTCTCGGCTGCCTTTACCAGAAGCAAAGCGCCGCCGGGGACAGCAAGTTCCAGCTTGCGACGATCTCCTCCCGGCTGTGGCTCGGCCGCATCGCGGCCCGCAAGGCGATCGCGGCGGCAGAGGGTGTCCCCAACGATGAGCCGAGCACGTTCGATCTGCCGCTGAGCGAGAACTCTCTCGGCTCCCCGGCGCCGGTGTGCAAGCCGTCGCAACCCGACGACTTCTACAACACCACGCAACTCGACCCGGCCGACCTCGCCAAGTACGGCAAGCCGTAGGAGCTCGAGCAGATGTCTTCTCCCGTACTTCGACTCACCGATGTCCACAAGACCTTCCCAGGGGTCGTTGCCCTCAACGGCGTGACGTTCGACGTCACGCCCGGAGAGGTGCACGCGCTCGTCGGAGAGAACGGCGCCGGTAAGTCGACCCTCATGGGTGTCGCGGCGGGCGCCATCGCGCCCGACCGCGGCACCGTGGAAATCGGCGGAAGACCTCTGCTCAAGCCATCCCCGGCGGCGGCGCAGATGCTCGGCCTCGCGGTCGTCTACCAGCACTCCACAGTGCTCGACGACCTCAGCGTGATGGAGAACCTGATGTTCCCCATCCCCCGCCGATCCCGGCCCTCCTACTCGGAGGCGCCGGCTTGGGCGAGTCCGCATCTGGCCGCCGTCGGGGCCAACGTGAAACCGACGCTGCGAGCCGACGAACTCGGCATCGCGCAACGTCAGCTCGTGGAGATCGCCCGTGCGCTCGCGACGAATGCGAGGGTGCTGATTCTGGATGAGCCGACGGAGTCGTTGACGGCCGGCGAAAGCAAGCTTCTCTTCGAGAAGATCGACCAGTTGAGAAGCGCCGGCACCGGCATCGTCTACATCTCCCACCGGTTCCACGAGGTCCGGCGCATCGCCGACCGCATCACGGTCTTGCGTGACGGTGAGGCGCGCGGCACCTTCGCCGCGGGCGATGTCACCGAGGACGACGTGCTGCAGCTCATCGTCGGTCGCTCGGTCGACCATGTGTTTCCGGAGAAGCCGGTGGCAGCACCACCAGGTGAGACCCGCACCGGTGAGCTGCTCCTGGATGCCGCGCAGCTGCGCGGCGACCGGTTCAACGTGAACGGCTTCCGGCTGCGGCCCGGCGAGATCGTCGGGCTCGCCGGCATCGAAGGAAACGGTCAACGCGAGTTCCTGCGGGCGCTCGCCGGGATGGAACCGCACACGGGCACGCTGCACGTGGCCGGCCGACCGGTACGCGCCGACTCCCCGGCGCACGCCCAGACGGCCGGGTTGGTCTACCTGCCGGCGGATCGCCACGTCGAGGGCGCCTTCCTGCCGTTGTCTGTCCGAGACAACATTTCCGCGCTAGTGCTCGGCAAGCTTTCGACGGCCGGCGTTGTGAGCAGGTCCAAGGAGTCCGCGCTGGCCCGCGAATCGGCGGCCGCCCTCGCCGTCCGGGCCCCTTCGGTCACCGCTCGCATCGAGCAACTCTCGGGTGGGAACCAGCAGAAAGTGGTGATCGCCAGGTCGCTGGCGGCGCACGCTCGGGTGCTGCTTGCGGACGAGCCGACGCGCGGTGTCGACGTCGGCTCCCGAATCGAGATCTACAAACTCTTCCGCGACTTCGCGGTGGACGATCGCGCGGTGGTCGTCGCGTCGAGCGACGCCGTCGAGCTTCAGGGGTTGTGCGACCGCGTCCTGGTGTTTTCCCGGGGTGAGGTGGTGGAGGAGCTCGCCGGCACTGGGCTGACGGAGCGCGCGATCACCGCAGCGGCGTTGCTGGCCACGACCAGCGGGCGCGGCCGCGCCACCCAAGCAGAGCGCCGGCAAGACGCCGCGCATCGGATCGGCCGCAGCGACCACCTGCCGAGCGTGGTGCTCGGCGTCTTGATCGTCGCGCTGGCGCTGTACACGACAGCGGGTCACCCACTCTTCATGCGAAGCCGGAACCTGCAGACGCTGCTGTTGCTGGGCGGCGTCTTGATGTTCGCCTCGATCGGTCAGCTGACCGTGCTCCTGCTCGGCAGTATCGACCTGTCGGTCGGGCCCCTCATCGGGCTCGTCGTCGTCGTGATGTCGTTCTTCGCCACCAACGGGCATGGTGCTCCCGGGCTCGCCGTGGGAGCCGCGGTCGCTGTCGCGGTAGGCGTGGTCGTCGGGCTGCTGAACGGCTTGCTGATACGCGCGGTTCGGCTACCGGCGGTCGTCGCCACGCTGGTCACCTACATCTTCTTGCAGGGTCTCTCGCTCCTCTTGCGACCGCAGCCGGCGGGCTACATCGACCGGTCGGTCGCCCGGCTGATCCAGACCAAGGTGCTCGTGTTTCCGGTCGTGACCCTGATCGCCATCGCGATCGGACTGCTGTGCCAGTGGGGATTGCGGCGCACCCGGGCCGGTGTCGCCCTGCGAGCCGTCGGTTCGGACCAGCTGCGCGCGCGCCGGCTGGGCGCGAACGTCAACGCGGCCTATCTCGCGGCGCACATCGCGTGCTCCGTCGCCGCCGTCCTGGCAGGTCTCGTCCTGACCAGCGTCGTCGGTGTGGGCCAGGCTTCGCTCGGCGGGGCCTACACACTGACCAGCATCACCGCGGTGGTGCTCGGCGGTGCGAGCATCTTCGGGGGCCGGGGCTCGTTCGTGGGCGCGCTCCTGGCAGCGCTGTTGCTGCAGGAGGTGACGACCGCTACCAGCTTCCTCGGCCTTGCCGAGGCGTGGCAGGAATGGCTGCCCGGACTGCTGATCCTCGTGGGTGCTGCCGTCTTCTCCCGAGCCCGGGGCGGCGCCCGCACCGCGGTGGTCGCAGACGGGTGACCGATGCGGGCGGCGCCGCGTCATCGTCGCGCCGCAAGAGACAACGAGCCGTCCCAGACGAGCGGCACGAGCGTGATCAGCGGCATTGATCGAAGGGATGTTGGGAATGGGCATTCACACGTACGGCCTGAACGCCGTCGACTGGGAACAGCGGGTCGACTACGAGCGGTTGCGCACCGACCGGCTGGCCCGCTTGCAGGCCGAACTCGACCGGTCGGAGCTCGGCGCGCTGCTGACGTTCGACTTCCACAACATCCGGTACATGACCGCGACGCACATCGGCACCTGGGCGCATGGACAAGATGATCCGCTTCGCGTTACTGATGCGCGGCGGGCAGCCCATCGTCTGGGACTTCGGTTCGGCGGCGCGACACCACCAGATGTACAGCCCGTGGCTTGACGTATCCGCCGGGCGATGGTTCCTCCAACGGGCGCGGCGCGCCGGCGGGCTGCGCGCGCCGGCCTGTCGACGCTGCGTGGAGCGATCGCACCCGCCGCCGGCCGTGCGGAGGATGTGGCCGGCAAGATTCGACGCCGAACTCGCCGCCCGCGGCCTCACCGCCGAGCCGATCGGCGTCGACATCGTCGAGATGCCGGTGCTGTTCGCGCTGCAGAAGCTCGGGCTCGAGCGTCGTCGACGGTCAGCAGGTCTTCCTCGAGGCTCGCCGCATCAAGACCGCCGACGAGATCTCGCTGCTGCCACCGCGGCGGCGATGGTCGACGCCGCCTACGAAGACCTGTACGAGTTCCTGCGGCCCGGCGTGCGTGAGAACGAGTGTGTCGGCCTGGTGAGCAAGACGCTGTACGACCTGGGTTCCGAACACGTCGAAGGTGTCAACGCGATCTCCGGGGAGCGGTGTGCACCGCATCCACACGTCTACAGCGACCGGCTCATCCGGCCCGGTGACCCGGCGTTCTTCGACATCCTGCACAGCTTCAACGGCTATCGCACCTGCTACTACCGCACCTTCGCGGTCGGCAGCGCCTCCGCCGCCCAGCGCGACGCGTACGTGCGCTGCCGGAGTACATCGACGCGCCATCGCTCTCGTGCGCCCGGCGCGACCACGGCCGACATCGCGCCGGTGTGGCCGCCGCGCACCGAGTTCGGCTTCCCCGACGAGGAGGCGGCGTTCGGACTGCAGTACGGCCACGGTGTGGGCCTGTCCATCTGGGAACGGCCGATCTTCAGCCGGCTCACCTCGTTCGACCACCCCGAGGTGCTCGAGGAGGGCATGGTCTTCGCCCTTGAGACGTACTGGCCGGCCAAGGACGGCTGGTCTGCGGCCCGCATCGAGGAGGAGGTCGTCGTCACGGCGGACGGCTGCGAGGTCATCACCAAGTTCCCGGCGGAGGAGTTGCTGGTCGCCGGCCCGCGCTACTATCGCCGTCGGCGGGTACCGCTGCCGACGCTTCGCGAAACGCAGTCGCATCTGAACAATCACCTGGCGGCGGCGCACGGTGACGACGTCCAGAGCTCGGCGAACTCGCGTGCTGCCGCGGAGCGTCGCTCATGACTCCCTCGACCCCCGAGACGTCGGTCGCCGCGGGACCGCCCGGAGTCGATCCAGCCGTCCTCCGACCGGCCGGACGGCGTCGGTGCCACCCGACGTGGCGCTGGCGCTCTACCGCCAACGGTACGGATGCGGCGCTTCGAGAAGCGCGCCTACGACCTGTTCATGCAGAGCCTGGTGAAGGGCACCAGCCACCTGTCGCTCGGCATGGAGGCTGTTGCGGCCGGGTTCGGCGAGCGCGATGCGAGCCGACCGACTACACCTTCGCCACCTACCGCGGCCACGCGCACACGCTCGCCCGCGGCGTCGCCGATGACCGCCGTGATGGGAGAGCTGCTCGGGCCGGCGAACGGGCTTGATGGCCGGCAAGGGCGGCTCGATGCACCTCACCGAGCGTCGAGCACGGCATGATGGGCTCTTACGCCATCGTCGGCGCGCACCTGACGATCGCCCTCGGCGCGGCCTGGTCGGCGCAGTACCGGGGTCCGAGTCAGGTCGCGGTCGCTTCTTCGGCGACGGCACGACCAACATCGGCGCGTTCCACGAGGCGCTCAACTTGGCTGCCGTTTGGAAGCTGCCCGGTCGTCTTCGTCTGCGAGAACAACCTCTACATGGAGTACACGTCCATCGGCGACGTCACGTCGGTGCCGCAGTCCGGCGGCCGACCGCGCGGCGGCGTATCGGCCTCGAGCCGATCGTCGTCGACGGCAACGACGCCGACGCGGTGTACCTCACCGCGTCGACAGCGCTGGAGCGGGCCCGCAGCGGCGACGGACCGTCGCTCATCGAGGCGCGTGACCTACCGCCACGGCGGCCACTCGCGGGCCGATCCGGGCAAGTACCGGCCGGAGGCAGAGGTCGACGCGTGGCTGGCCCACGACCCGATCACGCTGTACCGCGGCACGGCTGCTCGACGCGGGCGTCGACAGAGGCCGAACTGGACGGCATCGACACGGGACGCGCAGCCGAGGTCGACGCACGCGACCGAAGAGGCGAAGGCCGGCGACCGCCGCCCGGCGCGAGCCGCCTGATGACCGACGTGTGGGCGGACGGAGGTTCGGCATGGCGGAACTGACGCTACCGCGACGGCCGTCGCCCGCGGCGATCGCGCAGGAGATGCGCGCGCGACGAGCGCGGTCGTGCTCCTCGGCGAGGACATCGGCGCGCGCCGGCGGCGTCTTCAAGGCGACCGCCGGGCTGTTCGACGAGTTCGGCCCGCGCCGGGTGCGTCGACACGCCGATCTCCGAGCAGGCGATCCTCGGCGCCGCGATGGGTGCGGCGATGACCGGCCTGCGGCCGATCGCCGAGATCATGTTCGCCGACTTCTTCGCGCGTCTGCTGGGACATCGTCGCCAACGAGATCGCGAAGACCCGGTACATGACCGAACGGCCAGGTCTCCCTGCCGCTGGTGATCCGGACCGGCAACGGCGGCGGGCTGCGGTTCGGCGCGCAGCACTCGCAGTCGATCGAGAACTGGGCGATGGCGATCCCGGGCGTCAAGGTCGTCGCGCCGTCGACTCCGGCCGACGTCGTCGGCCTGTTCGCCGCCGCGATCCGAGACCCCGACCCGGTGCTCTTCTTCGAGCACAAGGCGCTCTACGCGAGCAAGGGCGAAGTGCCCGACGGCGAAATCGTCGACACGCTCGGCACGGCGAAGGTGCTTCGGCGCGCGGCGACGACGCGACGATCGTCGCGCTGGCGGCGATGGTGCCGCGCGCGCTCGCCGCGGCCGAGCAGCCTGGCCGAGCGACGGCATCGGAGCGCGAGGTCGTCGACGTGCGCATCCTGGTGCCGCTCGACACCCGGACGATCCTCGCGTCGGTCTCACAAGACCGGTCGGCTGTTCACCGTCGAGGAGAACCCGCGGCTGTGCGGCTGGGGCGCCGAGATCGTCTCGATCGTCGGCGACGAGGCATTCGCGATCCTCGACGGGCCGATCGTGCGCATCACGACGCCCCACATGCCGCTGCCCGCCGCCGACGCGCTGGAGGACCTGGCCATCCCCTCGCCCGAACGAATCGCAGACACGGTGCGCAAGTCGCTCACCGGATGAACGCGCCGGTTGCTCGCCGTCTAGGTCGCGACGAGTTTGGCTGATCGTGATCGACTCGCCGGTCGCCGCCTGGGCCACGGCGGCGGAGGCGCTCTGCCGCGACGCGCGAACGCCGTCGCCATAGCCCGGACGGCGCCTCGGGCGCCGCCGGTCGGCTCAATCGAGGACAACGAAACAGCCAGCACCCATGCCGCCAGCCGGGTCTGTGCGTGGAACCGTTCCCTCGTCACCATCCGATCTATGGCGCACGCCAGCGGTCCGGGGATGGCCGCATGAACCAACTCGCCCGCCGGTTCGCAGCCGCACTGGGCGCCACGTCGCGCCGCCAACTCGTCGTCCGCATCAGCCTCGCCGCGCTCGCGGTGGCCACGGTCGTCGGCTTCGTGATCTCGACCGTCCCCGGCATCCGCGCGCGGAGCGGGTTCGACGGCTTCTTCGACGGGATCCTCGACCCGATCGCCTACGAGGTGAGCGCGTTCGTCTGCCTTCTGCGGGCCAACCGCTCCACCGCGTATCGCCGCAGCTGGCGGGTGCTCGCGTTCGGGCTCGCGCTTTACGGCCTCGGCGACGTGTACCTCGCCGCGTTCGTCGGCGGGCACGGCAGCAAAGCCGTGAACAACATGGACGACGCGGCGAACGTCGTCCCGAATGTGTTCTGGATCGGCTTCTACGTCTGCGCTTTCGTCGCCTTGTTGTTGGTGATGCGCGACATCGCCGAGCGGCTGCCCCTCAGTGTGTGGCTCGACGGCATCGTCGGCGGCCTCGCGGTCGCCGCCCTCGCCGCCGCGTTGGTCGGCCCGGTGATGTCGATGGACGCCAGCGGCGTCGTCAGCGTGGTCGTCACGGTCGCCTACCCGATCCTCGACATCTTGCTGCTGCTCGTCGCGACCGCGGTGCTCGCGATGTTCAACTGGCGGCCGCCCGCCGGGCTGTGGTTCTTCGTCGGCGGGTTGGCGCTCTTCGGCGTCGCCGACATCGCGTTCGTCTTCATGGTCCAGCACAACGAGTACACGCCGGGCACGGTGCTCGACGCCGCCTGGCTGCTCGCGACAGCGGTGATGGCGTTGGCCCCTGGGCGCTCGCGCAAACCGACCGGCACGCCGCTACCGAACGCGGTGCTGCTCGGCATCCCGGTCGGAGCCACCCTCTGCGCGGTCGGGCTGCTGGTCTACGGTCACAGCCACCCGTTGCACTCGGTGGCGATCGGTCTGGCGGCCGGCACTGTCGTCGCCGCGATCGGGCGGCTCGTCGTCACGTTCGGCGAGGTCCGCCTGCTGTCGCACAGCCGCCAATTGGCGCTCACCGACGAGCTGACCAACCTGCCCAACCGGCGCGCCTTCTACGAGCATGTCGAGTCCCACCTCGCCCGGCGCGAGGACGAGCGCGGCGCGCTGCTGCTGCTCGACCTCGACCGCTTCAAAGACATCAACGACTCGCTCGGCCACCACGCCGGCGACGACCTGCTGCGGCAGGTGGCCGCCCGGTTGCGCGAGGCGGTTCACCGCGAGCGCGACCTGCTGGCCCGCCTCGGCGGCGACGAGTTCGCCATCTTCGCGGTCGAGGTGGACGTCGCCGGCGCCGCGACGCTGGCCGGGCGGATCAACGCCGCGCTCCTCGCGCCTTTCGTGGTGGACGACGTCACCGTGCGGGTCGCCGCGAGCATCGGTGTCGCGCTCGTCCCCGCGCACGGCCACGAGGTCTCGACCCTGCTGCGCCGCGCCGACATCGCGATGTACGCGGCCAAGGGCATGCAGGATGGCTACCGCGTCTACAGCGAGGCCTACGACAGCCTCGGCGGACACGACCGGCTGCGCACGATCGAGCAGCTGCGCGAGACGATCTACGCCCGTCAGCTCGTCCTCCACTACCAGCCCAAGGTCGACTCCAAGACCGCCGCGGTGTCCGGCGTCGAGGCGCTGGTCCGCTGGAAGCACCCGGAGCGCGGCCTGCTGTCCCCGGACGTCTTCCTGCCGCTCGCCGAGGACGCCGGCCTGATGCGCGAGCTGACGATCGCCGTCCTGGAGCAGTCGCTTGACCAGGTCGTGCGCTGGCGGTCAGCCGGACGGCGCCTGTCGGTCGCCGTCAACCTCTCGGCGTCATCGCTGGTCGACCTCGAGCTGCCGGCGCGCGTGCGGGCGCTGCTGGCAGAGCGCGCACTGCCGGCGTCCGCGCTGGAGCTTGAGATCACCGAGGACTTCTTGATGGGCGACCGCGAGCGCGCGCGCGAGATCCTGACCCACCTGCGCGAGCTTGGTGTCAGGGTCGCGGTCGACGACTACGGCACCGGTTACTCCTCGCTCGCCTACCTGCGCGAGCTGCCGATCGACGAGTTGAAGCTCGACCGCTCGTTCGTGCAGCCGATGGCGGAAGACCCCAAGGCGGCCGCGATCGTCCGGTCGACCATCGCCCTCGCGCACTCCCTCGGCATGCGCCTGGTGGCGGAGGGCGTCGAGAACGAGATCACCGCGGGTCATTTGGCGGCGTCCGGCTGCGATGTCTCGCAGGGCTACTACTTCTCCCGGGCGCTGCCGGCGGACGAGCTCGAGACCTGGCTCGACGCCCGGCCGAAGCTCAAGCTGGTGTCGCGCAGCGCCTAAGCGTTCGAACTCGGCGAGGCCGGCGTGCCCGGCGGCGGCGGGGCGGAGCTGGTGGCGCCGTTGTCGACGGCGCTGCCCGCCAACCACTGCTGCCACGACATGTTCCAGTCGGTCCAGCCGTTTTGGCTCTCGAGTTTGCGCGGCGTGTTGAACACCTGGACGATGTCGCCGCGGCGCGAGAAGTCATAGAACCACTGCGCGTCGGCGGGGCTCGCGTTGACGCAGCCGTGGCTGACGTTGTCGTGCCCCTGGTCGGCGACCGACCACGGCGCCGCGTGCACGAACTCACCCGACCAGGAGATCCGCACGTCCCACAAGACGGTCTCCTTGTAGTAGTCGGGACTCCCCTTGGGAATGCCGACCGTCGCGGAGTCCATGACGATCGACGGGGTCTTCTCCAAGACCACGTGGATGCCGGACGTCGTGGGGTACTTGTCGCGGCCGAGACTCACCGGCACCTGCTTCACCGTCTGGCCGTTGACTTGCACGGTCATCCGATCGGCCTTCGCGTCGACGGTGGTGATGTGCGAGTCGCCGACCTGGAAATGCACGATCCGGTCGTTGACGCCCCACACGCCGTTGCCGGCGTTGACGCCCTTGATGCCGACGGTGACGGTGACCTGCTCGCCGGGCGGCCAGTACTGCGCCGGCCGGTAGTGCACCTCGGTGTTGCTGTACCAGTGCCACGCGCCGAGCACCTGCGTCGACTCCTCGACGCGCAGGCGCTTCTCGACGGCCGCGCGGTCGGTCACCGGGGCGGTGAAGTAGACGACGATCGGCATGCCGACGCCGACGGTCTCGCCCTCCAGCGGCGCGACCTTCGAGCCGAGCACCTTCGCGGGGGCGGCGGTGGTGAACGTGCTGGTGAGCGTCGTCGGCTCGCCCGCGGCGTTGGTGGCGGTGGCGCTGACCTTGTAGGTCGTCGACGGGATCAGGCCGCCGGCGCTCACCCAGGACCCGCCGGTGGCCGCGGCGCCAGGCACCTGGTCGCCGTCGACGTCCTCAACCGCGACCTGGGTGAGTTTTCCGCCGTCGGCGCTGACCTTGACCTGTTGGTCGATCGCGACATCGGTCGCGCCGTCGGCGGGCTGGACGGCGACCGAGGCGGCGGGAACGGGCGCCTTGCTGGACGGAGCGGCGACCGTCGACGACGGCGCGCCCAGCGTGGCCGAGGAGCCACTTTGGCACGCAACGAGGCCGGCGCCGAGCAACACCGCGAACGCGGCGGGCAGGATTCGCCGGGCAAGGGCGGCGGTCCCCCGCCTTCCGTCACGCACCGTGTCGCCGTCCATTCCGTCGCACCGATGTCTCCAGTCTGCGTCACGAGCGGCCGATCGTCGGCGATTTGACGCAATTAATCACTCTTGCCGTGTCGCCGACCCGCCCCCGGCCGATCGCGGCCACGGACATGTCCGCAGACATCCCTACAGACGCGGTCGGCATGCCCGAGGTTGCTGATTCAGCGCGCCCAGTTAGGGGGAGGTTGCACCGGTAGCAGGCGTGGCCGGACTTGCCACCCTGCCCTGACGGCAGGATTGAATGGCGAGTATGAAGATCGAGACTTGGCCCGGCACGCCCTACCCGCTTGGCGCCACGTATGACGGCGCGGGCACCAACTTCGCGGTGTTCAGCGAGGTCGCCGAATCCGTCGAGCTCTGCCTGTTCGACGACGAAGGCGCCGAGACCCGCGTCGAGCTGCCCGAATACGACGCCTTCGTCTGGCACGGCCACCTGCCCGATGTCGGCCCCGGCCAGCGATACGGCTATCGGGTGAACGGCCCCTACGACCCCGCCCAGGGTCACCGATGCAACCCGAACAAGCTCCTGCTCGACCCTTACGCGAAGGCGATCGAGGGCAAGATCGACTGGGATGAGTCGCTGTTCGGCTACCGGTTCGGCGCGCCCGACGAGCGCAATGACGACGACTCAGCGCCCCACATGATGACCTCGGTGGTCATCAACCCCTATTTCGACTGGCGAAACGATCACCAGCTCAACGTGCCCTATCACGAGTCGCTGATCTACGAGACGCACGTCAAAGGCATGACGATCAGCCATCCCGACATACCGCAGCGGATCCGCGGAACCTACGCGGGCCTGTCGCACCCGGTCATGATCGACCACCTCACCGGGCTCGGCATCACCGCCGTCGAACTCATGCCCGTGCACCAGTTCGTCACCGACAGCGCGCTGCACGAGAAGGGCCTGTCGAACTACTGGGGCTACAACACGATCGGATTCCTGGCGCCGCACAACGGCTACTCGTCGTCCGGCGACCGCGGCGAGCAGGTGCAGGAGTTCAAGGCGATGGTGCGGACCCTGCACGAGGCCGGCATCGAGGTGATCCTGGACGTCGTCTACAACCACACCGCGGAGGGCAACCACCTCGGCCCGACCCTGTCGTTTCGGGGCCTCGACAACGCGGCGTACTACCGGCTGGTCGACGACAACCCGGCGATGTACATGGACTACACGGGCACCGGCAACAGCCTCAACGCGCGCAACCCGCACTCGCTCCAGCTGATCATGGACTCACTGCGGTACTGGATCGTCGAGATGCACGTCGACGGTTTCCGCTTCGACCTCGCGTCAGTGCTGGCCCGTGAGCTGCATGACGTGGACCGGCTGTCGGCGTTCTTCGACCTCGTGCAGCAAGACCCGGTGGTAAGCCAGGTCAAGCTCATCGCAGAACCCTGGGACGTCGGCGAAGGCGGCTACCAGGTCGGCAACTTCCCTCCGATGTGGAGCGAGTGGAACGGCAAGTACCGCGACACCGTGCGCGACTTCTGGCGGGGCGAGTCCGCGACGCTCGGCGAGTTCGCCTCCCGGCTGACCGGCTCCAGCGACCTGTACGCCCACTCCGGCCGCCGACCGATGGCCTCGATCAACTTCGTCACCGCGCATGACGGCTTCACCTTGCAAGACCTCGTCTCGTACAACGACAAGCACAACGAGGCGAACGGCGAGGAGGGTCGCGACGGCACCGACGACAATCGGTCCTGGAACTGCGGCGCCGAAGGCGCGACCGACGACGTCGAGATCACTGGCGCTGCGCGAGCAGCAGAAGCGAAACTTCCTCGCCACGCTGCTCGTGTCACAGGGCGTTCCGATGTTGGTGTATGGGGACGAGTTCGGCCGCACGCAAGACGGCAACAACAACGCGTACTGCCAAGACAACGAGATTTCCTGGGTCGACTGGTCGATGCCGTCACGCCACGACGTGCAGTTGAAGTTCACCTGCACGTTGGCCAAGCTCCGCAAGGAGCACCCGGTGTTCCGCCGTCGCCGTTTCTTCAACGGCCGGCCGGTGCACCACATAGGTGAGCAACTGCGCGACATCGCGTGGTTCACACCGTCGGGCGACGAGATGACGGAGCAGGACTGGGACACCGGCTACGCGAGATCGATGGCCGTGTTCCTGAACGGCGACGCGATCCCGTCGCCGGATCCCCGTGGTCAGAAGGTGAAGGACGACTCGTTCCTGCTGCTGTTCAACGCGGCCGACACGTCGATCGGGTTCACCTTGCCGTCGTCCGATTACGGCGAGCGGTGGGAGATCGTCGTCGACACGACCAGCCCGCTCGACATCGACCGACCGTCGCTGAAGGCGGAGGGGACGGTGGACGTCGAGGCCCGCGCGGTGTTGGTGTTGCGACGTGCTCTCTAACCCGGTCGAAGGCTCGCCGATCCGCTCGACGTACCGGCTGCAGCTCGGGCCGCAGTTGAAGTTCGCCGACGCGGCCGCTCTTGCCGACTACCTCGGCGAGCTTGGCGTCACGCACGCCTACCTGTCCCCGATCCTCGGCGCAGGCACCGGGTCCACACACGGCTACGACGTCGTCGATCACGCGCACGTCAACCCCGAACTCGGTGGCGGCCGCGCGTTTGCGACGCTCGTGAAGGCGTTGCGAGCGCACGGCGTCGGCGTCGTGCTCGACATCGTGCCGAATCACATGGCGATCCCGGTTCCCGAGTCGCTGAACCGCGCGCTGTGGTCGGTGCTGCGGGAGGGCCGGACCAGCGAATTCGCGAGCTGGTTCGACATCGACTGGGACGCCGGGCGCGGGCGCGTGGTGCTGCCGGTGCTTGACGGCCCGCTCAACCAGAACCTCCCCCGGCTCTCGGTCGAGCGTCGGCGTGGCGAGGCGGTCGCGGTGCGCTACTTCGATCACCGGTTCCCGTTGGCCGAGGGCACCGGCGACTTGCCGCTGGAAGAGTTGCTCGACGCGCAGCACTACCGGCTCGCCGACTGGCGAGCCGCGTCGTATGACTTGAACTACCGCCGGTTCATGGACATCACCACGCTGATCGGCGTGCGGGTCGAGGACCCCGCCGTGTTCGAGGAAACGCACGCGGTCGTCGTCGACCTGGTGCGGCGCGGCCTGGTCGACGGTTTGCGCATCGACCATCCCGATGGGCTGGCCGACCCGGGCGGGTACCTCGCGCGGCTGGCGGACGCGACCGACTCGACCTGGACCGTGGTCGAGAAGATCCTCGCGCACCGCGAGCCGCTGCCGCCTGACTGGCGCGCGGCGGGCACCTCGGGCTACGAGTCGCTCACGATCGTCAACTCGCTGTTGGTCGACCCCACTGGCGAACCGGCGTTGTCGGTCATCTACACCGATGTCACCGGCGACACCGCGGACTTCGCCAGCGTGGCGCGAGACGGCAAGCGCGAGATCATGCGGGACGTGCTGGCGCCGGAGATCAACCGGCTGGCCCGGTTGCTGAGCGCGCATGACCCGGCCGCGCGCGACGACGCGGTGCGAGACGCGGTTCGCGACGTGTTGGGCCGGCTCGAGGTTTACCGGCCGTTTGAAAGCTCGTCGTTCACCGTCGACGCCCTGGAACATGCGGTGTCACAAGCGACGGCCGAGAATCCCTCGCTGGCAAGGGAAATCGAGCTCGTGTCGATCCACGCGCTCGACGGCGGCGAATTCGCCACCCGGTTCGCGCAAGCGGCCGCTGCGGTGTTCGCCAAGGGTGTCGAGGACACCGCCTTTTACCGGCACGCCCGGCTGCTGTCGCTCAACGAGGTGGGCGGGGATCCCGGTCGCTTCGGCGTCGGCCTCGATGACTTTCACGACTTCGCGGCGACCCTGCAGGAGCGCTGGCCGACCGCGATGACGACGCTGTCGACGCATGACACCAAACGATCCGAGGACGTTCGGGCTCGCATCAGCGTCCTCTCCGAGGTCGCCGACGAGTGGGCGGCCGCGGTGGCCCGTTGGATGCCGATCGGCGAGAAGCTGGGCTGCCCCGACGCGCGCACCGGTTACTTCTTCTGGCAGACGTTGATCGGCGCGTGGCCGCTCGACGTCGAACGGGCGACGCGCTACATGGAAAAGGCGACCCGCGAGGCGAAGCTCGCCACCGGCTGGCACTCCCCCGACGAGCGCTACGACCGCGCGGTGCGTGACTTTGTGGCGGCAGTGTTCGACGACGACGGCTTGCTCGCCGACGTCGGCCTGTTCGTCGCGACGATCGAACCCGCCGCAGCGGCGAATTCGCTGGCGCAGAAGCTGATTCAGCTGACGATGCCGGGGATCCCCGACGTCTATCAAGGCTGCGAGTTGGCGACCTTCACGCTGGTCGACCCCGACAACCGTGGCGCTGTCGACTTCGGCGTGCGCCGCGAGGCGCTCGACTCGCTGCTCGACGACAAGCTGCGGACCACGGCGGTGGCGTTGCGGTTGCGCCGCGACCATCCCGACTGGTTCTCCTCGTACTCTCCGCTGCGGGCCGCCGGACCGGCCGCCGACCACGTGGTCGCGTTCGCCCGCTCTGAGCAGCTCGTGACGCTCGCGACCCGGTTCTCCGCGCGGCTGCGGCGCGAGGGTGGCTGGCGCGAGACGACCTTGGCGATCCCGCGTCGCGCATGGGTCGACGCTTTGAGCGGCCGCGAGCATGCTGGGGGCGAGACGCCGTTGCGCGATCTCCTCGCAGGCTCGTGTGTCGCGTTGCTGGTGCCCGCCGTCAGCGTCACCGACTAGCGAGTTAAAGGGAGTCAGAGATGTTCCTGCAGATTCCGCGGCGTCGCCCGCTCGGCTGCTTCGTCCCGTTCTTCATCGGATTGCTGGGCGCACTGGCGACGATTCGAGCACGCGGCCGGAGCCGATGACCCCCTTCTCTGTCTGGGCGCCCAATGCGGCCCGCGTTGAGTTGCTGATCGGCGACGAACGACTGCCGATGAACGGCGCCGGTCACGGTTGGTGGCTTGCCGAGGTGGACGTCATCCCGCCCGTCGACTACCGATTCTGTTTGGACGGCGGCGAGCCGCTGCCCGACCCGCGATCGGGCTGGCAACCGGCCGGTGTGCATGGGCCGTCGCGGCTTGTCGACCACGCGTCGTTTCGGTGGGAATGCGACTCCTGGTCGGGCGCGGCCTTGCTCGGATCCGTCATCTACGAGTCGCACGTCGGGACCTTCACGCGGGAGGGCACGTTCGACGCTGCGATCGCACGCCTCGACCATCTGGTGTCGCTCGGCGTCGACTTCGTCGAGTTGTTACCGGTGGCCGCCTTTCCGGGTGCGCGCGGCTGGGGATACGACGGCGTCTTCCCTTACGCGGTGCAGGACTCATACGGCGGTCCCGAAGGCCTGAAGCGGTTCGTCGACGCGTGCCACGCCCGCGGGCTTCGGGTGGTCCTCGACGTGGTCTACAACCACCTTGGTCCCGACGGGAACGTGCTGTCGAGATACGGCCCGTACTTCACCGACAAGTTCGCGACGCCGTGGGGCCAGGCCGTGAACTTCTCCGACGCCGACTCCGACGATGTGCGGCGCTACTTCGTCGACAATGCGCTGATGTGGTTGCGGGACTACCGTTTCGACGCGTTACGGCTCGACGCGGTGCACGCGATCGTCGACACGTCCGCGACGCACCTTCTCGAGGAGCTCGCGGTCTCGGTCGCCGGCTTGTCGCGCGAGTTGGACCGGCCGTTGTGGCTCATCGCGGAGTCCGACCTCAACGATCCCCGTCTCATCTCGCCGCGCGAGGTCGGCGGCTACGCAATCGACGCCCAATGGAGTGACGACTTCCACCATGCGCTGCACTCCGTGGTCACGGCCGAGACCTTCGGCTACTACGAGGATTTCGGCGCGGTGGGCCAGCTGGCGACCGCGCTGTCGCGTGGCTTCGTCTACGCGGGCAACCACTCCGCGCATCGTCGTCGGCGGCACGGGCGACCGCTGCCGTCAGCGGCGCCGGCGACGCGGCTGCTGGGCTATGCGCAAAACCACGACCAGATCGGCAACCGGGCGCGCGGGGAGCGCATCGCGGCACTCACGTCGTCCGATTTGGTGAAGGTGACGGCGGCACTGACGTTGCTCTCGCCGTTCACGCCGATGCTGTTCATGGGCGAGGAGTGGGCCGCCTCGACGCCGTGGCAATACTTCACCGACCATCAGGACCCGCAGTTGGCGGAGTCAGTGCGCCGGGGTCGACGCAACGAGTTCAAGGCTTTCGGCTGGGAGCCGTCGCAGGTGCCCGACCCGCAAGACGTCGAGACGATGCGTCGCTCGACGCTCGACTGGGACGAGGTCTCGAGCGCCCCGCATGATGACGTGTTGCGCTGGCACCGCGATCTCATCGCACTGCGTCGGGCGAACCCCGCGCTGCGGTCGGGCGAATTCCCCACGGTGTCGGTGGAGGAGCGCTCCCGCGTCCTCGTGGCGGACTACGGGCCGCTGGTCGTGGTGGCGAACTTCGGAGCTGCCGACGCGGTGCACGATCCTGACGAAGCGCGGTTGTTGCTCGCGTCCAGCGCCGCTTCCATTCGCGACGGCTTGCTGCGGCTGCCCCCGACGTCGGTGGCAATCCTCGGGCGCCAGACGTCGTCCGGCTGATTGACTGTGGCGATGCGGCGACTGCTCCCAGACCCGGCGGATGACATCGACGCGGTGGCGGCATACGCGTATCCCGGGCGCGGCCCGTGGTTGCGCGGCAACATGATCGAGAGCGCGGACGGCGCGGCCACGGTCGACGGGCATGCCGGTGGGCTCGGGAATTCCACCGACCAAAGGGTTTTGGGGCTGCTGCGGGCGCTGTCGGACGTCGTCATCGCAGGCGCGGGAACGGTGGTGGCCGAAGGCTACGGTCCCGCGCGGGCGCGCGAGGAATACCAGGCGCTGCGCGCGGCGGCAGGGCAACCTCCTGCGCCCAGGATGGCCGTGGTGTCGAACCAGTTGCGGCTGGACTTCTCGTCGCGCTACTTCACCGAAGCTCGGCAGCGGCCGATCGTCGTCACGTGCGAGGCGGCGCCGCAGGATCTCCTGCGCGCGGCGAAGGACGTGGCAGACGTGATCGTGGCCGGCCCGCGGGTGGTCGATCCGGCGCTGATGGTGAAAGCGCTCGCCGATCTGGGTCTGACTCGCTTGCTGTGCGAGGGCGGACCGACATTCTTGGCGTCGGCGGTCGAGTTCGGCGCGCTCGACGAGTTGTGCCTCACCATCTCCCCCATGCTGGTCGGCGGCCCGGCCCGGCGCATTCTCGACGGCCCGATCATCTCGCCGCCGGCGCCGATGCGGCTGACGCAGTTGCTGCTCGACGACGACGACCTGCTCTACGCGCGATACGAGGTGCGACGTTGAAACTGCCCGTGCTGCCGCCGGTGAAGCCGATGCTCGCGAAGTCGCAGCCCGCGATCCCTCCCGGGTTGGTTTACGAGCCGAAGTGGGACGGTTTTCGCTGCATCGTGTTTCGCGACGGCGACGAGGTGGAGTTGGGCTCGCGCAACGAGAAGCCGCTGACGCGATACTTCCCCGAGGTGGTCGAGGCGGTTCGAGCCAACCTGCCAGACCGATGCGTCGTCGACGGCGAGATCGTGATCGTGACCGGCGACTCCCTTGATTTCGAGGCGTTGTTGCAGCGCATCCATCCCGCCGAGTCGCGGGTGCGCAAGCTCGCGACGGAGACGCCGGCGTCGTTCGTCGCGTTCGACCTGCTTGCTCTTGGCGACGATTCGTTGATGAGCGAACCGTTCGCGCGGCGACGCGAACTGCTGGCTGGCACGCTCACGTCGTCCGACTCTCGGGTGCTGCTCACACCGGCGACCGACTCGGTGGAGTTGGCGCAGCGCTGGTTCGAGGTCTTCGAGGGGGCCGGCCTCGACGGTGTGGTGGCGAAGTCGCCGCAGCTCACCTATCAACCCGACCAACGGGTGATGGTGAAGATCAAGCACGAGCGCACGGCCGACTGCGTCGTCGCGGGATTCCGCTGGCATCGGGCGTCGGCGGCAGGCACCGCTGTCGGATCGTTGATGCTCGGTCTGTACAACGCCGACGGCGCGTTGCAGCACGTCGGCGTGTGCGGCGCGTTCTCGGCGGCGCGGCGCCGGGAGTTGATCTCGGAGCTCGAGCCGTACCGCATGGACGAATCGACACATCCGTGGGGCCCGGCGGTTTCGGCCGAGGTCGGCGACCGGCGTCCGGGCGGGGTGACCCGGTGGAACGCCGGCAAAGACTTGAGCTGGGTCGCCTTGCGTCCGGAGCTGGTGTGCGAGGTCGCGTACGACCACATGGAAGGCGGACGGTTCCGGCACACCACGCAATTCCGGCGCTGGCGGCCAGATCGCGAGCCAGCGTCGTGCACGTACGAGCAGCTTGAGCGCCCGGTGCGCTTCGACCTCGCGGACGTGCTTTCCGGCGAGTGAGTCCCCATGGGCAGTGTGACCGCCAGGAGTCACCCGTTCAGCTGAACGCGGCGGCCTGCGTTCTCCTACAATCACCATCACCAGAACTCGGCGCGCGGCACTGAACAAGGGACGGCAATGGCGGACTCCGACTGGGTCGTCGTCGGGCTCGACAACGGGGGCACGTGCAACAACGCCACCGTGCTCACCGAGGACGGCGAGTTCCTGGTCAACCGGCTCGTCGAGAACGCCAGCCGGGTGACCGACGGCCCCGAGGTAGCCGTCGCCAGCCTGGCGGAGAGCTTCGAGCGCATCCTCGACCTCACCGGCACCCCGCGCGCCTTCGTCCGCGCCATCGGCCTTGACACTCCCGGGCCGGCCAGCGCCGACGGCGTGATCTCGTCGAAGGGCGCGACCAACTTCTCCCAACCCGCGTGGCGCGGCTTCGACTTCCGCGGCGCGCTGGAGAAGCACCTCGGCGTCCCGGTCGTCTACAACAACGACGGCAACGCGGCCGCGCTCTACGCCCACTACGCGTTTTTCGGCGCCGAAGCCGCACACCACTCCTCGGTGTCGGCGATCGTCGGCACCGGGCTTGGCGGTGGCCTCATCGAGGCGGGGCGGGTGATCCGCGGCGCGGCTGGCATGGCCGGCGAGCTCGGACACGTGCACATCCCGATGGAAGGGCTGCTCGACGACGGCCAACCTGTCCCGACCTGCAACTGCGGGCTTTCCGGGGACGTCGAGAGCGTCGCGTCGCTGACCGGGATCGAGAAGAACCTGCTGCCGTATTGGCTGACCCGCTTTCCAGACCACGAGTTGCGCGGCCTCGACCCGCACACGGCGGCGAAGCGGGTGCGCGCGCTCGGCGAGCAAGGCGACCCGCTCGCGACGCACATCTTCGAGCAGCAGGCGATGGCGCTCGGCCGGCTGTTCACCCTCGCCAGCAACTTCACCGACCCCAGCGCGTACTTCATCGGCGGCGGCGTCGTCGAGGCGTCGGCCGGTTTTCGCGAGTGGTTCCTGTCCCGCGTCAAGGTCCACACCGCGTTGCGCGCCGAGCAACTCGAGGTCGCCCAGTTCGCCGTGGTGGCCGACCTCGACATGGCCGGCGCACGCGGCGCGGCCATCGCCGCGCGCACCATCGTGCTCGACGACTAGTCCTGCTTGCGCGCCCGGCTTGGCTGCACCCGCGCCGGCTCGCCCTCCATCTTGGGGAAGTTCGGCGGGTAAGGCGCGTCGCCCAAACCGTGGTCGCGCTCGTCGCGGTCTGCCATCTCGAGCAGCGGCGTCAAGTCATGCGCCACGTCGTCGATGTGCTCGTGCAGGTCGCCCCGTTCGGCGACCCGCGCGGGAACGGTCGCGATCGTGAAGTCGCGCGGGTCGACGTCGTCCAACTCGTCCCACGTCACCGGAGTGGAGACGGTGGCGTCGGGAAACGCGCGCACGCTGTACGCGGCGGCGATGGTGCGATCGCGCGCGTTTTGGTTGTAGTCAAGGAAAACCTTCTCGCCGCGCTCCTCCTTCCACCACTTCGTGGTGGCGAGGTCGGGCATTCGGCGCTCCACTTCCCGCGAGAACGCGAGCACGCCGCGCCGGACTTCGGTGAACGTCCACTCGGGGCGCAGCCGCACGTAGATGTGAATCCCCCGACCGCCGGAGGTCTTCGGGTAGCCGACGTACCCGACCTCGTCGAGCAGCTCTCGGACGCCGCGAGCAAGCCGGCGCGCGTCGTCGAAATCGGTGCCCGGCTGGGGATCGAGGTCGACGCGCATCTCATCAGGGTGCTCGGTGTCGGCCCGCCGCGACGGCCACGGGTGGAACACGATCGTGCCGAGGTTCGCCGCCCACGCAACCGCGGCGATCTCGGTGACGCAAAGTTCGTCGGCGTGCCGCCCGCTCGGAAAGCTGACCCGCGCCGACTGCACCCAGTCCGGACGCCGGTCGGGCACCCGCTTTTGATAGATCGCCTCGCCCGCGACGCCGTCCGGAAAGCGCTGCATCATGCACGGCCGCTCGCGCAGCGCGCGGACGATGCCCGGCGCCGACGCTCAGGTAATAGTTGACCAGGTCGAGCTTGGTCTCGCCCCTGGCCGGAAAATAGACCTTGTCGGGATTGGAGACGCGGACCGCGCGTCCGTCGACGTCCAACTCGATCGCGGGCGAGGCTGCCATGGAGGCCACGGTACTGGCGACCGCTCGCGTACGCTCGTTGCTTATGTACGAGGTCGAGAAATCGGACGACGAATGGCGCGCCCAACTCTCTCCTGGGGAGTACGCGGTCTTGCGGCAGGCCGCGACTGAACCACCGTTCGTCGGGGAGTACACCGACACCAAGACGGTCGGCGTGTACCGCTGTCGCGCCTGCGACGCGGAGTTGTTCCGCAGCGAGGCCAAGTTCGAGTCGCATTGCGGCTGGCCGTCGTTCTACGCGCCCACGGACGACGACGCGGTCGAACTGAATTCCCGACAACAGCCTGGGCATGCGGCGGATCGAGGCCCGCTGTCGCCGGTGCGGATCGCATCTTGGCCACCTGTTCCAGGGCGAGGGCTACGACACCCCGACCAACGACCGGTACTGCGTCAACAGCATCAGCCTCACCATCGAGCCCGCCGAGGCCGAGGCCGAGGCCGAGGCCGCGGCCGAGGCTGAGGCCGCGGCCGAGTAGACGCCCACCCCGGTCGTGGTGACGTTTACTCACGGAATCCGGTAGGAAACGTCAGCAGAACCGCGATGGATCAAGCCGCGAGCCGCCCAATCGTCCGCCTGATGACGTCGATCACCCACTCTGGGCGGTCGCGGATCTGAGCCGCAGTGAAGGCAAGCACCGTCCACCCAGCCGCCTGAAGCAGCGAGAGTCGTTCTCGATCGCGTTCGAATCCCGGTCGTCGCGCGTGCGTCGCGTAGCCGTCCGCCTCGAGCGCGAGCTTCAGACCCGGCACGGCAAGGTCGACCCGGGCGATGAAGCGCCCGTTCTCGGTGATGGTGAACTGCGGTACCGGATTGAGCCCAGCACGCCGAGCCAACTCGAGCAACTCATGCTCTAGCACCGACTCAAGCCGAGGGTCGCAAAGCCGCAGCGCGACGCGGGCCTGGCCGACTCCGCGCTTGCGGTGCAGCGCGGCAATGGCCTCCTCGACGCGCTCGAACGGGACCAGCTGGGTGCGCACGGCGTCGCCGATGATCCGAGAGGCGATCTCCGGGGGCGTCGTGAGGGCGAGGTCGACGACGGTCCGCAAAGGTGAGGTGACGGGCAGGCCCCGCGACCAGCCGGCGTCGGCGCGGGTCAGCGCTGCCCGGTGCACGATCGCGCCTGGAGCATCGCGCGGCCGGCGGTGCGCTGGCACGCTGACGTCAAGCTTGCGGTACCCGGGAACGGCATCGATTTGGTGCAACCAGCCGGCGACCCGGTGGCTCAGCAGCGCTCCATCACCGGCGGACAACACGACCAACCAGCCTCGAGCGGTCAACGTCATGGGTGTTCCGGCCAGCCGGTAGACGCCGGAGCTGCCCACGATCCACGCACCGGCCTTGATCGCCCGCGAGATCTGGTTGTCGCTGTACCCAAACCTCAACGCCTGCTGGCGGGAGAACACGCCAGACTGCCGGGCGGCCAGCTTCGCGAGCGCCGAGTTCATGTGCCCGACATTGGCAGCGGCAATTGCCAGCGCGGGCGACTCAATCCAGGTCGTGGGGACCGCGTTCACTGACTGTGGAAGTCAGCCACCGCGGTTCCGGTGACGTTTGCTACCGGATTCCGTGAGTAAACGTCACGAGAACCGGCCTGACGAGCGCGGGTGCCTGGCGTGGGACCCAGCGGCGAGGCTTAGGGCAGCGGCGAGGCTTAACCCAGCGGCGAGGCTTAGGGCAGCGGCGAGCCTAGGGCGGCGAGGCTTAGGGCAGCGGCGAGCCTTAGGGCAGCGAGGCGACGATGTCGGCCACCGGCAGCCGCGGCCCGGTGAAGAACGGCGTCTCCAGCCGGGTGTGCGCTCGCGCCTGCGCCCCGCGCAGGTGCCGCATCAGGTCGACGATGCGATGCAACTCCGACGCCTCGAACGCCAGCAAGAACTCGTAGTCGCCGAGGGCGAACGCGGCCACCGTGTTCGCGAGCACGTCGGGATACTCCCGGCCCATGACCCCGTGCTCGCGCAGCATCGCGCCGCGCTCCGAGGGCTCGAGCAGGTACCACTCGTTCGTGCGGTTGTAGGGGTAGACGCACAGGTATGCGCCCGGCGCCCGGCCTTCCAGGAACGCCGGCACGTGCGCCTTGTTGAACTCCGCCTCGCGGTGGATGCCGATCGCCGACCACGCCGGCTCGCAAGCGCGGCCGAGCGCCGTGCGCCGGAACCCCGCGTACGCCTCTTGCAGGTCGTCGGACGTCGGCGCGACCCACCAGAACATGAAGTCGGCGTCCGGCCGGAACCCGCTGATGCTGTAGACGCCCCGGGTCACCACGCCCTTCTCCGCCAGCTGCCCTAACAGCGAGTCGACCTCCGACACCGCCGCGGCCCGGTCGGTCAGTCCGCCGCGCCAGCGGAACACGGCGTACATGACATAGGCGGTGACAGTTTCGGCAGCGTTCTCACTCATGCCGCTCATTCTCCCTCGCGCACCAGCCCGCGCAGGACGCGGGTCGCGGCAGCCTCGCCGCTGCCGACGCAGGCGGGAATCCCGATGCCGTCGTACGCCGCACCGCACAGCGCGAGTCCCTCGACGCCGGCCACCGCCTCCTTGATCCGCGCGATCCGCTCCAGGTGCCCGACGGCGTACTGCGGCAGCGCGCCACCCCACCGGGTCACGAGCGCGTCGATCGGCGCGCCAGCCACGCCGATCATCGAACCGAGGTCGGCCAGCGCGCCGGCGATCAGCTCCTCGTCGCTTCGCTGCAAGGACGACGCCTCCCCGCGGCGGCCGATCGAGCAGCGCAACATCACGACGTCATCGGGATACCAACCCCACTTGGCGCTCGAGAAGGTGACCGCTTTGATCAGCTTGCCCTCGACCGCCGGCACCAGAAAACCGCTGCCCGACAAGGGTTTCTCGAACGACGACGGCCTGAACGCCGTCGTCACGATCGCCATGCTCGCGTACTCGATGCCGCCCAGCTCGGCGGACGCGACAGCAGCGACGCCAGCGAGCAGCCGCGCCGCAGGAGCGGCCGGCACCGCGATCACCACGGCATCCGCCTCCACGGCTTCGGGCGCGACGGCAGGCCCGACGACGAGCCGCCACCCGCTCGTCGTCCGCTCGAGTGCGCGAACCGCCGAGTCAAGCCGGACGACGCCACCGCGCGCTGCCACGTCCGCTGCGGCCGCTTCAGCGAGTCGGCCGACGCCGCCAGGGAGCCCGGCGAACACCGGCCCGGCGTCGCTGCTGGGCGCCGACATCGATCGCATCGCACGCATCAACGAGCGACCCCCGACCCGCCCGGCGACCTGCGGGAGCGTCGCCCGCAGCGAAAGCTCGTCGGCCCGCCCGGCGTAGACCCCACCGAGCAACGGCTCGACCAACCGGTCGACGACCTCCCGACCGAGCCGCGAGCCGATCGCGTCGGCCACCGAGCGGTCACCCTCGACCGATCGGGCAGGCAGCGCCACGCCGAGCGCCGCGCGCATCACCCCGGCCGGAGACACGATGCCGGACGACGCGAGCGCGCGCAGCCGGGTGGGCACACCCATCACGTGACCGGCCGGCAACGAGCGAAGCGCCCCGCGCGACCACACCGCCGACGACAGCACCGCGGGGTGCACCACCTGCGACGACAGTCCGAGCGACTCGATCAGCCCGACGCCCTCGGGCCTGCGAGCCAGCACCGCCTCGGCGCCAAGGTCGGTGATGACGCTGGCCACCTCGCCGCGCAGCAGCTTGCCGCCGACCCGAGAAGAACCTTCCAGAACCGTCACCGACACCCGGCCGTCGCGGGCGAGAGCCGCTGCCGCCGAGAGGCCCGCGATCCCGCCGCCGACGACCACGACGCGCGGGCGCCGGCCGTCTCCCTGCGAAGTCACGCCCACACCATGGCAGACCGTTGCTCGATCGTGATCTGTGGGTGGAACCGCCGACGCTCCCGATCACTCTGATCGTCAGTCGACATTTGGGAGGCAGCGATGCGTCGGCACACCGCAATCACCGCCGCCGCGATCGCGGGTGGCGTCGTCCTCGCGCTCACGGTCAGCGGCTGCACGAGCGAGAAGAAGGGCAGCGCAAGCACGGCGGGCGTCGCCATGCCCACCGCGTCGGCCACGTCGGCGGGAGCTGGCGCCGCGATGGCGCTCCGCGCCAGCCGCGCCGGCGCCGGCGATGCCAGCAGGCTCGGCCGCCGGCGTCGCGAACGAAGGCGGCGCCGGCAAGAACGCGCCCGCCGTGCAAACGCTGCTCGCCGGCCGCGACGTGATCTACACGGCGGACATCACCGTGCGCGCGACCAACATCGATGAGGCGGTGAAGAGGGTGGAGACGGCGGCCGGCGCCAACGGGGGCGTGGTCTACGCCGAGCAGGTCGACCTGACGTCGAAGGATCCGAACAATCCTGGCAACGCCAGCGCGACGATCACGCTCAAGGTGCCGCCCGAGAACCTCCAGCAGACACTCGACGCGGTGGGAAATGTGGGCACCGAGATCAGCCGCACCGAGGGCTCGGACGACGTGACCGAGAAGGTCGTCGACGTCAACGCGCGCATCGACGCGGCCCGCGCGAGCATCGCCCGGCTCACCGACTTGCTCAATCACCAGGGGACGGTCGCCGACCTGCTCAACGTCGAAAGCCAGCTGTCGCAACGCGACTCGGATCTAGAGTCGCTCGAGCAGCAGCAGAAATCCCTTGCGGCGCAGACGAGATCCGCCACGATCACCGTCCACTTGCAGGCCGCTCCCCCGGTCATCAAGGCGACGAAGGTCAAGCAGACCCACACCCTCGGCTTCTTGCGCGGGCTGCGCGGCGGCTGGCACGCGTTCACCAAATCGGTCTCCGCGGTCGCGACGGCACTCGGCGCGGTGCTGCCGTTCCTGATCGTGCTCGTCGTGGTGGGCGTCGCGGTCCTGATCGGACGGCGCAGGCTGCGCGGCCGGCGTCCTCAGGAGTCGTGAACGAGTTCGACCAGCCGGGTCAGCACGCCCGGGTCGGTCGATGGCAGCACACCGTGGCCGAGATTGAAGACATGCCCGGACGAGTCGCGGCCGCGCGCGATGACATCGCGCGCGGCCGTCGCCAGGACGTCCCATGGCGCGAAAACCATTGCTGGGTCGAGGTTTCCTTGCACCGCACGACCGCTGACCCGCGACGCCGCGAGGTCGAGCGGCACCCGCCAATCGACCCCGACGACGTCGGCGCCCGCCTCGCTCATCGACTCGAGCAGCTCGCCGGTCCCGACCCCGAAGTGAATTCGCGGCACCCCGAGGTCCGCCACCGCGGCCAGCACTTTCGCGCTGTGCGGCATCACGAACTGGCGGTAGTCGGCAACCGACAGCGCACCCGCCCACGAGTCGAACAGCTGCACCGCGCTCGCCCCTGCCAGCACCTGGGACCGCAAGAACGCGGCCGCGATGCCAGCCAGCCGGTCGAGCAGCGCGTGCCACACCTCAGGTCGGCTGTACATCAAGGTCTTGGTCTTCAGGTGGTCGCGGGACGGGCCGCCTTCGATCAGGTAGCTGGCCAGCGTGAACGGCGCGCCGGCGAAGCCGATCAGCGGCGTGGCGCCAAGCTCGGCGACCAGCAGCCGAACCGCCGCCGTCACGAACTCGACGTCGTCCGGCTCAAGGGCGCGCAGCGCCTCGACGTCCGCCGTCGAACTGATCGGCGCGGCGACGACCGGGCCGACGCCAGGCACGATGTCGAGATCGACACCGATCGCCTTCAACGGAACGACGATGTCGCTGAACAAAATCGCCGCGTCGACGCCATATCGACGCACCGGTTGCAGCGTCAGCTCGCACACCAGGTCAGGTGTCACGCAGGCTTGCAGCATCGGGATGCCGTCACGAGCGGCCCGATACTCGGGCAGCGCCCGGCCCGCCTGCCGCATGAACCAGACCGGCGGTCGCGACGCCGACAACCCGCGACATGCGCGCACGAACAAGCTCTCGGACGGCGGCGCGGCGGGTTCAACGGTCACGGCCTCATGCTTTCATGCGAGCAAGGTGGTCAGCTGGCGAGCAAGACCACACCGCACAGCGCGAGCAGCACACCCGCGCCTTGGATCCGCCGCATCCGCTCGTTCTCGATCACCCGGGCGAGCACCACCGTCACCGCCGGATACAGCGAGGCCAGCACCGACACCACGCTCACCAGACCACGCCCGCTGGCGAGGCCGTACAGGCCGTTCGCGGCGACGTCGGTGAGGCCGACGAACCCGATCACCGCGACGTCGCGCCCCGAAGGGACGACGGCCCGGCTCGGTCGGAAACCCTTGGCTAGCAACGAAAACGCCACCAAGAGCACGAGCGTCACGCTGGTGGCGCGCATCATCAGCAGCGTCATGGCAACGCTGTACTTCGACCCGCCGTTGATGAAGACGTAGACGAGCCCGAACCCCAGCGCGGCCACCAGCGCGAGCAAGAGCGGACGACGCCCCGCGGGATCTCCGCCACTGAGTTCGGGACCGCTGGCCAGCACCACCCCCACGCAGGCGACCGCGATCCCAGTCAGCTGAAGCGCGGACGGCGAGTCGCCGGTGGCCAACCCGACCGCCACCGGCACCGCCGCGCCGGTGCCCGCGATGGGCGCGACGATGCCCATCGTCCCGATCGACAGCGCGCGGTAGAAGGCGACCAGACCGACCAACCCGGATGCCCCGGCCGCGACAGCCCACGGCAGGTAGCCGAGATTGGCGGAGAACTCCCCAGTGGCGGCTGCCACGACGAGAAGCACCAGCAGCGCGAGCAGGTGCGCGATCCCGACGACGACGAGCGGACGCACCCGCCGGCTGACCAGCCCGCCGACGAAGTCGGAGCACCCCCACACCAGGCTCGCGAGCAAGGCGAGCACGGCGGTCACGGTCGGTGAGCCTATGACAGTGCCACCCGCGCCGCGGCGGCGCGCCGCTCGCCACACGCTCACGGCGGCGCGCCGCTCGGCACACGCTCACGGCGGCGCGCCGCTCGGCGATTGGGCCGCCGCCGACCTACGCTTCATCGTGTGGTAGCCAAGGACGCCCAACGCGAGCTGCCGGAAGCCTTCGCCCGCGCGGTCGACAGCTTGCGGCCGGTGCGCATGCGCGCGGAGATCCGGCTGGCGGAAGCGCCCGCCCCGCAACGACTCGCGCCGTTCGCGATCGCCCTCACCGCCGACGTCGGCGACGCGCAGGACGACGAGATCGCGACCGGTCGCTTCGTCGTCCTGCACGACCCGGCCGGGCAAGACTCCTGGCAGGGCTGCACGCGCATCGTCGCCTACGTGCGCGCGGAGCTCGAGCCGGAGCTAGCCGCCGACCCGTTCCTCGCCGCGGTCGCCTGGACCTGGCTCACCGAGGCGCTCGGAAAGAGGCTGCCACCGCTGGGCTTTCGCGCGCTCGGCGGCACGGTCACCAAGGTGAGCTCGGAAAGCTACGGGACGATGGCCACCCGGCCGCCGATCGCGCACGTCGAGCTTCGGGTTTCCTGGACGCCTGACGGAGATGATCTCAGGCCGCATCTCGAGGCGTGGGGCGACGTGCTCGCCGCTGCGGCCGGGCTAGCACCGCTGCCGCCGGGTGTCGCCGCGCTGCCCAGCCGGCGCCGTTGACCGCGGCCGACCGACTGACCAGCGCTATCCGGCGTCGGCCAACCGGCTGACGTAAGCCGACCCGGCGGTCGGCGCACCCGACAGCGAGGCGCGCGGCATCGACAACGTCAGCGTCGTCCCCTGACTTGGCCACGAGTCCACGGACAGCGAGCCTCCGGCCAACCGCACCCGCTCGCGCAACAATCCCAGGCCGACGTGCCGCCCGCGCTCCGGTTTGACCTGCTCGGGGTCGAAGCCGGGACCGTCGTCGTGCACGGTCGCCTGCACGGTCTGCTCGTCGACCGCGAGCGAGACCGACGCGAGATCAACGTCGGCGTGCTTCACGACGTTGAGGAGAGACTCCTGGAAGAACCGGTACAGCGTGATCGCGGTGACCAGCGGCAGCGGGTATGGCGAGGTCGGCCACTCGATATCGACCTCGAGGCCGTAGCGCACGTTGAGGTCGTCGCGCAATGCGAGCACCGCCTGCGCCAGGTCGCCGTCGCGCAACGCGGGCGGCCGGGTGCGGGCCATGACCGCGCGCACCTGGTCCTCGGCCTCGGCGACGAGTTCGGCCGCGTTGCGCACCTCGCTCGCGTCGACCGACGGCGCCGACAACCGGCTGCTGGCCAGCATCAGGGACTGCGCGACGGTGTCGTGCAGCTCCGCCGACAGCTGGCCGCGGGCGGACTCCTCGGCGGCGATCAGGCCGGACAGCAACTCGAACATGCCCGCGCTCGCGGTCTCGGCGGTGCGGCGGTGCCGCGCCGCCACGTCGTCCGCGACTCTGACCCGCAGGTGCAACGCGTCGAGGGTGCGAGCAAGGGCGAGCAACTCGACGCTGGCGCTGACCGCGATGCGACCCTCGGTCGAGTCCAAGCCCGCGCCCGCGGGGTCCTGCAACCGGCGGACGGCGTCGTCGCGCAACTGGCGGATGACGCCGGCGAACCGCGCTCCTGCTAAGGCGCCGACGATGGTGGCGGCGATCGCCGCCACCAGTGCGATTCCCAGGGTGACCACGGCGGCGCGATCAAGGCGGCCGGCCGCGTGCAACCCCGCGACGACGGCGCCGAGCGTGAGCACGCAGCCAAAACCGACGAGGCCGCCGGCCCAAACAGCGAGCGGCAGCCCTTCGCGGATACGGCGGGCGCTCAACGCACCAACTCCGAGGGGACCAGCAGGCCCGTCGTCGTCCAGTCCTCGTCGCGCCGAGCCGGCGCGGAGGCGAAGTCGAAGTCGTCTTCCAGGTTGCGCAACGACGGGTCGGCGGCCAGCGCGATCGCGCCGAGCAGCGACGCCACCGCGCGCTCGACCGAGTGCAGCTCGTCGACGATGTCGGTGACCACCTCTTGCCCGGACGACGTGGTCGCGAGCCGCGCGAGCCGCGTCGCCGACTCACGCAGCATGCCCAGGGCGGGGGCGGTGTCGGCGCCGATGTCGCCGATGGAGCGGGCCGCCTCGTCGGCGGCGTCGGCACGCGCGACCGCCTCGTCGCGAGAAGCCGCCAGCTCGGCGACCGAAAGCCATGATTTCGCTTGTCCCACAAGGACTCCGGCCAGCGCGGCCTCGCGTCGTCCGAACCCGCCGCTGCCCTCAGGACGACGCGCGATCAGCACCGCCATCGGCTGGTCGTGGTCGCCGACGACCGCGGAGCAGAACGGGCGACCCTCCTCGACGCCGGTGAGCACACCACGAGCGCCCAGCGCGCGCAGCACCCACGGCAGGTCGAACGCGTTCTCGTCGCCACGGCGGTCGGTGCGCCCCGACTCATCGCCGGAGTAGATCACCGGGCCCTCGTGCTCGACGACGATCAGCTCGACGTCCGCGCCGCCCAGCACCCGGGCGGCCGCGGTCAGCACCACCCGCGCGGAGATGTCGACGGAGTGCGTGATCGCCTGCTCTTGCCCGCGGGCCAGCTCGGCGAACAGCCGCGCCTCCCCGCTCTTCGACGTCTGCTCGTCAAAGGAGATCCACAGCAACACGATCGGGACCAGCAGTCCGAGCAGGCCGAACGGCGCGTTGATCCCCAGCCAGGCGGCCAGCAGACCGATGCTCATCGTGCCGCCGGCGTGCACGCCTTGGAGCGCGGCGTCCTCGAACAACATCGCGCGGAAGCTCTCGCCGCCCATGATCGACAGCGGGATCGCGGACATGATCTGGCTGGCGACCCACCACGCGGCCATGCCGACGACGCAGGCGGGAATCGTGTTGTGCAGCGCGTGCACGACGTATGACGCGACCGCGGTGGCCACGATGTACTGCGCCACGTTGTGCTGGATCTTCAGCGCCGACGACTTGTTGATGACCAGCATCGGGACCAGGCCGACCACCGCCGGCACGATGATCCACGATCCCGGCGCCATCAGGTACGCGCCCGCGATCAACCCCTCGGTCAGCGTGAAGCTGACCCGCTGCCGCGCGACCGTGACGTGGATCAGCGCGGTGTTGGAGAAGCCGATCGCCACCAGCAGCAGGGCGAAACCGACGACGCTCGGGTGCCCCCAGGGCGTGGATGGCAACAGCAGTGCCGCGGCGGCGACACAGAGCAGGTCGACCGCGCGCAGTCGCCAAGCTCGGCTCATGAGGCCCCGCCGTCCCATGTGGCGGCCGCCCAGTTGCGCACCGTCCAGTTGCGGGCGGTCCAGTTGCGCGCCGTCCAGTTGCGGGCGGTCCAGTTGCGCGCCGTCCAGTTGCGAGCCAGCCAGTGCCGGGCCGTCCAGTTACGGACCAGCCAGTGCCGCGCCGTCCAGTTGCGCACGTTCCACGCGTCATCCGAGCCGAGCCAGAACGGGCCCCAAACGCTCGCCGTCGAGTACCACTGGAACAGGTTCACCTGCTCGCCGGTGTTGAACGGGTTGTAAGCCGCGCCGGTGGGGACCGCGACGAGGCCCTCCCCATCGGTCTTGCCGTTGCCGATCTTGTCGGCGGCGCCGCGGATCGCGGCCTTGACCTGGTACGGGCTGGCCCACTTGTGGCTTTGCAGGTAGAGCGCGGCCAGGCCGCTGACCAGCGCGGTCGACTGGCTGGTGCCGGACCCGCGGAACAGGCCGCTGGGCTGGCGGGCGCTCGGGTACTGCTGGCTGATCAGCGTGTCGCTCGGCATCTCACCGAGGATGTTCACGCCGGCCGCCACGACGTCCGGCTTGCCCATGCCGTCGACATTCGCGTAGCCGCTGAACGACGCCACCGACGGCTTGTCGCCGGTGGTGTCCGCGGCGCCGACGGTGAGTGCCGCCGGGTCGAAGCCGGGGTCGCCCACCACGCCCGGCGTGTTGCCCGCGGCGACGACGACGGTGACGCCGGCCGCGCGAGTGAGGGTGACCGCGAAGTTCAGCGGGTCGATGCCGTACTGCGACGACGGACGGTCGACCGCGAGCGAGAGGTTGGCGACGTCGACCGAGTCGGAGTGGGTGGCGACCCAGTTCAGGCCGGCGAGCACGGCGGCCAACGAGGTGTTGCCCTGGTCGTCGGCGACCTTGACGACGTCGACGGTCGCGCCTGGGGCGACGCCGAGCGCGAGATCGCCGGCGCCGTCAACCTTGCCGCCGGCGATCAGCGACGCCATGAAGGTGCCGTGACCGTAGCCGTCGGAGAAGGTGCCGTGCTCGGCGATCGTGCCGTTGTCGTCGTTCAGGCCAGAGGTGTCGACGGCGTCGACGAGCCGGCCAGACGCCCGGTTGAGCGCAGGCGTGTCGGTGACGCCGGTGTCGATCAAGGCGACGGTCACACCGTGACCGGCGTCGGCGCGTCCGGCCTGGCCACCAAGCGTCGACGCGACCAGCACCCCTTCGGACGACGCGGGGTCTGGTGTGCCGGTGCCGCCGGTGCCGCCGCCCCCGGTGTTCCCGGGCTTGTCAGGCTTGCCCGGCTTGTCAGGCTTGTCAGGCTTGCCATGGTCGCCATGGCCCCAGCGGTTGTTGTCGCCACCATCGGTGCTCGAGCCAAAGCCGTAGCTCTCAAGGTGCGCGGCGACGTTCGACGACAGACCGAGCACGTCAGGCGCGTGTTCGAGGGCCGCGAGCGACGCGGCGTCGCCGGTGACGATCTCGCTGTGGACGGCAGGCAGCAGCGACTGCACGCGCACACCGGGCACGGTGACGGCGGAGTTGCCCGCCAGCGCGACGACCGCCTGCTCGTGACCCGCGCCGCTCGTCGCGCCACTGCCGGTCGCCGCGAACGCGGTTCCAGCGGCGACCAGCGACATGCCGCTGACCAATCCCATCGCCGAAACGATCGCGACAAGCCGATTGGTCTTGTTGCTCGAGCGGGTCACAGTCACCTTCGTCTCCCCAGCGCAGTCGGGTCCGAGGTCTGTGTCGGCATCCCACGCGCTCATCTGTTGTGTTGAGCGCGGATAACGCCCGGTCGGAGTAGCCACCGCGCGCTCGCAAGCGCTGTCGGCGCAAGCGGTCGGCGACCTTAGCCGAGACCTCAGGGAGTAGCGGCGACGCGCAAGCGCAGCAAGTTCAATTGGTCCCTGAATCACTCCGAGGCTTCAGCCGCGCCCCGCGCCGTCCGATGGATGGTTCGTAAAGCTAATTCGGGGACAGGCCGGCCGCGGTGAGAAACGCGGCCCTGCACGCGAGGAGGTCCGGGGTGACGGCGTTGGTCGAGCACGTGCCGCCCCAGCCGGAGAACTCCGCGGGATTCACCGCGATGGTCGTTGACGACCACCCGCTGGTCCGCGAGTCGATGGTGAGTCGCCTCACCGCCATGGGGGCGCGCGAGATTGTTGAAGCGGCCAGCGTCGCCGAGGCGCGGGCTCGCGCCCGGGCGAGCGGTCCGCGTGATTTGTGCGTTGTGGACGTCGGGCTTCCCGACGGCTCCGGTCTCGACCTGCTCGCCGAGCTGCGCAGCGCCGGTTGGCCGCGCCTAGTCGTGCTGTCGGCGGCCGACGACCCGTATTCCGTGCGTGCCGCGTTCGTCGCCGGCGCGCAGGGCTACCTGCTCAAGTCCGCCTCACCGGTCGTCGTCGCCGACGGCGTCCGCCGGGTGTTGGACGGCGGGGTGTACGCCGACCCTTCGGTCGCGTCACTGCTCGCCGCCGGGCTGCGCAACAGCCCGACCAACGAAGGCGTCGGTGAGCTCTCCGGCCGCGAGGTCGAGGTCTTGAAGCTGGTGGCCGACGGCCGCTCGAACAAGGAGATCGGCGACGAGCTCGGCCTCTCCGCTTTGACGGTGAAGAGCCACCTGGCCCGCATCGCCCGCAAGCTCGGCACCGGCGACCGCGCCGAGATGGTCGCCCTCGCCATGCGCGCTGGCGTGATCCGCTAGGAACGCTTCCTCGGGCCGACGCCCGTGATCATGCAGTTAGGGGCAACGCCGCTTCGCTGGCGTTGCCCCTAACTGCATGATCACCACGGCTTGCCGACGTGGCAGCCGGCTGCCCCAGCACGGCCGTCGTACGGTAGGGGCTATGTCCGAATCGGCGGCCCGGCGTGCGCGCGCGGCGGAACCGTCCGCGCGGCCGACACCTGCCACGCCGTCCGCCACACCCGCCGCCCCGGCCACGCCCGCCAGCCCCGCAACGCCGCCCGCCACGCTGACTCCGGCCACCACACTCGCGGACGCCGTCGCGCCCGTCCTGGAGGCCGAGCTCTCACCCCTGTTGGTCCTGCGCGAGGGCGTGCCGCCGGTGGTCGACGACGTCGAGGCGTTGCGGGCCGCCGCGCGGTCGCTCGCCGCCGGGCAAGGCCCGGTCGCCGTCGACGCAGAGCGAGCGTCCAGCTACCGCTACGGGCATCGCGCCTACCTCGTGCAACTACGCCGCGAGACCGCCGGGTCGTTCCTCGTCGACCCCATCGGCTGCCCAGACCTCACCGTGATCGGCGACGCCATCGGCGACGCCGAGTGGATCGTCCACGCGGCCAACCAAGACCTGCCCTGCCTCGATGAAGTCGGCATGCGTCCGTCGTCCCTCTTCGACACCGAGCTGGCCGGCCGGCTCGCCGGCTTCCCCCGAGTGGGCTTGGCGACGATGGTGGAGAACCTGCTGGGCCAGCGCATGGAGAAGAGCCATTCCGCTGCCGACTGGTCGAAGCGTCCGCTGCCCGAGCCCTGGTTGCGCTACGCCGCGCTCGACGTCGAGGTGCTGCTCGAGCTGCGCGACCTGCTCGAAGCCGAACTCGACCGGCAGGGCAAGCTCGCGTGGGCCCGCGAGGAGTTCGAGCATGTCCGGACGACGCCGGCGCCGGAGGCGCCGGTCGACCGCTGGCGGCGGGTGTCCGGCGTCCACCGGGTGCGTAGCCGGCGACAGCTCGCGGTGGTGCGCGCGATGTGGCAGGCGCGCGACCGGCTCGCGCGGGCGAAAGACATCTCCCCCAGCCGGCTGCTTCCCGACGCGTCGATCATCCACGTGGCGAGCGCGCTACCGAAAAGCGCGAAAACCCTTGCCGCGTCGCAAGAATTCATCGGTCGGGGGGCGCGTCGCCACCTCGATGAGTGGTGGCAGGCGATCGAGGGGGCGCTTGGGTTGCCCGACTCCGAGCTGCCGCAACAGGCCCGCCACTCCGATGGCCCGCCGCCCGCGCACCGCTGGGCCGAGCGCGACCCCGCCGCCGCCGACCGACTCGTGGCTGCGAAGGCGGCCGTGGCGGCGTTGGCCGACGAGCACAACCTGCCGGCGGAGAACCTGCTGGCGCCCGACACCGTCCGCCGGCTGGCGTGGCAACCGCCGCAGCCGCTTGACGCGGGGGCGGTGGACGAGGCACTGCGGGCGCTCGGCGCGCGCGAGTGGCAGCTCGCGTTGGTGGCTGGCCCGTTGGCGAAGGCGCTGTCGCGAGCGCAGGCGCACACTTCACCCGATCGCGCTATTCAGCCCAGCGCGTAACCGGGTACCGTCACTGGCATGTCGACGCCCGTGGGGGGACCGACCGCGACCGATCGTGTCGCGGTCCGCCGGTGCGCACTCGCGGTGAGCGTGCTCGCCGATCTCGACATCAGGCCCGCCGACGGCGGCATCGTGCTGCCCGGCCTGCCCGAGATCTTCGTGTCTGACGACGACCTCTGGCGCGCGGTCGCGGGCGGCGACCCCGAGACGGGTCGCGCTCGACGACGCCTGGGGCGCTGGCTCACGGCCCGGCGCGCGGTCGCCGAGCGCTCGCTGGACGAGCTCGCCGAGACGATCCGCCCGGTCGGGCTTCCGGTCGCGCACGACCTGCACCCAGGCGAGACCTGGGTGCGGCAACACGTGCTCGGTGGCTGCCTCGATCTCGGCGCGGGGTTCGTCGGCCTCGACTCATCGGATCGCGACCGCGTCGTCGTCGTCCCGCAATCGGTCCTTGACTCCACCGGTGTCGACCCGACGCCCTGGTGGCGCGGCGCGACCGAATACCTCGAGAACATGGGCGCGCTGGCGATCGCGCGCTGGCGGCGGGCGCCCTCCGCGGCGTTGCGTCCGATGGGCGACTGCGACGTCGTCACGCTGCTCGCGTCCGAGGTCTTCCGCGGCGCGTTGTGCGCCGACGCAGGCGGTATGCGCGCAGTCGCCGCGCCGGTGCGCCACCGCGGCTGGCTCGAGCTGTCCCGGATCGACCCCGCCTTCGTGCAGGCTGCCGCGGCGATCGCGGGCGACGAAGAGCGCGGCTTCCCCCGGCCGGTGCTGCTGACCGTCGACGAGGTGGCGGTGGCGCTTCCGGGCGGAAAGCCGGCCGAGATCGTGTTGCGCGACCCCGCGAGCGACAGCCAGCGCTGGCTGCGCGACGTCCTCTATCGCTGAGTTGCCATCCGACCCCGGCGAACGGCTAGTCGGCTCAGTCTGCTAGTCGGCTCAGTCTGCGATGACCGGCCGCTGCTCGAGCGACGCCAGACCCGCGACCGACTCGACGATCTGGCGGGCGACGTCTTGCGCGGTCAACCCGATGTCGGCCATCACCTCGGCGCGCTTGCCCTGGTGCAAGAAGCGCTGCGGAATCGACTGAATCCGCACGGGCGTGTCGACGCCCCGGTCGCGTAGCGCCCCGGCGAGCGTCGCGCCCGCGCCGCCGTGCCGGCCGCTGTCCTCGATCGTGACGACGAGCGCGTGCGAGGCGGCCAGCGTCGACAGCGCGCCGTCGATCGGCAGCACCCAGCGCGGGTCGACCACGGTGGATCCGATGCCCTGGTCGGCCAGCCGCTGCGCGGCCTCCAGCGCCAACGCCGCCATCGGCCCGTACGAGACGATCAGCACGTCGGCTTCGGCGTCGCGGCGCAGCACGTCGATCGAGCCGACCTGGTCGATCGACTCGACCTCCGCCGGCAGCGCGCCCTTCGGGAAGCGGATCGCGGTGGGTCCGTCGTCGACGCGCACCAGGTCGTGCAGCAACTCGCGAAGCCGGACGCCGTCTCGCGGGACGGCGATGCGGACGCCCGGAACCATGGTGAGGAGCGACAGGTCCCACATTCCGTTGTGGCTCGGCCCGTCGTCGCCGGTGACGCCGGCGCGATCCAGCACGAACGTGACGGGGAGGCGGTGCAGCGCGACGTCCATCAGTAGCTGGTCGAACGCGCGGTTCAAGAACGTCGAGTACACGCAGACGACCGGGTGCAGCCCGCCCATCGCCATGCCGGCGGCCGAGGTGACCGCGTGCTGCTCCGCGATGCCGACGTCGAAGGTGCGCCGCGGGTACGCCTTGGCGAACGCGGCGAGCCCGACCGGGTGCAGCATCGCGGCGGTGACCCCGACGATGTCGGGCCGGTCGGCGCCGATCTTCACGATCTCGTCGGAGAAGACGCCGGTCCAGCCGGCGGGCTTCGGGAGCTCGACGCCGGTGACCGGGTCGAACGCGCCGGGGCCGTGCAGGTGATCGAGTTGGTCGTTCTCCGCAGGGCCGTAGCCCAGACCCTTCGTTGTGACGCAATGCACGATCACCGGGCCGCCAAACCGCCTGGCGCGGCTGAACGCCGACTCCATGGCCGCGACGTCGTGCCCGTTGACCGGCCCGACGTACTTCAGTCCCAGGTCCTCGAAGAGGCCTTGCGGGGTCAAGACGTCCTTCAGGCCCTTCTTCATGCCGTGCAACGCGTCGTAGAGCGGCTCGCCCACGAGCGGCGTGTTGGCGAGCACCTCCTTGATCTTCAGCAGCGCCCGCTCGTAACGCGGGTTGGTGCGCAGCGTGGTCAGGTGCTCGGCGAGCCCGCCGATGGTCGGCGAGTACGACCGGCCGTTGTCGTTGACCACGACCACCACGCTGCGGTCTTTCGCCGCCGCGATGTTGTTGAGCGCCTCCCAGCACATGCCGCCGGTGAGCGCGCCGTCGCCGACCACGGCGACCACGGTGCGCTTGATCCCCTGGATCGCGAACGCCTTGGCCATGCCGTCCGCGTAGCTGAGCGCGGTCGAGGCGTGCGAGTTCTCCACCCAGTCGTGCTCGGACTCACCTTGCGACGGGTAGCCGGACAGCCCGTCGCGCTGCCGCAGCCGAGCGAAGCCCTCACGTCGTCCGGTGATCAGCTTGTGCACGTAGGCCTGATGGCCGGTGTCGAAGATGATCGGCTCGGACGGCGAGTCGAAGACCCGGTGGACGGCGAGCGTCAGCTCGACCGCACCGAGATTGGGACCGAGGTGACCGCCGGTCTTGGCGACCGCGCTGACCAGGAAGTCGCGAATCTCCTCGGCGAGCTTTGGCAGGTGAGCGGCGTCGAGCCGCTTCAGATCGCCTGGGCCGTCGATCGACTCGAGAAGACCCACCTGAATACTCACCTCACCGGTTGGACGACACGGGCAGCAACGGGCGGTTGAGACCCCGGCGCTGCCGATGGCTGGAGTCTAGTGCGTCATGTCGCGGCGATCACCAGCGCTCGGCGAGCCATCTGCCCAGGTCAGGGCCTTCTCACACCCGATCGGCGCCTTCGGCTCGGCCGAGAATCGAGCGCAGCACGAATTGCATGATCCCGCCGTGCCGGTAGTAGTCGGCCTCGCCGGGCGTGTCGATGCGCACCGTCGCGCGGAACTCCTGGTCCCCGGCCTTGACGGTCACCTCGTGCGGCAACTGCTCGGCGCCCGCCAGTCCGTGGATCGTGTACGTCTCCTCGCCCGTCAGGCCGAGCGACTCGCGGGTGTCGCCGCCGGTGAACTCGAGCGGCAGCACACCCATGCCGATCAGGTTCGACCGGTGGATGCGCTCGAACGACTCGGCGATCACCGCCCGGACCCCGAGCAGCGCGGTCCCCTTCGCGGCCCAGTCACGCGACGAGCCGGAGCCGTACTCCTTGCCCGCCAGCACCACCAGCGGCACGCCGTCCTGCGCGTACGTCATCGCCGCCTCGTAGACCGTCGTGACGTCGCCGTCCGGCAACAACCGGGTGACGCCGCCCTCCGTGCCGGGGGCGAGCAGGTTGCGCAGCCGGATGTTGGCGAACGTGCCGCGAATCATCACCTCGTGGTTGCCGCGGCGCGACCCGTAGGAGTTGAAGTCGCGGGCCTCGACGCCGTGGTCGATCAGGTACTTGCCAGCCGGGGAGTCCTTCTTGATGGAGCCGGCTGGCGAGATGTGGTCGGTCGTCACCGAGTCGCCGAGCATCAACAGCACCCGGGCGTTCTCGATGTCGGTGACCGGCGCGGGCTCGCGGTCCATGCCGTCGAAATACGGCGGACGACGGACGTAGGTCGACGCGTCGTCCCACTCGAAGATGTCGCCCTCCGGGATTTGCAGGCCGTTCCACCGCTGGTCGCCGGCGAACACGTCGCCATAGCTGGTCGAGAACATCTGCGACTGGATCGCGCTGCCGACGACGTCGGCGATTTCCTTCTCCGAGGGCCAAATGTCGCGCAGATAGACCGGTTCACCGTCCGATCCGATGCCGAGTGGCTCGGTGGTGATGTCGACGTCGAGCGACCCGGCGAGCGCGTACGCGACGACGAGCGGCGGCGACGCCAGATAGTTGAGCTTGGTGTCGGGGTGGATGCGGCCCTCGAAGTTGCGATTGCCCGACAGCACGGCGCCGACGGCGAGGTCGTTGTCGGCGATCGCCTTTGACAGGGCGGGGTCGAGGGGCCCTGAGTTCCCGATGCAGGTGGTGCAGCCGTACCCGACGAGGTTGAAGCCAAGCTTCTCGAGGTACGGCGTGAGGCCCGCGGCGTCGTAGTAGTCGGTGACCACCTTCGAGCCGGGCGCGAGCGTCGTCTTCACCCATGGCTTGCGGGAAAGTCCTTTGTCCACAGCGTTTTTCGCGAGCAGCGCCGCCCCGATCATCACCGACGGGTTCGACGTGTTGGTGCAGCTGGTGATCGCCGCGATGACCACCGCGCCGTGGTCGATCTCCACCTCGGCGCCGTCCTCGAGCGCGGCGCGAGCCGGCTTGGACGGTCGCCCGTTCGGGTCGATGGCCGCGGTCGCCACCGCGACGGGCTTGTCGCCCGGCTTCTCGTGGTTGACGGCGATGGGATCGCTCGCGGGGAACGACTCAGCGGAGCCTTCGTCCAACGAGGCGCCGTCCGGCGCCGACCGGACGTAGTTGCCGAGCACAGCGCGAAACGACTGCTTCGCGTCCGACAGCGCCACCCGGTCCTGCGGCCGCTTCGGCCCGGCCAGCGACGGCACAACGGTCGACAGATCGAGCTCGAGCCGCTCCGAGTAGTCGGGCTCCGCGGCCGGGTCGTGCCACAGACCCTGCTCCTTGGCGTAAGCCTCGACCAACGCGATGCGCTCGTCACTGCGGCCGGTGAACCGCAGGTAGCGGATCGTCTCGTCGTCGATCGGGAAAATCGCGCAGGTGGAGCCGTACTCGGGGCTCATGTTGCCGATCGTCGCGCGGTTGGCGAGCGGCACGTTCGTGACGCCAGGACCGTAGAACTCGACGAACTTGCCCACGACGCCGTGCTGGCGCAGCATCTCGGTGACGGTGAGAACGAGGTCGGTGGCCGTGGCGCCTTCGGGCATCTCGCCGTTGAGCTTGAACCCGACCACCCGCGGGATGAGCATGCTGATCGGCTGGCCGAGCATCGCCGCCTCGGCCTCGATGCCACCGACGCCCCAGCCGAGCACCGACAATCCGTTGACCATCGTGGTGTGGGAGTCGGTGCCGACCAACGTGTCGGGATATGCCACGCCGTCACGATCGAAGATCACCCGCGACAGGTACTCGAGATTGACCTGGTGGCAGATGCCCGTGTCGGGCGGCACCACCTTGAAGTCGTCGAACGCCCGCTGGCCCCACCGCAGGAACTGGTAGCGCTCGGCATTGCGCTCAAACTCCAGCTCGGCGTTGCGGGCGAACGCGTCGGAGCGGCCGAACACGTCGGCGATCACGCTGTGGTCGATGACCAACTCCGCGGGGCTCAGCGGGTTGATCTTCGCGGGGTCGCCGCCAAGCCCGACCATCGCCTCGCGCATCGCGGCGAGGTCGACGACGCACGGCACGCCGGTGAAGTCCTGCATCAGCACCCGCGCCGGCGTGAACTGGATCTCGGTGTCGGGCTGCGCCTGCGGGTTCCAGCCCGCGAGCGCCCGGATGTGCTCTGCGGTGACGTTGGCGCCGTCCTGCGTGCGCAGCAGGTTTTCCAGCAGCACCTTCAGCGAGAACGGCAACCGCGCCGCGCCGTCGACGACTGACAACCGAAAGAACTGATAGGACGACGAGCCCACCTGCAAGCTGCTGCGCGCGCCGAACGTGTCCGTGACCGCCACGACTGCCACCTTCCTCGCTGAAATCCGCCGAATCCGCCTCGCCTGAATCTACAAACAGTACAAGCGTACTGCTATACCGGGGTCTGGGTCAGCCCGACTCGCGCACGTGGAAAGTCGCCATCCAGTCCTCGTCGCTCGCGCCGTCGATCTCCAGCCGCCACGCGTAGCGACCCGCGGGCAACGGCATGCCCGGTCCGATCGAGACGACGACCGGGACGTCGAGGGTGATGCCCTCGGGCGCGCCGGGCGGCCGGTTCACCACCACAGTCTGCTCGTGCACCATCGGCTGCCGCGCGTCCGGAGGTCCGACGAGCACCGGGTTGCCGTCCGCGTCCTCCAGCCGCAACCGCAAGAAGTGCGGCCGCACCGTCTCGTGCCACGGCACGTGCACCATCGCGACGACCGCCTGCGCCGGCAACGGCACGCCGGCGCCCCCGCCGACGACGGTCCAGCCCGCGCCGAGGATGTGCACCTTGCCGGCCGGGTCGACCTGCGCGGCGTCGCACAGCAGCAGCGTGGCCTTCATCGGTGCGGCACCACGATGGCGACGCACTCCACGTGGTGCGTCTGCGGGAACAGGTCGAACGCGCGCAGCGACTGAAGTGTGTAGCCGGCGTCGGCGAAGGTGCGCAGGTCGCGCGCGAGCGCCGCCGGGTCGCACGCGACGTACGCGATCGCGCGTGGCCGCAGCGCCACGACGCCCGCCGCCACCTTCGCGCCAGCGCCGGCCCGCGGCGGGTCAAGGACGACCAGGTCCGCCGCTGCCGCGCCGTCCAGCGCGGGCGCCACCGCGGAGCAGACGACGGTGGCCTGCGGCAGGTCCGCGAGGTTGTGCCGCGCGTCGCCGGCCGCGACCCTCGACGACTCGACGGCGAGCACCGCGCCGGCCGGGCCGACCGCCTCGGCGAGCAAGCCCGCGAACAGCCCGACGCCCGCGTAGAGGTCGACCGCGCGCTCGCCGGCGCGCGGCGCGAGTCCGTCGCGCACCGCCGCGCCCAAGATGTCGGCGGCGGCCGGATGCACCTGCCAGAACGCGCCCGCGCTGACCCTCCACCGTCGGCCCAACGCCCCCTCGGTGAGGGAATCGCCGCCGTGAACCCGCGCGACTCCGTCGCGTCGTCCGGTCACCAGCGAGAGCACCTGCTCGGACGACGCGCTCGCCGCGACCTCGACCACGCTCGCCCGGTTCCACTCCTTCGTCTCGACCCCGGCCGCCTCGACGAACGGATGGGCGATCGGGCAATGGTCGACGGGAACGACTTCGTGCGAGCGGGCCTTGCGAAATCCCGCCCGCCCGGTGTCGTCGACCGCGAACCGCACCCTCGTGCGCCAGCTGAACCCGTCGCCCGGGAGCGGCTCGACCACGACGTCGCGCTCGATGCCGGCGAGCCTGCGCAACTGCTCCGCCACCACCGCCGCTTTCAGCTCGCGCTGACACTCAGCGTCGGCGTGCTGCCAGTCGCATCCGCCGCAGCCGTTCGGCCGGGCGACCGGGCAGCGCGGCGTCACCCGCCGCGGCGACGCGACAAGCACCTCGACGGCGTCCGCCCGGGCGAAGTGCTTGGTCTGCTCGGTGACCCGCGCTCGCACCCGCTCCCCGGGCAACGCGTGCCGGACGAAGACGACAAAGCCTTCGTGTCGCGCGACGCACGTGCCGCCGTGAGCCACGGCGCCGACGTCGAGTTCGAGCTGCGCGCCGACCAGGCTCGGTTGCGGGCCAGCTCGCCGGCTCACTCGCGGGTCGCCTTGGCCTGAAGCTCCGCGGCGGCGTGCCTGCGGGCCGCCTGCGCGGCGGCGTCCTCGGCAGCGTCCTCGTCGAGCCGTTCGGCGACGCCTTCAGAGGAGCGCAACTGCCACGGGACGCTGACCACCATCACGCCCGGCATGAACAGCAGCCGGCCCTTCAACCGCAGGGCCGCCTGGTTGTGCAGCAGGTGCTCCCACCAACGACCGACCACGTACTCGGGGATGAAGACCGTGACGACGTCGCGCGGGCTGCCGCGCCGGATCCGCCTGATGTAGTCGACGACGGTCTTGGTGACCTCGCGATAGGGCGAGTCGAGCACCTTCAGCGGCACCGGGAGGTTGTACCGCTCCCAGTCGCGTTCGAGCACCGCCGACTCATCCGGGTCGACATTGACCGTGACCGCCTCGAGCACCGACGGCCTGGTGGCCCGCGCGTAGGCGAGCGCGCGCAACGCCGGCTTGTGCAACTTCGACAGCAACACGATGGCGTGCACCCGGGCCGGGAGTGCCGTCTCGGACTCGACGTCGTCGAACAACTCGACCCGCACGCTTTCGTAATGGCGTCGAATTCCCTGCATCACCAGGAAAAGGACGGCCATCGCGAGGACTGCGATCCAGGCGCCCTCGGTGAACTTGGAGATCAGGATGATGACCAGCACGAGCACCGTGACGACGGCGCCGATCGTGTTGATGACCCGCGATCGCTGCATTTGCCTTCGCACCGCGGGGTCCGTGGTCAGCGGCAGGTTCCGGTTCCAATGCCGGATCATGCCGATCTGACTGTTCACGAACGACACGAAGACGCCGACGATATACAGCTGGATCAGCCGCGTCGGCGACGCGGAAAACCCAATGATCAAAAGGATCGCGAAACCCGCGAGCAGCAAGATGCCGTTGCTGAAAGCCAACCGGTCGCCGCGGGTGTGGAGCTGGCGCGGCAGGTATCCGTCCCGCGCCAGGATCGACGCCAGCACCGGAAATCCGTTGAACGCCGTGTTCGCGGCGAGCACCAGGATCAGCGCGGTCGTGAACTGGAGGTAGTAGAACCCGATCGCGTGGTCGCCGCCGAAGATGGCCGATCCGACCTGGGCTATCACGGTTTTCGTGTGAGCGTCCTTGGCCAGGCCGAGGTCGGTCGGCTTGTTGGCGACGTGCACGTGGCTGATGATGGCGAACGCTGTGATCGCCGCGAACATGCTGATGGCGATGCCGCCGAGCAGCGCGAGCGTGGTGGCGGCGTTCTTGCTCTTCGGCTTCCGGAAAGCGGGCACCCCGTTGCTGATGGCTTCCACGCCGGTGAGGGCCGTGCAGCCCGACGCGAACGACCGCAAGAGCAAGAACACGAGTGCGAAACCGGTGATGCTCTTGGCGTGAGCGGCGTACTGGTAATGCGCGCTCTCCGCGGTGAGGTGGTGACCGGTGGCGAGCTTCGTGATGCCCAAAATGATCAGTACCGCGACGCCCGCGATGAACGCGTAAGTCGGGACGGCGAAGGTGGTGCCCGATTCGCGCACGCCACGCAGGTTCAACAACATGATGACGAGCACCAGCGTGACCGCCGTCACGACCTCGTGCCCCTGCAGTGACGGGATGGCCGACGCGATGTTCGCCACTCCGGAGCTCACCGACACGGCGACCGTGAGCACGTAGTCGACCATCAACGCGCTGGCGACGGTGACGCCGGCCCGGCGGCCCAGGTTGGTGGTCGCCACCTCGTAGTCGCCGCCGCCGCTGGGGTAGGCGTGGACGTTTTGCCGATAGGAGGCGACGACGACGAGCATGAGGAACGCGACACCGGCGGCGGCGTACCAGGTGAAATGAATGAGCGCGAGGCCGCCGGCCGACAAGACGAGCAGGATTTCCTCGGTCGCGTACGCGACCGAGGACAGCGCGTCGCTGGCGAAAACCGGCAGCGCGATCCGCTTGGGGAGCAGCGTCTCGCCGAGCCGGTCGCTGCGCAACGCGCGGCCGACAAGCACCCGTTTGAACACACCGCCAACTAACGACACGCGCAAGATGCTAGGCGATGCAGGTTCGCCTTCCCCGCGGCCCGCCGTGCGGCGGGCGGACCGGCCACCGTGTACCGTTCGGCAGATCAGGCGCGGCTGCCAGACTGGCGGACTGAGAGAACCCCACGGAAAGAGCCGAGGAACGACACCGTGCACGTCGTGATCATGGGCTGCGGCCGCGTCGGCTCGACACTGGCCGAAAGCCTCGAGGAACTGGGTCATTCCGTCGCCATCATCGACATGGACGCGCACGCGTTTCGCCGGTTGCGTCCCGATTTTCGCGGTCGAAAAGTGCACGGCGTGGGATTGCACCGCACGGTGCTCGAAGAGGCCGGCATCCGCCACGCCGACGCCTTCGCCGCCGTCAGCAGCGGCGACAACTCGAACATCATCGCGGCCCGGGTGGCGCGCGAGACGTTCGGCATCGAGAACGTGGTCGCCCGGATCTACGACATCCGGCGCGCCGAGATTTATCAGCGGCTAGGCATCCCGACCGTCGCGACGGTCAAGTGGACCGCCGACCAGATGCTGCGCCGCGTTCTGAAGGAAGGCGCGCAAGCCCTCTGGCGCGACCCCACCGGGACCGTCCAGCTAGCGGAGGCGCACGTCGAACCCGCCTGGATCGGCCGCCGAGCCTCGGAGCTGGAGATCGAGGGCGAGTTGCGGGTCGCGTTCTTGACCCGGTTCGGCGAGGGCGTGCTGCCCGGCGCCGACACTGTGCTGCAAGAGGGTGATCTGGTGCACATCATCGTGCCTGACAAGCTGTTGGACGCCGCCGCCGAGCGGCTCGCCGCCCCACCACAGGAGAACGACTGATGCGCGTCGCGATTGCCGGCGCGGGCGCCGTCGGGCGCTCCATCGCCGCCGAGCTGGTCGAAAACGGTCACGACGTCTTGCTGATTGAGAAGGACAGCCGGGCGATCGACGTCGACGCGATCCCGAACGCCGAGTGGGTCCTCGCCGACGCGTGCGAGATCTCCAGCCTCGACGAACTCGCGCTCGACCGCTGCCAGGTCGCCGTCGCGGCGACCGGCGACGACAAGGCCAACCTGGTCGTGTCTCTGCTCGCCAAGACCGAGTACGGCGTCCCCCGGGTGGTCGCCCGCGTCAACGACCCGGTGAACGAGTGGTTGTTCGAGGAGTCGTGGGGCGTCGACGTCGCGGTGTCGACCCCGCGGTTGCTGTCCGCGTTGGTCGAGGAGGCGGTCAGCGTCGGCGACCTGGTGCGCCTCATGACATTCCGTCAGGGCCAGGCCAACCTGGTGGAGTGGACGTTGCCGCCGAACGCGCCGTTCATCGGAGAGCGCGTCGGCGCCGTGCCGTGGCCTGCCGACACCGCGCTCGTGGTGATCCTGCGCGAGGGCCGGGTCATCACGCCAAGCCGCGACGACCCGCTGGAGGGCGGCGACGAGCTGCTGTTCGTCGCGTCACCCGAGGTGGAAGAGCAGCTGCGCGAGCTGCTGCTGCACGGCACCGCGGCCACGCGCGCGTGAGCGATCGCCGCGAACCGGCTGGCTAGGAACCCATCACCCGAAGCTCGTAGCGGGGGTTGAACAGCACCCGCCGACCGTCGCGTTGGGTGATCCGGCCTTCCGCCCTGATCACGCGGCCGGGCTCGATGCCGGGGATGCGCCGGCGGCCGATCCACACCAGGTCGACCGTGCCCGAGCCGTCCCACAACTCGGCCTGCAACGACGGCGATTGACCGCGCGGCTGAATGGTGACCGTGCGCAACATGCCGACCACACACACCTGCTGACGGTCGGCGCAACGGCGGACCGGCGTGCCGCCGTGCTCCACCGAGTCCTCTTGCCGCTGCTCGGCCTCCAGCACGTGCTCCGGGCTGGTCAGCCGGTGCAGCGCGCGACGCAGCGGCCCTTGCTTGGACGGTTGCGACGCGTCCGCCTCAGTCTCGACATCGGTCATGACCACAGCGTAAGTCCTGCGCTCAGCGAGTCTCGGTGATCTCGGGCCCGCGGGTCAGCGGGTCGGCGTTCGGCTGCTGACCGGCCGGCGGTTGCGGCATCCCCGCGACGTCGGTGGGCAGCCGCAGCGGCAGCGCGTCACGCGGCGCCATCGGCTCCTCGCCCCGGACCACGACGACGCTGGTCACCACCGTCTCCAGCGGAAGCGCCTGCTGCGGGTTCGTCGCGGCCGGACCGGAGAACACCGCCCGCAGGAACCAGCGCGGGCCGTCGAAGCCGACGAATCTCAACCGCTGGTCGACCGGCTTGCCGTCCGGGCCGGCGCCCTTCAACCGAACCGCGAGCTCCGGGCCGAACGGACCGTCGACCTCGTCGACGTGGCCGCCGTCACCTCGAACCGACTCGGCGATCTCGGCCCGGACGTCGTCCCAGATGCCGTCGCCGCGCGGGGCGGCGAAGCCCAGCACCTGCACCGCGCTGCCCGCGTGCAGCAGCGAGGCGGCGACCGGCTGCTGCGCCTCGTTCAGCTCGACGCGCACCTCCATGTCGGTGAAGACCGGGATGCGCAGGCTGCCGAGGTCCAGCCGGGCGAACGGCGCGCCACCCTCGGGATCGGCCACCTCCGTCTCGTCGAAGGGCCGGCTGCGCGGTCCGGTCGCGTCGGACGGCGAGTCGGATGAGCCTGCATGGGACCCGGAAAGCGACCCGGAAAACGACCCGGACGGCGACTCCGCGTCGTCGGGCGTCACCTGCGTTTCGGCTGTTTCGTCGAGCGTCGACTCGACAGCCGGCTCGTCGCTCTTCGCCCGCTTGTCACGCCGGAACGGCATCACAAACCTCCGGTCTGGTCTAGTCGCACGGCGGCATGTCCGCCGGTGGAGCCGTGCCCGCCTTCTCCGCGATCGGAGCCCGGCATTGTCTCGACCTCGTGAAAGCTTGCCCGCTCCACCCGCTGGATCACCAACTGCGCGATCCGGTCGCCGCGGTGGAACACCACCGGCTCGCGCGGGTCGAGGTTGACGACGATGACCTTCACCTCGCCGCGATAGCCGGCGTCGATGGTGCCCGGCGCGTTGACCAGCGCGACGCCGCAGCGCAACGCGAGGCCTGACCGCGGGTGCACGAAAGCCGCGTAGCCATCGGGCAACGCGATCGCGATCCCGGTCGGCAGCAGGGCGCGCTCCCCCGGCGCCAACTGGACGTCGATCGTGGTGACGAGGTCGGCGCCCGCGTCGCCCGGGTGCGCGTAGCTCGGCAGCGGGACGTCGGGATCCAGACGGCGCAGCAGGACGGTCAGGCCGGTCAGACCGGTCACGGATTGACCTCCACCGACTCGACCGGACGGTTCATCGATGCCTCCACCAGGTCGGCGTGGCCGAACGCGGTGAAGTGGTCGACCGGCACCTCGACGAACAGCGCGGCCGAGCGCACCGCGGACGCGTGATCGCCGTGAGGCGTGGTCAGCGTGCCGGTCGCGGCGGTGTAGATCTTGCGTCCCGCGATGCCGAGGCAGGTGGCGTCGATCCGCACGGTCGAGCCGACCGGCACCGGTGTGACGAAGTCGGTCTCGAGGCGGACGGTCACCGCCGGCACCCGGAGCAGCCACAGCAACGTGGCCTGCGTCTCATCGAGCGCGGCGCTCAACAGCCCGCCGTGCGCGAGGCCAGGCGCGCCCTCGTGGTCTTTGGTGACCACGAATTCGGAGGTCACCCGCATCCCCTCGCCGACGACAAATCGCATCCGCAGCCCGCCGGACTGGTCGGCGCCGCAGCCGTAGCAGCGGGTGTAGTGCTGGCCCAGCACGGCGCCCGGCGGCGGCGCGTCGTCCGATGGCGTCGCGGCCACGATGTCGGGTGGCAGCACGAGCGGCGCGAGCAGCCCTGGTTGTTGCTGTGCTGACGGCTGCGGCGGTTGACTCACGAGTGGCGAGACTACTGCCAGTACGCTGCGCGTCATGGCGGGCCTCATGATGACGAGCATGGCGGCGAGTTCGGACCTGCTCTTCCACGAGCGGCGGCGGGTGCCGCTGTGGTGGTGGCCGGTCGCCCTCGTCATCGCGCTGCCGAGCTTCGAGATCGTCTTCGTGTTCGCGCCGGAGATGACGTCGCACGGCGGCTGGTTGCTCGCGCTCGGCGTCGCGCTTGGCACCATCGCCGCGGTCGCCGCGTTTCTGTTGTCAATCTCACGCTCGGAGGTGGCCGTCGACGCCACCGGGTTGCGCGCCGACCGCCAGTTTCTGCCGGGCGCGGCGATCGGCCGTGTGCGGGTGCTCGCGGAGATCACGATGCGCGACGTCCTCGGCCGCGACGCGCGCGCCGACGCCGTGTTGAGCATCAAGCCGTGGTTGCACACCGCCGTCCAGATCGAAGTCGTCGACGATGTGGACCCCACGCCCTACTGGGTGGTCGCGACCCGACGTCCGGCCCAGCTGGCCGACGCGCTCGGCGCGCTTGCGGCCCGTCCGGCTGGGGATGAGCCTGGCGAAGGCTTCTAAGGAAGGTCGGGTATGACCAGTCGCAAGGACAAGCCAACGGGCGACGCGAGCAAGCCGGAGTCGCTCGCGCTCAAGGTGTACGCGAGTGTCGCGGCGATCGCGGCGGGGATCGTGGCCCGCAAGGTCGCCGAGAAGATGTGGGTGAAGACCACCGGCAAGACGCCGCCCAACGAGCCCGAGTCGCCCGACGTCCATTGGGCCGAGGCGGTCGGTTGGTCGTTGCTCTCCGGGACGACGGTGGCGCTGGCCCGGCTGCTGGCCACGCGAAAGGCGACCGGCGCCTGGCAGCGGGTCAGCGCACAGGAGCCGGTCGCCCGATCGATGTGATTTCGCGGTGAGCTAGCCGCTCACGCGGCGCACTCCGACATCGGCGCACCGCTCACGCGGCGCACTCCGACATCGGCGCACCGCTCACGCGGCGCACTCCCGGCAGATCATCTGGGTGCCCGAGCCAGTCGCAAGCTGGCTGCGGTGGTGCACCAGGAAACAGCGCGAACAGGTGAACTCGTCGGCCTGCCGCGGCAGCACGCGCAGCGACAGCTCTTCGTTCGACAGATCGGCGCCAGGCAACTCGAACGACTCGGCCAGATCGGCTTCGTCGCCTTCAAAGGTGCCGCCTTGGCGGTCGGCCCGCCGCGCCTTCAACTCTTCGAGGCTGTCTTCGCCAAGGTCCTCGTCGACCTTGCGTGGGGTGTCGTAATCGGTCGCCATCGGAACCTCCGGATGCCTCTTTCTCGTCTTTCTCGCTCTTCCGCGGCCAGCCGTCGTGTGGCCGGTGCGGATGTAACGCTGAACCCGCCCCAGTTGTGCCCGGTCCGGAGCGGCGATTGTGCCCTATCTGCTCTCGGTTCGCGACCGCGACCCGCCGATACCGATCTTTGAGTTGGTCGAGAACGCTGCTGTAACGCTTGCCGCCCGTGCGGTATGCCCCGGTTCAACGGCGCCAACCCGGCCGTTTCGACGCTCTTTGGCGTGCACATCGGCTCTCCGCATGCCGAACCTGAGGGATGCCTAAGAACTGCCGGATCCCGGGCCGTCGGCGAGTCGCAGAACAGACTCGCAGACCAGCAGCCAGCCAGCAGCCAGCCAGGCACCGGCCGATGGTCGGCCGAACGTCAGTCGCGGTCGGCCGCGAGCCCTGCCAGCAGATCGTGCAGCGGCTGGAACACCGCGGGCGCCGCCGCGACGTACATCTCCCCGGACGCCGGGCGCCCGCTCAACCCGCCGACGCGCGCGCCGGCCTCGGCCGCGACCAGTCCGGCGGCGGCGTAATCCCACAGGTTCAGGCCGCGCTCGTAGTAGCCGTCGAGCCGGCCGCAGGCCAACGCGCACAGGTCGAGCGACGCCGCCCCGAGCCGCCGGATGTCGCGCACGATCGGCAGCACACCGGTCAGCACCTGCGACTGCCGCGCCCGCCGTCCGGCGTCGTAACCGAACCCGGTGCCGATCAGCGCGAGTGAGAGCTGGTCACAGGCCGACACCGCGATCGGCTCGCCGTTCAGCTGCGCGCCGCCACCGCGCACGGCGGTGAACAACTCGCCCTTGCTGGGATCGAGCACCGCGCCGACCTCGACGACGCCGTCGACCTCGGCCGCTATCGACACCGCCCATTGCGGCAGCGCGTAAAGGTAGTTGACGGTGCCGTCGATCGGATCGACGATCCAGCGCACCCTCGACCGCGGCGACGACGCGGAGGCGCCGTCGTCCTGGCCCTCCTCGCCGAGCATCGCGTCGTTCGGGCGCGCCGCGCGCAGCCGCTCGCCGATCAGCCGCTCGGCCGCGGTGTCCATCTGCGTGACGACGTCGGTCGGCGTCGACTTCGTCGCCACCCGCAGCGACGCCGGACGGCTCGCGACGAGGAACTCCCCGGCTGCCCGCGCGGCGTCGACCGCGACGCCGAGCAGCTGGGACGCGTCGACCTCGCTCACAGCAGGTCCGGTCGCGACCACGGCTCGCCCAACACGTGGTGGTCGAGGAACGCGAACACCGTGGCGTACCAAACCTTGGCGTTACCAGGCTTGAGCACCCAGTGGTTCTCGTCTGGGAAGTAAAGGAACTTGGCGTCGACCCCGCGATGCACGAGGTCGGTCCACAGCCGCAGCCCCTCGCCGATCGGCACGCGGTAGTCCTTGTCGCCGTGCACGACGAGCACCGGCGACTTGATGGCGTGCAGGTGCCGACTCGGGTCGTTCAGCTCGTAGCGTTCGGGCTGCTCCAGCGGGTGACCCCATTCGAGCATCCAGTACGCCGGGTGGTCGGTCGCGCCGGTGAAGTGCTCCAACGTCCAAAGGCTCGCGTGGGTGACGATCGCCTTGAACCGGTCGGTGTGGCCGGCGACCCAGTTGGCCATGTACCCGCCGTACGAGCCGCCCATCACAGCGGTGCGGCTGTCGTCGACGTCCGACCGGGCGACCGTGACGTCGGTGAGCGCCATCAGGTCGGCGAACGGCACCGGCCCCCATTTTCCCCACGCCCGCTGGATGAACTGGTCGCCGTAGCCTTGGGACAACCCCGGGTCGGGCAACAGCACCGCCCAGCCGCGCGCCGCGAGCAGCCACGGATTCCACCGCCAACTCCAGGCGTTCCAGCTCATCAACGGGCCGCCGTGCACCCACACCGCGAGCGGCGCCGGCCGCTCCGCCGACGCGCCGTCCGGTAGCACCAGCCACGCGCGCAGCATCGCGCCGTCCTCGGCGGTCGTGTGCACCTCCTCCACCCGACCGGGCGCCACGAGGGTCCCTCCGGGAGAAGGCAAGACAACGGCCTGCTGGTCGACGGCGTCGACGTCGAGCCGAACCGGCGTCAGCGGTTCGTCGATCGTGGCGCGCAAGGCGAACAGCTGCCGGCCGTCGGGCGCGACCCGAAGGTTGGTGTAGGCGCCGTCGTCGGTCAACCTGGTCACGGCGCCCGACTCGACGTCGACCTTGAACACCGGCGCCCGGCCGAGCTCGTCGGCGACGAAGAAGACGGCGCTCGCGTCGGTGGAGAACACCGGCTCGGCCGGCCACAACGGGAAAGCGGGGGTCAGGTCGCGGTCGGCGCCGGTTTCCAGGTCGAAGATGCGCAAGGTGACCGCAGGCGAGGTGTCAAAGGAGCCGTCGGTCTCGTCGACGCACACGATCGACCGGCCGTCGGGCGAGAAAGCCGGCTGGTCGTAGTTGTGCTTGCGCTCCCCCTCGATCACCTTGGCCTCGGCGAGCGTCCGCCGCTCACCGGTCTTCGCGTCGAACAACACGAGCGAGCGACCATCGAAGCCGCGGGCTAGCGGCGTGCGCCAACCGACGGCGATCATCGTGCCGTCAGGGCTGACCGCCATCCCCGCGTCGTCCAAGCCGCGACCCGGCGCCGGGGTGAGGTCCCTCATCTCGAACGCGCCCGTCGCGGTCAGGTCGAGGGCGAACAGCCGCGTCTCGTCAGGGCCGAGGTCGTGGTCCCAGTTCCGCACCGGCATGGTCTCGTGCAGCAACGCGCTCACGCCGGCTTCCTTGCGCGCCTTTCGTCGGCTGGCGTCGTCCGTCGCCGATCCGGGCAACACGCTCGCGAGCGCGAAGGCCGCGGGCGCGTCCTTCGCGGTCAGCGCGCCGGAGATGTCGCCCGCCGCCTGCGCCACGAACGTCGCCTCGCCGCCCCCGGCCGGCAACGACCACAACGCCGCGGTCTCGTCGTCCGGCTTATCGCCGCCGGACTGCTCCTTGACGACCTCGGATCGCTTGGAGATGAAGAGCAAGTCGCCGTTCGGGAGGAACGCAGGCGCCGACTCACCGTTGGCGGAGCGGGTCAGCCGACGCGGCGGCTTCACGCCGTCGGGGTCGACCTCCCAAAGCGAGGTGACGTACTTGGTGCGGTCCGCGTTGAGGGTCTGCACGGGGCAGACGATCCGCGCGCCGTCGGGCGAGAGCACCAGACCATTGACCCGGGGCAGCGCGACGTACTCGTCGAGTGAGTCAAAGGGGTGCGGCGATGAGGTCGCCGGAGCGGGTTCGCCGCTCGGCTGTGCGGTGGAGGGCTGATCGGCCATGCTGCCGACCATATCGACTAGCGATCGGCCACCCGGCAGCACCGCGCGGCGCACACGTCGTGCGCGGGCCCGAGGTCGCCCAGCGCCTGCTTCTCGGCCTCTCCCATCCGTTCGAGCACCAGCTCGCGAATCATCGCGACGAATCGCGGATCCGTGCCCACGGTCGCCGAACGCGCGAACGCGAGTCCGAGTCCTGCCGCTTTGGCGGCCGCCTCCGTGTCGAGGTCGTACACCACTTCCATGTGGTCGGAGACGAAACCGATCGGGACGACGACGACCGCGCGGACGCCCGCTGCGGCGAGTTCTTCCAGGCGGTCGCCGATGTCGGGCGCGAGCCACGGCGTCGCCGGCGGGCCGCTGCGGCTGCAATACGACAGCGACGTCTCATGCCCGGGGAACCGTCGCGCGACCAATCCGCTCGCCGCGGCGAGCTGCCTCGTGTAGGCGCCGCCGTCCGGGCCGCTCGACGCCTCCATCGCGGTCGGGATCGAGTGCGCGACGAACGCCAGATGCGCTTGCGCCGCAAGGTTTTCCGGCAACCGCTCCAACGCAGTCCGGACGCCGTCGACCATGGGCTCGACGAATCCCGGGTGGTTGAAGTACTGCCGCAACCGGTCGACACGCGGCGCGTCGTCCCCGATTGCGACGCGCGCCCGCTCGATCGCGTCGAGATACAGCCGGCAGCTGGCGAGACTCGCGTAGGCGGACGTCAGGATCGCGATCGCGTTGGTGACACCGTCGTCGCGCATCTGGGTCAGCGCTTCGACGATGGTCGGCGCCCAGTTGCGGTTTCCCCAATAGACGGGCATTTCCAGGCCGTTGGCCTTGAAGTCGTCGCGCAAGGCGGCCAGCAGCGAGCGGTTCTGCCCGTTGATCGGGCTGACGCCGTCGAAGTGGTAGTAGTGCTCCGCGACTTCCTCCAGCCGCTCGCGCGAAACGCCGCGGCCGCCCGTGACGGTCTCGAGGAAAGGCATCACGTCGTCCATGCCTTCGGGACCGCCGAAGGACACGAGGAAGAGCGCGTCGTAAGGTCGCATGACTCGATCCTCCCAAGAGAGGTCCCGAGACATCTCCCAGGCCGCTCGGAAGGACTGCCGCGTGCGCGTGTTGCTGATCGGACCGCCGGCGTCCGGCAAGGGCACCCAGGGGCGGCGGCTCGCCGCCGCGTTCGGGGTCAGCTACCTGTCGTCGGGCGAGCTGCTGCGCGCCGAGGTGGCGGCCGGCGCCCCGCTCGGACGCCAGGTCGCCGACGACCTGGCTCGCGGCGACCTGGTGCCCGACGACCTCATCCTGGAGGTCTTGCGCGCGCCGCTGGAGACGGCGCTTCGCAGTGGCGGCTACCTGCTCGACGGCTTCCCGCGCACGGTCGCGCAGGCTCGCGCGCTCGACGAGTGGGCGCGCGTCGTCGGCGGCCAGCCGGAGGCGGCGGTGTGGTTCGACGTCGCGGACGACGAGCTGCTGCGCCGGTCGCGCAGCCGGGCTTCGATCGAGGGCCGCGCGGACGACCGCGGCGCGGTCGCCCGGCATCGCATCGACGTCTACAACGCGGCGACCGCCCCGCTGATCGACTACTACCGGCAGGCCGGAATCTTGATCCACATCGACGCGGCGCGCCCGATCGACGAGGTCGCCGCCACGCTCGACGCCGCGCTTGCGCCGTTCGATGTGCGCGCGCAGTAGCCCTGGTGGCAGACTGCGGCGTGCGACAGCAGGGCGAAACGGCGGGTGACATGGCAAAACTGCGGCTGGTCGGTGTGAGCGAAGATGGCCAGCACCTGGTGCTCGCCGACGAGTTCGGCGACCAACACACCGTCGAGATCGACGAGCGGCTGCGCGCGGCCGTCAACGGCCACCTGTCCCGGCTCGGCCAGCTGACGATGGCGCTGGAGAGCCATCTGTCACCGCGGGAGATCCAGGAGCGGGTGCGCGGCGGCGAGTCGGCCGAGCACGTCGCCGTCACCGCGGGCGTCCCGCTGGAACGCGTGCTGCGGTTCGTCGGCCCGGTGCTGCGCGAGCGCGAGCACGTGGCCGACCAGGCGCGCCGGGCCCGGCTTGGCGGCGCGGCGGGGCCGGCGGTCTTGTTGTCGGACGTCGTCGCCCGCGCCGCCGCGCGCCAGGGGGTGCCATTCGACGACGTCGAGTGGGATTCCGCGCGCCGCGAAGACCACAGCTGGATCGTCCGCATCAGCTGGCCCGACGGCGTCGTCGGCACCTGGTCGCTGGACCTGCTGCACCGGCAGGCCACCCCGATCGACGCGGTGGCCCGCAAGGTCAGCGGGCTGCCCGACGAGAGCATCGAGGCGCTGCAACGTTCGATCGACGTCGATTACGACGCAGAAGACCCCGGCAGCGAAGCGCGGGCCGCGGACGACGAGAGCAACGTGCGGGCTTTCGTGCCGCGCGCGGTGCCCGAGCTGGACGACGAAGCCGCCGATCAGGCCGACAGGGTCGAGGCCGACGAGGCCGACGAGACCGGCGAGACCGACGAGGCCGGCGAGCCGGACGACGAGCATGGCACCGCCGTCGTCGACTTGAGCGAACCGCCGGTCGCAAAGCAACCCTCGCCAGAGCAGACCCAACCGGCGCAGCAGGCGCGGTCGTCTCGCTCATCGCGGCGCGCGCGGGTGCCGAAGTGGGACGACATCATGTTCGGCCCCAAGTCCAAGGACTGAACCCGCCAAAGAGATCCGTCGGCGCTGTATCAGCCAGCGCGCTCGCGACTCTTCCTTGTCGAACGGCGATTTGATCGCCGCGACGCAAGGAGGAAACGTGAGCGTGGCGACATCGGCTCGGACATCGCTCCCGCCGCGTCCCGGCCTGGCCGGGCGTGGCGACCGGTTGCTCGTCGCGCTGCTCGATCACCGCACCGCCGCCTGGACCGACGACCTCGACGCGAACACCCGGCGCGACCGCAACCGCGAGTGGATCCGCGCCGTCGAACACGTGAAGGCGCGCCGTCGGTTGCGCCGGCTCGGCGCCGTGCGTTCGGTCGCCGCCAGGCGGATGCCGTGATTTTTCCAAGTGTGATGGCGCTTGTTGACCCGTCAGATCGTGTCGCGCCGGGGACGGCACGCCGGACGGGCAACGGCGCCGTCGCTATCGCGGGGGCAACGGGGGGCCAGTTGGGGGGAGGATCTGGGGGATCCGGGGGATCCGGCGGATCCGGGGGGCGCACCACAGCGTCGTGGGCGCGGTCGGCATTACCAGCCGACCGCGCCCCGCGCGTGCCATGATCCGAGCAAACCCGCATCAGCTCACCCGTCGCGATGAGCCGTGAGTAACGAAAGAGTTGAGTCTCGATGAGGTTGGACCACAACGCGCGCCTCGAACGCCTCCTCGCCAGGCACGACGACATCCAGCACGTGCCTGGCACCTCGGGCGACGGCACGCTCATCCGCAAAGACCAGTTGCTGGTGCTCGGACGTGACGTCGAGAGCGTTCACGAGCGCGCCGCCCGCTGGGTCGTCGGTCGGGAGGACGACGACGCCGGCGTCAGCGTGCTGCACCTGCGGCCGCGCGACAAGGTCGACGTGTGCGAGCTGGTGGGCACGCTGTCGGGCGACTCGCGACACAAGACCGTCAACGCAGGACCGAACCACGTGATGACGGCGGCGCCCGGCTGGACTCCTGGTCCGTTCGACGATCCGGCGCCCGTCAGCGAGACGCCCGCTCCGCCAGCCGACGACGCGACATTCCAGCGCGAGGTGACGGTCGCCATCCTCGACACGGGCATCGCTGAGCATCCGTGGTTTGACGGGCGCAAGTGGTTCGCCAGCTGCGGCGATGACGTGCGCGAAGTTCCCGATTCCGACGCCGACTCGCGGCTCGACTCGGTTGCCGGCCACGGCACGTTCATCGCTGGCGTCGTCCTCCAGCAGGCGCCGGCGGCCAACCTGGTGATCGAGCGGGTTATCGCCGGTGACGGCGTGACGGACGAACTCCAACTACTTCGCGGCCTGGCCAAGTTGCGCAAGCGGGGGCGAGACGCACGCGCTGATATCGACGTCATCAGCTTGTCGTTGGGCTGCTACACCCACGATGACAAGCCCTCACCTGTGCTCGAACACGGACTCAAGGCGTTCGATCATCACACCGTCATAGTCGCGTGCGCGGGCAACGCGGCCAGCGACCGCCCGTACTGGCCAGCCGCGCTCAAGCGAGTGATCGCCGTCGCGTCGCTAGACGCGCAAGGCGGTGACCGGGCCACATTCAGCAACTATGGGTGGTGGGTCGACGCGTGCAGTCTGGGCGCTGATGTGGTGAGCAGCTTCTTCAGCTTTGACGACCCGGCAGCCGACGGGCACGACGCCGAGCACTTCACCGGGTTCGCGTGTTGGAGCGGCACGTCGTTCGCCGCCCCGCGGGTCGCTGGCGCGATCGCCGCCCGCGCTGGTCAGCTCGGCGTTTCAGCCACGAAAGCGACCGCGGATCTGCTCGACGCCAGCGTTCACCCCTCGATGCCGGATCTCGGCGTCTTGGTCGATGTCGGTGCGAGTCGATCATGAGTCGGGGCGATATCGTCGTGACTTCCGACGGCCCGAAGCGATTGGGCCACGCACGAACTTCGGGAAGGGTCACTTCGTGCCCGAACGCGGCACCGCCGAGCTGTTGGCCGCGGCGGCAACAGGCGACAGCGCGGCGTGGGACGCACTCGTTGAGCGATACGCACGACTTGTGTGGGCGATCGCGCGCGGGTTTGCCTTGTCGTCCGCGGACGCTGCAGATGTCAGTCAAACAACATGGCTGCGCCTCGTCGAGCATCTCGACAAGGTGCGTGACCCAGACCACCTCGGCGGATGGCTGGCGACCACGGCGCGCCACGAGTGCTTGCGAATACTGCGTCGCAGTGGGCGCGAAGTCGTTGGCGTCGACGCCGATTTCGACCTCGAGACCGGCGAGCCCACTCCGGAAGCGGTTGTGCTCACCCAGGAGCGCGACCGGTTGCTCTGGTTGTCGCTCGGCGAGATTTCGCAACGTTGCCAGGTGCTGCTGCGTGCTTTGGCCGCCGTTCCACCACCGAGCTACCAGGACATCTCGGCCGCGATGGGCATGCCCATCGGGAGCATCGGCCCTACCCGGGCGCGGTGCCTGGACCATCTCAAGCAACGGCTCGACGCGCATGCTGGCGCGAGCCGAGATGCCAAGGGCGGGGGTGCGTGATGGCGGAGCCGGCACTCGAGCCACTGCTCAGCGAGCTTCGTGACGTGGTTGAGCAAGCCGATCCGATCCCGATCCAGGTGGTCGCCGCGGCCAAGGCTGCGTTCACCTGGCGCACGATTGACGCCGAGCTCGCGGAGCTCGCCGCGGATTCGATGCTGAGCGGCGCAGGCACGCGTGCCGCGGATGCCGCGAGGCTATTGACGTTCCAAGCTGACGCGGTCGAGATCGAGATCGAGGTGGCCGGCACCGGCGCCACCCGGCGCCTTACCGGCCAGTTGGTGCCGCCGTCGGCGGCCGCGGTCAGCGTGCGCTGGGCCGAGGGTTCGCTCGACGCGCAGGCCGACGAACTCGGCCGATTCACGATCGAAGCGGTGCCGGCCGGTACGGTCAGCATTGCGATCACCCGACCGGGCGACTCGCGGACAGTTGTGACGAGCTGGGTGTCGATCTGACACTCTGCCAACCATGGCGGCGGCAATCGAGACAGCGACCGGGCGCGACGCAGTGCCCTGGCAACGCTCCGGGGACCGAACGACTCTGCAGCGAGAGGCCGAAAACGCCTACGCATTGTGTGCGGTGGCAGCCGATCGCGCACGTGTCGCCGCGGAGAATGTGCTCTCTCGTTGCGGCGACGATCACGTTGCGCGCCTCATCGCGATGCGGGCGCTTGGTCTCGCGCTGCGGTACCAAGTCGGCCCGACCGCGGCATTGCGCGTCCTTGAGGACGCACTGAAAATCGGCGACGCGAGTCGGCTCGGCCGCACCGTCGCTGAGGTACGCATGACATACGCGGCGATCCTCGCGGATGTCGGCCGTATCGACACCGCACTCGACGAGTGCGCAAGAGCAGCGACGGAGTTGCGCGGCCGCGACGCCGGCCCGCTCCTCGCCCAGCGGGCCCTGATTCTCAGCAGGGCTGGCCGAAGTGAGGAGGCGTTGTCCGAGTACGGACGCGCCCTTCCCTTGCTGCGGGAAGCTCGCGACATTCCGTTCCTGTGCCGGGTGTACATGAACCGGGCTAACGTGCTGGCGTATCTCGGCCGGCTGGCCGCCGCTCAACGTGACCTCGCGACCGGAATCGCCCTGGCAAGAGCGCATGGCTTGCACACTTTCGCGGCGACGCTCAGCGAGACATCCGGCTTCTACGCAGTGCGTAAAGGCGATGTGCCGACGGCGCTTCGGTTGTTCGCCGACGCGCTGCATGACGCCGACGGCTACCCGAAGTTCAACGCGATTTACGACCGGGCAGAGGCCTTCCTCAGCGTTGGACTTGCCCATGAAGCCCGCGAATCACTTGAGCGCACGATCGGCGAGGTCGAAACCGCGGGGTTCGCCGTCGACATCGCGGAGTGGCGGCTGATGCTGGCGCACTCGGCGCTGGCAGAGGGCGACGCGTCGGCCGCTCACTCATACGCCCGCCAAGCATCGAGCGAGTTCCGCAAACAGCAGCGGCCGAGGTGGGCCGCGCTCGCCCAGCATGTCGAGATTCGCGCACGCTGGGCGCACGGTGAGCGATCGGCCAAGCTCGCGTCCGCGGCCCGCGACGCGTACGCGAAGTTGTGGACCGCCGGTTGGCAAGTCGCCGCTTTGCACTGCCTGCTGGTCGCTGGCCGGGTCGAACTCGACCGCGGTCGGCTGCAAACCGCGCGCGGCGACCTCGCGCAGGCGGCCCGCGCCCGCCGCACCGGCCCGGCCGATCTGCGCGCCGCCGCGTGGTACGCCGAGGCGCTGCTGCGTCAGGCCAGCGGCGACGCGCGCGGCGCCGCCACCGCGCTCAAGGCCGGATTGCGCGTCGTCGACGAGCACGCCGCGTCTCTTGGCGCCACCGACCTGCGGGTGCACGCGAGCGGCCTCGGCGCCGACCTCGCCGAAGCCGGCGTTCGCCTCGCCGTCGACTCCGGCAAACCGGCGGCCGTCCTTGAGTGGATCGAGCGGTTTCGCGCAGGGGCGTTGCGCCGTCGGCCGGTGCGCCCGCCGTCCGACACGAAACTCGCGGCCGACCTCGCCGAGCTGCGCCGCATCACCGCGGAGCTCGCCCAGACCACGGCCGCGGGCAAAGACTCCCGCGCCCTGCGCGCCCGGCAACTCCAGCTGGAAGAAGCCGTGCGCACCCGATCACGACAAGCGAGCGGACGACGCGCGCCGTCCGCGCAACTTGACATCGGCGAGCTGACCGCCGCACTCGGCAAGCGCGCTCTCGTCGAGATCCTTCGCGTCGACGACGCGATGCTCGCGGTCACCGCGGTCGACGGCCGGCTCAAGCTCACCACGTTGGGTGGTTATGACGAGGCGCTGAAAGAGCAGGAATCCCTCCGATTTTCGCTGCACCGAATCGCGAGGCGACACGGTTCTAAGGCGTCACTCGCGGCCGCCACCACGGCGCTCGAGCATGCGGCGCGCAACCTTGAGCAACTGTTGCTGCGGCCGGTGCTCGACGTCGTCGGCGACCGCGAGCTGGTCATCGTGCCCACCGGTCACCTGCACGCGCTCCCCTGGCCGACGCTGCCTTGCCTGCGCGCTCGGCCGGTCGCGGTCGCGCCGTCCGCGACGACGTGGCTGGCCGCGACCAGCGCCGGGCGAAAGAGGCGCCGCCCTGACGCTCGCGTCGTGCTGGTGGCCGGCCCAGAACTCGAGCACGCCATCCCCGAGGTGAGGGCGCTGGCCACGCTGTACCGGTCACCGCAGGTTCTGACGGACGGCAAGGCGTCCGCCGACGCGGTGCGGCAGAGCATCGACGGCGCCGAGCTCGTGCACATGGCCGCGCACGGGCGGTTTCGCGCCGACAACCCGCAGTTCTCCGCGATCGACCTCGCTGACGGACCGCTCACCGTTTACGACCTCGAGCGAATCCGCCGCGCGCCGCGCCGGATGATCCTCTCGGCCTGCGACTCCGGTCTTTCCGCGGTGCACCCCGGCGACGAGCTGATGGGACTCGCGGGCGCGGTTTTCTCCTTAGGCACCAGCACTTTGATCGCCTCGGTGGTGCCGGTGGCCGACGACGTCACGAAGGCGCTGATGGTCGAGTTGCATCGCGAGCTGTGCGCGGGCGCCTCCCCCACCGCCGCGCTGGCGAGAGCGCAAGAGCAGGTCCGGGCCGACGGCTTCGTCTGCTTCGGCGCCGCTTGATCAGCCGGTGGCCACGGGACGCGAAGGATCGTTGATCCAGTTCGACCAGGAGCCGACGTAGAGCCCGGGCACCGGCAATCCGGCAAGCGTCATCGCGAAAACGGTGTGCGCCGCGTTGACTCCCGAGCCGCAGTAGGCCCCGACCTCGGCACCAGAAAGCTCGGCAAACCGCGATCGAAGTGTCTCGACATCGAGAAACAGGCCGTCGGCGCCCACGTTGCCGCCGGTCGGCAGATTGACAGCTCCTGGAATGCGGCCGGCCACCGGATCGACCGGCTCCACCTCCCCGCGATACCGCTCGGTCGCGCGCACGTCGATGAGCACACCGGCCTGCGCCACCCGCGCCGCGTCGTCAGCCGTCAACAACGGCATGCCGCCCGGCCGCGCGACGAAGTCGCCCTTCTCGGGCGCGGGAACCTCGACAGAAACCGGCAACCCAGCCGAGACCCACGCCGCGTAACCGCCGTCTAGCACCCGCACGTCGGAATGCCCGAAGTAGCGCAGCTGCCACCACGCCCTTGACGCCGAGGCCGAGTCGGCCGCGTCGTAGACGACGACCCCGCTGCCGGCGGAAACGCCAAGCCGCCGCGCGAGCGCCTCGAAATCCGCCGCCGCGGGCAGCGGATGCCGGCCGCCCTCCCCACGTGGCCCGCACAGGTCGTCGTCGAGATCGGCGAAGACCGCCCCCGGCACGTGCCCCGCGTCATACGCCACCCGGCCCCGCGGACCGGTCAGGCTCCATCGCACATCGATGACCACCGGCGGCCGCTGCGACGACAGCTCGCGCGACAGCGCCAAAGCGTCGACCAGCACCTCAGACCGCCCCGAACCCGAGCAACGGCACGAGCTGCTCGGCCGGCGTCAACGAGCCGTGGTGCCCGACCAACTTCGACTCGTGCGGCTGATGGCGCGTCGCGACCAGCGCGAGGTCGCTCATCGACGCCACGATCACGTCGCCGATCCGGGGACGCGCCAAGTCGCTCACCGGTCCGAACCAACCCGCGTCGATCGCCTCGTCACGGGTGCACACGACCGCGTCGGCGCCGAACCGGGAGCGCCACGCCGAGACCACGTCGTCCAGCGCGCCGTCGCGAACGTATAGGTAGCGGGCCCGCGCCTCGCCGCCGAGCAACGCCAGGCCCTCGCGCAACGACGGGTCGTGGTCGACGTCGACGCGACGGTCGACCGGGATGTCGACCATCCCGTGGTCGCCGGTGACGTAGAGCCGCGCGCCCGCGGGCAGCCGCGACGCGAGCTGCTCGACCAGCCGATCGACCAGCTGCAACTGCAGCTGCCAAGCGGTCGAGGCCACGCCGTGCGCGTGGCCGGTCAAGTCGAGGTCGGCGACGTACGCGTAAACGAAGCCCGGACGACGCTCCGCGACAAACTCGCGCAGGCAATCCAGCACGTTGCCGGCCACCTCACCGAAGGTGTCGGCGCCCACGAACCGCGCGCCGCGCAGCACCGCCCGGTCCAGGCCGCCGTGCTCGAAACTTCGCTTGCCCAGCTGCAACACCTCGACGCCGCACCTGACCGCGCGCTCGAACGCGGTCGGCGACGGCTGCCACTGCAACGGGTCGACGCTCGGGTCCCACTTCAGGGAATTCATCAGCTTGCCGGCGCCCGGAATCGCGACCTGGTAGCCGACGATGCCGTGAGCGCCGGGCGGAAGGCCGGTGCCGATCGACCCGATGCTCGCCGCCGTCGTCGAGGGAAAACCCGACGTCAGGTCCCGGCCGGCGGCAAGAGCCGCGTTCAGCACGGGCGCGTCGTCCGGGTGCGCGCGCACCAACTCGGCGCCGAGCCCGTCGACCAGCAGCACGCACACCGCGGACGCCTCCGGTAGCTCCAACACGTTGCCGAAGCCCGGCACGGGCGCCGGCATCGAGGCGAGCACGGACGGCACCAGATCGGCGATCGCGGCCGACCCGTAACGCGGCAGCGGCGCCGACGCCGGGTTCACCCGCGGGGCCGGGCAACCGCACCGGCGGCGGCCGCGGCCTCAGACAGCACGCCGGAGAACCGCAACGCCTGAGCGACGACCGGGGCGCCGTCGCCGTCCTCGCTGATCCGCAGGGAAAGGTCGTCGGCCGTGAACGTGCCGGCGTAGCCGTGGTCGGCCTCGCAGCTCTCGTCGCCACACGTCGCGGGCTCGAGGTCGACGTGCCCGATCGCGCCCCAGCCGACGACGAGGGTCAGCTCGCGGCACGACGACCCGGGCGCGTATTCCGCGGGGTTCGCGACCATGGTGGTGACCGCCACCGAGGCGATCCGGGCCAACGGCACCACCTCGGTCGTGGTGGTCGCGTGCGGGTACGGCGTTAGCTCGCTCGCCGGGTGCTCGTCGGTGTGGCAGACGACCAGCCGGGACGGCGTGACCGCCAGCACGGTGACGTGGCGGCGGATGCCCATCGCGTCGTCCAAGGTCGTCTCTTGGTGGACGACGTGAGCCAGCGGCTCCTCCGTGCCGAGGCTCGCCCGCATCGCGTCGGCCATCAGCTCCGGGTAATAGCCGCTGTGCTCGACGTCCGACCAAAGATCGGAGGTGTGCGCGGCGGCTTGCCCGGTCGTGTTGTCGGCCATGGCTCCATCCTCCACCAGGGCGCCCGCTCGCCGCAGCGGCGGTGGGGAAACCCGGCGGCTGGGACCAGTGCCGCCGTGGGGCGCTACAGGCCGCTGATCAGGCGCGGGTACGTCTCGACGACCGCGGCCGCCGGCATCGGCCTGTGCATCAGGTAGCCCTGCCCGAGGCGGCAACCGAGCTGGCGAAGCAGCTCAAGTTGTTCCGCGGTCTCGATGCCCTCGGCGACCAGCTCGAGCTCCAGGTGGTTGGCCAGGTCGATCACGGCACGGGTGACCGCGCGGTCCTGCGCGCTGCCGAGCAGCCCTGAGACGAACGACCGGTCCAGCTTCAGCACGTCGATGCGGAACCGCCGCAGGTATGACAGCGAGGAGTAGCCGGTGCCGAAGTCGTCAAGCGCGATCCGCACGCCGATCTCGCGCAGCGCCTCGAGCGCCTTGATGTTGGTCACGTTGTCGTCCATGAAGACGCTCTCGGTCACCTCGAGCGTGATGGACGACGGCGGCAGGCCGCTGCGCTCCACCGCGCCGCGGACGAAGTCGACGAAGCCGGGCTCCGCGAGCTGGCGCACCGACACGTTGACGGCGACCCCGAACCCGCCCTGGTCGCAAGTCAGCGCGCTCCAAGAGACCCGATGCTCCAGGGCCTTTTCCAGCACCCATTGGCCAAGCGGCACGACCAGGCCGGTGTCCTCGGCCAGCGGGATGAAGTCGAGCGGCGCCACCATGCCCCGCGTCGGGTGCGGCCAACGCACGAGCGCCTCGACGTGCGACCACTTTGAGGTGACCAGGTCGACGATCGGCTGGAAGTGCAACTCGAACCCGCCGTCGGACACCGCCGAGCGCAGGTCCTCCTCCAGCGCCAATCGACCGGCCGCGGCCTTGCGGAACGTCGGCGCGAACACCACGTAGCGGCCCTTGCCCGACATCTTCGCCTCGTACATCGCGAGGTCGGCGTCGGCGAGCAGGTTGGCGGTGGTCACCGAGCGGCTGCGTGCGGACGCCACGCCGACGCTCGCGCTGAGGTGAACCGCGCGGCCGCCGCTGGTGAACGGCGTCTTCAACGCGGCCAGCAGCCGTTGCGCGACCACCTCCGACTCCTCCGGCGTCCCGAGACCGGTCACGAGCACCGCGAACTCGTCGCCGCCCAGCCGGGCGATCGTGTCGGTCGGACGAACGGCGCCCATGAGCCGCTGCGCGACGTCGCGCAGCAGCCCGTCGCCGCGCGCGTGGCCGAGGCTGTCGTTGACCCGCTTGAAGCCGTCGAGGTCGAGCATCAGGACGCAGACGTACTCCCGGCCCGGAAGCAGCTGGCCGAGCGCCTGGTCGATCCGGTGCGACAGCAGCGCGCGGTTCGCCAGGCCGGTGAGGGAATCCTGCATCGCCATCCGGCGCGTCTCGTCCTCCGCGCGGGAGCGGGCGTGCGCGGAGTCGAGCACGTTGCGCACACTGCGCACGAAGCCCTGGTCGTCGACCGGCAAGACGGCGAGGACGTCCGGCTTCGCGCCGAGCGCGCCCGCGGCGATCTCGTCGTTGACTCCGAGCATCGTCGCCACCAGGCTCCGCGCCTCGGCGCTCAGCTCGTCGGGCGTCGCGTGATCGAGCGCGCGCTGCCCGAGTTCGGCCAACCCGGCGAAGCGGGCGTTGCGCTGCGTCACGTCGATGTACTGGGCGAACATGAAGGCCGCGGCGCCCTCGTCGTCCCGCACGATCTTGGCGACGCGGATGGTCTGGACGACGGTGCCGTCCGGGCGCAGGAAGCGCTTCTCCATCCGGTGGCAGTCGGTCGCGGCGGAGGACAGTTCGGGATACGACCACGCCGATAGGTGGCGGTCCTCGGGATGGGTGATCTCGACCGTGCTCCGACCGATCAGGTCCTCGGCCGACCGGCCCGCCATGAGGCACAGGGCGTCGTTCACCTGCAGGTAGTGGCCGTCCATGCTGACTAGCGCCATGCCGATCGCGGCGTTGCTGCCGGCGACGTGGAACCACGACAGGTCCTCGCGGCACTTGCCGGAGGACGTCGTCCCGTCGCACGGGTGGGCGGTCAGCCCGGTCGTCATGCAGCCCCAATCGGCTGCCCGCCCCGCCGCCGTAGGGATTGCGGCGACTAATCCGGCCGAGCTACCCAGCGGGCCTACGGCGAGATAGCCCGTTAGGACGAGCCGCGAGCGCCGCCGTCCTCGCCCCCGCCGTCCTCGCCCCCGCCGTCCTCGCCCCCGCCGTCCGACTTACCGCCGCTTGAGGCGCCGGCCATCTTGCGCACCTGGTCGGCGAACCAGTTGCCCAGGTTGACGGTGCCTCCGCCGACGTCGCGCAAGAACTTGAACAGCGGGTCCGGCGAGTTGTCGAAGCTGTGCTTGTACGACGCGGCGGCGGCCTTCACCTCGTCGACGAACGACGTCCGCGGGTCGTCGGCGCGGTTGGGGTAGGCCCCAGCGAGGATCCGCTCGTACTCCCCCGACTCGACCCAGCGCTTGACCTCGAGCGCGCGCAGCACGGCGAACGGGTGCGTCGCGTTCATCAGGTTCAGAATGCGGATGACACCTTCGCGCGCGTCGCCGGTCGACTCGTACTCCTCGGCTTGCGCCAGGAACGCCTGCAAGTCCATGTCGGACACCCGGGCGCCGCCGGCCATCTTCATGTGCACGCGAGTCACGGCGCCCGGATCCTGGCTCACCAGGAGCCCCGCCCGGTCGCACGACAACTCGGCCTTGCGGTACCACTCCTTCAGCGCCATCACAATCGCGCGCAGGCCTAGATTTCCCAGCGGAATGAACGTTCCGACTCCGCTGATCCGCATGAGCGTGAACAGCACGGAGCTGTAGAGCGCGTGGCCGGAGAGCACGTGCCCGAGCTCGTGCCCGAGCACCACGCGCAGCTCGTCGTCGTCCAGCAAATCAAGCGTGCCCGTGCTGACGACGACGAAAGGATGGTCGAGGCCGAGAGTCCACGCGTTGACCGTCGGGTCTTGGCTGACGTAAAGCTCCGGCGGACTCTCGATATCGAGAATCCTTGCCGCGTCAAGGAAAAGCGCGTGCACGCGGGCGAACTGACGCTCGTCGACCCGCACCGCGGACGCCAGGAACATCATCCGCAGCCGGCGTTCGCTGAAGAACCCGAACATGCCTTTGATCAAGACGTCGAAGCCGGGCACGGAACGCAGCGCCACCAGCGCCGCGCGATCGGCCGGATGCTCGTAGGTGCGCGAGCTGATGCCCGGGAACGCGGTGCGCGGCTTGCCGGCCGCGCTCCTCGTCACGGTTCGCGCGGAACCCTTGGACGACGACGCGCGCTTGCGCGGCCGCTCGCCACTGCCGGCCGATCCCCCAGTCTCTGACATGTCGGCCACGCTACGCCCTGTTCGCCCATCGCGTGAGAGTCGCGGCGCGACCGGCCGCTGTTTGCGCCTGCACCAAGAGAAACAGCGCCTCTCGCGCCTTGCGCTGCGCCGGATGCGCGCGCCCCATCGCCGGTCCGGAGTTAGCCGCCACCGCCGCGGTGGTGATGGCGATGAGTGCCTCGAGCGCCTCGGCCCGCACCGCGAGCCGCCCGGCGACGTCATCGGCCGCGTCGGCGTCGGCGTCGGCGTCTGCGTCTGCGAGGGCGTACGCCCGCGCCCGCACTTCGTCGAACCGCGCGCGCAGCGCGTCGGCCGCGTACACCGCCTCCGGCTCGCGGCGGCGGACGCCGGTCTCGCGCAGCAGCGCGAGCGCCGATCCTCCGACCCCGAAGACGGCCGGGTTCGCGTTGGCGCTGGTCAGCCGGTCGGCGGCCAGCCATCGCGTCACCGGCTGCGCGAGCGCGACGTCGGCGTCGTCGACGTGCACGCCGTCGACGTCCAGGACGACGGTCTCCGCCGCGTCGAGCGCCGCGGTGCGCAACTTCGCCTTGGCTGCCAGCCCGGCGCCCTCCCGGGCCGGGACGACGCCGAAGACCACCTGGCCGTCGCCGGTCACCCCCGCGATGAACGCGACGTCGTTCAATCCCCAGCCGGTGTACCAGGGCGCGACGCCGTCCAGCCGCCACCCGCTTGCGGTGCGCGTCGCGGTCACCGGCCGGTCGGGGAACCGGCGCAGGTGAGAGAACGCGATCCCGGCGATCAACTCGCCGCGCGCCAGTCGGGGCAGGTAGGAACGGGCGGCCGGGCTGTCGGGGCGCGCCGCCAACATGCGCACCGGCGCATGGTGTTGGGCTTGCACGAACCAGGTCGCGGCGTCGGCGCCAGCCAAGACCTCGGTCACCTCGCGAAGCACGGCCGGCCCGCCCCCTGCGCCTCCCGCGCTGGTCGGCGCCACGACACCCAACAGCCCGGCCCGGGCGATCGCGTCGAGGTGTGTGCGGGGCACGCCGTTCTCGTCGACGTCGGCCGCCGCCGGCGCCAGCAGGTTGGTGGCCAGCTCGCGAGCCGCCGCGACGAGCGGATGATCACTCACCGCGCCAACCTAACGCCGACCCACGACCGGCGGGATCGAGCACCCGGCCGGTGCGCAGCGCGGCCGCGCCTCGACACCGCACAGCGCGGCCGCGCCTCGACACCGCACAGCGCGGCCGCGCCTCGACACCACCCATAGCGCGGACGTGGAGAATGGCGCCCATGGCACGACGAACCGCGACCCCGCCCCCACCCCCGCCGTCCGAGGAAAGCATCGTCGACATCGACGTCTCCGAGGAGATGCGCGGCAGCTACCTCGAGTACGCCTACTCGGTCATCTACAGCCGCGCGCTGCCGGACGCCCGCGACGGGCTGAAGCCGGTGCACCGGCGGATCTTGTTCCAGATGGCGCAGATGGGGCTGCGGCCCGACCGTCCGCACGTGAAGTGCGCGCGCGTGGTCGGCGACGTGATGGGTCGGCTGCACCCGCACGGCGACGGCGCGATCTACGACGCGCTCGTGCGCATGGCGCAGCCGTTCTCCATGCGGGTGCCGCTGGTCGACGGACACGGCAACTTCGGCTCGCTCGGCGGCGACGACCCGCCGGCTGCCATGCGCTACACCGAGTGCCGGCCGGAGTCGGTCGCGGAGTTGATGACCGACGGGCTGGCCGAAGACGTCGTCGATTTCCAGCCCAACTACGACGGCCAGGAATCGGAGCCGTCGGTGCTGCCGGCGGCGCTCCCCAACCTGCTCGTCAACGGCGCGTCGGGCATCGCGGTCGGCATGGCGACCAACATGGCGCCGCACAACCTGGTCGAGGTCATCGCCGCGGTGCGGCATCTGATCAAAAAGCCGGACGCGACGCTCGACGACCTGATGCGTTTTGTGCCGGGGCCCGACCTGCCCACCGGAGGCAAGATCGTCGGTCTGGACGGCGTGCGCGAGGCGTACGAGACCGGGCGCGGCACGTTCCGCATCCGCGCGACCGCGAAGGTCACCGACGTCAAGGCTCGCCGGCGCGGCGTCGTCGTAACGGAATTGCCTTACGGCGTCGGGCCGGAGAAGGTCATCGGCAAGATCAAGGACCTTGTGCAGTCGAAGCGGCTGCAGGGAATCTCCGACGTCCGCGACCTCACCGACCGCGAGCACGGCCTGCAGCTGGTGATCGAGGTCAAGAACGGTTTCAACGCCGAGGCCATCCTCGAGCAGTTGTACAAGCTGACGCCGATGGAGGACTCCTTCGGCATCAACAACGTCGCGCTGGTCGATGGGCAGCCGTTGACGTTGGGCCTGAAGGAGCTGCTCGAGGTCTACGTCGACCACCGCTTCAATGTCGTGCGCCGGCGCTCCTTGTTCCGTCGCCGGCGCCGCCAGGAGCAGCTGCACCTCGTCGAAGGCCGGCTGATCGCCATCCTCGACATCGACGAGGTGATCGCGGTGATCCGTTCGAGCGACGACACCGCGTCGGCGCGCGCTCGGTTGATGGAGGTGTTCGATCTCAGCGAGATCCAGGCGAACGACATCCTCGAACTGCCGCTGCGGCGGCTGACGAAGTTCTCACGCATCGAGTTGGAGAAGGAGCGCGAAGAGCTGACCCGTGAGATCGCCGAGCTCACCGAGATCTTGGAGTCCGACGAGCGGTTGCGCGGGGTGGTGTCGGACGAGCTGGCCGATGTGGCGAAGAAGTTCGGCACGCCGCGACGCACCGTCCTGCTGGAATCGGCAGGGACGCCGGCCGCCGCGGTGCCGCTTGAGGTCACCGACGACCCTTGCCTCGTGGTGCTCTCCGCCACCGGGCTGCTCGCCCGCACCACATCGTCCGAGCCGTTGCCGAGCGGCGGCGAGCGCGCGCGGCACGACGTGATCGCGTCGGTGGTCGCGACCACCGCGCGCGGTGTCATCGGCGTCGCCACCTCGCACGGCCGGATGCTGCGGCTGTCGGTTCTGGAGTTGCCGGCGCTGCCGACGACGGCCAGCACGTTGTCGGTGGCCGGCGGCGCGCCGGTGTCAGAGTTTCTCGATCTCGAGAAAGGCGAGAAGGTCCTTGCGCTGTCGACGCTTTCGACGACGTCCGTCGGTCTGGCGTTGGGCACGGCGTCGGGCGTGGTGAAGCGAGTGTTGCCCGAATACCCGTCGAACAAGGACGCCTTCGAACTGATCGGATTGAAGGACGGCGACACCGTGGTGGGCGCGGTCGAACTGGCCACTGGCGATGAGGACCTGGTGTTCGTCACGTCCGACGCGCAACTCTTGCGGTTCGACGCCGCCTCAGTGCGCCCGCAGGGTCGCTCCGCCGGCGGCATGGCCGGTGTGCGACTCGCGACCGGCGCGCAGGTCGTCTTCTTCGGCGCGGTGAACTCGTTTGGCGACAACGTCGTGGTGACGATCGCCGGATCGTCGTCCGCGCTCCCGGGAACCGACGCCGGCACGGTGAAAATCGCGCCCTACTCGGAGTACCCGGCGAAGGGTCGGGCGACCGGCGGCGTCCGGTGCCATCGCTTCCTGCGCGGGGAGGACACGCTGCTGCTGGCGTGGGCAGGGGGCCGGCCGCCGAAGGCATGCGCCTCGTCGGGAGTCGCGGTCGACGTGCCACCCGCCACTGGAAAGCGCGACGGCTCGGGCGCTCCGCTGTCCGCACCGGTGGCAGCGATCGGCAGCTGACCCATGTCCCTGATGAAGGCCGCGCTTTCGCTGTACGCGCGCATGCTGCGACGCACCGTGCTCGCGGGACCGCTGCCTCGCCACATCGCCTTGATCATGGACGGAAACCGGCGCTGGGCCAAGGAACAGGGGCATGCCGATCCGAGCGTCGGTCATCGTTACGGCGCCGAGCACATCGACGACGTGCTGGCGTGGTGCGCCGATCTCGGCATTGACCACGTCACCGTTTGGGTCGCGTCAGCAGACAATCTGACAAAGCGGCCGGCCGCTGAGGTGGCGTTCCTGATGCGAGTCGCCGAGGACGTCATCGCCCATCGCGTCTCGCGTTCGTCCAAATGGCAGCTGCACCTCGCGGGAAACCTCGACCTGCTGCCCGACTCGACGGCTCGGGCGTTGAAAGAGGCCGAGGAGACGACGCTCAACCGCGCTGCCGCGGGCCACCTCACCGTGGCGATCGGCTATGACGGCAGAGGCGAGATCCTCGACGCCATTCGGTCGATCCTCGAGGCGGGGCACGACAAGGGCCTGTCGATGGACGAGATCGCGACGTCCGTCACCGTCGAGGCGATCTCCGCGCATCTGTACAACCCGTCGCAGCCCGATCCCGACCTCATCATCCGGACCAGCGGCGAGCAGCGGCTCTCCGACTTCATGCTCTGGCAAGGCGTCGAGTCAGAGCTGTACTTCTGCGACGTCTTCTGGCCGGGTTTCCGGCAGATCGACTTCCTTCGGGCGCTGCGCGCGTTCGCGGCGCGGCGCCGGTCTGGTTGACGCGTCAGGAAGACCTATCGCCATCGCTCGAGCGAGCCAGCGCCTGCTCGACGTCCGCGACGAGATCGGCGGTGTCTTCGCAGCCGCAGCTGAACCTGACAAACCCCGGTGGGACATCGTCGCCGCCCCAGCGAGCCCGCCGCTCGGCGGTGCTGTGCAAACCGCCGAAACTGGTGGCGGTGGCGACGATCTCGAGTGCGGCCAGGAACTTGTCGGCCGCCGCGGCGTCGTCCAAGGTGAAAGAGACCAAACCCGGTGGACGACGCATCTGTCGCGTCGCGATCTGGTACGAGGGGTCATCCGGAAGCCACGGGTAGCGAACTGCTGTGACGGCCGGATGGTTGGTGACCAGCTCAGCAAGCGCCAGCGCGTTGGCCGACTGGCGTTGCAACCGCAGGTCGAGCGTCATCAGCGACCGGTGCGCGAGCCAAGTCTCGAAGACGCCAGGGATCGCGCCCGTGCTGGATCTCCAGGTGCGGATCGCGTTCGCGTGCTGAGGGTCGCGGCTTGCGACGTGCCCCAGGATGAGATCGCTGTGCCCGGTGAGCGCCTTGGTGTCGCTCGCGACGGAATAGTCGGCGCCAAGGTTGAGCGGATGCTGACCGAGCGGCGTCGCGGTGGTGTTGTCGACCGCCACACGGGCGCCGTGCTGGTGCGCTCGATCAGCCACCTCAGCAATGTCGCAGACGTCAAGCTTGGGATTGCTCGGGCTTTCCAGCCACACCAGGCTGGCGCCCTCGAGGTGCTCGGCGATGTCGGCCAGCGGCACCAGCTTGCTCTCGACGCCGATGTCGCCGAGCAGGCCGGTCGCGAGCCGCCGGGTCGCGTAGTAGCAGTCGTCCGCCATCACGAGCGTGTCGCCGGGTCGCAGAGTCGCCAGTAGAACCGCCGACACCGCCGCGATCCCTGACGCGAAGGCGACGGTCTCGCCGCCCTCAAGTTCGCCCAGCGCCGCTTCCCACGTCGTCCAGGTCGGGTTGCTGAGCCGGCCGTACTGGTAGGGGCCGCTGGGGTCGCCGGCCAGCTTGTACGTCGACGCAAGAACTGGACTGGTCACCAGCGGAGTGCCGTCCGGCCCGTTCGGCATACCCGCGTGGATCACCCGCGTGCCGTCGCCATCGACTGTCATGGGCGCCAGTCTGCCGCACCCGGCTCAAGCTCTGGTGCGCCACCGGTGCCCGGCGCCGGGGTGCCATGACTCGATGACGAGCCGACCGTCAGCAAGGTAGGTCAGCGCAACCTCTGCGATGTCGATCTCGTAACCGCCACCGGCATCGAGGCATCCGTCATGCCGAACGCCACACGCTCGTCGTCGAACTGCGTCTCGATGCCGCTGATGCGCGGCGAACCGTCCCGACGGATCGTCGCCATGGTCTTGTGCCTCCGCGCGTCGAACAGCGCACGAACCCGCGCCGCGAACTCGGGCGCGTCACGTCGAACCTCACTCCACATCGCCATGAGCGCAGTCTGCTGGCGACCACCGGCATCCGGCTGTCGTCACGGGTCGTCGAGGCTTCGCGATTTGAACCTGCTGTGCAGGCGCGGCGTGCGACGGGCGTCGATCCAACTTGGCGGGATGAACCACGGCAGGCGGTCGCGCAATGTGACGACCCAGCCGTCACGGTGCACGACGGTGTGATGGGCGCGGCAGAGCAGCACGCCGTTCTCAACGGACGTCGGACCGCCGTGCTCGACCCAGTGCTTGATGTGATGCGCATCGGTCCAGCCGGGCGGGCGGTCGCAGCCGGGCATCGCGCAACCACGGTCGCGCGCCTCGATTGCCCGGCGGACGGCGACTGGCCAGACCCGGGTGGCGCGCCCGACGTCGAGCGGCTCCCCCGCCGAGCCGAGCACGATCGGGATGACCTTGGAGTCGCAGGCCAGCACTCGCACCGCCTCCGCCGAGAGCACCGCACCGTGGTCGAGCAGACCGGGTAGCTGCCCGAGCTCGCCGCGCAGCGCGGCGAGGCTGATCGTCACGTTCACATGCGGTGGCTCGCCTCGGCCAACAGGCACCGCCGGATCGGCGCCGGCGACCCGGCAGACATCGACGAACGCCTCGGAGTACCGAGCTTCGGCGTCGCGCAAGTCGGGCATGCCGTCGACCGCCGGCCGAGGCGCCGCGTACGCGCTCAGCACTGGCAGGATCTGCGCCGCGGCGACGACACCGTAACTGCCGGCAAAGCTGATCCCGCCGTCGTCGCGAAGCGTCAACCGGAACCGATCGCGTTCGGCGGCTCGGGCCTCGCGGCGGGCCAGCTCGTCGGGGACGAACCGGTGCGCGAGCTCCGCTGCCCGCCGCGCCACCGCCGCGGTACCTTCCTCGGCGGCAACCGCCACGAGCAACTGCTCGACGGGAGCGGTCAACCGGGCCGGCACCTCCGCCGGGAGCGACTCCATCGCCGCGCACACCGCCGCCGCGCCGGACTGGCTGATCGCGCCGGCGATGAACGCCTCCCGCGCCACCGGCAAGGCGCCCAAAGCCGCGTGCAGCGCCAACCGCGCGCGCGTCAAGCCGGGCGCGACATCGGCTCTCGCACGCAAAAGGGCGGCCAGCGAGGCCGCGCCCTCGTGCTCGGCCACTCGGGCCGTCTCGGCTTGCGCGACAATTGCGACGCGAGCGGCGTCCAACCGCCGCGCGACCACCTCAACACCGACCAGCAGCGCCGCCAGCTCTCCGGCCGGCATCGACCACATGTTCGCCTGGTGCAACGCGTCAAGGCAGGCCGCCATCCCGGCGACCGCCTGGGCCGCCGGGTGGTCGAAGGTGACACCACTGTCTGACATGCCCGCAACGCTAAGCCAGCCCACTGACAAAAATCGCAGCGAGTGGAATCGCCGGAAAAACCTGTGGATTAAGGGAATTCAACCTGTGGACACACACCGTCTCTGAGTCAGGTCCCGACTCACCGAAGCTCGGTTCGCGAGCATGCGCGGGAGCCCTGCCATCCTTATCCGCGGCTCGCGCGTCAACACATCGACGCCAGGAAGACGAGCACGACCAGCACCACCAGCATGACCAGCACCACCAGCATGACCAGCACCACCAGCACCACCAGCCCACCAGCACGACCCAAACGACAAGGCGACCGACGCCGACGAGGAGACCGATGCCGACGAGGCGAACCTTCCTGCTTGGCGCCCTCGGCGCGGCCACCCTCGCCGTCGTCGGCGGCTATGTCGGCGTCGAGGAAGGCGTTCTCCCTGGCCGCATCAGGCTCGCCACGTTAACCGGCCAGTGCGACGTCGACGCCACTCCGCCGGCGACCGGCGCACCCGTCGAATCCGGCAGCTTCGCGTCGTCCGCGAGAAGAACCACTGTCGGCTGGTCGCTCGCGACCCCGCCCAACACGCCGGGCGACAACCTCCCCGTCGTCGTGGTGCTGCACGGCCGCGGCGGCGACCACACCACCGCCTTCAAAGACCTCAAGCTGCAGGATTTTCTCGCTGCCCACGTGAGCAACGGCGGCCGGCCGTTCGCGCTTGCGAGCGTCGACGGCGGCGACAACACGTACTGGCACCCGCGGCGCAACGGCGACGATCCCATCGCCATGCTCACCAGCGAATTCCTGCCGCTGCTGAAAACTCATGGCCTCGACACGCGCCGCGTCGGCGTGCTCGGCTGGTCGATGGGCGGTTACGGCGCGCTGCTGCTGGCTCGCGAGTCGCACCGCAAGAACCTTCAGAACACGGACGTCGTCGCCGCGGCGGCCGGCAGCCCGGCGTTGTTCACCAGCTTCAAGTCCAGCGCCGCTGGCGCTTTCGACGACGCGAATGACTTCGCCAAGTACGGCGACCTCAGCCACGATCCGGACGTCGGCGACGTCCCGCTGCGCGTCTCATGCGGCGCGGACGACGCGTTCACCGACGCCACCAGGCGTTATCGCGCCAACGTCTCCCCAACGCCGGCCGGCGGCATCAACAAGGGCTGTCACACCGAGGGGTATTGGCGCTCACTCGCCGCGGAGCAGCTCGCCTTCCTCGGCGGCCACCTGACGTAGGAAGCCGATCAGACGTCGATGCGCGCGCGGTCCAACAGCGCCGCGGAGTCGACGATGAACTCCTTGCGAGGCGCGACGTCGTTGCCCATCAGCAGCTCGAACGCCGACTCGGCGGTGGCGGCGTCGTCCAATCGAATGCGACGCAGCACCCGCCGCGAGGGATCCATGGTGGTCTCGGCGAGCTGGTCGGCGTCCATCTCGCCAAGACCCTTGTAGCGCTGCGGCGTCTTGTACTTCTTGCCCTTCTTCTCAAGGTCGAGCAGCAGCCGGCGCATCTCGGCGTCGCTGTAGGTGTAGACGGGCTCCTTCTGGCCGGAGATCTCGATGCGATGCAGCGGCGGCACCGCGGCGAAGACCCGGCCCGCGTCAAGCAACGGCTTCATGTAGCGGTAGAACAGCGTCAGCAGTAGGCACCGGATGTGCGCGCCGTCGACGTCGGCGTCGGTCATGATGATGACCTTGCCGTAACGCGCCGCGTCGACGTCGAACGTCCGACCGGAGCCGGCGCCGATCACCTGGATGATCGAGGCGCACTCGGCGTTGTTCAGCATGTCGCCGACGCCGGCCTTCTGCACGTTCAAAATCTTGCCGCGGATCGGCAGCAGCGCCTGGAACTCCGACTTGCGCGCCAGTTTGGCCGTGCCCAAAGCGGAATCGCCCTCGACGATGAAGAGCTCGGTTCGATCGACGTCCTCGCTTCGGCAGTCGGCGAGCTTCGCCGGAAGCGACGACGACTCAAGCGCGTTCTTTCGCCGCTGCGCCTCCTTGTGCGCGCGCGCCGCCAGCCGGGTCTTCGAAGCGGCCGCGACCTTCTCGAGCAAAGCCCGTGCCTGCTGCTTCTCCCCACGCTTCGAACTGGTGAGAAACGCCTTCAGCTCCCGCGAAATCACGTCATGCACGATCTTCGAGGCGGCTGGGGTGCCGAGCACTTCCTTGGTCTGGCCCTCGAACTGCGGCTCGGCCAACCGCACTGTGACGACGGCGGTGAGGCCCTCGAGCACGTCGTCCTTGATGATCGCGTCGTCGTTGACCTTCAGCAGTTTGACGGCCCGCAACTGGTCGTTGAACACCTTGACCAGCGCGCGTTCGAATCCGGTGACATGCGTGCCGCCCTTGGGCGTCGCGATGATGTTCACGAACGAGCGAACCGTCGTCTCGTACCCGGTCCCCCACCGCAACGCGACATCGACGTCGAGGTCGCGCCGGACGTCGGTGGGCGTCATGTGGCCGAGGTCGTCGAGCATCGGCACGGTCTCCTCGAACGAACCCGATCCCTGCAACCGCAAGGTGTCGGTGATTCCGACGTCGGCGGCGAGGAAGTCGACGAAGTCGCCGATGCCCCCGGCGTAGGAGAAACCCTGCTCGCGCGGCAACTCCGCGTCGTCGCCACGCGCCTTGTCGGCGCGGCCGTCGACGATCGAAATCGCCAGGCCGGGCACCAAGAACGCGGTCTGCCGCGCCCGCTCGACCAGGCTCGCCAGCCCGATGACGGCGTCCTTGGTGAAGATCTGGCGGTCTGGCCAGAACCGCACCCGGGTGCCGGTGACCTTCTTCGCCACCCGCTTCACCTTGGTCAGCCCGGACTTCTCGGTGAACTTCCCCTCCGGCGCGCCGCCGGCGAACTCACCTGGCTTGCCGCGCCGGAAACTCATCGCGTACGTCCCGCCGTCGCGGTCGACCTCGACGTCCAATCTCGACGACAGCGCGTTGACGACGGACGCGCCGACGCCGTGCAAACCGCCGGTGGCAGCGTAGGAACCGCCGCCGAACTTGCCGCCCGCGTGCAGCCGGGTCATCACGACCTCGACACCCGAGAGCTTCGTCTTCGGCTCGAGGTCGACCGGGATGCCGCGACCGTCGTCGCGCACCTCGACCGAGCCGTCGTCGCGCAGCTCGACCTCGATCGACGTGCAATATCCGACCAGCGCCTCGTCGACCGAGTTGTCGATGATCTCCCACACGCAGTGCATCAGGCCGCGGCCGTCGGTCGAGCCGATGTACATTCCCGGCCGCTTGCGCACCGCCTCGAGGCCCTCGAGCACCAACAGGTGCCGGGCGGTGTAGTCGGAGCGGTCCTCGCCGGTGAAGAGGGCGGCGGCTGGGTCGACGCTTGGTTGGGCGGTCACGGGCCTCGCGCTTTCTGCTCAGAGCTTGCGTCTGCAGGCTACCCAAGCCGACCGCCACCGGAGGTCGGGGCGCGCCGCCCCTCAGGACAACCCTGGGGACAACCGTTCAGGACAACCGCTCAGGACAAGCCGAGCGCCGCCTTCACCTGCGCGATCAACGACGCGGACGCCGTGCCCAGCCGCCCGTCGCTGGTCAGCACCCGGCCGCAGCCGCCAATCTCCACGTAAGCGGCGTTGCCGATCACCGCGAACTCGCTGGCGTCGTTGCAACCGGCCTTCACCGGCCCGGCGCTCGCCGCCTGGCTCACCAACGACGCTGCCGCGCCACCGTCGATCGTCGTGCCCGTGATCAGGTCGCCCGTCCGCAGCCCGCCTTCGGCTGGCCCCGCCTTGTACAGGCAAACCAACACCGACGACGGGGCGTTGGCCAGGTCGCCGGCGCTCGAACCAGTGAGGCCGTCGGGGTGGCGAGCGCCTTCGAGCGCCACCATGTCCTTCCACTGTTGATCGCAACCGGTGTTGATCGACTCCGGCCCGCGGGCCTGGGCGACCCGCACCGCGTCAACCGCGCTGAAACCAAGGCTCGACAGCACCTTGGTGGCGCCCGGCAGCGGCAGGCCGCACTTGTCGGTGGGCAGCGCCGGCCGCAGCAGGTCCCCGTGATCGTCGATCACCCCGAACCACGGCATGACCATGGCGATGGACGGGCAGGCGATGCCCGACGGCCGGGGCTCGGAGGGCTTGCGCAACTCCGTCGCCAGCTGCGCCAGGCCGGCCGGAGGCGAATCCGCGACCTCGGCGAGTTGGACGCTCCACTCGCCAAGATCGGGATACGTCCGCAGCACCGTTTCACACCGGACGACGGTCTTGATCACCAATCCGGGGGGAAGCGGTGTTCGGTCCGTCCCGCCCCCCGTCGTGAAAGGCTCCGTCGGGCAGCTGATCGTCGCCGCGCCAACGTGCGCGACCGCCTGCTTGCCAACCGGCGGCGGCGTGCCGCGGGCAGCCGTGGCGGCCGGGCCGGTCGGCGGGATGGAGATCGCCGGCGCGCTCACGCCAGATGAGCTGGACACAGTGGGCGGGCCGCTCGAAACGCCAGCGCCGGCGCCCGGGTGCGCCCGCGAGGCGGACGCGCAGCCGGCGCACGCGATCATGACGGCCAGCGCCGCGCCGACGCCCCTGATCACTCGAGTCATGCCGGTTTGACGCAACGGGACGGGGCCCGGTTGCGTCAGCTTGGTCACGGACGTGTTGCGCCTCGAACCACACCGGGTACGCCTTACGTCGAACCGGTTAGAAAGGTTGTTAGCTCAGCGCGAACGGCGAGTTACCCACGCTGGGGAACGATCTGTGGTGAGGTAGTGGTTGCATTGGTTAGCTGTTTGCCGATGAGAAGGACGTGAATGTGACTCCGGTGCTGGCTCCGACACCCCTGTCGGCCGCAGATCGTTGCGACCGGTGCGGCGCGCGCGCCTACATGCGCGCCGTGCTGCCGTCCGGGAGCGCCCTGTTGTTCTGCGCGCACCACGCGCGCGAGCACGCGGCCGCGTTGCGCGCGGCCGCGGTCGAACTGCAGGACGAAACCGGTCGGCTCGAGGACGCGCCCGCGACTGCGACAGACGAAGAGCGATAGATAGCAGGACGCCGAAAGGGCCCCGCCGGAGGAATCCGGCGGGGCCTTTTGCCATCCCGACTTGGCTAGGCCCTGGTTGCGGCTAGACCTTGGGCGCCGAAGACGCCGACGAGACCGGCCTCCTGCCCACGTCGACCGGGATCTCGATCTGGCCGGTCGCGACCGGGCCGCCCGACAACGTGCTCCACGCCCAGTCGAACAACGCCGGGAGTGCTGCTCGCCAGGCCGGCGGAGTGTGGTTGCCGCCGTCGACCACCACGTTCATGATCGGTTCGCGGCTGGAGATCACCTGTTCGAAGTAGCCGGCCGCGATCGTGTCGGTGTTGTTCTTGGTGCCGCGCATGATCCAAAACCGCGGCAGCGGGCCGCGTTCGGACTGCGCTAGCGCGGTCGGGTCGTTGGCGCGCAGCGCCGCGGCGTCCGGACCGAAGACCTTCGCCAGAACGGCGAGATCGGCTTGGGTGGAGTAGAAGCCGTCCATTGACGCGACCGCGCCATACGAGCCGAGGTGTCGAAGCGCCAGATTCGCGGCGCAGAATCCACCGTCGGAGAGCCCGCCGATGCCCCAATGCGGTCCCGGTGGCAGCACGCGGAAGTCGGCGACCATGTCCTCAGCGACGTCGCTCGTCAGGTAGGTGTCGTCGAGCTGGCCGTGCGGCGCGTCGACGCAGTCTTGCCCGTGCCTGCCGGAGAACGTCGTCGGCATCACGACGACCATCGGACCTACGCGCCCGGCGTTGATCGCGCGGTCAAGCGCCTGCGCGAGATCCAGGCCGTACACCCACCCGCCGGCCTCACCCGGATCGCCGTGCAGCAACTCCAGCACCGGAAACCTGGTGTCGGCGTACGCCGGCTCGAAGTATTGCGGCGGCAGGTAGACGAAGCCGAGGCGGCGAATCCCGCTGCGGTTGCCCGGTAACTCAAGCCGGACCACGCGGCCGGCGCCCGTCGTCGGCTTGGCCGCGAGGTCGAGCGGCGGGATGTCGACCAGCGTGGTCGGGACGGCCCGGCCGACGGGCGTGGGTGAGGGCGGCGGAGACGGGGCCGGCAGGTCACGCGCGTGGTCGCGCCGGCCGATCGGCGCCGACGGCTTCCCCGAGGCCGCCATCGCGCTGTTGTAGGCGACGGTGCCGCTGCTGGACAGGTCTGACGCGACCGCGCCCCATGTTGTGTAGTACTGGTAGTTGTCGTTCACGAGCGCCGCGCCGAACAAGGTGCTCAACACGAAGGCGAGCACCCCGGCCGTCACTCGCAACACGATCCGCCGGGTCTTCACCAGCCAGCACAGCAGACCGGCGAAGCCGGCGATCAAAACGCCGAGGAAGAACCACCCCGTCGGCTCGAACACCGCGTCCGCCCCTCGTGTCGCCGGCTCGCGCGGTCTTGGCGCGCAAGCATCCAACGCCTGACGAGGCGATTTGGTTGCCAAGCGTTGGACAGCTGGGAGCGCGGGATAGCCGGGGCGCCGGTCGCAAAGTGCGGCCGGCGCCCCGTCTGGGCCGAGTCAGCTCACCGCGTGCGCCCGCAAGTGATGCGCGGCGGCGAGCAGGGCGTTGACAGCCGTCGTCTCGGCCGCGACCGTGGCCCGGCTCGGCGCCCTCCCGTAGAACTCCGCCTCGCTCAGCGTCTGTGAGATCCGGGTCGCCACGATGGTGCGGGCGAAGCCCAGGCCGCGCAGCGCTTGCTCGGTGCGGACCCACTGCCGGTCGTTCGTCGACGAGCCGCTCGCGAGCGCTGCGCTGTCGGCGATCAGCGTGTCGGTGCCGAAGTCTCCGACCGCCGAATTCAACTGCTTGAACGCCGCCCCGAGATGTTGGGTGCCGGCCAGCGCCCGCGGCAGGCGCCGCATGATCTCGGTGATCACCCGGCCGTCCGGGCGGTAGTCGTCGCGCAGCCCGACCATCGACAGCAGGGTCGGGCGGATGTCCGGCTCGTCAGCCCAGGTGCCCTTCGTGCTCAGCTCCGGCACGGTCATCGTCGCGTTCGGGTCTCGCACGGCGGGGCCGTGCGCGGCGTCCGGCCCGTCGACGCCGCTGACCTTGACGTTCGGTCCGACGAAGCCTGCCCAGGTGATGTCGACGTCCGGACTGTAGTAGCCGTGGTTATAGGCGTACTTGCTGTACACCGTCACACCGGCCGGGCACGCCGCCAGGCTAGCGCTCTGGCAGAAGTAGTAATCGGGTTTGGGGAAAATCGTGTACGTCGGCGTGCGAAGCGGGTCGGCGGTCTGCATGTGCAGGATTTGCTGCTCCGCGGCGTCCGCCTGGTAGTTCACGATCTTCTCGTTCTGCGCGCCGCTGTACGGGTTGTTCGCCGTCAGCGCCGCGGTGTCGCGTTCGAGTTGGCGGACGGCAGGGTCGCCGGCGGCCGGCTGCGGCTGCGAAGAAGTGCCGTTCACGTACATCGCCGCAGCCTGCGGCTCGACGTCGAAAGCGGTCGTGTCACCGGTCTGCGTCTTCAGCAGGTCGGGCAGATTCGCCTCCAGCTCGCCGATTTGGCCCGCCGCGTAAGAGCAAACGGCGCCGTTGCAGGACGGCGTCAGCGCTCGGCCGGCGTTGGCGCCAGCGAAGTGGTCGTTCTCCTCGGAGGAGATCACGAATTCGGTGTTCTTCGCTGTGATGCCGTCTTTTGCCAGCCGGTCGAGGAACTTCGCGAACGCCTGGTCGTACTGCGCGGCGCTTGACGCCATGCACGGGTCGCCCGGGCCAAGCGCGCCAAGGCTGCTGGTGGTGCAGCCGGTCTGACCGAACTTCTTGTCGTGGATGTCCGAGATGTAGCCGTATGTCACCGGGATGCCCGCCTCTTGCATGTCCGCGATGTACGCGAGCGACTGCGTGGCCGTCGGGTTGAAGCCGGGGAAGCCGGGCTTCTTGGTGAAGGACTCCGCGATCACGTTGCCGTCGAGATCGGTGAGATTGCCGTTCGCGTCGGTGACCGGATAGCCGTGCGACGTGACGTTCGGCGCGCCGGCGCCGATCTGCGGCGCGACGTACTTCGCGCCGAACAACGCCTGGAACCCGTGGTAGCCGCCCGGTTCGCTCGGCAACCGGTCAGTGGTTGCCGACGCCGACGGGGAGGTCTGGCCGTACTTCACCGCCTTCGCGTCGGCGCACACCGCGTTGCCCTTCGCGCAGTGCACGGCAACGCCGACGTAGTCGGCGAGCTCGGCGTCCCAGTAGGGCTTTCCGGCGGTGTCGGCCGCGAGTTGCGCGGCCTCGGGCGAGTTCGCCCCGAACACGTTCGGGATGTCGACCGGCACGTTCTCCAGCACCATGTTGGCCGTCGAGAAGTCGCCGACGTCGCAGCCCGCGCGGGTGAACGGCACCCACGGCGCCGGCGTCGTCGAGCCGTTGGCCCACGGCTTGGCCGGGTCGGAGTAGACCATCGTCGGCGCGGTGTCGGTCGTCGACGGGGCCAGCGTCGCCGTGTTGTACACCGGCGACGTCCAGTAGGCGAAGGAGCCGTCAGGCTCGGTGCTGCCGTCCGAGTGGTAGCTCTTGTACGAGTTGCTGACGGGCATGCCGTGCCGATCGGGGTAGAGACCGGTGTAGATCGCCAGGCTGTCTTCCGCGGTGTGCGCGATCAGCGGCGTGTGCATGTTCGACATGAGCGTGCCGTTGGACTCCAGGAAATGCAGCAGCGTCGGCATCTGCTCAAGATCGGACGGCACTTCTGCGTTGTCGCGGAAGAAGTGCACGTTGTCGAACGTGATCTCGATGACGTGCTTGACCCCGTTTCCGAGGTGACAACTGCCGGACGGCGTGTGCACCTGAGACGGGTGCGCCTGCCACGGCTGAGCGCTGGCCGGCTCGGCCAGCGCCGTGGGCGCGAGGACGCCGACTCCGGCGCCTGCCGCCAGCACGACGGCCGACGCGCTCAACAGCGCGCGCGACCGGGCCGTTCGTGATCTTGCACCGCGTGATCCACGCATGAGGACCCCTTCCTAGACGCCTGGTGGGCGTCGGGAACGCTAGTCCTCGCTGGTCACATCTAGCTAGACATCAATCGTCTTACCGGCCAACGCACGGCAAACCGTTGGCGCCGTCAGTCGAGGTAGTCGCGCAACACCTGCGAGCGCGACGGGTGACGCAGCTTCGACATCGTCTTCGACTCGATCTGACGGATCCGCTCGCGCGTCACCCCGTAGACCTTGCCGATCTCGTCGAGCGTCTTGGGCTGGCCGTCGGTCAGGCCGAACCGCATCGACACCACGCCGGCCTCGCGCTCCGACAGGGTGTCGAGCACCGAGTGCAACTGCTCCTGCAGCAGCGTGAACGACACCGCCTCAGCCGGGACGATCGCCTCGGAGTCCTCGATCAGGTCGCCGAACTCGCTGTCGCCGTCCTCACCAAGTGGCGTGTGCAAGGAGATCGGCTCGCGGCCGTACTTTTGCACCTCGATGACCTTCTCGGGGGTCATGTCGAGTTCGAGCGCCAGCTCTTCAGGAGTCGGCTCGCGGCCAAGATCCTGCAGCATCTGCCGCTGCACCCGCGCGAGCTTGTTGATCACTTCGACCATGTGCACCGGGATGCGGATGGTGCGGGCCTGGTCGGCCATCGCGCGGGTGATCGCCTGCCGGATCCACCAGGTGGCGTACGTCGAGAACTTGTAGCCCTTGGTGTAGTCGAACTTCTCGACGGCGCGGATCAAGCCGAGGTTGCCCTCCTGGATCAAGTCCAAGAACAGCATGCCGCGACCGGTGTAGCGCTTGGCGAGCGAGACGACGAGGCGCAGGTTGGCCTCAAGCAGGTGGTTCTTGGCTCGGCGGCCGTCCTCGGCGATCCACTCCATCTCCTTGCGGAGTTTGGCCGCCAGCTTCTCGCCGGAGTTGAGCTTCTCCTCGGCGAACAGGCCGGCCTCGATCCGCTTGGCGAGTTCGACCTCTTGCTCGGCGTTCAGCAGCGGCACCTTGCCGATCTGCTTCAGGTAGTCCTTGACCGGGTCCGCGGTCGCGCCTGCGTTGACCAGCTGCGCCTGCGGCTCGCCGTCGTCCTCGAGCGTCAGATCGGCTTCTTCCGGCTCTTCCTCGGCGTCGTCGCCGGTGGCCCCGGCGGCCAGCTCGGACTCTGGCGCGTCAGCCGGCTCGGCGACCGCCGCGACGGCGGCGGCACCGCCTGCGCCCGCGGTCTCGACCGCCTCGGCGCCCGGGGCGGCCTCGACGTCAGACAGGGCGGCGAGATCCGCGTCGTCAGCGAAATCGCCATCGACGGCGGAAAGATCGTCGCCCGACTCGGAGTCGGGTCCAGCGCCATTCGACGCCTTGCCCTCCGGCGTGTCGGACTTCCCCTTCGCCGACTTGCGGACCGTGGCCGCGGCGTTCTTCGCCGCGCTCAAGATGCCGCGCGTTTTGGTCGCCTTGGCGGCCGCGCCCGCCGTACCGGTCGCGCCGGTCGGCAGGTCGTCGATCTGGCCAGGCTCTTCTGTGCGGCGTTGAGCCGCGCCCTTCGCTACCACGCGCATCGTCCTCGACAACTCGCTGGAGTACTTACAAAAGCGTCGGCGGCCAGCACGCAGCACCTTTCATCTGTCGCGGCATGATTTTCCGGGCATCGGGCCGAGCGCGGCGGCCCTTGAGGTGACTCACATTGTGACACGGCGAACGACGACACGACGGCTGGTGACTCCTCCGGCAGGTGGGCCGCCTCCCCATTGTGCACCGCGAAGCGGCTGCCCGTCGGCTGTGCACCGCGAAGCGGCTGCCCGTCGGCTGCGCGCCACCCCACCTCAGTTCGGCGGGCCGTCCGCAAGGTTAAACACAATCGTGGACGTGGCGCCCCGCAGATAAGGCGCGACGCCGTCGGCGAACCGGCGCCACATCGGGTTGGGCGAGTCGTCGAGCGCCTCGACGCGCCTCGCGTAACCAGCCGCGTCATGCGTCAGGACGACGTCATGCTCGTCTGCCGAGTACTGGTACGTGAGCCGCTGCGGCGTCTCCGGCGCGGCGTCGACGGCGTCCAAATGGGTGACGACGTCGTTGACGTTCTCCACGCCCAGGACCATCGTGCCGCTGCCTGGCGCGACTTCCTTGGAGCTGATCGGCGAGCCGGCCGCGATCACGTGGGTGACCCGCACCCGGCCGCCGTTGAACGCCGGGTCGCCGGCGAGGTCCATGGCCACGATGCCGCCCTCGCTGTGACCAACCAGCAGCACGCGCGCGCCGGGCGGCGCGCCTGCCGCGTCGAGCGCCTTGGCGACGCTGCGCGTGTAGGCCGTCGCGGGAAGCACCATCGCCGCGACGGACCCGGTCAAGTCCTGCGGATCTGCGGAACTGCCCATGTGCCGCATGCCGGGCAGCTCGACCACCCAGCGCGTCGAGCCGTCGGCGCCAACGACCCGCTCGACCGCGAGGACAGCGCTCGCGGTGTGCTCGAGATCGCTCACCCGCCGCATCGCGGAGCCGAGCGAGCCGATCGCGGTGTCGGCCCACGCCGGGCGAAGCGGCGAGCCAGCGACATAGCCGGGTCCCTCGGGCGCGACCGCGCCGACCAAGGCCAGCGGCAATCCAAGCACCGGGTCGATCCGCAACGCGCGGGCGTGGGCGACGTCCGAGCGAAATCGCGCCGAAGGCGCGAGCAGTGACAGCGCGGGCTCCAAGAACGGCGACAGGTATCCGATCCCGGCGTCGCCGAGGGCGGCGAGCCGCGCGTTGCCGTCGCGCCAAACGCCTGCCGGGTCGAACGGCAGCCGAAACGCGGCGGTGGCCAGCCAGTCGTCGAACGCGGCCAGCTGCCGGACTGGAAAGTCGTCGACGAACTCCTCCTTCAGCACCACCGCCTCCAACGCGACTCCGTCGACCGCGAACTTCGCCGACATCGCGGCGAGCCCGTGCGGTATCGCGGCGGCGGCGAGGATCGACGTCGCGGCGTGCGCGGCTCCCATCGGGTCGAAGACCGCGTCGGCCGCGATACCCGGCTCCGCGGCGAGCGACGCCACCGAGACGGCTTGACCCGCAAGGGATTTCGCGGCGTGCTGCCACACACGCGCCATGCGGCGCAACTCTTCGTAATCGACGACGACGCGACCGCTCATATCCGCCCCAAAAACGACACCGCGCTGCCGACGCCATGCACCACCGTTTGCTCAAATCGGCGCAACCGGGCCCTCTCCAGCTCCGCGTCGTGCGCGAAATGCCGAACAGCGGACGACGCAGAACGCAGCATGCCGGCGACGTCCGAGCAGCCGCGTCTCCGTCGCGCGACCTGCGCGCGAAACGCGTCGGCGGCCACCGACGTCCAGATCGCGACCGCGGCGGCGTGCACCAGCTCGTCGCCGATCCCCTCAACCCGGCGCGCGCGTTGTTCCAACTCACCCGCCAGCGCTTCCAAGCTCGACACGCGCCACCCCGAATCCGTTGCCTGCACGGAAGATTCGAGTCGAACCTAGAGCGCGAACGCGCCACCGGACGTCCGAGATGCGCCGCGGTGAAAATCGAATAGCGGGGCTGTGGACGTCGCGCCCGACCTGCGACCGACGTCAGCGCGAAGGCTTGTGGCCAGCCTGCTTCGCGGCCGCCTTCATCTCCTTCTTGAACGCGCGCACCTTCTGCAAGGACTCCTCGCTCGTGACGTCGGCGACGGAGTGGTAGATGCCGTCCTCACCGTACGCGCCGGCCGCCACGCGCCAGCCGCGCGGCCGCACCTCGCGCTGCTTTCCGAGCAGCGCGACGAAAATCCGGGCTTTCTGCTCGCCGAAACCAGGCAGGTCGCTCAACCTCTTCAGCAGCTGTTCGCCGGACGGCACACCGTCCCAGATCGCCGCGGCGTCGTCGCCGTATTGCTCCGCGACGACGCCCGCGAGCGCTTGCGCCCGTGCCGCCATCGCGCCCGGGAAGCGGTGAATGGCAGGAGGCCCGGCGAAAGTCTTGCCGAACGTCTCGGGATCGTGACGCGCGATGTCGGCCGGGTCAAGGCGATCGACCCCCATACGGTCGGCGAGCAGCTTGGGCCCGTAGAAGGCCTTCTCCATCGGGATTTGCTGATCGAGCATCATCCCCAACAGCAGCGCGAACGGGTCACGGTCGAGGAGTGCGTCGGCGTCCGCGTCTTGCGCGAGGAAGAGGCTCATCGTCGGCTCCCTTTCAGATCCCCGCCAGCCTCTCAGATGCCAGCCGCGCAGGGAACCCACGAACGAGAAGGGCTTAGTACCAACCGCCCGGCGGCAGCGACTCGCCGACGGGCACCTCGACATCGAGGACATTGCCAGGTTGCGCGAGCGGGCAGACCCATGCGGGGTCGTACGCGCACGATGGGTGATACGCGAAGTTGAAATCCAGCACCAGGCTGCCGCGGCCGGCGTGGAGATCGACGTCGCCGCCTAGATCGGCGCCTTTCACGGTGTCGATCAGGTAGCGGCCCGCGCCGTACGTCGACACACCCGCGGTGCGGTCGCGAAACGGGACGAAGATTCCGCCGCCGTAGCTGCGCAACGCCCACACATCGAGACTTCCGACGTCCGCCAGGCGAACAACGCCGACACGTTCGAACGGGACGACACCGTCCGTCGCGGTGGGCGCCGCCAAGGACACGGCCTCGACATCCGGGTCGACGGCGACCTCGAAGCGCCAGCGCTCGTCGTAGCCGGCCACCGGCAAACCACCGAACTCCTTCGCCGACGCGAGCGGTGATTGCGGGTGCCGCCGGAACAGCTCGTCGCGTTCCTCGCGCCACAGCGCGTGCGCCGCCACCGCGTTGGACGACGCGCGAACCGCGGCGTAAAGCTCGTGCACGCGGCGCCGCCAGTCGAGCAGGGTGAGTCCGTGCGCGCCATTCGCGCGTTCGCCGCCTGCTCCATGTCTGCCGCCTGCTGCATGTCTGCCGCCTGCTTCGCGCCTGCCGTTCACGTCAGCAGTGTGACGTACTCGCTATCCGAGCCACCGGTGCACGGCCAGTTGCGACGCCGAGGCGATGATCGCGGCGCCCGTCATGTCGAGCGCGGGCTCGTCGGTCTGCCAAGAGCGGACGTCGTCGACAAAACTCGCGCCGTGGCCGTTGAACGCGGCGAAGGGGTCCTTGCCGTTGACGGGGCATTGCCGCATGCCGTCCATCAGGTCGCCGAGGCCGCCCTCGAAGTTGGAGTCATCATTGGGTCCGTTCACCACGGCCCCGACCGCGATCGCTCCCTTGCCGTTCAACGAGCCGGCCAGATTCGCCACCTGGTGCTGTATGCAGTGCGGGAACGTGGCGCCCTCACCGACCATGAAGCTGGCGCCCCAAGCGTTCGCGCCGAACAACCAGTCGCGCTCCTCCGCGGCGAACGCGTCGAACCTGCCGTCGCCGGTGAGCGCCTTGTACCAGGCCGCCATCGCGATCCAGCCGAAGGTGTGCGAGTCGACGTCGAAGTTGTTGACGTCGCCGGCCGCTCGGAACGGGTCTGCCGCGGCGTGCTTTTCGCCGTCCACGATTTGCCGTTTGAGGTCGTCGACCAGCGCGCCGGGCGTCACCGCGAGGTTCTTCGCGCCGGTGAGTTGCATCGCGAACGCGAGGTCGGTGTGCGCGAGAGCGCTGACGTCGTACAGGTTGAAGGTGTCACCGGTGTCGTTCGCGATGTAGGCCCTGGCCCATTTCGCGGCGTCCGCCAGGTACGGCTTCGGGTCGTGGCGCAGCGCGAGCGCGGCGAGCGCGATCTCGGCGCCGCCGAGTTCCATGTCGTCGTGCCAGACGCTTTCGGGGTAAAAGCCGAAGGGGTCGGCGGTCACCAGCGGGTCGGGCGGGTTCTTCGTCGCGGCCATCGCGTACAGCGAGACGGCCTCGGTGTACTCGTACTGCGCCTTGGCTTTGTTGGAGAACGAATCCAGCTGCGCGGCAAGGGCGAACGCCGCCGCGGTGCGACCCGCGAGGTTCGGGCTGATCGGCTGCCCTGGCGGCGCCGCCTCGAAGACCGGCCGGTGCTGGGCGGCGTAACGGTCGAGCGGGCTGTTGTCCGCGCTGTCAGCTTGCGGCAGCCGCCAGATGTCGTGGTCGCCCACGAACGTCGGGTCTTGCGTGTCGGAGCCGTTCCCGCTGCCGACGCCGACCTGGCTGTACAGCGTCTTGCTCGACATGTCCCACATCTTGTCGAGCCACTGCTCGCCATACGCGGCCTCGTCGGTGAGCGACTTCGGCGCGGAGGGGCCGAGGGCGCGGGCACTCGCGTACAGCAGGACGTCGCCGTAGGCCGCGCTGTGGGTGAACTTCAGGTAGTCGCCCGCGTCGAACCAGCCACCTGCGACGTCAACCGCGGGCGCGCCTGGGATTTTCGTCAAATCTCCGGGGGCGATCTGGTCGCTGTTCGCGGGGTCGACGAAGTTCGGGTGCTGGTAGACCGTGGCGCTCGCGTCGGTCAGATGCGCGGGCTGCCGGTTCAGCGATCCCTGGACGACGTCAGCGCCGTCGCGCTGAACCTGGTAGAACTTCACACCGTCGGTCACCAGGTGGCCGTAGAGCGCTTGCGCGCTCTCCACGGCGAAGGTCGGCGAGGTCGCCGACACGTCTCCGCGCACCCGGAGCCGGTACTCGCCTCGCCGGGTCAGCTTGTTGAAAGAGATGTCATACACCGCAGGGTAATTCGCGTTCCACGCGCCTCGGTTCGCCGTGCCCACCTTGCCATGCGCGACCGACTCGCCCCTCGCGTCGACGACGTCCCAGACGGCGTTGGCGACCTTGCCACTCGCCATCAGGTACGCGTGTTTCGCGTCGGTCGGGAGGTAGCCGACCTGGTCGACGCGCACCTGCGCGTGCAGGCCAACCGCTTGGGCGGACGACGTGGCAAGCAGGGTCGTCCCGCTCACGCTGCCAACCCCGAGCGCGACCGTGACCATGAGGGAACGCGCGCGAATGAACCGAGCCATCGGACCGACCTAACTGTTAGGAAGGTTAACTATCGGTTCTCATAACGCTAGTGAGGTTCGGCGGCGGCCGTCAAGACCGCGCTTTGGGCTATTGCTGAAAACCGCGCGGCAGGTCGGCCCACACGTCGTCGTAGCCGGACTGGCGGTGCGGCGCGCCGAGCGCCGCCGCGGTGGGCACGATTGGCCACCGCGTCTCGAACATGAACGCCAGGCCGTCGTCGAGTTTCTGTGGCGTCAACTCTTGCGTCGACGCGCGACGGAACGTCTCCGCATCCGGACCGTGGGAGCTGAACGTGTTGTGCACGCTTGCCGCCGCCGGGTAGAGAATCCCTCGGCCTTCGCGTCATATTCGCCGCGCACGAGTCCCATGAACTCGCTCATGATGTTGCGGTGGAACCACGGCGGCCGGAAGGTGTCCTCCGCCACCAGCCAGCGCGGCGCGAAGACGACGAAGTCGGCGTTCGCGACACCCGCCGTGTCGGACGGTGAGGTCAGCACGGTGTAGATCGACGGGTCGGGGTGGTCGTAGCTGACCGTGCCAAGCACGTTGAACAGCGCGAGGTCGTACTTGTACGGCAGGTAGCTGCCATGCCATGCGACGACGTCGAGCGGTGAGTGGTCGTAGTCGGCCGCCCAGAGATTGCCGCCGAATTTCTGCACGACCTGCGCCGTGCGTTGAATGTCCTCATATGCCGCGACGGGCGAGAGAAAGTCGCGGGCGTTGGCCAACCCGTTGGCGCCGATGAGGCCGCGCTCCGGCAGATCGAACAGCCGCCCGTAGTTCTCGCAGATGTAGCCGCGCGCCTCCCCACCGTCCGAGCTGTCGTTCGAGCTGTCGCTCGACAGGTCGACGGCGAAGCGCATACCTCTTGGCAGCACGATGATTTCGCCCGGTCGCACGTCCAGCACGCCGAACTCGGTGCGCACGGTGAGGCCTCCCGACTGCGGAACCACCAAGAGCTCTCCGTCGGCGTCGACGAAGTACCGGTCAGTCATCGACTTGTTCGCTCGATACCAGTGGATCGCGATGCCGGCGTGCGTCAGCACATCCCCGTTGCCACCGACCGTGTAGAGGCCGTCGACGAAATCAGTCGGCGCGTCGAGCGCGGGGGGCGCGTCCCATCGCAACCGGTTCGGGTTGGGCGGCACCTCTCGAAAGGGCGCGCTGCGCAAGGATCCGTTGCCGGCGAGTTGGTGAAACTGGGGGTGCTTCGCGGACGGCGTGATGCGGTACAGCCAGCTCCGCCTGTTGTGCGCGCGCGGCACGACGAACGACGTCCCGCTGAGCTGCTCGGCGTACAAGCCGCGCGCCACCCGCTGCGGCGAGTTGCGCCCCTGCGGCAGCGCCCCGGGGATCGCCTCGCTCACGTGCTCGTTGCCGAAACCGGAAAGGTAGTCGAGCCTGCTGCCGCCGGGTCGCGACCGCACGGCAGGCTCGTCCATCACGCCTGACATGTGCACCTCCGTAGGTGGGAGTCTCCCGCCATCGGATCGGGCCGCGCGGCGTACGTCAAGAGCGACCGCGCGGCGGGTTCGCCGCTAGCTCCCGTCGCGACGGCGGTCGACGACGCGTCTCGCCTTGCCGAGCGAGCGTTCGATCGCGCCCGGCTCGCAGATCTCGACGTCCGCGCTGACGCCGATCGTCGACTTGATCGCGGCGGTCAGGGTCCGCTGCGCGCGTTGCTTTTCCTCGGGCGTCGCCTGCTGTCTCGACTCGACCTGCACCGTCAGCTCGTCGAGCCGCGCCGGACGGCTGAGCACCAGCTGGAAGTGCGGGGACAACAGCGGGTCTCGAAGCACGAGCTCCTCAATCTGCGTTGGGAACACGTTGACCCCGCGCACGATGACCATGTCGTCGCTGCGACCGGTGACGTGTTCGATGCGGCGCATGGCGCGGGCGGTTCCGGGAAGCAGCCGGGTCAGGTCGCGCGTGCGGTAGCGGATCAACGGCATCGCCTCTTTGGTCAACGTCGTCAAGACGAGCTCGCCGAACTCGCCGTCCGGCAGCACCGCACCGGTGATGGGGTCGATGATCTCCGGGTAGAAGTGGTCCTCCCACAGGTGCAGGCCGTCCTTGGTCTCCGCGCACTCTTGCGCCACGCCAGGACCCATGACTTCCGAAAGCCCGTAGATGTCGACCGCGCTGATGGCGCTTCGCCGTTCGATCTCGAGCCGCATCTCTTGGGTCCACGGCTCGGCGCCGAGAATGCCGATGCGCAAGGAACTCGCCGCTGGATCGACCCCCATGCGCTCCATCTCGTCAAGGATGACGAGGAGATACGAGGGCGTGACCATGATGACGTCCGGTCGCAGGTCTCGGATCAGCACGACCTGCCGCTCGGTGGCGCCGCCCGACGCGGGAACCACGGTGCAGCCGAGTCGCTCGGCGCCATAGTGCGCACCGAGCCCGCCGGTGAAAAGCCCGTAGCCGTAAGCGACATGCACGAGCTGGCCGGGTCGACCGCCGGCCGCCCGGATCGAGCGGGCCATGAGATCCGACCACACGTCGAGGTCGTGTTGGGTGTAGCCGACCACGGTCGGATGCCCGGTCGTGCCGGATGACGCGTGCAGCCGCGCCAACTCCTCACGTGGCACCGCGAGCATGCCGTACGGATACGCGTCGCGCAGATGCTGCTTGGTGGTGAAAGGAAATCTCGCCAGGTCGCCAAGGTCGCGACAGTCGTCGGGGTGGACACCGGCGGCGTCGAAGGCGCGGGTGTAGTGCGGCACCCTCTGGTAGGCGAGCCGCAGCGTGTCGCGCAGGCGCTGCCGCTGCAGCGCCGACAGCTCGTCGCGCGACGCGGTCTCGATCGGGTCCAGGCTCATCGGTTCAACACCGGCTTGCCGCTCGCGCTGCTGATTCCCCGGAACTCGGCCACCACTTCGGCCGGCACGCCACGGGTGACGGTCACGTCGTACACCCCACGTCGTCCGGCTCGGAATCGCTCATGTGCGGTGGCCTCGAGCACGTCGCCCACGTGGGTTGGCGCGAGGAAGACGATCTCACACGACGACGCCACCGTGGCGACGTCATAGGTGTTGCACGCGAACGCGAACGCCGAGTCGGCGAGAGTGAAAATGTAGCCGCCGTGCCCGATGCGGTGGCCGTTGAGCATCTGCTCGGTGATCGTCATGCGCACGCGCGCGTGACCCGGCCCGACGTCGAGGAGCTCGATGCCGAGTGCGCGCGACGCCACGTCGGACTCGTACAGCGACTTAGCGCACTCCCATGCGAGTGCGTCAGGTTCCGTCATGTCCGAATCATGGTCTGACGCGCGGGGCCGCGTCCAGGCGGGCGGCACCGGACGGCGCCGCCTTCCGCGTCGACCGAACGTTCGGTTTACTGGGAGGATGACCGACGTCGAGCAGCTTGTCGCGACCCATCGATCGCTCCTGGAGGAGGCGGTCGCCGCCACCCGCAAACGCGGGCACTGGTCGGCGTTTCCAGAGTCTCCGTCGACCAAGGTGTGGGGCGAGGACGCGCCCGCCGCCGGCAAGGCGGCGTTCGAGAACCTGCTAGGCAACGACTTCCCGCTCACGACGGTTGGCGCCTCGGGCGCCGTCGCGCCGGAGCGGTCGCCGTACGGCATCGCCTTGGATGTTCGCTATCCGCATCTGACCGCCGCCGGCGTCGACGATTTGCTGCGGGCCGCTGGCGACGCGATGCCGGTATGGCGTGACGCCGGCCCGCTCGCGCGCGCCGCAGTCTGCGTCGAGATCCTGCAGCGGCTCAACGCGCGCAGTTTTGAACTGGCGCACGCGGTGACGCACACCACCGGTCAAGCGTTCGTGATGGCGTTCCAGGCTGGGGGCGCGCACGCGCTCGATCGCGGCTTGGAGGCGGTGGCCTACACCTACGACGCGATGGCGTCCGTGCCGACGAGCGTCGCCTGGGAGAAGCCACGTGGTCGCGGCGAGCCGCAGCGGTTGACGAAGTCGTTCACCATCGTGCCGCGCGGTGTGGCGCTGATGATCGGTTGCACGACTTTCCCAACATGGAACGGCTTTCCCGGGTTGTTCGCCAGCCTCGCCGCCGGAAATCCGGTCGTCGTGAAGCCCCACCCGCACGCGGTCTTGCCGCTGGCGTTGACCGTCTCGGTGGCGCGATCGGTGCTGCGCGACTGCGGCTTCGACGAGAACCTCGTCAGTCTGGCCGTCGAGGACGAAGGCGAGAAGTTGGCGAGCACGCTGGCGTTGCGGCCGCAGGTGCGCGTCATCGACTTCACCGGGTCGAGCGAGTACGGCGAGTGGCTCGAGGCGAACGCGCGCCAGGCGTTGGTGTTCACCGAGAAGTCCGGTGTCAACACGGTGATCTTCGACTCGACGGACGACCCGGCGGGCATGGCGGCGAACCTCGCGTATTCGCTCTCGCTTTACAGCGGGCAGATGTGCACCTCGCCGCAGGTGCTGCTGGTCCCGTCGTCCGAGGCTGACTCGTTTGTCGAAGCGCTGTCGTCGGCGCTCGACTCGTTGTTAGGCGAGCCCCCACGCGCGCTGGCCATGCTTGGGGCGCTGGTCGACGATCGGGTCGCGGCCAGGCTGGACGCGGCCGCTGGCCTCGGCACAGTGGCGATCGCCTCGAAATCCCTGGCGCATAACGAGTTTCCGTCGGCGCGGGTGCGCACGCCGCTCGTCCTGAGGGTCACGTCCTCCGATGTCGACGTCTTCGGCGCGGAGTGCTTCGGGCCGGTGGCTTTCGTGGTCGAGACACGCGACACCAAGGAGAGCTTGGAACTTTGGCGGACGTTGACGACGACCCGCGGCGCGTTGACGGCCTCGGTCTACTCCACCGATCCGGCGGTGCTGGAGGAGGCGTCGCGGGTCGCGGTCGACGCGGGCGTCTCGCTGTCGGTGAACCTCACCGCTGACGTGTACGTGAATCAGACGAGCGCGTTCTCGGATTTCCACGCGACAGGCGCTAACCCGGCGGCGAACGCCAGCCTCACCGACGCGGCGTTCGTGGCTGGCCGGTTCCGGGTGGTCGAGATCCGGCGTCCGGGATGACCGCGGTCGCCGGCCGTTCGCGCACCGCCGCTTCGGTCTCAGCGCGGCGAGCCCCATACGACGCGACGTCGCTGCTGGACGTCGCGGTGCGGGTGTTCAACGAGCGGGGCTACGACGGCACGTCGATGGAGGATCTCGCACGGGCAGCGGGGATCTCGAAGTCGTCGTTCTATCACCACGTCGAGGGCAAGGAGGCGCTGCTCGCGGCCGCGTGCGAACGCGCGTTGTCCGCGCTGTCTTCGATCCGTGACGAACCGGGGGCGCGATCCGGACCCGCGGTCGCGCGGTTCGAGCACGTGCTGCGTCGCACCGCCGAGGCGCTCTTGGCGGAGCTGCCGTACGTGACGTTGCTGCTTCGCGTGCGCGGCAACACGGCGACCGAGAAGCGCGCGCTCGACCGCCGACGCGACTTCGACCGCTTCGTCGCGAACCTTGTGGCGCGCGCGATTTCGGACGGCGACTTGCGCGCCGACATCGAGCCGCTGCTCGCCACGCGGCTGTCGTTCGGCATGGTGAACTCGGTGGTCGAGTGGTACCGGCCCGGGCGGGTGGCCACCTCGGATGTGGTTGACGCTGCGGTCGAGTTAGCGCTGCGCGGATTGCGCGCCGCACCGGCCTAACCGGTCAGGCCGCCAGCCGCGCCAGCGCCGCGACAAGGCATGCCACACCGACCACAACCAGGAACGGCGCCTTGAACCGCAGCGCCACGATCGCCGCCAACAACCCCGCCCCGCGCGCGTCGATAACCAGGTGTCGACCATCAGTAAACGTTTGGGTCACCACCAGCGCGGTCAACAGCGCCACCGGCAACAGGTCCGCGACATGCGACAGCCGCGGATGAGCCAACCATTTCCGCGGCACCGAAAGGCCCAACAACTTGATGGCATAGCACCCAAGCGAGGCGACGATGATGGCGGCCCACATCAGGCGCCCACCTCGACCGCGGCCGCCGCCTCGTCGTCCGATGCGGCCTTTCGCGGGCCGAGGCCGGCGATCACGGCAACGCCCGCCGCGAGCAGCACAGGAACTCCGGTTGGCACGAACGGCACCGACGCGATCGCCACCATCGCGGCGACCAACGCGACGACCCGTGGCTCACGTGAACGCAAGCGAGGCGCCATCAGGGCGAGAAAAGCGGCGGGCGGAGCAGCATCCAGCCCGAACACGCGCGGGTCGTGCAACGCCTGCGTCGCCAGCGCGCCAACAAGGGTGGCGAGATTCCACAACACGAAGACGGAGAATCCGGTCGCCCAAAACGCCAATCGGGCAGCCGGTCGTGACGTCCGCGCGATCGTCATGGCCGTGCTCTCGTCGATCACGACCTGAGCGCCGGCAATTCGCCGCCAGCCGCCCAATCGCAGCAGTCCGGCCAGCCGCAAACCATAAAAGCCATTGCGGACGCCGAGCAGCAGCGCCGTCGCCGCACCGGTCATCGGCGCGCCGCCACCGCCGACGACGCCGACCAACGCGAACTGGGAGCCGCCGCTGAACAACACCAGCGACAGCACGCAGGTCTGCAGGATCGACAGGCCTGAGGCGATGGAGATCGCGCCGAACGACAGCCCGTACGCTCCCGTCGCGACACCGACTCCGATCGCGTCGCGCAACACCGCGCGGCGGGTGGCCGACCAGCGCGGATCGGTCTCGGTCAGCTCCTCGCCCGCCACCCCGTCACGATAACGGCGGCGGCAGCCGGTCAACGGGTCAACCGTGGGACGCCGAGACGACGACCTCTGCCTCGCCGGACTCGATCACCGACAGCACTGCCTCGGCCACCTGCTCCGGGCTGCACTTCGGCGCGTTGCCGACGTTCGCCGATCCGGCGCGCAGCACGTCGTGAAACGCGGTCTTGGTGACCCCGGGCACGACGAGCGAGACGGCGATGTGGTCGCGGGCAAGCTCCGCCCGAGCCACCTCGGTGAGCGTGTTCAGCGCCGACTTGGTCGCGGCGTACGGTCCGACGCCAGGCAGCACGCGCCGCGTCGACCCCGAGCTGATGTTGACGATCGCGCCGCCTCCGGCGGCGCGCATCGCGGCGCCACGGCCTGCATCAAGGCCAGCGGCGCGAGCACGTTGAGCTCGAGAACCGCGCGGACGTCGTCCAGGTCGACGTCGATGACCGGCAGATGCAGGCCTTGGCCGGCGTTGTTCACCAGCACGTCGACGCGGCCGAACTCGGCGACCGTGCGGTCGACCAGCGTGCGCACGTCGGACGGTGACGTGACGTCGGTCGCCACCGCGATGGCACCCCGGCATCGAGACGGCCAGCTCCGACAGGATCGCGGCCCGCCGCGCCGCGAGGACGACTTTCATCCCGCGCGCGTGCGCGAGCCGGGCGGTCGCCTCTCCAATGCCGGACGACGCGCCGGTCACGATGATCACTGAGCCGTCGATCTTCACAGGCACATCATGCCCGCCCACGGCGACCGCAATCGGCCGGATGCCTGTGCGCAGGCACCCGAATCTGGCACGATTCGGGCATGGCCGGTGATCTTCCCCATTGGCGGCCCAGGTGCTGAGCGATGTGCAGAGCGAGGCGCCGGACGAAGCGCGCAAGTCGCAGCGCCATGCCGAGGGCGAGCCCGTCAGCCAGCGGCTCGCGCTGCTCGCGCGCGCCAGCGAGGAACTCGGCGCCAGCCTCGACGTCGAGGCCACCGCCCGCGGGCTGGTCGCGCTGCTCGTCCCGGCCCTGGCAGATCACGCGATCGTCGACCTGGTCGACGTCGACGCGTCCGGCGGGGTCACCAACCAACTGCGGCGGGCCGCGATGGCGCACTCCCACGACGCGCCACCGCCCACCGTGCCCTACACCGTGCCGGGCGAGGGAGTCCCGTACGCCGAGGACAACGCCGCGATGCGGTCGTTGCGCAGCGGACGTCCGGTGCTCGTCGAGGAGGTCGACGAGGCCGACCTCATGGCCGGCGCGCTCGACCCGCAGATCGCCGCCTCCCTCGCCGCCGTCGGCGTGCGTTCGCAGGTCGCCGTGCCGTTGTTCGCCCGTGACGGCGTCATCGGCGTGCTGCTGCTGAAGCAATCCACGAGCGGACGACGGTTCACCGACGACGACGTCGCGGTCGCCGCCGAACTCGCCGCCCGCGCCGGTGTGGCGATCGACAACGCCCGCCGTTACGCCCGCGAGCACGACCATCGCCCTGACGTTGCAGCGCAGCCTGATGCGGGAGCAGCTGACGCCGACCCCGGAACTACGAGCCGCCGCGCGCTACGTGCCCGCGTCGGACGCCGTGAAGGTCGGCGGTGACTGGTACGACCTCGTGCCGCTCGGCGCCGGCCGCGTAGGCCTGGTCATCGGCGACGTCATGGGCCGCGGGCTGAACGCCGCCGCGGTGATGGGCCAAGTGCGGGCCGCCGCCCGCACGCTCGCGCATGTCGACTTGCAGCCGCGCCGGCTGCTCGCGCAACTCGACGACATCGTGTGCGAGCTCGACGAGCAAATCGTCACCTGCTCGTACGCCGTTTACGAGCCCTTCACCACCACGCTGTGCGTGGCGGACGCCGGACATCTTCCTCCGCTGATCCACACACCCGACGGCGACACCCACGAACTTGCTGTCTGGCAGGGGATTCCGCTTGGCGTGGGCGGCCTTCCATTCGGCCACAGCGTCGCGACGCTGCCGCCGGACTCCGTCGTCGCGTTTTACTCCGACGGTCTGGTGGAGCGCCGCGACCGCGACCTGGACGACGGTATCGGGCTGCTGCGCAGCAGCTTGGCACGCGCTCTCGCGACCACCGACGACCTTGAGCAAGTCGCCGACCTGGTGCTGCGCGACATGTTGACGGAGGCGGCCCAGCACGAGGACGACGTGACATTGCTCTTGGTGCGCACGCCGGTTCATCAAGGCGAGCGCGCCTCCCTCGATGTGACCCGCGAGGTGGCGGCGGTCCCGAACACCCGCCACTTCGTCCAGGCGAAGCTCGCGGAGTGGGAACTCGACGACGACGACGCGCAGACCGCCGTGCTGCTCGCCACCGAGTTGGTCACGAACGCCGTCCGCCACGGTCGCGGCAGCATCAGCCTGCGACTGCGCCGCGCCTGCCACGCCCTCTACATCGAGGTCGACGACGACGGTTCGGCGCTGCCGGATCGCCGTCATGCCGAGGAAGACGACGAGGGCGGACGCGGTCTGCAGTTGGTGGAGGCGCTCTCCGAAGCATGGGGCGTCCGACCGCAGGATCACGGAAAGTCCGTGTGGTGCGCGATGAGGCTGGCGCCTCAAGCGTCGTAGTCGAGCACGACTTTCTCGCTGCGAGGTTGCGCCTGGCAGGTGAGCACGAAACCGGCGTCGAGGTCCGCGTCGTCCAGCGCGTAACAGTGGTCCATCTCCACGTCGCCCTCGACGAGCTTGGCGCGGCAGGTGCCGCACATCCCGTTCGTGCAGCCATACGGCATGTCGCCCCGCACCCGTAACGCGGCGTGCAACACGTCTTGCGAGCGGCCCACCCGCAGCGACGTGGTGAGCCCGGCGAGTTTGATGTCGACGTCAGACACGTCGGACGACACGAGCGGAGCAGCGACAGCCGCGACCGACGAAACCGGTGCGGCGGTCTCGACGTGGAAAAACTCGAAGTGAACGGTCCGCTGGTCGACATCGCGCGACTTAAGCACCGAACGCGCCGTGTCGACCAACGCGATCGGACCGCACAAGAACCACTCGTCGACACGCTCGCCGTCGACTGCCACGTCGAGCAAGTCGTTGAGTTTGTCGCGGTCGAGACGACCGGTGAGCAGCGCCGCGTCGCGTGGCTCGCGTGACAGCACGTGGAAAACCCACAGCCGATCAGGGAAGCGATCCTTCAAGTCCGCTATCTCATCGAGAAACATCACCGACCCGGTGCTGCGATTGCCGTATATCAAGGTGAACCGGCTGCGCGGCTCGGCCTCCAACGTCGCTGACATGACCGAGAGCACCGGCGTGACGCCGCTGCCTGCGACGATTCCGACGCGATGTCTCGCTTCGTTCGGCGAGACCTCGGTGGTGAAGCGGCCCATCGGCGTCATCACTTCGATCTTGTCGCCGACTCGCAGATTCTCCAGCGCGTGCTTTGAGAACACGCCGCCGGACACCTGTTTCACGCCGATGCGCAACCTGCCGGGCGGCGAGCACAGCGAGTAGGTGCGGCGGGTGTCGTCGCCCGCCGCGACGCAACGGATCGTGACGTGCTGACCTGGCGTGAACGCGTAGTCCTCCGCCAGCTCAGGCGGCACCGAGAACTGATGGCGACGGCGTCGTCGGTGAGCCGATCGATCGCCGAGACCCGCAACGGGTGCAACTCCGGACGACGCGACACCGCGCTTAGTGCGGTTTCAGCTGGTCGAACGGCTCGAGACAGTCAGCGCAGCGGTACATCGCCATGCACGCAGTGGCGCCGAACCTCGACACCAGCCTGGTCTGGGACGAGCCGCACTTCGGGCACCGCACGCCGAGCGCCACATCGACCACCCGGGCGTCGGTCGGGCGGGCGGCCGGTGGCGCGATCCCATTCCCCGCGAGCTTCTCCAGACCGGTGGGCGTGATCCAGTCGGTGGTCCATGCCGGCGCCAGCACGGTCCGCACAGTGACGTCGGCGAAACCGTGCTCGCGCAGCGCCGCGGCGATGTCGTCGCGAATGACCTCGGTCGCCGGGCACCCGGAGTAGGTCGGGGTGACCACGACGTCGACCCGCCCGGCGTCGTCGACGATCACGTCACGCACGATGCCCAGGTCTCCGACGGTGACGAACGGCATCTCGGGGTCGGGCACCGACTCGCAAACCTCGCGGGCGTCGGCCGCAGCGCCTGCTCACCATTCCCCGCGCTCACCATTTCGCCGCCGGGATAGCTGCGGTGCAGATACTGCATCTCGGCGAGCAGGTAGCCGAAACCTTCTGTGTGCACGCCGCGGCGGCCGCCGTGCGAGCTCCATGTCGCCTGCGGCGGTGTCATCGTCGCCGAGCTGAGCACCTCGGCGATGCTCAGCGCCCAGCGCGACCGCAAGCGTCGACGGGTCGACGCCGACGCCCTGTCGCGGCGAGCATCCCGATCGACGTCGTCCGCCTCGAAAAGCTCAGCGGTGAACGGCCACAACCGGTCGATGGCCGCCTGCATGCGCCGGTGGCTCTCGTCGGTGCCGTCACCGAGGCGGATGGTCCACTGCGTCGCGTGGTCGTTGTGGTACGCCGCCTCTTTCACGCCCTTGGCGGCGACGCCGGCGAGCAGTTCGTCGGTGGAGCTGATCAACTCCTCGTACAGCGCGAGCTGGTAGGTCGAGAAGAACAACTGGCGGGCGATCGTGTGGGCGAAGTCGCCGTTCTCTTGCTCGACGAGGTGGACGTTGCTGAACTCGCGCTCGCGTGCGCAGGTAGGCCAAGGTCGTCCTCGTCGCGGCCGGCGCCCTCGACGTCGCGGCGTAGTCGAGCAGCGCCCGGGCCTGACCGAGCAGGTCGAGCGCGATGTTGGTGAGCGCGATGTCCTCTTCGATCTCGGGCGCGCGCGACGCCCACTCCGACAGTCGCTGCGCGAGGATCAAGCGCGTCGTCGCCGAGGCGGAGCGCGTACGTGAACAGCGCGCGCGTCATGGGATCGGTGGTACCCGCAGAGTTCTTCGCAGTCACATCTGTCGCACCTCCTCCGGCAAGTTGTAGAAGGTCGGATGCCGGTAGACCTTATCCGCGCTCGGGTCGAAGAACGGGTCCTTTTCGTCAGGAGTCGAGGCCGTTATTTGCGACGACGGCACCACCCAGATGCTGACGCCCTCGCCGCGCCGGGTGTAAACGTCGCGCGCGTTGCGCAGCGCCATCTGCGCGTCGGCAGCGTGCAGGCTGCCGGCGTGCACGTGGGCGAGACCCGCGTCGGCCACGCACGAACACCTCCCACAGCGTCGATTGGTCACGCGGCTGGCGCGACTGGGAACGTCGTCCTGGCGCGACCTCCTCCGCGCCGCGTCGGGCGGCCCGCTCCGACTGTTTCGCCGCGTAGGCCGCCGCCGCCTCGCGCACCCACGCGCCATCTTCGTGCGCCCGCACCCGATGCCGCATGTCGCTGCTCGTTGCACGGGCCGTTGCCCTTGACCACCTCGTAGAACTCCGTCCAGTCGATCGCGCCGAAGCGGTAGTGGCCGGTCTCCTCGTCGAGCCGCAGATCCGGGTCGGGCAACGTGAGACCGAGCACGGCGGCCTGCGGCGACCGTCATGTCGACGAACTTCTGGCGCAGCTCGTCGTTGGAGAACCGTCTTGATCCCCCAGCGCCATCGACTGCGCGGAGTTGGGCGAGTCGGCGTCAGGCGGGCCGAACATCATCAGCGACGGCCACCACCAACGGTTGACCGCGTCTTGCGCCATCTCGCGCTGCTCGGGCGTGCCGTTCGACAGGGTCAACAAGATCTCGAACCCCTGCCGCTGGTGAAACGACTCCTCCTTGCAGATCCGGATCATCGCGCGGGCGTACGGGCCGTAAGAGCACCGGCACAACGGCACCTGATTCGTGATCGCCGCGCCGTCGACCAGCCAGCCGATCGCGCCGACGTCGGCCCAGCTGATCGTCGGGTAGTTGAAGATGCTCGAGTACTTCTGCTTGCGGGTGTGCAGCAGGTCGAGCAACTCGGCGCGATCGACGCCGAGCGTCTCAGCGGCGCCGTAGAGATAGAGCCCGTGGCCCGCCTCGTCTTGCACCTTGGCCATCAAGATCGCCTTGCGCTTCAACGAGGGCGCTCTGGTGATCCAGTTGCCCTCGGGCTGCATGCCGATGATCTCGGAGTGCGCGTGCTGCGCGATCTGCCGGACGAGCGTCTTGCGGTACGCGTCGGGCATCCAGTCGCGCGGCTCGATCCGCTCGTCGGCCTCGATCAGCGCGTCGAAGCGCGCCTGCACCGCCCCTCCTGCTCCGCCGCCGCTGTCGAAGCGCGTCGTCCGGCATCAAGCACCACCTCGCGCGCACCGACCGAATGTTCGGTCGACACCGGCCGTTGGCTCCAGCGTAGGTCGGGCTGCCGCGATCCGGCCAGCACGTCGGCGGGGAACGCCAAAATAGCTGGTGACGACACCGGCGGCCGGGCGCGCGCCTTTGCCACGACCGCGCGCCGACGCCTCGATCCTGCACGCCGACCTCGACGCGTTCTACGCGGCGGTCGAGCAGCGCGACAAGCCTTCGTTGCGAGGCAAGCCGGTGATCGTCGGAGGTGTCGGCGGCCGCGGGGTGGTGGCCACCGCGAGTTACGAGGCGCGCGCGTTCGGCGTGCACTCGGCGATGTCCGCGGTCGAGGCGCGCGCCCGCTGCCCGAAGGCGGCGTTCCTCGCGCCACGGTTCGACGCCTACCAGGCGACCAGCCGCGTCGATCATGGGCCTGCTGCGCGCAACTGTCGCCGCTCGTCGAGCCGCTCTCGCTTGACGAGGCGTTCGTCGACCTCGCCGCCGGCGAGCACGCCGATTTCTCGGACGAAGGGGTACGGGCGATCGCGACCGTCTTGAAGGAGCGCGTGCGCGAACGCACCGGGCTGACCGTCTCCGTCGGCGCGGGCAGCTCGAAGCTGGTCGCCAAGATCGCATCCGACCTCGACAAGCCCGACGGCCTGCTGGTCATCGGCGCCGGCTACGAGGACGACGCGCTGCGCGCCCTGCCCGTGACCCGGCTGCCCGGCGTCGGACCGGCGACCGCGGCCCGGCTGCGCTCCATAGGCGTGAACCTGATCGGCGACCTCGCCGCCTGCCGGAGCCGCGATGTCGTCGCCGCGCTCGGCCGCACCCACGGCCGCGGCCTCTGGCTGCTCGCGCACGGCCTCGACGACCGCGCGGTGGTCGCCGAGCGGGAGTCCAAGTCGGTCAGCGTCGAGGACACCTTCGAGCGCGACATCGCCGACGTCGGCCGGCTCAGCGCGATCGCCGACGCTATGGCCCGCCGAGTGATCAGCCGGATGCGACGCGCCCGGCTGTCCGGCCGCACGGTTTCGGTGAAAGTGCGGCTGCCGGACTTCAGCACGCTCACCCGCTCGGTGACGCTGCCAGCGCCGACGGACGACGCGAAAACGGTGTCGCGGCTGGCCCGACAGCTGCTTGGCGAGGTCGACGTCAGCGCGGGTCTGCGGTTGCTCGGTGTCGGTGTCAGCGGGCTGAGCGACTGGACGCAGGGCGACCTGTTCGCCAGTCGACGAGGAGGCCGCGCCGGCCGAAGCCGACGATCCCGGCGACGACGACGCAGCTGGCGCGGCGCCGGCCCGCCCGAGCTACCCGCCCGGCCGCGACGTCGAGCATGAGGAGTTCGGCCACGGCTGGGTGCAGGGCGCCGGCGCGGGATGGGTCACCGTGCGCTTCGAGACCCGCGACACCCCGCCGGGCCGGGTGCGCAGCTTCCGACTCTCCGATCCGCGGCTCAAGCCCGCGCCGCCGCTGCTGTGACCCGAGTCTCTCCGTGGGCCGCGTTCGTCGTCGACGACCTGGTCTCCGTCGATCCGTGGACGCCGCGCATGTTGGAAGTGCGCGGCCGAGCGGAGTCGATCGCGGCAGGCGGCGCGCACCTTGGTCCAGGCTTTGGCGACGCGTTCATCCGGATCTTCCCGGAGAAGGTCAACAGCTACGGCGTCGGCTGACAGCGCCGTCGAATCGCGACCACTGGTTTACCGTGTGGTACATGCCGATTCCGCTTTACGAGACCGCACCTGAGACCGACCCGCTCGGCGCCGTCATCGTCATTCAAGAGATCTTCGGCGTGAACGACCACATCGAGGACGTCGCCCGGCGGTTCGCCGCGGCCGGGTTTTCACGCGGTAGCGCCGCACCTCTTTCACCGCGACGGCGTCAACGCATTGCCGTACGACTTCGGCGTCGCCAAACCGCACATGGACAACCTGACCGCCGACAACATGAGCGCCGACGTCGCTGAAACCCTGGAGCACCTGGCTGGTAAGGGATTTCGCCCCGTCGTCGATCGGAATCGTTGGGTTCTGCCTGGGCGGCTCGGTGTCACTGCTCGCAGCGACGCAGCACGCGTTCGGCGCCGCCGTCACGTTCTACGGCGGCGGGGTGGCGCAGGGCCGGCTCGGAATCCCGCCGCTCATCGACATCGCCGCGACGCTTCGCTCCCCGTGGCTCGGCCTGTATGGCGATCTCGACCCGTCTATTCCGGTCGACGACGTCGAGCGGTTGAGGGTGGAGGCGGCGAGGGCGAAGGTGCCGACGTCGATTGTGCGCTACCCCGAGGCAGGGCACGCCTTTCACTGCGACGCGCGTCCGGCGAACTACCACGAGGCGTCGGCCCGCGACGCGTGGGCCAAGGCGCTCGAGTGGCTTGGGCGCCACATAAGACCGGCGCACTGAATCTCCGACCGCGCGGCTAGCGCAGGCCGAGGATCTCGATCAGGGCGCGCGCGGCGGAGCCACCTTCGTCGAGCGCGACACCTAGCGCTCCGCGCACGTCGAGGTCGTTGCGCAGCGCGGTCAGGACTGCCTCGGTCGACGCGGCGGCGCCACCGCGATCAGGTCGCGCTGACGCCGCGAACAGCCGCTCGACGTCGTCCTCGACGCTGCCGAGTTCGGCGGCGTCGAAATCCCAAGACTCCGACCAACCGCGGCGCAGCAACAACATGCGCAACGCCGCCGGGCTGTGGTCGCGCAACAGGTCGGACACCAGCACCAGGTTCTGCGCCGACTTCGCCATCTTCTCGCCGCTCACCCGCACGATCCCGACGTGCATCCACGCGCGGGCGAACGGCCGCACTCCGGAAAACGCCTCCGCCTGCGCGGATTCGTACGCGTGATGGGGGAAGCGCAGGTCGGCGCCGCCCGCGTGCAGGTCGAGGGAGGGGCCGAACGTCGACACCGCCATCGCCGTGCACTCGGCGTGCCAGCCCGGCCTACCCGGTCCCCAGGGGCTCGGCCAGGCCGGTTGGCCATCCCCGGTGGCCCGCCACACCGCGACGTCGAACGGGTCGTCCTTGGCCGGGTCGTCAGGCTCGTCGTGGTACTCGGCCGAGAGTGCGAGCGCCACGTCGCGGGACAGTCCGGCGCTCGCCGGCACGTCGGCGCCGCGGAAGTACACCGAGCCCTCGCGCACGTAACCGCGACCGTTGTCGACGAGGGCGGCGGCGAGCGAGACGACCTGCCGCACGAAGTTGTGCGCGCGCGGCTCGTGGGTCGGACGACGCACGCCGAGCGCCGTCATGTCCTGATCGAACTGGAACTGCTGCACCGCCGCGAACGCGTCGTAAGGCGAACCAGCGCGGCGGGCGGCGGCGAGCAGCACGTCGTCCACGTCGGTGACGTTGCGGCACACCTCGACGTCGACGCCGAGGTAGCGCAGCAACCGTCCGGCGACGTCGACCCAGACGTAGGTGGCGGCGTGCCCGAGGTGCGTGACGTCATAAGGCGTCACGCCGCAGACGTAAATCCGCGCCTTGCCGACGAGTGGAAGCGAGCGGCCGCCGACGCGCACCGGCCGCAACTGCTGGTCCAACGCGACGGGCACGGCCGCCTCCTGCCAAGTCTCGACGCTGCCTCGCTCGCCGCTCACCGACCGGCGAGCGCAAGCAGCACGAGACTACGCGGACGTGCCCGCCGCGGAGGTCGAGGGCGCGGGACCGGCGGGCCGGCGGCCTGGACCGGGCCAGCTCTTGCCGTCCTTCGTCGTGGGCAAGCCGTCGACGACGGACTTCGCGGTGCGGGTGTCACCGCTGCGGATCGCCATGATCTCTACGGTGTCGCCCGCCTTCAGGTCGGCGAACGCCGCCTGCGCCGGCTTGGTGGCGCTGAAGACGACGAAGCGGGTGTTGGAATCGGTCACGTAGGTGAACGACACCTTGTCGCTGCTGGTCACCGTCAGCGACTTCTTCGCGCTGTCGAGCGAGCTGATGGTGCCGCGTTGGGTGTCGACGACCTGCGTCGTGCCGTCGGGCATCTGCACCGTCGACTCACCGTGCAGCAACTGGCCGCCTCGACCGATACCGCCGATACCGCCGGGACCGCCGAGGGGGCCGAGCGCGCCGCGCATCATCGGGCCGTCGCCGTCACCAGGCCCGCGTCGTCCGTCATTGGCCTTCGGCGACGCCGACGTCGACGGGCCGGGCGATGAGGTGGCGGCAGAGGAGGTGGCCGCAGCCAGCTGCGCCGCCGCGCCGGTCGAGGGCCCGCCGCCGCCGGTGCCGCGGCTCAGCGCGTACGCGCCGCCACCGAACGCCACCGCGCCAAGCACCGCCAGCGTCGCCCACGCGACCGCCCGGTGCCCCGGGCGCTGGACGCCACCGGAGATCTCGTCATTGAACTGCTCGCTCATGCGCGCCCCTTCCAGGTCCTCCCTCCACTATCGGCGCTCCGGCTGGCACAAATCTGGCGTCCGGCTGGGAATCCGATGGGAGTTCCAAGGCGGGCAGCTCCACGCGGAACCGGGCGCCGGCGCCAGACACGTTGAGGACGCCGAACCGACCCCCGTGGGCCGCCACGATGGCGGCCACGATCGCCAGCCCCAACCCGGCGCCGCCCTGATGGCGCCCACGAGAGGCGTCGGCCCGGTAAAAGCGGTCGAACACGTGCGGCAGGTCCTGCGGCGGCAGGCCGGGGCCGTGGTCGGTGACCTCGAGGACGACCGTCGCCTCCTCGACCCCGACCCGGACGTCGACGGCGGACCCAGGGGGCGTGTGCACCCGCGCGTTGCTGAGCAGGTTCGCCAGCACCTGCCGCAGCTGCGGCTCGTCACCGCTCACCAGCGCGTCAGTGTCCGCGTCGAGCGTGACCACGCGGTCGGGCGCGGCGGTGCGCAGGTCGTCGCAGGCGTCGGCGGCCAACTCCGCGAGCAGCACCGGCTCGCGGTCAGGCTCCCGGCCCTGGTCGAGCCGGGCGAGCGTGAGCAGCTCGTCGACGAGGGCGCTCATGCGCAGCGACTCGTCCTCGATCCGGCGCATCGCCTTTTCCAAATCGTCCGGACGACGTGCCGCGCCGCGCCGGAACAGCTCCGCGTAGCCGCGGATCGACGTCAGCGGGGTGCGCAACTCATGCGACGCGTCGGCGAGGAAGCGTCGCAGCCGCTCCTCCGAGGCCGCCTGCGCCGCGAACGCCTCCTCGATGCGACCGAGCATGGTGTTCAGCGAGAGGCCAAGACGGCCGACCTCGGTGCGCGGGTCGGGGTGCTCGACCCGGCGGGAGAGATCGCCTCCGGCGATGGCGTTCGCGCTTTGCTCCATCTTGCGCAGCGGCCGCAACCCGACGCCCACCGCGAACCAGGCGACGGCGCCCAGCAGCACCAGCACGGCGGCGGTGACGCCGATCTCCACCTTCGTCAGCCGGCCCAGAGTCTGGTCGACCTCGCCCAACGGCGTCGCGAACACCGCGACGGCGGGGGCGCCCGAGCTGCGCACCGTGAGGGCGTCGTTCGGGTCGTGGTCGACGAGCACCCGGTACCGGTTGCCGCTCTTGTCGGTGACGGTGAACGGCTTGTTGTCGGCGAACGTCGACTTCGGCAGCCGCGGCACCGAGGCGGCCTGCGGGGCGACCCAGCTGCCGTCGTCCGAGTTGTAACTCCACTGACCGATCACGTTGCCGGCCTTGTCGACAACGGCGACGTAGGAGTTCGTGGGCAGCAACCGGCTGGACTGCGCGGGACCGCGCGGGTCGAAGACCCGGCCCTCGCCGCCCCGCACCACGACCGGATAGACGAACCTGCTGGTGCTTGCCTGTTGCGCGTCGAACCGGTTGAGCAAGAAGGACGCCAGCAGCGCGTGCGTCACGAACGCCGCGACGACCAGGCCGATCGCGGCAAGCGCGATGAGCGCCGCGACGAGGCGGGCGCGCATCGAGATGGCGACTCGGGTCATTCCTTCGGTAGCCGGAGCGTGTAACCGACGCCGCGCACGGTGTGAATCAGCGGCGACGCGTCGACGTCGATCTTCTTTCGCAGATAGGAGATGTAGGTCTCAAGTACCCCGGAGTCACCCCCGAAGTCGTAGTCCCACACGTGGTCGAGCAGCTGCGCCCGCGTCAACACCTTGCGCGCGTTGGCGAGCAGGTAGCGAAGCAACCGGTACTCGGTGGCGGTGAGCTCGATCGAGCGCGTCCCGCGGGTGACCTCGCGCGTGTCGTCGTCCATCTCAAGGTCGGCGAAGGTCAGCCGCGACGAGCCGTGGCCGTTGGCCTTCGACCGCCGCAGCACCGCGTGCACCCGGGCGACGAGTTCGGCCAGCGAGAACGGCTTGGTGACGTAGTCGTCGCCGCCGATCGTCAGGCCGCGCACCTTGTCGTCGGTCGTGTCGCGCGCGGTGAGGAAGAGCACCGGCATGTGTCGCGCCTGGCTTTGGGCTTGCGTTCCGAGCCTGCGGGCGACCTCGAAGCCGTCGACGTCGGGCAGCATGACGTCGAGCACGACGAGGTCGGGTTTCCCGGTCGACGCGAGCTCGAGGGCCTGCGCTCCCGAACTCGCGGTGGTCACCTGAAATCCCTCGTACCGCAATGCGGTGGCGACCAGGTCGGTGATGTTCGCCTCGTCGTCGACGACGAGGACTCGAGTGGGCGCGGGCACGGTCCGCCTCCTTTGGCTGAGCTGTTCCCACTGTTTGCGAGCAGTCTGCACGTTCGCTGAGAGATGTCTGTGAAAAGCCTGAGATTCGTCGGGCGGTGGCAGATCCCAGGCGGCTCTCGGCGGATTCCCAGGGCGTTCCAAGGTTGCGCTGCTGCCCTGTGGTTCGCACGGATTGCCTGGCAGCCATTGGGAAGCGAAACGATGCCGTCGACGAGACTGAAATTGCTCAACGCAGGACTGGTCGCCGTGGCCGCGGCGGGTGGGGCGTTCGCCTACACCTCGCTCGGCCAGCCGAGCGTGGCCACCACCGCGTCGTCCGGCACCCGGACCGCCACCGTCGGGGTCGGCACGGTGATGACCACGGTCAGCTCGAGCGGCAACGTGACCGCCCCCAACGACATCACGGTCAACTTCGCGACCAGCGGCAAGCTCACGGAGCTCGACGTCAAGGTGGGCGACAAGGTCAAGGAGGGCCAGCTGCTCGCCCGCGTCGACTCGACAGCCGCCCAAGCGAACCTCGACGCGGCGAAAGCGCAGCTCGCCTCCGCGCAGGCCAAGCTCACCACCCTTGAGCAGGGCGCGACGTCGCTGGTCAAGCAGGGCATCCATATCTCCGAGTCGCAGTCGCAGCAGCAGGTGACGTCGGCGCAAGCCTCTCTCGACAACGCTCAGCAGAACCTCACGCTGGACCAAACCCAGCAGGCGGCCGCGCTGCAACAGGCTCAGCAGCAGCTCTCGACCGACGAGGCGACGTACAACCAGGACGACGACACGCTGTCGACGGCGTACAACCAAGCTGTCACCAAACAAGCGCAAGACGCGAGCGCGCTGAACGCGCAGCTGGCCGCCGACCAGTTGCAACTGCAGATAGACCAGGGCAAGTTGACCGCTGACGAGTCCGCCAAGAGCTGCGCCAATCCCCCGGTCGCGACCGACGACCCGCTTTGCATCGCCGACCAGAAGGCGGTCGTCGCCGACCAGAAGGCGATTTCGCAAGACCAAGCCAGCATCACGTCCGACGCCAACGCGGTGACCAACGCGTACAACAACCGGGCCGCCGGACTGGCGCGAGACGACAACACCATCGCCAAGGACCAAACCGCGATCACCAACGCGCAGGACAACCAGGCCGCGGCGCTGGCGAAGGACAACCAGTCGATCAAGAACGCTCAGCAGCAGCTGACGAACGCGCAGCTCTCGCTGCAAGCGCTGCAAAACAGCGACGCCCAAAAGACCGCTCCGCCGCTGTCCTCAGACGTCGAGAGCGCGCAAGCCGCGATCGAGCAAGCGCAGGCGCAGGTGGACACCGCGCAGCAGACGCTCGATAGCACCTCGCTGACGGCGCCCGCTGACGGCACCATCGGCGCGATCAACTCGAGCGTCGGGCAAACGGTGAGCGCGTCGTCCGGCTCGAGCGCGGCCAACTCGTCGTCAAACAGCTCGTCGTCCGGCTTCATCACGTTGACCAACCTGACCGACTTGCAGGTGGTCGCCAACATCGACGAGGCGGACGCGTCGAAGGTCGCCGTCGACGCGCCCGCGACGGTGACGCTGAACGCCATCAGCGGCAAGCAGTTCGCGGCGCATGTGATCGCCGTCGCCGACAGCTCGACGGTGTCGAGCAACGTCGTGCAGTACCAGGTGACGTTCGCTCTGGACAACAACGACGCCGCGGTCAAGCCCGGCATGACCGCGAACGTGAGCGTGACGACGGCGAAGGTCGACGGGGCGCTCAACGTCGCGTCGGCCGCGGTCCGGACGGCCGGCGGGACGTCTTACCTGATGGTCGTGCAACCCGACGGCACTCAAAAGCAGGTCGACGTCGTCGTCGGGCTGAAAGGCGACTCGACGACGGAGGTGACCGGGCCGGTGAAGGCCGGTGACGAGGTCGCGTTGCCAGCGTCGACCGTCAGCCGCAGCAGCACCTCGACGACGTCTAACAACAACAGCCGCGTGGGTGGCGGCGTCGGAGGCATTGGCGGCGGCGGCGTGTTCGTCCCGGGCGGCGGCTTCGGCGGTCGCGGATGACAACCGACGAACCGGTCATCCGGTTGTGGCAACTCACCAAGACCTACGGCGAGGGCGAGGCCGCGGTGCACGCGCTGCGCGGCGTGACGCTGTCGGTAAACCACGGCGACTACGTCGCCATCATGGGCGCGTCCGGTTCCGGCAAGAGCACGCTGATGAGCATCCTCGGCTGTCTCGACGTGCAGACGTCTGGCCGCTACCAGCTCGACGGCATCGACGTCGAGATGCTTTACGAGGACGAGCTTTCGGAGATCCGCAACCGCAAAATCGGCTTCGTCTTCCAGAGCTTCAACCTGCTGCCCGGCTCGACCGCGCTGCAAAACGTGGAACTGCCGCTCACGTACGCCAAGGTGCGGTCGGGCGAGCGTCGGGTGCGCGCGCTGGCGGCGTTGCAGGCGGTCGGTCTCGACAAGCGCGCCTCGCACCGACCGGCGATGATGTCGGGTGGTGAGCGGCAGCGCGTCGCGGTGGCGCGCGCGATCGCGGTCGATCCCTCGCTCATCCTCGCCGACGAGCCCACCGGCAACCTCGACTCCGTCGCGACCGCCGACGTGCTCGGCATTTTCGCCGAACTCAACCGCCAGGGCCGCACCATCGTCCTGATCACCCACGAGGGCGACGTCGCCCAGCACGCGAAGCGCGTGGTGCGTGTTCGAGACGGATTGCTCGTCGAGGACACCCGGCTGGCGCCGATCGACGGACCGCCACCGATGCCCGGGCTGGCAGGGCACGATCTGACGAGCGTGCGATGATCCGCGCCGAGAGCGTGCTGATCGCGCTTAACGGGATCCTGCACAACCGGATGCGCTCGGCGCTAACGATGCTCGGCATGCTGATCGGCGTCGGCTCGGTCATCATGCTCGTCGCGGTCGGGACCGGATCGTCGCGCGCGGTGCAACAGACGATCGAGGGCCTCGGAACCAATCTGCTGCAAATCAGCCCGCAGGGCGGGGGCTTCCGCGCCTTCGGCGGCGGCGGTGGCGGCGGCCGGGCCACCCTCGGAACCCTCTCCCGCGGCGCGTCGTTGACCGCCGCCGACGTCGCCGCGTTGCGCGACAAGACACAAAATCCGGACGTCGTCGCGGTGGCGCCGGTGGCGAACAGCTCGGTGACGGCGGTGTATCAAGGGGCGTCGTACACGCCGGCCTCCTTCGTCGGCACGACGCCGGAATATCAGCAAATCAAGGACTACCAGCTCGCCGAGGGCAGCTTCTTCACCGCCGTCGACAACTCGCAGCACAACCGGGTCGCCGTCATCGGCGAGACGGTCGCGCAGAACCTGTTCGGCACCGCCGATCCGGTCGGCAACAACGTTCAGTTCAACGGCTCGAACTTCCAGGTCGTCGGATTGCTCAAGCAGAAGGGCACGAACGGCGCTCAAGACCAAGACGACGTCGTCATCGCGCCGTTGACGGCCGTTCAAGACACCATCACCGGCTACGGCTCGTATCAGAACATCGACGTCGAAGCCGCGTCGCCGTCGAAAGAGTCAGCCGCCGAAGCCGAGGTGACCGCCACCCTCGAGACCACCCACAAAATCGCGACCGGCGGCACGGATGACTTTCGGATACTCAACCAGGCCAGCCTCTTGCAGAGCTCTCAGTCGTCGAACAAGGTGTTCACGACGCTGCTCGGCGCGGTGGCCGCGATCAGCCTCCTGGTGGGCGGGATCGGCGTCATGAACATCATGCTCGTGACGGTCACCGAACGGACTCGCGAGATCGGCATCCGCAAGGCGATCGGCGCGAAGCGCGCCGACATCATGGGGCAGTTCGTCGTCGAGGCTGTGCTCTTGTCGGCCATCGGCGGGTTGGTGGGCGTGGCGGTCGGCTTGATCGGCAGCCACTTCAAGGTGGTCGGCATCCAGCCCGAAGTGGCCGATTACTCGGTGTTCCTGGCCTTTGGCGTCGCCGTCGTGACCGGACTCTTCTTCGGGCTGTACCCGGCGAGCCGCGCGGCCCGACTGCTCCCGATCGAGGCGCTGCGACATGAGTGACCAGCGACATGAGTGACCAGCGACATGACGAGCGACAGGAACGAGCGACAGGAACGAGCGACAGGAACGAGCGCAGGAACGACCAGCGACGCGACCGCAGGGACGGAGACACCGATGACCAGCGCTGACACCCACGAACTCGGGCTTGCCGAGGAGCCGCCGCCCCCGCCGACGCGACTGCGGCGCCGCAAGCTCCCGGTGCTCACGCTTTGCCTGAGCCTCGCCGCCGCGGCGGGCGTGGGCTTCTACGCCGGTGTCCAGGTGGAGAAGGCGCAGGTGACGCCCACGTCGTCCAGCGGCAGCAACGCGTCGGCGCTCGCGGCGGCACTGCGGCAAGGCTCAGGCGCCACCGGCGGCGCCACCGGAGGCGCCACCGCAGGGGCGCGTCCGACCGGCGCCGCCGCGACCGGCACCCGCGCGGCAGGCGCAGGTGCGCGCCACCGCCGCCCCCACCACGGGTGCGGACAACACGACCGGCGTCGCGAACATCGTGGGCACCGTCGCGGTCGTCCAAGGAAACACGCTCTATGTCACCGAAGCCAGCGGCGACACCGTGAAGGTGACGACATCCGACGGCACGACAGTGACCAAGACCGTCACCGGCGCCGTCAAGGACCTCGCGCCCGGTGAGTCCGTGGTGGTGCGCGGCGTGCAGTCCTCGGAAGGCGTGTATGCGGCGCAGTCGGTGACCCAAGGCGCCGCCGGTGCTGGCGGCTTCGGATTCGGCGGTGGCCGCAATTTCGGACAGGGCCGCACCACGACGGGAGCGACCCAAGCGACCCAGGCGCCAAAGGCTGGCGGCTGACCTCACGTTCTGCGGGCTCACAGCGACTTGTGAGCCAACCATTCACACTTCGTCAGGTTCTTGACAGCTACGGCACAGCGAAGCGGCCGAAGCTCGGAGCATGACAATCCAAGCCGCGATACCGGAAGCAAAACTGGAGCCAATCACATCCACGGCGACGGCGCCCGCGGTCGACATCGTGGTTCCGATTTTCAACGAGGAGCCGGTCCTCACCGCGAGTATTCGCAAACTGCACGACTACCTACGCGAGGAATTTCCCTTCTCCGCACGCATCACCATCGCCGACAACGCGAGCACGGATCACAGCTGGGACGTCGCGCAGTCGCTCGCGGTCGACCTCGATGGCGTGCGCGCGCTGCGAATCGACGAGGCCGGCCGCGGGCGGGCGCTGCACGCGGCGTGGTCGCAAAGCGACGCCCAGGTGCTGTGCTACATGGACGTCGATCTCTCGACCGACCTGGCCGCGCTCTTGCCACTCGTCGCCCCGCTGCTCTCCGGCCACAGCGACGTCGCCATCGGGACCCGCCTCGCGCGAAGCGCGCGCGTCGTCCGAGGACCGAAGCGAGAGCTGATCTCGCGGTCGTACAACATGTTGGTGCGCGCGGCGTTGTCCGCGCGATTCTCCGACGCGCAATGCGGCTTCAAGGCCATCCGGGCGGATCACGCCCGTTGGTTGCTGCCGCTCGTCGAGGACAACGGATGGTTCTTCGACACCGAGTTGCTTGTCCTCGCCGAACGCGCCGGCCTTCGGATTCACGAGGTGCCCGTCGACTGGGTCGACGACCTCGACTCCCGGGTCGCGATCGTGCGAACCGCCATGGACGACGTGCGCGGAATCGTGCGGCTGCTGCGCAATCTCGCGGCCGACAAGGTGCCGCTGGATCGCGTCGGTGAAGTCGAATCCGCGCCAAGGAGCGGCCCACGACCAGGTGTCACCCAACAACTGATCCGATTCGGCGCGGTCGGTGTCGCCAGCACGCTCGCCTATCTCGTGCTTTACCTGCTGCTTCGCACCCAGCTTGGCGCGACGACGTCGAACGCGATCGCCCTCCTCATCACCGCGGTCTTGAACACCGCCGCGAATCGCAGCTTCACCTTCGGCGTTCGGGGACGCCGCGACCGGGTCCGCCACCAAGTGCGCGGTCTCGTCGCCTTCGCGGCCGGACTGGCGATCAGCACCGCCGCGCTGGACGGCTTGCACCGGGCGGCGTCGGCGCCGTCCCGCGCGCTGGAGGTCGTCGTCCTGGTCGGGGCGAACCTCGCCGCGACGGCGCTGCGGTTCTTGCTGTACCGGCAATGGGTCTTCACCGGCCACAACGGCTCCAAGCAATTGGAAAGTCCGCGCATCACGACCGACGGAGAACTGTCATGACAACGGACGTGCATCCCGTCATCATTTCGGCGCCGCCGGCCGGCGTTCGAACACCGCGGTCGAACGGGCCGTCCCGGTTGCTCCGCGGCCGCGACGGGGACCCGCGCTGGGTCCGGCCAGCGCTCATCGCGCTGTTGCTCGGGACCGCGCTGCTTTACCTGTGGGACCTCGGCCGCTCAGGCTGGGGGAACTCGTTCTACTCGGCCGCCGTGCAAGCGGGAAGCAAGAGCTGGAAGGCGTTCTTCTTCGGATCCTCGGACGCCGCCAACTCGATCACCGTCGACAAGCCGCCGGCGTCGCTATGGGTGATGGAGATCTCGGCGCGCATGTTCGGCGTCAACTCCTGGAGCATTCTTGTGCCGCAGGCCCTCGAAGGTGTCGCGGCCGTCGGGCTGTTGTATTGCACGGTCCGCCGCTGGTTCTCACCCGGCGCAGGACTCATCGCGGGCGCGGTGATGGCGCTCACGCCGAGCGCCGTGCTCATGTTCCGCTTCAACAACCCCGACGCGCTGCTTGTGTTGACGCTTGTCGCCGCGGCATACGCGATGACGCGCGCGCTCGAGCGCGCCAGCACCGGTTGGTTGCTCCTCGCCGGCTCGCTCGTGGGCGTGGGCTTTCTCGCCAAGATGCTCCAGGCGCTGTTGGTGCTGCCTGGCTTCGCGCTCGCGTACGCGCTGATGGCGCCGACCCCGTGCGGCGCAGGTTGTGGCAACTGCTGGTCGGCGGCGCGGCGATGGTCGGCGCGGCTGGTTGGTGGGTGGCGATCGTCTCGCTGGTGCCCGCCGCCGACCGGCCGTACATCGGCGGGTCGCAACACAACAGCGAGCTTGAGCTCATCTTCGGCTACAACGGGTTCGGCCGGCTCAGCGGCAACGAGACCGGCAGCGTGACCGGAGGCGGCGGAGCGTTGTCGGCGGCGCCGGCGGCGGAGCCGGTGGAGGCGGTGGAGGTGGCGGCGGCGGTGGCGCTTGGGGTCCGACCGGATGGACCCGGCTGTTCGGCGCCGAGATGGGAACCCAGGTGTCGTGGCTGCTGCCAGCCGCGCTGATCCTGCTCGCAGGCCTTGCGTTGCTCGCCGTACGCGGGTCGCACCAACTGGGCGTGAAGCGGTTGCGCGGGGCGGTGCTGATCTGGGGAGGGTGGCTGCTGGTCACCGGCGCCACGTTCAGCCTGGCCAAGGGCATCATCCACCCGTACTACACGGTCGCGCTCGCGCCGGCGATCGGCGCGTTGGTCGGGATCGGCGCGACGCAACTGTGGCGTTACCGCAAATCGCTCGTCGCACGGCTGTTCCTCGCCGCCGCGGTCGCGATGACCGGCTGGTGGGCGCAGCACTTGCTCGCGCGCACACCCGCCTTCTATCCGTGGTTGCGCGCGGCGTTGCTTGTGGTCGGGTTGATAGTCGCGGTCGCGATCGCCCTGCCGGCGAGCGACTTGCGCAGTCGGGTCAAGCGACCGGTCGCCGCGCTCATCGCGTCGTCCGCGCTGGCCGTTGGAATCGCCGCCCCTGCGGCGTACGCGGCCGACACCGCGACGACGCCGCACACCGGTTCGATCCCGTCGGCTGGGCCGACGGGCGCGAGCAGCGGCGGATTCGGCGGACGACCCGGCGCAGGCCAACCCGGCGCGCGCGGCGGTCGGGGCTTCGGCGGATTCACTCCTCCGAGCCAGCAAGGCGGCCAGCAGACCAACCCGCAAACCGGCCAGCCGTCACCGGCCGGGCAGCAGCCCGGGCAGTTCGGCGGCGCGGGTGGGGCGGGTGGCGGGCTGCTCGACGCCAGCAAGCCCTCGGCGGAACTCGTCGCCGCACTGCGCGAAAACGCGTCGGCATACACCTGGGTCGCGGCGGCGATCGGGTCGAACGAGGCGTCCGGCTACCAACTTGCGACGGGAGACCCGGTCATGCCGATCGGCGGCTTCAACGGCAGCGATCCGTCGCCGGCGCTGGCGCAGTTTCAGAAGCTGGTTAGCGACCACGAGATTCACTACTTCATCGCCGGCGGCCTGGGTCAAAGCAACGGCGGCAGCAACGCCTCGAGCCAGATCTCGCAGTGGGTGGCGGCGAACTACACCGCCACCACGATCGGCGGCATCACGCTGTATGACCTGACGAACTAGAGACGGACGACGACGCCCTCTCGGTGGGAGCGTTGCGCGGCCTCGATGACGCGCAGCCCTTCCACCGAGTCGGCCGGATCGACCGGCAGCGCTCCCCCGCCGCGCAACGCGGCGGCGACGTCCGCATAAAAACGTTGGTAGCAACCGGGTTCGGTGGCGACCGGACTGTGGTCGCCCGGCGTCCCGAGTTCGCCCCACATCGACTCGGGCTCGGCGCCCCAATCAGCCTCCAGGTCGGGACGCCGACCGTCGCGCAACAGGTCCTCTTGCACGTCGAGGCCGTATTTCACGTAGGCCGCGCGGTTGCCGAGCACCCGCAGGCGCGGACCGAGGTCCGACGCGAGGGCGCTCGCCCACAGGTGGCTGCGCACGCCGCTTGCATGAGTCAACGCCACGAAGGTGTCGTCGTCGTTCAACACACCGGCGCGGCGGGTGTCGACCTGCGCGTACACCTGCGTGACCGCGCCGAAAAGCTGCGTCGCCTGGTCGATCAGATGCGCGCCCAGGTCGAAAAGCAAGCCGCCCGCCTCGCCCTCGCCGCCCATCTCCCGCCAGCCGCCCTTGAGCGCCGGGCGCCACCGCTCGAATCGCGATTCGAAACGGGTCACATCTCCAAGCACGCCCTCGTCGATAAGCCGGCGAACGGTGAGGAAGTCGCCGTCCCAACGGCGGTTTTGAAACACGGTCAGCGGGACGCCGGCGGAGCGCGCCGCCTCGAGCACCCGCTGGGCTTGCGCGACGTCGATCGCGAACGGCTTGTCGACGACCACCGGCAGCCCCGCCTCGATCGCCGCCAACGCCTGCGGCATGTGCGCCTGGTTCGGGCTGGTGACGACGACGAGGTCGATCGAGTCGGAGCGGGCCCACAACTCATCGGCGTTCTGGACGACGGACACGCCGTCGTGCGTGCGCTTCGCCGCAGCGGCTCGCTCGTCGTTGCCGGTGACCACGTACGCGACCCGCATGCCGGCGGTCGCCTCCACGAGCGGCCCGTGGAACACCGCCCCGCCGATGCCGTAACCGATGATCGCGACGTTCAGCTCGCCCATTAGCTCCCCTGCCAACTCGATGTCGTCGTCCCGACCACCATTCCATCAGCCAATCGCGCCCTCGCCGCGCACCGCGCGGCCAGTTCCGGATCGTGCGAGGTGATCGCCCGCGTTTTCCGGTTCGCAGGTTTGCGAAACCCGAAAGCGGAGCACGATCAGGTTACAAATATGTGAAGGACGTGAAGCCGTGGACGTCGAAGTGATGACGCGGATGATCATCGTCGCAGCAGCCGCCGTGCTCGCGGTCGCGCTGCTCATGACGGCGCCGTCGGCCGTCCCCCGTCGGCATCGAACCGGCCTGCGCCGGCGCGCGAACAGCGGCCACAGCGGACACGTGCGGATCGACGGCACGAACCTGATGTCTTACCTGGCCGCGTCGATGGCCGTCGTCCTGGGCGGCGCGCTAGCGATCACGCACTGAACGCCAGCGGGACCGACCGGGGTCAGACGTATCTGCGTCAGGCGAGCACCCGCGAGATTCCGACGCCACCTTGCGTCGTGGCGCCGTAACGCGCCTTCTCCTTCGCAAGATCCAGCGCGCTGATGCGCCGGCGCGAATCGCGCGCCGCGTCGTCCAGCAAGTCGGCGGGAATCAGCCAGACGACCTCGAACTCGAGTCCGCTCGGGTCGCGTCCGTACAGGCTCTTCGTCGTCCCGTGGTCGGCGGTGCCGACAAGCGCGTCGGCGGCGAGCAACCGGCCAGCCACCCGCTCGAGCTCGTCGAGGGTGTCGACCTCCCAGGCGAGGTGGTACAGGCCGACCGTGGTGCGGCCGGCTGCTGACGGCCCGGCGGCGGCCCCGAGCTCGAAAAGCCCGAGGTCGTGATCGTTGGTCGAACCGGGCGCTTGCAAGAACGCGGCGCCGCGGAAGCCGTCGGGTGCCATGTCGACCCGGCGGAACCCGAGCACGTCGGTGTAGAACGCGACGCTCTCCTCGAGATCACGGACGTACAACACGGCGTGGTTGAGCCGGTGGATCCCCATCGCGGCGCCTCCGAAGGTCAGGCGACAAGAATGTCGCGCGGTGTTCACCGGAGTCAATGAGGTTGAGCGCTCAACTATTCCGCCAAACTGCCCCTCCGGTTGATCACGTTCAGGGGGTAACTCGCCCGAGGACACCTCCACACGCCTGTCCGCGGGCAGGTTCGGCGCGGGAGGGCTCGTCGGCCCGGCCCGTGGCCGCCGCAGCCGCGCCGTTCCTCAGCCGCGCCGTTCCTCACCCGCGCCGTTCCTCAGCAGCCGACGCTGGTCTTGAGCAGGCTGGCGTAGGGCACCCGCCCCGACGGCGTGAGGTGCACGCCGTCCTTGGTCAGCCATTCCGGGTGCGCGGTCGCCGCCGCGTTCCAGTCGGCGATCACGACATTCGGGTGCGCGCTGGCAGCCTGCGGGAACAGCGCGTTGTTCGGCGCGGCCCACGCGCGGTCCATGTGGTCGTTGACCAGCACCACCCGCTGGCGGTCGGCGAGCGACGTCAGCACGGCGTCGAGCTCTTGGGGACTCACCAAGCCGTTGGTGCCGGTCGCAATGACGACCGTCGCGCCGAGGTGGTTGGCCGTGCGCAGCGCGTTGAGCTGCGTGAAGACGGCTTTCGCCTGCCAGCCGACGACCGCGTAGACCTCCGTGCTCGGACAGTCGTGTTGCAACGCCACCGATCCGTCGATCAGCACCGAGTCGCCCACCGCGCTGATCGCCGGCGGGGGCCCGGCGGGAATCGCGGGCGGCGTCGCGCTCGCCGTTCCGGCGGGCGGCGGCGGCGTGATCGTCGGCTTGCTCGCGGCGTGACGCGTGGCGGGCGCCGAGGTGTGCTGCGCCGGCGGTCTGGACGACGGGGACGCGGCCGGGGTGGTCGTGGTCGCGGACGGTGACGCCGGTGGCGCGGTCGCCGTGGTCGGGGCGGCGGGCGTCGACGGCGCCACGCTCGGCGGCGCGGTCGGTGCGGAGGCCCGGGCCTGGCCGCCGGCGCGCTTGTCGCCCAGGTTCGCGGCGAACGTCGTGGCGCCGATCACCAGCACGATGCCGGCGATGGCGCCCACGACGGGCGCGACCACTCGCCACGAGTCGGGCAGCCGCGGCGCCCGCATCCGCAGCTGGGGACCACCGCGCAGATACGCCGCGAGTCCGCGCTCACGGATCGGTCGCTCGACGAGCTGGAAGCTCGCCTCGGTCACGACCGCGGTGATCGTCAGCCGAGCGGCGATGTCTGCCCAGCCCCGCAGCGGCCAGTCGAGGCCGGGCCGGGTGTAGACGAAGACCGGCCAGTGCCACAGATACAGCGCGTACGACCGCGCTCCGAGCCAGCGCAGCGGCGCGACGTCGAGCAACGCCCCGAGCGCGCTGCGGGGCAGCGACACCGTCACGGTCAGCACCAGCGCGACGGCCGCGAAGACGAGGAAGCCCGAGCGATAGAGCTGGGCGCTCGCCTCGAGTTGGCGGTGCATCATCCGGCCCACCGCGACCAGCGCCACGAGCCCGGCGACGTCGGCCATCACCGTCATGGCGGTCGACATCTCGCGGCCCAACCGGGCGCGACGGCGGGCGAGCGCGGCCATCACCGCGGCGCCGGCCGCCCCGAGCAGCAGCGCGCTGGCGTGTGTGTCGGTGCCGAAGTACAGCCGCGACGAGTCGGTGTCATAGGGGACGTTGCCGCGGATGGCGAGCAGCCGCATCCACCACGCCGAGGCGAGCGCCCCGGCGAGCGCCAGCGCGAAAACCCAGCGCAAGCGCACTCGGGCCACGAGGAGCAGCATGACCAGCAGCGGCCAGACCAGGTAGAACTGCTCTTCGACGGCGAGCGACCACAGGTGCTGCAACGGAGGCTGCCGCCCGACCGCGACGAAGTACGAGCGGTGGTGCAGCACGTACCACCAATTGGAGAAGTAGCCGGCCGCCGCCGCGATGTCGCCGCGCGCTTGTTTGAGGTCGCCGCGGGCGAACAGCGACATGAACAGCGACGTCGCGGCCACCATCGTGAACAGCGCGGGCAGTAGCCGCCGCGCGCGGCGCAGGTAGAAGCGACCGATGGAGATGGCGCCGTCGCGTTGCCGCTCGCTGATGAGCAGCGACGTGATGAGGAACCCGGAGATGACGAAAAACAGGTCGACTCCGAGAAATCCGCCCGGCACCCACGTCACGCCGGCGTGATAGAGCAAAACCCCAACGACGGCAAGCGCGCGCAGGCCGTCGAGACCGGCCATCCGATTGGCGCGTGAATGCTCGACGCAGCCCGCGGCGACGCCCTCGCGTCGCGCGGTCATCGCCATTGGCGCCGCCTTCGTCATCGGTCTAGCTGAGGCCCTTGATTCTGACATCGGCACGCCGTCGACCAAGCCAAAGGCGCGCGTCGTCGCACCGAAATTCCTTGCTGCTTCAGCCACATCGACGCCGCAGTGGCGCGGTTGGTTGCGTCAGCGCCGTCGCTAGTTCGCCGACGGCGCGGCCGCCTGCGCCGCGTCGCCACGCGTCGCGGCTCGCTGCCGCCCGGACGTCGGTTGGTCGGCGTCGAGCACGGCGTTCAACGAGTTCGTCGCGTCGACCAGTTCGTCGGTCTCGGCGACGACGAGCGCGGAGGCCGGGTCGGTCTTCCCGGTGGTCCTCGACGCCTCCGTGACCGACGTCAACAAAGCCCGATGCCGGTCGCGCAGCGGCTCGTGGCGGCGGGTGACCTGGCCGAACCGCAACCGGGCCGCCACCCCGCCCAACTCCACATCGACGCTGTTCGCGAGCGCGGTGAGCTCCCGACCAGACATTGTCAGCAAGGCGCCCGCGTCGTCCGGACGGCGAAGCCGCATGGTGTGCGCGGTGATCGAGATCCGGCGCAACGCCGCGAGCAACCTGGCGGCGGTCTTGGCGTCCATCCGGCGCGCGCCAGGGTCGGCGAGTGATCGGTCGAGCGCGGCCTCGCTGTTGGTGCGGGCAAGCCGGACGGCGCGGCTCAGCGCCGACAACGCGGCCGGGTCGGCGGCGTCGGCCGTCGGGTCGAGGTACGAGCGAAGGACGGCCGTGGCGTAGCGATGGGTCGCCTCCGCGAGATCGGCCAGCGCCTCGGCGGCCGGCCGTCTTCCCCAAGTCGGCCACACCACGTAGGACAGCAACGCGAGCGCCGCGCCGAGCACGGTCGACAGCAGGCGGTCCTCGCCGGTGCCGACCGGGTTTCGATCGATTCCCTCGAGCAGGAACACCACGACCCCGGTGATCGCGATGCTGAACAGCGCGTAGCTCGCGCTGAACAGCGCGCCCGACGCCCAGATCGACACGGCGACCAATCCGACGAGCAGCCAACCGTGCGGATTGGTGAGCACCGCGACGCCGGTGGCGACCGCCACGCCGAGCAGGGTGCCTGCCGCGCGGGCGACGCCGCGGGTGAACGTGATCGCGAACTCCGGACGCAGGATCAGCACCGCCGTCAACGCCAGCCAGTAGCCCCGACCGAGATCGGCGACGTGGGCGACGGCCGTCGCGATGGTGACGACGACGGCGAGTCGCAAGGCGTGCGTGAAGGCATCGGAGCGGGGGGTGATGTTAGCGAGCATGCGCTGCGCGATCACCTCGACGCCGCGAACGCCCCGGCGCGAGACTCGGGTCGCCGACCGAAGGGCGGCGACCGGCCGAAGTCCCGGCGCCGATGCCCCGACGGCATCGGGCAGCACCGCTGAGATCGCGCGCAACTGACCGACGAGCGCCTGGGCAGCGGCGCCAGCGCGCACCGCCACGAACCCGCCGCCATCTCGACCGTGCGAGGACGGCGGGACGCGGGCGCTCACCCGCTCGGCGTCGAGCGCCGCGACGGCTTCCTCGACGCTGTCGAGCGCCTCGTCGCACTCCGCGGAAACGTCGGCGCGCGCCAGGCTCTCGGCCACGCAGTCCAGGAACGCGGCGGTGCGATCCCCCGCGTCCGCAACGCGCGCGCTCCTCTCGTCGTCCGATCTGTCGAATCTCGAACGCGCGCTCGCCAGGCTGAGCAGCTCGAGTCGCACCCGATGCGCCTCGGACGCGAGGCTGGTCCAGGCCTCGCCCGTGGTGGTGCGGAACGAGAAGTCGAGATCGACCCCGGCCGCGTCGATCGCCTGCGCCACCGGCAGCGAAGATCGGTCGACCTGAAGATCGCGCGCGAGAGCGGCGAGTTCGCCGTACGCAAGCGAAAGACCGTGCAGCGCGCGTCCGGCCCGCGGCCGACGTCGCGACACGACGACGAGCGCCAGCTGCAACAACCCGCCAGCGGCGACGAATCCTGCTGTGCGCAAAGAGATCAAGGGCGGCGAGGAGAAGCGTCCGTACACCAGGAAGGCGACCAGGGTGTTGACGCCGGTGCCGGCGAAGTTGGGTTGCACCGCGACGAGCAGGCCCCCGACGAACGCCAGGATCGCGCCGGCGACGACATGGACGACGGGATGCGCGCTCGTCGCGGACCCGACGAAGGTGCCGACCGCCATGCCGGCGGCGGTGGAGGCGAGCAGCGCGTATCGCGGCCGCGCGCTTGGGATGACCGACGCGATTCCGACGGAGAGCGCGCCGCCTGCCGCCGCGGCGCCGGTGGCCCACGAGCCCGCCAGATAGCCGAGGATCAACGGGATTGTGGCGCCGACCGTCATGCGCAGCGGGTCGAGGAAGACGACCCGACTGCGCTCGAACCGCAGCGCGTCACCGACGACGCGCCGCCAGGTGGGCGACGGCTCGGCGGTCGGCATCGTCGCCTTCGGCCAGCTCATGTCTCCGCAGTACCCAATCGCCACGATCCTCCGCGACGCACAACTGCGCCGGATCGCGATCCGCAATTCGGGCTAGTCATCACTCCCCCGTCCCGGTGAAGTCACCAACGCCTCGGACGACGACAGGAAAATCGGTCGCCCAGGCACTATTCTGCTCATCGCGCCAAACGCAACGTCGCTGCTAGCGCTGTGCCTTCCCGCACGCCCTTTCCTTCAGAGTTCTCGGGGGCTTGTCATGCGTCGCTTCCGTCAGTCGAGCCTGACTGCGCTGGCCGCGCTCGCGCTTCTCGCCCCTGCGGCGCCGGCGCTTGCGTCGTCCGGCGGCAGCGGCGCCGGCCTGGCGCCGGTCGGGTCGGCGGCGGCGGTGCCTTCGACGGCGACGTCCCTCGGCGCGTTGCCTGGGGATCAGACGATTTCGTTCGACGTCGTGCTCAGGCCCCGCAATCAAGCGGCGCTTGATCAGTTCGTCCGCGACGTGTCAACTCCTGGGTCGGCGCACTATCACCAGTTCTTGAAGACCGGCGAGTACGCGCAACGGTTCGGTCCGACGCCGCAGACCATCGCGGCGGTCGCCAGCCAACTTTCGCATCGATGGGCCTGGTCCTCACGCCGTGCGGGATCCGTCTGCGCGTGTCGGGCGCGACCACGAAAGTCGCCACCGGCCTGCACACTCGTTCAAGCGATATCGCTTGGCGTCGGGGCGAGTACGCTGCGCGCGAACATCATCGCCGCCGAAACTGTCGCGCCGACTTCGCCTTACGTGCAAGGCGTCGTCGGACTCGACACCGTCACGCAGTTGCAAGTCACCGACCCACGTCAAATTCACATGGCCAGCGGCGTCATGGCAATCCGAGCACCACCACTCCGTCGGCAGGTTTCGGCGAGGCGAGCTCCGGCTACTACAGCGCCGAACCAGATCGCGATCTACTACGGGCTCGACTACTACTGGAACACGGCCAACTTCGGCGCCGGAACCACGATTGCGTTGTTCGAGCTTGAGGGCTTCACCACATGCGACATCACCGCGTACAATCGTGCTACGGCACGAGCGCGGCTGTGTCGAACACGAAGCTCGTCGACGGCGGCTCGGTGTTCGATCCGGTGCGTCCAACTGGGGTCTCGAGTCGACGCTGGACATCGAGGACCTCATCGGGCTCGCTCCCGGCGCCGACGATCGAGGTCTACGAGGGCGTCAACTCGGTCCAGCGGGATTCTCGACATCTACAACCGCATCGCGTACGACAACGCGGCGCAGGTGGTCAGCACGAGCTGGGGAATCTGCGAGTCCCTGGCGTCAAGCTTCACGCTGAGCGCCGGGCCTTCGCCGCTGACTATTGCCGAGCGAGACGATGTTCCAACAAATGGCCGCTCAAGGACAAACTGTCTTCGCAGCGGCAGGATGACATGGCTCCGCGGATTGCGACAACAACCCGCGCGAGCACGACTTCGGCCCTGCCGTCGATGATCCCGCGAGCCAACCGGAAGTAACTGGAGTCGGTGGCACGGATCTCACGACCAGCTCCCGGGCCCGAAACGACATGGAACAACGGTTTGGACCTGAACTCCGCGCCTTCGGTGGTGGCGGCGGCATATCGTCGCTGTGGCCGATGCCGTCCTGGCAGAAGCCATTGGGCATCCTCGGCGACAGCAGCGGCACTCCGTGTGCGGCCGGGGCAGGTGCGTACTGTCGGGAGGTGCCCGACGTCAGCGCGTCGGCCAGCCCCAAACGATGGCTACGTGGTCGCGTACGACATGAGTGCCCATCCAGACTACTTCCCGTCTCGGCGGAACGTCAGCGCGGCCGCACCACTGTGGGCCTCGCTTGTTGCCTTGTCGACTCAGTCGTGCACCGGCCATCGGCTGGGCCTGATCAATCCCGCGCTATACGCACTGCGCGCTTCCGACAGTCACCCGTTCAATGACGTGGCCAGTGGAAATAACGACGCCACGGACGACCCACATCACCGGCTCCACCGCCCGAACCGGCTACGACATGGCAACCGGCCTCGGTACGCCTGTAGGCGCCAAGATCGGCGCAGGTCTGTGCCCTGCGTCTCGAGCGACGGCGCCGGCACCATGACGGTGAGCCCGACGACGGTCACGTCGTCGTCGCATGACACGCTCACCTTCACCTATCAAGCGCCCGCCGGTGAAGGGATCATCGATGGCGCCGTCACTGTCGATGTCCCTGCGGCTGGACGATGCGCCGCAGAACGTCACTCCTACGGCAGCCTGGCTACGTCACGGCTCGGCTGGTGTCGTGAGCACCGCAGGCTCGACCATCACCGTCAGCGGCGTCACGACGATTGCTGGTGGCACGGTCACCATCGTGTATGGCGACAAGTCGCAAGGTGGCCCAGGCGCAGTGGCGCCGAACTGGCATCGACGCATCCCAATTCGGCACCGAATCAGCTGGGCGCCGGCAGGCACACTCACCGCGCTGTCCTCATCTCCTTAGGTCACCGTGGTGTGGCCGCCGACGGGTCAGGCACGGTCGCGCCCTCACTGACGACGCTGACCGCAGGTCAATCCACCACGCTGACGTTCACCTACACCGCAGACCGGCGAACGGTGCTGTCCAGTGGCGAGATCGACATCATGGTGCCAGCAGGTTGGACGAAGCCGACGACGTCGGCCGGAGCGGGTTATGTCACGGTCACGGGAGGCTCCGGCGCGAACACCGTCACGGTCTCGTCGGGCGCCGGCCTTGGACCATCGCAATCGCAGGCGTGTCGCTCAATCCCAACGCCACCCTGCAGGTGGCCTACGGCGACTCCACCGGCAGCGGGCTCCAAGCGACCGCGCCCGCGAACGGGCAGATATTCGCCTTCACAACAAGCCAAAAGGCCTTTGCGGGCGGAACGTTGAAGCCACTTGCAAGTTCGCCTTCGGTCCAGGTGAACGGGCCGGCCGCTGACGGCAGCGGCACTGTCGCGGTGTTTCCGTCATCAGTCATCACCGGTTCGGCTCAAACGTTGGCCTTCACGTACACGCCCCCGACCGGCGGCAGTGTCACAAGTGGTCAAGTGACCGTCGCGGTGCCAGCGACGTGGACGACCCCATCGGCTACACCAGCGGCGGGCTACGTCACGGCCACCGGTGGAACAGGCACCAACTCCGTCAGCGTCGACGCCTCCGGCGCCACTCCGATCATGGTCGTGAACGACGTCACGCTGGCATCCGGCGAGCACCTGACGATCATGTACGGCGACACGAGCAATGGCGGCACCAAGGCCACCGCGCCTGCGAGCGCCGAGACCAACACCTTCGCCACGAAGATGGCCAACGGCGGTGGCAGCGTGGCCGCGCTAGCGAGCAGCCCGACTGTGAGCGTTTCCGCGCCCGCGCCCGCGCCTAGCGGCGGCGGAGGCGGGGGCGGCGGGGGCGGCGGCGGCGCGTTCGGCCACCCCGACTTGAACCGCGTCGCGGGCGCCGACCGCATCGCCACCAGCGTCGCCGCCTCGCAGGCCGCCTTCCCGCAAGCGAACAGCGCGCGGGTCGCGGTGCTCGCCCGCGCCGACTCGTTCGCCGACGCGCTTTCCGGCACCCCGCTGGCCGCGAAAGAGGGCGGACCGCTGCTGCTCACCAACACCGCGGCGGCGCCAGCGGCGACCCTCGCCGAACTCGATCGCGTGCTGCCGCGCGGCGACACCATTTACTTGCTCGGCGGCACGAGCGCGATCAGCGCCGGCGTGCAGACGCAGCTCACTGGCATGGGCTACTCGGTCGCTCGGCTCGCCGGCGCCGACCGCTTCGCCACGGCGGTCGCGGTCGCCGGCGCGCTCGGCAACCCGACCGCGGTCTTCGAAGCCGACGGCACCAACTTCCCCGACGCGCTGTCGGCTGGATCGGCCGCCGCGCAACAGGGCGCGGCCGTGCTGCTGACCAGCGGCGGCACGCAAGCGGCAGCGACCGCCGGGTATCTCTCCGCGCATCCCTCGGTGCGTTACGCCGTCGGTGGGCCAGCCGCCAAGGCAGACCCCGGCGCCACGCGGTTCGTCGGCGCCGACCGGTTCGCCACGTCGGTCCTGGTCGCGGCGAAGTTCTTCAACGCGCCGCTGTCCGTCGGACTCGCCAGCGGGATGAACTTCCCCGACGCGCTTTCCGGTGGCGCGGTCACCGCCAACCACGGCGGACCGATCCTGCTGGTGCCGAACAACGGCACGATCCCGGCCGGCACCACCGCCTACTTGACGCAGACGGCGGCGACCTCGGCGTCGTCCGCCTGGCTTTTCGGCGGCACCGCCTCTGTGACCGACAGCGTCTTCACCCAGGCGGCGGCCGCGCTGAAAGCCACCGCGCCGTAGCGAAAGCCACCGGGCCCGCGCGACTATGGACGTGTGGACGCGACGGATCAAGACCTCGTCGAAGACCCCGGACGACGGCAGCGCCGCTGGCCGTTGCTCGCCGTCGTCGTGGTGATCGCGCTCGTGCTCGCGGGACGATGGGCTGACTACCAGCTCGAAGCGGCACGAGACGCGGTCGCTCGCCTCGGCCGCCGCGAACGCGCAGGCCACCGCCGAAGCGGCTCGCGGCGCAGTGCTGTCGACGCGGCAATACACAATGCCACTGCTCGTCTCATCGTCGTCCGCGACCGTGCGCGCCGGACTCGCGCAGCTCATCGACGATGACGCCGCGCGCGGGAAGGCGCAGTTGGAAAAGGCTCGCGACGTGTTGCAGAAGACGGCGATCCTGCCGTGGCATCACGCGTTACGCGCACGCAAAGAGTCACAGATTTCCCTCGTGGACACGCAGATCTCCGCGCTCGACGCCGCGTCGCACGGGGCCGACCTGAGAGTCCTCAACGCGCTGCTAACGACCGCTACTCCCCCGTGACGCCGTCGATCACCTCTCGCAGCAAGTCAGCGTGACCGTTGTGCCGGGCGTATTCCTCGATGAGATGCGTCAACAACCAACGGATCGACAGCGACTCGCCATGCGTGACGAAGGTGTCATCGAGCTCGCGCGTCGCCAGGATCTCCCGTGACCGCGCGCATTCCCGCGCGAAAACATCGAACGCCTCCCCCACCCCGGCCTCGTCGACGTCGTCGAAGTCGCCGTCTCGATTCGACTCGGTCCAATACAGCGGCCGGACGTCCTCACCGACAACGCGGCGCTGAAACCAGCTGCGCTCGACCTCGGTCAAGTGCCGCACCAACCCGAGCAACGACAGGCTGGACGGCGGAACAGCGCGCCGCCGCAACTGCTCGTCGGTGAGACCGGCGCACTTCACAAGCAGCGTTTGGCGGTGATACTCGAGGAAGCCGACGAGCGTCGCCAACTCATCGCCGGTAAGTGGCGGGTCGACGCGTTCGACATCGGTGATCCTCATCCCTCAAAGCCCTCCGTCGAGACCCAGGCGGCGATCTGCGACCGCGATGTCATCTTCAACTTCGCCAAGATGTTCGAGACGTGCACGGACGCCGTCTTCGTCGAGATGTAAAGCCTGCGCCCGATCTCGCCGTTGCTCAATCCTTGCGCCACCAACATCGCGACGTCTCGCTCTCGGGCGGTCAACTGGCCGCTCGCGACCGGGCGCCACCTCCGGCCAACCTGCTCCGCAGCGCGGCAAGCTCCTCGACCCGCCAGCCCTTCCAAGCCCTGAGCAGCGCGGCCGCGCCGTCGACGCTTTCCCGAGCGGCGTCGACGTCGCCGAGCGCGAGCAGCGATTGCGCCAATCCCAGTGGACGTCCGCGTCGATCGGCACTCCCGGCCGACGCGGCGGCTCTTGCCAGCGTCGCCGATAGAACTCGACCGCGCGTTCATGCTCGCCGCGCGCCGCCGCAGCGCGGCCTCGACGTTAGCATCCACGCCTCGTCGTCGTCGCGGGCGCGTCGATCGCTCTCGCGGACGAGCTCGAACGCCTCGGCACCCGCCCCGCGGGACGCCCGCGCGCAACGCGCCGAGCAGCGCGCCACCCCAGCTCCCGGCGAGCAGCACGCACGCGCTCGACGTCGCCGCCGGCGTTGCGCGCCAACTGATCGAGCGCGCTTGCCGCGCGGGGGGTGTCGCCGAGCCGAGCCGCCAGGTCGATCTCGAGGGTGTTGAGCCATTGCCGGTGCTCGTGTTTGACCGGCGCCTCGATCGCTGCGCGGACCTCGTCGAACATCGCGGCCGCGTGCGGCTCTCCGCCTCGACCGCGAGCCACACCCGCTCGCCCAACACCCACGCCCGTTTGGCCGAGCGATCGCCAAGCGGGTCGCCGAGCGCGCTTGTCGAGATCTCGATCGCGGCCGACAAATCGCCGACCACCTCGGATTGGTAGTTCGCGCCAAGTTCGTCGATGTTCCAGTCTTGCCAGCCAAACCGCCGCGACAGCGACTGCGCGCGCCCGACGAGCGACGACACCTTGTCGCGTGGCCAGCGCACCAGCACGCCCTGCAGGAGGTTGTTCGACCCGCGCAGCGCGCTTAACACGTCGCCGCGCTCAACCGCGACGTCGATCGCCTCGGCGAGCAGATTCGCGCCCTCGTCGAAATGACCCGCCATGTCGATCAACGCAGAGCCTTTGTTGACCAAGGCTGCGGGCAGCGCGGACGACGCGGGGTCGTCGAGCGCCGGCGTTGATGAGCGCGATCGCGCGATCGGCCCACTCGACCGCCTCGGCCGATTGGCCGTCCGAACATCCGCACCTCGGCGAGATGCCCGTACACGGCGGCGAGGTCGGCGTCTTCGGGGCAACACCTTCGCGAGTCGCAGCAGCCGCTCGATGATGTGATCGCGGCCGGCGATGTCGCCCTTTCCATCGCAGACGCGACGCCGCGCGCAACGCTCGACTCAACGCCCCGTCGTCGCCGGCGGCTTCGGCTAGCGTCATCAGCTGCGTCGCGTAAGCGAGCGCGCTGTCGGTCAAGCCGCAGGCCCACGCGGCGCGAGTGGCGAGAAACAACAGCTCTGGGTCGGCTTCGGCCTCCGTCATGCCCAGCTCGGCCAACCGCAGCGCCTCGTAGGTCGACCCGGTGCGCAGGTGGCGTCCGCGCCTCGGCGCGCCGCCTCGATGCAGCTCCTCCCACAGTGCGCGCCCGCGGCGTGATAGGCGAGCGCGCTCCAATCGTCGCTACCCATCTCGAGCAGCGCGGCGTACGCCTTTTCGTGCAACCGCCGGCGCTGCCGGCCGAGCAGCCGCTGCGCGACCGCCTCCGCGGGTCAACGCGTGCCGGAAGGTGAACAGGTCGGGCTCGACCTCCACGGCGAGGCCCCGGTCGACCAGCGCGCGTCATGCGCGTCGATGAGCTCGTCCTCGCCGGCGCCGGTGACGACCGCGAGCAAGTCGAACGGAATCCGGCGTCCAAGCACCGCCGCCGCGTCTGCGATGCGACGCTGATCGGCGTCGAGACCTTCGATGTGCCGCAACACCGCCTCGCTGATGCTGACCGGCAACGGCAGGCAGCACAGCTCGTCAAGCGTGGCGCTGGGCGCGGCGGTGACCAGCTCCTCCAAGAAGAACGGGTTACCCGACGTGCGCCGGGTGAGTTCGCTGGCGACGCGGTACGACACCGCCGTCTCGTAGACGATGCCCAAGCCACTCGGCGACCTGCCCCTCGGTGAGCGGTCGTAGCTCGAACTGCTCGACCATCCGTTGGCGGGCGACCCGGTCGAGCATGTCGGCGAGCCGCCATCCGCGGGCCACGCCGGGCGGAACGTGCCGACCACTGAGCAGCGGCAGGTCGGCGGTGGTCGCGAGGCGGCTGATCAGCAGCAGGCTTTCGGCGTCCGCCCAGTGCAGGTCTTCGGCGACCAGGACGCCGGGTCGCCCGTCGAGGATGCAGCGGACGAGTTCGACCGCCGCGCTGATGTTCTCCTCGCCGACGACACGGGCGAACGGCGCGTCGCCGCGGACGTCGCCGCCGAGGCGAGGCGCGACCGGACGCGAGCAACACGCGCAGGGCGGCTGCTCGCGACGCCAGCGCGGGCGGCACCGACGTCCACCCGGCGACGTCGGCTGCAGCGCGCTTTGGACCGACGTGGAACGGCCGGCCCAATTCCCCTGGCTCCGCGTGCCCCACCAAAACCGGCAGCTCGCCAAGGGTCGCGACCAGCTCGCGGGCGAGCCGGCTCTTCCTGACGCCCGCCTCCCCGCTGATCAGCGCCACCCGCGGCTCGACGAGCCCGACGGCCATCGCCTGCAGGCGGCGTAACTCCGCCGCCCTGCCGACCATGACCGCGCTCAGCCCGCCGCGCACCACCGCCACGTCGGCCACGGTAGCGCTCATCGCGTGCAGGCGAACGTCAGTTCCGCGCTCCCGCAAGTCGGCGAGCTCACCGGGCGGCCGCGTGCCGACGGACTTCGCCGCCTTCGGCGCCCGGTGCTCGCGCACCCGGTGGCGCGCGACGGGCGCGCCGCCGTCCGGCGATCTTGCGCAGCTCCGCGCGACGGGCCGTGACAGCGGCTGACATGAAGTCCTCCATGTGACACCTCCGTGAATCCCGCGGCCCGTTGGCCGCATATCCAGCTTCGGTGCCTGAGGTAGCCGTTCACATCGGGCGACTGCCTAGTTCGGGCGCGAGGCCGTCGCGGGAGCACCCCTCGGGCGCCGCGCGCCGGGCTGGCGCGCCAGCAGGCGCGCGATCCGCTGCACCGACACCGGCTGCGCGGTGCCCAGCGCCTGCGCGAAGAGGCTGACCCGCAACTCCTCGACCAGCCATCGAGCCGCGTCGAGCGCGGCCGGCTCGACGTCGCCGCGCTGCCGCGCGGCCGCCAGCGACTCCCGCGCCTGCTCGACCTCCCACATCCGCGCGCGATCGCGGTCGCCTCCGCCGGCGGCCGCGTCAAGCCGGCGAACAATCGCCGCGAGGTAACGCGGCAGGTCGTGCAGCCGGTCGGCACCCGTGCCGGTGGCGAACCCGGGGTCACCAGGCCGCCGAGCTGATCCCGCACGTCGACGAGCGCCGGCAGCAGCTGCGGATCCTTGGACGCCTGCGCCGCCTTGAGCGCGGACCTCCGCCTCGTGCGCCGCCGACGAGCACGTCGACGACGGTCGTCACCACCGTCGTGAGCGTGACAGGCAGCTTGCGCGCGCACCAGCTCGACCAGGCGCGCGAACGTCGCCTCGTCACGTCGGCCGCTCCCCGAACTCCGCGACGATCTGGTCGGTGGCGCAGGCCAGGCAGTCGTCGAGGAGCTCGTTGACGCCGCCGGGCGCGTTTCGGCTGAGCGCGAGCTTGGTCTGGTTCGGCAACCGCCGTTGCAGCGCTTTCGCTGGGGACGCGACGTTCAGCAGTAGCAACCGCCGCAGGCCCTGGCTCATCGCCGCCTCCGCCTCCGGCAGCGTCTCGAAGACGCGCACGCCGACGGCGTTTCCCTGGTCGACGAGCGCCGGGTACCCGCGCACCCGAAGCCCCGCGCGCACTCGCTCGACGCGCTCGGGCAACGCGCCGAGCTCCCAGGTGCGCAAGCCGTCCTGCTCAATCTCGGACGACGCCGCGCTGATCGCCTGTCGCATCGGTCCGCCGAGTCGCTCGCGCAGCTCGTTGAGGTCGCGGCCAGCGGCGAGCGGTTTCCCGTCGTCCGACTCGATTTCGAAGCGCACCCGCAGGTGCGTCGGCATTCGAGCCGTGTCGAAGTCATCGACATGGACCTCGACGCCGGCATGCCGCCACAACGCGCGGGCCAACGCCTCCTCGATCGACCCGCCGTCCGGCCGTCGCAGGTCGAGTAGCCGCGCGACGTCCGGCGCGGGCACAAAGTGCCGCCGCAGCGGCTTCGGCATCGAGCGAATAAGCCCGACGACGAGTTCCTCCCGCCAGCCGGGAATTTGCCAGCTGAAGTCCGCGTCGACCACCTGATTCAGCACCGCCACCGGGATGTGCGCGGTGACGCCGTCGACCTCGCTCCCGGGCTCCAACGCGTACGTCAGGCCAAACGCGAAATCGCCTTGTCGCCACACGTCAGGGAACCCGGCCAAGTCGAGGAATCGCCCCCCCGTCGTCAACAGCTCGTCGCGGTGGAGCGTCAACAGATCGGGATCGCGCTTTCGGGCCTTCTTCCACCAACTGTCGAAGTGCCGCGCCGACACCACGTCGGTCGGCACCCGTTCGTCGTAGAGCTCGAACAGCGCCTCGTCGTCGATCAGCAGGTCGCGCCGACGGACCCGCTCCTCCAGCGCCGCGATCTCATCCACCGTCGCGCGATTCATGGCCAGGAACGCGTGCCGCCCCTGCCAGTCGCCCTCAACCAACGCGTGGCGGATGAACAGCTCGCGAGAAAGCACCGGGTCGACGCGCGCGTAGCTGACCGAACGCGACGCCACGATCGGAATCCCATAGAGCGAGACCTTCTCGAAGGCCATCACCGCGCCGCGTCGCGCGTCCCAGTGCGGCTCGCTGTGGCTGCGCTTCACAAGATGCGCCGCGAGCGGCTCGACCCACTCCGGTTCGATGCGCGCGCACACGCGCCCCCACAGGCGAGTCGTCTCGACGAGCTCGGCCGCCATCACCCATCGCGGCTGCTTCTTGAACAGCGCGGAGCCGGGGAAGACAGCGAAGTGGGCGCCGCGCGCGCCGAGATAGTCGCGCTTCTCCGCGTCGCGCAAACCCAGATGTGAAAGCAACCCGCTGAGCAGCGCCTGGTGCACGGCCTGCGGTTGCGGGACCGCGTCGTTGACCTGGATGCCGATGGAGCGCGCGACCTGCCGCAGTTGCGCGACCAGGTCTTGCCACTCGCGCACCCGCAGGTAGTTGAGGAACTCCTTGCGGCACAGGCGGCGGAAATTGCTCGACGACAACTCGTCCTGCTTCGCGCGCAGGTAGTCCCACAGCTTCAGATCGGCGAGGAAATCAGACTCGGGATCGGCGAACCGCGCGTGCTGCTCGTCGGCCGCCTGCTGCGCGTCGAGGGGGCGTTCGCGAGGGTCGACGATCGACAGCGCGGCCGCGATGACGAGGACCTCCCGCACGCAGCCGAGGGAATCGGCCTGCACGATCATTCGGGCGACCCGCGGATCGACCGGCAGCGCGGCCAGTTTGCGGCCGACCGCGGTGAGTCTCGGCTCGCCGCCGGACTGCTCGATCGCGCCGAGTTCCTCCAGCAACGCCATGCCGTCTTTGATGTTGCGCCGGTCTGGCGGCTCGACAAACGGGAATGCCGCGACGTCGCCAAGACCGAGCGCGGACATCTGCAAGATGACCGCGGCCAGGTTGGTGCGAAGGATCTCCGGGTCGGTGAACTGCGGCCTCGCGGCGAAGTCGTCCTCGGAGTAGAGCCGAATGCACACCCCCGCCTCGACGCGCCCGCATCGCCCGGTCCGCTGCGTCGCGGACGCTTGCGAGATCGGCTCGATCGGCAGTCGCTGCACTTTGGTGCGGTAGCTGTACCGGGAGATTCGCGCCGTCCCGGGGTCGACGACGTATCTGATGCCAGGAACGGTGAGCGACGTCTCCGCGACGTTGGTCGCGAGCACGATCCGTCGTCCGGCGTGGCGTTCGAAAACGCGGTGCTGCTCGGACGACGAGAGTCGCGCGTACAACGGGAGAATCTCGACGTCGCGCAAGTCACGCGCGCGCAAGGCTTCGGCAGCGTCGCGGATTTCCCTTTCTCCGCTGAGAAAGACGAGGACGTCGCCCGGACCTTCGTGGCACAACTCGTCGACCGCCTCGCAGATCGCCGTCACCTGGTCGCGCGGCTCGCCGCTCTCGTCGTCCGGCTCGTCGTCATCCGCAACGTCGTCGACTCGCGGCCGGTAACGCACTTCCACCGGGAACATCCGGCCCGACACCTCAACGACGGGCGCGCCGGCGAAGTGGTCGGCGAACCGCTGCGGGTCGATCGTCGCCGACGTGACGATCACCTTGAGGTCGGGCCGGCGCGGCAGCAACTGCTTGAGGTAACCCAAGATGAAGTCGATGTTGAGGCTGCGCTCGTGCGCCTCGTCGACGATGATCGTGTCGTAGCCGCTCAGCAGGCGGTCTTGCTGCATCTCCGCGAGCAGGATTCCGTCTGTCATGACTTTGATCAGCGTGTCGGCGTTCGCGCGGTCGGTGAATCGCACCTTGTAGCCGACCGCGCCGCCAAGCGGCGTGTCGAGCTCGGTCGCGATCCGCTCGGCGACCGCGCGGGCGGCGATCCGGCGCGGTTGGGTGTGCCCGATCGCGCCGCGCACGCCCCGACCCAGCTCCAGGCAGATCTTCGGCAGCTGCGTCGTCTTGCCCGAGCCGGTCTCACCGGCCACGATGACCACCTGGTGATCGCGGATCGCGGCGGCGATGTCGTCCCTGCGATCGACGATCGGCAGCCCGGCCGGGTACCGCACCGGCGGCGCGCTCGCGGCCCGGTGAGACAACGCGGCTTCGGCCCGCTCGACGTCCGCGGACAAGGCTTGGATGGCAGCGGTCTTCCGCTCAGCGGCGCTGATGCGCGCGACGCCGCCAAGCCGCCGATGCAACGATCGGCGGTCACGCAACGGCAACGCGTCCACGCGGGAACGCAACTCGGCGAGCGAAACGGGCACCCGTCAACTCTCTCATTTCCGACCGCATAGCCTTCGATCATGAGCGGCGAGAGCGACCTCGACGCCCAGCTGCGCGCCGGCGCGTGGCGGGTGCTGGAGCAGGCTTGGCAACCGGCGCTTGGCTACTGCCGGCCGCACCGGCGGACGTATCCGCACCTGTGGCTGTGGGACTCTTGCTTTCACTCGATCGCGTGGTCGGCATTCGGTGACGAGCGCGCGGTGGCCGAGTTGGCCGCGGTGTTCGAAGGTCAGCTGCCGAACGGCTTCCTGCCGCACATGCGCTACGGCAGACCGACGTACCAACGCGGTCCGCTGCCCGCCGTGTCGTCGTTCACCCAGCCGCCGATGTACGTGCGCGCGATCGCGGCGGCGCGGGCGGCCGGCCTCACGTCGTCCGACAATCTGATCGACGACGCGACGAGAGCGCTCGACGCGTTGTGGCAGTTTCGGATGCGCGACGGCCTGCTGGTCATCGTGCACCCGTGGGAGGCTGGCACCGACGACTCGCCGCGCTGGGATTCCTGGGTGGGTTCGACCTCATGGCAACGCGGACGCTGGACACAATCCGACCGTCGGCTCCAGGCCACGACGGTGTTCTCAGCTGACGGCGTCGCGGTCGACAACCCCGAATTCGTCGTCGCGCCAGCCAGTTTCAACGCCATCGCCGCCGACGCGGCCGTCACCTTGGCGGCGCTCACCGGCGACGACGCGTGGCGGGCGCGCGGCGTCGCGTTGGCGCGATCGCTTGACGAACGCGCCTGGGACGACGGTCTCGGCCTATGGGCGGACGTCGTTTTCACCGGGCCGGTCGACAGCTCGCGCGTTCCGACGAGCGACGCGACGTTGCCGGCGCTGTGCGTGGAAGATCGCGAGCACGCCGCGACCGCGCTCAGCCAGCTCGTCGATCGAGCCCGCTTCGCCGCCCCATTCGGCCCGCGGTTCGTTCCGCGCGAGGACCCGGCGTACCGGCCGGACGCCTATTGGCGCGGCCCCGCCTGGCCGCAGCTGAATTACCTCACGGTGCTAGCCGCCCGGCGTTGCGGCATGGCCGCGCTGGCGGACGAGCTCGCGGGTTCGACGAAGCGCAGCGTGTTGCGATCGGGGTTCGCGGAGTACTGGAATCCCGAGACCGGCGACGGGTTGGGCGCGATCCCGCAGACCTGGGCCGCCGTCGCCGCCGCGCTGTGAGTCAGTCGCGCTAGAAGTGCGGGTGCGACTCGACTTTGGCGGCGCCCGCGTCGGACAGCTGGGCGTCGGTGCACACGTCGCTGTCGCCGATCGACAACTGCGCCGCGACGCTGACCTGCCCCGGCTGGAATGTGACGACGGTCGTCCAGCCGCCGGGCGCTTGCGCCACACACGCGTCGCCGGCGGTCACCCGCCACGACGACGACCAACGCAACCGCACGGTCGTCGCGCCCGGATGCGCGCCGACGAGGGTGAACCCGTTGTGGGCCAGCTGGGTCATGACGCCGGCGCCGGTCGCCATCGGCGTCGGGTTGTCCACTCGCCAGACCTTCCAGTGCTGGTCGGCGTACACCTGCTTCAGCCATGACGGCGGGTCCCGCAGGATCGTCGCCTCCGCGCGGCCGCCCTCGTCGAGCGTTGTGTCGGGAAGCGCCACATAGCGCACCGCGTTGTCGTGCAGCCAGGTCTCGTACGCGGTGGGTGTCAGCGGCGAGTACAGCACCTCGTTGCGCGACAGGTCTACCTGACGGTCCCAACCGCGCGCGAGCGGCACCTTCTCGGCGACGTACGTCGCCTCCCAATGGTCTTTGGTAAAGGGGATCTCGACCTTGCCCGGCACTTGCTGATGCGCGGCCAAGAACCGCGTCACGCCCTGGTAGTAGAACGGTTTCGTCGACAGGTCGCCTGCCGCGGAGACCACCGCGCTGACGATCGGCTGGAGCTGGAAGACGAACAGCGGCAGGGCGACAAGCGCGAAGCCGCGCACCCGGCTGTTGCGAAGCAAGAAGAACGCCGCCGCCGGCCCGATGACGATCCCAGCGAAGCGCGCCATGTTGCCGCCGACCGGGTTCGGAACCGCGAAGAGCGCCACGCACAGAACGCCGTAAATCATCAGCGCGCGCCGCACGTTGCGCTCATGCCGCGGTGCGACGACGAGCCCGATGCCGACGATCGCCAGCTGGCCCACGAACGTGTTCCACGGAAATGGGAACCGCCCGCCATCGCCGAGCAGCGCGGCGACGCCCAACCCAGCGAACGCGCCCGCGAACGGCAGTGCCCGGCGCCACCCGATCGACGGCAGCCAGGCCGCGGCGACCAGCAGCAGGAACAGCGCGCCCAGCGGGCTGAACAAGGAGGTGACCGCGGCGGCCCCGAGCGCGAGCCACCGCCGGTTCTGCCGCACCAGCAACACGGCGGCGAGCGCGAAAGTGACCGAGCAGGCGAACGGGCCGCGTCCGATGATGAGGTCGCCGACCACGAACACCGCGAACCACAACCGAGACACCACACACGCCCAGCTGCTCGAGCGGCCCACCAGGCGGCCGAACAACACGGTGGACAGCACACAGGCGAGGGCTATCGCGGGGACCGTGCCGAAGACCGCGCCGACGACCGGCGCGAGGACGCTGTAGCCGAGGTCGGCGTGCCCGCCGTACCAGTTCACGTCCCAGATCAAGAACCCATGCGTCTTGAACACCCACGCCCGGTAGTCCTGCGCGGGAAAATCGCCGCCGCGGAATCCGACCAGGGCGACGATAGTCGCGAGCGCAAGCGTGACCAACCAGGCGTGGTCGCTCAGAAAGAGGACGACGAACCGGGCCCGCCGGCTAAAGCCGCGGTGCGGCAACGGATCGAGCGGAAGGTGCGCGAAATCGTCAGGGGACGACGCGAGCGCCGTCGCCGTCCGATTTTCGCCGCTTTGACCGGCCGCCCCGTGCACGCGCTCAAGCATGCCATCCCGGTGACCGCGGCGCCTCCGGGTAATCCCCGAGATCGCCCTCAGGGCCGCGCGTCAGGCCGCCCAGCCACTCCATTTTCGGACGGCGACCGCGAGCACCGGCCCGTCGGGACGCTCCTCGCGGTACTGCGGGTACCGCCTCGCCAGAGCGTCCACGGCCGCCATCGCCTCGGGTTCTTCGGCGGCCAGCACACGCGCGTCGCCGTCGGCGCGGGCCCACCACAGCGCGCTCCAATCGGCGTCCGCGTAATGGTCGGTGAGCAAGCTCACACGCGGGTCGGCGCGCACGTTGGCGAGCCGGCGCAAGTCCTTGGTGGTCTTGGGTTTCGCGTCGACGGCGCTGTACACAGTCTCGTCGACAACGACGAAAACGACGGGCACCAGATGCGGCTTGCCGGTGGGGTCGACGGTGGCGAGCCGCGCGATCCTCGCGCCGGCGAAACGGCGGCGCGCCTCGGCGTCGTCCAGCCTCATGTCAGCGCCCTTGCACCTCGTCGACGGCCAACTCGAATCGCTCCATCGCGCGCTCCACGACGGACTTGCCCGCCGACGGAAGCCAATGCACGACGCGCTGGAAGCCGGCCAGCTCGTATCGCTCGATGATGGCCGGGTCGGCCGGAATTCCCATCACCATAAGGTCGATCGGCCGTTCGGCGCGGCGGAGCAGGTCGGGGGCGCGGTCGATGACGTCGGGCGAGTAGTTGGGGAACCACGCGTCGCCGTATGACAAAACCCGGTCGAAAACCGTCGGACCGCCACCGCCGACGAGAACCGGAGGATGCGGCCGCTGCAGCGGCTTCGGCCACGACCAGATGCGCTCGAAGTTCACGAACTCGCCGGAATAACTGGCCTCGTCTTGCGTCCAGACTTGCTTCATCGCCTCCACCCGCTCGCGGAGCACGCCCATGCGCCGGCGCGGGTCGGTGCCGTGATTAGCCATCTCCTCGCGGTTCCAACCGGCGCCGACTCCGAATTCGAACCGGCCGCCGGAGAGGTGGTCGATGCTCGCGACCTCCTTCGCGGTCTGAATCGGGTCGCGTTCGATGACAAGGCACACCCCGCTGCCCACTCGGATCTTCGTGGTGACCACGGCCGCGGCGGTGATGGCGACGAACATGTCGTAGGTGTGCGCGTATTTGCGCGGCAGCGGAACATCGCCGCTGTAAGGCGTTTCCCGGCTCGCTGGGATGTGCGAATGGTCGGTGAAGAACAGCGACTCGTAACCATGGTCCTCGGCGAGCCGGGCCACCTGCGCGGGACCGATCGAGTCGTGAGTGGGAAACGTGGCGACGCCGATCTCCATGGATCGACCCTACGACCGAGCCACCGGCCGCCGGATCCCGACCTTCCTGTGCCGAGCGAAGGGTTGGGCTGCAAAACCGCCGGTTCTGCAGCGCAGACTTTTCAGTAGGCGAGATGGGCGGTCTCGAGGACGCGGTCGGTCAGTCGGGTCGCCAGCTCAGGCAGGACGACGCCGAGCGGCGCCTTCACGATGAGGTCGGCCTCGGCGTCACCGCGGGTCGTGCCCTGGTTGACGATCGCCACTGGGACGCCGAGCTTGGCGGCGCGGCGCACGAACCGGTAGCCGGACAGCACGGTCAGCGACGAGCCGAGCACCAGCAACAGCCGCGCGGCCGCCGTCAACTCGAAGCAGTGGTCGACGGTCGGTCGCGGCACGTTCTCGCCGAAGAAGACGACGTCCGGCTTCAGCACACCACCGCAACTCGCGCAGCCGACGACGGCGAAGCCGGCGAGCTCGTCGTCCGGGATTTCGGCGTCGCCGTCGGGGTTCATCGCGACCACGTCGACGTCGAACGCCGGGTTCGCCGCGCGCAACCGCGCGTCGAGTCGCGCTCGCGGCGTCGTCGACCGGCAGGAAAGGCAGATCACCCGGTCGAGTCGGCCGTGCAGGTCGATCACGTCGACCGCGCCCGCCGCCTGGTGCAGGCCGTCGACGTTCTGCGTGACGACCCCGCTCACCAGACCGGCTTGCTGGAGCCGGCCCACGGCGTGATGGCCGGCGTTCGGAAGCGCCGCCGCGAACCGCCGCCAGCCAAGGTGGCTGCGCGCCCAATACCGCCGCCGCGCGGCGTCGTCCGAGACGAAGGTCTGGTACGTCATCGGCGTGTAGCGGCGAAGCGAGCCGTTCGCGCCGCGGTAGTCGGGGATGCCGGAGTCGGTGGAGATCCCGGCGCCGCTCAAGACAAGGACGTCGCCGGCGGCCACGTAGTCGGCGAGCGCGGCGATCGGGTCGAACACCGTTCCACGTTAACCGAGGTCGGCGGCTCTCCAGCTGTGCCGCGGCTCGTACCCCAGCAACCGCCTCGCCTTGTCGATCGACAACAAGGTGTCGTGCTCGCCGATCGGGCCGCGCTGTTCGACGTCCGGGAAGACCTCGGCCAGCAACTCGGCGTTAGGCCGCGTCATCACCGTGTCGGCGTTCGCGATCACGAAGACCTCGCAGCCCCGGGCGTCGTACTCGAGCGCCTTGCGCACCGCCTGGGCCCCGTCGCGCGCGTCGATGTAACCCCACAGGTTCCACTTGCGCGACTGCGCGTCGGAGTCGAACGACGGGAAAGCGGCGTAGTCGGCTGGCTCCATCACGTTGGAGAACCGCAAGCCGACCATCTTCAGCTCGGGGTCCCACCGGCAAAACTGCCGGGCCATGTGCTCTTCGAGGAACTTCACCAGCGAGTACGTCGACTCCGGGCGGCCGGGATACTCCTCGTCGACCGGCGCGTACGGCGGCGGCGTGTCGAACGGCAGCCCGAGCACCGTCTCGCTCGACGCCCACACGACGTCCCTGACACCGACAGCGCGCGCGGCGGTGAACACGTTGTAGGTCGTCAGCATGTTGTTGTGGAAGGTGGCCGCGTTGCTCGCCAAGCCCGGCGCCGGGATGGCGGCCAGATGCACCACCGCGTCGATTGTGGAAAAGCGATCGTCAACCCCTGACAAGGCGCTGGCGACCTGCCCGTAGTCGGTGAGATCGACCCGCACGAACGTCGGCTGCGAGACCGAGGGCGGGACGCGGTCGAGATTGACCACGTCCCACCCCTGCTCTGCCAGCTGGGCGACGACCGCCCTGCCGAGCTTGCCACTGCCACCGGTGACGACGACGCGTCGAGTTTGTGTCATGTCGCCATCATGCCCAGCGGTCACGCGGCAGCGGCCTCGACCTCCCGCTCGGGCGCCCGCGCCGAGCCGCGGCCACCTCCGCCGGCGCCCATGCTCGCGGTCAGCGCCACCGACAGCGCGAGCATCACGGCTGCCGCGATGAACGCGTGGTCGGCGCCTTGGGTGAACACGTGCGCCGCCGTCGCCCCAGCGGCGTGCCGCGCCGACCGGGTGGCCGTGCCGAACACGGTCACCAGCACCGCCAGACCCAGCGCGCCGCCAACCTGCTGCATGACGTTGACCAGGCCGGACGCCGCTCCAGCGTCGCTTGCTGCGACGCCTTCGAGCGACGCGGCCGTCAACGGCACGAAGGCCAGGCCGTTGCCCACGCCGAAGAGCAGCAGCGCAACCAGCACCACGGCGTAGCTGCTGTGCTGCGTCAACTGCGCGAGTATCAGGACCGAGACGGTCGAGAGCGAAATGCCACCCGCCATCAACCGCCGCGCGCTCACGATCGGCATCAGCACGCGTGCGCTCAGCTGCGAAGCCGCGAACAACGCGACGGTCAGCGGAAGGAACGCCAAGCCGGTGACCAGCGGGCTGTAGCCCAAGACGTCCTGCAAGAACTGCGTCAGGAAGAAGAACATCCCGAACATACCGCCGACCAGCAAGAGCCGCGCGACGTAGGAGAAGCTGCGGTCCCGACTGGCGAACAGCCGCAATGGGGTGATCGGGGTCGCGGCTCGCAGCTCGATGCCGACAAACGCCGCCAGCAACAACACGCCGATTGCGAACGCCAGATCGGTGCCCGCGTTGCTCCAACCGTCGGACGCCGCGCGCACGAAGCCGTACACCAACGCGCCCATGCCGATGGTCGAGGTCAACGCTCCGGGGATGTCGATCCGCCCCTGTTGGCGTGGTGTCTCGGGCAGCTCGCGCCGCGCGAGCACCAGCAACAGAGCGCCGATCGGGACGTTCACGAAGAACACCCAGCGCCACGACGTCCACTCGACAAGGATGCCGCCGGCGAGCAGCCCGACCGCGCTGCCGCCAACGGAGACCGCCGCGTACAACGCGAGAGCGCGTGCCCGCTCAGCGCCTTCGCGGAAGCTCACCATGAGCAACGCGAGCGCGGACGGCGACGCCAGCGCCGCGCCGATCCCTTGCACCGCGCGGGCCGTCAACAACAAGGCGGACGACGTGGTGAAGCCGCCGGCGAGCGAGGCGAGCGTGAACAGGGCGATGCCGGCGAGGAAGACCCGGCGTCGTCCGAGAAGATCACCGCTGCGCGCGCCGAGCAGGAGCAGGCCGCCGAAGGTCAGGCTGTAGGCGTTGAGCACCCACGACAACCCGGTGCTGGAGAACGAGAGGGCGTGCTGGATGTCAGGCAGCGCGATGTTCACGATCGTGACGTCGAGCACCACCATCAGCTGGCAGATCAAGATCACCGCCAGCACGGCGCCTCTGCGTCCGCCGCTGCCGGTGAGCTGCGACGGCCGCGGGTCAGGACGTGCGGCGGTTCGGCCGGCCGGGTTGGCCAGTCGATCTGAGATTGCGGGTGGCATTTGATGCCTCCAAGAGGGATGATGGGCTAACCGGAGGGCGCCTCCAGTGACTATACGGAGGATGCCTCCGGTTATGCAAACTGATTTTTGAGGAGGTCTGTTCTCGTGAGCGCGACCGCCGCCCGGCCGCTACGCGCCGACGCGCAGCGCAACCGCGACGCCCTGCTGGAGGCGGCGGCCGCCTCGTTCGCCGAGAACGGCGTCGACACCTCGCTTGAGGACGTCGCCAAGCGCGCCGGCGTCGGCATCGGCACCCTCTACCGGCACTTCCCGACCCGCGACGCGCTGGTCGAGGCCGCCTACCGCCGCGGCGTCGAGCAGTTGTGCGAGGCAGCCGACGAGCTGATCGCCGCCCACGACGGTGACGTGGCGCTCGAGCTGTGGATGGAGCGCTTCGTCGGCTACGTCGCCACCAAGCGCGGTCTCGCCGGGGCGCTGAAGCTGGCGGGCGACGGCGAGCACTCCGAGCTGTTCGCCTACGTCCATGCGCGGATCAACACGGCCCTCGAGGCGTTGGTGGCGGCGGCGGCCGCCACCGGCCGGGTGCGCTCCGACGTCGACGGACTGCTCGTCATCCGAGCGCTCAGCGGCATTTGCATGGTGGGCGACCAAGCCCAGAAACAGGCGCGCCAGCTGATCACCCTGCTGATGGACGGTCTGCGCTTCGGAGCGCCCGCGAACGCGCCAGACAAGTAGCCGCGCTAGCCTGGCGCACATGTCCAACGGCGCGCCGGGCGGCATCGCCCGCGAAGCCGCGAAATGGGCGGCCGAGCACATCTTGTGGAACCGGGTTGCCGCGCAGCGCGCGCTCGACGTTCGAGCCGACCGCGTCCGTCCCAAGCCCGCCGCGGCGATCCCAACCGACGTGTTGAGCACCGGTGCTGACTGGGAGCGCGCGTGCGCCCAATTGCGGGAGTTGAAGCTTCCGCTGCACCGCGACAAGCCGAAGAACTGGGACGCGTTGGCCGCGGTGTCTTTCGTCCTCGAGAACGTGGCGCCGTCGGGCGCCGTGCTCGACGCCGGTTGCGCCCGTTACTCGACACTGCTGCCGTCGTTGCGCCTCTACGGGTTCACCGACCTGTTCGGCAACAACCTCGAATGGAGCCGGACGACGCACCACGGCCCGGTGCGGTTGCTGCCCGGGGACATGACCGCCACCTCGTTTCCCGACGGGCGCTTCGACGCCATCACCTGCCTGTCAGTGATCGAGCACGGCGTGCCCATCAATGGCTTCCTGCTCGAGGCGGCGCGGCTGTTGAAGCCCGGCGGCGTGCTGTTCATCTCCACCGACTACGACCAGAACCCGCCTGACACCACTGGAAAAGCCGCCTACGGCCAGCCGGTGCACATCTTCTCCCCCGACGAGATCCGCGACATCGTGAAGCAGGCGGACGACGTGGGCCTGAGACTTGTCGGCGAGCTGAACCTCGCGCATCACGAGCGGCCGGTGCATTGGGCGCGCGTCGGCGTCGACTACACCTTCATCAGCCTGGGCTTCCGCAAAGCGGAATAGCGCCGCGCCGTCGAGGCACCGTCTGGCGACCGCCACGGCCCGCCCGCGCAACCGGCTCACACAGCGGCCCGCCCGCGCAGCCGGCTCACGCAGCGGCCCGCCCGCGCAGCGGGGAAACTTCCAGCGCTATAGCGACGAATTCTTTCCCCATTGTGCGCGGTTCTTCATTGGTAGGAGATCATCATCGGCTGCGGCTTGCGCGCCATCGTCTGCGTCGGGTCGAGCATCGGGTGGTCCTCCTTGGTGAAGTTCTTCCACCCGAACGGCACGCCCTTCGGCGCGGTCGCGACGACCGAGCGCCAGGTCGCGTCCTTGTTCGGCTGAGTGCCCTGACCGTCCATGTGGATCAGCACCGCGAGGTTGTCGTAGTGGGTGCGCAGCTTCGCCTCGTTGCCGATCATCGAGAGCCGGAACTGGTGCAACACATATAGCTTTTGCGGCAGGTGCTTCGACGCGGTGAAAGCATCGAGCCACGCGCCGACCTCGTTCAGCTTGCTTGAGTCGATGCTGCCGATCTGCTTCAGCGGCAGTTGAGTCGGCGCGAGCGCCCACTCCGGGTCGACTGCGAGCCCGACGTTCGGCAGCGACAGCAACGGCGCGTACAACTTCGCCTGCGCGAGCGGGTCGGCCCTGCCGGGCTGCAAATCGAGGACGACGTAAAGCCCTGCGGCAGAGGCCTTTTCGACCCACGGCCGCAGCTCGTCGACGCTGGACTCGCCCGAATAGTCGCCGTCGCGACCGGCCGCGCCTTGCGCCACCGTCGCGATGATCTCGAACGTCGGGATCACCGGCACGTCGCTCAACGGGTCGTACTGCGCGGCCAGCTGCCGAGCCCGGTCGATGCTCGCATCGAGGTCTTGCGCGCCGAGCACCCCCAGCGACGCGGTTCCAGGGTGCCCGTACAGCGCGACGAACCGGCGGCCGGGAAAGATGCGCTGACCGCCGCCCGGCAGCTGGGCGCCTGTGCTGGCGATCGCAATGCGCGACGAGAGTTGTTGCGCCGGTCCGAATCCCGCGCCGACCGCGACCACATGCTTCGGTGGCGACTCGGACAGTGCCTCGATGACGGCGGGATCCGCACGCGGATCATCGCTATGCGATGTAATCACGGCGGCCGCCGCTGCCCGCGCGGTCGCGGTCGCCGCCACCACGCCAGGGTCGTTGCTGGCTGGCGCCAACACCGCCGTTCCGGCAAGAGTGTTCGGCGGCGTCACCGACAACTTCGACTGATCCGTCACTGCCGGCACCCCGGTGATCGGCGTCGCGCTGCCAACGAGCAACACCTGGGTGCAACCAAGCCGCCGCACCTCGTCCGCAACCGCGGCGCCAGCCGCGGCGTCGTCCGCGACCGCGGCGGCGTCCGATATCAAGACGGGCACCCCGAGCCGTTGCGCGCTTGCCGCAGCCTGCGTGAGCGAGCCGAGATCAGACGACGTGAGCACCGCGGCCGGCGCCGAGGCGAACAGCAGCTGGCTCATCCGCACCGCTGTCATCGTGGCCGACTTCTCGGCGATGACCGACGTGGCATCGGAGGGCGCATGCGTGACGGCGGCAACGGGAGTCGGCGGCGGCCCGGACGACGGCCCGGAAACCGGTCCGGAGGACGGCGGCGCGGCGCCGGACGACCCCCTGGCGGAGTCGGGCGCCGATGATGACGACGCGTGTTGGCTGGAGCTGCCGGTGCAGCCGCCGGCTACGACCGCGACGAGCGCCACAGCCAGCAGACCGCCGACCGTCCGGGATCGGCGGCGCCTCGTCGCGGGCGCAGGGCTGGTGAACACCCGGACACATTAGCCAGCCGGCCACCCGCGGGTTCCGCCGTTCGCTCACCTAGGCAGATGATTTTCAGCCGATCACCAAAACGTCGGCGCGGTCGCGGGTCTGCGCGATCAACGCGGCGTTGCGCTCGTCGGTGCCGAGCGCCCATTCGCGCGCAGCGGGAAGATCGCGGCCGAACGCCACGTGTCGGCGCACCAGCCTCTCGAGCCGAGACTCGCGGTCGAGTTCGACGTACCAGACGTCGTCGATCAACTCGCGCAGCGCGACCCATGGCGGGTCGGTCGCCAGCAGATAGTTACCTTCGAGGACGACGAGGGGCACGCTCGCCGCGACGTTGATCGCGCCGGCGATGGGCTCTTCGAGGTCGCGCCGAAACGTCGGCGCGTACACGTCCTCGGTCGCTGCGCGCAACCGGCGCACGAGCGCGACGAAACCGGCGGCGTCGAACGTGTCGATCGCACCCTTGCGATCATGGCGACCGAGTCGGTCGAGCTCGGATTGCGCGAGGTGGAATCCGTCCATCGGCACGAGCACGGCCGACCCCGCCAGCGCGCTCACGACCTCCGCGGCCAGCGTCGACTTGCCGGCGCCCGGCGGACCGGTGACGCCGAGAACGCGCCGGCCATCACCGAGCAGCGCCGACGCCCGCGCGGTCAGCGCACGAAGGTCGGCCCGATCGATGGTCTGTGGCACCCGTGAAAAGGTAGTGGCATGCGTCTTGTCGTCATGATCGAACCTCAGTTCGGCGCGTCGTACACCGACCAGGCGCGGCTCGCCAAGCACGCCGAGCAGTTGGGCTTCGAGGGGTTCTTCCGCTCCGACCACCTCGCCACCATGCGGCCCGACCTCGGCCTGCCCGGCCCGACCGACACCTGGGCGGTGCTCGCCGGCGTGGCCGTCGAGACCTCGCGATTGCGGCTGGGGTCGATGGTCACCTCAGCCACTTTCCGGTTGCCCGGTCCGCTCGCCGTCACGGTCGCGACCGTCGACCACATGAGCGGCGGCCGCATCGAGTTCGGCCTCGGCGCCGGCTGGTTCGAGTTCGAGCACGCCGCCTATGGCATCCCGTTCCCGCCAGTCGCCGAGCGTTTCGACCGACTTGAGGAACAACTCGCCATCATCACCGGGTTGTGGCACACACCCGTCGGCGAGCGGTTCGACTTCGACGGAAAGCACTACCAAATCAGCGATTCCCCGGCCCTGCCAAAGCCAGCGCAGACTCCGGCGCCCCCGGTCATTGTCGGCGGCCACGGCAAGAAGCGCACGCCGGAGCTCGCGGCCCGCTACGCCGACGAGTTCAACGTGCCGTTCTCCGACATCGACACGACCGCGCGGTTGTTCCGCGGCGTCGAGTCAGCGTCCGACGAGTTTGGCCGGACGACGTCAGGACGCGCGCCGCTGGTGTTGTCGGCGGCGCAAACCATCGCGTGCGGGCGCACCGAGGCCGAGGCGCGCACCCGCGCCGAGAACATCGGCGGCATTCCCCCGATGTTTGGCACGCCTTCGCAAATCGTCGACCACATAGGGAAGTTCGCCGACATCGGCGTCACCCGGCTGTACCTGCAGATTCTCGACCTCGGCGATCTGGAGCACCTTGACGTCATCGCGTCAGAAGTCGCGCCGCAGCTTCGTTGAGCGCCGTTTTCACAAGTCCTTGCTGAGCACGGTGAATTCAAGGTCCGGACGGCGTGGCAGGCCGAAGCGCTCGTCGCCGTAAGGAAAGGGTCGCCGCTCGCCCACCTCGCGATAGCCACGCCGCTGATACCAGGAGATGAGATCCTCACGCTGCGCGATGACGGTCATCTCCATGTGCGAGCAGCCCCAGCCGTCCCTGGCCCGCCGCTCCGCCTCGGCGAGGAGTCGCTTTCCGGCGCCCGCGCCTTGCAGTTGCGGCGCGACGGCGAACATACCGAAGTAGGCGGCGCCATCGCCGCGCCGTTCGAGCTGACAACAACCGACGATGGCCTCGCTTCGATCCTCGACAGCGACCAGCACCCGCGCGTCGGGTGATCCGATGATGTCGCGGACGGCGGCGGCGTCGGTTCGCTGCCCGTCGAGCAGGTCGGCCTCCGTCGTCCAGCCGATCTTGCTGCTCTCTCCCCGGTAGGCGGATTCGACCAGCGCGACGATCGCTTCGACGTCGCCGGGCAATGCGTTGCGAAAGGTGAGCGGCACGCGGGACATCGTAGACAACAGCCAAGGCTGGGGCCCGCTCGTCGGAGCCGGCCCCAGCCCTGGTTTAAGACGACGTGCTGCTAGTGGTGGAAGTGACCGCCACCCACTCTGCGCGGCGCGCCGAACGCGGCGCCCGCCAGATCAGCCTGCAGGTTGGTGTAGGCGACCTTGGGCTGGTAGTTGACGTCGTACAGCAGCGCGTAGCCCTCCTGCGGGTTGCTGAAGAAGCCGGGAATCCACGAGTTCGCGTCCGAGACTCCCCATGCGGTGAACGAGATGCACTGCCGCACCGCAAGGCACGCCTTCATCATCTGGTCGAACTCGAACGGCTGCGCGAACTGCGCGAGGTTGTCAGTGGGCACCTGGTCGGTGGCGTTGTTGACGAAGGTGCGCACGTCAGCCTCGGTGATGGCGACCCGGAATCCGGCGTTCGCGTAGCGCTGCAGGTCGTCGCGCATGCGGGTGCCCGAGAATCCGTATTGCGTGTCGAGATGGCCCTGGTCACCGACGCCGTTGATCGGGACGCCCTGCTTCCTTAGCTGCGTGACGAAGGCATACACGGCGTCGGCCTTGGCATTGCTACCGTCCTCGCCTGCGATGTTGTAGTCGTTGTAGAACAACAGCGCGTGCGGGTCGGCCGCGTGCGCCCAACGGAACGCGTCCGCGATGATGCCGGCGCCAAGGTGAGAGACCCAGAAGTCGTTCGGGTTGATCATCGACGGATTGCTGTCGGTGAAGAACTCGTTCGCGACGTCCCACTGCCAGATCTTGCCCTTGAAGTGGGTGACCTCATCGGTGATGTGCTTCTTCAGGATGTCGCGTAGCTCGGGTTGCTGATCGTTCCGTCGCCCACGCCGGCGGTAAGCCAACTCGGCAACTGGTTGTGCCACATCAGCGTGTGGCCGCGCACCAATTGATCGTGCTGCTGCGCGAACTTGACGAGCGCGTCTGCCGGCCCGAAGTTCAACTGACCCTGCGTGGGCTCGATGGTGTCCCACTTCATGACGTTCTCTGGCGTCACCGTGTTGAACTGATTGGCGACGATTCCGGTGTATGTGTCGTTCACGTTCAGCAGGTCCATGTTGACCGCGGTGCCGATCCCTATCCCGATCTTGGAGGCGACGCGCGAAGTGAATCCCATGGGACCTTGCTGTGCCCCGACCCCCACCGACGAGGTGGCGCCGGCGGCCGTGCTGACCGCCAAGACGGTGGCCGCGCTGACTGCCGACGGCCGCAATTTGACTGACCTTTCGACGACTTAGTTGCAAGGCGGGCTCCTTCACCAAGCACCGAGAGGACCGCGACACGGAGCCAGGTCATCCGTGCCGTGTCCCCGAAACTTTTCGGCGTACTGCCGATACGAAGCTGAACCTAGGCCGGTCTCGCAACCGCCGTCAAGATGCCGATCGAATCCTTTACATTCGCGGAATATCGGCACCGCCCGAGAGGATGGTCACTGACGGTTCGCTGTTGAGGGCGAATGCGGGCGACTGGCACGCCGAGGAACTGCCCGCGGAATATTGCGTTTCGATCACCGGAAGTTTCGAGTCGCCCTCCCCGCGATTAATGCGCGGCCGTCCGCGGGTATGACGTAGGTTTTTGGGAAGTGCCCGGTTATGGGGCGTGCCCGACTATTCGATGAGGACGGACGACGCGATGCTCGGACTCCCCGCGCACATCACCACCTGCCTGTTCGACCTCGACGGCGTTCTCACCGACACCGCCTCGGTGCACAACGCGGCATGGAAACAGATGTTCGACGAGTTCCTTCAACAACGGGCGAACCGCGCCGGCGAACCTTTCGTTCCCTTCGACTCCGGCGACGACTACGGCCGCTATGTCGATGGCCGGCCCGCGGGCCGACGGCGTCCGGACTTTCTTGCGCAGCAGGGGCATCGAGTTGCCCGAGGGTGCTCGCGACGACCCGCCCGACGCCGAGACGATCTTCGGTCTGGCAACCGGAAGAACGCCGCCTTGCAGCGGCGCGATCGAGCGAGACGGCGTCAGGTCTACGAGGGGTCTCGCGACTATCTGAAGGCCGCCGCCGCGGCCGGCCTTCGCCGGGTCGTGGTGTCCTCGAGCGCCAACACCGAGCAGGTTCTGCGGGTCACGGGTTTGCTCGAGTTGGTCGAAGGCCGCGATCGACGGCGTTTCGATCGCGGAACGAGGACTCGCCGGAAAGCCGGCCCCCGACACCTTTGTCGAAGGCGCCCGCTGCGTCGGCGCGCAGCCCCGCGCAGTCGGCGGTCTTTCGAGGACGCGCTCGCCGGAGTCGAGGCAGGCAGCGCAGGACGATTTCGGATTCGTCGTGGGCGTCAACCGCGTCAAGCGATGAACATGCGCGGCGATTGCGGGATCATGGCGCAGACGTCGTCGTCACGGATTTGAGTGAGCTGCTCGAGGAAGGAGCCGGACCGGCGTGATCGCGCAGTCGGATTTTCCTGTCGAACCGTGGGCTGTCCGCGAGACCAGCCTCGACCTCGACCTGCTTGCGCAGTCAGAGTCGCTGTTCGCGTTGTCGAACGGCCACCTCGGCTTGCGCGGAAACTTCGACGAAGGCGAGCCGCACGGCATCCCAGGCAGCTACCTGGTCGGGTTCTACGAGCTGCGCCCGCTGCCGTACGCGGAGAGCTCATACGCGAACCCTGAGTCAAGCCAGTCAATCGTCAACGTCACCAACGGCAAGCTGATCCGGCTCCTTGTCGATGACGAGCCGTTCGACGTCCGGTACGGCACGATGCATTCGCACGAACGGGTGCTCGACTTGCGCGCGGGAACGATGACCCGCACCGTCGAGTGGTCGTCGCCGGCAGGCAAACGGGTGCGCGTGACGCTCGACGCGGCTGGTTTCGTTCACCCAGCGCGCGGTCGCGGCCATCTGACTACCAGGTCGAAGCTCTTGACGACGCGGTGCGCCTGGTCGTCCAGTCCGAGCTCGTCGCGAATGAGGAAGTCCCAGCGCAGTCGGGCGATCCGCGTGAGGCCGCCGCGATGGAGCGCCCACTGATCGCCGTCGACCAGACGACGACAGATCACAGCGTCGTGCTTGTGCATCGAACCAAGCGAAGCGGCCTGCAGGTGGCCGCGGCGATGGCGCACGACGTGATCGAGAACGGCAGCGGCGAGGTCACCCGCGAGGTGCACGTCGCGCCGGACTGGGGCCGCGTCACCGCGGTGTGCTCCCTCGAACCCGGCGAGCGGCTGCGCGTCGTCAAGTACCTGGGTTACGGCTGGTCACGGGTGCGTTCGCCCAGGCCCTGCGCGACCAAGTCGCCGGCGCCGTCACAGGCGCGATGGTGACCGGCTTCGCCGGACTTTGCGAGGAGCAACGGCGCTACCTCGACGACTTCTGGGACGCCGCCGACGTCGAGGTCGAAGGGGACGACGAGATCCAGCAGGCCGTTCGTTTCGGCCTGTTCCACGTGCTGCAGGCCGGCGCGCGCGCCGAGGGGCGTGGCATACCGGCGAAAGGCCTCACCGGCCCTGGATACGACGGGCACACCTTCTGGGACAGCGAGTCGTTCGTGCTGCCCGTGTTGACGTACACCAGGCCGGAGGCGGCCGCGCACGCACTGCGTTGGCGGCACACAACCCTCGGAAAGGCGCGACAACGCTCGCAAATGCTGGGGTTTCGCGGAGCGGCGTTCCCGTGGCGCACCATTCACGGCGAGGAATGCTCCGGTTACTGGCCGGCCGGAACCGCCGCTGTGCACGTCACCGCCGACATCGCGAACGCGCTAGACCGCTACACGAACGTCACCGGAGATCACTCGGTCGAACGCGAGGGCGGCGTCGAGTTGCTGGCCGAGACTGCGCGGTTTTGGATGTCTCTCGGCCACTTCGGTGGCGACAAGAAGTGGCACGTGTCCGGGATCACCGGGCCTGACGAGTACACCGCGCTGGTCGACGACAACACGTTCACGAACCTGGCCGCGGCGCACAACCTCGTTGCCGCTGCCGCAGCCGTGACGCGGCACCCCGAACTCGCGCGGCAGCTCGGCATCGCCGACGCCGAGGTCGCCCAATGGCGCGCCGCCGCCAACGCCGTGTTCGTGCCATACGACCCGCGCTTGCGGATCCACGAGCAGAACACCGGCTTCATCATGTTGCCCGAGTGGGACTTTGAAGCGTCCCGCGACAAGTACCCGCTGATGCTGCACGCGCCGTACTTCGACATCTATCGCAAGCAGGTCATCAAACAGGCCGACCTCGAGTTGGCGATGATGAGCTTCGGCCACCATTTCAGCGACGATGACAAGGCACGCAACGTCGACTACTACGAGCGGCGCACGGTGCGCGACTCATCGTTGTCGGCGTCCGTGCAGGCGGTGATCTGCGCGGAGGTCGGACACCTCGAGCTGGCGCATGACTACGCCTACGAGGCGGCGCTCATCGACTTGCAAGACCTGCACCACAACAGTCGCGACGGCCTGCACATGGCGTCGTTGGCCGGCGCCTGGGTGGCGTTGGTTTACGGCTTCGGAGGTCTGCGCGACACCGACGGCGAGCTGTCGTTTGATCCGCAACTGCCCAAGGCGATCAGCAGGTTGCGGTTCACCATTCGCTGGCGCGGCCTGCGGCTCGGCGTCGACGTCACGCATGACGAGGCGACGTACACGTTGCGCGACGGGCCAGACGCGTCGCTGTCGTTTCGTCATGGCGCCGAGACCATCACGGTGGACACCCGTGCGCGGGTGACCCGCAAGGTCGGGAACCGCAAGGCTTTGCTGCCGCGCCCCGAACAGCCGCCCGGCCGCGCGCCGACGTCGCGGTCCCCCGGCGCGCCACCCGACGAGCCCTCCTGATCAGCCCGGCCGAGGTGCCTCGATTCGCAGCGCCGCGATAGCGTCGGGACGACGAACAGGAGCTTGATCATGGAGTATCGGCAACTCGGCGGCTGTGGCCTTCGGGTCTCGACCTTGACGCTGGGCACGATGGGTTTCGGTGGCCGGGGCTGGGCCGCGAGCGTCGGATCGATCGACGTCGACGGCGCCCGCCGGCAGATTTCGATGGCCCTCGACGCGGGCGTGAATCTCATCGACACCGCCGACGTCTACTCCGCCGGCCTCTCGGAGGAGATCGTCGCCAAGGCGTTGCCGGTCGCGCGCGAGGATGTGTTGATCGCCACCAAGGCGCGCATGCCGATGGGCGACGGCCCCAACGACGCCGGGCTCTCGCGTCACCACCTCGTCCGCGCGGCCGAGGCCAGCTTGCGCCGCCTGCAGACCGACTACATCGACCTGTACCAGGTGCACGAGTGGGACGGCCAGACGCCGCTCGAAGAGACGTTGAGCGCCCTCGACCACCTCGTGTCGTCGGGCAAGGTGCGCTACATAGGCGCGTCGAACTACACCGGCTGGCAACTGATGAAGGCGCTTGGCGTCTCGCAGCGGCAAGGGCTTTCCCGTTTCGTCAGCCAGCAGATCTACTACTCGCTGCAGTCGCGCGACGCCGAGTACGAGCTCGTGCCGGTCACGATCGACCAGGGCCTCGGAATCTTGGTGTGGAGCCCGCTCGCCGGCGGCCTGCTTTCGGGCAAGTACCGCCGCGGTGTCGAGGCGCCCGCGGGCAGCCGGCACCTCGGCGACTGGGACGAGCCACCCGTTCATGACGAGGACCAGCTCTACGACACGATCGACGCGCTCGTTGAGATCGCCGACGCTCACGGCGCGTCAGCGGCGCAGGTCGCCCTCGCCTGGCTTCTCGGCCGGCCCGGCGTCACCACGGTGATCGTCGGCGCTCGAACCGAGGAGCAGCTCGCCGACAACCTGAAAGCCGCGAACCTGGTTTTGTCGGACGACGAGCGGGGCCGCCTCGATCAGGTCAGCGCGCAACGGCTGCTCTACCCGCACTGGCATCAGGCGAAGACGTCAGGTGACCGGCTCAGCCCCGCCGACCTCAGCGTGCTCGGACCGCACCTGACGAGCGGCTGAGCTAGCCGTCACCCGGCCGCTGCGGCGAAACCGGAAATCGGGCGAAACGGGAATCCGGAGGGCGTCGGCTCGGTTGGCGCTTGCCGTGACCGCCGACCTCGAAACGACACCGCCGCAGACGACACCGCCGCAAAAGACGGTGACGAGGCGCGGCGCCTGGGTGGTCGCCTACCTGTTCGCCTCGGTGATGTTGGCCACCACGCTGCCGACGCCGCTGTACGCCATCTATGCGGCTCGGCTGTCGCTGAAACCGCTGATGATCACGGTCATTTACGCCTTGTACGCGATCGGCGTGGTGGTCGCCCTGCTCGGCTTCGGCCGGCTGGCCGACCAGATCGGCCGCAAACCGGTGCTGTTCGGCGCCGTCGGCCTCTCCGCGATCAGCGGCGTGGTGTTCATGGCGACGAGCAACCTGACCGGCCTGTTCGTCGGCCGGCTGATCTCTGGCCTGTCAGCTGGCCTCGTCACCGGCGCCGCGACGGCCTACATCAGTGAGCTGTATGGGGATCGCGCCCGCGGCGGGCTGCTCGCGACAGTCGCGAACATGGGCGGTCTCGGGCTTGGACCCCTTGTCGCTGGTGTCCTCGCGGAGCACGGACCCCGCCCCACGACGCTGTCTTACGGCGTCGGTCTCGTGCTGCTGCTTCCGGCGCTGCTCGCCCTCGCCGTCCCCGACACCGTCGAGCCGCAACCGGGTGCGTTGCGGAAAGGATTGACGCCGCAAGGCCTCGGGGTGCCGCGCGAGATTCGGGTGCCGTTCGCGGCGGCGGCCATCGCCGGCTTCGTCGGGTTCGCGCTGTTGGGATTCATCACCGCGCTCGTCGGCGACTTCTTGGCCAAGGGACTTTCCGACCACAGTCACCAAACAGCGGGCGTGGTGAGTTTCCTCGCCTTCGGAGCGGCGGCAGCGGCGCAGACAGGCGCGAGCGGGTTTTCCACCCATCGGGCGTCGCTGCTGGGCTTGGCGGTGGTGCCTATCGGGTTGGGTCTGATCACGGCGGCGTTGCCCGCGCGGTCGCTCGCGCTCTTCGTGATCGGCGCTTTGACCGGTGGCGCAGGCGTCGGATTCGCGTTTCGCGCCGCGGTGGTCTCCATCACCACTCACGCCCCGGACGAGCGGCGCGGCGAGGTGCTGTCCACCTTCTTCGTCGTCGCCTACGTCGGACTCAGCGTCCCGGTGGTCGGCGCCGGAGTGCTCGTGACGGACGCCACGCTGTTCACCGCGACCGTCACCCTCGCGATCGCCGTCACCGTGCTCGCCACGTTGGCCGCTGGGATCCTGCTCCGGCTCCGACGGGGCGCCGACTATCCGACTGGATAGCGCGACATAAGGTCGCTGACATGCGCTTCGGACTATTCATCCCTCAGGGCTGGCGACTCGACCTCGCCGGCATCGACCCAACCGAGCACTGGACGACGATACGCGACATCGCGCAGGCCGCCGATCGCGGCCCATGGGAGTCGTTGTGGGTGTACGACCACTTCCACACCGTCCCGGAGCCGACCGAGGAAGCCACGCATGAGGCGTGGACCTTGATGGCCGCATTCGCCGCGACCACGTCGCGAATTCGGCTCGGTCAGATGTGCACCTGCATGGGCTACCGCAATCCCGCCTATCTCGCGAAGGTCGCGGCGACGATCGACATCGTGTCCGGCGGGCGACTCGAAATGGGCATCGGCGCCGGCTGGTACGAGCACGAATGGCGCGCCTACGGCTACGGCTTCCCGTCAGCGGGCGAGCGCATCGCGATGCTCGACGAAGGCGTCGACATCATGCGGCAACTGTGGCAGACCGGCGTCGCGCGTCTGCAAGGCAAGCATTACCAGGTCGACGGCGCGATCTGCCGGCCGCTGCCGGTGCAGGATGGCGGGATTCCGCTGTGGGTCGCCGGCGCCGGGGAGAAGAAGACCCTGCGGATCGTGGCGAAGTTCGCTCGATACGCGAACTTCGAGCGGCGACCCTGAGACTTTCGAGCGCAAGTCGCAGATCCTCGCTGAGCACTGTCGGGACGTCGGAACGGACTTCGGCGCCATCACCAGGTCGAGCAACTTCAACGTCGTCATCGGCGAGACCGAAAAGGACGTGGCCGACAAGCTCGCCTGGATCAAGGCGCACTACGAGCCGCTGCTGTCTCCGGGACGACTCGCTGGCGCCGTGAGCGACTTCGCCGACGGACCACTCGTCGGAACTCCCGAGCAGATCACTGAGCGTCTCGCCGCGCTGGAAAAGCTCGGCATGACGTATGCGATCGGATACTTCATCGACGCCGCTTACGATCGGTCGAGCATGGAGTTGTTCGCCAGCAAGGTCATACCGGCGCTGTGAGACTGAATCGGAGAACTTCATGAAACTCGGCATCCACCTTCCCGACTTCACCTGGCCCGGCGGAGCCCCTCAAGCGCTCGGCGAGCCAGCTCACCGACATCGCGCAAGCCGCGGAAGAAGCCGGGCTTCGACATGCCTCACCGTGATGGACCACGTGTGGCAGATCGGCGTCGTCGGCCCTCCGGAACACGAGATGCTCGAGGCGTACACGACGCTCGGATTTCTCGCTGCACACACCACCCGGGTCTCGCTGCTCACGATGGTGACCGGCGTCGTCTATCGGCGAGCCGGCCTGCTGGCGAAGATGGTCACCACGCTCGACGTCCTGTCTGGTGGGCGCGCGTGGCTCGGTATCGGCGCGGCGTGGAACGAAGACGGAGTCGCGCGGGCTCGGCCTGCCTTTCCCGCCGACGGCCGAGCGTTTCGAGCGGCTTGAGGAGGCGTTGCGAATCTGCCTGCAGATGTGGTCGGACGACGAGCGCGCGTTCGACGGCAAGCACTATCAGCTCGGCCGCACGCTGAACTCACCGCAGAGCCTGACCGGCCGCACCCGCCGATCCTCATCGGCGGCGGCGGTCGAGCAGAAGACGCTTCGGCTGGTGGCGAAGTACGCCCAGGCCTGCAACTTGTTCCCCTCCCCCGATCTCGCAGCACAAGCTCGACGTGCTTCGCGAGCACTGCGAGCGCGAAGGCCGCGACTTCGGCGAGATCGAAAAGACCGTGCTGTACAACTTCGACGTCGGCGAGAACGGCGAGAACGTCGAACGCGTCGTCGCCGACCTGCGCTGGTCTCAGCGAACTGGGCTTCACGCTCGCTCACGGCCGCGTGACGAACGTGTCGTCGCTGCGACCCTTGGAGATCATCGGCAAGGAGATCGTGCCGGTCGTCGCGCAGTTCTAGCTCGGGCGTGCAAGCCTCCCCAGCCGCGGAGACTCGACGCGGCCGAAGATGTGCGCTACGCGTGGCAGGTGCTCTCCGTCACGAGCCTCGGCGTCATCTTGACCGGCCTGAACAGTTCGACGCTCGAGGTCGGGCTGCCCAGCGTTGCGCGGCATTTTCAGGCGACGCCGACCCAGGCCAGTTGGTTCTTGCTGTCGTACCTGCTCGTCAACACCGTGCTGATCCTGGTGTTCGGCCGGCTCGCCGACATGGTCGGGCGCGCGCCGGCTTTACGTCAACGGCCTCGCACTTTCACCGTCGCGAGTCTGGGCTGCGGATTCGCGCCATCCGCTTGGGCGCTGATCGGCATGCGCGCGCTGCAAGCCGTCGGAGCGTCAGCAATCATCACCAACACCACCGCGCAGTTGACCGACGCGTTCCCCCGCCGGCTGCTCGGCACCGCGCTCGGTCTCAACATCACGGTGATCTCGGCGGCGCAGATCGCCGGCCCGGTCGTGGGCGGGACGCTGGTGACCCAACTCGGTTGGCGCTGGGTCTTCTTGTTCAACGTGCCGGTCGGCGTCGTCGGCGTCTTTTGGGCCGCATCACGCTTCGCCGGACGGCGGTAGCCCTGGCGCCAGGGCGATTCGACACCCGCGGCGCCGCGCTCACCGTGGTGTGGCTGACCGGCTTGGTCATCGGGCTGTCAGAAGGCGGGTCCAAGGGCTGGTCGCACCCGGCCGTCGTCGTCAGCTTCGCCGCCGCCGCGGTTGCGTTGCCGGCGTTCGTGCTGTGGCAACGGCGCGCGCGCGACCCGCTTGTCGACCTCTCGCTGTTCGACGACCGGGCGCGATCGATCGCGTATGCGTCGAACTTCGGACTGGCGGTGGCACGCTACGCGCTGCTGCTGCTGGCGTCGCTGTTCTTCCAGGCGGCGCAGGGGCTGAACCCGCTGCAAGCCGGCGTGCGGGTGACGCCGCTCGCGATCGGATTGATGCTCGCCTCTCCCGTCGCGGGCCAGCTCGCGAGCCGACTGCCCGCGCGGTTGGTCGCCACCACGGGCATCGCGATTGTCGGCGCCGGCTTGTTGCTCATGGCACTCACCGTGTCGCCGTCCATCACCTACTGGCCGATGGGGCTGGCGCTCTTCCTCGTCGGCGTCGGCACGGGCGCTTTCATGACGCCAAACACGAGTTCGATCATGAGCAGCGTGCCGGCCACCGCGCGCGGCGTCGCCAACGGCCTGCGCTCGATGCTGCAGAACACCGGGTTCGTCGTGAGCACGGCGATGTCGCTGGCGATCGTGACAGGTCCGTTGACCGCCGCCGAGAAGAAGGCGGCGTACGCCGGCACGTTGTCACGCTTGCCCGGTGGCGAGCTCGGGCGATACGTCGACGGATACCGGACGGCGCTCTTCGTCCTGCTCACCCTGTGCGTGGCGGCGGCGGTCGCCTCGGCCCTTCGCGGCGGCAACCGATGATTGCCGCGCCGCCGGCGCGTCTACTTCAAAGTGAGCACGCACCCGCGCGGCGCGATCACGTTCGTCATCAGGGGGCCGATCAACCGCGCCGACCTGCCAGGCCTGTGCGACCGGGTGTGCGAGCTGCTGTCCGGTTGCCACGGGCGCGCCGTTCGCTGCGACGTCGCGGGTGTGCCGGCCGACGCGACGACCATCGACGCGCTGGCGCGCCTTCAGCTCGCCGCCAGCCGCAACGGCTGCCGCGTGCGGTTGCGGAACGCGTCAGCCGAACTGCTCGACATGGTGGCGCTGATGGGTCTGTCCGACGTGCTGCCCGAGTAGACCGCGCTGCCCGAGTAGACCGCTGCTCAGGCGTCGAGCCGTGGCGGGAGGCCGAAGAGCGGGAAAAGCGTCGCTGTGCTCAGGAAGAAGGTGAGTTCGCCGATCACGCCATCGCGCAGCTCGAGCACCTGAAGCGCCCACGGCTCGTAACCGCCGTTGGGACTCGGCTTGTACTGCCCGAACGTCGGCAAGCCGTTGGCCGACTCGGCCGCGATGACCCGAGAACCTTTGCATCCGATGCCCGGCCCGAACCACCACTCGAAGATGTCGTCGCGACCGGCGAGCCACAAGTCGTACGGCGGCATCGACTGCTTCGCGTCCTCGTGAATCAGCGCGGTCAACGCGTGGACGTCGTAGGCCTCGAACGCCTTGACGTACCGGCCGAGTAACTCGCGCTCGGCCGGGCTAAGCGTCGCGTCGGACGGCGGCTTGCCCGCCTGCAAGGTGGCGCGTGCGCGCTGGAGCGCGCTGTTGATCGAGGCGACCGACATGTCGAGCAGCTCCGCCGCCTCACTCGCCTGCCACTGCAAGACCTCGCACAAGATCAGCGCCGCGCGCTGTCTCGGCGGCAGCTGCTGCAGCGCGGCGACAAGCGCCAACCGAACGGAGTCGCGCACCACCGCGGTCTCGGCCGGGTCGCCGCCCTCAGCGACCACGAGCCGCTCCGGGATCGGCTCCAGCCAGCTCGTCTCGGGCAGCTCGTTCAGGTTGGCCGCGACGGGCTCACGGGCCGGACCGAGGTCGACCGGCCGCGCCCGCCGCTGCGAGCTGCGCAGCATGTCGAGGCAGATGTTGGTCGCGATCCGGTAGAGCCACGAACGCAATGACGACCGGCCTTCGAAGCTGTCGATGGAACGCCAGGCACGGATGAAGGTCTCCTGCACCGCGTCGTCGGCCTCAAACGGCGAGGCGAGCATGCGGTAGCAGTACGCGCGCAACTCGATGCGGTGACTCTCGAACTGGCGCTCGAGATCATTGTCTCGCGAGGCGGGAGCGCTCGGTGCGGTCATCCGCACATGCTAGGCGATCAGGAGGTCAATCGCGCCTCCACGGATCCCGATCCAGACCGCGCCAGCTCGAAGCTCGCGACGCCCTCAGCCGTCGCCACCTGGTAGTCGCCGAGAAAACCCGTCACCGTGACGCGGCCGGCGTCGTCCGTCGTCATCGTCGTCGGCGCGAGCCACCAATCGCCCTTCACCAGCGAGCGCAGCGCGTCATACGACGGCTTCGGTGTGGCGTCGGCCCGCACGAACCCGACCGGCGCGCCGAGCCAGGCGCCAGCATCGGACAACCCCCAGTAGGTGATCGCCTCGACCGCCGGATGAGAGAGCAGCGTGCGGTAGTGACGGACCATCTCGTCGGCTTGTCGAGCCTCCCCCTCGGGAGTCGAGGGCCACTTTGGGATTTGGTAGTCGTTGAGGTCGACGATTTCCGGCGGCATCAAGTGACCGGAGACCAACGTGCTCTCGGTGAAGTGGATCGGAAGTCCGTAGCGGGCGAAGCGATCGAGGGTCGCGAGGGTCTTTTCCTCGCCCCAATATCCCTGGTGCATATGACTTTGCAGGCCCAGCGCGTCAATTCGGACGCCGGCCTCGAGGCAGCCCTCGATCAGGCATTCGTACGCGGCTGACATGTCGAAGTCGTTGAGCAGCAGCGTGGCGCTCGGATTCGCGGCACGGGCCTCGTCGAACATCGTGCGAATGATGCCGATGCGGCCGAGCTCGCGCGAGATCCGGGTGATGCCGTTGTCGAGGTTACTTGTCGAAGATCGGCATGATGACGACTTCGTTGATGACATCCCAGGCGTCGATGACGCCTTTGAAGTCAGTGACCTCGCGGCGGATCCGCGCCTTCTGCGCGTCGATGATCTCGGCGTTCGACAAGCCGAGCAGCCACTCGGCGGTGACCGTGTGCCAGGCGAGAGGGTGACCCTTCACCAAGCAGCCCTGGTCTTGGAACCACCTTGCCGTCTTCAGCACCCGCTGTGTGTCGGGCGCACCGCGCGCGGCTTCGAAATTGCCCCAATAAAAAGGCAGCGTGGCGAAGTTGAAGAGCTCGAACCAAAGTTCGGCCATCTTCTCGAGATCCTCGCCGTTCGCCGCGGGCTGCCCCTTGACCAACTCGACCAACTCGACGAACTCGAAACCGATGCAGCCGAAGAGGAACTTGTGCTTGCGCTGCGACACCGTGACCCGCGTGTCGGCAAGCGGTCGACCGTCGGCGGCGCGCACCGTCACCTCGACCGAGCCACGGCGGTGGGCCAGCTGCGGATCCACGGTGAACGAGCGGTCTTCGATCACGACGGGCACTCCTTTCGCTGGACGACGTGAGGTCCGTTCCTCTGGACGGCGTGTTGTCAGCCGATGAGCGGCCGAACCTCTCGCGCGATGAGTCTGATGAATCCCTCGAGGTCTGGGTCGTCGGGCGTCGGCTGAAACACGACGGTATCGGCGCCGGCGTCAATCCAGCGCCGTGCGCCCGCCGCGATTGCCGCCGCGTCACCGACGACGCTCACGTCGTCCACGTTGGTGTGACCCCATCGCTCGCACTCGGCGGCCATGCGTGTCGCCGCGTCCGGTCCGGTGGCGGCGTGCACGTAGACAACGAGGTGGCCCCTCCTATTGCTCCTATTGCTTCTATTGCGATGTCACCGCCGATGTCACCGCCGATCTGCCGCCGCTTGTCTTCGACCTGCCGCGGTGACGTGCCGCCGGTGAGAATAGTGCCGTCGGCGAGTTCACCCGAAAGTTTCAACGTTCGCTCGCCAATCGCGCCCACGAGCAACTCCGGTGGCTTCGCCGGCGGCCAGTCCAGAGCAACGTCGTCCAGCTTCACGTAACGGCCATCGACGCTGACCCGCTCCCCCGCAAGCAGCGAACGCAAGGCCGCGACGTGTTCGCGCAGCAGCGTCAAGGGCGACTCCACGCGCCCGCCGACCTGGCCCATCCAGTCGAGCACGCCGTGCCCAACGCCGACGCGGGCACGGCCGGGGAACAGCCGATCGAGGGTCGCGATCTCCATCGCGGTCAGTGCCACGTTTCGCAATGGAACTGGCAAGATCCCGACGCCGACGCGAAGCTGTTTCGACCAGGCGAGGATGGCGGCAGCGGTTGCTATGCCCGACTCCTTGAAGCAGTCCTCCCACAACCACATCTCCTCCAGCCCGGAGTCGTCGGCCGCGCGCACGACGTCGCGCAACCGCTCCGGAGGAAGGTCGGGCACGAAGAGAACGCCTAATGAGGTCATTCACCGATTGTGCCGCGTGTGGCTGGCCAGCGCCGGGGAAGATGCGTCACGACACGTCGCCGTCGCGGAAGGGAATCGACATGGCCGTGGAACGTTCGATCGCCGTTCTCGGCACGGGGATCATGGGCGCGCCGATGGCGCGCAACCTGGCCCGCGCCGGCTTCGCGGTTCGAGTGTGGAACCGCACGCGGGCGAAGGCGGAGCCATTGGCTTCTGATGGCGCGGCGGTGTGTGACACGGCGGCGCAGGCGGCCGAGGGCGCGGAATTCGTGTTGACCATGCTCGGGAATGGTGACGCGGTCGAGTCCACGATGACCGGGCGAGGCGACGAGGGCGGCAACGTCCTTCACGCGATGCGTCGTGACGCGATCTGGCTCCAGTGCTCGACGGTCGGCGTCGAGGCATGCGAGCGGCTCGGGCGACTTGCGGCCGGCGCGGGCGTCAGTTACGTCGACTCCCCCGTTCTCGGCACCAGAAAGCCCGCCGAGGGAGCAAAGCTCAATGTCCTGGCATCCGGAGACGACGCGCTGCGCGACCGATGCTCCGACGTCTTCGCGGCGATCGGGCAAAACACGCAATGGCTCGGACCAGCGGGCGCCGGCAGCCGGCTGAAGCTCGTCATGAACAGCTGGGTGCTCGCCATCACCGCCGCCGTCGCCGAGGCCGTGGCGCTGTCCGAGCACCTCGGACTTGACCCGGCCCTGTTCTTGTCGACCCTTGAGGGCTCGCAACTCGACACGCCCTACGCGCACATCAAGGGCGAGGCGATGATCCGGCGTGACTTCACTGCGTCGTTTCCCTCGGCGGGTGCGGCAAAGGACGCTTCGCTCATCATCGACGCCGCCACATCGACCGGCGTCAAAGCCGACGTCGCGCAAGCGGTGCTCGACAAGATGCGACGGGCCGTCGGCGCCGGGCACGGCGACGACGACATGGCGTCCGCCTACCTGGTGACGACGTCCGCCTGATCGGTGGTCACCGGGTCACGTCCGTTGGTTGCGAGACCAGGCGTCGACGCCCACCGCCAACAGCAAAATCACACCGAGCGTGATCTGCTCGTACAGCGGGTTGACGCCAAGCAGGTCGTAGCCGTTGCCGACGAGCGCGATGAAGAGCACGCCAGCCACCGTGCGCCAAATCGCCCCGTCGCCGCCGAGTATCGAGGTGCCGCCGACGACGATCCCCGCGAGCACGGTGAACGCTAGCTGGTTTCCGGACGACGCCTGAGCGCTTAACACCCTTGACGCGTCGATGATGCCCGCGATCCCGGCGGCGGCGCCGCTGGCGGCGAACGCGACGATGCGCACGCCCTTCACCCGGACGCCGGCGAGCCGGGCGGCCTCGGCATTACCGCCAGCCGCGTACAAGTAGCGTCCGGTCGTGGTGCGCGCCAGCACCAAGCCGAGGACCACGACGCAGACCACCATGATCCAGATCGAGGTACGAACGGTGAAGAAGTCGGTGCGGGCGATCTTCGCGAAGTCCGGCTTCCCGGTGAGGACCAGCAGGTTTCCGTTGGTGACCCGACTCGCGATGCCACTGGCGATGAACGACATCGCGAGCGTCGCGATGAGCGAGTTGATCCGGAAGAACGTCGTGATGACGCCGTTCGCCAAGCCCACGAGCAAGCCCACGCCAATGCCCGCCGCCACGCCTAGACCGATGCTGTTGTGCTGCAAGACCTGCGCGGCCACCACGCCAGACAACGCGTAGTTGGCGCCGACGGACAGGTCGATCCCGCCGCCGACCAGCACCAGGGTGCCTGCCGCGGCCATGATCAGCGTCGCCGATTGCTGGTCCAAGATGTTGAGCAGGTTGTTCTTCGTGAGGAACGGCCCGCTTGACGCGGACAGCACGACGAACAGCACCACGAGCGGAAACAGGATGCCGGCGCGCCGCCAACGCGTCAGTCCGCTCAGCCACGAAAACTGCTGTGCCCACTGCGTCCCCGGGCCGGCGGCGGCCGGCGCCGGCGCGGCGACGGGCCTCGGTGCGCGGCTGCGCTGTTCAGTCATCGGGTTGCACCACCTGGCTCCTGCTTGTGTCGATTCCAACCTCGGCGAACGCCGCCCGCAGCACGTTCTCTTCTGTCATAAGCTCGCCGGTCAGCTCGGCTGCCACGCGGCCGCCGCGCATGACCAGCACACGATGCGCAAGCCCCAGCACTTCCTCGACGTCCGAAGAGATGACGACGACGCCGACGCCCGCCCGCGCCTGCTCGACAATGAGGTCGTAGATCGCCCGACGCGAACCGACGTCGACCCCCCGCGTCGGCTCGTCTGCCAGCAACAGGGATGGAGCGCAAAGCATCGCGCGCGCGAACAGCGCCTTCTGCTGATTGCCGCCGGACAGTCCTGCGATGGGCGAGCTCAACGCTGGCGCCTTCACCCGCACCTGTTCGAGCACGCGGCGCACGGCGCCTTGCTCGCGACGGCGCCCGACGACGCCGCCGCGGCTGTATGTGCCGAGGTTCGCCAGCGTGATGTTCTCGACGATCGGGCGCTGCAACACCAGACCTTGCTCTTTGCGCGACTCGGGAATCATCACGACGCCACGCCGAAGCGCGTGGCGTGGCGACCGGATCGCGACCGCCGTTCCATGCAGCCGCACCTCGCCGCCCGTGGCGGTGACCGCACCCGTCAACGCGCGCGCCAGTTCGGTGCGCCCTGCTCCGACGAGACCCGCCAGGCCGACGATCTCTCCCGCGCGCACGTCAATCGAGACGTTGTTGACTCCTGGCGCAGTGACGCCGCTGGCGGCCAGCACAAGCGGCGCTTCGCAGCGCGGCGTCGGTGGCTTGTCGGGGAACACCGACTCAAGCGTCCGCCCGAGCATCGCCTCGATCAACGACGCGTTCGTCTCGTCGCGCGCGGGTGCGGTGCGCACGTGCTTGCCATCCCGCAAGACCGTCACGGTGTCGGCAAGCTCAAGCACCTCTGAGAGGAAGTGCGAGATCAGGACGACGGTGCGCCCGGCGCGGGCGAGGTCTTTGATGACGGCGTGCAGGCGCGCGGTGTCGGCGCCCGACAGCGCGGCGGTCGGCTCGTCCATGATGATCATCGACGCGCCACGCGAAAGCGCCCGAAGAATCTCAACCTTCTGCTGATCGGCGGTGCGCAGACTTCCGACCAACGCCCCGGGGTCGAGGTCGAACCCAGCCTGCGCGGCGAGCCCGTTGAACGCCTTGCGCAGCGCCCGCGGCCGAAGAAACGCTCCGAGCGCGGGCTCGGAGCCGAGGAACACGTTTTGCTCCACGCTGAGATGCGGAACCAGCGCCAGCTCTTGCGCGATCGTGGCGATTCCGTGCAACAGCGCGTCGCGCGGCGAACGCAGCGTCACCGGCGTGCTATCGACGGCGACCGAGCCGCTGTCGGGTTGGAGCACACCGGCGCAGACCTTGCTGAGCGTCGACTTTCCAGCGCCGTTCTCGCCGACAAGCGCGTGCACGGAGCCGGCCGCGATCCGCACGGTGACGTCGTCGAGGCGCTTGCACCCCGCCGAATCTCTTGCTGATGTTCAGCAACGCCACGTGCGGCTCGCAGCCGGTCGTCGTCGTCATCGTCGTTCGGTCAGCCCGGCCACTCGGCGGTGAACTTGTCAACGTTGGCCTTCGTGACAATTCCCTGGTCTGGGAGCTGCGACAGTGGGTCGAGGCCGCCGGTGACGGTGTTGTCGCGAATCGCCTTGACGAGCGACTCGACGCCGATGCGCCCTTCCGACGCCGGGTCTTGCACCACGGTGCCGTACCAACTGCCGTCCTTCACACCGTTGAGACCGGCGGCGCTGCCGCCGTATCCGACAAGCAGCACCTTGCCCGTCTTCTTCGCGGCGTCAAGAGCCTGGACCGCGCCTTCGATTCCCTGGTCCGAGCCCACAACGACGTTGATGTCAGGGTGCGCGGTCAGCATGTTCTGCACCGCCTTGAGCCCGCCGGCCGGCGTGAAGAAGTCCTCGCCCTCGGCGATCACCTTCACCGGCGACGACGCGGTCGCCGTCCCGAACGCCTTGTTGATGGCGACGTCGAGCGACGACGCCTTGATGTCGTACAGATAGCCGACCTTGCAGGGGTTGAGGTTCGCGGACGCGCACGCCTGCACGGTGAGCTGACCGAGCTTGGTGCCCATGTCGGTCGGCACGAACGCGATGTTCGCCGACAATCCTTGAACCTGGGGTTTGACCGTGGTCAGGTCGGGGCCGAGCACCTGGTCGATGTTGACGACCTTGATGCCCTTGTCGATCGCCTGCTTCACCAGGTCGGTGAGCGCGGTGCCGAAAATCGGCTGCACGATGATGCCGTCGTACTTGCCCGAGCCGATGGCGTTTTGCAGCTGTGAGAACTGCGCCTTGGGGTCGTTGTTCGCGTCGAAGACGGTCAGCTTGGCGTTGTTGCCGGCCGCGGCCGCCTGCGCGGCGGCGAGCATCGGAGCGTCGTAACTGTTGGCGACGGCGAACGACAGGTAGGCGATTTGCAGCGTCTTCCCGGAGTCGGCCGTGCTGCTCGCGGCGGGCGCGGCGCTTTGCGACGCGGACGACGCGGACGACGCCGCGCTCGATGTCGTCGCAGTCGTCGGCGTTGTCGAGCTGGACGTTGTGGAGTTGCTGGAACAACCGGCCACCGCGGCCGCCGCGGCGAGTGCCGCGACACCCGCCGTCGCAAGGTGGCCGGGTCGACGATCGCGCATGGGTGCCTCCCTGGCAGCGGGTCGATGCGGCTGTCGCTCGTGTCGCTGCGCCGCCCGCAGAGTTTGTCGGACATTCGTCCGCTGTACGGACAGCGGTCTTGATGGAGAACTGTTGTACTTGCAAGCGGCGCTGTCAATACTGCAAGGAGCACGATTTGATAAGGGGTTTACCGCAGCGTTGGGCCTCGGACACTCGTCCGCGCTGCGAGCAGCGCAACGAAAAGTCGGTCGGTCACGCCTACGGGCGTGACCGACCGACCTCGCGACCGCATCCCCGCGATCGCGCCCGGCCGCGAGAGGCGGGCGCTACGTCAGCGGGTTAGCTCACCGCTTCCATTGGGCGCTGTCTGAGCCCCAATCCGTGTAGGTGTAAGGGTTGTCGAGCACCTTCTTCTCTGGGATCTCCGGATTCATGCCAGCGCGCCAGGCCTCGTCGCCAAGCTGCGTCTGCAGGTATTCCACGGTGCTCTCAACCGCCCTTCGGGCTTTGTCGAGGTCGACGCCGACGAGCACATGGTTGTGCTTCACCAACCGACCGTTGACCAAGACCGAGTGCACATCGCCGCGTTGCGCCTGGAAGACCACATGCCCATACGGATTCAGCAGCGGGAACATCGCAGGCGACGCGTCGTTCTTGATGAGCACCAGGTCGGCCTTCTTGCCCGGCTCGACGCTCCCGACGACGCCGTCCAACCCCAACGCGCGGCTGCCGCCGCGGGTGGCCCAGCCGACCACGTCCTCGGCGCGCAGCTCGCAATGCGTCACGGTCTCTTGCCGGGCGTGGTGGTCGAGGTGGCAGCGGCAGCGGTCGGCACTCAACGTCGTGCGCATCGCGGAAAAGAGGTCGCCGCTCCACCACACGCTGGTGTCCATCGACAACGAGATAGGGATGTCATGGTTGCGCAGCTGGAACGTGGGCGGATAGCCCTGGCCGGCGCTTTGCTCGCTCTCGGTCGAGACCGATACGACGCCACCCGTGGCCGCGATGCGGTTGTACGAGTCCGTCGTCAGCGTCGCCGCGTGCACGTAAATGGTCCCGGGCGTCATGAAGCCGTTGTCGTACATCAACTTGATGCCGTCGTCGTTAGTGGCGCCCCACACGCCGGCATGCGTCGTGACCGACACGCCAAGGTCGCGCGCCGCCTCGAACGCGACGCGCTCTTTGAACGCGGGGTCACCTGGAACGTCGAAGGCGAGTTGGAAGCCGAGCATGTCGCCGCGACCCTCCAGCCTGCGACGGACGAAGTCGCGGAACTCAGGCGCGGTCGACCACTCCCATGGCCCGGCTTGGATGTTTCCGTACGCGAGCACGAACCGGCCAGGAACCTCTTCGAGCGCGTCGACGGCGGCCTCGGCGTGGTCGACGGTCTGCAGGCCGTGCGACCAGTCGACCGTGGTCGTCACACCGGAGTCGATCGCCTCGATGGCGGCCAGCAGGTTGCCCGCGTAGATGTCCTCCGGTCGAAAGATCTTGCCCCACTCGAGATAGAACCAGACGAAGTACTGGGTGAGGGTCCAGTCGGCGCCGTAGCCGCGCAGCGCGGTCTGCCACATGTGCCGGTGCGTGTCGATCATTCCGGGCATCAGCAGCCCGCCCGTCGCGTCGATCTCCAACGCCTCGGACGGCGCGGCGAGGGCAGTGCCGATCTCCGCGACGCGCTCGCCCACGACGAGCACGTCGGTGTCGGTGAGCACCCTGCGCTGATCGTCCATGGTGAGCACGGTGGAGTGCCGGAACACGACTGGCCGGTCGGGCGAGCTGGGCGAGGGGGACACCGTGTCGAGCGGATTCGTCATTGCGGCTCCTTCACCGTGCTGACTCAGTTCACCGTGGCAACTCAGCGGACGTTCGTCCGCATCGCGGCCACACCGTGTCGCTCACCATGCGACGACCGGCCGTCGATGTCAATAGCAAGCCGCTGTCCCCCGTGACTAGCCGGTCCGCGGCGCAGCAACTGATCACGTCGTCCGCATGACGGACAAATCGAGGGCGCACGGGTTACAGTCGTCGGCGGACGAAACCTTCGGGGCGCGTACGCTCCGGCCTTCCGACCGACCCGAGGTGAGCAGATGGCACGGCGCAGCAGCGAGCCGGATTTCATCGAGGCGCTCGCGCGTGGGCTCGACGTGTTGCGCGCGTTCGAACCGCGGCAACCGGTGCTCTCCCTCAGCGACGTCGCCACGCGCACGGATCTCGCCCGCCCCACGGCGCGGCGCATCTTGCTGACCCTGACCGAGCTCGGCTACGTCCGGAGCGAGAACGGCGGCTTCACCTTGACGCCGCGTGTGCTCGAGCTGGGTATGGCGTTCATTCAGTCACTCGGGCTGTGGGAGGTCGCGCGGCCGCACATGGAGCGGCTCGTCGGCTGGACCAACGAGTCGACGTCGATCGCGCAACTGGACGGCTCCGACATCGTCTACGTGGCGAGGGTCGCGGTGCCGAAAATCGTCGGGCTGGCCGTGTCGATCGGCACCCGCTTCCCCGCCTTGCCGACATCCCTCGGCAAGGTGTTGCTGGCCGCGCTGGAACCGGACGAGCTGACAAAGGTGCTCGCCGAGCCAAGCCGCTCGGGTGTGACGCCGCGCGTGCCGCCCGACCCGAAGTCGATCGAGAAGACGCTGCGCGACGTGCGCGCCAAAGGCTGGGCGTTGACCGATGAGCAGCTCGCGGCGGGAATCCGCTCGGTGGCGGCGCCTTTGCGCGACGGCGACGGGAGGGTCGTCGCCGCGCTCAACGTGAACACCAGCGCGGCGGAGACAAGCCTTGAGGTGCTGGTCGAGCAGCACCTGCCGCGGCTGCTGCAAACCGCCGCCGCGATCAGCGCGGATTGGGCGCGGCTGCACTCCGTGCCGCACGTGGTGGCGGCGGTGTCGAACTGAACCGCCGGCGGCGGCGTGTCGAACTGGAACCGCCGATCGTGACCACGGCTTGACACGTGGCAGACCGGCGGCCAGACTTCGCGTGAACGGACAGTTGTCCGACTGACGGACAGGATGTGGCTTGATGACGACGCCTGCAGCGCCGCCCTCGCCCGCAGGGCCGCTTTCCGGCCTGCTGGTCGCCGACTTCTCCCGCATCCTCGCCGGTCCGTACTGCACGATGCTGCTCGCCGACCTCGGCGCCGAGGTCATCAAGGTCGAGGGCCCCGCAGGCGACGACACCCGCACTTGGATGCCGCCGGTGCGCGGCGACATCTCGACGTACTACCTCGCCATCAACCGCAACAAGCGCGCGATCGTCTTGGACCTGCGGGATGACGAAGACCACGCCGCGGCGGTGGAGTTGGCCCGCCGCGCCGACGTGCTCATCGAGAACTTCAAGCCGGGCGGCCTCGCACGGTTCGGACTCGACTTCGACACCGTCGCCGCGACGAACCCCGGAGTCATTTACACGTCGATCAGCGGGTTCGGCACATCGCCGCAGGCCGTTGGGATTCCGGGCTACGACCTGATGGTGCAGGCGATCTCGGGTCTGATGAGCCTGACCGGAGACCCCGATGGACCTGCCTTCCGCGCGGGTATCTCAGTTTTCGACGTGATGGCAGGCATGCACGCCTGCATCGGGATTCTCGCGGCCGTCCAACACCGAAACGGCACCGGCGAAGGCCAGCACGTCGAGGTCAACTTGCTGGCGTCGGCCCTGTCCGGCCTGGTCAACCACACGTCCGCGTACGTGTCTGGCGGCGTGGTGCCGTTTCGCATGGGAAACGCGCATCCGAGCCTGTTCCCATACGAACCGTTGCCGACGGCCGACGGCGAACTCGTCGTCATCGCGGGCAACGACAACCAATTCCGGACGCTGGCGAACGTTCTCGAATTGCCCGACCTGCTCGACGATCCGCGTTTCGAGCACAACCAGGACCGCACCGCCAACCGCGAGGCACTGCGACCGATCCTCATCGAGCGGCTCAGCAAGCGGACGTCGAAGGACTGGTTCGACAAACTGATCGGGGCCGGCGTCCCGTGCGCGCCCATCAACACGATCGACGACGGCGTCGCGTTCGCGCGAGAAATCGGGCTCAACCCGATCGTGACCGTGGGCGACGGCGACGACGCGCTGCCGATGGTGCGCAATCCCATCACGTTTTCGAAGACACCGCCGTCGTATCGCACGCCGCCACCGGCGATGGATCAGGACGGCGCGGAGATTCGACAATGGTTGCTGGGAAGATCCGATGACTGAGCAGTACCCGACGTCATTGGGCACCTCCGACGCCGAGACCATCCGGTTGCTGGGCCACGACCTCGCCGGTGAGCTGATGGGCAACGTCGGATTCGGCGAGCTCGCGTTTTGGCTCGTCGCCGCGCGTCGGCCGTCGTCCGGCGAGGTGCGGGTGTTCGAAAGTGTGCTCGTCGCGCTCGCCGACCACGGCTTCACACCCACCGCGATCGCCGCGCGGCTCACCTATCTGAGCGCGCCCGAGTCGTTGCAGGGCGCGCTCGCCGCAGGTCTGCTGGGCGGCGGCTCGCGCTTTCTCGGTGTCACTGAAGACACCGCCGGGTTCCTGTCAAATGCCTTGCGCGACAACGATTCTGCCCCTCCGAGCGACGACGCCGAATGGGACGCGCTCGCACTGTCCGTGGTCCGCGCTGCCCGTGAGTCCGGGCGGCTGATTCCCGGCCTCGGCCATCCGGTGCACAAGGAGGTCGACCCGCGCACGCCGACGTTGTTGCGCATCGCGACCGAAGAAGGCACCCGCCGCGAGCACGTCAAACTCTATGAGGCGATCGGGCGGGTGCATCAGCAAGTCCTCGGACGGCGGTTGCCGCTGAACGGCGCGGGGGTGTGTGGCGCCGTCCTGGCTGACTTGGGGCTGCCGATCGAGATGGTGCGCGGGTTCGCCTTGCTGGCGAGGACCGCCGGCCTCTTGGGTCAGCTCGCCGAGGAACGCCGACGGCCCGCCGCGATGCGCATGTACCTCGACATCGACCGCAACGCGCACTACGTTCCACCGGATCAATAGCAGCGTCCGCGCTTCAACCCTTTGGCAGGGAGTGACGATGGCCACGATCGCCGCGGTGATCGCGTCGACGCATCACCCGTTCTACTACAAGGCCAGCACGTCCACGGGTGACCAGCGGCCGCCCTTCGCCGACGAGTGGGTGCGCAAGGTCGAAGGGTTCCGACAGACGCTCACTCGCGCAAACCCGGACGTCCTCGTTCTCGTCGGCTCCGACCACTTCCACCAGCTGTGGCTCGACAACATGCCGCAGTTCCTCGTGGGCAACGCGCCGCACTACGACGCCAACTGGTACAACGAGGAGCGCGAGTTCGGGCTCCCCCGCTTCTTCATGGACGGCCAGCAGGATCTGTCATGGCACATCCTGCGTGGCGGCATCGACCTCGGCTTCGACCTCGCGTTCAGCAATGAGCTGCGCCTCGACCACAGTGTCACCTGCCCGATCATCACACTGCGTCCGCAAAACGACCTGCCCGTCGTCCCGATTTACACCAACATCTTCGCGCCGCCGCTCCCCCAACCGAAACGTTTCGTCGAGCTCGGCCGGACGATCCGCGAGCTGGTCGAGTCATGGCCCAGCGACCTGCGGGTGGCCATCATCGGCACCGGCCATCTGTCGCTCGAACTCGGCGGCCCTCGTCAGTTCGGTCCGCATGGACCGGACCCGGAGTTCGACGCGAAGGCTGTGGAGTGGATCGCGACGTCCGACATCGAGCGTGCGCTCGCAGAGGTCTCGTTGGACAGCCTTTGGACGCCGGGCAACGCCACGCACGGATTCATGGACTTCATGTTGATGATGGGCGTGGCCGGTGAGGGTGTGAAGGCCGACTACGTCGACACGTACGACTTGTTCCACACGATGGAGGCCTACTTCACCTGGTACCCGGAGGAGACGCCATGAGCAGGTACCTGCTCGACAAGTTCCTCTACACGATCGACCGCGATCCAGGTTTGGTCGAGCGCTACCGCGAAGACCCGGCCGGCACGGTGGAGTGGTGGGAGCGGGAGCGCGCGAACCAACTGCTCAACTGCCACACCGGCGAGCGCTCGACGTGGTTGAAACTCGACGCCGACGAACGCGCCGCCCTCGTCGGCCACGACTATGCCAAGCTCTATGAGATGGGAGCGCACCCGTTCCTGACGCTCACCCTGTTCATCGCCATGTTCGAGCGGGATTTCGCAGAACCGCTGGGGTTCCAGCTGCAGTACGCGCAAACATTGAGCGCATGGCGCGACCGGCCGTACCCCGACATCACCACGTGACCACGGCGCGCCGATGAAAGCCGCCGTCTTGCGCGAGCACGGTCAGCCGCCGACATACGGCGACTGGCCCGAACCGGTCGCGTCGTCCGATGAGCACGTCGTCGTCGATGTCACGGCTGCCGCGATCGTCCCGCTCGATCTGTTGTGCGCCACCGGCACGTCGTACTTCGGGAGACCGGCGGTCCCCTACGTCCCCGGCGTGCAAGGCGTCGGCGTCGTGCGCGACGGCGAACACGCCGGGCGACGCGTCTGGTTCTCGACGACTGCCGGTCAACGACCAGGCGACGGCAGCATGGCCGAACGCGCGTTGGTCGCGGTGACCGACCTGGTGGCGATACCGGACGGCGTCTCTGACGCCACCGCCGCCGCGCTTGGCCTTTCGGCGGTCGCGGGTTGGCTTTCGCTAGGCGCCGGCGAGCTCGGCCGCGGCGAGACCGTGCTCGTGCTGGGCGCGGGCGGCACGGTAGGTCAGGTCGCCATTCAGGCGGCGCGATTGCAAGGCGCGCATCGCGTGGTGGCGGCGGCGCGATCCGCGGCCGCGCGCGAGCGCGCGCGGCGACACGGCGCCGACTCGGTGGTCGACAACTCCGACGTCTCCGATCTCGCCGCGCTCGCCGCCGCATTCGCCGCCGCGTGCGACGGCGGCGCCGACGTCGTGATCGACCCGGTTTTCGGGCCGACTGCCACGTCCGCCAGCATGGTGTTGCGGCCGGGCGGCCGTCTGGTCAACCTGGGCAGCGCGAGCAGCGAGGTCGCCACCTTCGACTCTGCGACGATCAGAAGCCGGCGGCTGAAGATCGTCGGATACACCAACGCCGTCTTGACGCCCGCCGAGATTGCCGCAGCGCTCGGTGCGGTCCTCGACCATTGCGCGTCCGGGGAGATGCGCGTCGAATTCGATCAAGTGCCGCTCGCCGACGTCACCGCCGCGTGGGCACGGCAGCTCGTCGGCGTCGACCGGCGACAGGTGCTGATCCCCTGACGCACTGCGCTTACCGGGGTAACTTGTTGTCGCCATAGGGACGAGAGTTACCCCGATGCACTTGGAGTCTGCGCGTCGGCCGCGACAAGCGCGAGACCCGACTCCGGATCATGCCGTTTCCTCAAGTGCGACGGCGACTCTTGAATCACGAGCTCCAGCGTCGGGCGCACGGTGCCGCCCACGAAATGTCCTCCACGGGTGCTCGCGTCGTGCCGACCGACGACGATGTGCGCGTGGATCGCAGGTTCGCCGTCGTTGAGTGCGACGTCTCCCGCCAGGCTCAGCACCTCGACTTGCTCGTCGATGTGCGTCGGACGATATTCCTTGGACTGCCAGTCAAACCAGGCGACCACCACCCGCTCGAAAGCACCAATAGCGGTGAAGTGCGCGGCGGTCACGCCCTGTTCGCCGCACCAGTCCTTGAACACCGGCATGACGTCGTCTCCATGCTCGAAGACGAGCACCGCCGTCCGCCCGTTCGCGTCCCTCGCAAGTTCACGCCACCGCATCCGGTGTCTCCTTTCCTGGGGTGTCGCGCTGAACGTTCCCTGCTGCGCACCAGCGCACTCACCGTCAGGCTCGCGCCGTGCTGACCATGGACGACGTGTCGCTCCTCGCGCGCGCACTCCCTGCGACGTCCGAGGATGAGCGTCACGGGAACCGAACCTGGTCGGTGACCGGCAAGGGCTTCGCGTGGGACCGGCCGTTCAGCAAAGCCGACATCAAACGGTTCGGAGACGCCACACCGCCCCACGGCCCGATCATCGCCGTCGCGGTCGCCGAACTCTCCGACAAGGAGGCGGCCCTGTCCGCCCACCCTGCGTGTTTTCTTCACCATCCCGCATTTCAACGGTTACCCCGCGGTGCTCGTCCAGCCGACGAACGCGACAACGGCTGAACGTGACGCGCTCACCGACGCGTGGTTGGCCCGCCCTTCCAAGGATCTCGTCGCGGAATTTCTCAAACGGCAGGGCTAACCCCGCGCGACGTGGGAACGACTTGCACGTCGCGGTTGGGCTGGCTCGGTAACGGGAAGCGGTCGTTCATGTCTTCATCGGCGCGCGCGTCCGCGACCCGGACGAGGGACGCGTCGGCGAGTCCGGACGCCGGTCCTCAGACGCTGAGCGGGTTCGCCAGGGTTGGCTTGCTAGCGCGCAGCGTCTTCTATTGCATGCTCGTCTACCTCGTCGCCCAGCTCGCCCTTGGTGGGGGCAAGCAAGCAAACGCCAACGGCGCGTTGACCACGATCTCGGCGAAGCCAGGCGGGCTGGCCGCGATCGCCGCGACGGCAGCCGGATTCCTCGCCTTCGGCGCGAGTCGGATCTGGGGCGCGGTCCGCGACGATCAACAGTCGCTCGGCAGCCGGGCGACGGCGTTCTTGCAAGGCGCCTTCTACGTCGCGCTGACGTGGGTGCCATTGTCATACGCCCTCGGAAAGCACAAGAGCGGCAGCGAGCAGCAGCGTCACAAGACGGCGGACGGCGTGCTGCGGCTGCCCGCCGGCCGCGAGTTGCTGTTCGCGCTTGGTCTGATCGTGGTCGTTGTGTGCGTGCACCAGTTCTGGAACGGCGTGGATCAGAAGTACGCCGATGGAATGGACACCGACCAGGCGCCGCGGTGGGTGCGGGTGATGATCCAGGCAGCGGGGACGATAGGAATTCCCGCCCGCGCCGCGGTGTTCTTCCCCACCGGCGTCTTCTTCATGATCGCTGCCGTCCAAGCAGATCCGAACCATGCCGACGGGCTCGACAAGGAACTGGCCACGCTGGCCAGCCGGGACTGGGGTTCGGCCGTGCTGGCCTTCGTCGCGCTCGGACTCGCGATCTTCGCGCTCTACTCGTTCCTCGAGGCGCGGTACCGCCAAGTGCTGCGAGCCAAGTAGCGCGCCGACCCGCGACCCGGGCGCTGACGAACCCGGCGCTCACGCGGCCGGATGCAACAGCACCTTCGTCCAGCCGTCGACGCGGTGGTCGAAGTTCTGGTAGCCCGTCGGCGCCTCGTCGAGCGGCAACTCGTGGGAGACGATCCAGCCCGGCCGCGCCTTGCCCGCGATGATGAGGTCGCGCAGCTGCCGGTTGTAGCGCTTCACCGGGCACTGGCCGGTGCCCATCCGCTGTCCCTTGGTGAAGAACGTCCCGTACTCCCAACCGATTCGACCCCTCTTCGCCTGGTCGTTGGACGCACCGGGGTCGGATGGCATGTACACCCCGACCACGCCGATGCCGCCGGCCGAGCGCACGACCTCGACCAGGTTGTCGAGAACCAGCGCAGGATGCTCGTCGCCAGCGGGGTCGTGGGCTTGGTAGCCGACCGCCTCGACGCCGCGGTCGACACCGCGCCCGTTGGTCGCGTCCATGAGTTGCTCGACGGGGCCGCCCTTCGAGAAGTCGACCGGTGTCGCGCCGATTTGGGTTGCGAGTCGCAATCGGTCGGGTTCTTTGTCGACGACGAACACTTGGGTCGCGCCGCGCAAGAACGCGCTGTGCGCGGCCATCAGTCCGACCGGGCCGGCCCCGAAAACCGCCACCGTGTCACCCGGCGAAACGCCTGCCAACTCGGTGCCGTGGTAGCCGGTCGGGAAGATGTCCGACAGCATCGTGAAGTCGTTCTCGTGCTCGCTGCCCGGCGGCAGCTTCAGCAGATTGAAGTCGGCGTAGGGGACCCGCAGAAACTCGGCCTGCCCGCCGGGGTACGGGCCCATGTTCGCGTAGCCGTACGCCGCGCCGTCCATGCCTTCGGTTGGATTCGTGCGCAGGCAAAACGACGTCCAGCCGGTCTCGCAGTTGCGACAAGTGCCGCACGCGATGTTGAACGGCACGGACACCCGATCGCCAACCTTGATGCGATCGACGGCGGAACCGACCTCCACCACCACACCCATGTTCTCGTGGCCGAGCACCTTGCCTTCTTCGACGCTCGTGCGGCCCTCGTACATGTGCAGGTCGGAGCCGCAGATGTTCGTGGTGGTGATGCGAATCAGGGCGTCCTTCGGACTCTCTATGCGCGCATCGTCAACGGTCTCCACCGAAACTTGACGTGGGCCGTGATAAACGAGTCCCTTCATGGGTTTCTCTCCCGACGGGTAGGCGACTGACCGCAGGTGCCTACCCGCGAGCGACTCGGCTACCCCCGTCGACCGACCGCGCCGTCAACCGACCGCGTCGTCGGCCGGCTCGGGCGCGGGCTCCGGCCGCATCTCCCGCGCGCTTAGCGGTGACGGGCTCGGACGACGGGGCTCGCGCACGCCGGCGCCGCCGCCGCGCTCGAGCCAGACCCGCACGGAGGTGCCGTACGGCACCTTCGCCCGGCTTCCGGACTCTGGCTGGTGACGACCCGATCAGGCCAGTCGAGCTTCTCGTAAGGGACGCCGTCGGCGTCCCACCCGACGGCCACCAGACCATGCTCCTCGAGCAAGCCACGGGCGCCGGCGCTGCGCATGCCGATCACCCGCGGCACGGCGATGGTCGACTTGCGCCGCCGCCGTTTCGCCCAGTCGGTGAGTTCCGACGCGGCGCTCGCGACGGCGGCTGCCTGCGCCGGCGTCTCGCCCGCGCCAGCCGCTTGCGCCGGCGCGGCGCTCGCGTCGTCCGGGATTTCGTCGAGGTCGCGCCACCGCTCCCACGCGGACTGCCGGGTCACCCCGAGCATCGTCGCGATCTCCGCCCACGATCTTTTCTGCCGACGCGCCACGCGGACCGCGGAAAGCTCGGCCTCGTCGAGCAGCCGCCGGAGGAATCCGATGTCACACAACGCCTCCAGCGGATCGCGGTCATGACGCGCGGCGCTCTCGTCGCCCCAGCCCGAAAGCCGCCCCCACGCCTTCCGCGCCTCATGCCACCGTCCACCGCTCATAGCTGTCAGGCTACCCTGACAGCTGTGCGATCGCCCCGGTCCAACCGCGAAATTCTTCAAGACCAAGTGCACGATGTCCCGGGCCACGGCGTCAGTAGTGGCGTGACCTTCGAGGAGTTCATCGCGAGCCGGCTGACCGACCTCCTCAGGCACGCCGTCGTTCTCACCGGTGATCGAGACCTCGCGCAAGACATCGTGCAAGAGGTGCTCGCCCGGGCGCAGGTGAAATGGCGGCGGATCACGCACGCGGACTCCCCCGACGCGTACGTGCGCCGAATGATCATCAACGAATACCTGTCATGGCGACGAAGCTGGGCCTCGCGCAACGTGCACGCGGTCGGCGAGCGGCTGGCCGCCATCGGCGACGCCCGGCGGGTCAGTCGCGACCACGCCCAGGACGTCGTCGAGTCCGACGAACTGTGGCGGCGCCTCGCCACGCTGCCACGCAAGCAACGCGCCGTGTTGGTGCTGCGCTACTACGAACAACTGGACGACGCGGCGATCGCCGACGTGCTCGATTGCGCGCCGGTCACCGTCAGGAGTAACGCGTCAAAGGCCTTGAAGTCCCTGCGACTCGCCTCCCAACAAGAGCAGCGGGTGCGTGAAAAGGAGTTGAGATGAACGAGGAAGACGAACTGATTCGCGAAGTCTTCAAAGCGCACGAGTACCTGGCGCCAGACCCAGTGGCCGTGCGCGCGGGAATTCGCAACCGCGCTCGGGCGTACGCGCGGCGTCGCAAGGCTGCGCAGGCGGCCGGCGGCGCCGTGCTCGGCGCCGGATTGGTGACCGTCAGCGTCGCCGCCCCGTATCTGGCGCGCAACGCGTCAAACCACTCGACGTCCGGCGTGGCCGCCCTCGGGGCGCCGACGTCGAGCACCGCGGTCGGTGCGACGGCGGCGACATCACCGACGCCGCTGCCGTCGCCGGTGTCGTCAGCGGAGGCGCAGCGCGCTCTCGACGCGTACTTCGCCGCGGGTTACGACTACAACGACGCGTTGCAGCTGGCCGTGTTGTGGAAGATGCCGAATGACGCGCTCACCGTGAAGACGGCGGCTGGCGAGAAGTTGCTGGCCGGCGAGACGTTGCCCATCAAGCCGAGTACCCCACCGGAGAGCTCGGCGAGCGCGGCCGAGATCGACGACACGAACGCGTTCTTCAACGCGGGCTACACCTACGACGACGCGTTGAAGTTGACGCAGTTGTGGAACTTGCCCGACGCCTACCACGCAAAAGTGAGCGGCGGCCAGAAGCTGATCGCGGGCCAGACGCTGCCGATCAAGCCAGGTTCGACGCCATCGTCAATCGAAACGGCGAGTCCCGCAGGTATCGCCGACAGCGCGCTCACCGCCTACTTCAACGCGGGCTACGACTACAACGACGCCATGCAGTTGGCGAAGCTGTGGAACATGATTGACCCGGCCGCGGTGAAGACGGCCGCTGGCGAGAAGCTGCTCGCCGGTCAGACGCTGCCCATTCCACCGAGCGGCACGCCGGTCAGCACGCCGAGCGCGCAAGAGACCGCCGACATCAACGCGTACTTCAACGCCGGTTACACCTACAACGACGCGGTCCAGCTCGCTGCGTTGTGGAAGCTTGCCGATCCGTATCACGCGAAAATCACCGGCGGCCAAAAGCTGCTCGCCGGGCAAACGCTCCCCATCAAACCCTGACATCAGCCCGTGAAATCTGAGTTGCGGCTGCGCACCGGCTTCGAGATCGAGCTGCTTGCGCCTGCGGGATCGAGTCGGCGCACGTTGGCCGACGAGATCGCCGCGCGCCGCAACGGAACCGTGCGGCCGGTCTGGCACCACGACAGCGAACCGTCGCTGGTGCCAGGCCTCGGCCGTTTTCTGCATTTGACCCAAGGCTTCGAGGTGCTCGACGCCGACGGCGGCACCGCCTGCACGCTGGTCGACGACATCACCATCGTCGCCGACCTCGACCCACGTGCGCTGCCGAAGCCCGGCTGGTTTCGCATATTGACCGACGACTCGCGGCTGCTGCAGCTCATCGCCAACAATGCCGATCCCGCCGAACCGTTGGAAAAGTCGCTCGGCCCGATCGCAGCGCTATGGACCGCGCCCGTGCAACAGCACGGCGAATTCGTCAAGCTGGACGACGCCAGCGGCGCGACGATCGCGATCGCCGCGCCGCTGGGCGGCGACCGGGAGCGGCCGTGCGAGATCGTCACCCCGCCGCTTGTCGCCGACCATCGGGTCGCGCTGGACGATCTCCTCTCAGTCGCACGGGAACTCGATTTCGCGGTGCCCGCCGAGGCCGCTGTGCACCTGCATCACGACGGCGCGCCCTTCCGTCCGGCGGCTGTCTTGAGCAACGTCATCAGGCTGTTCGGCTGGTGGCGCGAGCCGCTGCGCGAACTGCTGCAGACCAATCCAGCCTGCGTCCGACTCGCGCCGCTTCCTGAGCCTCTGGTCGCGGCCGTTGACGGGAACCCGGCTTACGAGCAGTTGCGCGACATCGCCGCGTCGTCCGGGCTTTCGAAGTTCTTTGACGTGAACCTCAGCCAGCTGTTTTCGTCGAGGCCGGTGCGCGACACGCTCGAGGTGCGCGTCTTGCCGGGCTCGATCGACGCCGATCACATCGTGCGGCAAGCCCAGGTCGTCGAGGCGTTGCTCACGCGCTGCCAGGATCCGGCCCCGATCGGCCGACCGCCGCGCGACTTGTCCGACGCGGTCGAGCTGCTTCGCGGCGGGCTCCGACTCGCGCCTTAAAGCCCGAAAGCAGCGGCTAGCGACGGCGCCGTTGCCGCCGCGCCGAGATGGCCAAGGCCCAACAGGTCTTCGGTGCCCCGCAACAAGGCGTAATGGCCGAGCCGGACGCCGACCACGGTGCCCGGCCGCACGCTCGGCGCGATGACGATCATCGGGATTTGGTTCGTCGAGCCAGTTCCCTCGTCCCACGTCAAGACGATCAGCGTGTTGCCGGAGCGATAGTTCGCACCTGTCGTGATGGCTGGTATCCAGGTCGACAGCCACGCGTCGCCCGTGGCGACCGAGCAGTCATGTGTGTCGTTGCACAGGTTCGGCGTCACGAAGGCGAACGACGGGAGCGTGCCGGCGGCGATGTCGCGAGAGAGATTCCCTTCGAGCGGGACGTCGCTGGTGGCACACGTCGTCCGGACGTTTGTGTAGTAGGCGGCGGGGTTGTGCTTCACCGCGTACGGCGCGGCTGCGTTGAGCGCGCAGCTTCCCGGCATCGACTCCTCGTACGATCGCCAGCTGAGACCAGCGGCGGTCACCTGGCTGAACAGCGACGGCGCGCCGATGGGATGAGTCGAAGGTCCGCTGTCGTCGGTGACGGCGAAGGTGGAACCCCCAGTCGCGGCAAGGTAATTCGGCAGCGACGGGTGCGTGACGCCGAAGTAGTTCGACGCCAAGCCGCACGCTCGCGCGACGTTGTTCTCGTAAGGAGCGCTGGAGCTGCCGACAATTGAGCCGTACGGCTTGTTCTCCATCCAGATCCACAAGACGTGCGAGTAATGCGTGCCCGCCGTCTCAAACCCGCAGGGTTGATTCGGCGACACGACCGGGCACGTCGTCAACGACGCGACTCCCTGGGTGAGGGCGGCGGGTCCGCCGAGCAACGTCAGGCTCGACGGCTGCGACGACGAAATCTCTTTCGCGGTGGAGGACGGCAGGCAAGTCGGCGCGGCCAGCAACAACGGCGCGCCGTGATCGCCAGCGACGGGCCCACCCGTCAGGGCGTCGGCGAAGGCGCTGCCGGACGCCACAAAAACGCTTGGAGCGGAAGGGAATTCGGTCGTCGCGATCGCCACCGCCGTCGCGTATCGGTCCGCGCCGCTCACCCGGCTCACACTGGCACTGTACGCGGTGAGCTGGCTCGCGACGCCGGCGCTGACCACGCTCGTGCCGCCGACGATGGTGATGGACGACGGGCGGAGCGCCGTCAACGCCTGGGCGGTCGAGGTTGGAATCGCGTTGAACGCCGTCAACAGGATCGCGGCATGCTGTGCTGCGGCGGCGGCAGTGGCGGACAAGGCGTCGGGAAAGTCGACGCCGGTGGCGAGGTACACCGGCGCTCCACTGGGGAAATCGGCAGCCAGCGCGGCCGCGGTGGCGTAACGATCGGCGCCGCTTACCCGCGTGACGCCGCCGGATGTGTAGCTCTGCAGCGCCTCCTGCACCGACGCGCTGACCGAGCGCTCTCCGCCCAACACCACAATCCGCCCCGGCTTGAGCCGTTGGAGCTCGGTGGCGATGGACGGCGGGATCGAGTCTGGTGTGACGAGCAGCAGCGGACCACCGTCGTTGGCGGCGACGGCGCCGCCGGCGAGCGCGTCGGGGAAGTTCGCGCCGGTTGCGATGTAGGCCACCGGCACGCTCGGGCTGTAGTTCGCGTCGACGATGGCCGCGCTGGTGGCGAACCGGTCGGCGCCTTGGTAACGGGTGATCGTCGGCGTCGCGGCGGCGACAGCCACCGGGAGACCGAGGATCGCGATCGAGGAGGCGACCAGAGATGCGCAAAGCCGGACGAATCGATGGGCCATTCGTCCAGCCTCGCACCGCCCGGTTCGATGTCAGGACCGCGTCCCATACTGCGGTGCATGGCTTACGACGAGGATCTTGCGAACCGCATCCGCGAGGTGGTCGGGCACGAACGCGGCGTGACGGAGAAGCGCATGTTCGGAGGCCTCGCGTTCTTGGTCAACGGAAACATGGCGGTGAGCGCGAGCGGCCAAGGTGGCTTGCTGCTGCGGGTTGATCCCGCTGAAACCGACGCGCTGTTGAACGAGCCGTGCGCGAGACCGTTCGAGATGCGCGGCCGTGAGATGAGCGGTTGGCTGCGCGTCGACACCGCCGGGATCTCGGACGACGAGGAGTTCCGCCGCTGGGTGGACCATGGCGTCGCGTACGCCAGGTCGCTGCCGGCGAAGAAGCGCTGACCGGCCGCCCCTCAACGCACCGCGCGCATCACGTCAGCGCGGTCGGTCGTCACGCCGTCGACGCCGATGTCACGCAGCCACCGCGCGCGCTGCACGTCGTTGACCGTCCACGCCACGACCGTGCCCGTCAGCGAGTGCAACCGATCGACGACGTCCCGCGACAACAGCTTGTGGTTCACCGTCACCGCTTCATCGGCGACCTTGCCACCGGCCAGCGCGGCGTCGAGCTGGCCCTGGTCGCCGATCGTCCGCCAGGTGTGAAACCCCTTTTCCCGCAGGGCCTCCAGATCGTCGACAATCGCCGTGCACGCGAGATATCGCCTGGACGCCGGCACAGTCGCGACGATCGCCACGAGCAACTCCGCGCGCCGTCCGGGCTCTTCTTCTTTGAGATCAAGCAGGACGACGTGATCGGGCGGCACAAGCTCGGCGACGTCGGCCAGTGGCGGCTCGCGTCGTGGACTCCAGCCGCGAACCACGCGCCAGCCGTCGCGTCGAAACGGCGTCCCCAAGATCGGCAGGTAGTGCGAGACGACGAGCCGGCCGCCGTGCACCTGGACGTCGATCTCGAACACCGTCGCACCAGCGGCCGCGACTGCCCGGCAGGCGGCGGCCGAGCGCGGCGAGCGATGCGCGACGAGCAACATCGCCTCAACATAGAATGACATCACCCCGACGTTCTATTGGTGTTGCGATGATGTCGTGCTGATGTCATGATGGCGTCATGCAGCTCACCGACTACGTCGTCCAGGTCCAATCACAATTGGCGTCCGCCGCCGCGCTCGGCGACGACGCGACCCGCGCCACCGCGGAGGCACTCAGCACCGCGGCCGAGCCCGCCGTCCGGCTGGCGGTGCTGGCCGCGGTGTCGGCCGCCGCAGACGAGATCACCGCCGCGCTGCTGGATGTCCCAGGTGCGCCGACCGTGTCGGTGCACCTCGACGGCGTCGAGCTTCGCGTCGATGTCCGGCCGACCCAGCAGGCGGAACCGGTGTCCTCAGACATCGCCGGCGCCGTCCCCGCGGACGACGCCGACGCCTCGGCGCGGATTTCGTTGCGGTTGTCCGAGGCGCTGAAGGGTCAAATCGAGACCGCCGCCCGCAACCGATCGGTCTCGGTCAACACCTGGCTCGTCCAAGCGGCCACCGCCGCCCTGGCCGGGCCATCAGCTCAAGGCTGGGGGCGGTCGTGGACCGCTGGCCCCTCCCATCGCGTCACCGGCTGGATCAACGGCTAACCAATCCCAATCTTGGAGGTGCCGCGATGGCGGCGAAAGTCAGCACGTTTCCGCTTGCCGAAAGCATCAATCTCGTCGTGAAACTCGGCCACGGCAGCGTGGTCGTCAACGCGGTCGACGACGCACGCGAGGCTGTCGTCAGCCTCGCGGCGCGCGACGCCAACAGCGACGTGGTCGATCGCTTCACCGTCGAACTCAATGGCTCGACCTTGCTCGTGTCGGGGCCGCGCCAAGGCAACCTGCTCGACCTGCTCGGCAGTTGGCGGCGTGAGCGGGAGGCCGTCGACGTCATCGTGGAGGTTCCGGCTGGCACACCGGTGAAAGTCTCGTCCGCCAGCGCCGACGTCACGGGCACCGGCCGTTGCGGCAGTGCCGACCTTGCTGTCGGCGCGGCGAATGTCACGTTCGACGCCGTCGCGGGCGACTTCCGGCTGCGCTGCGGAAGCGGCGAGACGCAGGTGCGCTCGGTGAGTGGCGGCGCGCAGGTGCGAGCGGGCAGCGGCGCGGCGCACTTCGGCAGTGTCGGCGGGATGCTCGAGTGCGGTTTCGGCAGCGGGCAGGTCAGTGCGGAAGCGGTGCGCGGCGGGGTTCGGGTCCGCGGCGGCGCCGGCTCGGCGGAGGTCGGCGCGACCTACGGCGATGTCGACATCGCGTTCGGGTCAGGTCCGATCCGGGTTGGGCTGCCGGCCGGAACGCCGGCCCGCGTTGACGTCACCAGCGGATCGGGTCATGTGCACTCCGATCTGGCAGTGGAGAAGACGCCGACGACGAGCGGCGAGCCGATCTCCGTGCGAGCCCGCACCGGCAGCGGCGACGTCCACTTGACCAGGGCGGCGTCCGCGGCCTGAGCACGGCCACTTCTTCATGCTCATCGGACGGCGACACCACGCCGTGCGGTTGCAAAAGGGCCCAGATTTCCATCTGGGCCCTTTTGCGATTGCCTCCTACCGGTGGGTGCCGAGGTCGAACCGGTCGAGGTTCATCACCTTGTTCCACGCGGCGGCGAAGTCGTGCGCGAACTTCTCCTGCGCGTCGTCGGCGCCGTAGAACTCACACAGCGCGCGCAGTTGGGAGTTGGCGCCGAAGACGAGGTCGACGGCGGTCGCCGTCCACTTCACCTCGCCCGTGGCTCGATCCCGACCCTCGTACAGGTTCTCGGACGACGTCGACACCTTCCACTCGGTGCCCATGTCGAGCAAGTTCACGAAGAAGTCGTTGGTCAACGTCTCCGGCCGGGCGGTCAACACCCCGTGGCGGGTCTGCCCGTAGTTCGCGTTGAGCGCTCGCATGCCAGCGACCAACACGGTCATCTCTGGCGCGGTCAATGTTAGGAAATTCGCGCGGTCGAGCAGCAGCGTCTCGGGCGGCAACTTCTCCCCCGCGCGCAGGTAGTTGCGGAACCCGTCGGCCCGCGGCTCAAGGACCTCGAACGAATCGACGTCGGTTTGCTCCTGCGACGCGTCGGTGCGACCTGGCGCGAACGGAACCGTGACCGCGACTCCCCCGTTCTTCGCCGCCTGCTCGACGGCAGCGCAGCCGCCGAGCACGACCAAGTCGGCCAGCGAGATCCGCTTGCCCAAAGCTTGCGAGCCGTTGAACTCCTGCTGGATCTGCTCCAGAACCGGCAGCACCTTGGCCAACTCGGCTGGCTCGTTTGACTGCCAGTCTCGTTGCGGCGCAAGGCGGATCCGCGCGCCGTTCGCTCCACCGCGCTTGTCCGTGCCGCGGAAACTCGCCGCTGCCGACCACGCGGTGCGCACCAGTTGCGGTATCGACAGTCCGGAACCGAGGACCTTCGCCTTCAGCGCGGCGATGTCGTCGTCCGAGACAAGTTCGTGGTCGACCGCCGGCACCGGGTCTTGCCAGATTTGCGGCTGTGGCACCCATGGGCCGAGGTAGCGCGAGACCGGGCCCATGTCGCGGTGCAGCAGCTTGTACCAAGCCCTCGCGAACGCGTCGGCGAACTGGTCGGGGTGCTCGAGGAAGCGCCGGGCGATGGGCTCGTAGATCGGGTCGACGCGCAACGCGAGGTCTGTCGTCAACATTGTCGGACGACGAGGGGCGCCGCCCTCATTCGGCGCCGGCACCGTGCCCGCGCCGGCATCGTCCTTCGCCTGCCACTGCCACGCGCCGGCCGGGCTCTTCGTCAACTCCCACTCGTACTTGAACAACGTCTCCAAGAAGGTGTTGTCCCACTTGGTCGGCGTCGGGGTCCAAGTGACCTCGAGGCCGCTGACCATCGCGTCGGCGCCGACGCCGGTGCCGTAGCTGTTCTTCCAGCCGAGGCCCTGTTGCTCGAGCGGCGCGCCCTCCGGCTCGGGGCCGAGGTATTCGGCAGACGCCGCTCCGTGCGTCTTGCCGAACGTGTGGCCACCGGCGATGAGCGCGAGGGTCTCCTCGTCGTTCATCGCCATGCGGGCGAACGTCTCTCGGACGTCGCGAGCCGCGGCGAGCGGATCCGGCGTCCCGTTGGGGCCTTCGGGATTGACATAGATCAGACCCATCTGGACCGCGCCGAACGGGCCGCCCAACTCGCGGTCGCCTGAGTAGCGCTCGTCGCCGAGCCAGGTGTCCTCAGGACCCCAATAGATTTCCTCGGGCTCCCAGATGTCCTCGCGTCCGAAGCCGAAGCCGAACGTCTTGAAGCCCATGTGCTCCATGGCGCAGTTGCCGGTGAAGACGAGCAAGTCGGCCCAGGAGATCTTGTTGCCGTACTTCTTCTTGATCGGCCACAGCAGCCGGCGCGCCTTGTCGAGGCCGGCGTTGTCGGGCCAGCTGTTCAGCGGCGCGAAGCGTTGCGCCCCTTGGCCGCCGCCCCCGCGGCCGTCGGCGATGCGGTAGGTGCCCGCAGAGTGCCAGCTCATGCGGATGAAAAGCGGCCCGTAGTTGCCATAGTCGGCGGGCCACCAGCCCTTCGACGTCGTCATCACCGCGAGGATGTCTTGCTTCAACGCGTCGAGGTCGAGCTTCTTGAACTCCTCGGCGTAGTTGTAGCTCGGGCCTTGCGGGTTCGCCCGCTCTGAGTGTTGGTGAAGGACCTGCAGGTCGATCTGGTTGGGCCACCAGTCGCGGTTCGTCCTAGGCCTCCTGGCCGTCGGCTTTGGCGACGGGATTGCCGGGTTCTCGCTCTCAGACACGTCTGATCCTTTTCTCCGTCATTGCGTTTTCTCGGTTCACGCTTTCTCGGTTGGGCGTTTGTGCTGCGCAGTTAGGGCACTGACCCCAATAGACGACCTCCGCCTCGTCGATCGCGAAACCCTGGTCGTCGGCAGCGGTCAGGCAGGGCGTCTCGCCGACGGCGCAGTCGACGTCGGCGACCACGCCACACGTGCGGCAGACGACGTGGTGATGGTTGTCACCGACGCGCGCCTCGTAGCGGGGTGCGGAGCCGGCTGGCTCGATGCGACGCACCAGGCCGGCGGCCGTGAACACGCGCAACACGTCGTACACGGCTTGGTGCGACACGTCGCCTTGTCGTTCGCGAGCGAATCCGATGAGCGAGTCAGTGTCGGCGTGCGGGTGCTCGTGCACCGCGCTCAGCACCGCCAACCGCGGGCGAGTCACCCGCAGTCGCGCGTCGCGCAACATGCGTTCGAGCTCGGCGGACGTGGGCACGACCGCAGTCTTTCCCATTTTCTTGAATCAATCAAGACAAGCCTCGAGGAACGGTCCACTTCCCCGCCGTCGAGCGCCCCGGCGAGTTTTGGACGACGCCATCGCTGACCGCCGCCCCGCGCCTGTCGCTAGCGCGACCCTGCCTGTCACGCGCTCCATCACGTCCTCCCATGCGCCGCCGTTGAGGTTCAGTCGTCCGCCGTCAGACGCGGACGTCGACGGGCTACGGTCGCCAGGGCCGGGCTGGCGAAGGCAATGTCGGCGGATTCATGAACGACGGCGCCGCATCGAAATCAAGCATGTCCCAAGGCGCGACAGCTTCGGCGTCCCGCCTTGTCAGCGGCGGCAGATTCCACTTCTCCTCGATGAGCCTGAGCGCCGAGGTGTGGTCGAAGACCGTCGAGGAGACGAAGTCGCGCTTCGCGTACGGCGACACCACGACCGCGGGAACGCGAAAGCCGTAACGGTCGTAGCGGCCGGCCGTGGTGTCGACCTTCTTCGCGGTGCGCCACATCGGCGTATGCCTCAGCAGCCAACGCCAAGGGCCGGTCGCGTCGAGCAGGCTGTGCGGCGCCACGTCGTCCGGCTCGACCGCCGTCGGCGGGGGCACATGGTCGTAGTAACCGCCGTGCTCGTCGTAGAACCAGAGCAACAGCGTGTCGGCCCAACCCTTGCCGCTCATGACGGCGTTGACGACGCTGGCGGCGAAGCCCTCACCGATCTGAACGTCTTGCGGGTTCTCCTCCGAGCAGGCGGTGAAGTCGGGATCGACGATGCTCACGGCCGGCAGCCTGCCGTCCGCGGCGTCCTTGAAGAACCGATCGATGTGCCGCAGGTGGCTGACCGTGCGGAACAGTCCTAGCGGATAAAGGTTCGCGGTGCAGTCGATCTCACCGCGCACCCGATGCTCGACGAACGGCAGCAACCCTCCGCCCGTGAGTTTCAGAGTCCGGGCGAGCCGAAGGAGACCGCCGCCGCCGAGTCGTTTGCGCAGCAGCCGACCGTGCGGCACGTGGTGGTAGTTCGCCCACGAGATGCCGTGCCGGTTGAGCACATCAAAGATCGTGCCCGTGCGCGGGTAGTCGACGATGCCGGCGATGATGTCGTCGATGAGCCCGTTGGCGGTGGCCGCGAGCAAGAACCTGCGGTTGGGAAACGTCGGTCCGAGCAACGAGCAAAACCACCGGTCGGCGACGGGAAAGGTGCGAGCCAAACCGGCATAGAACGGCAAGTCGGAATCGGTCCAGTAGCCCATCCCGAGCGTCGCGTCGCCGCCGGGCGTCGTCTCCTCGATACTCGTGACGAAGCCGTCGTTGCGACCGTTGTCGAACTGCTGGTGGCTCGCGCGCCAACTTTGCGATGGCACGCCTTGCGTCTGCGTCGTCTTGTCGAAGTGGAACGCCGACACCGGTGGCCCAGCGCGCCGCGGGTTCTCGGGCGCGGGATCGGTCAGCCCGTCGCCCTTGCCGAGCGTGCCGAGATAGTTGTCGAACGAATGGTTCTCCATCATCAGCAGCACGATGTGCTTGATTTGCGGCAGCCGGTCGGCGCCCGCCGGCAAGGTCGGGTCGGGCAGCCGTGACAGGTCGCCGGCCGCGTCGCGATGCCGCAACCGCCGGCGGGCGGACAGCTGATCCAACCGCTGCATGAGACGCATCGTCGCATGAGGCCGGTAGTTCGCCGGCTCGCGGCTCGGGATTGACAGTGCGCTGACGACAGCTATTATACCGGGTATGCAACTAAGTGTGATCTTGCGATGAGCATTCGCCACGCGCTGCTCGCGCTGCTCAGCGAGGGCCCGAAGTACGGCCTGCAACTTCGCCAGGAATTCGAATCGCGAACCGGTGAGGTGTGGCCGCTCAACGTGGGCCAGGTCTACACGACCCTGCAGCGCCTTGAGCGCGACGGCATGGTCGAGTCCGAGGGTGCGGACGACGCGGGCCCGCAGAAGGGCTTTCGCATCACGTCCGCGGGCGCCGACGAGCTCGCCAGCTGGCTGCGCACGCCACCCGATCTGTCGTCGCCGCCGCGCGACGAGCTGGTGATGAAGGTCTTGATCGCCGTGCACGCGCCCGGCGTCGACGTCGGCGAGGTCGTCCAGACGCACCGGCGTTACCTCGTCCAGCTCATGCAGGAGTGGACCCGGTTGAAGGAGTGACTCCGCCGACCGCGACCTCGCGTTCGCGCTCGTCGTCGACGCCGAGCTGTTCCGATTCGACTCCGTCGTCCGCTGGCTTGACGCCGCCGACGGCCGGATCAAACGGGCGAACGTCGACCCGCCACTTCCGGCCCGCGCCGGCCTTCCCAAAGCACCGAAGTCGGTTGGAGTGCGGCCATGAGCGTCCTGGAACTGCGCGACGTCTCCAAGACTTACGGCAGCGGCCCCGCCGAGGTGCACGCCCTGCGCCAGGTCGATGTGAGCGTCAACGCCGGCGAGCTGGTCGCCGTCATGGGTCCGAGCGGCTCGGGCAAGAGCACGTTGCTCACGATCGCGGGCAGCCTTGAAGAGCCCAGCAGCGGCGAGGTGCTGGTCGCCGGCTTCGCGCTGTCAGGGATGTCGCGCAACGAGCGCGCCCGGTTGCGGCGGCGCACGATCGGCTACGTGTTCCAGGACTTCAACCTGCTGGCCGGGCTGACCGCGGCTGAGAACGTGTCACTGCCTCTCGAACTCGACGGGACGTCGGCGAAGGCAGCGCGGGCAATCGGGTCGCAGGCGCTGGAGGAGCTCGGGCTCGCCGATCGGGCCGCGCGTTTCCCCGACGAGCTGTCCGGCGGTGAACGGCAGCGCGTCGCGATCGCCCGCGCGATCGTCGGGCGATCGCAATCTGCTGCTCGCCGACGAGCCGTCGGGCGCGCTCGACACCGTCAACGGCGAGGCGGTGATGCGGTTGATCCGGACGGCGTGCCAGCGCGGCGTGGCGGGTGTGGTTGTCACACACGACGCGCAACTCGCCTCGTGGGCCGACCGCGTCATCTTCCTGCGCGACGGACGCGTCGTGGACCAAACGGCGCCGCCGGAAGGGCCGGAGTCGATGCTCACGCCGAGCAGCCAGTCATGACCACGACGCTTCAAGAGCGCCCACCGAGGCGCAAGGAGCGCAAGGAGGAGCCTGGCGGCGGGCCCGCACGCAAAGCCGTCGTCCGGTGGGCGTGGCGGTTGTTTCGACGGGAGTGGCGACGGCAAGCGCTCGTCCTCGCGCTGCTCATCGTGGCCATCGCCGCGACGGTCGTGGGTCTTGGGGTCACGACCAACGCGGCGCTGCTCAAGGCGAGTCCGACGTTCGGCACGGCGAACACCATCGTCTCGTTGCCCGGTGGCGACCCTGATGTCAGTGGCGACGTCGCGGCGTTGCAAGCGAAGTTCGGTGTCGTCGAACCCGTGGCCCACGAAAGCGCGCCGATTCCCGGTTCCGTCGCGAGTCTCGACGTGCGAGCCGAGGACCCGAACGGATCGTTAGGTCACGTCATGCTGCGGTTGGACGCCGGCCGCTATCCCGGCGGCCCCGGCGAGGTGGCGTTCACCGCGCAGACCGCGAAAACCTTCGGTCTGCAAATCGGCGATCAGTGGGATTTCGACGGTCGGTCACTTCATGTCGTGGGCTTGGTCGAAAACCCGCTCAACCTTCTGGACCAATTCGCGCTGCTGGCGCCCGGGCAGGCTGCCTCACCGGAGAGCGTTTCGGTGTTGCTCAACGCCAGCGAGCACGCTTTCGACTCGTTCCGACTGCCGAGCCACGTTGGGCTGAACGTCTCCGCCCGGGGAAGCGCGAATCAGGTGTTGATCGCGGCCGTGGTGCTGGTGTTGTGCACGCTGGGCCTGATGTTCATCGGGCTGATGGCCGTCGCCGGATTCGCCGTCATGGCGCGTCGGCGCCAGCGCTCACTGGGAATGCTCGCCTCGCTCGGCGCGACCGACCGGCACCTGCGCCTCGTGGTCCTCGCGAACGGCGCCGTCGTCGGCTTGACGGCGGCCCTCGCCGGAGGCGTCGCGGGACTGGCGGCGTGGTTCGCCGTCACACCGACACTGCAGTCGATCGTCAACCACCGGATCGACCGATTCTCGTTGCCGTGGTGGGCGGTCTTCACCGCGATGCTGCTCACCTTCGTCACGGCCGTCGCCGCGGCCTGGTGGCCAGCGCGCGCCGTCGCGCGGATGTCGCCGATCGCGGCGCTGTCGGGAAGGCCGCCGCGGCCGCAGCCGGCCCACCGCTTCGCCCTCCTCGGCGGCACGCTGCTGGCGGGCGGCATCGTGCTGCTCGCGTTCGCCGACGGGAACCGGGTTGGCTTCATCATCGGCGGCACCGTCGCGACGGCGCTTGGGCTGCTGTTCATCGCCCCACTGGGCATCCGGCTGCTGTCCGCCGGCGGGCGCCACTCGACGATCGCCGTCCGGCTCGCGCTGCGCGACCTCGTGCGCTACCAGGCCCGCTCCGGCGCCGCGCTCGGGGCGATAACCCTGGCCGTTGGAATCGCCGCGACCATCGCGATCAACGCGACCGCCTCGCAGAGTCCAGCGGTTGTCGGCAACCTCGCGCCGAATCAGCTGATCCTGCACGTCAGTCGCGGGAACAGCGGCGACCCGGTGCCCGCGCTCTCCTCAACGCAGGCGCAGGCGGCAACGAGCGCGGTCAACCAGGTGGCGGCGAGTTTGCACGCGTCGACGTTGCAGTTGGACGAGGCCTACGACTCGCAAAGTGCGCCGGTCACGATCAGCGGCGCCGCGGTTGCTCCCACCACGACGGCGCCGGGCGAGGCTGGTTCAGCCGGCGCGCAGCCCTCCGGATACATGACGCCAGTGCTCGCGAACGTCAAGCAGATTGGTCGCGGCATGCGGATCTCGGACATGCAGACGCTGTACGTCGCCACACCTGCGGTGCTCGCCCGGTACGGCATAACGGCGAGCGACATCGAATCGGGCGTCGACATCATCTCGTCGCGCACCGACCTCGCCGGCTTGCAGCTATTCGATCCGATCACGCCGGGGCCCAACGCTACGCCAGACCAGCGCAACCAGCGTGGAAACGAGGTCACCACGCCGAAGATCCAGGCGCTGAGCAAACTGCCGCCTTACAACTCGGGCGCCGTCACGCTCCTCACTCCGCACGCGATGCAAACGCTCGACCTCGCCACCTTGCCCGCGGGCTGGCTGCTGGAGTCCAGCCGCCCGTTGACGCGGGCACAGATCGACCTGGCGACAACCGCGGCCGCCCGCGTGGGCCTCTACGTCGAGACGCGGCGCCCACGAATTCCCTGGCCACGCTGCGAAACGGGGCAACCGCAGCCGGGATCCTGTTGGCCCTCGGCGTGCTCGCCATGACGGTGGGCTTGATTCGCAGCGAGACCGCAGGCGACGTGCGCACGCTCGCGGCGACCGGTGCGAGCAGCGGCACCCGCCGAGCGCTGACGGGTGCGACAGCTGGCGCGCTGGCATTTCTCGGAGCCGTCATCGGAACCGGCGGCGCGTACGGGGCGTTGCTTGCCTGGTACCGCAGCGACCTCACGCCTCTCGGAAGGGTGCCGGTCGTCGATCTCGTCGTCATCCTGGTCGGATTGCCGGTCATCGCCGGCGTCGGCGGCTGGTTGCTCGCCGGCCGTGAGCCAGCGGGCATCGCGCGGCAGCGGCTCGAATAGCGGTCAAGTGACGTCCTGAGCGCTGGCGGCACGCGCCACGTCGTCCGACATCTCGTTTGACAGACTGACCCGCATGGTCGATTTCGCGGACGTCGAACAGTTCACCTCGATGCGAAGGATCACCGGGCTGGTCGCGAGTGCTGATGGCGGTCGAGTGATCCTCACGTGTCAGGAGCCCGACCGCGATCTCGCCCGCTACGTCACATCGCTGTGGGACGTCGATCCGGCAGGGGCACGCCCGCCACATCGGCTGACGTGGTCGGAGAAGGGCGAGACGGCCCCGGCGTTCCTGCCAGACGGCAGCGTGCTTTTCGTGTCCGCGCGGCCGCATCCCGACCAGGTCGAGGACGAACCCGCGTTGTGGGTGTTGCCGCCTAGCGGTGAGCCGACCGTGTACGCCACCACATCCGGAGGTCTCGGCGACCCAGTTGTCGCGCGGGAGGCCGGCGCCGTCGTCGCGGCCGGCAGCCGGCTTCCCGACTCCTCCGACGCCGGAGAGGACGAAGAACGCCGCAAGCAGCGGCGCAAATCCAAGGTCACCGCCATCGTGCATGACGGGTTTCCCATCCGCTATTGGGATCACGAGCTCAACGAGGCGATCCCGAAGCTGTTCGGCGTCACTCCAGGCGAAGACGACGACAGCCATGACGTCGTCGACCTGCTGCCCGACGTCCAAGAGCAGCTCATCAACGCGGCCGTCTCCATCAGCGACGACGGCGCACGCCTCGCGTTGTCCTGGAAGCGGCGGCGCCGCGGCGGCAATTTGCCAACTGGATTGGCACTTCTCAACCTGTTGTCGCGCGAGCACACCATCGTCGCCGAGGAAGACGACGGGGACTACAGCGCGCCGACGCTGTCGGGCGACGGCGCGAAGCTGGCCGCGATCTACACAACGGACGGCAACTTCGACCACCCCATGACCTACCGTGTGCGCGTCTTCCACCTCGACGCCGGCGTGACGCATGACGTCGAGACGGGTGACCTGTTCCCAACCGCGCTCGCGTGGTCGACGGACTCGGCCACGCTGTTCGTCACGGGCGACTTGCATGGTCGCGGCGGGCTGGCTACGTGGCAGCCCGGCGAGTCGGCGTCTCGGGTGATTCTCGACGACGCCGTCTATTCGTCCTTGTCAGTCGCCAAGGACGGCGCCATCTTCGCGCTGCGCTCGAGAGTGGATCTGCCGCCACAACCGGTGCGCATCTGGACCGGCGACGACACCGACATCACCGTCACCGCGTTGCCGTCACCCGCACCGCCGCCGTCCTTACCTGGTCGGATTGAACGACTGACGGCGCAGGCGCCCGACGGCGTCGCGGTTGGCGCGTGGCTCTGCCTGCCGAGCAGATCGGACGGCGCCGGCGCTGACTCGCCGGCGCCGGTGCAGGTGTGGATTCACGGTGGTCCGTTCGGCTCCCACAACGCGTGGAGCTGGCGATGGTGCCCATGGGTGGCGGTGGCGCGCGGCTACGCCGTCGTCTTGCCTGATCCGGCGCTCTCAACCGGCTACGGCGACCAATGGATCGCGAGAGCTTGGCCACACCGCGCACGGCTGGTGTGGGCGGACGTCGAGGCGACGCTCGACGCGGCCCTGCAAAGGCCGGCGCTCGACGACAGCCGATTGGCGTGCCTGGGCGGTTCGTTCGGCGGGTACATGACGAACTGGATCGCCGGCCACACCGATCGGTTCAAGGCGATAGTGACGCATGCCGGTCTGTGGGCGCTCGACCAGCAGCACACCACCACCGACGGCGCCGCCTGGAAGACGAGGCTCTTCAACACTCCGGCTGATCACCCTGACTGGTACGCGGAGAACTCACCGCACAACTTCGTCGACAACATCGTCACGCCGTTGCTCGTGGTGCACGGCAATCGCGACTACCGGGTGCCGATCAGCGAAGCGCTGCGGTTGTGGTGGGATCTCGTGAGCCGACACGACGGCGAGCCGGCCGAGTTGCCGCACCGGTTTTTGCAGTTCACCAGCGAAAATCACTGGATTCTCTCCCCTGCGAACGCCACCGTCTGGTGGCATACCGTGCAAGGTTTCGTCGACCAGCACACCAAGGCATGATCGCGCGGCCACGCCGTGAGCGCGTTTCGTTTTCATCCGACGGGACGAGGTGGCCGCGGCCGAGTGAACCGGTTCACGGCAGCAGGAAGGCCTTGATGGCGGTTCGCTCATCCATCGCGCGATAAGCGGTGGCGACCTCAGACAGCGGCAAGGTCAGGTCGACGTGTGAACGGAACAGGACCTCACCCGGAATGCTCACTCCGTGTGGCACCCCGACGAATCCCACGTGACCGCCGGCCCGCGTCGACCTAATCGCCTGCGTCATCGCCTCATCGGTTCCGACGCACTCCAGGACGGCGTCCGCCCCGATGCCGTCCGCCATGTCCTTGACCCGTGCGACACCGTCGTCACCGCGCTCGGTCACGATGCCGGTGGCGCCGAACTCACGGGCAAGCTTCTGCCGCTCCTGATGGCGGCTCATCGCGATGATGCGCTCCGCACCCATGCGCGCGGCCGACAGAACGCCGAGCAAACCCACAGCGCCATCCCCGACCACCGCGACCGTCATGCCGGGTCGCACGCCGGCGGCGACGGCGGCGAACCAGCCGGTGCCCATGACGTCGGAAAGCGTCAGAAGGCTGGCAGCATTTCGTCGTCCGGGACACGCATGCCGTTTGAAAGCCAGCCCGGCAGTTCGGGCAGGTGTTGTCGGAGGCGAAGAACGATCCGATGACGAACTGCCCTGGCCGCACGGACGTGACGTCAGCGCCGACCTCGTCGACGACGCCGCAATATTCATGTCCGAACGGCGACGGCTTTGACACCGTGTTGACGCCCCGGTAACTCCATAGGTCGGACCGGCAGACGCATGCGGCCGAGATTCGGATGATGGCGTCCGTCGGTTCGACGATTTCAGCGTCGGCAAGTTCTTCAAACCGGACGTCGCCCGGTGCGTGCGAAACAGCGCCTCGCATCGATTGCTGCTCCCTATCTGCGATCGGTCTCAAAACCGAGTCTCGCCGTACCCATTGTGATGCCTGCCACGCCAAGCTCACACTCACAACAGATAGCCGCATTTTGATCCGATGGTTGACGACGCGTGGGCTCGCTTGGCCGATCGCTTTGCTGACGACGCCGAGCAGGCGCGACCCCTATCGCGGGCTCAGCCGCGTCTTCCATTTGGCGGGTCGCAAAGGCCCAGATTGAGGCGCGCCGATGACTGTCGCGTTGCCCGGACGTCGTAGACGCTGTACATCATCACCGCCCTGAGGAGGACGCCATGTCAAGCACGACAAGCGTGAACAAAATCGCCAACGTGGTGATCCCGGTCGCCGACCAAGACGGCGCGCTCGCGTTCTACGTCGACACCCTCGGATTTGAGAAGCGCGTCGACCTGCCGTTCGGCAGCAGCTACCGCTGGATCGAAGTTGGCCTGCCCGGTCAAGAGACCACCATCGCGCTCGCTCCTCCTCCCGAGCGCACGAGCGCCGGCAAGCGGGAGACCGGCATCAGCCTGCAGACCGACGACGTCGACGCCTACTACGCGCGGTTGAAGGAAAGCGGTGTCGACGTCGACGCGGAGATCATGCGCATGGGCGACCCCGTGCCGCCGATGTTCTGGTTCCGCGACCCTGAGGGCAACACCCTGCTTGTCGTTCAGTAGTCACGGCGTCCAGTAGTCACGGCGTCCGGCGGTCACGGCGATCATCGCCGGGTCCGCCTTCGCGCAAGGTTGGTCGGGAAGCGCGAACGCGCTGGTCTTTGAAGTCGATGGCAACAGCCACACCCCGTCGCTTAGGCGCCAGAAGTCGAACCGCGATTGTGCGCCTCCACCTAGGTCTTGCGGCAAGACCCCAAGTGCGCTATAGGTTGAAAGTGGAGAGACGAGGTCTCTCCACTTCTCATTTCTCGTCTCCCATATGGTGTCGCCGAGAGGTGACGCCATGGGCACGCACGCGTACGAGATCCGTCCGATCGGGCACGTGGAGTCGGCGCTGACGGACGTCGACAACGCGCCGCGTCAAGGCCGTGCTGGCGCGCCGGACGCGTGGCTCGTCATCAATCCCGATGTCCGCGAAGGCGTCCGCGACATCAAGGCCGGCGACGACGTCCTTGTGCTGACCTGGCTACACAAGTCGCGACGCGATGAACTCGCCACGCATCCGCAAGACGACATGTCGAAACCCGAACTCGGCGTATTCAGCACCCGCTCGCCGAACCGGCCCAACCCCGTCGGGCTGCACCGAGTGAGGGTGCTCTCCGTCGGTGGCGACCGACTCCACGTGAGACCGCTCGAAGCCGTCGACGGAACGCCGATCGTCGACCTCAAACCGGTGATCTCGGACGACGAGCGATAGATGCGGGCCGTCGAGCCTTCGCCCGCCAGCGCGATCGGGGAACTGCGGTGACGGCGCTGCTGGTGGTGCTCGCGATCGCCTTCGCCTTCAGCATGGGCGCGCACTACACGGGCGCCACCTTCGCGTCTCACGGCGTCGAGCACACCGTCGGACACAACCTGCTCACCGGCGACGGGCTGTCGGTGCCCGGGCTCGTCGTCGTGATCGGAGTCACGTTCGCGTTGACGAGCGTGTTCAACGTCGCCAGGATCCCGACGTCCACCATTGGGATCCTGGTGTTCACCGTGGTCGGGACGGGATTGGCCGCGAGCGCGCTGGCTGATCGCCCTTACCGCGGGCGCCCACACGTTGCTCGCCAAATCCGCCTGAAGCGCCGGGGAATCCCGAAGGATCTTGCCCTCAGGTGACGTTGGACCCTGGTGGGGCAGCCGGGCCATTCTCATGCTCGCGCCCATGAGGACACATCAGATCGAGCAGCGGGTGTTGGCACAGCAGGTGACCGCGGTCGTGCGGTCGGATCTCCTCGTCAGCGAGATCCCCGCGTTCATGGGCCGCGCGTTCGGCGCCGTCGCTCAAACGCTTGCCAGCCAAGGGATTTCTTTGGCGGGGCCGCCCTTCGCGCGATACCACGACGTGGGCAAAGAGCGGTTCGGCGTTGAGGCCGGATTCCGCACGACGCGCGCGGTGGCCGCGACGGACGGCGTCGAGACGTCGTCATTGCCCGGCGGAACCGCGGCGGTCCTCACTTACGTCGGGCCCTACGACGAGATGAGCCCGGCGTACGGCGCGTTGACCGAGTGGATCACGCGCAGTGGAGGGACGCCGGCGGGCGATCCGTGGGAGGTCTACTTCACCGACCCGGCGGAGGAGCCGGACCCGGAGAAGTGGCGCACCGAGATCGTCATGCCGTTCCGCGTCGACCCGACCGCCGGATAACTCTCGGCGCCGCGGACACGACCACCACGGCGACGGCCACGGCGACGGCGACGGCGACGCGTCATCCGGCGTGTCGGCTGGCCCGAACGGCGTCGTGGTCAGCATCGTGGTGCGGGTGCGTCGTGGCTGGCAGGGATCTCAGTTCGGGTGGCTGTGGGCCGCCTTGGCGATCAGCTCGTTCGGCACCTGGCTCGCGTTCGACGCCTTCTCGCTGGTCGCCATCCTCGCGTTGCACGCGCGACCGCTGGAGGTGTCGCTGCTCGCGGCGGCCGGGTTGGCGATCGGCGCCGTGGTCGCCGTTCCGCTGGGACCACGGGTCGAGCGGCGGCGCAAGCGCGGCGTCATGGTCGCGATGGACGGCGTGCGATTCGCCGCGCTCGCGAGCGTCCCAGCCGCCTACGCCATTGGCCGGCTGACGTTCGGGCAGCTGGTGATCGTCGCCATCGTCGTCGGCGCGGGCGACATTTGCTTCCGAGCGGCGAGTGGCAGCTGTCTGAAGTCCCTGGTCGCGCCTTCCGAATTGCTGAAGGCGAACGCCCGTCTCGAGTCCACCACCTGGACGGCGACGATGATCGGACCGCCGCTGGGAGGGGTGTTGATCGGTGCTTTCGGACCGGTCACCACGGTCGTCGCGGACGCCGCCAGCTACCTGCTGTCGGCGGTGGGCATCGCCGCGATCCCCGGGCGCGAACGACGGCCGGCGGCGGTCGACAGCGGCCGGCGAGGTCGAGCCGAGGTGCTCGAGGGTTGGCGCTGCATCCTGCGACATCCAACGCTGCGCGCGCTGCTGGCCAACACCGTGTTGTTCAACGGGTTGGTGATGGCAACCGCGCCGTTAATCGCCGTCCTGATGCTCGCTCGGCTCGGCGTCGCGCCGTGGCAATACGGACTCGCCTTCGCCGCACCGTGCGCCGGCGGCCTCGCCGGCGCGCGGCTGGCCCGCCGTCTCGCCGAGCGCCACGGGAGCGACACCGTGCTGCGGTGGGCCGGAACGCTGCGAGCGGGCTGGCCGATCGGGCTCGCCTTCACACCCGCGGGCGTCGGCGGCGTGATGTTCGTTGCGGTCATCGAGCTCGGGTTGATCTCGACGTGCGCGGTGTTCAACCCGGTGTTCGCAACCTACCGGCTCGAACAAACGCCGACCGACCGGCTGGCCCGCACTCTCGCCGCGTGGACCATCACCAGCAAGACATCGATCGCGGCGCTCACCGCGTTGTGGGGCGTGCTGGCCAGTTTGGTCGGGCTGCGGCTCGCCATCGGTCTCGCTGGCGTGCTTCTGCTGGTGACGCCGTTGTTGCTGCCGAAGCGGCGGCACTTCGCGCCGTCCGAACAACAGACCGAGGAACTCGTCGCCGCCTGATGTGGCGATCAAGCCAGGCAGCGGACGGGAGACTCGCGATGCCGGGGCCTCGGCGATCCGACCATCCCTCGCCGTCGCGGTCCGCCTGTCGTAGCTTTCATTGCATGGAATCCGAGGGCATGAGCCCCGAGTTCGTCTAGACGCCGCGATGACGCTCGCACTCGTCAGCCTGACGTGGGACTCGCCCGACCCGATCCGCCTTGCGCGCTTTTGGGCCGCCGCGCTTGAGTGGCAGATCTCCGAAGAGACGGCCGACGAACTCGCGCCGGCGCCAACGGACGGGACGACGTTCACTTTGTTGTTCTGTGCGACCACAGACGACCACGTCGGCGCCAATCGAATCCATCTCGACCTCAGCAGCCAGTCGTTGGACGACCAGCGGGCGACGGTGGCGAGGTTGACCGAGCTCGGCGCGCGGGAGATCGACATCGGACAAGGCCCGCACGCGCGTCACGTCGTGCTGGCCGATCCCGACGGCAACGCGTTCTGCGTGCTCGAGCCGGGCAACAGCTTCGTCTCGCAGGCAAGTCGCTTGGGATCGATCACCTGCGACGGCACCCGTGACGTCGGCGTGTTCTGGAGCGATGCGCTGGGCTGGCCGCTCGTTTGGGATCAAAACGAGGAGACCGCGATTCGAGACCCACGCGGCGCCGGGCAGTTCATCACCTGGGGCGGTCCGCCACTTCCCCCTAAGCACGGGAAAAACCGGCTTCATTTGGACGTCGCACCGCCGTCAGACGGCGACCAGGACGTCGAGGTGGAGCGGCTCTTATCGCTCGTGCCGCGCGGCGCGAGGCGGATCGACATCGGTCAGGGCGACGTGCCATGGGTCGTGTTGGCCGACCCCGACGACAACGAGTTCTGCGTCCTGACCCCTCGCTAGGACGCCGCAGCCTCAGGATTACGACGCGCTGCGAGGGGAAGCACGTGCCGCGTGACGACCCTCGCGCCCGGGCGGCGGCCGTGGCTGGACGGCGTCCGAGCTCTCGCGGTGACCGCCGTGGTGCTGTACCACGGCGGCGTCGGGTGGATGCCCGGCGGATTTCTCGGGGTCGACGCCTTCTTCGTGCTCAGCGGCTACCTCATCACCTCCTTGCTGCTCAAGGAGTTGGACCGCACCGGGCGAATCGATCTTTGGGCGTTTTGGGGACGACGGGCCCGCCGTTTGTTGCCGGCGTTGCTCGCGATGCTCGCCGCGGTAGCGGTGTATGGCGCCGTCTTCTTGCCCACGCGACAGCTGACATCACTTCGCGACGACGCCTTCGCCACTTTGCTCTACGTGGCGAACTGGCGGTTCATCTTCAGCGGCACCGGTTACTTCGCGCAGTTCGCCGACCCGTCGTTGTTGCTGCACACCTGGTCGCTCGCGATCGAGGAGCAGTTCTATCTGGTGTGGCCGCTCGTCGTCCTGGCGCTTGCGGTGAAGCGTCGGCGCAAAGCGGTGGTTGGCCTTGCCGTCGCCGTCGCGGCCGGCTCGGCCGGCTGGATGGCGTTGCTGTCCGCCCGCGGAGCGTCGTCCAACCGGTTGTACTTCGGCACGGACACCCGCGCGCAGTCACTTCTCGTCGGCGCCGCTCTCGCCGGAGTGCTCGCCTCCCCTGGTGCCCGCGCGCGACTGCGCTCGAAGCGAGTTGTGGCGCAGGTCGCCGGTATGGCCGCGCTCGTCGCAATCGTGACCGCGGGCGTCCGCGTGACGAGCGACACCGCGCTGCTCTACCGCGGCGGTTTCGCGGCGTTCGCACTGGCGGTCGCCGTCGTGCTCGCGGCGGTGGAGTGCCGGCCGCGGACCGTCGCCGGTCGCCTTCTGAGCATCCCGCCGTTGCCAGCACTCGGCCGGGTGTCCTACGGCGTGTATTTGTGGCACTGGCCGGTGTTCCGCGTCATGACGCACGCGCACACGGGACTGCTCGGGCTTCCGCTGCTCGCCGCCCGGATCGCGGTGACGTTGGCGATCGCCGCCACCTCCTACCGGTACCTGGAACAGCCGGTCCTTCGTGGCGCGATCAACCGACGTCGGCTGCGGCTTGCGTTGCCTGCGGCGTTCGCGTCCGCTTCCGCGATCATCGTCGGATGCACGGCCACCAGCGGCGTCGCTTCGAATCCGTCGCCAACGGCGGAGATGACCTCGGTGGCCAGTGCCACGTCGCCAGGTCCGTCGCGGCCGCCGTCGCAGCCGCCGTCGCACCGGGCAACGGCGAGCTCACCGGCGACGGCCGCGTCGGCTCCCTCGCCGACGCGGACGACGAAAAGCGCGACGCCGACGGCGATCGCGACGAGGCCGGCGCGGATCGTGCTCCTCGGCGACTCAGTCGCGATGACGTTGGGCCGGGGACTGCCTCGCACACCCGGAGTCACGATCATCGATGACGGCATCCTCGGCTGCGGTGTCACGACACTGTCGCCCTATCGCTACTTCGGCGCCGTGCACACCTTGCCGCCGGAGTGCGCGCACTGGTCGGCGACCTGGCGAGCTGACGTCGCCGCCGCCCATCCCAACGTGGTGGCGGTTCTGGTCGGCCGTTGGGAAGTCATGGACCAGCAAATGAACGGCGCCTGGACACACATCGGCGAGCCGGGATACGACGCGTACTTGCGGGCGCAGCTCGAGCAGGCCTTCGCGGCCGCGTCGTCGACGGGTGCGAGCGTGGTGTTCTTGACCGCGCCCTACTACCACCGCGGTGAACGTCCGGACGGCGGCAGGTGGCCTGAAGACGATCCGTCGCGAGTCGACGCCTACAACACGATCCTCCGGTCGGTGGTCGCGCAGCATCCCGGCAAGGCCGGCGTCGTCGACCTCGGCTCGAGGATGAACGGCGGCGGCACGAAATACACCGAATACGTGGACGGCGTGCAGCTTCGCTATGACGGCGTGCACGTGACGCCGGCGGGCGCGCGCTGGCTCGCGCCGTGGCTTGTCCCGCAACTCGTCAACGCCGCCCGGCAGTGACATTCGGGCAGTGACATCTAGCAGTGACGCCCGACAGACGATCGGAGCGACCGGGACAGTTTGTCGGCGGTCGTGGTTTATGCAGGTGCCGAAGGGTACGTCGAGCGGAGGTGGTAGGGCAGAAATCGCGGGGTGCGCATCTTGGACTTGACGCAACGACACGAGTCTCTTGGCGATATTGCGGTCGGACGAGGTCCCGAAGGACTGGTGATTGATCCCGAAGGACGACGCGGGTACGTGTGTTGCTGTGGCAATAACGGCGTTGCGGTCTTCGATCTGGACGACCACGTCACCGAACGGATCGTCACCGTCGGAGTCGAACCCATCGCCGTGCTGCACGACCCGCTCGCCGGGAGAATTCTCAGCATTGACGCGCGTTCCGACACAGTCACCGCCGTCGACACCCGCAGCCTCACGCAGGTCGCGACGATTCCGGTGGGTCAGTATCCGGCGGGCGGCGGTATCGATGTCGGGCGACGCAAGGCCTATGTCGGAAACACCGCAGACGGCACGGTGAGCGTCGTCGACCTCGACGGGCTCGAGGTGATCGCGACGCTGCCGGCAAAACTCGCCGCCGGGCACGTGGGAATCGACGAGCAGCGCGGGCGGGCGTACTGCGTCAACTTCGGAGACGGCTCGCTCACGGTTATCGACAGCGACCGCGACGAGGTGGTCGGCCAGATCGCCGTCGACCACGCGCCCTGCAAGATCGCCCTTGATTCGCAACGTGGACTCGGCTACGTCGCGAACTCGCTCGTCAGCACGCTGAGTGTGGTTGACCTCGAACGCGCCAAGGTGGTCGACACGATTTCGGTGCATCGAGCACCGGTCGGTCTCACCGTCAGCACGGACGGCAATCGGGTCTACGCCGCCAACCGCGGCGAGGGCACGGTCAGCGTCATCGACGCAGACGCGCGGCGCGAGGTAGCGCGGCTCCCGGTGGGGAACGGACCCGGCGACGTGGCGGTCGATCCCGCGACCGGCGTCCTGTACGTGTCGAACGCGGCCAGCAACTCGGTGAGCGTCGTGCGGGACGACGTCGAGCTCAACGAGCCGCTTCCCCGGGCATCGACCGCTCGGCATCCGTTGGTCGGGCAGCCGCTGCCGGACTTCTCGTTGCCCAGCTTGCGTGACAACCAGCTTCGAACCAAGGCGGATTGGCGCAGCAAGCTCTACATCTTGAACTTCTTCGCCAGCTGGTGAGGCCCGTGCAACGCGGAGGCGCCACTGCTCGAAGAGGTGCGCCGCCGTGCCGGCCGGTTCGGTCTGGAGATCATCAATGTCAACATCTGGGAACACCGCGACGCGCGGGAGGAAGCGGCGCACTTCTGCGAGGTGCACGGCATCGGCGGAACAGTGCTGCTCGACGAGTCTGGCGAGTACGCCGAGCAGCTCGGTATCCGCGGCGTCCCGATGAACGTGCTGGTGGACCGTGACGGCGTCGTCCGCCAAGTTGGTGCGACCACGCCCGACGAGATCCGCAAATCACTCACCAACCTGTTTCTCGGACGCCGCTAGGCGTACGTCGGCGCTGATCGACCAACAAACGCGCGGGACAGGAGCGTCCGACGGGGTATTGCGACTAGGTGCTCGGATATCTCCTTGCTTTCTTGGCCGCAGCAGCCAACGCCACCAGTTCGGTGCTGCAACGCCGGGCCGGCGAAGAGGAGCGCAGCAACCGGGAGATGACCTTCCGTCTCATGCTCGATCTGATCCGAAAGCCGGTCTGGCTGTTCGGCATCCTCGCGGTCACAGTCGGTTTCGTCCTGCAGGCCGCGGCGCTTAGCTCGGGACAGTTGGCGACCGTCGAACCGATCCTCATCGTCGAGTTACCGCTCACCACCGTGATGGCATGGCGGTTCCTCGGCGAACCGATGGGGCGCATGCAACTGGCGTCGATCGTCGCGATGACGATCGGGCTTGCCGGCCTGCTCTACTTCCTCTCACCGCAGGGCGGAAATCCATCGGACGTCTCTTGGTGGGTTTGGCTGCTCGCGCTGGGCGCTGGTTACAGCGCGATGGGCCTGCTCGTCTTCGTCGGGCGACGCACCGACCACGACATGTTGCGCGCCGCCTTCTACGGGGCCGCCACGGGCACCGGCTTCGGTATCACGGCCGCGCTGATGAAAGGCATGACCAACCAGCTCGACCACGGATTCGTGTCCGTCTTCTTCGCTTGGCAGACCTACTTGATGATCGCCAGCGGCGCGGCGTCCATGTACTTGCTGCAGAACGCCGTCTCGGCGGGCAGGCTCATCGCCGCCCAGCCGGGCTTCACGCTCGTCGATCCGGTCGTCGCGATCTTGTGGGGCACGCTGGTGTTCGGCGAACGCGTCCGTCACGGTCTGTTCATACTGCTGGCCGTCGTGAGCTTCGGGATCGTCGTAGTCTCGGTCGTCGCCCTCTCGCGCACCTCCGAGGTGCGCGAGGACGACGACGCGGCCGACCGCGACGGCGCAGAACAAAAGACGGAGGCACAAGCCTGAGAGTGACGTCGGAAGCTTCCGTCAAACGTCCGCCGCCGCAGGGCTTTCGGCCCTGGCGACGTGAGTCCGGGTGACTTCTCCTGAGCGGGTGAGCGCCGTCATCACAGTCAGAAACCTGCGCAAGAGCTACGGCCATCTCGTGGCCGTCGACGACGTGTCGTTCGACGTCGAAGAAGGAGAGATATTCGGCATCCTCGGGCCGAACGGCGCCGGCAAGACGACAACCGTCGAGTGCGTCCAAGGCCTGCGCCGGCCGGACGGCGGCGCCATCGAGGTGCTTGGGCTCGATCCGAAGACGCAGGCCGCGAAGTTGCGGCAGCGGATCGGATCCCAACTCCAGGATTCGGCGTTACCAGGCCGACTCAAAGTCGGTGAAGCCATTGATTTGTTCGCGGCATTCGCCCGTCATCCGGTCGGACGCACCGAATTGCTTTCGCGCTGGCAGCTGGTCGACCAGCGAGACCAGGCCTTCGACAGCCTGTCCGGCGGTCAGCGTCAGCGGTTGTTCATCGCGCTCGCGTTCGTGAACTCACCAGAGCTGGTGTTCCTCGACGAGCTGACCCAAGGATTGGATCCGCAGGCGCGGCGATCGACGTGGGACCTGATCCGGGAGATCCGGCAAAGCGGCACCACTGTCGTGCTGGTGACTCACTTCATGGATGAAGCCGAGCATCTTTGTGATCGAGTCGCGGTTGTCGACCACGGCGACGTGATCGCGATCGACACTCCGCAACGACTCGTCGACCAACTGGGCCTTCCGTCGGTGGTGCGTTTCACGACGTCCGAACTGGACCTCGGTTGGTTGGAAAAGCTCGACATCGTCGAGTCGCTGACCCAGCATCGGGAAGCTGTCGAGATCCGCGGGCACGGGCCAGTGCTGGCGCTCGTCGCGTCGGAGCTTGTCGCGCACGGGATCGTTCCACTCGACCTGCGCACCGACCGACCGACGGTCGAAGACGCGTTCCTTGCCTTGACCGGTCACGACGTCCGGGAGTGAGCGCATGCACGGCTACCTTGCGATGACCCGCGCTGAATTCCGGCTGTTCCGCCGGGAACCGTTCTCCGTCGTCTTCGTCCTCGCGTTTCCGCTCATGATGATGATGCTGCTCGCCGCCGTTTTCGGCAACGACAAGTCCGACGCCACCGAGGTGCAAAACGGGATGCTGGTGTGGCGCGGCGTGACGCCCGCCAACTACTACACCGCGGCGTCGGTGGCCGCGATCGTCGCCGCGCTCGGGCTGATGACGCTGCCCATCACCATCACCAGCTATCGTCAGCGCGGGGTTTTGCGGCGCTTCAAGGCGTCGTCGGTGCCGACCGGGATCCTGTTCAGCGCAGAGCTCACGATCGGGTTTCTCACCTTCGTCGCCGGCACCGTCGTCATGGCGATCGTGGCCCGCTTCGCATATGACGCGACGCTGCCGAAGAACCTGCTCGCCGTGTTGGTCGCTCTCGTCTTAGGGACGGCGGCCTTCGGCGCGATCGCGCTGCTGCTGGCGAGCGTCATCCGGACCAGCCGATCGGCGCAGGGCATCGGGCTGATGCTGTTCATCACGCTGTGGCTCATCTCCGGCACCGCTCCACCGCGGGCCGTTCTGCCCTCAGGGTTGCGCGACGTCGGCAGCATGTTCCCGCTCACCCACCTGGTGACGGCCATGCAGGACGCCTGGTTCGGCTTCGGCTGGGCGGGCGGCGACCTCGCGATCCTCGCGGCGTATGCGGTCGTCGCCGGCGTGCCCGCACTATGGCTCTTCCGCCGAGACTGAACCCGAGGCGGTCGGCGACCGAAAACGGCGGCCGGCACTAGACCCCGCTGTACTCGTGCGGTGGCGTCTCGGCCTTGCCTTCGGCTCGGGAGGTTCGACCGAGACTCGCGGCGTGACCTTCTCTAGCCACCGGGGAAGAACCAGTTGGACTTGCCAACCAGATGCATCAGCGAAGGCACGAGCATCGTCCGCAGGATGAACGCGTCGAGGAAGACGGCGGTGGCCAGGCCGCTGCCGAAGATTTTGATCGGCCGCCCCGGCGTCAGCAGGAAGCCGAGGAAGACCGCGATCATGATGAGCGCCGCAGCGGTGATGATGCCGCCGGTCTCGCCTTGGCCGAAGGTGATGGCCCGCTTGTTGTCCTTGGTGTGGACCCACTCCTCGTGCATGCGGCTGACGAGGAACACCTGGTAGTCCATGGACAAGCCGAACAAGATCGCGAACAGCATCACCGGTATCCAGGCGTCGATCGGCGCGCCGGGCCCGGCGCCAGCGCATCGGAGCCCCAGCCGTACTGGAAGATCGCCACCACCAGGCCGAACGAGCCTGCCGCCGCAAGCAGGTTCATCATGGCCGCGGTCAGCGGAATGACGAGACTCCGGAACGCGATGGCAGCAGGATGAACGACAGGCCGACGACCACCCCGATGAACAACGGCATCTTGCGGCCGAGCACCTTGGCGAAATCGACGTTGATGGCGGTCTCACCGTAGGTGTAGATGTGGTTCGGGGTGCCCGTGTACAGCGGCGGCAAGACGTCCGACCGCAGGTTGCGGACCAGCGTGTACGTCTTCTCCGACTGCGGTGACGTGGTCGTCTTGAACGACACGAACGCGATGTCCTTGCTGAGCGTAATCGTGCCGAGGCTGCTGGGTCGACGCCGTGCACGCGCCTTGAGCGTCTGCGAGAACTCGCTGCAGAATGCCTGGTCGGACGCGCCGGGCCCGTTGACGACCGCCTCCAGCGTCGAGTTGTATCCGACGCCGAACTCGGAGCTGATCAGGTCGTAGCCGGTGCGCGTCGTGGACCCCTTGGGGTCGCTGCCCTGGTCGCTGCTGCCCAGCTGCAGCGAGAAGAACGGGATCGCGAGCACGACGATCAGCGCGCCCGAGCCGAGCCGCGACGATGGCGCGGCGATTGGCGATGATCGCGACCAACGCGCCCAGAGCCCGATCGGGTGGTCGGCGATGAACTCGCCGGCGCGCACGGCGGCGCGTTGCTTGCGGGGCAGCACCTTCAGCCCGAACAGGCTGAGCATTGCCGGCAGCAACGTCAGCGACGCGGCCATCGTGAAACCGACCGCGAGCGCGGTCGCCACCGCCATGCCGTTGAAGAAGCTCACGCCGAGCGCGATGAGTCCGAGGATGGCGATGCACACGGTGGTGCCGGCGAACAGCACCGCGCGCCCGGAGGTGTTGATCGCCGTGGCGATCGACTCGGGAATCGGACATGCCGCGGCGCAGGTTGCGACGATGTCGCGTGACGATGAACAGCGCGTAGTCGACGCCGACGCCGATCACCATCAGCTCGGCCAGGTACGGCGTGATGTTCGAGACGTTGATGGCGTGGCTGAGGATGTAGATGACGCCGAGGCCCGCCGATGAGCGCTACGGCGGCGCAGGCCAGCGGCAGCACTGTCGCGGCGACGGTGCGGAAGACGAGCGCCAGAATGACCAGCGCGGCCAGGAATCCGATGAAGACCGAGCTGCCTCGAGCCCCGCTCTGGCCGATGCCGCGAACGCGTTGCCGGTGAACTCGACCTGAAGAGTCGGACTTCGCAGCTTCTTGAACGGTTGAAGACATTCTTGAAGTAGCTCGGGCGTCGTAGTGGTTGCTCTCCCAGCGTGATCTTGACCAGGGCCGTGTTGGACCGTGGCTGGTGTTCAGCAACTTGCGGGTTCGCCCGCGGTGACCGCGGCGTTCTTCGAGCAGTCGATCGACTGCCACGGGATGGAGATCAGCGCGCACGTAGTCGCCGGACGTGCACAGCTCGCGAGGGCCGACTGCAGCTGCGCGGCGCGCCGGTGAACGCGGCGGTCCTTGTTCTTGATGACGACCGTGCCGGAGACCCCGTTCGGTTGTCGAGGCCGGCGCCTTTAAGAGGTTTGTCGACCGTCGCCGTCTCGGTGTGCGGAAGGCTGAAGGTGTCCTTGTAGGCGGAGCCGCCCAGGCGCTCGCGATGCCCTGCGCCGCGACGATCAGCACGATCCAGCCTGCGATGACAAGCCATCGGCGGCGGATCGCGAACTCGGCGATGGCCTTCATCAGTACTCCCGCTTCCCCGATCAAGATGGTCGACGTCAGCGTATTGCAACGGCCACGGCGCCCTGCCAGCCGTTTTCGGCGAACAACAGGGCGCATCGCGCACGCGTGCCGAGCCTCTTGTGCGTCGAGTTCGACCACGGCGGTCCGCAGCAGCGGTGACGCAACGCAACCGATGCTGAGTTGGCTTCATTGTGATCGCGTGACAATCCGAGGCGCGCCGTGCCGTGATTGCAAACCTGGCCACTATGGTCGCCGATGTCAGCTCATCCCAGGCCACCCCTCGGCATGTCGATGACCGCCACTGCAACCTCGAACGGGCAGGCCAAATGCGGACGCGAACGGCGAGAGTGTTCATAGTCGCGGTACTGGCGAGCGGCACGGTCGCGGTGGTCACGGGTGCCGCGCCGACGGCGAGGAGCGCATCGGCGGCGACGAGTCAGACGATCGCGGCCGGCGCGTCGGACACGAACCTGCCGACCGAGTCCAAGTGGCCCGGCGCGCAAAACCCGCCCTACATCTGCTGCTGGGGCAAACAAGGCCAATACGTCACGTTCTCCTTCGACGCGGCCGGCGGCTCCACCGACATCGCGTTGCGCTACAGCGCCGGAGGCGGCACCGCCAAACGAAAGCTCGAACTCGACGGCAGCGTGTGGGTCGCCGCGCAAAGCCTCCCGGCCACCGCGAGCTGGAGCACCTGGACGACGCTGACCCTCAACACCACCCTCAGCGCCGGCCCGCACACACTCAAGGTCTGGTACGACTCGACCAGCGGCTCAACCCGCTACATCAACCTCGACAACCTGACCGTCACCCAAGTCGCACCCCCGCCGCCGCCCGCCGCGCCGACCAACACCACCCCACCCGCCATCACCGGCAACACCGAAGCCGGCTCCACGCTCACCGCCGCACCGGGCGTCTGGAGCGGCAACCCCGACACCTTCACCTACCAGTGGAACCGCTGCACACCCGACTGCGCCCCGCACCAGCGACACCACACCCACCTACCTGCTCACCACCGACGACATCGCAACCACCCTCACCGTCACCGTCACCGCCACCAACACCACCGGCCCCAGCCAACCCGCCACCAGCCCACCCACCGCCACCATCACCGCCGCCCCGGTCACCAAGACGATCGCGGCCGGCGCGTCGGACACGAACCTGCCGACCGAGTCCAAGTGGCCCGGCGCGCAAAACCCGCCCTACATCTGCTGCTGGGGCAAACAAGGCCAATACGTCACGTTCTCCTTCGACGCGGCCGGCGGCTCCACCGACATCGCGTTGCGCTACAGCGCCGGAGGCGGCACCGCCAAACGAAAGCTCGAACTCGACGGCAGCGTGTGGGTCGCCGCGCAAAGCCTCCCGGCCACCGCGAGCTGGAGCACCTGGACGACGCTGACCCTCAACACCACCCTCAGCGCCGGCCCGCACACACTCAAGGTCTGGTACGACTCGACCAGCGGCTCAACCCGCTACATCAACCTCGACAACCTGACCGTCACCCAAGTCGCACCCCCGCCGCCGCCCGCCGCGCCGACCAACACCACCCCACCCGCCATCACCGGCAACACCGAAGCCGGCTCCACGCTCACCGCCGCACCGGGCGTCTGGAGCGGCAACCCCGACACCTTCACCTACCAGTGGAACCGCTGCACACCCGACTGCGCCCCGACCAGCGACACCACACCCACCTACCTGCTCACCACCGACGACATCGCAACCACCCTCACCGTCACCGTCACCGCCACCAACACCACCGGCCCCAGCCAACCCGCCACCAGCCCACCCACCGCCACCATCACCGCGCCGCCCCCGCCGACGCCCCCGGCCAACACCACGTTGCCGGCGATCAGCGGGGTCGCGCAGACAGGCAGCACACTGACCGCCGCACCGGGGACCTGGAGCGGCAACCCCGACACCTTCACCTACCAGTGGAACCGCTGCACACCCGACTGCGCCCCGACCAGCGACACCACACCCACCTACCTGCTCACCACCGACGACATCGCAACCACCCTCACCGTCACCGTCACCGCCACCAACACCACCGGCCCCAGCCAACCCGCCACCAGCCCACCCACCGCCACCATCACCGCCGCCCCGGTCACCAAGACGATCGCGGCCGGCGCGTCCGACACGAACCTGCCGACCGAGTCCAAGTGGCCCGGCGCGCAAAACCCGCCCTACATCTGCTGCTGGGGCAAACAAGGCCAATACGTCACGTTCTCCTTCGACGCGGGTGACACGCCGACCGCTCTGGTACTGCGTTACAGCGCCGGCGGCGGCGACGCCGTACGCACTCTTGAGTTGGACGGCGCGGTGTGGGTTGCCGCGCAGACATTCCCCGCAACATCCGACTGGAACAGCTGGACGACGCTGCCCCTCAGCGCGTCCTTGCCGGCGGGCCCGCACACGCTGACAGTCCTCTTCGATTCATCTCGTGGGTCTTCGCGATACATCAACCTCGACAATCTCGAGGTTTCGCCCACCAGCCCGCCGCCCGACGGCGTCGTCGTGGCACTTGGATACGCCGACAGCGCGAGCGGCCTCACACCGTGGGCTGGCTCACCGGGCACGACGTTCGTCGGCACAGCCCCTCAGTGCTGCGCCACACACGGGCCGGACAACGGCAACCCGAGCTACGACTCCGGCGCGATCGAGATCGACAACACCGGAACCTCATCAGTGGTGGTGGACTCCGTCAGCGTCGAGTTCGGCGGCGGTTCGAGCCCGTCGTCGATCTCGCTGTGGGGATCCGGTCAAGCCGACGCGCTTCCGCACACCTTGCTTCCCGGAGAGAACCTGGTGTTGACGATGACGGCTGGCTTCAACTTCGACGCGTCCGACCTGCTCGGCGAAGCGTGCCATCCCGACACCGGGGTCGTGCCCGTCGTCCACGTCACCTTAAATGGTGCGTTGACCGACTACAGGGACAGCCACCAGATCCTCAACACGGGCGGGGCCGACCTTGCTTCGTGTCCTCGAGACGTGTCCGAGCAGACGCCATTCACCACGGTGCTACCGGGTGACCAACCGGCCGCCGCTCCGGTCAACATCGTTCCCCCGGCTCTTGCAGGCACCGCGATGCAGGGCCGCGTGCTCAGCGGGATCGCCGGTGGCTGGAGCGCGAGCCCGCCGCCGGCACTCGCCTTCGAGTGGCTGCGCTGCGACGCCGACGGGATCAACTGCACCGTCATTCCGGGCGCCGACACATCGACGTACATAGCGACTTTGGACGACGTCGGCAGCGCGCTGCGCTTTGCCGTCACGGCGTCGAACGACTCCGGCGGGACCGTCGTGTTGTCGCCGCCGACCAGCCTCGTCCTGGCAGGCGCTCCCGTCGGCCAGCTCGGCAACACCTCGACGGGCTTCACCTCGACCGATGTCTCGAACCGTAACGAGATCGGGTCGCTGTTCACGGCATCTGCGTCGGGTACCGCCGTGGATTTGGAGTTCTTCGCGCGGGGCGCGAGGAACGACCAGGCGTTCACTCCCAATCTCTACGAGGTGGCCGCCGACAACACCGCGACGCTGCTCGCGACGGGGGCCGCGATCACCGTCCCGAGAGGCAGCGACGGTCAGTGGTACGTGTCGGATCTGCCCGCGACGACGCTGCAGGCAGGCACCCGGTACTACCTGGCTCTCGACCCATCTGGAGCTCCAACGGGAACCTACGTGGGATCAGAAATGGACGGCACGTTGTCGGTCTTCGTCGACTACACGCCGCTGCCGGCGACGTGAGGACTGACCACGTCCGCGAGACCGCCGGCGCGGTGAGTCCGGACGAGCCAAATCATGCTGAATATCGGGGCGAGCAGGATCACGGTCATCAGCGGTATGCCGACAGCGGGAGGAAACGCGAATCCGGTGCACTGCGTTGGCCCGTTTGACGTCGCGACGCACGTCTGGCCGGCGGCAAACGTGCCGACGCCTACGAACATCGCAGCCCCAACCAGACCACCCGGAACTAGCAGCGTGCCGATCAGCTTGTCGCGCGTTCGCCATGACTGCGAGGTCCACAGCAGGACAGCGCCGACTACCCAGCCGAGGCCGGCAAGGATCCCGCCGGCGAGCAGCAAGACGACAGTGCTGATGTCGCGTAGACCGAAGCCACCGGCGCTGTTTGTCGCGGACGACGGCGCGTTCTCTACTCGGGCGGCCGCCGCGATGTCTTCGGGGCTGCCAATCGCGTCGAGCAGGCTACGCAGCTCGGCATCGTCGATCTCGTCGACGCCGACAAGACTTCCCTCGATGTGAGCGCGAATTTCCGCGACCAGCTCATCGCGCCGACCGGACGGCAAATCGACACAAGCTCGGTCGAGGGCCGCGAGATACCGTTGCATCTCCGCGATCTGCTCTGACGTCATTTCAGCTCTCCATTCAGGGCCGCGTCGACGGCGTCGCGGAACTCGCCCCATTGGAGTTCGAACGCCTGAAGCGCCGCCACGCCGCTTTTCGTGAGCGCGTAATAGCGCCTTGGTGGACCCACCGGAGACTTCCTGCCATGCAGAGGTGACATAACCCTCGCGACGCAGGCGGGACAGCAGCGGATACACCGTTCCCTCACTGGTGACGAGGATCGCGTCTTTGCTCAGAGCGTGCGTGAGGTCGACCGCGTACCGCTCCCCATCGCGCAACAACGCCAACACGCAATACTCCAACGTTCCGCGCCGCAGGTGAGTGAGCAGCTGCGGTTCCATGCGAGACATGGTACTAAGCGAGGCATAGTTGTCAACGGGAGCGAGTCATCCGCTGTCGCGGGCCCGGATGCGATCGTCCGTGCGGTCAGAACTCATAAGGCATCGGGACGCCGAGGGCCCGCAGTTCAGACTCCGCCTCGGCGCGACGCTTCGGCATGAGAGCGAGCGTGCATGCCCGTTCATAGCGCGCGCCGAGCCTTTCCCACGACGCAACCGCGTCTTCGAAATCACGCGGGTTCCCCGTGAGCCGTGCCTCCGCGCGCTCCAAACAAGCAGCGGCCCAGCGGTTCTCCCGCGCGACCGGCCGCGCGGCCTTCAACCGCTCAGCAGCGTCAGACGACCCAGCCGCCACTGCCAATTCCGCCGCCACCGCCCACGGATAGGCGTCGAAATACCAGTGCCGAACGTTCCACCACGCGTCGACGTCGGTCGGCAGGTGCGCGATCAGCGACGCCGCGTCGTCGAGACGACCGAAGTGCAGCGCCAGCCTCGCCTCGACGAAGGTGACCATGCCGGCGATCTGGAAGTGCACGTTTCTGGTTTGCGCGCCAGCCAGTTCGACGCTGGCGAACGAGCGCCAGTCGGATGCCGCGGCGTCGTCGCCACGCAACTCAAGGCACAGCACCAGCGAGTACATGCTCGGCGCCAACCAGCGAGCAGCTGGCCGGCCCACGTCCGTCCACGCTTCCCGAGCGCGGGTACCGTATTCGATCGCCGCGTCAAACCGTCCAAGCAACATCAGCGGGACGACGGGCTTGCTCCACGCCATGTGCGGCGCGGCAGCGACGAGCTTGTCGTCGTCAAAGCGATGCGCGGTCTCGAGCGCGAACGACAGCTCACCAGCTGTGACCGCGTTTTCGGTCGCCATGTGCAGGATGTCGAGAATCTCAGCGCCTGCACGCGGTGAGTGCTCGGACATCCCGGCCAGCAACTCAAGCCGTCGCGCGCCGATGCGGTGCGCTTCGGAAAGACGCCCTTCCATGACGTTCGCCGCACCAAGCGCGTCGAGCGCCGCGCTGATCAACACCGGGTCGCCAGCTCGCCGCGCGGCGTCGAGGGCAGCTTCAAAGTCCGCAGTTCCCGGTATTTCTGTCGTCCGGGTGCCGGTCCACGCCTTCGCCGCCAACAGCTCCGCCTGCGCGGACTGGTCGTCTGCGGGAATCACGCTCTGCGCGACGGCGAGCATCTGCTGCAGTTCGGTCAGATCGACGTCGCGGTCGAAGAGAGCGGGGAAGCGCGACGCCACCGACACCGCCTCGGCAAGCACTGCGGCCTGCATGGCACGGTTGCCTGCCTCCCCCGCTCGTGCGGCGGCCGCCACCGCGTACTCGTACAGCAGTTGACCTCGCTTCTCGACGAGCGCGACGTCGGAGGCCGACCGAAGGTCAAGAACGGCTTGGACGTCGTCGACCGTGCACTCCGCCGCCCGCAAGTAGTGACGACGTGACTCGGCCAGGAAGCGACGCGCAAAGGTGAGATGGCCCAACGAGCGGGCCAACTGACTTGCGACTTCCCTCTCCGCAAGGACGACGGCCGCACGCAGATCGGCCGCCAGCTGATCGAACGCGTCGCGCCACGGTTCGTCGCACTCGAGCTTTTCTTCAATGGACGAAGCGATTTCGGCCGCCCACTGCACGTACCGGCCGGTGACACTCGCGGTTTCGCCGTCCGCGGCCATCCGGTCGAGCGCGTACGCGCGAACGGTCTCGAGCATCGACCAACGGCCCGCGCCGGGTCGGTGCACCAGCAAACTCTTGTCGGTGAGCCGCCCCACAACATCGGCGACGACGGCCGGTGGCAACCCGGTGACCGTGCTCGCCGCCCCGACGTCAAAATCGCCGGCGAACCGCGACAACCGGCGCAGCGCCGCCCGCTCCTCGTCGTCCAGCAGTTCGTAACTCCAGTCGAGCACCGCCCGCAGCGAGCGATGCCGTTCGTCGCTGCTGCGCCCGCCGCTGAGCAAGCGGAGTCGATCGGCCAACCCGGCCTGCAGTCCGGCGATGCCCAAGGCGGCGCTGCGCGCGGTGGCCAACTCAATCGCCAACGGCATGCCGTCCAACTCAGCGCACAACTCGGCGATCGCCGCGGCGTCCGCGTCGAACCGCGGGTTCAACGCCTGCGCGCGATCCAGAAAGAGCGCGACCGCCTCCGACTCCGCCGCGCCTCCGGTCGAATCTGCGAGCACCGACAGGCCTGACAGCGAGACGACCCGCTCCCCGGCCACACCGATGCGGGTGCGGCTGGTCGCCAACACGAGAAGGTCGGTCGCATAACCGAGGAGTGCAGTCAGGAAATCGGCGGTCTCCTCGACGAGGTGCTCGCAGTTGTCGAGCACCAGCAACGAGCGGCCTGGTCGCAGCCGGACGAACACCGCCTCCCGCAACGGCTCGCCAGGTCGCTCGGTCACGCCGAGCACGGACGCCACGGTCTGCAGGAAGAAACCCGGCCGGGTGCTGACCAGCCCCACGAACGTCGCACCCAGCGGCAGCGTGTCGGCAAGCCGCGTCGCCACCTGACCCGCGAGCCGGGTCTTGCCGGCGCCGCCCGGGCCGAGCAGGGTCACCAACCGCGACGCGTTCAAGGCGGACGACCAGCTCGCCCTGCTCGCGCACCCGACCGATGAAGGGCGTCCAGGTCGGCGGCAGACCGCGCACCCGCCCGGCCTCGGCCGCGACGTCCGATCCCACCATCGTGGGCGCCAGCGCGGCAAGCTCCCGGCGATCCGAGACGCCGAGCTTGCGCAGCAACGACGACACGTGCGTCTCGACCGTGCGCACCGACAGCGTCAGCCGGGACGCGATCTGCGCGTTGGACAGGTGCTCGCCGAGCGCGGCCAGCACCTCGGCCTCGCGCTCAGACACCCGCAGCGTCTGGGTCACCCGCTCATCCTGCCCCGCGCAGGCCGGTTCGCCCACCCGCGATTTGAACCCGTGCCCGCTACGTGGTGGACCCGTGGTCGGCACGGATGGCAGCGGCTCGCCACTCCGGGAGCGTCGAACCCGCCGACGTCAAACCAAGCCAGGAGCCGCAGATGTTCACCGGACTGTTGATCGCCGAGCGGGCCGCCGTTCGCCGATCTGAGCTGATGGACGACGCGCGGACGGCGCGTCTTGCCCGCCGATCGCGCGACAACGCTCGCGCGGTCCGGGAGCACGGGCCGTGCGCGCCAACCCGGCGCGGCTGGCCGCGGTCGGCGACCCAACCCCAAAGCGACTGAAGGAGCAGACATGAGTGCGACGGTTCTCGAGGAGCTTGACCAGGCTGCGCTTGGCGAGTTCATGCACAAGTTCATCAACGACTTGGCCGCGACGCACCACGCGGTGACGGTGGCGGTGGGCGACCGGCTGGGCCTGTATCGGGCGGTCGGCGACGTCGGCCCGGCGACGGCGCGGCAGGTCGCCGCGGCGGCGGGCTGCGACGAGCGGTACACCCAGGAGTGGCTTAACGCGCAGGCGGCGTCGGGGTATTGCGAGTACGACCCGGCGACCCGCCGCTACCACCTGACGCCGGAGCAGCGGGCGTGCCTGGCCGACGAGTCCTCCCCGACGTTCTTGACGGCCGGGGTGTTCTTGGCGGCGTCGCTGTTCAAGGACGAGGAGAAGTTGACGGCCGCGCTCCGCGCCGGCGACGGGGTGGGCTGGGGGGAGCACCACCACGACCTGTACGTCGGCGTCGAGCGGTTCTTCCGGCCCGGCTACGCCGCCTACCTGACCTCGGCCTGGATCCCGGCGCTGGACGGCGTGGAGGAGAAGCTGCGGGCCGGCATGGCGGTCGCGGACGTCGGATGCGGCCACGGCGCGTCGACGATCCTGCTCGCGCAGGCCTACCCGAACTCCAGGATCGTCGGGTTCGACATCCACCCGGCCTCGATCGAGGCCGCGCGGGCGGCCGCCGCGAAGGCGGGGGTCGCCGACCGGGTGCGGTTCGAGGTGGCGTCGGCGCAGGACTTCGACGGCGCCGGCTACGGGTTGGTCTGCGTCTTCGACGCTCTGCACGACATGGGCGACCCGGTCGGCGCGGCCCGCCACATCCGGTCCGCGTTGGCCGCCGACGGCACCTGGCTGCTCGTCGAGCCGATGGCCGGCGACGCGGTCGAGGCGAACCTCAACCCGATCGGCCGGCTGTTCTACTCCGCGTCCACGTTGATCTGCACGCCGTCCGCGCGCTCCCAAAAGGGCGGCTGGGCGCTCGGCGCGCAAGCGACCGACGAGCAGCTTCAATCGGTCGCCACCCAAGGTGGCTTCAGCCGATTCCGCCGCGCGGTCGACACCCCGGTCAACCGCATCATCGAGATCCGACCCTGACTGAATGCTCGGTTCGGTGGCCGGCTCCTGGAGGAGCCGGCCACGAACGGCGTCAACTCGTCGGCCAGCTGGCTAGCTTCTCGGGGTTGCGCACCACCCAGATGTTCTTGATCCGGTCGCCGGCGAGTTCAAAGGCGAACACCGTCACCGTGACGCCGTCTTGCTGAGCCACGAGACCGGGCTGCCCGTTCACCGTCCGCTCGAGGACTGTCATGCTGCTCGTCGCGCGCTTGGCGATTTCGACCCAGGCACGGGCGATCGGCACGCCGCCGGGGTGCGGCCGACGATCTCGGCCACTTCGGCGAAGGAATACCTGAAGATGTCGTGCAGGATGAACGCGACCCGCTCGGCGGGCGTCATCGAGACGCTCCGGCTGTCGGGCATCGGGCAGCCAGTGCCGTCAACCGGCTGTTGAATCTCAACGCCGAACCTGAGCGAGGCCGGGGAATCGTCCTGCTGCTTAGGGAGCCCATCGGTTTTTGACGACCGCGGCGCCGCACAGCGCGATGCTGTCGAAGCAGTTGCTAGCCGTGCTGGTTGGTTTAGTGGCCAGCCTTAACGCTTCGGCTGCGCGCGGTTCGTTCGAGTCGCCTCGACGGCCTGGTTGACGGGCGAGGGTGTCTGGCCTTTGACCCGCTTGTTTTGCTCCTGCTTGGGCTTGCGCGTCTCGCGGCCGCTCTTGTTCTTGCTCGCCATCGCGTTCTCCTTCTTCGTGATGAGCAGTGCGCCTGCCTCATGGGCATGAAGAAGGGGCCATCGCGACCACGGTACGCGCACTTGGGCTCCGGCGGGCCGTGCTGACGGACGACACCCCGACCCGCTGACGACGGCGACTCCAAGCGAGAGCCGTCCACCCGACCACGAAAATCGCGGACGACGTGAGTCGGCCGATCACCTGAGACGGTCCGCCAGTTCCCCGAAGCACGCGGATCGGGAATGCCGTCGCCGGATCGACACTTTGCACCAGCATGGCGACGATTGGATTCATCGGCAGCGGACACATCGGCGCGACGGTGGCGCGGCTTGCGGTAAACGCGGGCCACGACGTCATGCTCAGCAACAGTCGAGGACCTGAGACGCTGGCTGACCTGGTCGGTCAGCTCGGCCCCCACGCGCGAGCAGCGACTCCGCCCGAGGCGGCCGCCGCCGGCGACATCGTCGTTGTGACGATTCCGCTGAAGGCCTACCGCTCGGTGCCGGTTGCTACGCTGGATGGCAAGCCCGTGATCGACACGATGAACTACTACTCCCAGCGCGACGGCCACATCGCCGCGCTCGACGACGGATCGACGACGAGCAGCGAACTGCTTCAGGAGCATCTCGCGAACGCGCATGTGGTGAAGGTGTTCAACAACATCTACTTCGAGCACCTGACCGCGCTTGCGCGCCAGGCCGGCGACCCTGAGCGTTCGGCGCTCCCGATCGCCGGCGACGACGAAGGTGCCAAGAGGGCGGTGTCTGAGTTCCTCGACTCGATCGGTCACGACGCGTATGACGTCGGCCCGCTCTCGGAGGGATGGCGCTTCCAACCCGACACGCCTGCGTACGGTCAGCCGTACGTCGCGCCAGGCACCGAGTTCCCTGGTCCTGGCGGCCCGGCGCCGGCGAGCGTTCTAAAAGAGCTCGTCGGCAAGGCCACGCGCTAGACGCTCGGCTCGCCGCTGCCCGACCGGGCACCCGAACTCGTGTGACACAGTGGCGAGATGCCAGGCGTGTTGTATCGAGACGCGGCCCTCGCGGACGGAACCGGCCCCGACCTACAACTCGGCATGAGCGTCCTGGTCATCGACGACCGGATCGAGTGGATCCGCCCAACCGACGACGAGCCCGACCCCGGCCCTGACGTGGAGGTGGTCGACGCCTCCGGCTGCACGATCGTGCCCGGACTCGTCGACAGCCACAGCCATCTGACGCTGCCGGGCGGCGCGCACTGGATCGACCGCGGCTTCGACTCCGCGGAAAAGCTGCTGAAAGTCGCCGAGGACAACGCCCGCCTGCAACGCGCGGCCGGCGTGCGTTGGGCCCGCGACGTCGGCTCGCCGCGCCGCACCGACCCCGTCGACGGACGCACCCGCGCGCTCGCCCTCGGCGTCCGCGACCGGTGGGCCGGACGACGCGAATACCCCTACGTGCGCGCGGCCGGCACCTGGATCACCCGCACCGGCTCGCTGCCGTCAGACCTCAGCGTCGAGGTCGACCACGGCGCCGACCTGATCGACGCGGTGAGCAAACAGCTGGACGACGGCGCCGACCTCGTCAAGCTCTACCTCGACGGACCCGACCGCGAGACCGCGCCGTTCACCGTCGACGAGGTTCGCGCCGTGGTGTCGCATGCGCGCAGCCGGGGCGCGCGGGTCACCGCCCACTCCGGACTGCTGCCCGGTGCGCGGGTCGGCGCCGAGGCCGGAGTCGACTCACTCGAGCACGGTTTTCAACTCGACGCCGGCGTCGCGGCGTTGATGGCCGCTGGTGGCGTCGCGATGGTGTCGACGCTGGCGGTGATGGAGTCGTGGCGCTCCTTCGGCCGGACGACGGCGCTGCCGCGCTTCGCCTCCCCCGCCGGCGCGTCGCAAATCGCCGGACGACGCGAATGGGCGCACGAAAGCGTGCGGCTCGCATCTCGTGCTGGCGTGCTGATCGCCGCCGGCACTGACTTCGGCGGCGGGTCGCTGCGCGCCAACCAGCTCGCGTGGGAAGTCGAATGCCTTGTCACCGCTGGACTTCAACCGTGGCAGGCGCTCGCTGCGGCGACCCGCAACGGCGGTGTGCTGCTCGGTGAGCCGGACGCCGGGGTCATCCGCGAAGGCGGACCCGCCGACCTCGTGCTGCTACACGGCGACCCCTACTCCGACCCGTCGTCGCTCTGGCGAGTCTGGCGGGTCGCCTAGTTGCAGCCCGAGTGTTGTCGGATAGCCTCCGCTGCTCGGACTGTAGTGTGTGTCGCAGCCAATCTGTAGTCCAAATGCTCCTCAAAATGTAGCCTGGCCGGGCGGTGACATACCGGCGGCGGGTGGCAGATGACCAGCTCCGCGAACGGCTGGCGTCGGCCGGCGCCGTTCTGCTGGAGGGGCCGAAGGCCTGCGGCAAGACCTGGACCGCCCGGCGGGTGGCGGCCAGCGAAGTCCTACTCGACGTCGACAGCAACGCACGCGCAGCGCTTGAGGTGGCGCCTGCGCTGGTACTCGATGGTGCCGCTCCCCGACTGGTCGACGAGTGGCAACTCGGCGGCACCACACTGTGGAACCACGTGCGTCACACGGTCGACGATCGGCAGGCACCAGGCCAGTTCGTCCTCACTGGTTCGTCGACCCCAACAGACGACATCGTTCGGCACAGCGGCGCTGGTCGCTTCGCCCGAATCGGGATGCGGCCGATGTGCCTCTACGAGTTGGGCCACTCGTCCGCTGACGTGTCTATCGCGGGGCTGCTTGCCGGGCAACGGATCGCGTGTCCCGACCCCGGGCTCGGCGTCGTGGAACTCCTCGAACACATCGCCGTCGGGGGGTGGCCGGCCAACCTGACGCGCGACCTCGACGCCTCGCTTCAGCAAAACCGCGATTACCTGACGAACGCCCGCGAGGTGGACGTCGCGGCGACGCTGGGCACTCGCCGAGACCCGGCACGGCTCGATCGATTGCTCACGTCGCTGGCGCGCAACGTCGCCACCGAGGCTAAAATCAGTGCGCTTGCGCGCGAGACAGAGGGCGAGGAGACAGCTTTAGCGCGTAGCACTATCTACGACTACCTGGGCGCCCTCGATCGGCTGATGCTCGTCGAAGACGCGCCAGCATGGTCGCCGCACCTGCGCTCCAAAGCGGCCCTGCGCCGGGAAGTCAAGCGGCACTTCGTTGACCCATCGTTGGCAGTCGCAGCGCTCGCCGCCACTCCCTCGCGGTTACTTGCCGATCTGCGCTACGCAGGCTTCCTGTTCGAGTCGATGGTCGTGCGCGACCTGCGGGTGCTCACCGCGCCTTGGGCGGAACGGTCTCGCACTACCGCGACAGCAACGGCGTCGAAGCCGACGTCGTCCTGCAATTGCCGAACGGCACGTGGGGAGCGAGGTGAAGCTCGGGCCAGAGCGCGTCGATGAGGCCGCGGCGTCCCTGCAGCGTTTCAAGAGCGTCATCGACCCCCGCAAGAGCGGGGAACCCGCCGTGCTCGGCGTCATCACAACCGCAACCTACGGTTACGTCCGCAAGGACGGCGTCGCCGTCATCCCGATCGGCGTGCTCTGCCCCTGAAACGCCGCGAGAACGCATGAGCCTGACCTGGGGCGCTGCTCCGCGCTTGCCTGGGGTTGTGGTGCGACTCGCGCCCGCCGTGGTGGGAGTGTCGCTGTGCGTCATTGCGTATCCGCAGCCAGCATTGCTTGGAGTCGGGCTCGCGCTGTTAGCGCTGATGGTCGTGCGGCAGCAAGCGTTTCCGTTGTGGGTGTTCATCGGCTTTCTCGCCGCGAGCCGTCTGCACCAGCACCACGCGTCATTGGAATGGCGCTTTCTCGTGCTGCTGTTTGGGCTGCATCTGGTCGACGTGTTGAAACGCATCGCCATGGTGGCTCCGCTGCGCGTATGGGTGCAGCTCGCGGCGCTTCGGCGACCGCCAAGCAGCACCAGCCCACGCGCGCTACGCGAAACCGCGATCGCGTTGGCCAATGAGAACTGGCCTGCCTCGTCGATGACCAACACGTCGATCGCGTCGGTGAAGGCTTCGCGTGACCACAACCACGCGGAGCCACCCATCAGCCGGTGGCTGCCTGTCGCCAGCGCTACCGCAACCTCGTCATTGGTCGCAGCGCGGTCCAACCCCAGGAGCACCACAGTGAGCATCCTCGTCGCATTTCTTGTAGCCCTGGCCAAGTCGTTCGAGAACACGACCGTGTCGGCCACCGGGTGGCTCCAAGTCGCGTGCCTGCTGCTCGTGCTGCGCGGCAGCCAGTAGTCGCGCTGGATGCTCGGTCGGTTGTTTGGGTGACGCCCCCAGCGCCGACGGTGACGCCCGAAAGGACGTGTAAACGATCACCATGGCCACTACCATCAGTGACATGAACCCGGCCTCCGAGGAACAGCTCATCCGCTATGCGCGGGTGCTCGCAGACCTCGGCGCCAAGCACGGCGTGTCGAATTTCCGGCGGGCTGGTGACGGGCAGGTCATCGCCGACGTCGAACCGGGCACGACCTACCTGGGCATCGCCCGCTTCGAGATCGAGGCCGAAGGCTTGCTGCGCGCAAACGTCTCCGTGATCCCATCCGACACCGCGTTTGCCCGTCAAAACGACCGGGGACCGCTCGCAGCTGATCAAGCCGCGTGAGTGCCGCCCCTGTCGGGGCGGCGGAACTCGACGCCGCCGTCCACGCCTTGGATCGCGTGGCCGTGCTCACCGGCGAAGGCCGCGCGGCCTTCGCCGGCTCGCGTGATCGGCAACTCGCCTTGACGTTCCTGTGGGTGAACATCGGCAGCTTGCTCAAACAGTACTGCCGGAAGTGCGACATTCCAGTCGGCACCGAACCGTTTTCCGCCCCGGTCAAGATGCGGGACAAGATCGCCTACGGCCCCGTGGCGGCACTCAGCGCGGACATTATCTGGGAAACCTGCACACGGGATACCCGAGCACTCCGCGACCTGCTCGCCGATCTACGAGAAGCACTCTGAACCACCGTCAGGCCCGGCCCAGCGCCGGGCCTGACGCCTTCCCACCTACGCAACAACGCCCGATTCTTTGGCCGCGAATAGGAACACACCCATTAAGTCCTTGTGCAGGCGTGTCTCTTCGCCAAAGAGTGCGTCAACACCCCACCCGCCGACGACGCACCAGTCCGCATTGGAGCCCACCAGGGCCCGCGTCAGGTGGACGACGGTGGAAGCTTCCAGCACGTTTATAGACTCGCCCGCGCGATCGTGTTGGTCCAGCGGATAACGCCGCTTGCGGCCGCTGGTTTCGAGCGCCGTCGCGCGGGCGCCTATCCGTCGATCTGCGCGGCCGCGACGCCGATCGCAGGATCACGTCGGCCGCGCCGATGAGTTGTTCGGCGCCCGGTTTGCCGGGACGGCGACGAGCACGGGATCGGGCCGCTGGCTGCGGCGACGCGATGTTCGATCACCCCGGTCACGGCCGTGCGCCGCCGCTGCGGTGGTTGGGCCGGCTCTTGGCAGCGTCGGCGCCTCCGCAGACGGAGCGCTGCGGTTCACGCTCACGGTCGCGCCGTGGCAGTATCTGCTGAATGCTTCCTGGCTGACGGCAACGGTGCCGGCCGTCGCCACCCCGGGCCTCGGATTGGGCTCGCACGGACCCGGCGTTGGAGGGGCGTGATGTCGCGCGATGCCCGGCGCACGCCCCGCTGGGGGGTGGTCGTCCTGGCCTGCTTGACCGTGGGCGGCGCAGCCACGCTTGGCATCTTGGTGGCAGGACGCGACCGCACCGCGAGGAGCCTCGGCGCGTCCGCGGGTCCATCTTCCCCGGCCGGGCAGGGATGTAGCCCGGCGTCACCTTCCGTCGGGCCGGCCACCCCCAAGCGGTTGCGCGGCTACACCTACCTGTTGTCCCCACCCCCGCCCGGCTACCAGCCGATCAGCGCCGCCGGGTCGCTGACCAGCGACGGCTGTACCAGCACGGTGTGGTGGTCGGTGACCTACGACCGCCGAACCGGCAGCACCCTGCTCAGCGGAGTGGATCTGTCGGTCACCAGCGCTGCCGCCGGCCTGGCACTGAACCCGCAGTTGGCAGTGCCTGCGAGCACCGCGTCGACCTACCGCTCGCCACACGACACGAGCCGCACGACCGTCGTCCAGGTCGGCGGTCGCCGCGGGCTGTTCGGCGACCTCGGCGACGGGGTCGGTCGGCTGATCTGGATCGCCAACGGCCACGCCTTCGAGCTTGCCGGCCCGATCACCGACAGCAAGCCGGACTCGCTGCTACAACTGACGAAGTCGCTGCGGTCGGTCGACTCCACCGACGCCGTCGCCAAGGCATGCCGCGACGCCCCACCCCGCGCCCGATGTGCTGCTTCATAGACGCCGGCTGCCAAAGCGCATTGTCGGATCCACGTCAATGGAATGCGCGCCGGAGCCGTCGCTTCGGTACGGCGGTCGGGTGGTCCGGCGTGGCGCCGCGCGAACGCAGATGAGTCGTTCCGAGCGCAGCGGGTGCGTACGCTCGACGCCGTTGCTGAGCACCGCAGCGATACGCCCGACCTGCGTTCAGCTGAACGCGCGGCGCCCCGGATGCGCGAGCGCGCCACATGCCGACGCGCACATTGCCGTCGATCCGCGCCGCTCCGCAGCCGTCGGCGGGGCCAGGGTCGCCCGCGCGGATGGAAGGTTCGGCGGTGTAAAGCCGCGGTGTCCACTGGACTTCCATCATCCGAAGCAGCGTGGGCTGCATCGGGATATCCCGGCGTCGGCGTAACGCGCACTGAGGCCTCGATCTGCGTGGGTCCGCCAACCGAGTCGCGTGCACGGATGGATCGGTAGGTGCTGGCTGTGGCCAGATGCCCCTAGAGCTTTCGCGCGTGAAGCTCGCACTATCAGAGACGATAGGTTACTATCGTTTCTGCTATGGACCTATCTGATCCGACACGCGCAGTGACGGCCACTCTGGACGGCGCCGTCCTGGCTGTGCTCGCGGGAGCCGGCAAACCGCTGTCCGTCGGCCAGGTTGCCGAACAGGCCGTCCGGGGCTCGGAAATCGGGATACGACGCAGTCTTGCGAGGCTCGTGGAGCAGGGCATCGTACGTTCGACCTTGATGGGCCGAAATCAGGTTCACGAGCTCAACCGCGACCACGTCGCTGCGAGTATCGCCGACGCACTTGCGGGCCTCCGGCTGGAACTCTGGAGCCGGTTTCGTGGGGAGTTCTCGCAATGGCGTCCTCGTCCGCTGTATGCGAACGTCTTCGGTTCGGCCGCCCGGGGCGACGGCGACGAGTCGAGTGACATAGACCTTCTGCTGGTGCATCCTCCTTTCCCCGGCGAAAAGAAGCCCCCGCGCGCGAACACGCATCTTGGGTCGCAGGTTGCCGACGCGGTCGGAGAGTTCATGGCATCGAGCGGCGAGGTCGAAGCGGAGCGACACTGGGAGGAGCAGGTCGACCGGCTGCGGCAGCTCGTACAAGGATGGACTGGAAATGCGCTGCAAGTCGTCGACATCGCCTTCCATGAGTGGCGATATCCCAGTGACACCAGTGAGCCACTGTTCGCGGAGGTCGAGCGCGACGGGATCGAGTTGATGAAGTCGCGTGTGTTCACGGTCTGGCCCGTAAATCGGCACGCCCGTGGCTAGAGCACGACGCACACGCCCCGCAACACTCGACAATGCGCGCGTGCGACTTCGCGCCGGCGTGGCTTACCTGCAGGTAGCGGAACTCGTACTCGGGGAGCCAGACCGTGACGAGATGCCAGGTGTATCTGCAGGCTTGGCAGTCTTGGCAGGTATTGCGGCCTCCGACGCGATCTGTGCATGCCGCCTGGGTCAGATCCACCGCGGCGAGGACCATCGAGCGGCCGCTGCCCTGCTTGAGGAGGCGACACCTGACGGCAAGAAGCTGGCTACGACCCTCGTGCGACTTCTCGATCTGAAGGGCGAGGCTCACTACGGCGTACTGACGATTCCTGCTCAGCGCGCTCGCAACGCGGTCAAGTGGGCACAGCTACTAGTCGATCGTGCCCGTCAAGAACTCGAGCGATAGCCGCTTAGCCGTCGATCGGTATGGCGCCGGCGACTTAGATGCCGGCCTGAGGTGCCATGCAGGTGCGCCGTTCGGGTGTCGGGGACGCCGAGTGTGACGATCTGGCAGCGGGCTCGTGCGATCATCCGCGCGTTCTTAGGAGCCGATGGTTTGCCAGTCGTGTCCGTCGAACGTCCAAACGTCGTTGTAGGCGGCAGCCTTGGTCGACGGATGGAATATGCCGAACCCGCCGAATAGGAGCGGCTGGCCGGTACGCGGGTTGGTTGCTGTTGCCTGACCAGATCGCAGAGGTGGTGTGTGCGAGGGGTGCAGCGGCGTCCAGTCGCTGCCGTTGAACTGCCACGTCCGGCTCGTGTGCGCGAGATCTGTTCCGACCGGCCCCATGAAGAAGCCGTCGCCGTAGAACAAGAGCACCCGCTGACAGTCGCCCTCGCACGCCAGGCTCAGGTGGTCGCTGCCGGTGCCCGGTAGTCGGGTAGTGGTCTGCACGGCGGTCCACCCGGTGCCGTCGAAGGTGTAGGTGTCCAGCGAGGGCGTCGCCGACGGGTCCGCGACAGCAAAGACTGACCTGTGTCAAGAATCTTGGACAGTTCCTCGGTGTTCGATCACGCAGCGGTTGCTGCGATCTGGTAAGCGGTAAGGGCTTCGAAAGGGGTGCGGTAGCCGAGAGTGGAGTGCAACCTGCACCGGTTGTAGAACACTTCGATGTATTCGGCGACAGCGAACCTGGCGCGGGCCCGGGTGGGGAAGCGGTAGCGGTAGTACATCTCGTTCTTCAGCGATGCGAAGAAGCTTTCGGCGGCCGCGTTGTCCCAACACACACCGGTGCGCCCAAGGCTGGTACGGACCCGGTTTTGCTTGCAAAATAAGGCAAACTCGGCCGATGTGTACTGGCAGCCACGATCCGAATGGAAGATCGCATCGGGTCGGACGTGGCCGTGCGCGATCGCCATCGCCAACGCGTCGGCGACCAGGCTGGTGCGCATGTGGTCGGCCAACTGCCAGCCGACGACCATGCGGGTCGCCAGGTCGATCACGGTCGCCAAGTACAACCAACCCTCGCCGGTGCGCAGGTAGGTGATGTCACCGACGAGACGCTCACCGGGTGCGGTCGCGGTGAAGTCGCGACCGAGCAGATCCGGTGAGTCCATCGGCTGCTCACCGCGTACCGTGGTGCGCTTATACGCCCGTGGCTGCACCGCTTTCAGCCCGAGCTCGCGCATCAGGTCGGCGACCAGGCCGACGCTGCATTCGATGCCGGCTCGGTTCAGCGCGGCAGCGATCCGCCGACAGCCAAACGTCTGGCGGGAGGTGTCGAACACGCGGGCGACGTCGACCGCGAGCTCACGACGACGGGCCGCGGTCGCGGTCTCCACCCGGTTCCGCCAAGCGTAGAAACTCGACCGGGCCACACCCAACAACCCACACATCCAGGCGATCTTGTAGTTAGCCTTCTCCGCCTCGATCAACGCGCAGCGCTCGGCTACTGCGGCGTCCGGGCGAAGAAGGCCGCGGCTTTTTTTAGGAACTCGTTTTCCATCCGCAGACGGCGATTCTCATCTTCCAGTTCCTTCACGCGCGCACGCTCCACAGGTGTCAGGGGCTGGTCCGGCTCGGGATGCTCACGCCGCCAGGCGCCCACCCAGTTACCGAGCGTGCCGTCGCGCACACCAAGGTCACGGGCCACCTCGGCGATCGGCCTGCCGGTTTCGATCACCATCTGCACCGCCTCAGCCTTGAACTGCGGGCTGAACTTTCGACGCTGCTCGGACATGGACGGCATCCTTTCGGATCAGAAGTCCCTGTCCAAGATCCTTAGTACACCTCAGACGTCCTTTAGGGCCGGGTCGTAGGTCATCGCCACCATGGTGACGCCTTTGGGAGGCGCGATCGTGCCGCGCCACGTGTGTCCGTCGAATGTCCAAGCCTGAGCGTCGTCGACAACAAGCGGTTCGCCAAGTGCCGCGTCATAGGTCAGTAGCGGCGGTGCCACAAACGACGGCAAGGCGGCGGGCATTTGATGCCAGTCGTTGTCCCGGAACAGCCAGGCCTGAACGGAGCCGCTGGGGGCAGTACCGGTGAGCAACAGCACCCTCCCCGACACCGGATCTGCGGCGATCGCCGCGTCGCCACGCGGCACCGGCTCCGAAACCGACGGGCCGAAGGTCGGGCACGGACTGCCCATCACGGCGACCGCAGAGGCATCGTCGGCCGCCAGCTGCGACGGCGCGGTCTGACCTGGCGCCGCGCTGGTGCACCCAGCACCACCAACCGCGAGCACCACGAAGCACGCGGCGAACCGGCTAGCTCGCACGACCTGCTGCCCCCTAAACCGCTAGCGCGTACCCACGCCTGAAGCGCGCTCACCGGCCCTGGTAGCCGGTCACCCGACGCTAGCGGACAATGAGAGCCACCTGTAGCTTCATCGCCGGGCACGCCTGGCGCCAGACAGCACTACCCCCGCTAACTCAACCTTCTGCGGGTCGAAGTCCGACGATGGCGCAGCCGACGGTTTGAGCGTCTGGCGGCGACGCACATGCCACCGGTATCGGCGAAGACCGCTCGATGGGGCCGGTTAGGCCCGCGCGGCGGCACGTCCTCGCACATATCGACCCAGGTGTGCTGGTCCGCGCCCGTGCCACCCGGGCACCGATTCGGCGCTCCTGCGTATTCGGCGAGGCCATAGCCTCGGCGTTCATTGGCTGCCGGGGCTTGTCCCTGAGGTCGGGCTCCGGCTCGATCATTGGAGGTCGCGATGACCACCACCACCACTGCGATCGCCGGTACGGAACTCGTGCCGGTGTCCGAGCCGCTGTTCAGCGACGGCGAGCGCGCCGCGCTCGCCGGGTTCCTGGCCGGCTACTCCGGGCTGACCCGGGATGCCTACACCTTGGACCTGCGCCAATACATGTCCTGGTGCACCCGGCGTGGGCTGCGGCTGTTCGCCGCGCGCCGCGCGGATATCGAGTGCTTCGGCCGGGACATGGAGGCCGCCGGTCGAGCGCGAGCAACGATCGCGCGTCGGCTGTGCACGATCGCCGGTTTCTACCGCTACGCCGTCGAAGAAGAACTGCTTGGCAATGTCAACCCAACGTGGCCCCACTGTGACGGGGCTGGCTGGCCCCATCTGAGCTGCTCGAGGGGAGGGTGTGGGTGTCGCGGGGCGATCCGGCGTTCGACGCGGACTTGGTGGCGGCGTGCTCGGGCGCTGGAGTGGCGCCACCAGCCGTTGCGCTCTCGCGCTTTCGAATTCCGGTGATGTTCAGCGGCTCACCGGTCGCTGGCGACCGCGTCGTTGAGCGCGTCGAATGCGGCGTCGAGTCGTTGTTGGCGGCGCCGGTTGGGTTCATGATTGGCTTCGGCGGCCACGGCCCCTATCAGCTCCTCTAGGTCCTCGTCGCTGGCGGACAGGACAGCTCCGTCGTGGTGGGCGCGGACGCGGAAGACGAGTCGTTCGCAGTCCGGGTCCAGCAATTGCAGATCGCGCAGTGCTGCCGCGATCTCGTTCGCGATGACGATGTCGTTGGCGGGTTCGGCGATGGTGAGGCGGCGGCGGCGCAGATCGAACGGCGTGTCCTCCCAGTTGCCGATCACGCCGGTGTCGTCGCAGACGCCGCACCGCCATCGAATCGGCGCGCGGGCCTCGCCGCGCTGGACGATCATCCGACCCGGGCAGGCCCGGTTTGCCGGCCGGCGTCGGCACGGCAACGCGGTTTCCCACGCGGCGCCGGTGTCACCTGCTGTGGCTGCCCGAACGATGTCGCCCAGGTGCTCGGCCAGTCGCCGCGCCGGCCCGGGGCTGTCGGGCGGCAGGTCGAGGAAGTGGCGCAGATCGGTGACCATCACCCCGGGGACTTTATCGACCCATCCGGTTGGTCCCGGCTGCTTGGCTTGGTCAGCCGGCGGCGCGCCGGGCCCGGGCGTGGGCGAGCCGGTAGCTGGTGGTCCCGGTCTCGATGATTTGTCCGGCGAAGGTCAGCCGGTCGACGATAACGGCGCACAGCCGCGGGTCGGTGAAGGTCTTGGTCCAGCCGGAGAACGGCTCGTTGGAGGCGATCGCGACGGCCGAGCGCTCCTCCCTTTCGGTCAAGACCTGGAACAGCAGTTCGGCGCCGCGGCGATCAAGTTCCATATAGCCAAGCTCGTCCAGGCAGAGGAGATCGACGCGGCCGTAGCGGGTGATCGTCTTGGACAGCTGCTTGTCATCGGCGGCCTCGACGAGCTCGTTCACCAATTTCGACGCCAGCGTGTAACGGACCCGGTAGCCGGACTCGGCGGCCGCGGCGCCCAGCCCGATCAGCAGGTGGCTTTTCCCGGTTCCGGAGTCACCGATCAGACAAAGCGGGTGCCCGGCCTTGACCCAGGCGCACGTGGTCAGCTGGTGGATCACCGCGGGGCTGATGGATTTGTTGGCGTCGAAGTCGAACTCCTCGATGCGCTTGTCGCGGGGGAACCCGGCGTCGTGGACGCGGCGGGCGGCGCGGCGCTTGTCCCGGTCGTCGCACTCGGCCATCACCCGCTCGGCCAAGAACCCCAAGTAGGACAGCTGCTCGCGTTCGGCGGCGGCGGCGATCTCGCCGAACCGGTCGCGGATGGTGGGCAGCCGCAACACCCGGGTGCCGGAATCGATCGCGGCGAGCGCGGCCTGTTCGGTGACGCCACGCCTGGTCGCTGGCTTGGTCGTGGTTGCGCTCATGAGCTGGCCTTTCCGAGCAGGTCGTCGTAGGCATCGACGCTCGGCAGCGGCCGATCATCGCCGGGCAGGTCCGCGAGGCGGCGCTCAGTCAGGCTCACCACCTGCTGGCGGCGTGGCGTCGTCTCGATCGGTGGGGTCTGGACCGGTGTCGGCGCGGCGCCACGCTGCCGCGCGGCTTTGCGGGCCTCGACCGCGACGACGTCGGCGTTGACCGAGCCGACAGAAAGCGCGGCGCTGATGCCGGCGAGCACGTCGGCGCGGGCGAGCCGACGGTGCAACAGCAGAACCTCGACCAGCACCCGCGTCCCCGCGCCGTCACCGAGGGTTTTGCGGGCCGCGGCCCAAAACGTGTCATGCGTCGGGGTGAACACCCCAGCCGCGCGCGCCTGCGCCAAAGCCGTGGCGCCGGGCAACGCGCCAGGTTTGCGCGCCAGGATTTCCAAGTAGTGGTCCAGGTCGAGGACCTTCACGCCCTTGCCGGCCGCGCGCTGATGGCGGGCCACCACGGTGTTGCGGTCGAAGACGGTGACCGCGGAGGCGGACAGCTTGACCCGCAGCCGATGGCCGATGAACCGGGCCGGCACCGAGTACTGGTTGCAGCGCACCATCACCTGCGCATACCGATCGACCCGCGGCGTCACGGTGAGCGCGGTGTCGAACCCGTCTGCCGGCAGCGGGCGCAACAACTCGCGTTCGAAGGCCCAATCCGCGCCGACACTGCCGACCCGGTTGCCGATGCGGCGACGGTCGTCCGCGTCGTCCCACTTCTCCAGCAGCTCGTTGAGCTCCTCGATCGAGTCCACGACCGGCATCGGGACGCAGTGGTTGCGGCGAAACCGGCCGCCCTCGCCCTCGACGCCGCCCTTCTCGTGGCTGCCCTCATGGCCGGGCACGCAGTAGAACGGGTCGAAGCCGTAGTGCGAGCGGAACGCGACCCACCGATCGGTCTCCTGGCGTGTGCGACCACACGACACGCGTGACACGGCCGGCTTGAGATTGTCGTAACGAATCTTGTCCAGCGGCACCCCGCCGAGACGCTCGAACGCGTAGACATGACCTTCCAGGAACGCCTCCTGCCCCTGCGACAGCGAGGCCCGATGCACCGCACGTCCGGAAAACGACAGGCGCATCGTCAACAGCGCGGTCTTCGTCTTCACCCCGCGCAAGACCACCCACAGGTCGTGGAAGTCCACCTCGCCCTCGGCCGCCGGCGGATGCGTCTGCGGCACGCAGCCTGACTCCAGCGGTTTGCCAGCCTCCGCGGCGATCTCCGGACGACGCTTGGCGACATAGTCCCGCACCGTCGAGTACGACAGGTCAACCGCGCCGTGCTCGTCCACCAGCCGGGCGAGCACCCGGCGGGCCGTGTGACGCTGCTTCTTCGGCGCGTCCAGATCGTCGCGCAACATCGCGTCGATCAGCGGCTTCACCGGATCGAGCACGCGGAGCCGCGAACACCCGCGTCTTGCGCGGCGGCGGAACCGCAGACTCCAACGCCTGACGCACCGTGCGCCGATGCACCCGATGCCGATCCGCCAACTGCCGAATCGACAACTCCTCCCGACGACGATCACCCCGGATCGCCTCGAAGACTTCCACCCTCGACCTCACCCGCCGCCCCTTCCCGGTCACCGAAACCGACAAGGGCAACTGTCACCGGGCGGGGCCAGATAGCTCCGTCACAACCGCCCAGCGTGTCGAAGCGTGGGGCCAGCTACGTCCGTCACGGTGGGGCCAGCCAACGCTGTCACGGCCAACTGCTCGAGCACTCGCCGGCCGCACACGTACGTCGACCCCGCCTGGACTACGAGTCTCACATGGTCGGGCTGGACCGCAACGAGGTCGGCGCGCTGCTGGTCGCCGCCGGGCTCGGCACTGCTGCCGAGCATGCGCTGATCTCGCTGCTGGCCATCAACGGGCTGCGGATCTCCGAGGCGCTCGGCGCGGACATCGACAAGCTTGGACTCGAACGCGGCCACCGGACACTGACCGTGCTGCGCAAGGGCGGCAAGATTGTCACCATCCCGCTGGCGCCACGCACGGCGAGGGCGATCGACCTCGCGCTCGGCGAGCGGCTGGCCGGGCCGATCTTCCGCCGCGCCGACGGGCAGCGCATGGATCGCCACGCCGCCGGGCGAATCGTGCGCCGGGTCGCGAAACGCGCCGGGCTGGACAAGAAGATCAGCCCACACACCCTGCGGCACGCGTTCATCACCGCCGCCCTCGACGCCGGCGTCCCACTTCGTGACGTGCAGGAAGCCGCCAGCCACGCCGATCCGCGCACCACGATGCGCTACGACCGCGCCCGAGTTTCCCTCGACCGGCACGCCACCTACATCGTCGCCGCCTACCTCGCAGGCGCAGCGCGATAACCCGCAAACGGTCGTCCGCGCCGCACAGACGCGGACGACCGTGCGCGTCGAGCCGTCGATCCGTACGGCTTCGGGACCCCGCCCGCTACAACCGGCGCGACGGCGCAGATTGAGGTGTACCAAGGTTCTTGGACAGGGACTCTTGATCCGAAAGGATGAGTCCGTGCCCGAGCAGCGCCGCAAGTTCAGCCCGCAGTTCAAGGCTGAGGCCGTGCAGATGGTGATCGAGACCGGCAAGCCGATCGCCGAGGTCGCTCGCGACCTTGGCGTGCACGACGGCACACTCGGCAACTGGGTGAGCGCCTGGCGGCGCGAGCACCCCGAGCCTGACCAACCCCTTTCCCCTGTGGAGCGTGCCCGCGTGAAGGAACTCGAGGACGAGAATCGCCGGCTGCGGATGGAAAACGAGTTCCTAAAAAAAGCCGCGGCCTTCTTCGCTCGGACGCCGCAGTAGCCGAGCGCTGCGCGCTGATCGAGGCGGAGAAGGCCAACTACAAGATCGCGTGGATGTGCGGGCTGCTGGACGTGCCGCGGTCGAGTTTCTACGCGTGGCGGGGCCGGGTCGAGTCGCCGACCGCCGCCCGCCGGCGCGTGCTCGCGGTCGAGGTGGCTCGCGTGTTCGAGCTGTCTCGCCAGACCTTCGGCTGCCGGCGGATCGCCGCCGCGCTGAACCGCGACGGCGTCGAGTGCAGCGTCGGCCTGGTCGCCGACCTGATGCGCGAACTCGGACTCAAGGCGGTGCAGCCCCGCGCCTACAAGCGCACCACCGTCCCCGGCGAGCAGCCGGTCGACGCGCCCGACCTGATCGGCCGCGACTTCACCGCCACCGCGCCCGGCGAGCGTCTCGTCGGTGACATCACCTACCTGCGCACCGGCGAGGGCTGGCTGTATCTGGCGACCGTCATCGACCTGGCGACCCGCATGGTCGTCGGCTGGCAGCTAGCCGACCACATGCGCACCTCGCTGGTCGTCGACGCGCTGGAGATGGCCATCGACCACGGCCACGTGAACCCTGACGCGGTCTTTCACTCCGATCGCGGCTGCCAATACACCTCGGCCGAATTCTCCTTATTTTGCAAGCGGAACCAGGTCCGCACCAGCCGGGGAAGAACCGGGGTGTGCTGGGACAACGCCGCCGCCGAAAGCTTCTTCGCCTCGCTGAAGAACGAGATGTACCACCGCTACCGCTTCCCCACCCGAGCCCGCGCGAGGTTCGCCGTCGCCGAATACATCGAAGTGTTCTACAACCGGATCCGGCTGCATTCCACCCTCGGCTACCGCACCCCGTTCGAAGCCCTCACCGCCCACCAGACCGCAGCGACCGCTGCGTGATCAACAAGCGAGAAACTGTCCAAAATCCTTGACACACTTCAGCCGCCACATAACGTCGAAGCGACGCGACACTGGCGCTCAGGCCACACTCGTCGCGCAGCCGCTGCCAGATCGTCGCCTGGGTGACTCCGGCGGCGAGCATCTCCACGATGAACTCGTGGTGGGTCTCGATCTGCGGCCACGTCGTTTGCCGCAGCTTGGTGTCGGCCAGCCCGGGCCACCACGAGCGGACCAACTCCGCCCACTGCTCGGCCGCGCGCGGCCCGTCGCCCGGTGTGATCCCGGCTCCGATCGCCGGAGCCAGATACTTCTTCACCGTCTTGCGGTCCACTCCCAGGCTGGTCGCGATCTCGCTCTGCGACCGGCCCGCATGCCAGTGGATCAAGATCTCTGTCACGTCGACCACGTTGAAACTTCTCCTCGCCACCAGGGCTCCCGTCAGCTCGTTCCGACGAGAGCAGCTTTCGGACCGCGAGGACCACACCCACGACGCCACGCTCGCGTTCCCGGTGGGGAATTACGTGAGCGCCGACCTGGGGAATTACGTGAGCGACAACCGCCTCAACCTGGGGAATTCCGTGAGCGCCGACAAGTTTCAGTCGTCATTTCGTTTCCCTTCGATTCGAGCCGGCCGTCTGCCCACTCGGCAACGACGGATGGCCGCATCTCGATAAGCCTGCTGCTCGGCGCTTGCGTTACCGGTCGGGTGCGCACGCCAGTTGGAAGGGGCGTGGACCCGACTATGCGGAGAACCATGTTCAGAGGGCCTTGGCGCCCAAGGCGATGTGGAAGCCGGCGCCGTTGCGTGCCAGGCCCATCAGCAGGATGCCGACCCATTCAAGGACGTAGGTCATCTCGAGCCCTCCTGCGTCGAGGGGCCGCATGTCCAAGCTCTCCAGAAATGCCGCGACGCGTGTTTTCGCCTCGGTGTTGTCGCCGGCGAAGAACACGTCCAGAGGCTTGTCTTCAGCAATGACGCCGCTGAAGATCGAGTTGAACGCCTTCACGACGTGTGCGCCTTCGGGGGCGGCGGCGGCGATCTGCTGAGACACCGAGTCGCCTGCGGTAGTCACGATTCCGCTGGCGTCGGTGTTGAACGGGTTGGTGATGTCGATGAGAGTCTTGCCGGCCAGCGCATCGCCGTAGTGCGCGACCACGTCAACGGCGCCGGCGTACAGGACGGCGACGATGACGATGTCACCCGCCGGCCGTGCCCCGTACGTGGCCGACGGTGGCTCCGTGGCCGATCTGGTCGGCGAGCGCCTGAGCCTTGACGGTGTTGCGGCTCATGAGCTCGACGGTGTGGCCGTGCTTGGCCGCCCGGGTGCCGATGGCGGTGGCCATGTTGCCCGAGCCGATGATGCTGATGGTGGTCATGACGTGTGCTCCTTCGTGGTGTCTGGGTGAGTTGGCTGCGAGGGTTTTACCGGCGTGCTGGGTTGCGTCGCGCGCGTGGGCCTTTCCGTTGAGGGCTGGCATTTGAGTTCGAGGTTGTTTCCTGCTGGTCGCGGATGAACACCGCGTAGTAGTCCGGCGCGGATTGCCTTGCCGCGGCCGTGGTGTTCGTCGTCGGGGGTGACGTAGCCGATGCCCTCGTGGAGCCGCGCGGTGTGGTAGTGCACGCGCAGCCGGTCCGGTTCGAGCTCGAGTTCGCCCGGATCTTTGATCTTCTCCCGGTGCGGGGACTCGCCCTTAGGGCAGGGCCGTCAAGGTGGTGGGCATCGTCGTTTTTCCCTCGGATCAAGGGGAACCCGGGCGGGTCCGCGCTTGCCCCGCGCAAGCGCAGCGGTGCCGCGTCACCACCCGGGGCACCCCACCGCGGCGCGGCACCCCGCAGCGCCGCTCAGGCGGCCTTGATGATGAGTGCGCCGAGGGCCTTGCCGGCCTCGCGGGCCTCGTCGAGTGCGACGGCGTGCAACTCGGCCGCCTGGTCGGTGAACGCGTCTAGTGCTGGGTTGACGCCAACCAGGGTGAACTCGCGCTCGACTACGGTGAGATCGGCACCCCACAGGTCACGCAGGATGCGCACCAGGTACCCGGTCGAGTGGTCCCACCCGGCCCGGGGCGTCTCGCGGCCATAGGCTCCGCCGCGCACGGTCGCGAGCACCACCGGCTTGCCCGCCAACACACGCTTGCTCTGGTCGGCCGCCCGCGGGTCAGCGATGATCAAGTCGATCCAGGTCTTGATGTGCTGCGACACCCCGAAGTTGTAGAGCGGCACGGCAAGCAGGATCGCGTCAGCGGCAACGAGCTCGTCCACGAGCTCAGCGGCGAGGCTGACCGCGGCCTGCTGCTGCGGGTCGCGCTGGTCCCTCCGGCGTCCAACCGGCGGTGGCGGCGGCAGCCCAGGCGTCGCTCGGCAACGGCTCGATACCGATGTGGCGCCGCTCGACCGCGTCACCGGGGTGCGCTTCCAGCCACTCGCGCTCGACGATGTCGGCGATCTCGCGGCTGGCCGATCCCTCGGCCCGAATGCTGGCGTCCAGACGGAAAAGCGTCATGACGTGCCTCTCGACTTGGTAGTGATCTCACGGATGGCTGACTTCGCATCACTTCAGGCTTGAAGTTAATATCACTTCAGACTTGAAGTCAAGATGGAGTCGCGTGAGTCACGCTTCGCCACGTGGCGCGTATCGTGTGATCTGTGACGGCGACCAGGCAGGGGCGATCGCGGCCCGAAACGCGATGGCTGTCAAGCGACGAGCAGGAAGCCTGGCGCGCCGTCGCCATGATGTTCCTGCAGCTGCCCGGACCACTCGACGCACAACTGCAGCGCGACTCCGGCATCACGCTGTTCGAGTACCTGGTGCTCAGCTACCTGTCGATGGCGCCGCACCGCACCCTGCGCATGAGTGAGCTGGCCGAGGTAGCCAACGGCTCGCTGTCGCGGCTGTCGAACGTGGCGAAACGTCTCGAGCAGCGCGGCTGGCTCCGTCGCGAACCCGACCCTTGCGACGGCCGCTACACCGTCGCGCACCTGACCGACAGCGGCTGGCAGCTGGTGCGCGACGCCGCTCCCGGCCATGTCGACGCCGTCCGTCAACTGGTGATCGACCCGCTCACCGACACACAGCTGCGTACGCTCAGCGCGGTCGGACGGCGGCTGCGCAAGAGCATCGCCGAGGCCGACCTCACCGGCGGCGGCAACGGCTGCTGATTGCATCAACCGCACCCTGGACCCTGGACCAATTCGGTGCTGTCGATGGTCAAGTTGGGCACAGATGGTCACGGCAGTTGACCGGGATAGAAGCCGTATTGGGCCAACGGAGCGATCAGTTCGCGTTCTTCGTAGGCGAAACGCGAGCGCAGTGTCGGTCAGCAGGTCGACGACTTCGGTGATTGGGCCCAACTCGGTGGAGTTTCGTGCGAGGTGGACTAAAGATGGCACAGCCCAGACGAGGTTCAGACACGAGGATTCGTCGGGTAGCCGGCCGAGGACTTTGACGCGGCGGCGGGTCCCGCAGAAGGTGCGTTCGACGAAGTTGGAGTGCCGGATCCGCTTGTGGTGTTCGAGCGGGTAGCGGCAGGCGGCTGCTCAGCTGCTCGCGGTCGGTCAGCAGGCATTTCACCGCGGCCGGGCAGCCGCGAGCGTACTGCTCGGCGAAGGCGTCGATGCGTCGTTCCACGGCGGCGACCAGCTCCGGTCCAAGGGGTCATCCCGCCGGCGGTCATCTGCTCGGTGTCGGAGATCGTCCAGTGGGCGTCGCGCATCTCGGCCTGGGCCTCGGGCGGGCGGCTTGGCCAGGTAGTTGCGGCATCGGTGCCACTTATGAGGAATCCGCACATGCGCGCAATGCGGTCACGAGTTCTTCGGCCGTCTGATAGCTCCACTCCATGAATCCGAAGCTATTGGGCCGCCAGGTAGGCCACGAAGCTTCTTTTCACGCAACCGGGAAGCCGAACCAGCGTCGCCAAAGCCGCCGCGGGGAAAGTTGAACAAATGAACCGCGCACGGCGCACATATCCACGACCTGCGGTCAGTGCAGCACCGCTCGATAGTCTGCGTTCTGGCGCTGACCGCCTCCTGACGGTCCGCTCGACTTGCTCCGCACCACCTAGCGTCGTGAGGCGGCCGAGGGTTGAGCTCGTCGTGCGGGGCCCGGCGCCGCTACGCCGCCCGCTCAGCAATGTCCCCGTGACCGAATCGGGGACATTGCTGACCGATTCGAGGACATTGCTGACCGCGTGAGCGGGGTCATTTTCTGGCCGACGACATCAGCTGCAGCCGCTGGTGCTGCCGCAACCCTCGCAGACGTAGCAGCTACCGGCCGGACGCATCTTCGTGCCGCAGTTCAAGCACAGCGGCGCGTCGGCCGCAGTGCCCAGCTGCTTCTCCAGCAGCTCCGTCGAGCTGTGCACCTCTAGGTCGGCAGGCTTTGCCGATGCCGCCGACGCAACGTCGCCAGCCTCGCCTCGGTCACCGACGCGTGCTTCTCGATCGGCGCCGACTGCTGAAGCGCCTGGACGTCCAGCTCCTCGTCGTCGTCCGACGCCGTTCCCCCGCCGTACGCCGCGGCCACGGCGCGGGCCCGCTCCTCCGCGGTGAAAATGCCGAGTTCTGCGCGCTTTTCGTACGGCAGGTAGTCCAGCGCCAGCCGACGGAAGATGTAGTCCATCATCGACTGCGCCATGCGCACGTCGACGTCGTCGGTCATGCCGGCCGGCTCGAAGCGCATGTTGACGAACTTCGAGACGAACGCCTCGAGCGGCACGCCGTACTGCAGCGCGATCGAGATCGCGATCGAGAACGCGTCCATCACTCCGGCCAGCGTCGAGCCCTGCTTGCCGAGCTTGAGGAAGACCTCGCCCAGGCCGTCGTCGGGGTACGAGCCGGCGGTCATGTAGCCCTCGGCGCCGGCGACCGAGAACGACACGGTCTGCGACGGACGCTTGCTTCGGCAGGCGCTTGCGGGTCGGCCGGTACTCGGCCGGCGGCCGCGGCAGCCGGTGCGGCCTTCTTCGTCCTTGGCGTCGGACAGCGGCTGGCCGACCTTGCAGTTGTTGCGGTAGATGGCCAGCGCCTTCAGGCCGAGCTTCCAGCCCTGGAAGTAGATCTCCTCGACGTCCTCGACCGTCGCCGACTCCGGCATGTTGACCGTCTTCGAGATCGCGCCGCAGATGAACGGCTGCACCGCGGCCATCATCCGCACGTGGCCCATCGGCGCGATCGACGCGCTCGCCCATCGCGCAGTCGAAGACCTCGTAGTGCTCGGGACGAAGCCCGGGGCGTCGATGACGTGGCCGTGCTCGGCGATGTGCTCGACGATCGCCTCGACCTGCTCCTCCTGGTAGCCGAGCCTGCGCAGCGCCCGCGGCACGGTCTTGTTGACGATCTGCATCGAGCCGCCGCCGACCAGCTTCTTGAACTTCACCAGCGCGAGGTCGGGCTCGACGCCGGTGGTGTCGCAGTCCATCATCAGGCCGATGGTGTTGTGGCTGACGAAGCCGGCCGGCCACGTAGGTGACGTTTGTCCGGCACCGACAAGTCGTAGGTCGGCTGGACGCCGCCGTCCTCGTTCGCCGCCACTTCCTCGAAGAGGTAGCCGAGTGCGTGCCCAGCCGGTCGTCGAGCGTCTCGGCGAAAATCTGCCGAGCGACCGTGCGTGGGACCCCGCCCGACTTGGCGAGCGACGAGACGACGACCGAGCGGCGTCCGAGCCGACCGGCACGATCGCTTCCCACACTTCACGCGGGAGGTGGATGCGGTCGCGGTTGCCGGACTGCGACGGGAACACTTCTTCAATCAGCCGCGCCTTGCGCTCGCCCATGAAGCCGACGCCTCGGCGTACCCAGCGCGTGGTCGAGGTTGCGCAGTCGCACCTGGAAGATCGGGCCGCCGAATCCGCTCACCGTCTCGCGGGTGGTGGTCGGGAGGCCAAGCGTGAGCAGCACGGTGCGATCTCCGCCGCGAACGAGCGGATGACGTCGACACGCGCGGAACGCCGCCGAGCACGGTGCCGTCAGCCTCGAACAGACCGCGCAGGAACGCCGCGTACACCTCGACGTCGTTCGTCTCGCGGATCGCCGCCGGCACACGCGGCGTCCAGCCCTTGCCGGCGTGGTCGTCGGTCGGCAGCGTCTTGGCGAAGCCAGCCGCCTTCCACCAACGCGCCAGCCGCACCGACTGAAGGGTGACCTGCTGGTAGCCCTCGTGCGCGTCACCACGGGCTCGAGGCCGAACAGCCCCTTGCTCAAGACGCGAATCCGCTCGACGACGTCGAGGTCGGTGTCGGCGACGCAGAACCGGACGCCCTTGGCGTGCAGGCTGCCGTCGCCCATGAAGTAGCCGACGAGTTCGGCCAGGTCGGCGTCGACCGCGTCGGGCACGAACAGGTTGCGGTCGCCGGCGTAGTACGCCTGGTCGAGCACCGGCAGCGGCACCTCGCGCGGCTCGCCGACCAGGGTGCCGAGCTGCATCGGCACGATGTCGCCGGCGGCGACATCGGCCAACCGCTTCCACTCCCACTCGCCGGTCGGCTGGTCGACGACCTTGATCCGGTGCGCCAGCGTGCCCTGGATCCGGTAGCCGCCCTCGGTCACGATGCGGCGCGTCGGCTCCTCGCCGTTGACGAAGAACTTCGTCGCCGTCGCGGCGCCCTCGTCGGTGGAGACCGCGAAGTCGACGTCCTGCCAACGGTCGCCATAGATGTCGCCGAGCTCGGACAAGCCGAGTCAGGCCGCGGTCGGTGGTGACCATCGTGTCGCCGGTCAGGCAGCCGGTCGGCGCGAGCACGCGAGGCCTGCGCGTTGCGCCAGCCGTTCTTCTCGCCGATCTTCAGGCACGTCCTGCCAGGCCTTGGTCGCGAGCCGCGGATGTCGCGGTCGATCGGCGCCGACCGAGCCGCATCGCGTCGTTGGCCGCGGCGTGCTTGCGCATGACCCGCTGTGTGCGGCCTCGGCGTTGCGGGCGTAGCCCTCGTACGGCCCGACGATGCCGGCCAGCTCGGCCGAGCGCTTGTACGCCGTGCCGGTCATCAGCGAGGTGATCGCCGCCGCGAGCGCCCGGCCGCCCTCGCTGTCGTACGCGTGGCCGGTCGCCATCAGCAGCGCGCCGAGGTTGGCGTAGCCGATGCCGAGCTGGCGGTACTTGCGCGTCGTGTCGCCGATCTTCTCGGTCGGGAAGTCGGCGAAGCAGATGGAGATGTCCATCGCGGTGATGACGAACTCGACGACCTTGGCGAACGTCTCGGCGTCGAACGTGTCGTCGTCGCTTGAGGAACTTCATCAGGTTCAGCGACGCGAGGTTGCACGAGGAGTTGTCCAGGTGCATGTACTCACTAGCACGGGTTGGACGCGGTGATCCGGCCGGTCTCCGGGCAGTGTGCCAGTCGTTGATCGTGTCGTCGTACTGGATGCCCGGGTCGGCGCACTCCCACGCCGCCTCCGCCATCTTGCGCATCAGCGCGCTTGGCGTCGACGGTCTCGATGACCTCGCCCGTCGTCCGCGCCTTCAGACCGAACGTGCCGCCGTCCTCGTACGCGCGCATGAACTCCTCGTTGACGCGCACCGAGTTGTTGGCGTTCTGGTACTGCACGCTCGACATGTCGCGGCCGCCGAGGTCCATGTCGTAACCGGCGTCGCGCAGCACCCGGATCTTGTCTTCCTCGCGCGCCTTGGTCTCGATGAACTCCTCGATGTCGGGGTGGTCGACGTCGAGGATCGACCATCTTCGCCGCGCGCCGCGTCGCGCCGCCGGACTTGATGGTGCCGGCGGAGGCGTCGGCGCCGCGCATGAACGACACCGGACCCGAAGCCGTGCCGCCGGACGACAGCAGCTCCTTCGACGAGCGGATCCGCGACAGGTTGACGCCGGAGCCCGAGCCGCCCTTGAAGATCAGCCCCTCTTCCTTGTACCAGTCGAGGATGCGAGTCCATTTTGTCGTCGACTGCGAGGATGAAGCACGCACTGACCTGTTGGCTGCTACTTGTGCCGACGTTGAACCAGACGGGCGAGTTGAAGCTGAAGATCTGGTGGAGGAGAGCGTAGGTCAGCTCGTGCTCGAAGACGGTGGCGTCGTCGACGGTGGCGAAGTAGCCGTTGACCTGGCCGGCCTTCACATAGGTGAGCACCACGCGGTCGATCAGCTGCTTCAGGCTCCACTCGCGCTGCTCGGTGCCGACCGCGCCGCGGAAGTACTTGGTGGTGACGATGTTGGCCGCGTTGACCGACCAGAAGTCGGGGAACTCGACGCCGCGCTGCTCGAAGTTGATCGAGCCGTCGCGCCAGTTGGTCATGACGACGTCGCGCCGCTCCCAGTTGACCTCGTCGTAGGGGTGGACGCCGGGCTTGGTGTAGACCCGCTCGATCCCCAACCCGCGCAGGCCTCGCCCGCGTGCCGAGCCCTGGGTCGTGCCGCTCGTCGTTTCCGTCATGTCTGGCTCCTCCACCTTTGAACAACACCACCATCGAGAGCCGGATTTCCCCCCGGCGAGGGTCGTTTTGGGCGCCCGATTACGGCGTGGACGGCGCTGGGCCGGCCGCCGCTTCGTGCCGCAGATCTCGCTCGGCTTTCAGCAGCGCGATCTCGGCCTCGAAGTCATCGAGGGACTCAAAGCCCCGGTAGACCGAGGCGAACCGCAGGAACGCCACCTCGTCGAGCTCCCGCAAGGGCTCGAGCACCGCGAGACCGACGTCCTGCGTCGAGATCTCGCTCGCGCCGGTGGCCCGTAGGTCGTCTTCGACCCGCTGCGCCGAACCGGGCCAGCGCGTCTTCGTCGACCGGGCGCCCCTGGCAGGCCTTGCGGACGCCGTCGGCCACCTTGGCCCGCGAGAACGGCTCGCTCGCGCCGGACCGCTTCGCGACCGACAGCGCGGCCGTCTCGACCGTGGTGAATCGGCGACCGCACTCGGGACAGGCGCGGCGGCGGCGGATCGCGGTGCCGTCGTCGGCGACGCGGCTGTCGACAACCCGCGAGTCGGAGTGCCGGCAGAACGGACAAAACACGTCTGGGCACCTCCTAACGGACCGCGGCTGTGGACGCTGCTGTGCAACGACCTGTGCAATTCCGCCCCCAGCCTGTGCTCAAGCCCCCTCGCCCTGAGCACAACCTGTGGATGACTTACATCTGTGTAACTACTAGATGTAGGGGCGCAACGCTAGGCCGGATGGCGGCATCGCGCAAGTCCCTTCGCGGATTTCGCAGGCCCGGCGGCGTGTCGCGATCAGGACGGCAGGGCGAGCACCTGACCGGCTTGGATCGACGCCGCGGCGATGCCATTGCGGTCGATGATCTTCTGCACGACGACCCTGGGGTCGGCCTTCGGCGCGACTCGGGAAGCGATCGCCCACAGCGTGTCGCCCGGTTGCACGGTGACGGTCGAGCCGGCCGCGCCGCCGGCGGTCGGCGTGACTGCCGCGGAGCGGCCCCCCGCCGGCCCCATCGCGAGCGCGAACACCAAGGCGCTGACCAGCGTCGCGAGCAGCAGCACCCCGGCAACCGCGACGGCGCGGCCGCGCCGGGTGAGCCGCAGCGGCGCCTGTCGCGCCGGCACGGCCGGCAGCTCGCCGCGTCGTCCAGCCTCGTCACCCACCAGCCGGAGCCGCGGCCGCGTGAACGGCTCGACCTCGGTGATCGGCAGCGGCTGGAAAACCGCCGTGTCGATCGCGGGATCGCCAAGAGGGGCAAAAGGAACATCGAGCAGCGCGGTCATGACAGCCTCCGGGGAAGTAGAGGTCTCGAACGAGTGTTCGATCGAACGCATGTACGAGTTCTACCCCACCCCTCCGACAAAAGCGAGACACGTTCGAACAAATGTTTGAACGCGCCGCCGGGAAGGGCTAGCGTCTGCGGAAGCGATCACGGTTCAGCGGTCGCGGCCGAGCGAAGCCGAGTGAAGCCGAATGAAGGGGCGTGTCATGGCGCGAGACGAGAAGCAGGGCGCGAGCGTGGCCGACTTTCCCGACGGTCCGCCCGACGCCACCGGCCTCACGCCGCGCCAGCACAAGGTGCTCGACGTGATCCGCGACTCCGTCGAGCGGCGCGGCTACCCGCCGAGCATGCGCGAGATCGGCGAGTCGGTCGGTCTCACCGTCCACCTCCAGCGTCGCCCACCAGCTCGCCACGCTGGAGCAGCAAGGGCTACCTGCGCCGCGACCCCAACCGGCCTCGCGCCGTCGAGGTTCGCACGCCGAAGACCGCGCCGGACGACGTCCGCGCATCCGACGGGCCGTTCGACGAGACCGGCAGCGGCGACTCCCGGCCGGCCGCCGCGTATGTGCCGCTGGTCGGCCGCATCGCCGCCGGCGGTCCGATCCTCGCCGAGCAGGCGGTCGAAGACGTGTTCCCGCTCCCCCGCCAGGTCGTCGGCGACGGCACGCTGTTCCTGCTCCAGGTCAAAGGCGACTCGATGGTCGACGCGGCGATCTGCGACGGCGACTGGGTCGTCGTCCGGCAGCAGCCGGTCGCCGACAACGGCGACATCGTGGCGGCGATGATCGAGGGCGAGGCGACCGTCAAGACGTTCAAGCGGCGCGACGGCCACGTCTGGCTGATGCCGCACAACCCGGCCTACGCGCCGATCCCCGGCGACGAGGCGACGGTGCTCGGCCGGGTCACAGCGGTGCTGCGCCGGGTGTGAACCACCCGCGTCTGACCGCCGAGATCTGACCACCCCGCAAGAGCCGCGCGTCAGCGCACCAGAATTGGGGAGCACCCGACTATGGGTGCGGCGCTGGTGTTGCTGTTGCTGCTCGCCGGCGTGGCGATCCTGGTCCCGCAGGCCGATCGTCGCCGGCTGCCGTCCCCTGCCGTCATGGCCGTCTACGGCATCGCGCTGGCGCTCATCCCGGGAATCCCCGGCCTGCATCTGACGCCGAAGGCAGTCCTGCCGCTGCTGTTGCCTCCGCTGCTCTTCGCCGCGGCGCAAAGCAGTTCGACGCAAGACTTCGCTCGGCACGCCCGCGGCCTGCTCTCCCTCGCCATCGGCCTCGTCTTGGTGTCGACCGCCGTCGTGGGCGCCGCCGCGCATCTCATCGACCCGCGCCTCGCGTGGGCGCCGGCGCTCGTGCTCGGCGCGCTCGTCGCGCCGCCCGACCCGGTCGCCGCCACCTCGCTCGCCGGGCGGCTCCGCCTGCCAAGACGCGTCGTCGAGATCCTCGAGGGCGAAGGGCTCTTGAACGACGCGACGTCCCTGATCACCTACACGGTCACCGTGAGCATCGCGCTGGGCAGCTTCACCGCCCTCAACGGCGTCCGCGTCATCCTGGTCTCGGTCATCGGCGCGCCGGTCATCGGCTACCTCGTCGGGCGCGGCGGCAGTCTCGTCATCGACCGGCTCACCGACCCGCGCGCGGAGGTGACCCTCACCCTCCTGCTGCCCTACACCGCCTACCTGACCACCGACGTCGCCGGCGGCTCCGGCGTGCTGGCGGTCGTCGTCACCGGGCTCTACGTCGGGCAGCGCGGCATCGGGTCTTTCACCCCGCGCGGCTACCTCACCGGGACCACGGTCTGGTCCCTCGCCGACTGGCTGGTGTCCAGCTTGACCTTCGGCCTCATCGGGTTCGAGTTGACCGCCGTGCTGAAGTCGCCGACCATCGCGAGCCACGGCGCGAAGCTCGCCGCTGTCGTCGTCGTCACGGCGATCGGCATCCGCGCGCTGTTCGTCATCCCGCTCGGCCTCTTCCTGCGGCACCGGCAGCTGCGCCACGGCGACGAAGTATCGCCGGGCGACGCGTCGAACTGGCGCGAGTCCGCGCTCATCGCGTTCGCCGGCATGCGAGGCGTCGTCACCTTCGCAACCGCTCTCGCGTTGCCGGCCGACTTTCCCAACCGGCCCGTCATCGTGTTCAGCGCGATCGTCGTGGTGCTGATAACCCTTATCGGCCAGGGTTTTTCGCTGCCGCTCGTCGTGCGCGCCCTCCATATCGGGAGCGACGACGAGGAGGACGACGTCGAAGACGCGCGCCGTCGGGCCGTGGGCGCCGCGCTGGACAAGCTGCAAGAGATGCGTGACAACGGCGAGGTGGCCGACGAAGTCGCGAACACCCTCAGATCCGCGTACCGCCGGCTCGCCCCGACCCTGCAAGAGGTCGACGATCCAGCGCGCCAGCGCATCCGCGGCTACGCCGAGGCGTCGAACGAGCTGCACGACGTGGAGCGCTCGGTCGTGCTCGAGCTGCGCTCGACCGGACGGATCAGCGCCCGAGCGGCGCAACAGGTGCTGCGCGACTTGCAGGCGCGCGAGGAGCGCGGGCTGCGCCAGGTCGCGTCCGCCTCGCAGGAACCGGAGTAGCCGGGGACGCGGAGCAGTCCGGGACGCGACTAACCGACGTCGAGCATCGGCTGCTCGGCCGCTGGCGGTTTCGGTTTCCCGCCCGCCGCTACGTCAAGCGCGCGCAACGACTTTCGCACCACGGCGGAGTCGGTTGTGTACCAAAACGGCGGCATCGAAGCCCGCAGAAAGCCGCCGTAGCGGGCCGTTTCCAGCCGCGAGTCGAGCACCGCCACCACGCCGCGGTCGAAGCGGGAGCGCAGCAGCCGACCGGCGCCCTGCGCGAGCAGCAACGCGGCATGCGACGCCGCGACCGCCATGAACCCGTTGCCACCCGCCTCGGCGACCGCGCGCTGGCGCGCCGACATCAACGGATCGTCCGGCCGTGGAAAGGGAATCCGGTCGACGATGACCAGCTGACACGACGCGCCTGGGACGTCGACACCTTGCCACAGCGACAGCGTCCCGAACAGGCAGGACGACGGCTGCGCGGCGAACTTGCGCACCAGCTCACCGGTCGAATCGTCGCCCTGGCAAAGGATTTCGACGCCCAGTTTCGGTCGCAACACTTGCGCGGCCGTGCTCGCGGCGCGCATCGACGAGAACAGTCCGAGTGCCCGCCCGCCCGCCGCCTCGATGAGCCCGGCGATCTCATCGAGCACCTGGCCGGTGATGCCGTCGCGGCCGGGCGGCGGCAAATGCCTTGCCACGTAAAGGATTCCCTGCTTCGCGTGCTCGAACGGCGAGCCGACGTCGACGCCGTCCCACTCGTTTTCGGCCAGCCCCAGGCTTGCCGCGATCGGCTCGAACCGCCCGCCGAGCGTCAACGTCGCCGACGTCAACACCGTCGTGCGCCGGTTGAACAACGCCTCCCGGAGCAGCCCCGCGACCCGCAACGGGGCCACCCGCAACACCGCTCCGCGCCGCTCCTCGACGGCCGCCCACAGCACGTCGTCGTCGGACGCCGCGAGCATCCGCGTGGCGGTGTCGAACACCGCCTCAACCGCGGCGTAAGCCTGCTTGCGACGGCCGTCCGCGTCGGTGTCGCCCGCGGTCTTGGAATCGGACGACGAGAGCGCGCCCAGCGTCGCGCGCGCGGCGTCGCGCACCAGCGCGAGTATCTCGGCGAGCGCGGGCGGCAGCGGCCGCAGTTGACCGGCGGGCAGCTGCGCCGCGAGGTCGGCGAGTCCGGCCGCGGCCTCCTCCAGCCGCGCCGCCTCGTCGGGCGCCATCCGGCGGCACCGCGCGGCGGCCCGGTCGATGACCGCGCCGGTCAGCTCCTCCGTCGCGGCGCCGGTGACGCGGTCGACGAGCTCGTGCGCCTCGTCGATCACCACGATGTCGTGGTCGGGCAGCACGTTGCCCTCGCCGATCGCGTCGATCGCGAGCAACGCGTGATTGGTGACGACGACGTCGCAGCGCAGCGCGCGCGCCCGGGCGCGTTCGGCGAAACACTCCGCACCGTAACGGCAATTCGTCGCCCCGACGCACTCGCGCGCCGACACGGCCACCTGCCCCCACGCCCGCTCGCCGACGCCGGGCACGAGCTCGTCGCGGTCGCCGGTCTGCGTGCGCGCCGCCCAGTCGCCGATGCGAGCCACCTCAAGCCCGAGGCTCGAGGTGGGCGACGGCGCCTTGCCCTCGCCGTCCAGCAACTCAGCCTGCTCGTCCTCCGGACCCGCGTGAAAACGCTGCAGGCAAAGGTAATTCCGCCGGCCTTTGAGGATCGCGAAGCTGGGGGTGCGCGGCAGCGCGTCGTCCAAGGACTGAACGACGCGCGGCAGGTCGCGCTCGATCAGCTGACGCTGGAGCGCGATGGTGGCGGTGGCCACGACGACCGCACCGGGCTTGCCGCGGCGTTCGGCGTCCGTCCCGGCGTTGGTTTCGGCGTCGGTTTCAGCGTTGGTTTCAGCGTCGGCGTCGCGGCCCGGAGCGTGTTCGGCGATCGCGTGCCTGATCGCCGGCACGAGGTAGGCCAGGCTCTTGCCGGTGCCGGTGCCGGCCTGCACGAGCAGGTGCCGGCCGCCGCGCATGGCGTCGGTGGCGGCTTGCGCCATGGCCAACTGACCCGACCGCGGCTCGCCACCCACGCCGTCGACCGCGCGCGCGAGCAACTGATCGGTCTGCGGGACGTCCTGACCAGCCACCCGATGAGGGTAGTCGGGCGGCCCGGACGCCAGCGTCACATCCGGCGGCCGCGCCACGCCCGGTACGCGCGCAGCGGGAACATCCCGAGCAACGGCGCGCGCCGACCGATGTCCGAGCGGTCCTCGACGTCGAGATTGCGCGCGTAGCGGCGGGCGTCGGCCGCGCTGCCGTATCGCTTCTCGCCCGACGACCCGCAGTCGCGCTGGCATTCCCAGCGCATCGTGTCGCCGTCGGCGTGGAATCGATATCGGTGGCCGAAGAGTCGGCACGACAGCGGCTGGCCTGCGATCCTCACGACGCGAGGTTACGCGAGATCGCGACGGTGGTAGCACGTCGTCGTGAGCGTGCAGACAGGAACGATCGAGACGCGCGTACCGGCGCGCCTCGACCGGCTGCCCTGGTCGCGATTCCACTGGATGGTCGTGATCGGCCTCGGCACCGTGTGGATTCTCGACGGCCTCGAAGTCACGATGGTCGGCTCGGTCGCCTCTCGGATGTCCGAGAAGGGCAGCGGCATCTCGATAACCGCCGGCGACATCGGGACGGCGGCCGCGATCTACGTGGCGGGCGCCTGCCTCGGCGCGCTCTTCTTCGGCCACCTCACGGACCGGTTCGGCCGCAAGAAGCTGTTCATCGTCACGCTGGCCGTCTACATCGCCGCCACGACCTCGACCGCGTTCGCCTTCTCGCCGCTGTACTTCTACGCGGCCCGCTTCTTCACGGGCGCCGGAATCGGCGGCGAGTACTCGGCGATCAACTCGGCGATCGACGAACTCATCCCGGCGCGAGTGCGGGGCCGGGTGGACCTGCTCATCAACGGCTCGTACTGGGTCGGCTCCGCCGGTGGCGCGGCGCTCTCGGTGCTGTTGTTGAACACCGCGATCCTGCCCAAGGACGTCGGCTGGCGCATCGCCTTCGCGGTCGGCGCGGTGCTCGGCTTGACGATCATGCTGGTCAGGCGGCAGGTGCCCGAAAGCCCGCGCTGGCTGTTCATCCACGGTCGCCAGGAGGAAGCCGAGCAGATCGTCGACGGCATCGAGTCCGACGTCCGCGACGAGACCAGGCAGGAGCTGGACGAGCCAGGGGAATCGCTGACCGTCCGGCAGCGGGAGACGATCCCGTTCCGCGAGATCGCGCGCACCGCGTTCCAGCTGTACCCGAAACGAGCGATGCTCGGCCTGGCGCTCTTCGTGGGCCAGGCGTTCATCTACAACGGCATCACCTTCGACCTCGGCACCCTGTTCACCAACTTCTACAAGGTGTCATCGGGCTTCGTGCCGGTCTTCATCATCGTTTACGCCGTCGGCAACTTCAGCGGCCCGCTGCTCCTGGGCCGGCTGTTCGACACCGTCGGGCGCAAGCCGATGATCAGCGGCAGCTACCTGGGCTCAGCCGTGCTCACCTTGCCCCTGGCGTGGATCTTCTTCCGAAATATCGGCGGGGAATGGGCCCTTGAAGGGCTCATCTTCGTGACGTTCTTCCTCGCGTCCGCCGGCGCCAGCGCGGCCTACCTGACGGTCAGCGAGATCTTCCCGATGGAGACGCGCGCCATGGCGATCGCGTTCTTCTACGCCATCGGCACCGCGGTGGGCGGCATCAGCGGACCGTTGCTGTTCGGGCAGATGATCAACTCGGGCTCGCGCGGTCTGGTCTCCGTCGCGTTCTTGATCGGCGCCGCGGTGATGGCGGTGGGCGGCGTCGCGGAGATCTTCTTCGGTGTGAAGGCCGAGCAGCAGTCGCTGGAGTCGATCGCGATGCCGCTGACCACCCGCGACGCGGACGAGGGCGGCGCCGGGGAAGGCGGCACGGGCGGCAAGGGTGGTGAAGGCGGCACGGGCGGCAAGGGTGGTGAAGGCGGCGAGGCGGCTGGCGCCCGCGACCATCACCGGGCGGCGCAACAGCGCCGGGAGCGCGCGGAGCAGGAACGCGCCCGCGCCGCCGAGCACCGGGCGGTCGCTCTCGAACTGGAGCCCGCGTCCAAGGCGGACGGCGACCAGCGGGCGGCAGAGCGGCGGGAAGCCGAGGAGTTGCTGGCCGAGCTGGCCGAGCTGCGGGGCCGCTCGCTCGACGAGCAGGCGGCCGCGTACGACGAACTCGCCTCCGCCGCGGACGACGGTCACGGCGCCGCCACGGCCCGCGAGCGCGCGCAGGCCGCCCAGCAGCGCGCGCTCGCGTTCGACGAGGACGCCCGCCGACTGGCGGCGGTGGCCGACGGCGACGAGGACGCCGTGCGCGTGCACGAGTCGCGCGCGGCGGCCGCGAACGAACGCGCCCGGCTGCATGAGCAACTCGCGATGGCCGAGGAAGCGCACGCCGCGGCGCAGGACGACGAAGGCGCCAAAGCCGCGCTCGATCACGCCCGCGCGCAGATGCATGAGGCGTGGGCGGCCGTGAACGCCGAGCGCGCGCAGACCGCCGGTGACGGACGCGGCGGCGGTGAAGGCCGCGGCGGCGGTGACGGCGCGGCGGACGACGGCAGCCCGGACTCGCCCTCCGCCGCGGAGGCCAAGGGGCTGGCGGCCGAGGAGCGGGTGCGGGCCGCCGAGCATCGGCTGGCGGCGGAAGAACTCGCGGCCGACGTCGCCCGGGACGAGGAAGCCGACGCGCAGCGAGCCGCGGCGGCCGAGCGGGAGCGACACGCCCGCGAGATCGAAGCCCGCGTCCGGGCCCGCCTAGAGCGACGGCAGGAGCGCGACCGGACCGGGATTCGCCGCTTCCGCCCAGGACCTGGGACGACGCTGGCTGCGGCACGCACGCTGTCCGTCGGGGGCGGTTACTCGATGGAGCGCGAGCGCGCGCTGGACCGGGAGATCGAGGTGATAGCGCGCGCGATCGACGAGCACGGGTCCACCGACCGGCGCGAGCTGGCCCGCCTGGTCGGCGCCCGCTACTGGGGTCCGGGCCGCTTCGGCGAGGCGCTCGCGGTGGCCGTTGAGGAAGGCCGGATCCGAGCTTTGTCGCGGCACACGTACGGGCCGGCGGAGTCGCGTTCCGAGGATTGACGGCGACGGCCGCGTGGGCGGCGGTCAAGCGGCAACCGGTCACATGGACGGCCCAGTTACGCGGACAGCCCGGCCGATCGGTAGACGACCTGCGGCGTCGGCAGCGTCGAGACCAGCAGGTGGGAGAACAGCGTGTCGATGCCCTCGCCAGGCAGCGGCCGGGAGAACAAGAAGCCCTGCCCGTAGTCGCAGGCCATGCTGACAAGCGCGTTGTACTGCTCGCGCGTCTCGATGCCTTCGGCCACGGTGCCGAGCCGCAAGGAGTGACCGAGGTGCACGATCGTGCGGGCCAGCTCGGCGCTGTCGGAGCTTCCGTTCGGCAGCGGGCTCCCGTCGTCCGCCAACTCGTTCTTGGCGCTCAGCTGCTCCACGAAGGACTTGTCGATTTTCAGGATGTCGACGGGGAATTTCGACAGGTACGACAGCGACGAGTAGCCGGTGCCGAAGTCGTCGATGGCGATCCGGGTGCCGAGCGCTTTGAGTTCCCGAAGCACGTCGATCGCCTCTTCGGTGCGCTCGATCAACACGCTTTCGGTCATCTCGATGACGAGCGCCCCTGCCGGCATGCCCGTCTCGGTGAGCGCCTCGCGGACGATCGCCGGAAGCTGCGGCGTCAACTGGCGGCTTGAGACGTTGACCGCGACGTGGAAGATCCCCCCGGGCGGCGCGTACGCCTGCCAGCGGGCGCCTTGCCGGCAGCACTCGCGCACCGCCCACTCGCCGATCGACTCGACCAACCCGGTCTCCTCGGCGAGGCCGATGAAGTCCATCGGCTGCACCAGGCCGCGGGTCGGGTGGTACCAGCGGATCAAGGCCTCCACGCCGACGACCTGACCGGTGTGCAGGTTGACGGTCGGCTGGTAGTGCAGCGCGAGCTGGCCGCGCGCCAGCGCGTGCCGCAGGTCGGCCTCGGCCTGCACCCGCAGCAGCAGCGCGTCGTGCATCTCCGACTCGAAGCGCACGAAGCCGCCGTCGCGCGCGGCCTTCGCCCGATACATGGCCAGGTCGGCGTTGCGCAGCAACTGGTCGGCCGTCTCGTCGCCGGCGTCGGAGACCGCGATGCCGGTCGACGCGGCGAGCGTCAGCTCGCGGCCGTCGAGCACGAACGGTTGCGAAAGCACCTGGCGGACCCGGTCGGCGACGTGGATCGCCGTCCGCTCGGCGTCGAGGCCGACGATGAGGATGGCGAACTCGTCGCCGCCGAGCCTGGCCACCGTGTCGCCGGCGCCGACGCAGTGCCGCAACCGGTCGGCGACCAGCCCCAGCAGCTTGTCGCCGACGAGGTGACCCTGAGCGTCGTTGACGCCCTTGAAACCGTCGAGGTCGAGGAACAGCACGGCCACGTGCCCGACGCCGCCCGCGCGCTCCTCGATAGCGTGCTCGACCCGGTTGCGGAACAGCGCGCGGTTGGCCAACCCGGTCAGCGAGTCGGAGAAGGCCTGCCGGGTGAGCTGCCGCTCCAATTCCTTGCGCTCGCTGACGTCGCGGGTGTTCAACACGAGGCCGCGGATGTCGTGGTCGTCGACGAGCGACGTCACGACGGTCTCGGTCTCGCACCAGTGGCCGTCGCTGTGCATCATGGCGAACTCGACGGCCTGCGTTGAGCGCGGCCGCAGCGCGGCGTCGACCAGGATCGCCTCGAGCCGGTCGGCGTCGCTCTTGCCGAGCAGCGCGCCGAAGCGTCGTCCGACCATCGAGGCGGGGTCATAACCGAGCACCCGCGACACCGACGGCGTCTGGTAGCGGATCGTACCGCTCGGGTCGACGATCGTGATGACGTCGGAGGAGTTTTGCACCAGCGCGCGAAACCACTTCGCGTGGGTCCGCAACGCGAGAGTGCGCTCGACGACGCGATGCTCCAACGTGCGGGACAGCACCAGTTGGTCGAGGCGCGCCAGCACCGCGCTCGCCAGCACCGAGGCGACCAGCAGGCCGAGCAGGATGAGCGTCATCAGCGCCAGCTCGACGCCCGCGAGGATCGAGTAGACGACGACGCCGGCCACCGGCAGGATCGGCAGCATCGGCGCCATGACCGCGATCTGCTCCCGGTGGCGAAGCGCCGTGACCGAGTCGCGGGTGCCGATGGGCCGCAGGCTGCCGTAGGCGAGCAGCACGTGTCCGGCGGCCCCGATCGCGAGGTACGGGTCTTGCGCCGACCAGCCGGCGTGGTCGACGTCGAACGCGGCAAGCGTCGCGCACACCCCGACGAGGAACAGGCCGCCGACGACGCTCGCCAGCGTGCCGAGTGGCAGCCCGCCCTCGTAGCGCGCCCGCACCAACACCGCCACCAACGCCGTCCCGAGCGCCATCCCGAAGATCGGCTGGATGGCGCCGAGTTGGTCGGCGCCGTGCGGAGTGCCGAAGTTGTAGGTCAGCACGCCGAACGCGAAGGCGGCGGCGAGCACGTCCAGACCCGACCGCAGCAGGGTGCGCCGGTCGCGGTCGACGCTCGGCAGCCCGAGGACGGCGGCGATGACGAACGGGACGGCGAGCAGGTGGCCGACGTCGCCGGCCGGCTGCGCGGCCAGCTGGCCGTTGTGGAACGCGGGCACCAGCGAGCTGGCCAGCCAGGCCGTCTCCCCCATCGGGGCGACGGCGAGCAGCAGCCAGCTGCGGCGGAACGCCGGCTCGCGCCAGCCCCGCAGCACCATCGCCACCATCGCGGCCGCGCTCGACCCGATGAGCCCGGCGGCCGACAACTGGGACGCGGGCGATCCGGACGACGAGAACGCGCCAAGCGCGCTACCGACGACGCTGGTGGCGAGCGCCACGAGCAAGGTGAGCGTCAGGCCGCGATTCAGGCCGCCGACCCGCTGCCTGGACGGAATCACGCGGTCGGACGTCACGCGCGAGTTATCGTCACCCGTTCGGGGCTACCTGAGCCTCCGAACGGCGCAAGAGCTAGCGCGTTTGAATGCCGGATTTGACCGGTTGGCTAGTGGGCCGCCGACGGCGCGACGGTGTAGCCGGCCAGCTCGCCGGCGAGGCGCTCGGGAACCCGGGCGCGCAGCCGGGTGCCGTCCGCGGTGTGCTCCTCCGACTCGATCTCGCCGAGCTCGTGCACCCGCGCGACCAGCCGGCCCGCACTGAACGGAAGCAGCACGTCGACCAGCACCTGCGGGCGCGGCACGAGGTCGTCGAGCGCGGACACCAGGTCGTCGATCCCCGCGCCCGTGCGGGCGGAGACGATCACGACCCGGTTGCCGCGACGGCGCTCAGCCCGCGCGATGGCGTCGACCATCGCCGGGTCCGCGACGTCGGCCTTGTTGACGACAACGAGCTCCGGGAGGCCGAGCGCGCCGATCTCGCCGAACACGGTGCGGACGGCGGCGAGTTGCGCGCCCGGCGCGGGGTCGGACCCGTCGACGACGTGCATGATCAGGTCGGCGTCGGCGACCTCGTCGAGGGTGGAGCGGAACGCCTCGATCAGCTGGTGCGGCAGGTGCCGGACGAAGCCGACCGTGTCGGTCAGCGTGAACGCCCGGCCCTCCGTGGTCTGGGCGCGCCGGACGGTCGGGTCGAGGGTCGCGAACAGCGCGTCCTCGACCAGCACGCCGGCGCCGGTGAGCCGGTTGAGCAGCGACGACTTGCCGGCGTTGGTGTAGCCGGCGATCGCGACGCTCGGCACCTCGCCACGACGGCGTTCTTGCCGCTTGACGTCGCGGGCGGTCGACATGCCGGCGAGCTCGCGCCGAAGCTTGGCCATCCGGGTGCGGATGCGGCGGCGGTCGAGTTCGATCTTCGTCTCACCAGGGCCGCGGCCGCCGATCCCGACTCCCCCGGCGCCCGCGCGGCCACCGGCCTGCCGGGACAGCGACTCGCCCCAACCGCGCAGGCGCGGCAGAAGGTAGGTCATCTGCGCGAGCTCGACCTGCGCCTTGCCCTCTCGGCTGCGCGCGTGCTGGGCGAAGATGTCGAGGATCAGCGCGGTGCGGTCGACGACCTTGACCTTCACGACGTCTTCTAGCTGGCGCAGTTGGCCGGGCGTGAGCTCGCCGTCGCAGATCACCGTGTCGGCTCCGGTGGCGAGCACCACGTCGCGCACCTCTTTGGCCTTGCCTGACCCGATGTAGGTGGCCGGGTCGGGCTTCTCGCGGCGCTGGATCAGGCCTTCCAGCACCTCGGAGCCGGCCGTCTCGGCGAGCAGTTTGAGCTCGACGAGGGAGATCTCGGCGTCGCGCAGCGTGCCGTCGGTCCAAACACCCACGAGGACGACGCGCTCAAGGCGCAGCTGGCGGTATTCGACCTCTGTGATGTCTTGCAGTTCGGTCGACAGACCGACCACCCGGCGCAACGCCTGGCGGTCGTCGAGGTCGAAAGACCGGTCGCGGTCGGCGGGGTCGTAAGACTCGTCGTGTTCTGGTTGTGTCATCGATTAAATCCAACGCTTGGGGCGCCGAGGTTCATCCCGGCGTCCGGCGATGGTTTCACGATCGTCGCCTCAGCCGCAAAGCCATTCGCGGCGGATGCGGGGCAGCCCGCTGCGGCCGGCGTCCGGCTTGATCGCCAGCGTTTGATGGACCGCGATGTGGCCGGTGTTGAACGCCGCCGCGGAGGCCGCCATGTAAAGCTCCCAGGTGCGCACGCGCTCCACGCCGGCCAGTTCGGTCGCCTTGGCGCGGCTGGCGCGCAGGTTCGCCAGCCAAGCGAGCAACGTGAGGTGGTAGTTCTCCCGCAGGCTCTCGACGTCGCGCACTTCGAAGCCGGCGCGCTCAAGGACGTTGACCACGTTGCCGACGGTCTGCAGTTCGCCGTCCGGGAAGATGTAGCGGTCCATGAACGACGGGCCGCCCGTGGCGCGTGAAGCGCCGTCCGGCATGGAAATTTGATGGTTTAGCAGTCGGCCGGTCGGGGCCAGAAGTTTGTGCAGAGCGCCCGCGTACTCGGAGAAGACCGCCGCGCCGACGTGCTCGGCCATGCCGATTGAGCTGATGGCGTCGAACGGTCCGTCGACGAGCTCGCGGTAGTCGCAGCGGCGAATTTCGACCTGGTCGTCGAGCCCGGCGTCGCGAACCCGTTGCCGGGCAAGGCTTTCCTGCTCGCTCGACAGCGTGATGCCGAGCGCGTTGACGCCGTAGTTCTGTGCCGCGTGCATGACCATGCCGCCCCAGCCGCAGCCGACGTCGAGCAGTCGCATGCCGCGGCGCAACCCGAGCTTGCGGCAGATCAGCTCGTACTTCGCGCGTTGCGCGTCGGCGAGGGTGAATGTGGTTGACGGATCGGACGTCCAGTAGGCACAGGAGTAGGTCATGGTCTCGTCGAGCAGGAGCCGGTAAAAGTCGTTGCCGACGTCGTAGTGGTGTGACACCGCGTCGGCGTCGCGGCGGCGCGAATGCAGGCGTCCGTGAAGCTTCACTTCGCCGGACGGCGGCCGCGGCGGCAGGCCGATGGCGCCGACCCTCGCGGCCGCTGCTAGGACGCCGAGTCGTCGCCGAAGGCCGGTCTTCGACGCCTCGGACGCTGGAGCGGCCGACGAGACCGTCTGCTCGAGCGCGCCTATCAGATCGCCTTCGACGTCGAGATCGCCCACGATGTAGGCGCGGGCCATGCCCAACTCGTTCGGCTGCCAGAGCAGCCGGCGTAGCGCGACAGAACTCTTGATGTTGACCGTCGTCGCCGCGTCATGCGGGCCGACGCGGGAGCCGTCCCACGCCGTGATGGCGAACGCAGGAGGCCGCCCGAGCACGTGCGCGAGAACGTCGTACAACGTGCGAGCTATGCCGGACGACGACGTGGCCTGCTGGTGCGGTCTTGACTCCGGACGCTGCGTGCGCATGCTCATGCGAATGTCACCACCGTCGATCATGTGACGCCTGATCTCATGTTGGGCCACCGGCGATTCGGTTGACAAGCATCGGTGTGCTCGCGGAGCCTCACCTGGTGACCGCCCCCGCCCCCACTGAAGCTCCTGCCCGCCGCGGGCTGTTCTTCCACCGCGACTTCCGGCGGCTGTGGATCGGCGACGCGATCAGTCAGGTCGGCACCCAGGTCAGCATGCTCGCGCTACCGCTGGTGGCGGTGAAGACGCTGCACGCGTCGGCGTTCGAGGTTGGCGCGCTGACGGCGTGTGAGACGGCGGCGTTCCTGTTGGTCGGCTTGCCGGCGGGCGCGTGGTGCGACCGGGTGCGGCGTCGTCCGGTGTTGATTCTCGGCGACGTCGGGCGGGCGATCGCGCTAGGCAGCGTGCCGTTGGCAGCGTTGTTGCACGGGCTGACGATCGGGCAGTTGTTCGTCGTCGCGCTGATCACCGGCACGTTGACGGTGTTCTTCGACGTCGCCTACCAAAGCTATCTGCCCGAACTGGTGAGTCGAGAAGAACTGGTTGACGGCAACGGAAAACTGGAGGCGACCCGGGCGACCGCGCAGGTGGTCGGGCCGAGCGTGGGCGGCTTCCTCGTCCAGGCTCTGACGGCGCCCTACGCCGTTTTCGCCGACGCTCTGAGCTACTTGTGGTCGGCGGGATGGGTGACCGCGATTCGGACCCGCGAGCCGGCACCGGTGCCACCGCCGCAACGGCATCTGGGCAGGGAAATCGGTGAGGGCCTGCGGTTCGTGCTCGGGCATCGGATCCTGCGGAAGATCGCCGGCTGCACCGGAACGTCGAACCTGTTCGGCAGCGCCACATTCGCGGTGGAGATGGTGTTTCTCGTTCGCACCGTGCACCTGTCGGCGGGTGGGATCGGCGTGCTGTTCTCCATCGGCTCTGTTGGTGGGGTGCTGGGGGCGTTGACGAGCGGGTGGTTCGCGAAGAAGGTCGGCCAGGCGCGAGCCATCTGGCTCGGATCGCTGATTTTCGCTCCACCAGGTCTGTTGTTGCCGTTGACGCATCACGACTGGCGTCTTGCATTCGCGGCCGTCACGCTCTTCTTCGGCTCGCTCGGCGCCGTCGTCTACAACGTGGCGCAGGTGAGCTTTCGCCAGGCGCTGTGCCCGCGCCCGTTGCTCGGTCGGATGAACGCGACGATGCGCTTCCTGGTGTGGGGAACCATGCCACTGGGTGGACTGTTGGGCGGCTGGTTGGCGACCGTGTTTGGCTTGCGCGACGCGCTGTGGATCGCCGCAGCCGGCTCGCAACTCGCGCCACTGTGGGTTCTCTTCTCACCGCTGCGTGGACTGCGCGACGTGCCACTGCCGGACGAGACATCGGCCGCCGACGCGGGTTAGTCCGGGGCAGGGAGCGGCGGGCGTTCCGCGCGGCGGCGACTCACTTTCCAGAACGCTTTGCTCTGAGTCATATGTTCTGAGTCACGCCGCGGTGACGCGGTGACGCGGTGACGCGGTGACGCGGTGACGCGGTGACGCGGCTAGCCCGCAAGCCAGGCGCCTCGCGCGATGATGACGGCCGGCCCGCGCAGCAGCACGTGACCCGTTTCGGCGTCGAGCGTCAACGACAGCTCACCGCCCGGAACGGAAAGCTGCCACGACCCCGCAGAAACCCCGGCCCGCACAGCCAATGCCGCGGCCACCGCGCACGCCCCGCTCCCGCACGACTCGGTCTCGCCACTGCCACGCTCGTGCACCCGCATCACCGCGTGCGCGCCGTCCACGAGGTTCACGAACTCGACATTGACGCCAGCCGGGAAGACGTTCCCATCGACGTCCGGAAGCGCTGTCAAATCAAGGGTTTCGACCGGCACATCGGTCACGCACACCAGGTGCGGGTTGCCCATCGAGACGTGCACGCCCTCGTATTTCACTCCCCCGACCGACGCGAACGACGTTTCGAATACCTGGGGCGCACCCATGTCGACCGTGACGTCGCCCGTCTCTCCAAGTTCAACCTGGACGACGCCGCCGCGCGTTCCGATCGGCAACCGTCCGGGGGGCACCAGTCCTGAATCAACCAGATACCGGGCGAACACCCGCAGCCCGTTGCCGCAGGTCTCAGACAGCGAGCCGTCGGCGTTGCGGTAGTCCATGAACCACTCGGCGCCGGGCGCCAACGCGGCCAACGCTGGTTCAGCTGAACCGCGCACCACTCGCAGCACGCCGTCGGCGCCGATGCCGCCGCGCCGGTCGCACATCGCCGCGACCTGGTCAGCCGAGAGCGACAGCCCGCCGTCAGGGTCAGGCACCACGATGAAGTCGTTGCGGGTGCCGTGACCCTTCCAGAACGGAATGTCGCTCACGCACCCGATGGTAACCAGCCCACCGGCTGAAGATGCCCGCCGAGAGTGCAGTTGCGTTCGGTTTCCGGACGACGAGCACGACGCAAACTGAACAGTCGGCGGGGCTGCGGGCGGGAAACCGCGAATCAGCCGATCAGTTCGAGCGCTTGCTCGATCGACGGCCCGGACGGCGAGACCAGCCAGCGCACCCGCGGATCAGGACGAAACCACGACCGCTGCCTTCGCACGAACCGCTTCGTCGCCTGCACCGTTTGCGAGCGCGCCTCCGACTCGGTCAGCAGCCCGTCGAGCATCGACACCACCTGCTTGTAGCCAAGCGCCCGGCGAGCCGTGACCCCCGAACGCAAACCACAGGCGTCGGCGAGATGGCGCACCTCTTCGACCAGCCCGCGGGCCCACATCGTGTCGACCCGCGCCGCGACGCGGCGATCCAACTCCGACGTCTCGCAGTCGAGGCCGATCAGCACGGCGTCGTAAATCGACGAGTGCGGCGGCATCGCGCCGGTGAACGGACGCCCGCCGATCGCCATCACCTCCAGCGCGCGCACGATCCGGCGACCGTTCGACGGCAGGATCGCGGCCGCCGCGACTGGGTCGGCGGCGGCCAACCGGGCATGCAATTCCTCGGGCCCCACGACGGAAAGCTCCGCCTCAAGACCGGCCCGGACATCGGCGTCCGCTCCCGGAAACACCAGGTCGTCGAGCACGGCCCGCACGTACAAGCCAGAACCTCCGACCAGAACGGGCAACCGCCCCGCGGCGTGCACCCGCGCGATCGAGTCCCGCGCCAGCGACTGATACTCCGCGACGCTCGCCGTTTTGCTCACCGGCCAGATGTCGAGCAGGTGATGCGCGACCCCGCCGCGTTCCGCGAGAGTCAGTTTCGCCGTCCCGATGTCCATGCCTTGATAGAGCTGCATCGAATCGGCGTTGACGACCTCCCCTCCGAGCCGCTTCGCCAACGCGACGCCGAAGTCGGACTTGCCCACCGCTGTCGGCCCGACGACGGCGACGACGCGACTCACGCCCGCGACCATGCCGCAACCGTGTACTGCACGCCGTACGGCGCCGCGTCGTACAACACTTCCGCCCGCCATGCGGCGCCACGGGCCAACGACGCGAGCGCCTTCAGCGGACCGACCCCACCGACGAGCAACTCGGCCCCTAGCGCCTCGTCGAGATCGGCGAGCGCGTCCAGATCGGACGACGCGAGCGCTTTCGTCACGATGGTGTCGAACGACGCCGCCCGCTCGTCGAGATAACCCGGGCCCTTCGCGCTGCGTCGGGCGCTCCCGTCGGCCATCACGAGCAGGCCGGTCGGGTCGGCTACGTCGGGCCACGGCCCAACCGGCGTGCCATCGGCTCGGACGTCGGCAAGCGTGCGGGCCGCCGCGCCCGCCGCGCCCGCCGCAGCCGCCGCGCCCGCCCCGCCCCGGTCGAGCAACCAGTTGCCGACCACCATCGGCAGCGGCAGGTCGTACTCAGGCAGGTCGGGCGCTCCCGGAGCGAACGCGCGCAGCCCGCGCGTCGGCTCGCCGCGGTGCTCGTTCAAGTGCGCGCCGACGATCACGATCTGCCGGGGTGAGGGGGCGAGCAATCGCGAGATCGCCAGGTCGCAGGCCGCGCGCAGGTCGTCCGTCTCGAACGCCGCGCCGCCCGCGACCGTAGGAACGATCAGCGGCGGATGGGGGCAGATCGCCGCTGAGATGATCACGAGCGCATCACGACCTGCAGACTATCTGCGGCCTAGCTTCGCTTCGCGCGGCAAGATGGGCGAGACTGCACGAGCACGAACTCCGCCAGGAGCCACCGCACCCGAGAGCAACAGGAGCGACACCGACGATGGCCACCGACACCCCGTGGGGCCGGATCGCCGACGACGGCACCGTTTACGTCCGCACTGCGGAGGGCGAGCGTGAGGTGGGCTCCTGGCAGGCTGGCACGCCGGAGGAAGGGCTCGCCCACTTCGTTCGGCGCTACGACGACCTCGCCACCGAGGTGACCCTGCTCGAGACCAGGCTCACGTCGGGTGCGGCGTCCGCGTCGTCCACCGTGGTCGCCGCGACGAAGCTGCGCGAGTCGCTGCCGACCGCGAACGTCGTCGGCGACCTCGCCTCCCTCGACGAGCGACTCGGCACGTTGATCGAGAAGGCCGACGCGAAGCGCGCGGAGGAGAAGGCGGCCAAGGTGGCGGCCGCCGAGCAGGCAGCGCAGGCCAAGCGCGCGCTCGCCGACGAGGCCGAGACGCTCGCTCAAAGCACCCAGTGGAAGTCCGCCGGCGACCGGTTGCGCGCGATCGTCGACGAATGGCGCGCGATCAGAGGCGTCGACCGCAAGCTCGACACCGAATTGTGGAAGCGCGTCTCGGCGGCCCGCTCCGAGTTCGGACGACGTCGCGGCGCCCACTTCGCCGCCCTCGACGAGCAGCGCAAGGAAGTCGTCGCGCAGAAGGAAAAGCTGGTGGCGGAGGCGGAGTCGCTGTCGTCGTCGAGTGAGTGGACCCCGACCGCCAACCGCTACAAGACCTTGATGTCGCAGTGGAAGGCGGCGGGCCGCGCGTCGAAGGACGTCGACGACGCGCTGTGGCAACGCTTTCGCGACGCGCAAGACGCCTTCTTCAGCCGGCGTTCGGCGGCGTTCGGCGAGCGCGACTCCGAGCAGAAGGGCAACCAGGCGGCGAAAGAGGCGTTGCTCGCCGAGGCCGAGGCGCTCGACCCTGACGCGGATCTCGCTGGCGCGCAAGCCAAACTGCGCGACCTGCAGTCTCGCTACTCCGCGATCGGCAAGGTGCCGCGCGAGGCGATGACCGACCTCGACAAGCGCATGGACGCGGTCGCCGCGCGCGTGCGGGGCGTCGCCGACGAGCAATGGCGCGAGTCGACCGTGGCGTCGTCACCGTTGGTGATCCGACTGCGGGAGTCGGTCGAGAAGCTCGAGCGCAAGATCGACCGCGCCCGCCAGGCTGGCCAGGGCGCGCAAGTCAACGACCTGGAATCACAGCTTGCGACCCAGCGCGAGTGGCTGGCGCAAAGCGAACGCCCGGTCCGGGGTAACGCTCGCAGCTAACGCGCGGCGGGATCTGCTGGGTCGGGGCCATTGCCCTGCGGCGCAGGCTGATAGCTCAGCCTGATCAACGGGATTCCCCAGCGGCCGAGCCTGACCAAGATGATCACCGCGGCGCCGAGCCAGAAGCCGGCCCAGCCGAAGAAGACTGTCGTCACGACGGCGATCCCGAGCGCGACGGCATACGGGACGGCGATCGCGGGCCGCAGGTAGGTGCGCACTCCCCCACCGTAACGGGCGGACGACCTCAGCCCGGCGAGGGGAAGGCCGGCATCCCGAGCGGCACGGCGAGTGGGACGCCAAGCGGGTCGGCGAGCGGCGCATCGGCAGGCTGCGACCCCAGCCGCGATCCCTGCCGGGCCGCCCAAGCGTCGCCCGCGCGCGTGCGGCGGACGCCATGTGTGACATCCGCGACCAGGTGATGCGGCGCGGCATAGGTGATCTCGGCCGACACCACGTCGCCGGGCCGCGCGTCGGGCGCCCCCGCGAAATGCACCAGCCGGTTGTCGGGCGCGCGGCCGCTCATCCGGGCAGTGCGATCGTCCTTGCGACCCTCACCCTCAGCGACAAGCACTTCGACGATCTTGCCGACCTGGGCGAGATTTTCGGCCCACGCGCTCTCCTCGACCAGCGACACCAGCCGGTCGTAACGGTCTCGGACGACGTCGGGCGGCACCTGATCGGCCATGTCGGCGGCCGGGGTGCCGGGACGCTTCGAGTACTGGAAGGTGAACGCGCCGGAGAACCGCGCCTCGCGCACGACGTCCAGGGTGTCTTGAAAATCCGACTCAGTCTCGCCCGGGAAGCCCACGATGATGTCGGTGGTGATCGCGGCGTCGGGCATCGCGACGCGCACACGCGAGATGATGCCGAGGTACTTGTCGCGCCGATACGAGCGACGCATGCGCTTCAACACGTCGTCGGAGCCCGACTGCAGCGGCATGTGCAGTTGGTGCATGACGTTCGGGGTGTCGGCCATCGCGTCGATCACGTCGTCCGTGAAATCGCGCGGGTGTGGCGACGTGAAGCGGACCCGCTCCAGGCCCTCGACAAAACCGCATGCGCGCAGCAACTTCGAAAAAGCCTGCCGATCCCCGAATTCGGAGCCGTAGGAGTTGACGTTCTGCCCGAGCAGGGTGACTTCGAGGACTCCCTCGCGCACGAGTGTCTCGATTTCGAGAAGAACGTCTCCGGGGCGGCGGTCTTTCTCGCGGCCGCGCAAGCTCGGCACGATGCAAAACGTGCAGGTGTTGTTGCAGCCGACGCTGATCGCCACCCACGCCGCGTACGCCGACTCACGACGCGACGGCAGTGTCGACGGGAAAACCTCGAGCGATTCGAGGATCTCGACCTGCGCCTCGTCAGCGACGCGCGCGCGTTCGAGCAACACCGGCAGCGCGCCGACGTTGTGCGTGCCGAAGACGACGTCGACCCACGGCGCCCTCCGTACTATCTCGCCACGATCTTTTTGCGCGAGGCAACCCCCGACCGCGATTTGCATGCCGGGCTTCGCTTGCTTCGCCGGAAACAGCTGGCCGAGGTTGCCGTACAGCCGGTTGTCGGCGTTCTCGCGCACCGCGCAGGTGTTGAACACCATGACGTCGGGAGCGGTGTCGGCGACGGCCTTGACATAGCCAGCGTCCTCGAGCAGGCCGGCGAGCCGCTCGGAGTCATGAACGTTCATCTGGCAGCCGTACGTGCGCACCTCATACGTGCGCGGCGTCGGCGTGGCGGGCGAAGACACCCGTCAAGGGTACGGCCTAGCCCGCGACGAGCGGTCGGCCGAGCGCCTCGGCGATCATGTCGTCGAGCGCCAGCTGACGGCCGGCCGCGCGGGCCCGTTCGAAGTCAGCGCCGGAGCAGGTGGCGAGCGCCTGGGCATAACCGCCCCGATACGTCGACCACCAACCCATGAACGACCGGCTTTCCTCCGCCTCGACCGCTCCCCACAGCCGGCCGGCGCGTTCGACGTCGCCGGCTCGGGCCGCCACCGACGCCAGCGCGGCAACCGCGATCACGGTCTTGATCCGGTCGCCACTGACGCGGGCGACTCGCAGCGCCTCCCGCCCGTGTTCGTCGGCGCGCTCGTGCTGGCCGAGCTCGCTGGCGATCTCGGCCAGCGTGCGCAACCTGCTGTTCTCGCCCCACGCCCAGGATCCGATCCCGCGCAGCAGCTCAAGGCTTTCCCGCTCGAGCTGGTAGGCCTTTTCGATGGCGCCCGACCGCCGGGCGATGACCGACGCGCTGCGCAGCAGCTCGCTGCGCTCGTAGCGGAAGCCGCCCGCTGTCGCGCGGCGAAGCCCGTCATCCGTCACGGACCTCGCGGCGTCGAGATCGCCACGCACGAAGGCGATCAGCGTGACCCGGTGCATCAGTCGCAACTCACCGGCCTCGTCGCCGATCTGGCGATACAGCTCGAGGCTTTCCTCGTAGAAGTCGCCGGCGGCCCGCCAGTCTCCGCTCACCTCGCTGCACCCGCCGAGATCACGCAAGGCGCGAGCCCGCACCTCGGCTGGCACGTCGTCCACCGCGGCGAGCAAGTCGGTCAACCGACGAACGCTCTCGCGCGGGCTGTTGGTGACCCAGAACTGCTCCAGCGCGGCCATCAACGCAAGGCCGAGCAGCGGGTCGGCGCCTTGTGCCCAGTCCAATGCCGCGCGCATGTTGTCTTGCTCAAGCGCGGCCGCGTCGTATCGCTTCGGCGTCGGAGTGCCCAACGCGTCGATCGACAAGTTGAAGGATTGCGCGAGCCGCAGCGCGTACCCGGCGTGCCGACGACGGACCGCGCCGGCCGCCCCTGATGCGGCCAGCTGTTCCGCCGCGAACTCACGCACCGTCTCCAACATCGCGAATCGCGACCCGTCCGCCGTCGCCGTGCGCACGACGAGGCTGTGGTCCAGTAGCGTTCGAACGCGCTGTGGCGCGAGACTCTCCGCCTCCAGCACGGCGGCCGCGCCGTCGATCGTCCAACCGCCGGCGAACACCGACAGCGCCGCGAGGTCGCTGCTGGCTTGCTCGTCCAGCTGTTCGTAGCTCCACTCCAGCGTCGAGCGAAGTGTCTGCTGCCGCGCCGGCAGGTCGTGCGGTCCGTCGCTCAGCAACGGCAGCCGGGTGTCGAGCCGCGCCAGCAGCTCTCCCGGCGTCAGCGCACGCAGATGGCTCGCCGCCAGTTCGATCGCGAGCGGCAGCCGATCGAGTCGGTCGCACAGCTCGTCGACCGTGGTCTGATCGACGGAATCTGGCGCCAGCCTCGGATCGGCCGTGCGCGCTCGCTCGACGAACAGCGCCGCGGCGGCGGCTGCCGGCAGCGGATCGACCGGATACACATGCTCACCCGAGACGTGCAGCACAACCCGGCTGGTCACCAGGATCTTCAGCCGCGCCGCCTTCCCCAGCAGTGCGACGAGCGCCGGTGCCGCGGCCCGCAGTTGCTCGAAATTGTCGAGCACCAGGAGGGATTCACGAGCGCGCAGGTGCGCGCCGAGCGCCTCGAGCGGCTCGTCGGAGACGGGCGGCAAGCCCAGCACGCCGGCGACCACGGCGGGCATCATCTCCGCTTCGCGGACGCTCGCGAGCGGGACGAACGCGACGCCGTCGGCAAACTCGTCTGCTGCATGGCGCGCCACCTCCACCGCGAGGCGCGTCTTACCGGACCCGCCGGCGCCTGTCAGCACGACAAGCCGGACGTCCTCGCTGCCCAGGAGGTCGCGCAGTTCTCGCAGTTCGCGATCACGGCCGCGCAATGGGTTCGGTGGCGCGGGCAACTCGGTCGACGAGGCTTGCGCGTCGAACGCGCGGTCGAGGCCCGGATCTTGACGCAGCATCAGGGTTTGCAACTGCCGCAGTTCCTCGCCGGGCTCGATGCCGAGCTCCTCGACGAGCGCCCGTCGAGTGGCGCGGTAGACGTCCAGCGCCTGCGCTTGCTGGCCGCTGCGATAGAGCGCGAGCATCGCCTGCGCTTGCAGGCGTTCCCGCAGCGGGTTCTCCACGGCGGCCGCGACGATCTCAGGCAGCACCGAGCGATGTCGCCCAATCTCAAGCTCGGCCGCGAAGCGCTCCTCCAGAGCGAGCCGGCGCAGTTCGTCGAGCCGCTGTGACTGCGCGCGCGCGAACTCGGCGTCCGCGAACTCGGCGTACGCGTCGCCGCGCCACAAGCCGAGCGCCCGCCGCAGTATCGACGCCGCGAGCGCGAGGTCGCCCGTGCAGACCGCGGTTCTCGCCTCCCCGAGCATCTGCTCGAACCGGACGGCGTCGAGCACCGCCGTGTCCAAGCTCACCGCGTATCCGGCGCCGACCGTGCGGATGGCGATCGCGGCTGGCAACGCCTTGCGCAACTGGGAAACGTAGACGTGCAACAGCTTCTCGGCGGACGGCGGCGGCGCCGGCCACAACGCGTCGATCAAAACGTCGGCAGGGCGGACGACGTCAGGCGCGATGACGAGTGCCGCGAGCAACTGCCGCTGCTTGCGTGCCGCTAACGAGATCGCACCGGCGTCACCGACGACCTCGAGCGGTCCGAGCACCCGGACCTCGATCACCTGGCCACCAACCCCACGCCCGAAGTCTCGCACCGCGACCGACAACACCGCGGCTAAACCGTCGCTATACCAGCCAAGACGATGCTCCAGGCGTGGCGTACGCACGCATCCACGACGTGCCGTCGAGGCTGCGCGCTGCTCACCGACGCGCTGGTCACCGACTCGCACTTCCGACGCCCGGCCGTGCGCGACCCGCGCGCCGTCCACCTCGTCATCGCTGGCGTCACCAACCATCTGGAAGGGAGTTCGTCATGAGAATCCTCAGCACCCGGGGGCCCGCGACTGGCCGACTCGGCCGCCTTGCCGCCCTCACCACGCTCGTCGTCGGCGGCGTGGGCGCCACCACCGTCGCGACCGCGACGCCCGCGTTCGCGTCGTCCTGGTCGTCGCTCTATGTCTCGCCCAGCGGCCACGCCAGCGCGGGCGACCACTCGTGCCGCACGGCGGGCTACTCGACGATCTCGGCGGCCGTGCAGGCGGCGCGGTCAGGATCGACCGTTCACGTGTGCGGCGGAACGTACGCCGAGGCCGTCGTCGTCGACAGCAAGGTGGTCCATCTCGTCGGCGACCACGCGACGATCGCGCCACCGGCGACCAGCAACACGGCGGGACTGACGATCGAGGGCGACGGCGCCAGCGGCTCAAGCCTGACCGGCTTCACCATCACCGGCGCCCAGCAAGAGGGCCTGCTCGTGCAGCACACCAGCCACGTCACGATCTCTCGCAACCGGGTGACCGGCAACAACATGGCCTGCCAGCCACAGGTGAACCCGGGCCTGGATTGCGGTGAAGGCCTGCACCTGCGCGCGGTCAGCCACTCGCGGGTCATCGACAACGAGGTCAGCCACAACACCGGCGGCATCCACATCACCGACGGCGTCCCGGCCGGGAGCATCGGCGAGTCCGCGTTCGGCTACACGTCGCCGTCAGGTCCGAGCTTCGACAATCTGATCGAAAGCAACAGCGTCATCGCGAACCTTTGGGATTGCGGCATCTCGTTGCCGTCACACAACTCGACCGCGCTCGGCAACCCCGCGGCCGGTGGCGTCTACGACAACACCATCACGAAGAACCTGGTGCTCGACAACGGCACCAGCGGAACTGGTGGCGCCGGCATCTTGATGGCGACGCCGTTCCCTGGTACCGCGTCCTACGGCAACACCGTCACCCGCAACGTGATCTCAGGCAACGGCCACTCGGGCGTCGCGATCCACAGTCACGCGCCCGCGCAAGACGTTCACGGCAACGTCATCGAGTACAACGAGATCGGTCGCAACAACTCGATCGGCGACGGCTCCGCGGGCGTCACGCAGACGGCCGGCGTCATCGTGTTCTCCGCGGTGGTTCCGGTGACCGGCACGGTCATCGCGCACAACCACTTCGTCGATGACCACTACGGCATCTGGCTCAGCAACGCGCCGGGCACCAACACGTCGCACAACAGCTACCTCGTCGTCGATGTGCCGGTCAAGAGCTAGCGAGCGTCGCGGCGTAGACGGCCGCCTCGCTGCGGCTGCTCAGCTGGAGCTTGCGCAATATCGCGCCGACGTGGTGCTCCGCGGTCTTCGGCGAGATGACGAGCCGCTCGGCGATCTGCGGGTTCGACAATCCCTGGGCCAGCAGGTTGAGGATCTCCCGCTCCCGCGCGGTGAGCGCTCGCACCGCGTCGGGGGCGGCCGGGCGGGTCGCGGCGGCGTCACCGAGATCATGCAGCAGCGCCTGCGCGGCGTGCATGTGATGGGCGCCGACCCGTCCGTAGGTGGCGATCGCGCGCCGGGCCTCCGCGATCGCCTGCGGGCGGTCGACTCCGGCGAGCGAGCGCGCGAGATCGAGCTGGATGTCGGCCGCCAGCAGCGAGCGCTCGTCTCCCTGGAGCGCCCTCAACGCGCTCTCGAAGCGCGCGACCGCCTCCTGCGGCGGCTGGTCGGCGACGTCCCCTCGCTCGGCGAGCAAGATCCGACCAGCCGCCCACTCCGCAAGCGCGGCAACCGTCCGCGACGAGGTGTGCCTCGCGTACTCGCCCAACGCCCGCTGCGCTTCGCGAGCGCCGTCAACGTTGCCCCGAGCCAGTTCTGCGTCGAGCAGCAGGGCGTGTATCGGCGCGGTTCGCAATCGGTCGCCGGCCATCATCCGCAGCGCCTGCCGGCCGACGGCCACCGCGAGGTCGTCGTCGCCGCGCGCGTGATGGAGGCGCACCAGCGACAGTTGCGCCTCGGCGCGTTGCTCCAAGCCGTTCAGCAAACTCGCCGCCTCGGCGAGCCGGCCCTGGTCGATGCGAAGGGCGGCCAGAGCGGCTCGCGACTGCGCTCGTTGGCCGAAGTGGGCGGACGCGTCGACGGCGAACCTCAGTGCGAGCTCGCCCTCGTTCCACCGGCCGGCCTCGCACAGCAGCGTGCCGTACTCGATCCGGCAGTGGTTGAGCAGCAGGTTCGGCGGCCCGGCGCCGGGCGTCGACGGCTCACCGACCTGAGCCGTCGACAGCCAGTCCTCCAGGCGGTGCAGGTCACCGGTGCGGCTGCACGCGGTGACCAGGTCGCAGTAGACCTGCCCGACGATCCACACGTTGTCGCACTCGCCATTGGCCGCCATCACCATCGCCTCGTCGATGCGCTCGAGCCCTTGCTCGATCACCCCACGACTGACGAGCGCGAGCCCGGAGTCCGCGAGCGCCTTGCATTCCAAGTCGGCGTCGCCGAGTCGCTGCGCGATCGCGAGCGCGCGCGACGCGTGCTGCTCGAGCTCTTCGGCGTTCGCCACGCTGCACCCGATGAGGGCGACGGCCACCCACCCGGCTTCGGCGCAGTCGGGGTCGTCGAGGACCAGCCGACGCGCCCGCGCGAGCCAGCCGGCGGCGACCGACTGCTTGCCGGTTCCGTCGAAGTGCAGCCGGGTCAGGTGCGACGCCGCCAAGGCGGCGCGCCCGCGTCGTCCAGCCGCCTTGAAGTCGAGAAACGCCGTCTCGAGGTGACGGGCGGCGATGGCGAACTCGGCGACCGCGAAGTAGATCAGGCCCGCGCCGAGATGCGCGTCGGCCGAACCGCTCGCCAACTCGGCAGCGATGAGCGCGACCGCGTCGTCGGCCTCGCCTGCGCGCAGATGCAAGCCGACGCTGCAGGTGAGGTCCACCCCGGCATTGTGCGCCACATCGACCGTCCGCGAAATCAACCGTCCTGGCCCGCGAATGGGTGGCAGGTTAGGGGACTTGCCCCATGCCCCCGCCGGAGTCGCCTGGCCAGACTCGTCCCGACCACCACGACCGAAGTAGCGACGACCAAGTGAGGCGAGCGAGATGACCGCAACCGAACAGACCTTCGAAAGCAGCGAGCTGGCCGGCGCGCTCAAAGGCGCCGTTTACCGCCCGGACGACGCGAGGTACGCCGACGAGCTCGCCTGCTTCAACCTGTCGACGACCCACCGGCCCGCGCTCGCCGTCGCAGCCACCTGCGCGGAGGACGTCGCGGCCGCGGCCCGGTTCGCCGCCGACCGAGACCTGCCCGTCGCCGTCCAGGCCACCGGGCACGGCGCGGTGACCGCCGTCGACGCGGGTGTCTTGATCAGCACCAGGGCCATGACCGAGGTCAGCGTCGACCCGCGTGAGCGCACGGCGACCGTCGGCGCCGGCACGAGGTGGAAGGCGGTCGTCGAGGCCGCCGCCGCGCACGGTCTGGCGCCGCTGAACGGCTCGTCGTCCGACGTCGGCGTCGTCGGTTACATCGTCGGCGGCGGGCTGCCGCTGATGGGCCGCACGTATGGCTTCGCCGCCGACCATGTGCAACGCATGACCGTGGTGACAATGGACGGCGCGGTGCGCGAGGTGTCGCCGACGTCGGAGCCCGATCTGTTCTGGGGATTGCGCGGTGGCAAAGGAAATCTCGGCATCGTCACCGAGATCACCGTCGATCTGGTGCCGGTGTCGCGGCTGTACGGCGGCGGCGTCTTCTTCCCTGGCGAGCACGCGCCCGAGCTGTTGCGCGCGTACCGCGACTGGAGTGCCGGCCTCGACGAGCAGACCAACACCTCAATCGCCTTGCTGCGGCTACCGCCCGTCCCCGACATCCCGGAGCCATTGCGGGGACAGTTCGTCGTCCACCTTCGTGTGGTGCATCTCGGTGACGCGGAGACCGGCGAGCGGCTGGTGGCGCCGATGCGCGCGGTGGCGCCGGCGATCGTCGACCTCGTCGGGGAAATGCCGTACACCGCGATCGACAGCGTCCACCAGGACCCCGACCACCCGGTGCCCGCGTACGAGCGGAGCATGGTGCTTTCGCGCCTCGATGACGACGTCATCGACCAGTTGCTCCGACTCGCCGGGCCGGGAGTGCCATGCCCCGTGATGATCGTCGAGATTCGGCACCTGGGCGGCGCGCTGTCTCGCCCGCCCGCCGTTCCCAACGCGGTCGACAACCGCGACGGGGCATACGTGATCGAGGCGATCGGCGTCCTCATGGGGCCGGCCGCCGAGATGGCGCCGGCGGCCACCGACGCGCTCGCGGCGTCGCTCACCCGCTTCTCCACCCGGCCCGGTGGCGCGACGCTGGTCAACTTCCACGGCCACCCCGGCGACGCCGCCGAACGCGCGCGCCCGTGGACCCCGCAGACGTACGCGCGGCTGGCTGACCTGAAGGCGCGCTACGACCCGAAGAACCTGCTGCGCTTCGGGCACGCGATCTCGACAGGCCCGATCCCGGCTGCGCGGGAGGCCTGACCCCCGCGGGGAGGACGGCGCTGGCTGGGAGGATGTCTCCTATGAGCGACTCCAGCGCAGCCGTCCTCCCTTATGGCTCATGGCCTTCCCCGATCAGCGCGGCCGACGTCGCGCGCGGCGGCATCCGGCTCGGCTTCGCCGCCGTCGTCCGCGCCGCCGACGGTTCGGACGACGTGTGGTGGTCCGAGGGCAGGCCGGCCGAGGGCGGCCGCCAGGTCGTGGTGTCGGCTGCTCGCGGCGACCTGCTGCCAACGCCGTGGAACGCGCGCACGCGAGTGCACGAGTACGGCGGCATGTCGTGGACGCCGCTGCACGCGTCGGCGCTGGTGTTCGCCGAGTGGAGCGACCAACGCCTGTACCGGCTCGACGTCGGAGCCGAACCGGCGCCACTCACGCCGGCACCGCCGGTCGACTCGGGTTGGCGATACGCCGAACTCGTCCACGTCGCCGACCGTGACGAGGTGTGGTGCGTCCGAGAAGAGCATGCGACGACGGGAGCGGTCACCCGCGCGATCGTCGCGGTTCCGGTTGACGGGTCGGCCGCCGACGACGCGTCCCGAGTGCGGGTCGTCGCGGCGGGCAGCCACTTCTTCGCCTACCCGCGGGTCTCGCCGGACGGCGCTCGGCTGGCGTGGATCGCGTGGGACCACCCGAATATGCCCTGGGACTCAACGGAATTGCGAGTCGGCGACATCGTCGACGGCGTTGTGCCGACGTGGCGGTCTGTGCTCGGAGGCCCTGGCGAGTCGGTGTTGCAGCCCGAATGGGCTTCCGACGACTCGTCGAATCTCTACGTGATCAGCGACTGGTCGGGCTGGTGGAACCTGTACGAGGTCGGTCTCGACGGCAGGGCGCCGCGGGCGATTCACCCTGCGGCGCAGGAGTTTGCCGGCCCGCTCTGGCAGCTCGGGTATCGCTTCTACGGCGTGCTCGACGACGGACGTCTCGTCGTCCGACATGGCACCGGTGAGCAAGGGCTTGGCCTGTGTGATGCGAGGTCAGGGGCGATCGAACCCGTGGAGACACCGTTCAGCGATTGGCTGCCGGTGCTGGCGTCGTCCGGCAGCGTCGTGGCCGGCGTGGCGGCGAGCCCGAGCATTCCGACGTCGGTCGTTCGGGTCGACACTCGGAGGCGTTCTCATGCGGTGTTGCGCCGCTCGGTCGAAACGATTCCCGACGAGGAGTACCTGCCGCAGCCTCGGTCGGTCACGCTGCCTGGCCCGGGCGGTCGCGACGTGCACGCGCACGTGTATCCGCCGCGCAACCCGAACGCCGTTGCGCCGCAAGGCGAATTGCCGCCGTACATCGTCTTCGTGCACGGCGGTCCGACGTCCGACTCCCCCGCGACGTTCGATCTCGAGTACGCGTTCTTCACCAGCCGCGGCGTCGGCATCGTCGACGTCGACTACGGCGGCTCGACCGGCTACGGCCGCGAGTACCGCGAGCGGTTGCGCGGCCAGTGGGGTGTGGTCGACGTCGAGGACTGCGTCGCCGCCGTCCAAGCTCTCGCCGGCAGCGGCGAGGCCGACCCGGCGCGGCTGGCGATTCGCGGCGGCAGCGCCGGCGGTTGGACCACGCTCGCCGCGCTGACCCGCACCGACGCGTTCGCGGCCGGCACGTCGTACTTCGGCGTCGCCGAGCTGCTGAAGTTCGCCGAGGACACGCATGATTTCGAGTCTCGGTACTTGGACGGCCTGGTCGGCCCGTTGCCGGAGGCGTACGACGTCTACGTCGAGCGGGCGCCGCTGAATCACGTCGACGAGCTGTCGTGCCCGGTGCTGTTGCTGCAAGGGCTGGAAGACAAGGTGGTGCCGCCGTCGCAGGCGGAGATGTTCCGCGACGCATTGGCGGCCAAGGGGATTCCCCACGCCTACATCGCGTTTCCCGGCGAGCAGCACGGCTTCCGCCGCGCCGAGAACGTGATCGCGGCGCTGGAGGCCGAACTGTCCTTCTACGGTCAGGTCTTCGGCTTCATACCGCCGGATATTCCGGTGCTTGCGCTGTCGACCGTTTGAGAGCATCGAACCATGGCTCAGCTGGCTCATCCGCTCGACAACCCGGTCTGGGACTCGCTCAACGGCGCGCAGGCGCACTTCGCGTTGCGGCACGGCGCGGCGGCGCGGTTCGACCCTGACGTCAGCGTGTTCGCGGCGTTGGCGGACGACGCTGTCGACGTCGGGCCTTCGGCGTGGGACGACCTCGCGACCCTCGCCGAGCCCGGCACGCAACTGGTCGTGGTCGACGCGCCGATCGACCCGCCGAGCGGCTGGGAGGTCACCGGGCGGTTCGCCGGTGTGCAGCTCACCGGCGAGGACGTGAAGGTCGAAGACGATCTCGACGCGATCGAGCTCGGGCCGGACGACGTGCCGGAGATGACCGAGCTCGTGGAGCGCACCAAACCGGGGCCCTGGCGACCGCGCACCGCCGAGATGGGCCGGTACCTCGGCGTGCGGATCCACGGCGAACTCGTGGCGATGGCCGGCGAGCGGCTGCGGCCGTCCGGCTGGGTGGAGATCAGCGCGGTCTGCACCGACGAGCGGTTTCGCGGTCGGGGGCTAGGACGCAGGCTGATCCGCGCGGTGGGGGCGGGCATCGTGGCGAGTGGCGACCTGCCGATGCTGCACGCCTCCGCCAGCAACGTGAACGCGATCCGGCTGTACGAGTCGATGGGCTTTGTGTTCCGGCGTGACCGCGTGTTCATGGGGGTGCGCACCCCGCGCTGAGCGCCCCACAACGGGGAAACATTTCGTCGCCCCAGAGACGAATTCTTTCCCCGTTGTCTTCAAAACCGCCGCGGCAGCGGCACCGCCAGCACCGGACTTTCGGCCCCAGCGACCTCGCCGCGTCGGCGCGACGGTGGCGTCGTCCACGCCTTGCGCCCAGGCAACACCAAGGGGTGATGGAGATGCACGTGCTGGTGGCGTACGCGAGCAAGAACGGGTCGACGGCCGAGATCGCCGAGAAGATCGCCGGGGAACTGCGGGTCGACGGTCTCGAAGCCGACTGTGTCGAGGCCGGAAAGGTACGTCGGCTGGATCCGTACGACGCGGTGGTGCTCGGCAGCGCCGTGTACGCAAGACGGTGGCGTTCATCGGCGCGCCGGTTCTTGCCGCGACACGGGGAAGCGCTGTCCGCGCTGCCCTGGTGGGTCTTCAGCTCGGGCCCGGTCGGCGAGCCAAAGCCTGGTGACGCACGCGCCGACTCATGGCTGGAGCCGCCGAAGACCATGGCGGAGGTCGAACGCCTCGGCGCCCGCGCACATGTCGTCTTCGGCGGACGAGTGGCCACCAAGCCGCACAACTTCGTCGAGCGGGCGATGGCGAAGAAGACGCCCGCCGAATACGCCGACCGCCGCGACTGGGACAAGATCACCGGCTGGGCTGACGACATCGCGTCGCAACTCAAGGCTCGCGACGGCGGCCCCGACAGCCGGGAGTAGACGGCACTGTACGGCACTTGGGCGGACCGAGTCTCCCAGCGGGACCGCTGGGGCATGGTTGTCCGTGCGCGGCCGACATTTTGTTGACGCAGTCCGAACTTTCGGCCTACGGTGAGTGCACGCCTCGTGCTCCGGTCCTCGGCTCTCGGCGGTCAGTCAACCGACGACGCGAGGGCGGTGCCCAATGGGCGGAGCGGACGCGTTGAACGCGGTCGGGGCGCAGTCGGACGTTTCGAATCCTCCGCCCGCGCATCGGAGTCCGGGATGACCCCCGCCACGACGACCCCGGACTGTCATCTCCCCGTCATCGCGTTGACCGTCGCCGAGCAGGCCGTCGCGGCGGACGAGCGCCGGATCGCGATCGAACTCGTCGACACGGTCATCCGTGACCTGTTCGGCGTCGGGCTGACCCTGCAAGGCGCCATGCCCCTTCTCGGAGGACCAGCTCAGCAACGAGTGGACATGGCCATCGACGGCATCGACCGAATCATCCGGACGATCCGCGACGTCGTCTTCGACTTGACCGCTTCGGATGATGATCGGCGTACGACGAAGCGGCGACCCGCAACTCCAACTGCCAATCACGACCAAGTCCCTGCCGGCTCGTCCGCAGTGACGGGGCCAACGAAGGAACGCGTGGGAAGGAAGTCATATGCGCGCAATCGTCTACCACGGGCCCGGCCTGAAAGCATGGGAGGAAGTGCCTGATGCCGACGATCGTCGACGACACCGACGCGATCGTGCGAGTCGACGCCGTCACGATCTGCGGCACCGACCTGCACATCCTCAAGGGCGACGTGCCTGCCGTGACCGACGGCCGGATCCTCGGCCACGAAGCCGTCGGCACCGTCGAGCAGGTCGGCTCCGGCGTCAAGAACGTCAAGCCTGGCGACCATGTGCTCGTCTCGTGCATCACCGCCTGCGGCCGCTGCCGTTACTGCCGCGAGGGCATGCTACGGCCAGTGCCTCGGCGGCGGCGGCTGGATCCTCGGCCACAAGATCGACGGCACCCAGGCAGAGTTCGTGCGGGTGCCGTTCGCCGACACGTCCACCTACCACGTGCCCGCCGGTGTCGCCGACGAGCAGGTGCTGATGCTCGCCGACATCCTGCCGACCGGCTATGAGGTCGGCGTGCTCAATGGGCGCGTGCGTCCCGGGCGACACCGTCGCGGTGGTCGGCGTCGGGCCCGATCGGCCTGTCGGCCATCCTCGGCGCGCACCTGCTCTCGCCGGCACGCATCATCGCCATCGACCTGGCCGACTCGCGGCTGGATGCGGCCAAGCGTTTCGGCGCCGACTTCGTCATCAACAGCGGCCGCGACGACGCCGTCGCGCATCGTCCATGACATGACCGACGGCCTGGGCGCCGACGTCGCGATCGAGGCGGTCGGCGTCCCCGCGACCTTCGAGCTCTGCACACCACTCGTGCGGCCGGGCGGCCACGTGGCGCAACATCGGTGTGCACGGCGCGCCGGCGACGCTGCACCTCGAGGACTTGTGGATCAGAAACGTCACGATCACCACTGGCCTGGTCGACACCAACTCGACGCCGACGCTGCTCAGCCTGATCGCAGGGCGGACGCATTCGACGCGGGGCAGTTCGTGACGCACCACTTCGCGATGGCCGACTTCATGGAGGCGTACGACGTGTTCGCCCGTGCCGGCGACACGGGTGCGTTGAAGGTCGTCCTGACTCGGTAGCGATTCTCACAGAGGTCGCCTGGCTCGCCGCCAGCAGCGCTGCGTCGAGCACCACGAATACTGCGGCGCAAACGTCCCGCTTAGTTCGTCGGCTGGTTCGGTGATTGGGAACCGATACCTGCGATGGCACGCGACGGCGGTCCGCCCGCGGCTAACCTAGATCGACACTAGCCGCGTCGGTCGACGTTCCGAGCGCGGCGCGCAACCGCGAGTATCGGTGCGCCGGAGCAACTAGGGAGAACACGTGACGCCGCGACGGAGTGCGTCGGCGGTGGCCGCATTGGCCGTGTCGATGGGCATTGTGGTGACCGCGTCGCCGGCGCAGGCAAGCCCTGCGGTAGCCCGGATAGCCAGCGCAGACCGGTATGCCACCTCTGCTGCCATTTCGGCGGCGAGCTTCAGCCCTGGCGTGCCGGTCGCCTACGTCGCCACCGGCACCGGATTTGCCGATGGCCTGGCCGGTGGTGCCGCTGCCGCTCGCGACGGCGGACCCTTACTGCTTGTGCAGCCGGACGCGATACCCGACCCAATTGCAACCGAACTGGGCCGGCTGCATCCCGGCCATATCGTGATCCTGGGCGGGACAGCCAGTGTCAGCACGAGGGTGCAGAACACCCTGAAGGGCTACACGGCCGGAATGGTCACGCGCGTGGCTGGCAGCGACCGCTACGCGACGGCCGCGACGATCGCCGAGGGCTTTCCTGCCGGCTCGCCGGTATATCTCGTGTCGGGAGAGAACTTCCCCGACGCCCTCGTCGCCTCCGCCGCCGCGGCAGCCAAGCATGCGGCGATCCTGCTCACGCGGCCCACCACCTTGCCTGCCGCGACAGCTGCCGCCCTCCGGCAGCTTGATCCGAGCCGGATCACGATCGTTGGTGGGAGCGCGGCGGTGGGGCCTGCTGTCATGCAATCCCTCGTGACCACTTACCAGTTCCCGGCAGCGTCTGTGCAGCAATGGGACGGGGGCGACCGCTACGAGACCTCGATGTGGCTCGGCACCTACACCTTCACCGATGCAACCGGGGCGTTCCTCGCATCCGGCGACAGTTACGCGGACGCGCTCTCAGGGGGCCCGGTCGCCGGTGCACGCCAGTCGCCGCTTCTGTTGGTGCGCAAGGACTGCATTCCGTTCCACACCCTGGAGTGGGTGAGGGGACTGACCAGTGTCACGCTGCTCGGTGGCTCCGACACGCTCGGCGACGGCGTCGCCAGTATGACCATGTGCACCAGCCCTCTGCCTTGTCTTGCCTCCACTGGCTCACGTTCGCCCTCAACCCAACCAGCCGGTCACCGTCACTGTGCTAACCCTGCCCGGTGCCGCTGTCACGACGGTGGCGCACTTCAAGACGACAACCACGACAATGACCCGGACCGCCGACCAGTACGGTCACGCGAACATCACTTACATCGCCGCCGACGCCGGCTACACCGTGCAGGTCGACGTCACCGTCTCCCTCGATGGCCACCAGTCGAGCTGCGCAGCGACATTCACGCCGGTCGCCGCGTGAGGCTTCCTGGGGGAGGCAACGGTAACGGCTGCGACTTGGCGCGATCATGTGACGGCGTCCTGCCCGGCGCGGCCGGTCTCGCCGAACCGCGTCCCATCGGCACGGACCCGTCGCTAGCCAACCCTCTCGACCGAAGAGTCCTGTGCATCTCTGGCATCGTGAAAGAGTGGTCACATTGGCAACCGATCGCAGAAGGCGCCCGCGCCAGGTGAGGCGCGAGGTCACGCCGACGATCAAGCCGATCCTCGTGGCCGAGTTGCTCGCCGGTGGCGAGCGGATGCCGGTCTGCGTGCACGTCATCGACCATCCCGACGGGCGCGTGCTGGTCGACACCGGCATGACGCAGCTGCACCCGGCGGTGGCCGACATGGATCCGGGCCTGCTGCACTGACGCCAACACGACTTCGAGCTGGCCGGTGTCGACCTGGTCGTCAACACGCACCTGCACTTCGACCACTGCGGCGGCAACCACCTGTTCACCGGCACGCCGATCTACGTCCAGAGCCGGGAGCTCGACGACGCGCGGAGCCTGGCCGACTACACGATCCTCGAATGGGTCGACGCGCCGGGCGTGGAATACGTGCCCGTGGACGGCGAACTGGAGGTGCTGCCCGGGACTACGGCTCGTCCCCGCGCCGGGCCACCCGCGCGGGATCACAGGTCTCGTCGTCGAGACGGGCGGCCGCCCGCTCGTCGTCGCCGGCGACATCGGCGGTCTTCTTCGGCGAGCTCGACGAGCCGCACACCGAGGGCCAGCTGCTGGTTCGCGCGCTCGACCCGAGCTGGTCTGGCTGTCGCACGCGCACGAGCCGTGGCGGCCGCCGCCGGCCAGCCAGCGCGGAACCGTCTGGTGCCGGGCCGCGAGCATCACATGCCCGTAGCAAACGGCTGCCCATGCGATCAGCAGAATCCTGATCGGTGCAGCTTTGCGCGCCGATCTGCAGCCAACCGCAAGTGCGCTCCTGACGCGGCCAGGCCGAGATATGTCGCGGCAAGAACCGACGCGATGATTGTCATGACCAGCCAGAAGCACGCCTCTAGCATCGGAACCCCAAGCGCGGCGCTTGACGGCTCATCGCCAGCGCCCGCATCCCGCGCCAGCGGGGCGTCGTCCGGTCTAATGCGCGAGCTCAGTGGCGCGCGATTCGCGCACGACCGTGACCCGGATCTGACCGGGGTACGTCAGCTCCTCTTCGATCTGCTTGGCGATGTCGCGCGCGATCACCTGCGCCTGAATGTCGTCGACGTGGTCGGGCAGCACCATCACCCGCACCTCGCGGCCAGCCTGCATCGCGAACACCTTCTCGACGCCCTCGTATGAGGTCGCGATCTGCTCGAGCCGCTCAAGCCGCTTGACGTACGACTCCAACGACTCGCGCCGCGCACCTGGCCGTCCACCACTGATCGCGTCCGCGGCTTGCGTCAGCACGGCTTCGACCGTGCGCACCTCGACCTCATTGTGGTGCGCCTCGATTGCGTGGACGACGTCCTCGCGCTCCCCGTACTTGCGCGCGATCTCGGCGCCGACCAACGCGTGGCTGCCCTCCACCTCGTGCGTCAACGCCTTGCCGATGTCGTGCAGCAGCGCGCACCGCTTCACCAGCGGGACGTCGAGCCCGAGCTCCGCGCCCATCACGCCGGCCAGGTGCGCCGACTCGACGAGGTGCTTGAGCACGTTCTGCCCGTAAGACGTTCGGTAGCGCAACCGGCCGAGCAGCAGCACGAGCTCCGGGTGCAGGTTCGTGACACCGACCTCGACGAGCGCGTCCTCGCCGGCCCGCTGGCAGAGTTGCTCGACCTCGGCCAGGCTCCGCTCGTAGATCTCCTCGATGCGGTGCGGGTGGATCCGGCCGTCGAGCACCAGCTTCTCCAGCGCGACCCGCGCGACCTCGCGGCGCACCGGGTCGAAGCACGACAGCAGCACCGCCTCGGGCGTGTCGTCGATGATCAAGTTGACGCCGGTGACCGTCTCGAAGGCGCGGATGTTGCGGCCCTCGCGGCCGATGATCCGACCCTTCATCTCGTCGCTCGGCAGGTGCAGCACACTCACCACCGACTCGGCGGTCTGCTCGCTCGCCACCCGTTGGATCGCGGTGGTGACGATGCTGCGAGCCCGCTTCTCGCCCTCCTCGGTCGCCGCGCGTTCGATATCTCGGACTACGATGACCGCTTCCCGCTTGGCCTGGTTTTCGATCAAGCCGATGAGTTCGGCCTTGGCGTCTTCGGCGGTGAGCCCCGCGGTGCGCTCGAGCACCAGCCGGCGCTCCTCGGCGACGTCCTCGAGCTCGGCGCGGCGCTTGCCAAGGTCGGCCTCGAGAGCGGTCAGCTCGCGGTCACGCGCGTCGACGCGGCGCTGATCGTCGTCCAGTCGCGCCTCGCGGTCGGCGAGCCGGCGCTCGCGGCGTTCGAGATCAGACCGCAGCTCGCGAAGCTCCGCCTTCAGCGCCTGGATCTCCAGCTCGTGCGTCTGCCTGGCCTCCTCGATGAGGTCGGCTTGCTCTTGAGTGCGCTGCCGGTTCTCGAGCGCGGGCGTGCCGCGGCTGTACCGTTCCCGACGCATCGACAAGATCACGATGATGCACGCGGCGAGCGCCGCTGCGGAGACCACCGCGATGACCGCTACCAGGGCCGCCGTTGGCATGGTCGCCTCCTAGCTCCGCGACCGCGTGCGGGTCGTCACCTCGCGCCCCGGCGGTGCCGCCGGTGCGCCCACGGGAGGAGTGGAGGCGCGCGACGCGTGACGTGCACCGGGAGGCGGCGGCATGTCGACGCCGTCGCTGCTGGTGAGCCCTCCGGCCCTGAAGATCCAGAACCGGTGTTGTGTCTAGATATCGAGACGGGCCGCTGGCCCGGCTGTTCGTCTTGCTCGCGCGTGCTCATCCCCGTCGCCGGGGCAACTCCTCACTTCTTTTGAGGCTATGCGGGCCTCACCAATGGGTCAAGAAACGGTTACGGAACGCGCTCGACGGCGGTCAGGCCGCGAGCGGCGCGTGGTCGATCGGGACCACCGCTCGATGCCGAGCACGGGGTCGCGGCCTCCTTGGTCGAGGTCGAACGTCCAACTGCGCTCGTCATGTGTCGGACCGGCGACGCCCATCGAGATGGCGTCTTCAAGGCCGAGCAGCCGGCGCACGATGATCGCCCGGTTCGCCCATGGGCAGTCCGGCTGACGACCAACCGGTAGCGGCCGGGCTCCGCGGGGTAACCGTCGCGGCCGTCCCGCGTGATCCGGGTGGCGATGTACTGCTGATCGCGGTCGTGGTCCTCGCCTGAGTTGACGTACTTGCCAGCCATACCTGGGGTCACCCCCGCTCGCGGCTGCCGTCACGCGCGATGATTTCTGGACGCGCGCGTCGTCCCTGCGGTCGACGACGATTTTCCCGGAGGTTCGCAGTGTCAATGGTGCGAGTGCACAACTTCACCGTTTCGCTCGACGGATATGGCACGGGCGAAGGCCAGAGCCTGGAGGCGCCGTTCGGACACGCGCAAGCCCGCCTCATGACCTGGTTCTTCGACACCCGCACCTTCCGCGCGATGCAGGGCGAAGCCGGAGGAACCATGGGTGTCGATGAGGGCTACGCCAGCATGTGGGGACCGGGCATTGGCGCGGAGATCATGGGCCGCAACAAGTTCAGCGCCGAGCGCGGCCCATGGTCGGCGGTCGGCACGGACGACGAGTGGCGCGGCTGGTGGGGCGGCAATCCGCCCTTCCACACGCCGGTTTTCGTGTTGACCCACCATCCACGTCCGTCGATCGAGATGGACGGCGGCACCACCTTCCACTTCATCGACGCCTCCCCGGCCGAGGCGCTGGCCGCCGCGCGCGAGGCCGCCGGAGGCGGCGACGTCCGGATCGGCGGCGGTGTGGCGACGGTCCGCGAATTTCTCGCCGCGGACCTCATCGACCACCTGCACATCGTGGTCGCCCCGATCACGCTAGGCCGAGGTGAGCGGTTATGGGACGGCCTTGAGGGGCTTGAATCGCGGTTTGCCGTGGAGGCGGTCGCGTCACCCAGCGGTGTCACGCATCTGACCTTCGCCCGCCGCTAGCTCTCGACGACGTCCACGATTCCGCTTGGCTCGTCGAGCAGCGCCGCCGTGCGGTGGGCTGCCTCATCGACGTGGACGCGCGGCGGGTCGGGCCGGTCGTGCTCGTGATAGGTGCCCGGCCCGTAGAACATGCCGTAACGGACGACGACCCCGCCCGCGCCAAGCACAGCCGTCTCGAGTTCTTGCTTGGCCGCTCCACCTTCGCCGGGAAGCTCCCAGGCGACGCTTTGGGCGATGAGGCGCGTGGCACCGGCAGTGGTCGCCGCGGCGAGCAGGTTGCGCGTGCCTTCTCGGCGGATGCGCGCGTTCGCCGCGCTGGCGTCTCGCAGCTGCGAGATGTCGTCAGGCAAGTCGGTCAGCTCGTGGATGACGGCATCGGGCCGGAAAGCCACGACCGCCTCGCGGAGGGCCTGCGCGTCGTACACGTCGCACACGACCGGCCCCCCTCACGATGAGGGTGAGATGAAAATAGACCCGGGAATGATTTAGGCGGCGTTGTGGGTGTGCAGCGAGTACACCCGTTCCTCATTGTCTTTCGGGCCCCACGTGTCGTAGATACCGCGGTAGGCGCGGGCTGGCCTCCCCGCGTTGTCGAGCAGGAACTGGTGAATGTCGGCGGCGTAGACACGTTCGTCGTCGAGGCGGCGGATCCGCAACACAACGAGTTGGAGTAGCAGGTCCATCCGGGCGCGGTTCCGGAAACACCACGCACGGCGTTCCAAGACCTCGCGAACCACGGCGATCGGGTGTTCGACAGCGCCGTTGGCGTAATGCGCCGGGATGCTCGCCCGCCGGCCGGTCTGGACCCGCATGTCCTTACGCCAAAACTTCACCCACCGCGCGCTGTTGGCCAGCGCCGGGTCGGCGGTCACAGCCGCGTCGAACGCGTCCCAGCCTTCCCGGCTGGTAAACGCGTCGGCGAGCAGCTCACGGGTCGGCTCGCCGTAGGAGACACCGTCTGCTCTCAGCTGGGCGAGGCCACGCTCAAACAGGTGGTGCTCGCATAAGTGGATCGGCACTCCGGCCTTACCTTTGCCCCACCGCCGGCCGACCCCGGCGATGATCGCCAGATCCCGGTCGCAGACGACCAGTTCCGGTCTACCGGGCAGGCTAGCAAGGAATTCCTCCCAGTCCACGGCCGTGTCGCGGGGGCCCGCGGCGAGCTTCCATAGTCGGCCCCGGAGATCCCGCAGATGTTCACCGTCGACGTCGACGCCTGAGCTGGCCGGCGGCTGGTCCTCTTCACGCATGCGCCAGAAAGCGGCTACCCCGGGTCAGGTCTGTCGCCGGCCCTGGAGTGTCCGGAACCGGACCTGTCCGTGTTATTTAGGTCGCCGTGCGGCAAGCCACACGCGGGGCGAAGCCGGTGGGGCTCTGAGCAGGACCGAGAAATCGTGCGGCTCGGGGACGGAGCCTGTGGGGGCACGTCGACGACGTTTGCGAACTATCCGCGAGGTTCCCCAGCTCGCTGCCGGTTCTCGCGGTCCAGGTCCCGAAGCGCGCGTCTGACACCGACGCGGAACCCCCGTCGGATGAGGATGGTCGCGACGGACAACACGGCAAGCGCGACGACCATGACCACGACAACGGCGGCGATGCTTCTCATGGACTGAGCATACGGCCGTGGGCGGCCGACGCCACCCGTCAGACAGGATGCGAGACTTCCCCGCCAACCGGGTCAACTGAATCGGTGGGATGGCGGGCAATTCAGTCGCGCGCGGATGCGCGAAAGCCTCCGCTGATACTAAAGACATCGATGAGCAGCATCACACTCAGATCATCTGTTGGCGGACACCATGGGCTGAGAGTGTTCGCTGTCGGCGCGCAAAGGTCGCGCTCATCGCAAAGGGGGCACCATGATAAGGAAACGCGGTTTCGTTCGCCTCATTGTCGCTTGCCACCGTGATGGGACCACCGGATTGTCAGCGGCTAGGGACCACCAGACGAGCAGGATGATGGTCACTTGCTTCTCCTTGTTGGTCAACGCGACGCGCTGTTGGTGGTGGCTGGTTGTGGTCGTTGGCGGCGGCGGTAGGACTCTCCTTCGATGACGAGTTCGTAGCTGGTGGACACGAGTCGGTCGACGGCGGACTGGGCGAGCAGCGGGTCGCTCATGGCGCCGATCCATTCGCTGGCGTCCCGGTTCGAGGTCAAGATCGTGCTCGCACGCTGATGCCTCTCGACCACAAGTTCGTAGAAGTCGCTGGTCTGCATGGCGTCCATGGCTTGCAGGGCGAAGTCGTCGATGATCAGGACGTCGACGCGGGCCAGGGCACGCATCTCGACCTCGACGCTGTTGTCGAGCCGGGCGGCCTTGAGGGTGCGGAACATCTGGTCGGCGCGGAGGAACTTCACGCTGTGCCGGCGCCGGACGGCGATGTGGCCGAGCGATGTTGCCAGATGCGTCTTGCCGACACCGACCGGGCCAAGGATGAGAGCACCGCGTGCGTCGTCGAGGAACCGCAGCGAGCACAGTTCGTTCCAGAGTTGTTTGTCGTAGCGGACCGGGCTGTCGCTGCTGAACGTCTCGAGCCGCATGGCCGGGTCGAGCTTCGCCGTCCTCGACCGTAGGTCGGCCGAGGTGCGGTCGCGACGTTCGACCTCGTCGGCGAACACGAGCGAGAGGAAGTCGGCGTAGGGCAGCGACTGCTGCTTGGCCAGCGCGAGCCGCTCCGGGAGGGAGTCAAGCATCCGGCCGAGCTTCAACGCGCGCATCAGCTTCTTCAAGTCCGCATCCAGCACGGCTGGCGGCGGGATGGGTGTGACGGTGCCGGCCCGGCTCACGACGCCCCTCCCGACGCCGCTGCCGGTGTGCTGCCGGCGCGGAATTCGGTGTTGTCGCGGGCGAACCTGGCCGGGCCGGCGATGACCTTGGCCGGGAACAGGGCCGGCTCGCGTTCGAGGGCTTGCTCGAGCATCCCGGCGATCTTGCGCACGTCGACGACGTCGAACTCCAGCGCCCGGGCGCAGGCTGTGTCGACCGCGGCTGGGCCGTAGGTGCGGGTCAGTCCGAGCAGCCGGTAAACGGCCCGCATGCTCGTCCAGGGCAGTGGGACGTCGAGGATCCGCTGCGCGTAGACGCCGGTCGAGTGCCCGGCCGCGGCGGCCTTGCGCTGCAGGGATTCGACGTCGCGCAGCGCGTAGTCCGACGTCCCTTCGGGCAGGTCGCCGGCGTGGGTGGAGCGGCCGCCCGGCGGCTTGCGCGGATGGGTCTTGACCAGCTGCCCGCGGTGATAGAACCGCACCAGCCGCGAGTCGGCCCGCGCCGTGAGGTGCTGCCCGATCAGCTCGCCCGGGATCGAGTAGAGCGCCTTGGCGACCTCGCAATGCCGGTCCGGGGCGACCTTCGGCTTGGCGAAGATCGGCACGTCATAGACCTCCACCGGCGCCGGGAGCAGCAGCGCCTGCTCGGCCTCGGCGAAGTGCTCGACCGGCCGCCGCGCGGTGCTGCCGTGCACCCGCAGTCCCGCGGTCGTGGCGCACCACCGCTCGACCCGGCGCTGCGCGTCGGCAAGGTCGATGAACTTCTCCCCGCGCCACCACGACTCGCGCACGTACTGCACAGCCCGTTCGACACGGGGCTTGTCCTTCGGCGAGCGGACCCGGGCAGGGTCGGTGCCGAAGCCACGGGCCTGGGCGTAGTCCAGCCACCCGTCGCTGAACGTCGGGTTCACCGGGTCGGCGTCGATCACGACCGGCTTCATGTTGTCCGGCACCAGCACCCTGAAGATCCCGTCGAACCAGGCCCACGCTGCTTCGCAGCCGGCGATCACGTCGGCGAGCGTCTGCGTGAAGCTCAGCCACACGAACATGTGCCTGGAGTGGACCGCGGTGAACAGCAACGCGTGCACCGCCCGCCGCCGCCCGGCCTGCGGGTCGTGCATCATGCCGAGACGGCCGAAGTCGATCTGGCACTCCATCCCCGGCTCACCGTCAGCGACACGGACCGTCGCGCGCGAGCGGCCGAAGCCGCACCGCTGCACAGCGAAGCGGTGCAACGTTCGATACGGCACCAGCACCCCTTGCCGTTCGAGCTTGCCGTGCACGTTGGTCAGCTGCACGCCGTCCTCGACCCACTGACGGATGTCGGCCTCGACGCCAACCAGCCGGTCCCACGCCGGCCCGTGACCGGTCGAGCGCTCCGGGCGGACCGCGTTGATCACCGCCCCGATCAGCTCATCGGTCAGCTGCTGGTGCCCGCACTCGCGCGACACGCCAAGCTCGACCGCCGAGTCGATGTAACGACGCGCCGTCTTGCGGTCCACGCCGGCCCGCTCCGCGATCGGCCGCAGACCGAGCTCGCTACCGACCCACTGCCTGAGCACCTCTCGCACTTCTTGCACACGAACCTCCCGGAATGACATCAGCGACCTCCAGATCGAACGACCTGAAGTGATCACAGACAGCCAACCCCGACCATCCGGGCAGAAACGCCGAAGGTGGTCCCATGACTGGCAATCCCGGTGGTCCCATGACCGTGGCAAAAACCGGCTCAACCCGGTCCCATGACCGTGGCGAGCGACAGCTACCATGATAAGGAAACGCGTTTCTTCCCTCATCGCCTCGGTTCTCACCGCAGGCTCGGCGCTCGTCGCAACCGGCTCCATGGCGACGGCGGCACCCGCAGGGTCGGAATCCGCAGCAACGCTGGCGGCGGAGAAGGCGGTGCTGCAGAAGGTTGTCACGTCAAGCAACCCACAGAGCGCGGCACAGTCGTTGTCAAGCCACGACAGGGCGTTGTTGGACCTCGCGACGCAGCACCAGACCGGTGTCACGACGGTGACCGGCAGCAGCGCACCAGCGGCCGCGGTGCAAACCCAAGTCAACGGCATGGCAGTGACCGCAGCAGCCGCCGGCGGCTGCTGGTGGGTGCACACCGACACTGAGTGGTATGACCTTGGCATCAACGATGGCGAGACGTGGATGACGCTGAACTGGTGCGGCAATGGCAGCACCATCACCAGCTACTCCGTGTCCAATTACGGCGGCCGGGGCAAGGGTGGGCAGTCGTACGACGGCGTCGTGGCAACGCCGTCGCTCAATGTCGGCTGGGAGGTCCGGCAGGCCGTCGAGTTCAACTTCGACTACTTCGGCTCACACGCCTACCCGTGCAACCAGATTCGCGGCGGCGCAAGTGGCCTCTACTCGACGCGGACCACCTGCAACCTCAACTAGCCACGGGCAACGGCGTCAATCGCGGTCCGGGACGGGCCGCAGCGGGCAGGTTGCCGCGGCCCCGTCCCGGCTGTGACCGCCAGCTCGGACGTCCCCGCGGATATTTTCAGGGTGGACCGCAACTTTCCTCAGCCCTTATCCGTGATCTGAGGTAGGAACCTGGGCGATGGAAAGAGGTTCGGTGAACCGAGACTCCGAACGTCAGTTCGAGGAGTTTGTGTCGGCTGTCGCACACCGCTTCCTGCGAACAGCGTATCTGCTCACCGGCGACCGTGGCCACGCCGAGGACCTGCTGCAGACGACCTTGGAACGCACGGCGAGGCGGTGGTCGCGCGTCTCCGCGGAGCCGGAGCCATACGCGCGCAAGATCATGACGCGTCTCGCGATCGACCGGTGGCGGCGGCTGGCCTCCCGGCCGAAAGAAGATCTGGGCCGGGATTCAGACATCGGAGAGACGGATCGGTCAGCGCAAGTCGCGGAGCGTCACGCCCTGGTGGCGGCGCTGGGAACGCTCAGTCGTCAGCAGCGAGCCGTGATCGTGTTGCGCTACTTCGACGATCTGAGTGAGTCAGACACCGCCCACGCCCTAGGCATCAGCGTCGGCACGGTGAAAAGCACCGCCAGCAGGGCATTGGCCAGGCTGCGCGACATCGGCCAGGCGCACGACCTCTTTCCCCGCAGCCGGAACGAATCTCAACGAAGGAGCAGTTGATGGACGACTTTGAGAGGCTCCTACGCTCAGAGCTGCGGGAGGAGTCCACACACCTTGTCCCGCGACACGGCCTCGCCCGCGTGACGTGGCGACGCGGGCGACAAACGCACCGTTTGCAGCAGGCGGGCGGAGCGATGGCGGTGGCTGTCACGGTCACGGCGACTGTGGGTGGCGGTGTGTTGATACGGGAACGGGGCGACACCTCAGGGACGCACTTGCCGACCACCGGGCAAAGCGGGGGTCCGTCGCAAATCTGCCCTTCGCCTCGGGACCTGGTGCCTCGAAGTGCCGTGGCGACAGAGCTGCCCGCTGCTGGCGTCGCGTCCCCCCCGACCGCCTCCAATAGCACGCCCAGCGCCGCACTGCGCGCGGTTCACCTTCCAAACCCGGCGCCCGGCTTCGCGGTGCGACGGGGCAACGACACGCTTCTGGCCACCGGTTTCGGCAATTCGACGTACTGGGTTGCCACCTTCCTCGTCGCGCAGCAGCCTCTCGGGCAGTCGGCGACGCCAGCGACCTCCGGCAGCACCGAGGCGGCTGTGCTCGTTATCGACGGCGCACCGTTCGACTTGGACGCTGGCGTGCGGAAGATTCGCGGTGCCAAAGTGAGCGGCACGGCTGAGATCCAGGGCCAGACCGCGTACGTTACCCACTCGTGCGGCCTCACCGCGATGTACTTCCACGCAGGGGAGTTCCAGGTGACGCTGACGGGACTGAACACCACAGTTGAGCAACTCGTCACCCTCGGAGACTCACTAGAAGGACTTGAGCGGGTCGCGCATCATTGAGATGCGCCGGCACGCTTCCGGATTCTTGGCGCAACTTCTCACCCTCGGTTAGATGCCGAACCGGCTTGGAGAGCAGCCGTCCTCCGACCGGGAGTTACGCGATCAACTAGGCACGCAATCGTCCGCGTGCCGTCCGCGAGGCTCATTGCGTGTCGGGTGACGACAAACACTGTTACGACCATGCTGACCATGCTCCGCGGCCGCGACCGCACCAAAGGCTCGATTTAGGCGGCGTTGTGGGTGCGCAGCGAGTACACCCGTTCCTCATTGTCTTTCGGGCCCCACGTGTCGTAGATACCGCGGTAGGCGCGGGCTGGCCTCCCCGCGTTGTCGAGCAGGAACTGGTGAATGTCGGCGGCGTAGACACGTTCGTCGTCGAGGCGGCGGATCCGCAACACAACGAGTTGGAGTAGCAGGTCCATCCGGGCGCGGTTCCGGAAACACCACGCACGGCGTTCCAAGACCTCGCGAACCACGGCGATCGGGTGTTCGACAGCGCCGTTGGCGTAATGCGCCGGGATGCTCGCCCGCCGGCCGGTCTGGACCCGCATGTCCTTACGCCAAAACTTCACCCACCGCGCGCTGTTGGCCAGCGCCGGGTCGGCGGTCACAGCCGCGTCGAACGCGTCCCAGCCTTCCCGGCTGGTAAACGCGTCGGCGAGCAGCTCACGGGTCGGCTCGCCGTAGGAGACACCGTCTGCTCTCAGCTGGGCGAGGCCACGCTCAAACAGGTGGTGCTCGCATAAGTGGATCGGCACTCCGGCCTTACCTTTGCCCCACCGCCGGCCGACCCCGGCGATGATCGCCAGATCCCGGTCGCAGACGACCAGTTCCGGTCTACCGGGCAGGCTAGCAAGGAATTCCTCCCAGTCCACGGCCGTGTCGCGGGGGCTCGCGGCGAGCTTCCATAGTCGGCCCTCCGTCTCCCCTTCGGGGTAGCCCCACGCGGCAAGCACGGTGAACAACTGCTGCTCCTGGTGGGTTCGCGGGTTCGTCCAGGTGAACTCGGTGCTGTCCAACACGATCGTTTGCGGCCACGCGGTCTCGGCGTACCGCGCGGCGACCACAGGCACGAAATCGGCCAGCCAATCGGCGACCGTCTGGCCGCCCTTCGCCTCGGCCGGGTCGCCGTTCGCGCCGACATTCGCCGCGGCCCGCACCCGTTTCGCCGTGTCGGTGTACGACGCGCCGCGACCCAGTTCCGCCAACGCCGCTGCAACCTCCCGCACAAGGTAGCCGCAATGCCATAGGGCGACCGGCCCCTCGTGCGCGGCGATCGGGTTGTCACACTCGGCGCACACACCGGTCGTGCTGCGGGTACGGGCCACCGCACCGATGAACCTGTGAAACGACGGGTTCGGGCCCGGCTCGACGCACCGGTACCGCTGCCTGGTCCGGCCGTTCTTCTTCTGTAATCCGTCGCGGACCACCTGGAACTCGGAATGGCCGGGGCGAGGACATGCGGGATATTCAGCCATGCCCTACCTATCGGCAGGAATTCACCGGTTCTGTTGACCCATTTGTCTCACCCTCATCGTGAGGGGGGCGACCGGCTGGGCGCCGAGGTCGCTGATGAGGTCAGCTTTGGACGACGAGCGCGTCATGCCGGCGACGGTGTGACCCGCGTCGACGAGGAAGCGCACCAAAGGAAGTCCGACGACACCGGTTGCGCCAGCGACGAACACCCGCATCCCGACAATCTACCCGGCGGACGCGGTCCTTCGCCGCCCCACGATCGACTCTCGGCCCCAGCCCTGGTTATCACGTACAGTCGGCGCGCATGACGACCGAGACGCTGCAGGCGTTCCTCGACGCCTTCAACGACCACGACCTCGACAGCATCATGAGCTTCTTCGCCGACGACTGTGTTTTCGAGTCGCCTCGGGGGCCTGACCCGTGGGGCACCCGCTTCGTCGGGCACGATGAAGTCCGTCGCGGGCTCGGGCAGCGGTTCGCCGGCATCCCGGACGTCCACTACGCCGACGAGGAGCATTGGGCATGCGGCGACCACGCGGTGTCGAGGTGGCTGCTGACCGGGACGACCACCTCAGGTGACACGATCCGCGTGCGAGGCTGCGACCTTTTCGACATCTCGGCCGACGGCAAGATTCAGCGCAAGGACTCTTACTGGAAGCTCGTAACCTAGCGGCGTCGTCGACGCGACATCGCTGCCGGACCTTTGAGCTGAGCGCGGTCGTCGGCGGACCGCCGAGGGCTTCTTGTCGTGTGCCGCTCGGGCGAGAAGGTTGGCTCAGACTTCCACGTCGACGTCGTCCGCGGAGTCGGCTGGCTCGGACTCCTCCGCGAGCACGTCGCGCACCGCGCGCAGCGCGACGTCGCCTGAATATCCCTTGCGGGCAAGCAATCCCGACAGCCGGCGCAGCTTCACCTCGCGCGGCAACCCGGCCACGCTGCGCGCCTTGCGCCGCACCAGGGCACGAGCGGTCGCGGCCATCTCGTCACCGTCGACCGCGTTGACGGCCTCCGCGATGAGCGGCTCGGCGACACCTCGTTGCCGCAGCTCGCCGGCGAGCGCGCGTGGCGCGAGGCCTCGCGTGCGCTGGCGTGACGTCACCCAGGCCTGCGCGTAAGCGGCGTCGTCGATCAGGCCGACATCGGTGAAGCGGTCGAGCACCTCCGCGGCGATGTCGTCGGGCACGCCGCGGCGGGCCATCGCGCCAGCCAACTGGGCTCTGGTGCGCGGCGCGTCGGTCAGCAGGTCGAGCGCGATCTTGCGAGCGACCGAGCCGGGATCGGCTGGCGGGTCGTCAGGATCCGCCGGCCGACCCGGCTCCTCGTTGGCGGGCTGGATGGCGGCCGGCCATCCGGAAACCGGCCGCCTGCCCCGCCGTCCACCGAAGTTTCCACTCATGGGAGGGAAATCAGTTAGTCACCAAGGGGCGCCGGCGCGACCGTGAGATCGATCGGGTCGTCGACGCGCGGGCCGATGCCCAGCTTCTCCTTGATTTTTTTCTCGATCTCGTCGGCGAGGTCGGGGTTGTCGCGCAAGAAACTGCGCGCGTTCTCCTTACCCTGGCCGAGTTGGTCGCCCTCGTAGGTGTACCAAGCGCCCGACTTGCGGACGATCCCGTTGTCGACGCCCATGTCGATGAGGCTGCCCTCACGGCTGATGCCGACGTTGTAGATGATGTCGAACTCCGCCTGGCGGAATGGCGAGCGCGCACTTGTTCTTCACGACCTTGGCGCGGGTGCGGTTGCCGACCGCCTCCTCGACCGTCCTTCAGCGTCTCGATCCGCCGGACGTCGATACGCACCGAGGCGTAGAACTTCAGCGCCTTGCCGCCGGTGGTCGTCTCGGGATTACCGAACAAGACGCCGATCTTCTCCCGAAGCTGGTTGATGAAAATCGCGGTGGTGCCGGAATTGCGCGAGACGCGCCGGTGAGTTTGCGCAGCGCCTGGCTCATCAGCCGGGCTTGCAGACCGACGTGGCTGTCGCCCATCTCGCCTTCGATCTCGGCTCGCGGCATCAGCGCGGCCACCGAGTCGATGACGATGACGTCGATCGCACCCGAGCGAATCAGCGTGTCGGCGATCTCCAGCGCCTGCTCGCCGGTGTCGGGCTGCGAGACCAGCAGATTGTCGGTGTCGACGCCGAGTTTCTTCGCGTACTCGCGGGTCGAGCGCGTGCTCGGCGTCGATGAACGCCGCCACGCCGCCGGCCTTTTGCGCGTTGGCGACCGCGTGCAGCGCGAGCGTCGTCTTGCCGCTGGACTCCGGGCCGTAGACCTCGACGATGCGCCCTCGCGGCAACCCGCCGATGCCGAGCGCCACGTCGAGCGCGATCGACCCCGTCGGTATCACTTCCATCGGCGCCCGCGCCTCGTCTCCAAGGCGCATCACCGACCCCTTGCCGTGCGCGCGCTCGATCTGGGCGATCGCGTTCTCGAGGGCCTTGTCGCGGTCGGGTGCTGCCATCGTTGCCATCCCGTTCGGAAGTCGGTGTCTGGGAAGTCGGTGTCTCGGCTGTCGGTGTGAGGCTCTCGGTGTGAGGCTCTCGGTGTGAGGCTGTCGGTGTGACGTGTCGCTGACGACGCTACGGGCGACTGCCGACGCTTTCGCCGATCGACGCGACCGTTGTGGACGGCCGGGGAAAACGCCGACCACCTGGGGACAGTAACCGAACACCTGTTCGAATGAGGCGCGACACGCCGAGCCTTCGCCGCCTAGGCCGCGAGGCGCGCCGAGTGAAGGGTTCGCGTCGTCCAAAGCGGCGTGTCGGCGACCCAAACCCTTCGCTCGGCGCGCGAGGAGCTCGGTGCGACACCGGCTTCCATATCTCTGGCCGGCCCTGGACACTCGAGCAGGTCCCTCATGAGGTCTGCAGAGGTCATGAGGGGCCGCGTAACCCCCTGAACGTGATCAACTCGGAGCGGCGGGCGCCGCGAGCGGAGCGGGGCGGGCAGCCGTCAAGGCCCGGAGTCAGCGCAGCTTGGGCGGGACGTCGAACGAGGCGCACACCGCTTGCCAAACCTGGCGCACGTCGAGACCGGCGGCCAGCGCCTCATGCACGGTCCGGCCGCCAAGATCGGAGAACACGTGGCTCCGGGAGAAGGCGTCGACGTACGCCTCCCCGAACTGCTGCCGCATCCGGCTCCAGAAGTCGGTCAATCGCACCGCCGCAGTATGCCCGCTCAGGCTCGGCTTGCCTGCGGCGACCAGTTGCCGAGTGCAGGGTTTGCGTCGTCCCGGTCGGCGTGTCGGCGACCCGAACCCTTCACTCGGCGCGCGGAGCACCGGTGAGCGGCGGCCAACCCCCGCAAGCACCTAAAGTCGCACGGTCGGCGTCCTGTGGGCCGGCGTCCTGCCAAACGACGTCCTTTCAGCGGAGGTGGCTTCCATCGAACGACGGGAGTTCTTGCGATTGGCCGCCGCCCTCGGTGTGACAGCGGCCGCGGCCGGCTGCACCCACCGCTCCCCCACTCCCACCCACGTCGCCAGCTCCAGCCCTCCGCCGACCACGAGCGGCCCGCCCCCGACCGCGCCGCCGGCATCGAGCCCCCCTGGTCCGCGCGACCTGGCCGGCCTGAGGAAGACCCTCGGCGACAAGCTGATCTTGCCTGCGGACGCCCGCTACCCCGCCGCCGCCGATCTCTTCGACACCCGCTTTGACGCCACCCATCCCGCCGCGATCGCGAAGTGCGCCACCCCGGACGACGTGGTCAGCTGCCTCCAGTTCGTCAAAGCCAGCGGCGCCCAGTTCGCGGTCAAGGCCGGCGGACACAGCTACGGCGGCTACTCCACCTCGTCCGGCTTGGTGATCGACGTCGGGCCGATGAGCGCGATCGGTCCGGGCGCGGCGCAAGGCACCGCGCGGATAGAAGCAGGCGCGCGGGTCGTCGACGTCTACGCGAAGCTCGCCGCCCAAGGTTCCTCGATCCCGGCCGGGTCCTGCCCGACGGTCGGCATCACCGGGCTGGCGCTCGGCGGCGGCATCGGCGTGGTCGCGCGCAAGTACGGCCTCACCTGCGACCGGATCACCGCGCTCGAAGTCGTCACCGCCGACGGCGCCAAGACGCGGTGCGACGCCACCCACGACGCCGACCTGTTCTGGGCGCAGCGCGGCGGTGGCGGCGGCAACTTCGGGGTCGTCACCGCGCTCGAGTTCGCGACCCATCGCACCCAGCCGCTCTCGCACTTCGTGCTGCGCTGGGATTGGCCGCACGCCGCCGACGTGCTCGCCGCCTGGCAGAGCTGGCTGCCGACGACCCCGGATGAGCTGTGGTCGAGCCTGCACGTCGACGGCGCGGCGTCGTCCAACACCAGCCCGAAGGTGTACGTCACCGGGGTGTACGTCGGCGCGCCGGCCGAGTTGCAGAAGTTGATCGACGAACTGCAGGCTGGCGCGAAAGCGCCGATGAGCACCCGGTTCGCCAATCAAACCGACTACCTGCGCACGATGATGATCGAGGGCGGTTGCGCCGACTTCACGGTCGCGCAGTGCCGGCCGGCGGCCGAGGGCGGAAAGCTGCAACGAAGCGCGCAGCTGGCGCGGTCTGACTACATCGCCGACCCGCTCACGTCGTCCGGAATTCAAACGGTGCTCGACGGGATCGAGGCGCGCCAACGCGACGGGCTGCCCGGCGGAAGCGTGCTCTTCGACGCCTACGGCGGCGCGATCAACCGGGTCGGCCCGACCGAGACGGCGTTCGTGCACCGCGACAAGCTGGCCTGCCTGCAGTACGTCGCGCCCATCTTCGCCGCGTCGACCACGCAGGCCAATCAAGGCTGGCTCGACGGGCTGTATGCGAGGATGCGGCCGCACGTGAGCGGCTACGCGTACCAGAACTACATCGATCCGCAGCTCGCCGATTGGCAGCACGCCTACTACGGCGTCAACCTTGGGCGCCTCCGCGACGTCAAGTCTGGGTACGACCAGGATGATCTCTTCCGGTTCGCGCAGTCGATCCCGACCCGCTAAAAACGGGGTTGAGTTCGCATGCAACCGATCGCGGCGGTGTCGCGTCCTTCGATCCGTACAACTTGCCCGGGGTGATGGTGGACGAGGAGCGCGAAAGGGTCTTTGACGAGTTCGCACGCGCCCGCATGCCGGAGCTCCTTCGCTTCGGCCACGCCCTCACCGGGAACCCGCATTCGGCGGCCGACCTGGTGCAGGACGCGTTGGAGCGCACGATGCTCGCCTGGCCCCGCGTCGAGAAGCAGGGCGATCCGGAGGGTTACGTGCGGCGGATCATGGTCAACCGCAACATCAGCATTTGGCGTCGGCGGCGCCGCGAGACGCTGGTGCTCGAGGTTCCCGAGGACGTCGGGAACGGCCGCAACATCGAGCCGCCCGCTCGCGACCTCGCGTTGTGGGAGCGGGTGCGGACCCTGCCCCCCCGGCAGCGGACGGTGATCGTGCTGCGCTACTACGAGGACATGTCGGAGGCGCAGATCGCGGCCGTGATGGGCTCGTCGGTCGGCACCGTGAAGAGCCAGGCGTCGCGCGCCCTCGCGAGCCTGCGCAGGGACACCGCCGCTTTCACCGACGGGGAGGTGCGCCGATGAGCCGCGAGATCCCAGACGACGAGTTCGACCGCAGGTTGCGCGACGTCCTGCGCTCGCGCGCGTCCGCGGTCACCCCAGACGCCGACGCCCTCGACCTCATCCACGCTGGCGCGCGGCGACGGCAACGGCGGCATCGGGTCGCCGTTTCCGGCGGCACGGCGCTGGCGGTCGTGGCGGTGGCCGCCGTCGGGATCACGCTGCGGCCGACCCATCACGACGGGTCGCGGCTCGCCGGCGGAGCTTCCACGACAGCGTCCACCGCGCCGTCGACCGCCAGTTCGACGTTGAGCGCCCCCGTGTCACCGCCGCCGGCGACCGTCGCACCGACCGCGAACAAGTTCACGGCGACCGCGCCCGTGGCGCCCACGGCGGCGACCATCGCAGCGGGCGGCGCGCCACCCGCCGGATTCGCGCCGGTCTCGGTGACCGCCGTCAATGCGAACACGTATTGGGTGCTCGGCCATGCGCCGTGCGCGCAGGGCACATGCGTCGGCATCGCGCAAACCACTGACGGCGGGAAAACCTTCACCGAAATCGGCGCGCCCGCGAGCATGCTGGTGCCTGACGTGCCGGGCAACGCCGACGTCTTCGACAGCAGCACGATCTCCGACATCCGCTTTGTCGATGGCAAAGACGGCTGGGCCTTCGGCGCCGGCCTCTGGCAGACGACGGACGGCGGGCAGCACTGGGCGCAGTACCCTGCTGACCCGAACCTTCCGATCCTGGGAGGCGTGCAGCAACTCGCGGTCGCGAGCGGCGACGCGTGGGCCATCGCGTCCATCGAACAAGGCCGGCGGCAATCCGGAGTACGGGCTGTTCACCGCGACGTATCCCAGCGGGAAGTGGGCCACCGCCCAGCAGCCGCTCGTCGTGTTTGGCGCGCCTGAGCCAATGCTCGCCGTCCAAGGCACGACGGTCACCGTCATCGGCAACGATTCCTCGACCGGCAAACCGCTCGGGCTGCGCACGACCGATGGAAAGACGTTCTCCGCTCTGCCGTCGTCCGGCCTGCCCTGCACGAGCGCCCCTGGTGACCCGTTGTCGTCAACGCCGAAGGGGCTGTGGCTGGCCTGCACGTCGTCGTCCGGCAATCTCGGCGGCGTCTACTTCTCCCCCGACTTCGGTAAGTCGTGGCATGTCGCCTCGTCGCAATTGGCTGACAAGCGAGTCGCCATCGGCGGAGTCGACGACAAGTCGGCGATCGTGGCGACCGGCGGCAAGCTGGTGCGAGTCAACGCCGACGGCTCGACGTCACCGGTCGTAACGCCAAGCGTTCCGACCTCGACCGAGTTCGCCTTCATCGGTTTCACCACCGCGCAAGACGGCTTCGCGATTCCGGTCGTCAACGGCACGCGCCAGTTGTGGCGGACGACGGACGCCGGCGCCCACTGGTCGGCCGTTCAATTCTGAGCCCGGCTCAGCCCTCTTCGAGCGCAGCCGTCACCCGCCGGTGCGCCTGCCAAATCGAATCCGGCAGGTCGCGGAACTGCGCGAGGTGCTTCTCGCGGAAGCCCATCTCCTGCCGCCAACGGTCGACGTCGATGCTGAGCACGGTGTCGAGGTCGGCGGGGGAGATCTCCAGACCCGTCAAGCTCGAGCTCGTCGCGCGCCGGCAACACGCCAACCGGCGACGGCACGCCAGAAACCTCGCCGTTCTTCAACCGCACCAGCCACAACAACGCCCGCAGGTTCTCGCGGTAGCCCGGCCAGCGGAAATGCCCGTCGTCGGGGTGGCGCTGGAACCAGTTGACGTGCGCGAAAATCGGCTGCTCCCGAGCGGCGCCGACAATCGCCAGCCAGTGCGCCGCGTAACGTCCCTCGGGATACGACATGAACGGACGCATCGACATCGGGTCGTACCGCAGCTGCCCGTCGACACCCTCCGCGGCGAATGTCGCCTCGGCGCCCAACGTCAGCCCGTCATACACGCCTTCGGCGATATCCGGCATCGCCCGCACCAGCGGTTCACGGTCGCGGGTGCGGCCGCCGAAAATGACCACGTCGACCGGCACGCCGCGCGGGTCGTCGAAGTCGCGCGCGATATTCGGCACGTTCGCCAACGTCGTGGTGAACCGGCTGTTCGGATGCGCCCACGCCTCAAAGCGCTCAGCCTCGGAGCGGTCGGCGATCGGCCGGCCGGTCCAGTCCAGCCAGCCCTCGAGATCCTCCGGCGGGTGCGGCGTGCGGCCCTCCCACCAAACCTCGTGCGTCTTCTCGTTGTAGGCCACGTTGGTGAACAACGTCTTCGTGCCAGGCGCGACAGCGTCGAGCGCGGTCGGGTTGGTCTCCTCGTTGGTGTCTTTCGCGACACCGAACACGCCGAACTCGGGGTTCATCGCGTACAACCGACCGTCGTCCGGGTTGACCCACATCCACGCGATGTCGTCGCCGTAGAACTCGACGTGGTAACGGTCGCCGAGCGCGTCGGGCGCGAGCGTCATCGCCAGGTTCGTCTTGCCCGAAGCGCTCGGAAAACCGCCGCAGACGTGGTACTTGCGGCCGGTCTGTTTGTCGGTGATGCCGAGCAACATGAACTGCTCGGCGAGGAACTTGCCCGACGCCCAGCCGTCGTACGACGCCTGGCGCAACCCGTGCGCGATCTTTCCGAGCAGCGCGTTGCCGCCGTAGGACGAGCCGAAGTGCAGGATCGTGCGCTCGTCGGCGACGGTCACGAAGTAGCGCTGGTCGTCCTCGGTGCCCTGGCCGAGGTTCTCCAGATCGCCGGTGACGTGCACCGCGCGCACGAACATGTCGGGCTCGGCGAGGTTGTTGATGTGCGCGACACCCACGCGGGCCATCCGGATCATGTGCAGCACGACGGTTCTGGAGTCCGTCAGCTCCACGCCGGCGGCATAGGCCTCGAGCGGTGACCCCGGTTGCGCCATCAGATACGGGATGACGTACATCGTCTTGCCCGCGGACGCGCCGCGCATCCGCTCCTCGAGCAGCGGACGCATCTGCGACGACGGCCGCCAGTTGTTGTAAACGCCCTTGTCGGCCGGGTCGGCGGTCGCCACGATGGTGCGCTCTTCCGACCGCGCGGTGTCCTTGAGGTAGCTGCGGGCGTAGTAGCACCCCTCGCCCGTCGGGAGGATCTCGCCCGCCTCGAGCGCCTCGCGGATCAACCGGTCGTCATCGGCCGCGTCGACGACCTCGACGCGCGCCGCCCCGGTCAGCCGTGCCCAGTAGCGCACGTACTCGCGCACCTGCGAGCTCTTCAGCCCCGAGCGGTCAAGCACCTCGTCGACGTCAACCATGCGGTTAGCACTCCCCTATCTCCACCGTCGCAACCGGTGGAACGTGATCGCTGCGCCCCTCCAGCGGCTGGAGGGGCCTGTTCGTCAGGGGAGACGTTGACGTGAGGGCGCACATCCCTCGTCCCAGCCGAACTCGTCACTCTGACTATGACGACCTTGCACCTCGCGGCGCCAGATGAAATCCGTCACATCGGCCGCCGATCGGGCGATCACGCGGGAAATCCTTGTCGCGCAAGGGATTTTGTTGCGCCGCGCAACGTGGAACGCGGTCGTCGCGCCGAGTGTCGGCGGAGCGGTCCACAATCGACGCATGACGCGGAAGCAGCAGTCGGACGACGCGCCCGCGGCCGCGCCGCCCGCGCCGCCCGCGCCGCCCGCGCCGACCGGGCCGCCGGGCCGCCAGAGCCGCTCGCTGGCTTCTCGGCCATCACCCGCGACTGGTTCGGCTCGGCATTCGCCCGGCCCACCGAAGCGCAGCAGCAGGCGTGGCAGGCGATCTCCGGCGGCGAGCACACGCTGGTGGTGGCGCCGACCGGCTCGGGCAAGACGCTCGCCGCCTTCTTGTGGGCACTCGACCGCATCGCCTCGACACCGGCGCCGTCCGACAAGACCGCCCGATGCCGTGTGTTGTACATCTCACCGTTGAAGGCGCTGGCGGTCGACGTCGAGCGCAACTTGCGCTCGCCGCTGGTCGGCATGCGGCAGGCGGCCACCCGGCTTGGGGTTCCGGTCCCGAGCATCGAGGTCGCGGTCCGCTCCGGTGACACCCCGGCCGACGAGCGCCGACGGCTCACGACCAAGCCGCCCGACATCTTGATCACCACGCCGGAGTCGTTGTTCTTGATTTTGACGTCGCAAGCGCGCGAGTCGCTGCGCGGCGTCGACACGGTGATCGTCGACGAGGTGCACGCGGTCGCGGGCACCAAGCGCGGCGCGCATCTCGCGCTCTCCCTCGAACGGCTCGACGCGCTGCTCGACAAGCCCGCGCAACGAATCGGGCTGTCGGCCACCGTGCGCCCGGTCGACGAGGTGGCCCGGTTCCTCGGCGGCGCGAGGCGCTCCACCGTCGTCCAGCCGCCGGCCGCGAAGACGTTCGACATCAGCGTGGTCGTGCCGGTCGAAGACATGGGGGCGCCCGACGAGGTCGACGACGGGCAACCGAAGAAGTCGATCTGGCCGCACGTCGAAGAGCGGATCTTCGACCTCATCGCGGCACATCGCTCGACCATCGTCTTCACCAACGCGCGCCGGCTAGCCGAGCGGCTCACCAACCGCCTCAACGAGATCGGCTTCGAGCGCGGGCGCGAGACCGAGTTGGCGCGGGCGCACCACGGCTCGGTGAGCCGCGAGCAGCGCACCATCACCGAAGAACTGCTGAAATCGGGCCAACTTCCGGCCGTGGTCGCGACGAGCAGCCTCGAGCTCGGTATCGACATGGGCGCGGTCGACCTCGTCGTGCAGGTCGAGTCACCGCCCAGTGTCGCGAGCGGGCTCCAGCGCATCGGCCGGGCCGGCCACCAGGTCGGCGCCGTGTCGCGCGGCGTGATGTTTCCCAAGTACCGCGGCGACCTGGTGCAGACCGCGGTGGTCACCGAGCGCATGAAACAGGGCGCGATCGAGGCGATCAAGGTTCCCCGCAACCCGCTCGACGTCCTGGCCCAACAGCTGGTCTCGATGGTGGCTATGGAGCAATGGGACGTCGACGACGCGCTCGCCCTCGTCCGCCGAGCGTCGCCATACGCGGGCCTCCCGCAGTCGGCTTTCGACGCGGTGCTCGACATGCTCGCCGGCCGCTATCCCAGCGACGACTTCGCCGAACTGCGCCCGCGCCTGGTGTGGGATCGCATCGCCGGCACGATCGTCGGCCGCCCGGGCGCGCAGCGGCTCGCCGTGACCAGCGGCGGCACCATCCCCGACCGTGGATTGTTCGGAGTTTTCCTTGCCGGCGGCGAAAAGGCGGCGCGCGTCGGCGAGCTCGACGAGGAGATGGTGTACGAGTCGCGGGTTGGGGAGGTGTTCACGCTCGGCTCGTCGTCGTGGCGCATCGCCGACATCACTCACGACCGCGTGCTCGTCACGCCCGCTCCTGGCGTGCCGGGCAAGCTCCCGTTCTGGCACGGTGACGCGATCGGACGTCCGCTGGAGCTGGGTCGCGCGCTCGGCGCGTTCACCCGAGAAATCGCCAAACTGCCGAGAGATCAAGCGTTTTCGCGGCTCACAAGCGCGGGGCTCGACGAGTGGGCGGCCGACAACCTGCTGTCGTACCTCGCCGAGCAGCAGGATTCTACCGGGCACCTGCCCGACGACCGCACGATCGTCGTCGAGCGATTCCGCGACGAGTTGGGCGACTGGCGGGTCGTCGTCCACTCACCCTTCGGCGCGCAGGTGCACGCGCCGTGGGCGCTCGCGATCGCCGCCCGGCTGCGCGAGCACTACGGGGTTGACGTCTCGAGCATGCACGCCGACGACGGCATCGTGCTGCGCATCCCCGACACCGACGAGCCACCGCCGCCGCAGCTCGCGCTGCTCGCCTCCGACGAGGTCGACGAGCTGGTCACCCGCGAGGTCGGCGGGTCGGCGTTGTTCGCCTCGCGGTTTCGCGAGTGCGCGGCGCGCGCGCTGCTGCTGCCCCGCCGACGTCCGGATCGGCGCACGCCGTTGTGGCAACAGCGTCAGCGGTCCGCGCAACTGCTCGCGGTGGCAAGCGAATACGCGACGTTCCCGATCGTTTTGGAGACGGTGCGCGAATGCCTGCAAGACGTGTTCGACGTCCCCGGCCTGACCGAACTCATGCGCGACATCGAGGCTCGTCGGGTCAGATTGCTCGATGTCGAGACACCTGCGGCGTCGCCGTTCGCGCGATCGCTGCTGTTTGGTTATGTGGCGGCGTTCATCTACGAGGGCGACGCGCCACTCGCCGAGCGTCGCGCGCAGGCGTTGGCTCTCGACACCGCATTGCTCGGCGAGTTGCTCGGCCAAGCGGAACTGCGCGAGATCCTCGACGCAGATGCGATCGAGGAGGTCGAACGGGAGCTGCAACATCTCGCCCAGGAGCGAAAGGCGCGTGACCTCGAAGGCGTCGCCGACCTGCTGCGGCTCGTCGGTCCGCTGTCGACCGAGGAGGCGATCGAGCGAGGCGCGCACGCCGCGCTGGCTCGCCGAACTCGAGGAGCGGAAGCGGGCGATCCGGGTGCGCGTCGGCGGGCACGAGCAATGGGCGGCGATCGAGGACGCCGGCCGGCTGCGCGACGCGCTCGGAACCGCCTTGCCGGTCGGCATCCCGGAGGCCTTCACCGAGCCGGTCGCCGACCCGCTCGGCGACCTCGTCTCTCGTTACGCGCGCAGCCGCGGGCCCTTCGTGGCGGCCGCGCTCGGCCAGCGACTGGGCCTTGGGATCGCGATCGTCACCGACACGCTGGAACGGCTCGCCGCCGCCGGGCGGTTGACCCGCGGGGAGTTCCGGCCCGGCGGATCGGGCGTCGAATGGTCCGACGTCGGGGTGCTGCGCTCGATCCGCCGTCGTTCGATGGCGAAGCTGCGCAAGGACGTCGAGCCGGTCTCGGCCGCCACGCTCGGCCGGTTTTTGCCTGCTTGGCAGCAAATCGGGGCGCCGTTGCGCGGCGCCGACGGCGTGCTGCGCGCGATCGAGCAGTTGCAGGGCGCGATCATCCCGGCGTCCGCGCTCGAGCAGATCGTGCTGCCGTCGCGGGTGGCCGACTACTCACCCGCCATGCTCGACGAGCTCACGGTCAGCGGCGAGGTGGTGTGGGCCGGCCTCGGCGCGTTGCCTGGCAACGACGGCTGGGTCGCGCTGTACCCGGCCGAGAACGCACCGCTGTTGCTGCCGCCGCTCGACGCCGCCGCTCCCGGCAGCGAGCCCGACCCGCTGCAGGGCGCGGTGCTCGAGGCGCTCGCCGGCGGTGGCGGGCTGTTCTTTCGCGACCTGTCGAACCGGGTCGAGGCGCTCGAGGCGGTCGACGACCGGGCGCTGGCCGACGCGGTCTGGGAGTTGGCGTGGGCCGGCCGAGTCACGAATGACTCGCTCGCGCCGCTACGGGTCCGCCTGGGCGCGGGGCGGGCGCGGCGTCCGGCGGCGCGGCGCGGAGGGCGTCCCGGCCGCCCGGGCCGCGCGCCGCTTCCGACTCGAATGGGCCCACCCATCGTCGCGGGGCGATGGAGCTTGCTTCCGGAGCGCGGGGTCGACACCACCCGCCGCTCCCACGCGCTCGCCGAGGCGCTGCTCGACCGGCACGGCGTCGTCACCCGGGGGGCTGCGCAGGCCGAGGGTGTGCCCGGCGGCTTCGCCGCCGTCTACCGCGTGCTGGCGGCCTTTGAGGACGCGGGCCGCTGCCGGCGCGGCTACTTCGTCGAAGGCTTGGGGGCCGCCCAGTTCGCGTTGCCGGGCGCCGTCGACCGGCTGCGCGCGCTCGACCCGGCGCTGCCCGGTTCGTCTCGGACCATCGTGCTCGCCGCCATCGACCCCGCGAACCCGTACGGCGCGGCGCTGCCCTGGCCGCCAAAGCCGGCGGCCGACGCTGACGGCGTCGCGACGGGGCACCGCCCGGGCAGGAAGGCGGGCGCCCTCGTGGTCCTGGTCGACGGCGAGCTCGCGCTCTATGTCGAGCGCGGCGGCAAGACCCTGCTGTCGTTCGGCGACTCCGGCGACGCGCAAAAGCTGCGAGCCGCCGCCGACGCGCTCGCGCTCGCCGTCCGAGATGGACTTCTCGGACGGCTCGACGTCGAACGTGCCGACGGCGGCTCGGTGCTCACCTCGCCGCTTGGCGCGGCGTTGGAGGACGCCGGATTCCGGGCGACCCCGCGCGGCCTGCGGCTGCGCGCTTGACCGGCCGAGCGATCAGCCGCTCGGCCAGCCTCGGGATCAGCTGCTGGGAGCGGCGCTCGGGCCGCCCATCAGGGACATCAGCTGCGCGATGTCGATCGCGTCAGTCGGCTCGGTGATGGTCACCGGCTTGTTGTAGTCGACGAAGTTGATCGTGCCGGTGGTCGGGCCGGCCCCGCTGGCCCCGCTGGCCCCGCTGGCCGCGCTCGCCTTCGGGCCGGGGACGATCTGCAACGGCAGGTGGTCGCCGTCCTTCTCGACGTACAAGATCGACTGGTCGGAATCGCTTTGACCGGCGTCGAGGATGCCGACCGCGGTCTTGCCGTTGATGGTCTTGGTGCCCGGTTGCAGCGAGATCGCCCCGGACGGCGTGAACTGCTCAGCGAAGCTCTTCAGATCGGCGAAGCTGGATCCGAAGCTGCCGAACGGGTTGGCCGAGGAGCCCGCCTCCGCGCTGCTCACCTTCAGCCACTTGCCGGCGATCGCCTGCAACGCCTGCGCCGGAATGTCTTGACCGGCGAACGCGGAGAACGCCTTGGCGTCAGCCTGGATGTAGATCGCGCTGCCGACCGCGACGATCTTCATCGTGCCGCCCGCCATCCCGATCGTGCCGGTGGCGCCCTTGCCGTTCGCGAACTGGACATCGATCGAGAACGTTTCGCCGCTGTCCGAGCCCTCGCCCTTGAGGTGGACGGAGTCCACCTTCGACAGCGCGGTGATCGACTGCTGGTACAGCTTGATCGCGGCCGGGTCGCCCGAGACGGACGGGTTGGGCAACGGGCTGCTGGTGTCGGCGCCGGTGCTCACCGCCGATGAACCGCTTGTCGGCGAGGTCGAGCCCGCGTTCTTCTTGGACGACGAGCAGCCAGCGACGAGCAGCGCGACCGCGACCACACCGACCGCCGTCGAACGCGCGACGGCACGAGTCTTCATGTCGGGAAACCCCCCTGATGAGAAGTGAAAGCAACCCAACACGCTACCAGTGCGCGAGCCTGCGGGCGGTTCGTCACGCGGCCCCCCGGGTTACCGTGAGCGACGTGCCCGAAGGGAACACGGTGTGGCTCACCGCGCGAGCGTTGCGCCGTGCGCTCGCCGGCCAGCGGCTCGTCACCGCGGACGTCCGGACGCCCGCCCTGGCCAACGCGCCGTTCGCGGGCCGCGAAGTCATCGACGTGGCGCCACGCGGAAAGCACCTGCTGATCCGGCTCTCCGCCGCGGGCGACAGCCCGCCGCTCACGCTCCATTGCCATCTGCGGATGGACGGCGCCTGGCGAGTCCGAGCCGCGGGCGCGCACGTCGGGTCAGCGCGCGACGACGTGCGCGTCGTCCTGGCCACGGCGACCGCCACCGCGGTCGGCTACCGAGTGCACGACCTCGCGCTCGCGCCCACCACGGCCGAAGATCAGCTCGTCGGCCACCTCGGACCCGACCTGCTCGGCGACGATTGGGACGCCTCCGCCGCGGCGCGCAACCTGGCCCGCGACCCGGCACGGCCGATCGGCGAGGCGGTGCTCGACCAGCGCAATCTCGCGGGCGCGGGCAACGTCTACAAGTGCGAAAGCTGCTTCCTGGCAGGGGTTTCGCCGTGGACGCCGGTCAGCGAGGTCGACCTTTCGAAGTTCGTCGACCTGGTGCACCGACTGCTGGTCGCGAACAAGGAGCGCTACAACCACCTGACGACCGGCGACGACCGACCCGGACGGCGCACCTGGGTTTATGACCGAGCGGGTCGTCCCTGCCTGCGCTGCGGGACGCCGATCAACCGGTCGGCGGGGCCGCCGGCGCGGAAGCGAGCAACCCAGGACCGGGCGACTCCTGACCCGGCGCCGCAGGACCTGGCGCCGCAGGACCCGGCGCCGCAGGACCCGGCGCCGCAGATCGGGTGACGTATTGGTGCCCGCGCTGCCAGCCTGGGCCGGCACCACCCCTCGGCGCGCCCCCAACGCCGACGCGAGCAGCCGCGCCTCGGCCACGCGCGCCGCGTCGTCCGCCGGTGTGAGCAGCTGGCTCGCCAGGTAGCGCAGGACGAGGTCAACGCTCGCGGGCGCGTCGTCCAAACCGGCCGCGCGGATCGCGCCGGCTACGTGATCGTGCGCGGCTTTCCACGCGGTGCCGTCGCTGACCGTGGCGAGCGCGGCTAGCGTCGCCGGCTCCCCGGCCGCGATTCTCCGGACGGCGGGGTGCTCCCCGACCAGCCGCGCGGCTTCGGCCAGGGCGGCGTCGAGGCCTTGCTCAAGCCGCGCCACCGCCGCCACGGCGATCGCGTCGACCTCGGCGGCCACGGTCGCCCGATAGACCTCGGGCTTGGTGCGGAAGTGGTTGTAGAACGTGGCTTTCGCGATTCCGGCGAGCGTCGCGACGTCGCCCATCGTCGATTTGCGCGCGCCGTACTTGGCCACCGCGCGCACCGCGCCGGCCAACGCGGCTTCGCGGGTGCGGCCCATCGCGTTGCCCGCTCGGGAGCGGGTGCCGCGAGTTGAGGCTGGCACCGGCGCAGGATCGACCACGGGCGGCAGTGTATGCCGCGAGCGTCGGGATTGGTCAGCCCGCGGCGGGACTCTTCGCCGCTCACGCGGCAGGGACACTTCGCCGCTCACGCGGCAGGGACACTTCGCCGCTTACGCGGCAGGGACACTTCGCCGCTTACGCGGCGGCGACCACGTCGTGCTCGCGAGCGGCGGAGATGCCGGCGTGCCGGTCGGCGAGCGACTCGAAGGCGGGCGCGACAGTGGAGTTCTCGAGCTCGAGCAGCCCCATCTCGTCGCTCACCTCGCGAAGCACGCTCGACAGGTTGACCCCGAGCGCGTCGCAGATCGAGGCAAGCAACTCGGACGACGCTTCCTTTTGCCCGCGCTCGACCTCGGAGAGGTACCCGAGCGACACTCGGGCGCCCGCGGACACGTCACGCAAGGTGCGATGTTGACGCAACCGCTGGCGGCGCAACGTGTCGCCCAGCAGCCTTCGCAACAGCATCAACGCGTCCTCCTCGCCTGCGGTCGGTCTTGCGTTCGACACCGCTCTCGATCCACCGTACTCCGTCTCATCGGCACGCCAGCCGCCCAACTCGAACGATCCGAGCAACGGATCTGCCGCGTGTGGTGTAACTGTGTAAGCACACCCGACTGTTCCCGTTCGGCGCAAGCGGTTTCCGGCGCCGCGAAGTCACCGAGATTACCGGTGTTGATCAAGCCCGGCGAGCAACCGGCGCAGCATGTCGAGGGCGGTCGTCACGGTGGCCTGCCGGATCCGCTCGCGGTCACCACGCAACCTCAGCTCGCGGACGACGGGCGCCCCCGGTCCGGCGATCGCCACGAACACGGCGCCGACCGGCTTGCCGTCTTGTTCGGCGGGTCCCGCCACCCCTGTCGTGGCGATCCCGTAGCCGGCGGCGAACCGCTCGCGGCAGCCCGCGGCCATGGCGAGCGCGACGTCCCCGTTGACCGCGCCGCGCGCCGCGAGCAAGCGGGCCGAGCACGCCGAGCAACGCCTCCTTGGCGTCGGTGGCGTACGCGACGACACCACCGCGGTAGGTTGTCGACGAGCCGGCGATCTTGGTGAGCGCGGCGCCGAGCAACCCGCCGGTCAGCGACTCGGCGGTCGCCACCGTCGCGCCGGCCCGCAACAGCGCGGCCTGCACCACCGACTCCAGCGTTTCCTCGTCGGCGCCGTACACCACGTCGCCGAGCGCTGCCCGCACCCGGGCGTCGACCGCGTCGATCATCGCGGTCGCGTCGTCCGCGCTGGCCGCCTTGGCGGTGATCCGCACCAGCGTTTGCCCCTGCGAGGCGAGGTAGGCGAGCGTCGGATTGCCGGTCGCGTCGAGCTCGGCGTCGATGTCGGCCAGCCGCTGGGCGACCTCCGACTCCCAGATGCCGACCGTGTGCAGCTGCCGCGACAGCAACACCGACCGCGGCCGACGCGGTCCGCCAGCTCGTCGCGCACCCACGCCGTGAAAATGTCCCGCATCTCGATCGGCACGCCGGGCAGCGCGTACAGCACGGCGTCGCCGTGCTGCACGCGCAGGCCGGGCGCGGTGCCGGCGGCGTTGGGCAGCGCGACGGCGTCGCGCGGACGGTCGGCCATTCGCAGGTTGTTGCGCCGAAGTCGGGCCGCCCGGCCGCCTCGTAGCGCGCGACGAGCGCCGCCTCCAGGTCGTCGTCGCGCTCGAGGGCGACCCGGTCAGCCGCGCGAGCGCCTCGCGGGTGAGGTCGTCTTGGGTGGGGCCCAGCCCGCCGGTGATGACGACGACGTCGGAGCGGGCGCACGCATCGCCAGCACCGCCGCGATGCGGTGCTCGTTGTCTCCGACGACCGTGGTCTGCTCGACGTCGATGCCGATCGCGGCCAGCTCGCGCCCGAGCCACGCCGCGTTGCCGTTGACGACGTCGCCGAGCAGCAATTCGGTGCCGACCGCGACGATCTCCGCCTTCACGGCGTCACCTGGCGCGGCGCAGCTTGACCGCCCGGGCCACGTAGTCGACGCCGGTGGCCAGCGTGACGATCACCGCCACGCCCATCAGCCACCATCGGACGCTGCCCCAAAACGCGTTGATCGGCAGCAGGTACAGCCCGATCGCGACGCCTGCAGGACCGTCTTCGACCTTGCCGCCGCGGCTGGCCGCGATGACGCCGTGCCGGATCACCCAGAAGCGCAGCAGCGTGACGCCGATCTCGCGGACGAGGATCACCACGGTGACCCACCACGGCAAGCTCGCCGAGCACCGACAGCCCGATCAGCGCGGCGCCGGTCAGCGCCTTGTCGGCGATCGGGTCGGCGATCTTGCCGAAGTCGGTGACGATCGACCGCCGCGCGGGCGATCTCACCGTCGACACGGTCGGTCAGCGACGCCACCACGAACACCGCGGTGGCCGCCAGCCGAAGGTCGGGGTGATCGTTGCCCGCCGCGCCCAGCAAGACCACGAACACCGGCACCAGCAGCAGCCGCGCGACGGTGAGCCCGTTCGCCAGGTTCGCCACCGCCGACGTGCGGCTGGGCGGATCGGGCCGGGGCTCCACCGGCGATCGAGGCGCTCTCCACGCCGGACGACGGCCGCTGACCGAACCGCTCACCGCGGCGCGCCCGAACAGGTCGACGCCCTCGCGCCGGTGATCACCGCGCGAACGAACGTTCCCGGCCGCGCGTCGTAGTCGGACAGCACGGTCACGCCGTCGACCTCGGGCGCCTGGTGCGCGGCGCGGCCCTCGGCCGCCACGCCGCGCGTCGGAGTCGCCGCCGTCGCGATCCACGAGCGGTCGACGAGCACGTCGACCTGCTCGCCGATCCGCTCCTCCGCGCGCTGCGCGATGAGCTCCTCGACGAGCGCGCTGACCTGCTCGGCGCGCTCGCCGCACGTCGTCCGGATCGAGCTTGCCGGGCAGCGCTGGCGGCCTCGGTGCCGTCCTCGTCGGAGTAGCCGAAGACGCCGACGGCGTCGAGCCGCGCCCGTCGAGGAACGCTCGAGTTCGGCCACTCGTCGTCGCGTCTCGCCGGGGAAGCCGACGATGACGTTGGACCGGACGCCGGCGCCGGGCGCGCGCGCGCGGACCGGCGTCGAGCAGCCCGAGGAACGCGCTCGCGTCACCGAACCGGCGCATCCGGCGCAGCACCGAGCCGCTGGCGTGCTGAAACGACAGGTCGAAGTAGGGCGCGACGCCAGGGGTCGAGGTCATGACCTCGACCAGCGACGGACGCAGCTCGGCCGGCTGCAGGTAGGTGACGCCGCACCCGGTCGACGCCGTCGACCGCGGCGAGCTGCGGCAGCAGCCTCTCGAGCGCCGCAGGTCGCCCAGGTCCTTGCCGTAGGACGTGGAGTTCTCGCTGACCAGCACCAGCTCGCGGACGCCCGTGCTCGGCCAGCCAGCGCGCCTCGGCGAGCACCTCCGCGGGGCGGCGGGAGACGAACGCGCCGCGGAACGACGGGATGGCGCAGAACGAGCAGCGCCGGTCGCAGCCGGACGCCAGCTTCAGCGGCGCGACGGGCGCGTCGTCGAGGCGGCGGCGCAGCACGGTCGGACCCCCGGCGTGGCCGGGGATGCCGACGTCGACGCTCGCCGCCGGCCGCGACACCGGCGTGATCGGCAGCAACGCGCGCCGGTCGTGCGGCGTGTGGCGGGTCGAGCGGACGACCGGCGAGCACGTCGTCGAGCCGCTCGTCGATGTCGGCGTAGTCGTCGAAGCCGAGCACGACGTCGGCCTCGGGCAGCTCTGCGGCCAGCTCGGCGCCGTACCGCTCGGCCAGGCAGCCGACCGCGACCACCTTGCCGGCGGCGACCGCGTCGGCGGCGGCCAGCAGGGTGTCGATGGAGTCCTTCTTCGCCGCGTCGACGAAGCCGCAGGTGTTGACGACGGTGACGTCGGCGACGTCTCGGAGTCAGTGATCTCGCAGCCGGCGGCGCCAGCCGGGCGGCGAGCTCCTCGGAGTCGACCTCGTTGCGCGCGCAGCCCAGCGTCACCAGGGGACCGGAGCGGTGCGCAGGCATCACCGGCTGAGCCTACCGGGCGGCAGGCGCGCGGTCGTCCGATCTCGATTAGCCCTGCGCCTGCGTGCGGCGTCGACCCGGACCGAGCTCAGATCGACGACGTTCGTCTTGGACGACGGGGCGCCGATGTCGACGTTGTTCACCACCAGACGCGTGGCCGACGCGTTGCCGAGCCGCAACGAGACCTTGTGCGGGTCGTCGAAGGTCTTGCTGTCGCCGGGGCTCTAGGACACCTTGGAAGATCACCGCGCCGTTCGAGGCGGAGGCGAGCACCCAGCACTTGGCTGTCGTGACTCGAGGACGACGTGAACGCCGGCGTCGGCGACCGCGCTCGTCGGCGGCGACTCCACAGCCTGGCTGGGCGGCCGGCTGGCTCGGGCGACGGCGGTCGCGTCGGCGTCGGCGAGCTCGGCGGAGCGGTCTGCGCGGTGCTGCCCGCGGCGACAGGGGTGTTCCCGGCGCCGCCGCCGTGGCCGATCAGCTGAACGGCCGGCGACGATGATCACCACGACCAGCACCATGGCCGCCGCCGCGGCGCGCCAGTTCGGCGCGCGCCGCTCGGTGCGCCGGGTGATGGCTCGGCCGGTGGCCTCGGTCTCGAACACCTGGCTGGCGACCGGCACTTCGTCGGGGTCGACCGTGCGCGGCGTCGTACTCCGCGACCAGCCCAGGGGCGTCGGCGCCCACCGCGGCGGCCAGGGTACGCAGGTGCGCCGCGGGCGTAGAAATCCCCGCCGCATAAGGAAAAGTCGTCGTTCTCGATCGCCCGGATGACCGTGGCACGCAAGCGCGTCTTCGCGCTCACATCGTCAACCGACAGACCTGCCTCGCGACGCGCGGCGGCAAGCGTCTGACCGATGGACACGACGCGCGCCCCTCAAAGCCGGGATTTCGTCAGCACTGTTCGTGGCGGATTTCGGCGAACAATGAACTTCGACCGAGTCTATGACCTTATCTCGGTGTCGACAAAGTGACGCCGATCTTGAGCGCGGCCGTCACTCGCCGCGCGCTGCCACCCTCACGCGGCCTACTCGCCGCGCGCTGCCACCCTCACGCGGCCTACTCGCCGCGCAGGGTGACCAGAATGCTCGGCGAGCTCGTCCGGCTTCACCAGCACGTCGCGCGCCTTCGACCCCTCGCTCGGTCCGACGATGCCGCGGCTCTCCATCAGGTCCATCAGCCGGCCGGCCTTGGCGAAGCCGACCCGCAGCTTGCGCTGCAGCATCGACGTCGAGCCGAACTGCGTCGATGACCACCAGCTCGACGGCCTGGCAGAGCAGGTCGAGGTCGTCGCCGATGTCCGCGTCGATCTCGCCCTTGGCGGCGGCGACCCCGGCGGTCACGTCCTCGCGGTACGTCGGCTGCAGCTGCGTCCTTGCAGTGCTCGACGACCGCCTCGATCTCGGCTTCGGTGACCAAGGCGCCCTGCACGCCGGATCGGCTTGCTCGCGCCCATCGGCAGGAACAGCGCGTCGCCCTAGACCGACCAGCTTCTCCGCGCCGGCTGGTCGAGGATGACCCGGCTGTCGGCCAGGCTCGAGGTCGCGAACGCCAGCCGGGACGGCACGTTGGCCTTGATCAGGCCGGTGACCACGTCGACGCTCGGGCGCTGCGTGGCGAGCACCAGGTGGATGCCGGCGGCGCGGGCCAGCTGGGTGATGCGCACGATCGAGTCCTCGACGTCGCGCGGGGCGACCATCATCAGGTCGGCCAGCTCGTCGACGATCACCAGCAGGTAGGGGTAGGGCTGGTAGACCCGCTCGCTGCCGGGCGGCGCGGTCAGCTTGCCGGTCGCGCACCGCCTTGTTGAAGTCGTCGATGTGCCGGAAGCCGCTGCGCGGCGAGGTCGTCGTAGCGCATGTCCATCTCGCGCACGACCCACTGCAGCGCCTCGGCCGCCTTCTTCGGGTTGGTGATGATCGGCGTGATCAGGTGCGGGATGCCCTCGTAGTGCGTCAGCTCGACCCGCTTCGGGTCGACCAGCACCATGCGCACCTCGTCCGGGCGTGGCGCGCGACAGGATCGACGTCACGATCGTGTTGATGCACGTCGACTTGCCGGAGCCGGTGGCGCCGGCCACCAGGATGTGCGGCATCTTCGCCAGGTTCGCGCAGACGAAGCCGACCCTCGACGTCCTTGCCGAGCCCGACCACCATCGGGTGGTGGTCGTTGTGCGCCACCGGCGAGCGCAGCACGTCGCCGAGGCTGACGATGTCACGGTCGCTGTTCGGGATCTCGATGCCGATCGCGCGACTTGCCGGGGATCGGCGACAGGATCCGCACGTCGGCGCTCGCCACCGCGTACGCGATGTTCTTGGACAGCGCGGTGATCCGCTCGACCTTGACCGCCGGGCCGAGCTCGACCTCGTACCGGGTCACCGTCGGCCCGCGGGTGAAGCCGGTGACCTGCGCGTCGATCTCGAACTGCTCGAGCACGCTCGGTCAGCGCGTCGACCACCGCGTCGTTCGCCTGCGTGCGCGCCTTGCGCCTGCGAGCCCTCGCGCAGCATGGTCGGCCGGCGGCAGGTGATAGGTGATGTCGCCCGAGAGCAGCAGCTGCTCGGCGCGCCTCGGCAGCGGCTCGGGCTCCTTGGTCTTCTTGGACGACGCGGCGCCCGGCTCGGCCGCGGCCGCGGGGTCGAGCAGGCCGGCCGTGCGGGTCGCCCATGGGCGCGGCTGGAGCGGCGCCGGCGATGAGCGGCGTGTCGTACGGGCGGTCGGTCTCGCCGTCCGCGTGGTCAGCGAACGCGCCGACTCGGCGACGGCGGCCGCCACGACGAAGCGCGGCGCGGCGGCTCGGCGGCGAGGTCGATAAGCAGCTCGTCGTCCTCGCTCGTCCGGCTGGCGGCGAAGCAGCTTGTCGCGCAACTCGCGCAAGCCGGCGCGGGATCGCGTTGACCGGCGTCGCGGTGATGACCAGCACGCCGAACAGCGCGAGCAACACGAGCAGCGGGATCGCCAGCGCGGTGCGCACCCCCGAGACCAGCGGCGAGGCGACCATGAAACCGACGATGCCGCCGGCGTGACGCATGGCCTGCGCGCCGGCCTGCGGGTTCGGCGTGCCGTGCGCGATGTGCATCAGCCCGAGGACGCCGAGCGACGAGCGCGGTCCACCCGATGACGACCCGGCCGCCGGTGTTGACCCGCTCAGGGTGGCGGAGCACCCGCGCCGCGAGCGCGGCCAGCAGGACCGGGACGACGAACGCCGCCGCGCCGAACAGGCCGCGGACGACGGCGACCACGGCCGGCGCCGAGTGGCTTGGGCAACTGCCACCACACGCCGCCCGCGACCAGGATCGCGAGCGCGAGGAAGGTGAAGCCGGCGCCGTCGCGGCGATGCGCCGGGTCGAGGTCGCGCACTCTCGTGCCGGCCGCGCGGAACATCGCGCCGATCAGGTGGGCGAACCCAAGCCAGAGGCCGCGCAGCAGCCGACCGATTGCCCGCATGAACCGGGCGCCGAGGCCGCCGCCGCGGCGTGGTCGGCGCCCGCGGGCGGGCGCGGGACGTCGTCCGCTCTGCTTGTGCCGGGTCTGGCTCGAAGCAGGACGGGGACGGGCAGGGGCACGTGTCGCCATGATCCCTCAGGCTACCTAAAACGCCCCAAGAGTCTCAGCAGTAACACGCACGGCGGCCGCGCCGATCCGCGGTTGATCACGTTCAGGGGGTTACCGGGTCCCTTGTGCGGCCTGCAGGGGTGTCCTCGGACCCGCTGGCCCCCTGAACGTGGTCAATCGGGGAGGGCGGTCAGACTTCGACGACGAGCGGGATGATCATCGGCCGGCGGCGGTAGGTCGTCGTTCACCCAGCGGCCGACGACCCGGCGCACCACCTGTTGCAGCTGGAACGTGTCGGTCATGCCGTCGGCGACCGCCGACTCGATGGCGTCTTCGATGCGCGGCAGAACATCGACGAGCGCGGCGTCGTCGATGCCCGACCCGCGGGCGTGAATCTCCGGGCCGGCGGTCACCTTGCCGGTGGCGGAGTCCATCGACGACGACGACCGAGACGAAGCCCTCCTCGCCGAGGATCCGCCGGTCCTTCAGCGAGGTCTCGGTGACCTCGCCGACCGACAGCCCGTCGACGTAGACGTAACCGCTGCGCACCGTGCCGACGATCGACGCCCGGCCGTCGACCAGGTCGACCACCACGCCGTCCTCGGCGATGCACGATCGCGGTCGTCGGGACGCCGGACAGCCTGGCGATCGCGGCGTGCGCCCGCAGGTGGCGCCACTCGCCGTGGATCGGCAGGAAGTTGCTCGGCTTCGTCAGGTTGAGCACGTAGAGCAGCTCGCCGGCCGGCGCGTGGCCTGACGCGTGCACCAGCGCGTTGCCCTTGTGGACGACGGTCGCGCCCCAATGCGCGAGCCCGTTCATCACCCGGAACACCGCGGTCTCGTTGCCCGGGATGAGCGAGCTGGCGAGCACCACCGTGTCGCCCTTGCTCGATGCGCACCGGGTGGTCGCCGTTGGCCATCCGCGACAGCGCGGACAGCGGCTCGCCCTGCGACCCGGTGCGAGATCAGCACCACCTGCTCGGGCGGCAGCGCGTCGATCTCGCGGGCGTCGACCAGCATGTCGGCGGGCACCCGCAGGTAGCCGAGGTCGCGCGCGACGCCCATGTTGCGCACCATCGACCGACCGACGAAGCCGACCTTGCGCCCGACTGCTCGGCGGCGTCGAGCACCTGCTGCACGCGGTGCACGTGGCTGGCGAAGCAGGCCACGATGATCCGCCGCTGCGCCTGCTCGAACATCCCGCGCAGCACCGGCGCGATCTCCTGCTCGGAGGTCACGAACCCAGGCACCTCGGCGTTGGTGGAGTCGCGCAGCAGCAGGTCGACGCCCTCGGCGCCGAGCCGGGCGAAACCGCCGAGGTCGGTGAGCCGGCCGTCGAGCGGCAGCTGGTCCATCTTGAAGTCGCCGGTGTGCAGCACCAGCCCGGCGGCGGTGCGGATCGCGACCGCCAGCGCGTCGGGGATCGAGTGGTTGACCGCGAAGAACTCGCAGTCGAACGGGCCCAGCCGCTCGCGCTGCGCCCTCCTGCGACCAGAGCGTGTACGGCTTGATGCGGTGCTCGGCGAGCTTGGCCTCGACGAAGGCCAGCGTCAGCGGCGAGCCGACGAGCGGGATGTCGGGCCGCTCGCGCAGCAGGTACGGCACCGCGCCGATGTGGTCTTCGTGGCCGTGGGTGAGCACGATCGCCTCGATCGTCGTCCAGCCGCTCCCGGATGTAGTCGAAGTCCGGCAGGATCAAGTCGATGCCCGGCTGGTCGGCCTCGGGGAACAGCACCCCGCAGTCGACGACGAGCAGCCGGCCGCCGAACTCGAAGACGGTCATGTTGCGGCCGATCTCGCCGAGCCCGCCGAGCGCGACGATGCGCAGACCGCCTTCGGGCAGCGCGGGCGGCGCGCCCAGCTCGGGGTGCGGATGGCTCACGAGCGCGGCGAACCGCGCGTCGAAGCCGGCTCGGCGAGGTCGGCGCGCAGCTCGCTCGACCTGCTCGGCGTCGCGTCGACCAGCGGCGGGCGCACCGGGCCGCCGAGGCAGACCGGCGAGGCGCAGCGCCGCCTTGGCCATGATCACGCCCTGGGTGCGGAAGATGCCGGTGAAGACGCGGGAGCAGCGGCGGTGCAGCCGAGCGCGGCCTCGCGACGTCGCCGCCGACGTGCGCCGCGATCATCCGCGCGGTCTCCTCGGCGAACGAGGTGCCCGGCGACGCCGACGAATCCGACCGCGCCGATGGAGAGCAACGGCAGGTTGAGCGTGTCCTCGCCGGAGTAGTAGGCGAGGTCGCTGCGCTTCATCACCCACGCGCTGGCCTCGAGGTCGCCCTTGGCGTCCTTGACCGCGACGATGCGGCCGTGCTCGGCGAGCCGCACCAGCGTCTCGGTCTCGATCGGCGCGCCGGTGCGGCCGGGGATGTCGTAGAGCATGACGGCAAGCCGGTGGCGTCGGCCACCGGCGCGAAGTGGGCGAGCACGCCCGCCTGCGGCGGCTTGTTGTAGTAGGGCGTGACGACGAGCAGCCCGTGCGCGCCCGCCTTCTCGGCCGCGTGGGCGAGCTCGATGGTGTGCCGGGTGTCGTTGGTGCCGACGCCGGCGACGACGTGGGCGCGGTCGCCGACCGCCTCGACGACCGCGCGGAGCAGCCGTCTTTCTCGTCGTCGGTCGTGGTCGGGGACTCACCGGTCGTGCCGTTGACGACCAGCCCGTCGTTGCCGTGGTCGACCAGGTAGGTGGCGAGCCGCTGGGCGCCGTCGAGGTCGAGCCCGCCGTCGGCGGCGAAACGGCGTCACCATCGCGGTGAGCACCCGCCCGAAGGGCGGCTGCGGACTCTGGGCACCGCGTTCGATGCTTCCGACATGGGAGCAACGGTACCGGTAGTGGTGGGAGAGCCGATCGATTCCCCCGCCGACCTGCTGCCACCCGACGAGGGCCCGACGACGGCCGTCACGGGCCGACGAACGGCCGACCGGCCACCCGACGAACGGCTAACGCCGCCCGGCATTAAGGGACCCTGCCGGTCAGTAGTCGGGGGTCCACGACCGGCAGGGTCACCCCCACTATCGCACGAATTCGCCGCGACTTGATGGGAATCTGCGACGAACCGGGGCCTTTACGGGCTCACCCGGCCGTGCTCGTTGAAGGCCGCGTGGGTCAGCGGCATGAGCCCCGCCCACTCGGCCTCCATCTTCTCGGCGACCATCTCGATCTCGCGCTGCGGGAAGCGACGGGAACCGGCTGCCCTCGCGCTTGGTGCGCAGGCGACAGGAAGTTCATCAGCGCCCGGGCGTTCATGTGACGTACATCGACGAGTAGGTGGCGACCGGCAGCACGCCGCGCGCGACCTCGCGGGCGACGCCGGCGTCGAGCATCCCCAGGTAGGCGCGCGTACGCCTGCTGCACGCGCGCTCGGTCTCCTCGTCGGCGATCCGTGCTGCTCGGCGGTGCCGTCCACGAACACGTAGCGCGCCGGGCTTGCCCTCCTGCACCAGCTTGCGCTCGGGGCCCGGGACGTAGAAGACCGGCGCAGCTGGCGGTAGCGCCCGCTCTCCTCGTTGTAGCGAAGCGATGCGGTGCCGCATGAACTCGCGGAAGACGAAGATCGGCGCCTGCACGTAGAACGTCATCGAGTTGTGCTCGAACGGGCGTGCCGTGCCGGTCGCGCATCAGGTAGTTGATGAGCCCCTCCGACCGCTCGGCGTCGGCGTTCGACGTCGTCGAGCGACTGCTCGCCCTTCGTGGAGACGCGGGCGGCGAACAGAACGTCGGCGTCGCTGGCGCGACGCCTTGACCAGCTCGACGGTGACGTCGCTGCGAAAGCGGGCGATCGGCTCTTCGCGCTCGGAGACCGCAGGCACCTCAGACATAGCCGCCACCTTAGTGAGACCCGGCCACGCCGTCGGCGAACGACTCGGCGTACGACTCGGCGGACGACTCGGCGGACGACTCGGCGGACGCTCGGCGGACCCAGATCGATCACGTCGCCTTCAGCCGCCGTCACCAGGCAGAACTCGTTGCCCTCAGGGTCGCGCCACACCTGCCACGGGTTGGAATCCGCGGAGTTCAAGGTGCTGGCCGGCTCGGCGCCGAGCGCCCGCGCGCGATGGGCGGCAGCCACGACACCGCCGTCGGACGCGCTCACCGCGATGTCGATGTGCACTCGGTTCTTCACCACCTTGCGTTCCGGAACCAGTTGGAACGACAGCACCGGCCCACCACCGCCGAGGGACGACAGATCGACCCAGTCGGTGCCGCGGCGCGTGACTGCGAGATCGAGCAGGGCAGCCCAAAACGCGGCCGCCCTGTCAAGGTCGTTGACGTCGAAGACCAGGTGCGCCGCCCTCATCGAGGCAGTCACGCCGACACGGCGGCGGCTCGCCGACAGTAGACGCCCGGCTCGAGCTGCGCCCGATCCACCTGCGCCTGCTGGGCGAGCGCCGCGCGCCTGGCCTCACGACCGCGCCGCCAACCAGCCGCTGCCTTGATCAGCTCGCGTTGACGCTGCGAGGCCATCTCGGTGGCGAGGATGTAGTTGTTCATCGTCGGCTCCTGCTTGGTGCGCTTCCGCTGATTTGACCAGTCCGTTCTACGGTCGGGGTCTGACAGTTTCGGTGCGCGCGACAGGCCTGCGAGGATGATCAGGTGGCGACCACCGAGCATCCGCGGCCGGACGGCAGCGTCCGGCCGGCGCAGGTCGCCGACGCCGCGGCGATCGCGCGGGTGCAGGCCGCCGCGCTGTCGATCAGCTACGCCGATCTGTTGCCCGCGCGCGCGATGGTCCGATTCGACGAGGACGCCGCGCGGGTCGCTTGGACGACGGCCATCTCCGTGCCGCCGACGCCCAGACATCGAGTGTTCGTCGCACTTTCCAAGTCGGATGTCGTGGGATTCGCCGCCACCGGGCCGGGCGCTGACGACGACCTCGACCCCGAAGCCGACGCCGAGTTGCTCGTTCTGCACGTCGATCCTGGGGCACTGCGGCAAGGCCACGGCAGCCGGCTGATGCACGCGGTCGCCGACCACGCGCGCGACGACGGATTCGCGCGACTCGTGATGTGGGTTTTCGCCGCGGACGACGCGCTGCGCGGGTTCCTGCACGCGGCCGGTTGGGCGGCCGACGGCTCGACGCGCGACCTCGACACCGGCGAGTTGGCGCATCAGGTGCGGTTGCACACCTCGATCGCCGACCCTGGCGGCCTCATCGCCTAGCGGCCCGCCGAGCGGCTCGCGCTGCGACTCAATGCCTCCCTCGCGCCGAGTGAAGGGCTTGCGCGGTGAAATTCGCCGAATTCGCAGCGCTAACCCTTCAGTCGGCGCGCGGGAGGTGCGGAAGTTGGCGACCGAGGTCGCGCAGCACTCGGACGGCGGCGTTGTGTCCCGCGGCGCCAATGACCGAACCGGCCGGGTGGCAACCCGCTCCGGCCGCGTAAAGCCCGGGAACCCCCGTGGCGTACGGCATCCGGTCGGCGAACGACACCGAGTTGTCGACGTGGTGGATGTGGCCGCGGCTGATAGGCGCGCGTTGGGAGCGATTCGTCGTCCACGACGACGACGTTACGGTGGCGGAGACGTCGCGGTGTCGCGCCGGTCGGCGATTGGCTGAGGCGCGCGACGGTGGTTCGCAACGTCTCACCGAGAATCGCGTTGCCGGCGTTCTAAAATCGGCAGCATGACCGGACGACGGATCGCCCGCGAGGATCCTCGCTCGCCGGACGTGCGGGCGCTGCTGGAACGGCATCTGGCGTTCTGCAACCTGCACAGTCCGCCGGAGGACGTGCACGCGCTCGACATCGACGCGTTGCTTGACCCGGCGGTGACCTTCGTCGGCTGCCGAGACGGCGACGCGCTGCTGGGCGTGGGCGCGCTGAAACGACTCGGCGAGCGGCACGCCGAGATCAAGTCGATGCACACCGCGGCCGCGGCTCGCGGGCGCGGCGTCGCCCGCGAACTCCTCGCGCACCTCGTAGGTCTCGCGCGTGCGCAGGATTACGAGCGGATCAGTCTCGAGACCGGGACGATGGCGGCCTTCGCACCGGCACGCGAGCTTTACTCGAGCGCCGGATTCGAGCCCTGCGGCCGGTTCGCCGACTATCCCGAGAGTCCGAACAGCACGTACATGGCGATCGACTTGCTCGCGGATCCGGTGTTGTGACGATGCGTCGGTTCGCAACGAAGGCTGCCCGCGTGGCGCTCACAAGGTAAGCCGAACTGCCCGCGCGCCTGCGGCCCACGCGAGCTGAAGGTCGGTCGGATCCGGCTTGCCCGCCGTGTCGAATCCGATGCGGTTGAAACTCGCGAACTGATGGTTCTCGCTCGCCATCTTGGCGAACTTCTCGACGACGTCCGGCTCGTTGGCATAGACCTGAACGTCGGCGACCCGCCGTTTCCCCTTGAAACGAACGGTGATCGGCTCGCCGGTTCGCAGGTTGCGCACCCATCCGAACGGCGTCCCGATCAACAAGGCGTCGCCGTCTCGGACGTACGCGACCGGCAGAACGTAGCGTCGTCCGGACTTTCGACCGACCACGTACAGCGTGACCAGCCGGTTGCCGATCAGGCGGCACAGCAACGGCGTGCGCAGCAGCCCGCGAATGACGCGGTTCGCCAGGGACTGCAGTTTGAGCTTTTGCGCACGCGGGCCAGTGGGGCGTGCGATCTGATGCTCGGTCATGGTTCCTGTCGGATGCGACTCGTCATCCGACATGACGGATCGCGGAGGAGGAAGGTGACGGGCGCGCTACTCCCAGCGGAACATCCGCACCGAGAACCATCCGAAGGCTGCGGTCCACGCCACCATCACCAAGAGCGGGAGCGCGGACGGAAAGTGGCCCTCGATCGAGCTTTCCATCGCCTCGACCGCCGCGCCGAGGCCGGTGAGCTGGCTGACGTCACGCAGCCAGCTCGGCATCACCTGTTGGGGGAGCCAGACGCCCGCGAAGAACATCATCGGGTAAAGCAGCGCCCCGCCGATCGCGCCGGCTGCGCGCTGGGTGCGGGCGACCGCCGCCACCCATAGCCCGATAGCGAACATCGTCACGGTGGCCAACACAAACGACAGCACAAATCCCGGAACCTGCCGTGGCAGGTGGGCCGCCCGTCGACAGTCCGCCACCGACGATGACGAGTAGCGAGACAACGGCAAGCATCGCGAGGTTGAGGACGAGCTGCGCTCCGAGCAGCCAGGACGGCGGCACCGGAGTGGTGCGCATCCGGCGCAGCACACCAAGCTCGCGATACGACGTCAATGGCAGCGGCAACGCCACCAGCGAGAGCAACGCCAGGCTGAGCGCGACGAGCACCGGCAAGTAGACCTGAAAGAAGCTAAGGCCGCCGAGATTCTTGTCGGGCTTCGTGGTGCCCGGCAGGCTCCCGAACACAATGAGCAGCAGCAGCGGCAACCCGAGTCCCCACACGAGGCCCGCCGGGTTGCGAACGCTGAGCCGCCACTCGGCGCCGACCAGCCGCCGAAACGCAGCCCTGGGCGGCCTCGGACCGCCTCGCCCGCGTCGCGGCAGCAAGGTTCGCCAGTCGTGAAGAGCCCGTCGCTCCCGGTCTGGCGCCGGGCCACTCGGCGCGGGCGGCGCCGTCCCGTCGTCCTGATCGTCGTGGTTTCCGACAAGTGCGAGAAACGCGTCTTCCAAGGCTGCCGAGCTCATGACGACGTCGTGCGCGGCCACACCGGCAGGCGCCAGGGCCAAGATGACGGCGTTCACCAGGTCGCCATCCCCCATCACCGTCACCCATTCGGTGCCATGTTCGACGCTACGCACCTCGGGAAGCCGTGCCAGAACCGCGGCGTCGAAAGGGCCCGACGGTTTGAACCGCAGTTGCTTACCGCCCGTGGCCTGCTCGGCAAGGCGACTCGGTGAATCGACGGCTACGACGCGTCCCGCGTCAATCAGCGCCACCCGGTCGCACAGGTGCTCCGCCTCGTCCATGTCGTGTGTGACGAGCAGGATGGTGACACCGTCCTGACGCAACCGTTCGATGAGTCCCCAGACCTCTTTGCGGGCTTGCGGATCAAGCCCGGTCGTCAGCTCGTCGAGAACGGCGATCTTGGGACGACCGATCAACGCGAGCGCGATCGAGAGTCGCTGCTTCTGGCCGCCAGAGAGTTCGCGGAAATACGACTTGCTCTTCGCCGTCAACCCGAGAACGTTGATCAGCCGCTCCGGGTCATCGGGCTCGCGGAAGAACGACGAATACAGCGACAACGCCTCGCCCACTCGGAGCTTGGCCGGCAGCGCGCTCTGTTGCAGTTGCACGCCGACGCGATCCCGCAGGGCGGCGTCGTCGACGCTCGGATCGAACCCGAGCACGCGAATCGTGCCGCCGTCGGGCAGCCGTAGACCGACGACGCTCTCGACAGTAGTGGTCTTGCCCGCGCCATTCGGCCCGAGCAAGCCGAAGATCTCGCCATCGTCCACGGCGAAGCTGACGTCCTCGACCGCGTGCGTCGAGCCGTAGCTCTTTCGCAGGTGCTCGACCTCGACAACAGCCACCCGGGCTCCTCGATCACGATCCGCGATTCCCGCTGCATTGTTCGCCCGATGGGCGAGATCCACAACCGCGAACTCGTGCGGCGTCACCTCGGCGGCGGCTACTACGTCATCTGCTATGACGGACGGCGGCGAAAGAAGGGTGACGATGGACGACGAGGCCGCGCTTGCCGCGCAGGCGTTCGAGCAACACCGCGCGCACTTGCGCTCGGTCGCGTACCGAATGCTCGGCTCGATCAGCGAGGCGGACGACGCGGTGCAGGAGGCGTGGCTGCGGCTCGCGCGCTCCGAATCCAGCGAGGTGCGCAACCTGCGGGCCTGGCTGACGACGGTCGTCGCACGGGTCTGCCTCGACGCGTTGCGCTCGCGGGGGACGCGACGGGAGGAGCCGCTGGACGACGTCCACCTGCCTGACCCGATCGTGACGCCGATCGGGGCGGTTAACCCCGAGGAGCAGGCGGTGCTGGCGGACTCGGTCGGCCTGGCGCTGCTCGTCGTGCTCGACACGTTGTCGCCGAACGAGCGGCTCGCCTTTGTGTTGCACGACGTCTTCGGCGTGCCGTTCGAGCAGATCGGTTCCATCCTCGACCGCTCCGAGGACGCCGCGAAGCAACTCGCCAGCCGGGCCCGGGCGCGGCTGCGCGGAGCGCCGACGCCGCCGGTCGACGTCCGGAAACACCGCGAAGTGGTCGACGCCTTTCTGGCGGCATCGCGAGCGGGTGACTTCGAAAGCCTGCTCGCGCTGCTCCACCCAGATGTCGTGTTACGAGCGGACGCCGGCGACGGCCCGCTCGGTCCGTCGCGCGTGCTTCGCGGCGCGGTGGCGGTGGTGCAGCAGGCGCAGCGGTACTCCGAGCTGGCGAGCTTCGCGCGGCCCGTGTTGGTCAATGGACTGCCCGGCGTTCTCGTCGTCCGGGAGGGCGAACCGTTCTCGCTGCTGGGGGTGCACGTCGAGGATGGGCTCATCGTCGAACTCGACATCATCGCCGACCCGGAGCGGCTGCAACGGCTCGGCGTCGTGGCGGCGGTTGAGTGACCTCGGTCCAGCTGAACGCGCCCGCGCGATCGATCAGGATTGGAGAAGTGCCGGGCGGCTCGTCGCCCCTAGCCTGAGCTCAGGAAGAACTCGACTCGTCGAAAGGTAGTCCCGAAAGATGCCTGCGAACACCAAGACCCAGTCCGACGGCTTCAGCGCCGAGGAGCGCGCCGCGATGAAGCAGCGTGCGGCCGAGCTGCGCGCCGAGGGCAAGAAGGGCGCGCAGAAGGCCGAGGGAATCCAGGCCGTTCTCGACGCCATCGCGAAAATGGCGCCCGCGGACCGCCTGCTCGCCGAGCGCGTGCACGTGACGATCACCGCCAACGCGCCTCAGCTGTCGCCAAAGACCTGGTACGGCATGCCGGCTTATGCCAACGCCGACGGCAAAGTCGTCGTCTTCTTCAAGGACTCCGGCAAGTTCAAGGAGCGCTACTCCACCTTGGGTTTCGAGCAGGCCGCTCACCTCGATGACGGCGAGCTGTGGCCGGTCGCGTACGCGCTGACCGAGTGGACGTCGAAGATGGAAGAGTTGATTGCCGAGCGGGTGCAGGCGGCGATCTCCTAAGGTTGTGGCGGCCTAAAGACCGAGGAAGCTGTCGAGCCCGACCGTCAATCCCGGTCGGACACCGATCTGCCGCACGGCCAACAAAACGCCGGGCATAAAGGAAAACCGGTCGAGTGAGTCGTGGCGAATCGTCAAAATCTCGCCGTCGCCGCCGAATAGAACCTCTTGATGCGCGACCAATCCCGACAGCCGCACGGAGTGCACCGGCACGCCGTCGACGCTCGCGCCTCGCGCGCCTTCCAATCCGGACGACGTGGCGTCGGGCATCTCACCCAACCCAGCCTCGCGCCGCGCCGCAGCGATGCGCGTCGCGGTGTGGTGCGCGGTGCCCGATGGCGCGTCGACCTTGCGCGGGTGGTGCAACTCGATGATTTCGGCGGATTCGTAGTAGCGGGCCGCCTTTTCGGCGAATGCCATCATCAGCACCGCGCCGATGCCGAAGTTCGGCACGATCGCGACACCGACCTTGGACGACGCGGCCGCCAGCCACGACCGCACTTCGTCGAGCTTCGCGTCGTCAAATCCACTGGTGCCGACCACCGCGTGCACGCTGTTCTGGACGCACCAACGCAGGTTGTCCATCACGGCGGCAGGATGGGTGAAGTCAACCGCAACCTGGGCGCCGACGTCAGCGAGTGCCGTTAACGAGTCGCCGACGTCAACTTGCGCGACCAACTCCATGTCGTCGGCGCCGCGCACCGCCTCGCACACGGTCGCGCCCATGCGGCCGTTGGCGCCCAGAACCGCAACCCGAATCGTCATGCGCCAACCGTACCGCGATCGGTGAACGGCAACTTCACTCGCCGACTGAAGGGTTCGCGCTGCGATCGGGCGACAATTTGCCGCCCAAACCCTTCACTCGGCGCAAGAGCGGGCCGGCGCGAAAGAGGGCTTACGCCACTGCGTCGGCGAAGTCGTCGTCGTCAAAAGGCCCGATGACGGCGAGCGTCGGCTTGGCCGACAACACCTCAGATGCGACGGCGCGGACGTCGTCCAGACTGACCGCGTCGATGCGGGCGAGCACGTCGTCGACGGTGAGCAGCTCGCCGTAGACCAGCTCGCTCTTGCCGAGCCGGCTCATCCGCGAACCGGTGTCCTCCAGGCCGAGCACCAGCGAGCCGGCGAGCTGGCCCTTGCCGCGCACCAGCTCCTCGGCGGTGATGCCCGTACGCGGCCATCGCAAGCTGCTCGCGGCAGATGTTGAGCACCTCGTGCACCCGGTTCGGCTGGCAGCCGGCGTAGACGCCGAACATGCCAGTCTCCGCGTAGTGCGCGGCGTAGCTGTAGACCGAGTACGCCAGCCCGCGCTTCTCGCGCACCTCCTGGAAGAGCCGCGAGCTCATCCCGCCGCCCAGCGCGGCGTTCAGCACGCCGAGCGCGAACCGCCGCTCGTCGGCGCGGGCCAGCGCCGGCATGCCGAGCACCAGATGCGCCTGCTCGGTCGGCCGGCGCACGACGGACGTGACAGCGGCGGGACGACGGCGCCCGGCCGCCGACCCGCGGCGGCGCGGGCACGGCCGCCGTGCGGCAAGCGCCGGCGTCGAACGCCTTCGACACCAGCCGCACGACCTTGGCGTGGTCGAGGTTGCCGGCCACCGCGACCACCATGTTCTCCGGGCTTGTACCGCCGCCGGTAGTAGCCGGTGATGGCGGTGCGCCGCAGCGAGTTGATGGAGTCGACGGTGCCGAGCACCGGCCGGCCCAGCGGCGTGTCGCCGAACAGGGCCTGCGGCGAACGTGTCGTGCACGACGTCGCCGGGTCGTCCTCGTGCATCGCGATCTCTTCGAGGATCACGCCGCGCTCGGCGTCGACGTCGGCCGGACCGCACCAGCGACGACGTCATCATGTCGGAGACGACGTCGACCGCGAGCGGCAGGTCGGTGTCGAGCACCCGCGCGTAGAAGCAGGTGTACTCCTTGGCGGTGAACGCGTTCATCTCACCGCCGACCGCGTCGATCGCCGCGGAGATCTCCAAGCGCGTCGCGCCGCTTGGTGCCCTTGAACAGCAGGTGCTCGAGGTAGTGCGAGCTGCCGGCCTGCGCCGGAGTCTCGTCGCGGGAGCCGACGCCGACCCAGATGCCGAAGGTCACCGAGCGCACCGACGGCATCGCCTCGGTGATGACGCGCAGCCCGCCGGGCAGGACGGTGCGGCGCACGACCGCGCCGTCCGCTCCGGAGATCAGCGTCCTGGTGCTGCCGACCCTCTGGTCGGACGAGCGATCGACGCTCTGCGTCACTCGGCCGCCGCGGCCGCCTCTTCGACCACCGGCACCAGTGACAGCTTGCCGCGCTGGTCGATCTCGGCGATCTCGACCTGGACCTTGTCGCCGACCTTGACGACGTCCTCGACGTTCTCGACCCGCTTGCCGCCGGCGATCTTGCGCATCTGCGGATGTGCAGCAGGCCGTCCTTGCCGGGCAGCAGCGAGACGAACGCGCCGAAGGTGGTCGTCTTGACGACCGTGCCGAGGTAGCGCTCGCCGACCTCGGGCATCGTCGGGTTGGCGATCGCGTTGATCGTGGCACGGGCCGCCTCGGCCGACGGGCCGTCGGTCGCGCCGATGTAGATCGTGCCGTCGTCCTCGATGGTGATCTCGGCGCCGGTGTCGTCCTGGATCTGGTTGATCATCTTGCCCTTCGGGCCGATGACCTCGCCGATCTTGTCGACCGGGATCTTGATCGTGATGATCCGCGGCGCGTACGGCGACATCTCGTCCGGCGCGTCGATCGCCTCGGCATCACGTCGAGGATGTGAGCCGCGCCTCGCGGGCCTGGGTCAGCGCCGCCGCGAGCACGGACGCCGGGATGCCGTCGAGCTTGGTGTCGAGCTGGAGGGCGGTGACGAACTCCTCGGTGCCGGCGACCTTGAAGTCCATGTCGCCGAACGCGTCCTCGGCACCGAGGATGTCGGTCAGCGTGACGTACTGCGTCTCGCCGTCGACCTCGTCGGAGATCAGGCCCATGGCGATGCCGGCGACCGGGGCCTGCAGCGGCACACCGGCGTTCAGCAGCGACATGGTGGAGGCGCAGACCGAGCCCATCGACGTCGAGCCGTTGGAGCCCGAGCGCCTCGGAGACCTGCCGGATCGCGTACGGGAACTCCTCGCGCGTCGGCAGCACCGGCATGCAGCGCCCGCTCGGCGAGCGCGCCGTGGCCGATCTCGCGGCGCTTCGGCGAGCCGACCCGGCCGGTCTCACCGGTCGAGTACGGCGGGAAGTTGTAGTTGTGCATGTAGCGCTTGCGGGTCTCCGGGCGACAGCGTGTCCAGCTTCTGCTCCATGCGCAGCATGTTCAGCGTGGTGACGCCGAGGATCTGCGTCTCGCCGCGCTCGAACAGCGCCGAGCCGTGCACCCGCGGCATCACCTCGACCTCGGCGGTCAGCGCACGGATGTCGGTCAGCCCGCGGCCGTCGATGCGCACCTTGTCGCGCGATGACCCGCTCGCGGCACCAGCTTCTTGGTCAGCGCGCGGAACGCGCCGCCGATCTCCTTCTCGCGGCCCTCGAACTGCTCGGCCGAGCCGCTCGTCGGCCGAGCGCCTTGATCTCGGTCGAGCTCGGCCTCGCGCTCCTGCTTGCCGGCGATGGTGAGCGCCTGGGCGAGCTCGTCGCGCACGCCGCCGTCGACGGCCGCGAGGACGTCGTCCTGGTAGTCCAGGAAGACCGGGAACTCGCCGGTCGGCTTGGCGGCGTTCGCGGCGAGCTCCGCCTGCGCCTGCACAGCACCTTGATGAACGGCTTGGCGGCCTCCAGGCCCTCGGCGACGACCTCCTCGGTCGGCGCGGTCGCGCCGTCGCGCGACCAGGTCGAACGCGTGCCGCGGTGGCCTCGGCCTCGACCATCATGATCGCGACGTCGCCGTCGGCGCAGCACCCGGCCGGCGACGACCATGTCGAAGGTGGCGCGCTCGAGCTCGGAGTGGGTCGGGAAGGCGACCCACTGGCCGTCGATGTGCGCGACGCGGACGGCGCCGATCGGGCCGGAGAACGGCAGGCCGGCGAGCTGGGTGGACATCGACGCGGCGTTGATCGCGACGACGTCGTAGAGGTGGTCGGGGTCGAGCGCCATGACCGTGACGACGACCTGGACCTCGTTGCGCAGGCCCTTGACGAAGCTCGGGCGCAGCGGCCGGTCGGTCAGCCGGCAGGTGAGGATCGCGTCCTCGCTCGGCCGGCCCTCGCGGCGGAAGAACGAGCCGGGGATGCGGCCCGGCCGCGTACATCCGCTCCTCGACGTCGACCGTGAGCGGGAAGAAGTCGAAGCTGCTCCTTGGGCGTGCTTGCTCGACCGTGGTCGCCGACAGCACCATGGTGTCGCCTCGAGGTAGGCCACGGCGGAGCCGGCGGCCTGCCGGGCCAGCCGGCCGGTCTCGAAGCGGATCGTGCGGGTGCCGAAGCGTGCCGTTGTCGATGACGGCCTCGGCGGTTGTGACGTGGTTCTCTGCCACGAACCCTCCATGGGGTGTCGTGGAGCCGGTCGAGCCAGGGAGTCGGAGCTCTCGATCTCGATGCGGTCGAGTTCGGATGATCCGCGGGCCGGTCTTCGATCGAAGCCCCCGGGCTGCGCCGAGGTCGGCGACCCCGGAGGCCGCGGTCGCGGATCCGGGGAACCACTACCGAGGCTACGCCGGCGAACGAGTGCTCGAGACGTTGCTCCGGTTCATGGGTGATGTGTTAAGCGAAGCGGAGCGGCCGCCCGTAGCCGGCGCAACCGCTCCTGGACCGCTATCGGCGCAGACCGAGCCGCTCGATCAGCGACCGGTAGCGGGTGATGTCTTTCTTCGCGAGGTACTGCAGCAGCCGGCGGCGGCGGCCGACGAGCAGCAGCAGCCCACGACGGCTGTGGTGGTCGTGCTTGTGCGTCTTCAGGTGCTCGGTGAGGTCGGCGATGCGCTTCGACAGCATCGCGACCTGCGACCTCGGGAGAGCCGGTGTCGCCTCGCCGGTGCCGTACTCGGCAAGGATCGAATTCTTGGTCGCGGTGTCGAGCGCCACGAGACTCCCTTTGATGAGCGTGTGCGCCCACGGTCCTATTCACGCGGGCAGAGGAACACACGAAAAACACCGGCGATGACAGTCACCGCCAACCCGCACACGTTACCACCCGAGGCGCGCCGGTCCGCCGGGCCCGCCTAGCCGGCGGGCAGCGCCAAGGCGGCGCGAGTCTGCGCGACGTCGAGGGCCATCTGGTCGAGCAGCGGCTTCACACCCGCGAACGCGATCATCCCGCGCAGCCGGGCCACCAGGTCGAGGCTCATGTACTCCCCGTACAGGTCGAGGTCGTCGAGGTCCAGCGCGTACGCCTCGACCCGGCGCGCGGTGCCGTTGAATGTCGGGTTCGTGCCGATCGACACCGCCGCCGGCATGCCGTCGAGCCAGCCCGCGTAGACGCCGTCGGCCGGCACCGCGAGGTCGGCCGGCACGTCGAGGTTAGCCGTCGGGTAGCCGAGCTCGCGGCCGCGGTGATCACCGTGGACCACGACACCCTCAACCCGGTGCGGCCTCCCCAGCGCCGTCGCCGCCGCCTCGACGTCGCCCGCCGCGATCCGCTCCCGTATCCACGTCGAGGAGAACGGCGGCGCGCCGCCCCCGTCAGCGTGGGCGAGCGAGACCGCGTCGACCATGAACCCCGCCGCCGAACCCAGGTCCGCGAGCGCGCTGACGTCGCCTGCGGCGCGCCGTCCGAATCGGAAGTTCTCCCCCACCAACACATCGACGGCGCGCAGCGCGTCGACCAAGACCGACGACGCGAAGTCCGCCGGCGACAACCGCGCGAACTCGGCGTCGAAGTGGATGACGTAGACGCCGTCGACGCCAAGGCCGGCGAGCAGCTGCAGGCGACGGTCGAACGTGGTGAGCAGCGGGGGCGCGGCGTCCGGGCGCAGCACCACCTCGGGCAGTGGGTCGAAGGTGACGGCGACCGCGGGCAGCCGCAACTCGGCGGCGCGCGCGAGGGTGCGGGAGACGATCCGCTGGTGGCCGCGGTGGACGCCGTCGAAGACGCCGATCGTGGCGACGCATCGATCGACCACCGCGCCAGGGAGGGCCGCGCCGAGGGTGGTGCCGTCCGAGTGGTGGTGCCACACCTGCACCGGGCCGCCACTCCTTCCGCCTCGAGGGGGTTCGCTCAGTGTCGCCTTGCCGCCAGTTTCGCGGATCACAGCCTCTCACGGCGTTTCACAAACACGCCGGACGGTGAGGCCGAACGCAAAGCGGGAGACCGGTCGAGCGGCGACACACGAGGGCGTCTGGATGGAACATGGCGGCGGACAATCTGCGAGCGGTGGAGATTCCACCTACGCGGTAAGTGAATTCCGCGCTGCCGGGGCCACCCGCTCGTCGTCCGCCCAACTCGCGATCCGTGACGACGCGACGAGCGGCGAGGACCGTCCGCAGCGCGCGAACGGCTGGCGCGAACTCGCCCTCGGTCTCGGCATCTTCGCGTTGTACCTGGTCGTCACCAGGCGCGTGCAGGTGTCGCACGCGGTCGCGAACGCGCACGCGTCGTCCGTGCTCGACGTGGAGCGCGCGCTGCACATCGACGTCGAGCGGCCGCTCAACCGCTGGCTGCATGGTCAGCCGCTCCTCGGCGCGCTCGCCGCCTGGGAGTACGCGACCACCTACATCCTCACCACGTTCGGCTTTCTCGGCTGGCTGTGGTGGCGACGTCCGACCTGGTACCGCTGGGCGCGCGGCGTGCTCGTCACATCGACGCTCATCGCAATCGGCTGCTTCGCGTTTTGGCCCCTCACCCCGCCGCGGCTGCTGCACACCGGCGGATTCTTCGACGTCGTCGCCGCGCACCACCCGTTCTTGTCATGGGGCAGCAACACCGTCTCCGCCGGCGCCGACCAGTGGGCGGCGATGCCAAGCCTGCACATCGGCTGGGCGGTGTGGGTGACGGTCGCGAGCCTGCGGGTGGGGGCCGGACTGCTCGGCCGGGGGCTGGCCGGGCTGCACCTCACCGTCACGTCCTACGTCGTCGTCGCGACCGGCAATCATTTCGTCGTCGACATCGCCGCCGGCATCGCGCTCGTCGGCGTCTCGGCGCTCGTCTACCTCGGCTGGACGAAAGCGCTGGCCTCCGCAGCCACGGTGGCCGGGTTCGCGCCCCGCGTCGGAGTCGCCTCACCGCCGGCGGACCGCGCCCCGCAGCCGACCCGGCTGCCCGCCGCAGACGCGTTCTTCTTGCACGTCGAAAGCGCACAGGTGCCACAAATCGTGGGCGGCGTCGCGATACTCGACACCAGCAACGGCAACAACTTCGACACCGAACGCGTTCGGCAACTCGTCGCCTCGCGACTTCCGGGCATCCCGCAATTCCGCCGCCGGCTGTTGCGGCCGACGGCGTGGCGGCCGGCCCGCTGGCAGCGGGTCGACCAGGTCGACCTGCGCTACCACGTGCGATCGACCCGCGTGCCGCAACACAGTGGACGACGCGGCTTGCAACACCTCGTGGCGCGACTGATAAGCCGTCCGTTGGACGACGGGAAGCCGCCGTGGCGGTTGTGGTTCGTCCGCGACGTCGGCCCCAACGAGGCGGCCGCCGTGGTCTTGACGCATCACTGCGTCGGCGACGGGCTCGGCGTCGTGGACCTGCTGCGCCACCTGCTCGACGCCCCGACGGCGACGCCTTCGCAACTTGCCGCGCTGACCGCCGGACCGCCTGCGCCGCCGCGATGGAAGGCGTTGCTCGCCCCGCTCGCGACGGCGTTCGGCGTGGCGCAACTGTCGCTGGACGGCCGCGCGCAACGGCTGCCGTTCGCCAAAACACTAGGCGGGCGGCGGATCTGGCGCACGCTGCAGATGCCACTCCCGCGGGCGCGCACGCTCGCGAAAGCGGCGGGCGCGACCGTCACCGACGTGTTGCTCTCGGCGTTCGGCGACGTGCTCGCCGAGGTGCTGCGGCAACGTGGCGTCGAGCGGCGCGGCCTGCGGTTGCGGGTCGCGGTGCCCGTCACGCTGCGCCGGCCTGGCAGCGCGTCGGGCGACGCCGGCAACCTCACTGCGGCGATTCGGGTCGACGTGCCGCTCGACGACATGCCACCGGCGCAGCGGCTGCGCCAAGTGCACGAGTGCGTGCGGCGGCGCCGTCGTCCGGCCCGGCTGCTCGCGACGACGGCGGTGATCAAGGCGATCGGCGCCTTGCCGCCGCGCTTGCACCGGCGCGCGGCGCGCGCGATGTACCAGTCGCGCTTCTTCGGAGCGATCATCACGAACATGCCGGGCCCGAACTTTGACATGTCGTTCGGCGACTTGCCGCTCAAGGACGTCTACCCGGTGATCCCGCTCGCCGACGGCGTGCCGATCGCCGCAGGCACGCTGGGCTGGAACGGCCAGCTGTGCCTGTCGGTGACAGCGGAGCCCGAGGTGCTGCCGGAGGCGGACGACATCGAGGCCAAGCTGGCTCGCGCTCTCGACGACCTGGAAGCGGAGTTGACGGTCGGCGTCACCGGCCGAGACGTTGAGGCGCCGGCATGGTCGCAGTCGTCGTCCTGAGCCTGCTGGCCGCCTTGCTCTTCGCCAGCGCCTCAGCGATCCAACAGCGCGTCGCCTCGGATCAAGGCATCCGCGACCGGCCGCTCACCTTGGTGCGGCGACTGTTGCGGCACCGCCGGTGGTTGAGCGGCTGGGGCGTCAACGTGTTCGGCTTCTTCGCGCAAACGACCGCGCTTCGGCTCGGCAGCGTCGCGATCGTGCAGCCGCTGCTGACGGCGCAACTGCTCTTCGCCGTCCCACTCGGCACGATCGGGACGCCGCTGCGGCCCCACCGGCGGGACTGGTCTGGCGCGGTGGCGGTGTGCGCGGGCTTGGCGTTCTTCTTGCAGATGCGCGGCGCCGCCTCGCTGCACGACACCCGCCCCGACCGCACGGTGCTGCTGGAAAGCCTCCCGATCGCGGCAGCCTTCGTCCTCACGCTGACCGCGGTCGGGTTGCTGCCCCGTCACGCGCTGCGTGGCGAATCGCGCCACGCCCATCCGGTGCGCGCCGCGTTGCTCGGCGTCGGCGCTGGCACTTGTTTCGCCTACACCGCGGCGTTCATCGTCTTGACCACCGCGGACCTGCTCGGCCCTGGCGTCGGCGCCACCGCGCGCGACTGGCCGGGGTACGCGCTCGCCGGCAGCACCGCGTGCGGGATTGTCATTGAGCAGCAGGCGTTCTCGCTCGGAACGCTGCCGCCCGCAGTCGCGACGATGACCGTCACAAACCCGGTGATCGCTTACGTTATCGGGATCCTCGCGTTCCAGACGCCGGCGCCGCGTGCCGCCGACGCATGGCTCGGTCTCGTGGGCAGCGGCGCTTTGCTCACGATCGGGGTTTGGCTGCTCGCTGGCTCGCGCACCGCGCAGCACTCCAACGCGAAAGCGAGCGAGGCGACCGCTCAGCCGACGAAAACCGCGACCGGATAAGCGATTTCGCCACGGTCCTCGAGCAGCGCGATAAACGCGCCGTCGGGCCCGAACGCCGCGATCGGCTCGCCCTCGAGACCGGACGCCGTGAGCCGTCCACCGTTCGCCAAGCGCGCCGCGTCGGCGGCGTCGAGGTCGCGACGCGTGAACGCCGCACGCGGCCGCGTCGTCCAACGAAATGAGGTCGAATGCCTGCTCGAGGCTGTCGAGCGTGCGCGCGCCGGCCAGCTCGAACCCGCCGACGCGGGTGCGCCGCAACGCGGTGAGGTGACCCCCGACGCCGAGCGTCGCGCCCATGTCGCGGGCGAGCGCACGCACATAGGTGCCGGACGAGCAGCGGACCTCGAAGTCGACGTCGACGACATCGTCGAGCGGACGCACCCCGAGAATCTCGAGGCGATCGACGTGAACGCGTCGCGGCGTAAGGACGACGTCCTCGCCGGCCCGCACCCGCGCGTACGCCCGCTTGCCGTCGACCTTGATCGCGCTGACGCCGGGCGGGCGCTGCTCGATGTCGCCGACGAGATCGCGCGCCGCGGCCGCGACGTCGTCCGATGAGATGCCGGACGCCGGGCGCGCCGCCAGCAACCGGCCCTCGGCGTCGTCGGTGTCGGTCGACCGGCCGAGCCGGGCTGTCGCGAGATAGTCCTTGTCGTGCAAGGAAAGGTGGCCGAGTAGCCGCGTGGCGCGGCCGACGCCGACCAGCAGCACCCCCGTGGCCATCGGGTCAAGAGTGCCCGCATGACCGACGCGCCTGGTGCCGGCGAGCCGGCGGACGCGCGCGACGACGTCGTGCGACGTCATCCCTGCGGGCTTGTCGACGACGACGAGACCTCCCCGCGGCGGCGGGCCGGGGTTCTTTGGCACCGGCGCTATTCAGGCTCGCGCAGCCGGTAGGGATCGGGTTCGCCTGCCGGAGACGCGCCTGCGGCGACTTCGTGCACCTGCGCGTCGAGGGCGTGCGCCCTCTCGATCAGCTCGTCGATGCGGCGCGCGTTGTCTTGCACGCCGTCAAGGACGAACGTCAAGGACGGCGTGTACCGGAGCTGCGTCTGCTTTCCGACCTCCGAGCGCAGCACGCCCTTCGCGCTTTCGAGCGCGGCCCTCGTGTCGGCGCGGGCGGCGTCGTCGCCGAGCACCGTGTAGAAGACCGTGGCCTCGCGCAAATCGGCGGTGACCCGCGCGTCGGTCACGGTGATGAAGCCCAGCCGCGGGTCCTTCACCTGACGCTCGAGCGTCTCCGCGACGACGACCTTGATCCGGTCGGCGAGCTTGCGTGCGCGGGCGTGGTCGACCATCACTCGTCCTCTTCGCTCATGAGCCGCTGCCGGGCCGACAGCAGCTCCACCTCCGGTCGCGCGGCGACCAACCTCTCGCAGGCGTCGAGCACCTCGCCGCAGTGCGCGGCGTCGGGCGCGACGACGGCGACCCCGATGAGCGCCCGCCGATGCAGGTCGAGATGACCCGCCTCGGCGACGCTCACGTCGAACCTCTTGCGCAGTTCGGCCACGATCGGGCGCACGATCCCCCGCTTCTCCTTCAAGGAATGCACGTCTCCGAGAACCACGTCGAGGCTCAGCATCCCAACGAACATCCGGCTGCCTACTCCTTCGACTTCCCAGTTGCGGGGTAACTTCCAGCCCTGGAGCGCTCAAGAGTTACCCCGCTGTGGGGACGCGGGCCCAACCGGAACATCGGGTCACTCCGTGGGGACGTAAGAGCGAAGCAGTCCCGAGGAGTGACCCGATGTGGAGGTCGGCGTTACGCCCGCGGCTTTTCGCGCATCTCGTACGTCTCGATAACGTCGTCGACCTTGATGTCGTTGAACGACCCGAGCCCGATGCCGCACTCGTATCCCTCGCGGACCTCCGTCGCGTCGTCCTTGAACCGCTTCAGCGACTCGACCGTGAGGTGCTCGTTGACGACGACGCCGTCGCGCACCAACCGGGCCTTGGAGTTTCGGGTGATGGTGCCCGAGCGCACCAGGCAGCCGGCGATGTTGCCGAACTTGCTGGAGCGGAACACCTCGCGCACCTCAGCGGTGCCGAGCTGCGCCTCCTCGAACTCCGGCTTGAGCAGGCCCTTCAGCGCCGCCTCGACGTCGTCGATCGCCTGGTAGATCACCGAGTAGTACCGGACGTCGACGCCCTCGCGCTCAGCCAGCTCACGCGCCTTGCCCTCTGGCCGCACGTTGTAGCCGATGATGATCGCGTCGGAGGCGACGGCCAGCATCACGTTGTTCTCGGTGATGGCGCCGACGCCGCGGTCGATCACCCGCAGGTCGACGTCCTCGCCGACGTCGATCTTCAGCAGCGCGTCTTCGAGCGCCTCGACCGAACCCGACACGTCACCCTTCAGGATGAGCCGCAGCTCGGCCACCTCGCCTTTCTCCATTCGGGCGAGGATGTCCTCGAGACTGCGCCGACCGCGGGAGGCCGCGAGTTGCGCGTTGCGCTCGCGCGCCGCGCGCCGCTCGGCGATCTGCCGGGCGACCCGGTCTTCGGGGACGGACAGCAGGTTGTCGCCGGCGTCGGGCACGCTGGTGAAGCCCAGCACCTGCACCGGCCGCGACGGACCGGCCTGCGCGACCGGCTCGCCGAACTCGTCGAGCATCGCCCGCACGCGACCGAACGCCTCGCCGGCCACGACCGAGTCGCCGACGCGCAACGTGCCCCGCTGCACGAGCACCGTGGCGACGGGTCCGCGACCACGGTCGAGGTGGGCCTCGATGGCCACGCCTTGCGCGTCCTGATCGGGGTTGGCCCGCAGGTCGAGCGCGGCGTCGGCGGTCAGCACGATCGCCTCGAGCAAGCTGTCGATGCCGATGCCGCCGAGCGCGGAGACGTCGACGAACATGGTGTCGCCGCCGTACTCCTCGGCGACCAGGCCGTACTCGGTGAGCTGACCGCGCACCTTGTTCGGGTCGGCGCCCTCCTTGTCGACCTTGTTCACCGCGACCACGATCGGGACGTCGGCGGCCTTGGCGTGGTTCAACGCCTCGACCGTCTGCGGCATGACGCCGTCATCAGCCGCGACGACCAGCACCGCGATGTCGGTGACCTGGGCGCCACGGGCACGCATGGCGGTGAACGCCTCGTGACCGGGGGTGTCGATGAAGGTGATCGCCCGCTCGCCCTCGCCCATGCTCGCCAGCACCTGGTAGGCGCCGATGTGCTGGGTGATGCCACCGTGCTCGCGCGCGACCACGTTGGTGTTTCGGATCGCGTCGAGCAGCTTGGTCTTGCCGTGGTCGACGTGACCCATGACCGTCACCACCGGCGGCCGGGCCTCGAGGGCCGACTCGCCGCCTTCGTCCTCACCGAACTCGAGGTCGAAGCTCTCCAGCAGCTCGCGGTCCTCGTCCTCGGGGCTGACGACCTGCACCTCGTAAGCCGAGTTCGGCGCCGAGCAGCTGCAGCGTCTCCTCGTTCACCGACTGGGTGGCGGTGACCATCTCGCCGAGGTGGAACATCACCTGCACGAGTGAGGCCGGGTTGGCGTTGATGCGGTCGGCGAAGTCGGACAGCGACGCGCCGCGGGGAAGCCGAAGGACTTGCCCGTTGCCGCGCGGAACCTGCACGCCGCCGATCGTCGGGGCCTGCATGTTGTCGAACTCTTGACGGCGCTGCTTCTTCGACTTGCGACCGCGCGCCGGCCGACCGCCAGGGCCGCGGCCGAACGCGCCGGCGGTACCGCCGCCACGGCCGCGACCGCCTGGCGCTGGACGACCGCCGCCACCCGGACCGCCGCCGCCAGGGCCGCCGCCGGGACGCGCGCCAAAGCCGCCGCCGCCACCACCGCCGACCGCCGCCGCCGGGACGCGCGCCAAAGCCACCGCGCGCGCCGCCGGGAGCGCCGGGACGCGTGCCGGTGCCACCGCTACCCGCCCGGGTGAAGCCGCCACCAGCGGGACGCGGCGGCATCATGCCGGGCGAGGGCCGAGCGCCGCCGTGACCGGCGCCGCCGGGACCACCGGGCCGCGGCGGCATGCCGGGCCGTGGCGCTGGGTGACCAGGACCGCCGGCCGGCGGTCGCGGCGCGACCGGGCGCGACGTGTCGCTGCTCGACGTGAAGGGGTTGTTGCCCATGCGCGGCGGACCAGACGTGGCCCGCGGGACCGCCGGGCCTGGTCGGGGCGCGGCCGGGCGCGCGGACGGACCAGCTTGGGCGGCCGGACGGGCTGCGCTGCCGCCGCCTGGGCCTCCGGGACTGCCGGGCCGCGGAGCGGCCGGACGCGTTGGCGCCTGGAAGCCGCCCGGCACGGCGCCGTCACCTGGGGCGCCGGACACCGGCGCCGCAGGAGCGCCTGGACCGGCCGGCGACACCGGCGAGGCAGGGCTCGCGGGCGCGGCACCCTGGGCGGGCGCGGCCTCCTCGGCGACCGGCTTCGTCTCGGCTGGCTTCGCGGGGGTCGCCGCCGACTTCGCTGCCGACCTGGCAGCCGGCTTGGCCGCCGTCCCGGCGGCGGGGGCAGCCGAATCGGCCGGCGCCGACGGCCCAGCGGGCGCTGCCGGCTTCGGGAAGGACTCCCTCAGCTTGCGCACAACCGGCGCCTCGATGGTCGATGACGCCGACCGGACGAATTCCCCAAACTCCTGAAGCTTGGCCATGACGGCCTTGCTTTCAACATTGAGCTCTTTCGCGAGCTCATACACCCGAACCTTGGCCACGTGACTCCTGTCTTTCGGCCCGGGTGTTCGATCAGGTCGATCCGGGCCGCTCTTACCGGTACTTACTCATCGCTTGGTGCTCATCGAGGGCTCATCGACTTCTCGACCTGCTTCCACTTCACGACGCGCGCGCCTTTGCGGCGCGCGATCTTCATGACCTGCCTTGCGTTTCGAGGTACTCCCGCACGGGACTGGCGTCGAGCGGGCCCGCAAGGCGGAACGCCTTGGGGAACGCCCGACGTCGCTCGGCGAGGTCGAGGCAGCGCGGGTCGGGGTGCAGGGACGCTCCCCGGCCTGGTCGCCGGCCCGATAGATCAGGGACGACCCGCAGGCTAGACGAACCAGCCGCCGCGTCGTCCGCGACCACCACGAGACGCAGCAGATCGGACTTGGCTGCCCGCCCCCTGCAACCCACGCACGTGCGCACCGGGGTGCGGTCAGGGCGAACGATTGGCACGGCTCGAACAGCCACAGCGAGTCTACCCCTAGTGGGCCGATGGGGCGGGACGGCAGTTGTCAGCGAGTCTGCGCCGGTGTGGCGCCGGCCGCCCCGGTGGCGCCGGCCGCCCCGGTCGCCCCTGCCGGCGCGGCCGCGTTTGCCGGCGCGGTCTCCGTCGGCGCGGTGTCTGACCGGATGTCGATGCGCCAACCGGTCAGCCGCGCGGCGAGCCGCGCATTTTGCCCCTCACGACCGATCGCGAGCGACAGCTGATAGTCGGGCACGGTGACCCGCGCGGCCCGCGCGGCGAGATCGACGACTTCGACCGCGCTCACCCGCGCCGGCGACAGCGCGCTCGCCACGAACGTCGCGGGGTCTTCCGACCAGTCGACGATGTCGATCTTCTCGCCGTGCAACTCGGCCATCACCGCGCGCACCCGCTGGCCCATCGGACCGATGCAGGCGCCCTTGGCGTTAAGCCCTGCGACGTTCGAGCGCACCGCGATCTTGGTGCGATGCCCGGCCTCGCGGGCGAGTGCGCCGATCTCCACGGAGCCGTCGGCGATCTCTGGCACCTCAAGGGCGAACAGCCTGCGCACCAGCCCGGGATGGGTGCGCGACAGCGTGATCTGCGGCCCGCGCACGCCCTTGTGCACCTGGACGACGTAGCAGCGGATCCGCGCCCCGTGCTCGTAGCGCTCCCCCGGCACCTGCTCGGCGACCGGCAGCACCGCCTCCACCTTGCCGAGGTCGACGAACACGTTGCGGGAGTCGTGCTGTTGTTGGATCACCCCGCCAACGATGTCGCCCTCGCGCCCGGCGTACTCGCCGAAAGTGAGCTCGTGCTCGGCGTCGCGAAGCCGTTGCAGGATGATCTGCTTCGCCGTCGTCGCCGCGATCCGGTTGAAGTCGTGCGGCGTGTCGTCGAACTCGCGGACGGCGTTGCCCGCGTCGTCGACCTCGGCCGCGAGCACGGTGACCCCGCCGGTCTTTCGGTCCAGGACGACGCGCGCGTGCGGGTGCGCACCCTCGGTGCGTTGGTAGGCGACGAGCATCGCGGACTCGATCGCCTCAACGAGCAGGTCGAACGAGACGTCCTTCTCGTGCTCCAGGCTGCGCAGCGCGGCCATGTCGATGTTCACGGCGACTCCTCTGGCTGCACATCATTGGCGCAAACACTAGAGGATCCGGCGCGGTTGAACTCCACTTGCACGCGCGCGGACTTGATCTCGTCGAAGCGGACCGACCGCGAGCCGGGCGCCGCGCTGGAATCGGCGGGCGCAAGGCGCACGGCCACGTCGTCCGAGTCGACAACCCTACCGACCACCTCGCCGCCATCGAAAAGGATGACGCGCACCAGCCGGCCGTTGGCGCGCCGCCAGTGGCGAGGCGCCGTGAGCGGACGGTCGACGCCGGGCGAGCTCACCTCCAGCACGTAGGCGGCGGCGCCCAAAACGGCATCGGCGTCGGGGTTCGCGTCGAGGACGCCGGAAATCCGCTGGCTCACCAACGCGATGTCATCGAGGCTGACTCCGTCGTCCTTGTCGACGAGCACGCGCACCAGCCGACGCTTCCCCGCCGCGACCACCTCGACGTCCTCGAGATCAACGCCGGCCGCGAGCAGATCGGGCTCGATGAGCGCGGCGAGGCGGCTGGCGGTCGATTGATTCGACACGATGGACCTCCTCGCTTTTCTGTTGTGCGTCTGTCGTGCGTGTTGTGCGCGCCCAAGCGTAGTCGGATTTCGCCGGGCCGCCCGCGCGCGCTTTCGTAAGCTTGCGGCCGACCAGTGAACTTGCGGCCGACCAGTAAAGGAGTCTCGCCGTTGTCGGCCAGTCAGCCGAGATTGAGCCGCCGCTCCGCGTTGCGGCTGCTCGGGGCGGCACTGCTTGCCACCGTGGCTGGCTGCCGGCCGTCGAAGCAGTCTGACGGGGCGCGCCAATCGTCGTCGGCGACTGGGTCGACAGCACAGGGCCCGCCGGCCGCGCGCGTCGCGCCGTCGCGGGCGCTCGCCGCACGGGTCGCGAACCACGAGCGCCAGCTGATCGACGCGTATGACGCCGCGATCGCCGCGCAGCCCGACCTGAGGTCGACGCTTGAGCCGTTGCGCGCGGACCACGCGGCGCATCTGATCGGGCTGACGCCAGGAGCGGCCACGACGCCGGCTGGTTCGGCACCGGCGGGTGCGACGCGGTCGAGCGCGCCGCCGGCGAGCGCGACACCGACGCCACCCGCCGCCAACCCGTCCGACACGACGCCGACCGCCGCGAACCCCTCGGACGGCGCCGCCGACTCCCCCGCCCAATCCGCCCGATCTCTGCGCGCGGAAACCCTGGCCACGCTGGCGACCCGCGAGCGGGCCGCGGCCGCCGCCCGCGTCGATGACGTCATGTCGGCCGACGACGGGTCGCTCGCCCGGCTGCTGGCCTCGATTGGCGGCTGCGAGGCCGCTCACGCGGCACTGCTGTCGGCTGCCTCATGACCACCGTGGGCGAGGCGTTGCAGGCGGTGGCCGCAGCCGAGAACGCCGCGATCTACGGGTACTCGGTGGCCGGCGCACGGCTTCGCGACCGCAAGCTTTGGGGCGCCGCGAGAACGGATTACGACGTCCATCGCGCGCAACTGCAAGCGGTCACCAGCTGGCTGACCGACCACGCCGCGACCGCTCCCGCGCCGCCGCCGGTCTACAAGCTGCGCTCGCCCATTACCGACGACGCGTCTGCGACCGCGTTGCTAACCGAGCTCGAGGAGGCGGCGGCCGCGGCGTACGCCGACCTGGTCGCCGTCTCCACCGGCGACCTTCGGCGAGCGGCGGCACTCGCGCTGCAGTCGGCCGCGGTGCGCGAATGGAGTTGGCGCGCGAAGTCGGTGCCCTTTCCCGGACTCGTGGGCAGAATCCCGACCTGACCTAGCGGCAGGGCCGGCTAGACGACCTCGACCTTGCGTCGTCCGGGGACAACGACATTCGCCAGACCTTGCAGCGGTCGCAACTGGGCGTACGACACCAGCAGGCCGATCGCGGCGGCAACGATGACGATGATGGGCGGCAGCGCCCCCGTCGGCTTCACCGCCATCAGGAACACCACGCCGGTGAAGCCAAATGTCGCGATGTGCGAGATGTGCCAGATCGCCGGGTCGAGCGACAGTCGGCGGAGGTGGTCGGTCACCGCGCCGTCCGGCGCTTCCTCGATGAGCTTCACGGCCGCCTTTGCCTTGGGGGCGACGAGCACGCCGGAGAGCCCTTCGACGACGATCAGCGCGATGAGCGAGGTCAGAAGCCAGCTGTCGCCCCATCCGACGCTGCCCTTCGACAGGTGAACCAGCCATGCGCCGAACCCGAGGAGCAGCAGCGCGGCAAACGGAAACAGCGGGTCGAGTCGGTGAACCAGTCGTGCCCAAGAACGCATTTCCCGGACATCCCCCGCCCGCGCGAGTGCATGCAGCGCGGCATGGAGCACGCCCGCCATCATGAACGCGACAATCGCCACCGTGATGTGCAAGAACAAGACGAACCCATAAAGCGTGACGTGCATTGCGAAATGCCTCCTGCGCCGTGATCCATCTCGCTGCCGGATCGGCGAAGAATAGTCCCGTCCAGGTTCGCTGGGGAAGCTTTTGCGGCTGGCTGCCTAGGAGGTGAGGTCGGCGTCGATGGCGTCTTGGGCGGCCTGCGTGACCGTGCTGGCGCCACCGAACAAATACGCCTTGGTCACCGTCGCCTTCACCCCGGTCAAATACGTCCCCACCGACGACGGGACACCACCACTGGACACCAACACCAACGGCGCGCCCGAATGACCCAGCAAACCCCCACCCGACAACGCGTCAGGAAACGACAACCCCGTCGCCACGCCAACCAAGGCAGGCGCGCTGAAAAACACGCCCGCCACCGCCACCGACGTCGCATACCGGTCGGACCCCACCAACGGCGTCGCCGCCGGATCCGCCGCCGCCGCCGGCCCGCCCACCGCGTAAACCGTCCCCGGATGCGCCGAAAGATAAGCCGACGTCTCCGCAGGCGCCGTCGTCCCGCTGGTCAACAACACCACCCCGCCCGCCTTCGCCGCCGCCACCCCAGCCGACAACGCGTCCGGGAAGTTCACCCCCGTCGCCAACAACACCGTGCCAGGATCGCCCAACGCGTCAGCCACCCGCACCGCGGTCGCGAACCGGTTCGCCCCGCTGTACCGCGTCACCTGATACCCCATGCCGGTCAACTCATCAGCCACACTCGCCGGGACCGCGCTCGTCCCACCCAGCACAAACACCACCCCACCAGCCGCCAACACCCGCACGACCTCCGCCTTGGTCGCCGACGGCAAACTCGACCCCGACGTCAACAACAACGGCGCGTTCCTCGCCGCCGCCAACGGCGCACCCACCAACGCGTCCGGATAATCATCACCACGCGCCAACACCACCGCGCCCGCCCCACCACTGGGGAACTCCGCCTTCGACACCGCAACCGCCGTCCCAAACCGATCCGCACCCGCAAGCCGCGACACCGGACTGACCCTGGTGAGCACCGATACCGTGCCGTCGCTGTCGTTCGCGACGTAGGCCGTGTGCGAGGCCGAATCGAGCGCGAGGGTGTACGGCTTCGATCCGACAGCGACGTTGGTGAGAGCCGTCAACGCCGCTTCGGCGACGACAGCCACCGAATTCCCGTTGATCGATGTCGCGTACAGCGTGTGCGCGTTGCCATCGAGCGCTAACGCGCCCGGCTGGCCCAACAGCGAGACGCTTCCGGTCACCGACCCCGTGCCGACGTCGACCTTAGAGAGCAGCCCGTTGAGTCCGGACTCACTGAGGACGTACAGCGCGTGCGTCGTCGAATCGACGGCGAGCGAGGTCGGAATCGCCAACTGGATGGTGTTCGTGACGGCGCCGGTGGATTCATTCACGACTTGAATGCCGTTGATCTGCGGATCGTTGTTGGCGACGAACAGCGTGTGCGTGGTCGGGTCAACCGCGACACTGGCGGGTATCCCGCCAACGGCGATCGGAGTTGCCAGCTGGTGGCTGGCGGCGTTGATCACCTGCACCGTTCCGTTGGCTCGCTCTGCGATGTAGACCTTCTGGGTGGACACGTCGACCGCGACGTCAGACGGGTTCCCACCGGCTGGGAGATTCACGGTGGCGGTGACCGCGTCGGTTGCGCCGTCGATGATGGACACCGTGCTGCTGCCTCGGTTCACGACGTAGATGGTCGAGGTCTGCTGCAGCGCGATCGGGGGGGAGATCGCCGGGCGTGCCGCCGCGCCGTTCAGCACCGGCGCGGACGTCGTCACATCGACGGCGATTGCGAGGGGCTCAGTACCGACGGTGACGTGGCCGACGACCGTTCCGGTCGCTTCGTCGATCACCGCGACCTTGTTGGCGTCCGACCCGCCGAGGCCGCCGACAAGAACATGATGCGTGAGCGGATCGACCGCCGCGCCGAAAATGCTCGTGCTCACAGGGATTGTCTTTGCGACGGCGTAGCTCGCCGCGGCCGCTGCGGGCCGCGGGCCGGCGATGGCGAGCGCGAGCGCCACGCAGCAAGACAGCGGCACGGCGATCAGCCGAGCGGTCCGGCGGTTAACGCGCCACGGCACGTAAGAAGCTCGAGACCCACAAGACATGCAAGACCTAAGCATGTTTGATCCCCCCAATGACCGCGGCGCCGCGTGGCTGTCGCGCCGCCGCTATCCCTCGCGAATGGCGATCACGCTAGCCCTCGAAGGACACGGTGGGAAGACCCGTCGTCGGACGAGATTCGTCACCCGGGTTCGCCGGTCGTCACCGCGCGCCGGGTGCGCCTTGCTCGGAGAAGCGAGGGTCATGGAGGTGGCACGCCACCTTCACCTCGCCGTGCTCGAGCAACGGCGGGTCGACCGGCGCCTTGAAGGTGACCCGCGCGCCGGCGTCGTCCGGCGCCACCGAGGTGACGCCCTTCCACAGCGGCTCTTCCGGGTCGTTGGCGCGCACGTCACTGAGCAGCGCGGCTGCGGCGCCGGAGCCGGCTCGCGCGTCGGGCAACCGGGCATCCAAGCCCGCGTCGTCCAACGCTGTCGGCTCCCCGACGGCGGAGCGCTCCTGCTCGTACTGCTGCTCCGACACGCTTGTCCAGCGCTGCTCCAACAACGCCGTGAGGTCGCGGGCCTCCCATCCGCACGGTCCGAAGGCAGCCGGGCAACGGGGGTGGAACGAGCAGCCCAGCGGCGGTCGCGCGGCGTCGGGAATTTCGCCGCGCGGCAAATCGCGAGGCGCCGCTCGGCGCGGGTCAGGCTCCGGGATGGCGGCGAGCAACGCCCGGGTGTACGGATGCTTGGGGTCGGCGTAAATCTGCTCGGCCGGACCGATTTCGACGATGCGGCCGAGATACATGATGGCGATCGTGTCGCAGAAGAACTTGGCGGTCGCGAGGTCGTGCGTGACGTAGAGGTAGGTGAGCCCGAGGTCGCGCTTGAGGTCGAGCATGAGTTCGAGGATCTTCGCGCGCACGCTCATGTCGAGCATCGACACCGGCTCGTCGGCGACCAACAGCGCAGGGTCGAGCATGATGGCGCGAGCCAGCACGGCCCGCTGTTTTTGACCTCCCGACAGGTCGGCCGGGTACTTATGCAAGTAGCGCTCGACCGGCGAGAGGCCGACGCGTTCGAGCGCGTCGCGCACCCGGGCGGCAATCTCGTCGCGGTCAGCGGTGACCTTGTGAATCTTCAGCGGATGCGCGAGCGCGGTCGCGATGTCCATCGCGGGATTCAACGACGCGTGCGGGTCTTGGAAAACCAGCTGGATTTTGCGCCGAAGCGACCGGAATTCGCGCTCCCGAAGCTTCGTGAGGTCGACCGCCCCGCCGAATTCGGGCCCAGCGTCGAAGCGCACGCTGCCTCCGGTTATCGGCGAAAGCCCCAACATCGCGCGCGCCGTGGTGGTCTTGCCGCTGCCGGATTCACCGACCAGCCCGATCACCTCGCCCTTGCGCAGGGTGAACGACACGCCGTCGACGGCCTTCACCGAGCCCGACGACCGTCCGAGCAGTCGGTCGAGAAAGCCGCCGCGCAGGGCGAAATGCACGCGCAAGTCCTGGACGTCGAGCAGCACAGGCCGCTCGTCGAGCGGCCGGACGTCCTCCGTCGTCTCAAGCTTCGTCGGCACTGGCCAGCTCCTGTCGTTCCATTGGCGCGGTCCCGCCGGCTGGAATCAGCTCGGCCGGCCCGTGCAGCCAGCACTCGACCCGCTCGCCCGTCGCCGTTCGCACCTCCACCGGTTCGAGGCGCGGACAGACCTGCATCGCGTCGGGACAACGCGGATGGAACCGGCACCCAGACGGCGGCTGCACCAGGTCGGGCGGCGCCCCGGGGATGTAGTGCAACGCCGTCGTCGACAGCGAAATCGTCGACCGCAACAACTCTCTGGTGTAGGGGTGCGCGGGCTCGCTGAACACTTGCCGGGCGTCACCCTCCTCCACGATGCGACCGGCGTACATCACGGCGACGCGTTCGCATGCCTCCGCCACGATGCCGAGATTGTGCGTGATGAGCAGCAGCGCGGTGTCGAAGTTGGCTTGAGGTCATGCAGGATCGACAGGATCTGCGCCTCGACCAAGACGTCGAGGGCGGTGGTCGGCTCGTCAGCGACGACGAACGCAGGCCGCAGCACCAACGCCAGCGCGATCATGATGCGCTGTCGCATGCCACCGGAGAACTCGTGCGGGTAATGCCGATACCGCGTCGGCGGAATTCCCATGCGCCGCAGAGTGTCTATCGACCGGACGTCGATCTCCTTGCCGCTGATGCCCGGCTCGTGCGCGCGCAGCGTCTCCGCGAAATGCTCGCTGACGCGCATCAACGGGTTGAGCCTCGTCATCGGCTCCTGGAAGATCAGCCCCAGCTCCGAGCCACGCAATGAGCGCAGCTCTTGTTGGCGCATGCCGACGAGCTCGCGGTCGTTGAACCGCACGCTGCCGTCGGTGGCCGATCCGGCGGGCAGCAAACCGAGCACGCCGCGGCCCAGTGTCGACTTGCCGCAGCCGGATTCGCCAACGAGGCCGAGAGTTTCTCCTGGCCGGACGTCGAACGAGACGCCGTCGACTGCGCGCACAGGGCCTCGCTCGGTGCCGTACCACACCCGTAGGTCGCGCACCGAGATCACCGGCTCCACGTTCATACCGGCTCCTCCTCGCGCGTTGGCGACGTCCGTTTTGGCAGGACGACGGGACGCCCGGTGCGCCGGCGCAGCACGGGATTCAACACGTCGTTCAACCCTTCGCCCACCAGCGTCAGCCCGGTCACCAGCAACACGATCGCCAAGCCGGGGAAGACGCTCGTCCACCACAGTCCGGCACCCATGTCCGCGACGCCGCGTTGCAGCTCGTAACCCCACTCGGCGGCTTGGGTCGGCTGGATGCCGAACCCGAGGAATCCCAAGCCTGCCAAGGTCAGGATTGCGTCGGCCGCGTTGAGCGTCGCGATGACCGGCACCGATTGGATGACGTTGAAGAACAGGTACCGGCCCATGATCGTGCGCGGCTTGGCCCCAAGCGCGCGCGCCGCCTCGACGTACGGCTCCTCACGCGCGCTGAGGACGCTGCCCCGCACAACCCGGAAGTACTGCGGGACGTAGATGACCGTGATGGCGATCGCCGCGGTGAGCACCCCGCTGCCGACGCTGTTTTGCAGCAAGAACGCGATGACGATGGCGAGCAGCAGGTAGGGAAACGCGAAGAGCGCGTCCATGACGAGCACGAGCACGCGGTCGAGCCAGCCGCCGTAATAGCCGGAGATCAGCCCGAGCGGAACACCGACCAGCAGGCTGAACACGACGGCCAGCACCACCACCTCGATCGCCGTCCGGGACCCGTAGATGACCACCGAGAGGACGTCAACGGAGCGCACGTTGGTGCCAAACCAGTGCGCGCCGCTCGGTGCGGCCTGCTTCGGAAAACGCACCCCGCCGCTTTGGTATTGATCGAAGCCGAAGGGCGCGATCAAGGGCGCGAAGATCGCGAAGATGACGAAGACCACGGTGATGGCCGCGCCGACCCACAAGAGCCACTTCGACAGCCCCTGCGCGCCCTTGACCTGCTGCCACAGCCGCTTGACCGGGCCCTGCGGCCTGCTCGGCGCCTCTGGCGCCGGCTCGAGAACGGATTCGCCGCCCGGCTCGGCGACGCTCGGCGCGCTCATCGGTACCTCACGCTCTGCTTGATGCGGCGGGCCATCAGTAGCGCACCCGGGGGTCGATCGCGGCGTTCACGAAGTCAATCAGCAAGCTGATGAGCACCACCGCGAGCGCGAACACCGTGATGATCCCTTGCACCGCGGCGTAATCGCGATTGGTCAGGTAGTAGACCAGCCGGTTGCCGATACCCGGCCAGTTGAACGTCTCCTCGGTGAGCACCGCGCCTGACAGCAGCAACGCGACCTGCAATCCCATCACCGTCACGACTGGCACGAGCGCGTTGCGGAACGCGTGGCGCACACCACCTTGCCTTCGCGCACACCGCGGGCCCGGGCGGCCTCGACGTAGTCGCCCTTCAACGTCTGGATGATGTTCGTGCGGATGAGCCTGATGACGACGCCGCACAGCAGCAGGCCCAATGTGACCGCGGGCATGACCAGGTGTTTCAGCGCGTCGGTGAACGCCGCGCTGTTGCCGTCCCAGATCGCGTCGACAAGCGTCAGGTGCGTGTGTTTTGCGAGCAGGGCGTTGTCGAGGGCGTTGAGCTGGCCAGAGTTCGGCAGCCAATTCAGCCACTTGCTGAACACCAGTTGGAAGAGCAGGCCGACGAAGAACACCGGCGCGGCGTAGGTGATGATGCCGAACAACCGCCCGGCGCCGTCGAAGACGCCGTCACGCAACCGGCCGGCCCACAAGCCCACCGGCACGCCGATCACCAGCGCCACGAACAACGCCGCGACGCTCAACTCCAGCGTCGCGGCGCCGTTGACCTTCAGGATTGTGGTGATCTGCTGGTTGTCCGTGATGGCGTGCCCGAAGTTCAACGTCACGACCTGGCGCAGGTACTCGCCGTACTGCACGAGCATCGGCTTGTCGAAGCCGGCGGCGTGCCGCTTCTCCGCCAGCTGTTGCGGGGAGAGTTTGCCGCCGAACGCGGCCTGAATCGGGTCGCCCGGGGCGACTCGCATCAGCACGAACACGAGCGTCAGCAGGATCAAAACCATCGGGATCACCAGCGCCAGCCGCGTCAACGCGTACCGGCGCAGCGATCCTGTCGAGGTGGCCACGAACGAAGCCGCCTTCCGTGAGTTCGCGCGCGAGTCGACCCGTCGGTTCACCGGGGGCGGCGCGACGCCAGTCGCGCCGCCCCCGGCGTCGTCCGGTGCCTAACTCTTGCCGATAAGCCACATCCGGAAGATGTAGGACGGGTCGAACGTCTTGTCGACGCCGGTGACGGTCAAGCCTGTCGCGGCCACTTGGTTTCCTTGCCACAACGGGATTGTCGGCACGTCCTTGGCGGCCAGGGTCTGGATCTGGTCGATGATCTGGACCCGCTTGCTCTGATCGGTCTCGCCCTCTTCTTGCGTGATGAGCTGGTCGATCTGCGGGTTGTCGTAATGGTTCTTGTAGAAACCGCCCTGGACGTAGAACGGCGCCAGGTAGTCGTCGGCGTCCGGGTAGTCAGGGAACCAACCGAGCTGGAAAGCGGCGTACTGGTCTGCCGGGTACGCCTTGCTGTAGGCGTCCCACTCCGCGCTCTTCAGCGTGACCTTGAACAACCCGGTCGACTCGAGCTCGCGCTTGATCTCGGTGAACTCGTCACCGGAGACGGCGCCGTAGTGGGATGGCGTCCACCACAGCGTGATGTCGACCGGCGTCTGCACGCCCGCCGCCTGCAACACCGAGGCCGCCTTCGCCTTGTCAGGCGCAGATCCGTACGCGTCCTTGTACGCCTGGTTGGCGCCGTTCAGGCCTTGCGGAACCATCGAGTACAGCGGCTGAACCGTGCCGTTGTAGACGTTCTTGGCGATGCTTTCGCGGTCGATGGAGTAGGCGACCGCCTGGCGAACCGCGACGTTGTCGGTCGGCGCGAGCTTGGTGTTGAAGACCAGGTAGCGAATCTCGATGCCGTTGCCCGTGACGACCTTGACCTTGTCGGTCTCCTTTTGCAGCGAGGCGACGTCGGTCGGGCTCAGGCTGCGCCACGCGACGTCGACGTTGCCCTGCTCGACGTCCAGCTTCAACGTGGAAGCGGTCTGCTCGTAGGTAACCACGACGCCGCTGTTGGACAGTTGGTCGTCACCCTTGTACTTCGGGTTGGGGTCGAGGACGGCCTGCTGGTCCTTGGTGAAGCTCTTGAGCAGGTAGGCGCCGGAGCCGACCACCTTGCTGTCGTCGAGCAGCTTGTCGGCCGGGAACACCTTCGGGTCGACGATGTTTCCCGCGCCGGTGGTGAGGATGTACGGGAAGGTCGCGTTGGGCGCCTTCATCTTGAACACCACGGTGTCAGTGCCCTGGGTGGTGACGCTGTCGAGTGTGCCGAGCAGGCTGGACGGGCCGTTCGGGTCGTTGATCTTGATGACGCGGTCGATCGAGAACTTCACCGCGGCTGCGTCGAGGGGGTCGCCGTTGCTGAAGACGAGGCCGGGGTTGAGCTTGCAGGTGTAGGTCAGGTTGTCGGTCCAGGTGCAGTTCGACGCGGCGTCAGGCACCACGTCGGAGCTACCGGGCTTGATCTTCAGCAGGGCCTGGTAGATGTTCCACTGCAGCGTCCACGACCCCATGTCGTAGGCGCCGGCGGGGTCGAGCGAGATGACCTTGTCGGTCGTGCCGAGAACGATTTTCTTCCCGGTGCCGGCGTTGCCGCCGGTCGAGCCGCCGCCGGTGCTGCTGGCAGTCGGTGAGCCGCTGCCGGTCGCGCTGGACTTCGGCTTGCTCGAACTGCACGCCGCAGCCGTCATGCTTAACGCGGCCACCACGGCCACGGCTGCGAACAGTTGGTGTCGTCGACGCATGGATGGCCTCCACCTCGTCGCGGGCGCGCCTGGATGGCGGCGGGGCCCGCGTTATGTTGGCTCACCGCGGTCGGCGGTGATTGCACGCCAGCTAACCGGTCAGGACCACGCGGCGGAAGATCCGCAAGCCGGGTCTTCGCCAAATCGTTATGTACCGGTTCAGCGCGTAACCCAGAGGTAACGCGCGGACCAGCGCGGACCGCGTGGACATGACGTCCGGCACTGGATCAGCGGGTGAGCGCGGCCACCCGGTCCGCCGCCTCGGCGACGGGCACGTCGGCGCGCTCGCCGCTCGCCCGCTCGCGGACCTCGACCACGCCGTCCGCGAGCCCGCGACCGACGACCACGACGGTCGGGACACCGATCAGCTCGGCGTCCTTGAACTTCACGCCCGCCGACACCCCGGCCCGGTCGTCGAGCAGCACCGTGACGCCCCTGGCGTCGAGCGCGGCCGCCAACTCCTCGGCCGCGGCGAGCTGTTGCTCCTTGCCGGCCACGACGACGTGGACGTCGGCGGGAGCGACCGACCGCGGCCAGACCAGTCCGGCGTCGTCGTGGTGCTGCTCGGCCAGCGCGGCCACCGCGCGAGAGACGCCGATGCCGTACGACCCCATCGTGATCCGAATCGGCTTGCCGTCGGGACCGAGCGCGTCGAGCTCGAACGCGTCGGCGTACTTGCGCCCGAGCTGGAAGATATGCCCGATCTCGATGCCGCGCGCGATCGACAGGTGCCCGCCGCAACGCGCGCACCGGTCGCCGTCGCGGATCTCCACCGCGCCGATCTCGCCGTCCGGCTCGAAATCGCGGCCCCGGACGACGAAAGCGGTGTGCTTGTCCTGCTCGTTGGCGCCGGTCACCCACGCGCTCCCTGGGACGACGAGCGGGTCGACGAGGTACGGCACCCCGATTTCCTTCAGAATCTGCGGCCCGATGTAACCCTTCACCAGCCGCGGCGCCCTCGCGAGGTCGGCGGGTTCGGCCTGCGCGACCTCGGTGGGCTCGAGTTGGCCGGCCACGCGCTTCAGATCGACCTCGCGGTCGCCGGGCACGCCGACGACGAGCAGCTCCCAGTCGCCCCCCGGCGCCTTCGTCTTCAGGACGACGTTCTTCAGCGTGTCGGAGGCGCCGAACTCATGCCCAAGATCAACGGAGTTCAGCCGGTCGACCAAGGTGGCGATGGTCGGGGTGTCAGGCGTGTCAAGAATCTGCGAGTCGGGATGGTCGGCGGCGTCTACCGCTGGGGGCACGGCGATCTCGACCGCCTCGGTGTTAGCGGCGTAGTCGCAGTTGTCGCACTGCACGAAGGTGTCCTCGCCCGACTCCGTCGGGGCAAGAAACTCCTCGGACGCCGAACCCCCCATCGCGCCGGAAACCGCGGACACGACGCGGTAGTCGAGGCCGAGCCGGTCGAAGGTCTTTTGGTACGCGGCCCGATGCGCGGCGTAAGACGTCGCGAGGCCTTCGTCGTCCAAGTCGAAGGAGTAGCTGTCTTTCATGACGAATTCGCGACCGCGCAAGATGCCGGCGCGAGGACGGGCTTCGTCGCGGTACTTCGTCTGGATCTGAAAGAGGGAGACCGGGTAGTCCTTGTAGGAGGCGTACTCGCCCTTGACCAGCAGCGTGAACAGCTCTTCGTGCGTCGGGCCGAGCAAGTAGTCGGCGTCCTTGCGGTCCTTGAGCTTGAACAGCGTCTGCCCGTACTCGGTCCAGCGGTTGGTGGCCTCGTAGATCTCGCGCGGAATCAACGCGGGGAAGTGAACCTCCTGCGCGCCCATGCGCTCCATCTCCTGGCGCACGATCGCCTCGACCTTGCGCAAGACGGTGTAGCCGAGCGGCAACCAGGAGTAGATGCCTGGCGCGACGCGGCGCACGTAACCCGCGCGCACCAGCAGCTTGTGGCTCGGCACCTCGGCGTCGGCCGGATCCTCGCGCAGCGTGCGTAGGAACAAGGTCGACATGCGCAAGGTCACAGCGCAACTCCTTAGCCGCTTCGGTCGTGTCGGGTCCCCCAGGTGTCCGCCGAGGATATCGGCTAAGCCAGGTCGGCCCGCGAAATAAGGCCGCCGGACTAGCGCGAGATGCGTTGATCACCCGATGCCGAGCCCGACGGCTTAGCGCGACATTCGACGTGTCAGCAGCAAGTCACCGAAGGGACCCATCCATGCACACGCCCAAGCTCAAACTGCGCGCGACCCGCAAACTCCTGGTCATCGGACTCTCCACCGCGGCCGTCGGCGCCCTCGGCGGCACCGCGTTCGCTGTCGAGACCGCCAGCGTCGGCTCAAGCGACACCACGATCCACGCCTGCGTCGCGAAGTTCGGCGGCATTGTGCGCGTCGTCGACGCTGACACGACGTGCTCCCGCGGTGAGACCGCGCTGTCGTGGAACCAAACTGGTCCGGCGGGCCCGCCCGGACCAACCACCACCGTGACCGCATCGCCGACCGATTCGAGCGGCGGGGTCGGTGCGGGCAAGGGAGACTCCCAGTCGTCCGGACCGACGATCACGTTCGACCAGCTCGACGGCGCGACCGCGGTGGTCGCGATCGACAGCGCGTCCTTCGGCACCTCGTGGTCGCAAGGGGGTGGCGGTGCGCCGCAGTTCAGCCAGCTCGCGGTCAGCAAGCCGGTCGACAGCCACAGTGGCGCGCTGTTCGACGCCGCGACGACCGACGCGACGCTCGGCAACGCCACGCTGCAGGTGCCGAGCGGCAACCACGGCGCCGCCCTGCGCGTCCAGCTGCATGACGTGCGGATCGTCGGTTTCGCCGCGGAGGGCTCCGGCAACGGCTCGGAGGAGCAGCTCGAGCTGACGTTCGACGACATCTTCTACAACGGCGGCCACTACCGGTTCCCGCCGAGCAACTCGCCCAACGCGATGGCGGTGACGCCGACGCCGACTCCGTCCGGCTGGAACCTGCAACAGGGCTGAGGCAACGCGAGAATTACGTGACGCCTGCTGTTGCCGAGCAACCGCAGGCGTCACCAATTCGCGCGATCAGGCGGCGTAGCCGATGCGGAAGCCGCCCCAGTGCCGACCGCGCACCCAGATCGGCGCGGAGACGTCCTTCATCATGACGAAACGGCCGCCGCCCATGTCACGTCGATACGTCTGGAGGACGAACGGCTCGGTGTTCTGGCCGCACAGCAAGCCGGTGCGGTCGTTGAAGATCCTGCGGTTGCGGCAGTTCGCCGCGTTCCACACCGGATCGGGCCCCTGCGGCTTCGACACCCGAAGCATGTGGGTCGGTATGTAGCCGTTGCGGTCGGTGGAGATAGCGAACGCGATCCGCGAGTCTCGGTCGGCGAACGGTTCTTGGATCGCCGGCAACACCCGGTCGGTGAAAGCCGTGAACCGGGTGAGGTGCTGCACCGGGTTGCTGCCCTCGATGACGCGGTAGTTCTCGTCGAACAGGTCCTCGAGGCTGATCTCGCCGCGGTCGAGGGCGGTGGCGAAAACGTCGGCCACGAGCGCGGCGCCCTCGAGCGCGGCCTGGATCAGCGGCGTGTCGGACGTTTGCACGCCGGTGCGCGCACTCGTCGAGACCAGCTTCTCGCTCAACGACAGCAGGTTCGCGGCCCGCTCGCGCGCCGAGTTGAGCTCGCCGCTCGACTGCTCGAGCCCGCCGGCGAGCGACGACAAAGACGACAAGAAGCCGTCGACTTCCGCGCGGATCGCGGCGGCGGCCTCCTTGATTTCAGCAACCTGGTCGTCCGCGGACGCGAGGGCGCCGGTGACCGCATCGATCATCGCGGAGATCGACTCCGTGCTTGTGCGCATCGTCTCGGCTTGCGCCTTCGCCTGCCGCCCGCGCTGCGTCAGCTCGCCGATCTGCCCGGTGAGCGGCCGCACCGTCGCGTCGATGTCTTGCGCCGCGGTGATCGTCTCGTCGGCGAGGTCGCGCACCGAGTCTGCGATCACCTGGAAGCCCTGGCCGGCGGCCCCGGAACGGGCCGCTTCGATCCGCGCGTTCAGCGCGAGGATGTGCGTCTGCTGCGCGATGCGGTCGATCTGCCCGGCGGCCGACTTGATGCCGGCGAGCGCGTCCGCCACGACGGCGAATTGATCGCTGATTTGCCCCACCCAGTCGATGAAATCACCGAGTTGGGCGAGCGACGCGTCGACCGTCGCACGGGATCCGGTCGCTTCCTCGTGCGCGACCTTGGTCGCCGCGTGCGCCTGCGTCACCGCGGCCTCGACCTGATGGTTGCCGGCCGCGACCTCTTCCGCGGCCGCGCTCAGCTGAACCGAGAGTTGAGCCTGCTCCCGCACCACCGTCGACAGCGCGTCGACGTTGCCCGAGATGTCGGCCACCTCGATGCCGACGCGGCCGGAGAGCTCGGCGAACTCGGACAGCGTGTGATCGAGCGACGCGTCGTCCACCCGACGGCTGCCGGGCCCGAACCGGCCCCGCTCCAGCCAGCGCGCGCGACGCGGCCGCTGCGCACGACCCGCCCTCGCGTCAATGTGTGCCGACATCGATCACCTCCGACGCCCGATGTGCCCGGGCGCAACACTCCCGCGCTTCTTCAGTCGGCGCGCGTCGCCCAAGGTTGAGTCGTACGCAGATATTCGCAGGCAATCGTCACGCTGTGATCAATGGCCGGCATAAGCGCTGCCGTCGTTGAAGTTGCCCTGCAGCCTGGGCGTTCCGCCGTGCGCGGTGGAGACTGAGCCGAATGTGTGGTTGGGGCCGAGCAGGTTATCGCTGGCAACGACGTTGTCGGCCTTCTCGATGTAGAGGGTGTACCCGCCGCCGTCCAACAAGTTCGAATCGATCACGAGACCGTTGATCGGCCCGGACGACTGCTGCACGAAGATCGCGCTGTTGTCGCCGACGCCCTTGCCCGCGGCGACCTTGATCGTGTTGTGCCGGATCGCCTGCCCGGCGATGCCGGAGACGACTTGGACGCCGTCGTTGTGCGAGGTCGCCGTCTTGAGGAGGTCGTGGATGTAGGAGTCGGCCAGCACGTTGTCGCTATGCAGGTGCACGCCGTCCTCGCAGCCTGAGATGTCGGTGTGCTCGATCGTGACGGTGCCGCCGTCGACACCGATCTGACAGTCGACGCCGCGCTGGCCGGTGATGGTGACATTGTCGAGAGTCGCGCTGGCTCCGGAGGCGCCGTGCACGCCCCAAAACGTCGTCGCCGTGATTCGGGTGTTACGAATCGTCACGTTCTTCGCCGAGACCGTGATGGTGCCAGTGTCCCAGCCATCGACCACCGCTCCGTCCTTGGTGATCGTCTGCGGTCCGGGATGCGCGGTCAGCTTCGTCCCGGTGGGCACGCCGGTGTTCGAGGCGTCGGGATAGCCGCATGCACTTGGGTTCCGCGTGCAGTACCTCGCTGTGCCCGTCGGACTTGGCTTGACGCTCTGCGATGTGGTCGTTGGGACGGTTGGCCTCGGGCCGGGCGCCCCACCGCTGCCCCCGCATCCGGCGACGTTGAAGAGCGCGAACAGTGAGACGATCGGGACGGCGACACCCAGGCGAGACCGTGGCCTCAAAAGAGCACCGACATGAACGCGCCGACTTCGACGAATCCCACCTTGCGGTAGGCGGCGCGCGCGGGCGCGTTGAAGTCGTTCACGTAGAGGCTGACGAGCGGCGCGATCGTCGCCTGCGCCTGCATGACCACCGCGGCCATGCCGCCGTTGGACATCCCGCGACCGCGCAGCTGCGGGTCGACCCACACGCCCTGGATCTGGCAGGCCTGCGCGGTTGCCGCGCCGACCTCCGCCTTGAACAGGACGCGGCCGTCCTCGATCCGCGCGAACGCTCTGCCCTGGGCGATGAGCTCCGCGACCCGCGCGCGATACAGCGCTCCGCCGTCCCCGTTGAACGGCGAGACGCCCACCTCCTCGGTGAACATGGCGACGCACGCCGGGTACAAGATGTCGATCTCGGACGGGGTGACCCGCCGCACCAACGGGTCGGGCGCCACGTTGGGCTGGTCGCTGATCACCATCAACGGCTGGTTGGCGCGCACCGCCCGGGCCGGACCCCACGCCTGCTCGAGCAGCGACCACAACGTGGCGACCTGGCGCGCCGGGCCGACGATGGAGGAGCAGCGCCTGCCCTGTCGGCGCGCGCGGTCGGCGAAGACCCGGCAGGCGTCGGCGTCGGCGTTGACCGGCACCAGGTTGGCCCCCGCGTAACACAACGCGTCGACCCGGCCGCTGCCTGGATACGCCCAGACCTCCGCGCCAAGCCGCCACGGGTCGAGGCCCACGCTGTCGAGGCGCGACGCGACGAAGACGTTCGCCACCGGGTCGCGGTCGAGCAGGTCGCGGGCGGCCGCGAGGTCGCGGTCATCGAGCACCCGCACCGGCGAACCTCGCAGCACGATGCCTCCGTAACGCCCGAACTCTTTGGACGACGACGCCGGTGCTCGCGTGTTCCCGCTGTCAGATCACTCTGTCAGACCACGCTCACCTGCGGCTCGCCGGAGGCTACGCCGTCGGAGCCCAGTTCGTCAGCCAACCGCATGGCCTCTTCGATCAGTGTCTCGACAATCTGCGCCTCAGGCACCGTCTTGATCACTTCGCCACGCACGAAAATCTGACCCTTGCCGTTTCCGCTGGCGACCCCGAGATCCGCCTCGCGGGCCTCGCCGGGCCCGTTGACGACGCAACCCATGACGGCGACCCGCAGCGGCACGGTCATCCCCTCGAGCCCGGCGCTGACCTCTTCGGCCAGCTTGTAGACGTCGACCTGCGCGCGACCGCAGGACGGGCAGGAGACGATCTCGAGCTTGCGCTGACGCAGCCCGAGCGACTCCAAGATGCCGATGCCGACCTTGACCTCTTCGACGGGCGGCGCCGACAGCGAGACCCGGATGGTGTCGCCGACACCCTCCGAAAGGAGAATGCCGAACGCCACCGCCGACTTGATCGTGCCCTGCATCAGCGGGCCGGCCTCGGTGACGCCGAGGTGCAGCGGGAAATCGGTCTGCGCGGCGAGCTGGCGGTAGGCCTCGATCATGATCAGCGGGTCGTGGTGCTTGACCGAGATCTTGATGTCGTGGAAGTCGTGCTCCTCGAACAGGCTCGCCTCCCACCGGGCCGACTCGACGAGCGCCTCGGGCGTGGCCTTGCCGCCGTACTTCGCGAGCATCCGCGGGTCGAGCGAGCCGGCGTTGACGCCGATGCGGATCGGCGTGCCGTGATCCTTCGCCGCCTGCGCGATCTCCTTGACCTGATCGTCGAACTTCTTGATGTTGCCGGGGTTCACCCGCACCGCCGCGCAACCCGCCTCGATGGCGGCGAACACGTACTTGGGCTGGAAGTGGATGTCGGCGATCACCGGGATCTGCGACTTCTTCGCGATCGCGGCGAGCGCGTCGGCGTCGTCCTGGCTTGGGCAGGCGACCCGGACGATCTGGCAACCGGACGCCGTCAGCTCGGCGATCTGCTGCAGCGTGGCGTTGACGTCGGCGGTGAGCGTGGTGCACATCGACTGCACCGACACCGGGGCGTCGCCCCCGACGAGGACGCCGCCCACGTCGATCTGCCGCGACTTGCGTCGCGGCTTGAGCGGGCTGGGCGCCGGGATCTCGGGAAGACCCAGGTCGACTGCGGTCACGACTGCTTCACCTCACTGGAACGGGTTCGCCACCGGATTCACCACGTCGGCATACAACACGATCATTGACATGCCCACGATTAAGGCTAAGGCCCCATAGGTCACGGGCATCAGTTTGGTGAGGTCGACCGGTCCGGCGGCGGGCAGCTTGCGGCGGCGGCGGATGCGGTCGCGGCCCTTCTCGTACGCGAGGATCGCGACGTGGCCGCCGTCCAGCGGCAAGAACGGGAACAGGTTGAAGATCCCGACGAACAAGTTGACCGAGGCGGTGATGAGCACCAACGTCGCGATACCGCCCGAGACGCCGCCGGCCTGGAACGCCTCGCCGGAGATCTGCGCTACCCCGACGACGCTGGTGACCTGAGCGCCGCCGCCGCCGTCGGCGGTGCGCTTGCCCTGGTCACCCGACAGGATGCGGCCGATCTCGTGTGGAACCGCGCCGAGCGCCTTGAAGCTGCCGGAGGCGGTTTGCCCGAACATGTCGAACGATCCGGTGATCGCGCCGACGAAACCGACCCGCACGGTCGTGGTCGACGATGCCTGGCCGACCAGGATGCCGACGCGGCGGGCGCCGTCGACGGTGACCGGGTTGACGGTGACCTGCCGCACCGCGCCGGCCCGGTCGATGGTGAACGTGATCGGGCCCGCGGGTGAGTCGCTGACGAGGCTGATCAGCTGATCCCTGCCACCGGTGACCTTCTTGCCGTCGACCGCGAGGATCACGTCGTCCTTTTGCAGCACGCCCTTCGCCGGTGACGCCGGCGTGCCGTTGGCGCACGTTCCGGCGTCCGTGCTCGTCACGCAGTCTTGAACGCCGCTGACCGACGCCGGCCCGTGGATCTGGCTCGGCCACGCCACCAGGTAGATGAAGAACAGGGCGAGCGCGATCAGCAGGTGCACGGTCGAGCCCGCGACCAGCACGATGAAGCGCTGCCAGCCGCCCTTGCTGATGAACGCGCGCGGCTTGTCCTGCGGTGCGATCTCCTCAAGCGGCGTCATCCCGATGATCTTCACGAACCCGCCGGCGGGGATCGCTTTCACGCCGTACTCGGTCTCGCCCTTGCGTCGCGACCACAGGGTGGGGCCGAACCCGACGAAGAACTGGGTGGCCTTCATGCCGAAGGCTTTCGCGGTGAGGAAGTGGCCCGCCTCGTGGAGCATGACCGACGTCAGCAGCGCGACGACGAACGCCAGAACGCCGAGTGCCATCACGCGGCGTCACCGCCGCCGTGCGCCATCACGCGGCGTCACCGCCGCAGGGTGCCATCATGCCGAGCGATCTCTCCGTTTCGTGGTGTCCGCGATCAGCGCCCGGGCGCGGTCGCGGGCGGACATCTCCGCTTGCAGAACATCGGCCAGTTCGGTGACCTTCCCGAGCCCTGCCGCGAGGGATTCGCTCACAACCTGCTCAACCGTCTCGACGATCCCGGTGAACCGCAGGTTCCCGCCCAGGAAGGCGGCAACCGCCTCCTCGTTCGCGGCGTTGTAGATGGCCGGCGCCACCCCGCCGGCCGCACCGACCTGGCGGGCCAGCCGGATAGCCGGGAAGGCGTCGTCGTCGAACGGCTCGAACGTCCAGCTTTGGGCGGTCGTCCAGTCGCAGGCGGGCACCGCGTCGGCGAGCCGGTCCGGCCAGTTCAAGCCAAGCGCGATCGGCAGCCGCATGTCGGGCGGCGAGCACTGCGCGACCGTCGACCCGTCGGTGAACTCCACCATCGAGTGCACGATCGACTGCGGGTGGACGACGACCTCGATGCGCTCCAGCGGGATGTCGAAGAGCAGGTGCGCCTCGATCACCTCGAGAGCCTTGTTCACCAGGGTCGCGGAGTTGATCGTGATGACCGGACCCATCTTCCAGGTCGGGTGCGCGAGGGCTTGCTCCGGCGTGACGTCGGCCAGCTCGTCCTTGCGTCGTCCGCGGAACGGGCCGCCGCTCGCGGTGACGACGAGCTTGCGAACCTCCGCCGCCCCACCCGCCCGCAGGCATTGCGCGAGCGCCGAGTGCTCGGAGTCGACCGGCACGATCTGGCCCGGCGCCGCGGCGGCCCTGACCAGCGGGCCGCCGACGATCAGCGACTCCTTGTTCGCCAGCGCCAGGGTGCGTCCGGCGTCGAGCGCGGCGAGCGTCGGCGCGAGCCCGATCGAGCCGGTCATGCCGTTCAGGACGACGCCCCTTCGGGGATCCGCCGCGTCGGCGGCCAGCGGCCAGCCGGCCACCTCGGCGGCCGCCTCGGGGCCGGCGACGACCTTCGGCGGTACGCCAGACGAGCCTGCGGCGCGGTGCGCCGCGATCGCCGCTTCGAGCTCCGCGACGCTGCCGCGACTCACGCCGACCACCTCGACGTCGAACTCGGCCGCCTGCCGGGCCAGCAGTTCGACGTTCGCGCCACCAGCGGCGAGACCCACGACCCGGAATCGGTCGCGGTTGCGGCGGACAACGTCAAGCGCCTGGGTGCCGATCGAGCCGGTCGAACCGAGGATGACGACGTCGCGGGGTGAGCTCACCGGTCCATTGTCCCGTAGCGATCCGGTAACCGCGATCAGCGCGCGGGCAGCGCGGGCTCCGGCGCCGCGGGTGTCACGTCGTCCGCCTCGCGGAAGCCGTGCCGCTCCCACCAGCGGCCAAGGGGTTTGGGCGCCCACCAGTTGACGCCACCCAGCAGCCGCATCACCGCGGGCACCAGCAACGCCCGCACGATGGTCGCGTCGACCAGGATCGCGAGCGCCATTCCGACGCCGAGCAGCTTGAGCGTGGTGACCTCGGACGTCGCGAACGCGCCGATCACCACCACGAGCAGCACCGCGGCCGAGGTGATGATGCGGCCGCTGCGTTGCAGGCCCATCGCGACGGCGTTCTGGTTCCGGACGCCGGACGGCTCGCCCCGGTCGCGAGAGGCGTCCCATTCCTCGCGGATCCGGCTGAGCAGAAACACCTCGTAGTCCATCGACAGGCCGAAAACCACGGCCAGCATGAGGATCGGGTCGGTGGCGTCGAGATAGCCGAGCTTGGAGAAATGCAGCAGGCCGGAGAGATGGCCGCTTTGAAAGATCCAGGTGACGGCGCCGAACGACGCGCCGATCGACAGCGTGTTCATGATGATCGCCTTGATCGGCAGCACGACCGAGCCGAACGCCAGGAAGAGCAGCACGAACATCGCGACCGCCATCACCGCGAGCATCCACGGCAGCACGTGCCCGATGCTGTCGAGCTGGTCGACGAGAAACGCCGTGGCGCCGCCGACCAGCACGGTGGCGCCGGGCGGCGCGGCCACTGCCCGAACGTCGTCCAAAGTGGCGCGCGCCTGGCTCGAGATCGGGTCGCCGTTGTAGCCGACTTGGATGAGGGCGTTGTCCCCCTTGACCGCGGTGACGCGGGCGCCGGTGACGCCGGGCGTCTGCTGAAGTCGCGTCACGTACGACGCGACAGCGGACTGATTCGGGGCCGATTCGACGACGACCTGCATGGGACTTGTGGCATTGCCCGGGAATTCGGCGGCGAGGCGGTCGGTGACCACGCGCGCGTGCGACGTCTTGGGCATGACCTTTGTGCTGTAGCCGCCGAAAATCACGTTGTTGAACGGCGCCGCCATCACCACGAGCAGCGCGACGATCGGCACCGCGTAGAGCACCGGACGGCGCATCACGCTGTGCGCCAGTCGATACCAGGCGCCATGCGCGGCCTCCACGTTCGCGGCCTCGGCGTTCACCGGCGACTTCCGCTTCCAGGGCCTCGGCACGCGCAACGCGTCGACGCGCCGCCCGAGGATCGCGAGCAACGCGGGCAACACGGTGAGTGACGCGACGACGTCGATGAGGACGACGGCCACGCCGCCGTAACCCATCGAGCGCAAGAAAGACTCGGGAAAGAGGCTGAGCGAGGCCGCCGAGGCCGCGATCGTAATTCCGGAAAACGCCACCGTGCGGCCGGCGGTCGCCATCGTGCGCATCACCGCGTGCCGGGTGTCGGGCTGGTTCGGCAGCTCCTCGCGGAACCGGCTCACCATGAACAACGCGTAGTCGACCGCCAGACCGAGCCCCAGCATGGTGACGAGGTTCTGCGCGAAGATCGAGACGCTGACGAAGATGGTCAGCACGCGCAGCACCGCGAAAGCGCTGAGGATTCCGCAAATACCCACGGCGAGCGGAAGGCTGGCCGACGCGAGGCTGCCGAAGATGATGACCAGCAGGATCAGCACGATCGGCAGCGACAGCGCCTCGGCCCGCTTCAGGTCTTTGCTGACCTGTCCGCTGATCTCCTTGTTGAGCGGCACAAGGCCGGCGTAGTCGATCGTGATTCCCGGCAGGTTCGCCTTTGCCAGCAGGGCCTTCACGGTCTGAAAAGACTCCGTCTGCGTCGCGTCTTTGTCGCCGGCGAGTTGCAGGGTGGCATACGTCGCGTGCTGATCGGCGGAGATGAGCTGCGGCTGCTTCGACGTGGCGTAGCTCACATAGCCCGGGACCACGTCGTGCGGCAGCGACGCCAGCGCGCCCTCGATCGACGCCGCGATCTGCGGGTCGGTCACCGGCTTGTTCGCGCTGGTGAAGAGCACGGTCGCGTCGGACGACGGGACGCCGAGATTGTCCTTGATGTCGTTGGCGGCGGTCACCGACTCGCTGTTGGGGTCGTAGTAGCCGCCAGCAGAAAGCCGCTTCGTGACCGAGCCGCCCCACATGCCGGCCAGCACGATGACGACGAGGCCGACCAGCAGCACCACTTTGCGCCGCGCGTAGACCGCGCCGCCCAACCGCTCGAACATCCAGACCCCTCGCCGCGCCCAGGCTTGACGGCCAGATTAGCTCGGCGGGCCACTCAGCTGCGGTGAGGATGCCTGGACGACCCGCGGACGTCGAGCCTTACGACGCGGACCACACGACGACGTCGCGGTTTAGCAGACCGACCGCGAGTTCGGTCACCCGACGCACCCGCTCAACCTCGGCGCGGTGGAATGGCGGCTCGCCCGCCCGGCCGCACACCAGAACCACGTCGAGCGGTTCGAGCGGCGCCACCACCAGTTGAACGCCGTCTTGCTCGAGGGCCATCGGCCGAATCGCCGGCACGTCCGGGACGACGATCACGTCGTCCGGACCGGCGTTGGCGTAAACCACGGTGGGCTCGGCTGCGCCGTAGGAGACGCTCGCGGCCCAGTCGGCGCCGAACGCGTGCGCCGCCATGTCGGTGAGCGTCTCGACGCCGCGCATCGACGTGGCAAGCACCTGGGTGAGCAAATCAAGGTCCGGGAACGCCCCGGGCACCTCCCGCGACGGCCGCAAGCCCAGCACCCGCACGCCGCGCAGGCCGGCGAGCCGCTCGGCAAGGGCCGATAGCGGTCGCGCGTCGGGCCAGGAGAGGTACACATCGTCGACGGCCCGGCCCGACTCGCGCTCGAGCACGGCGATCGTCCGGATGTCGGCGCCGGCGTCGGCCATCGTCGCGGTGATCTGCGCCAGCACGCCAGGCCGGTCGGGAACACTTATGCGCACGTGCGTCAGCATCGTCACTGCCCTCGCGGTCGGGAATCGATGCGGATCAGCTTGTCGTCGCGAGGTTTCGGAAAGATGAACGCGCTGTCACGGCCGCGTCAAGTCTCGAGTTCTTGGACAATGCGCTCACACATTTCATGCGTGCGCAGCGCGTCGCCGGCGTCGAGCACCTCACCGTCGCGGGTGGCGGTGATGAACCGCGTGCAGATGTCGTCGAAGCCGCGCTGCCGCTGCACGCTCGTCCAGTCGCCACGGCGAACGACGGCGTGCTGATCGTCACGGTACTCGTCGACGGTGGCGATGTCGTGGACGACGAGGCGCGCGCCGGCCGCGTGAACGTCGAGCACTTCCTGGGTGTGGCCACCGCGTCGGTTCATGCTGCCGATCGCGGTCACGCCCGCACCAACCAACTGCACCACGGCGACGTCGAGGAGGCCGTCTTCTGGTCGTCGCGTGCACGTTGTGAAGGTCAGCCTCTGGGGCGAGGAATCTCAGCGTGTCGACGACATGGATGAAGTCGTCGAAGACCACCCTTCGCGGCAAGTCAGCGACGTCGACCCGGTTCTTTTGCATCAATACCAACGACGGATCCAGGGCAGCCGCCTCGCGATACGCCGGCGCGTAGCGGCGATTGAAGCCGACCATCAGCGACCGGCGCTTCGAACGGGCCAATTCCACTAGCCGCGCGCAATCGTCCAGGTTGTCGGCGAGCGGCTTGTCGACATAGACGTGCACCCCCGCGTCGAGCAAGGCGCCCACCACGTCGACGTGCGCCGCCGTCGCCACGTGCACAAACGCCGCTTCGACTCCGGACGCGATCAGGTCGTCGACGTTTCGGTGGCGATGTCCGACGCGGAACGCGTCCGCGACAGCTGCCAACGTCGTGCCGTTCCTCGTGCACAAGTGGAGGTCGATGTCGGCGCGGTTGGCGAGCGCGGGCAGGTAAGCCTTGCGCGCGATGTCGCCGAGGCCGACCATGCCGATCGCGACGCGGCCGGTCGATCGGCGTAGGTCCGTCATGACCGCGAGGGTACGAACCGAGGCGGCCAGCAAGGCGGCCGGGGCGCTCCGACCAGGTCGACACGACGGATTCCGTCGTGAATCCCGAGGTTGACGGTCGATAACAGTATGCCGTCCGCCCGTACGGCTCGGATACAGTACTTGCACGGGATTTGAGGACCTTCCCAGGAGAGCGTGGAGATCGCCATGACCGAGTCCGTCACCACCATGGGCGCGCCGCGCGGCGGCCCCGAACTTCCGCAGGTCCGGCGCCTGGTGACGGCGATCCCCGGCCCGCGCTCGATCGAGCTGTTCGAGCGTCGCGGCGCGGCGGTGGCCCGCGGCGTGTCGACCACCTTGCCGGTCTTCGTGACCGCGGCGGGCGGCGGCGTCCTGGTCGACGTCGACGGCAACTCGCTCATCGACCTAGGCTCGGGGATCGCCGTTGTCAGCGTGGGAAACGCGGCGCCACACGTCGTCTCCGCCGTCACCGAGCAAGTGGCCGCGTTCACCCACACCTGTTTCATGGTGACGCCCTACGAGGGTTATGTCGCGGTGTGCGAGAAGCTGAATTCCCTTACGCCAGGGGCCTTCCCGAAGAAGTCGGCGTTGTTCAACTCGGGCGCCGAGGCGGTCGAGAACGCGGTGAAGATCGCCCGCGCGCACACCGGCCGGTCGGCGGTCGTGGTCTTCGACCACGCCTACCACGGCCGCACCAACCTGACGATGGCGCTGACCGCCAAGAGCATGCCGTACAAGCATTCCTTCGGCCCGTTCGCGCCCGAGGTCTATCGCATGCCGATGGCCTATCCCTTCCGCTGGCCGACCGGGCCGGCGAACTGCGGACCGGAAGCCGCCGCACTCGCGATCTCGCAGATGACGACGCAGATCGGCGCCAAGAACATCGCCGCGGTGCTGATCGAGCCGATCCAGGGCGAAGGCGGGTTCGTCGTCCCAGGCGAGGGATTTTTGCCTGCGCTGGCGGAGTTTTGCGCGGCCAACGGCATCGTCTTCATCGCCGACGAGATCCAGACTGGCTTCGCGCGCACGGGTGACATGTTCGCGTCGTCCCACGAGGACGTGGTGCCCGACCTGGTCACGACGGCGAAGGGAATCGCGGGTGGTTTGCCGCTGTCCGCCGTCACCGGGCGCGCCGAGATCATGGACGCCGCGCACGTCGGCGGCCTCGGCGGCACGTACGGCGGCAACCCGGTCGCCTGCGCTGCCGCGCTCGGCGCGTTCCGCACGATGGAGGAGCTCGACCTCGCCGGGCGGGCGCGCCACATCGAGTCGCTCATGCTGCCGCGGCTGCGCGAGCTGGCGGCGAAGTTCGCCTGCATCGGCGACGTCAGGGGGCGCGGCGCGATGCTCGCGGTCGAGATCGTCAAGCCCGGCGGCCTGGAGCCCGATCCGGCGACGACCGTCGCCGTGGCGAAGGCCTGCCATGCGGCGGGTGTGGTGGTGCTGACGGCGGGCACCTTCGGCAATGTGCTGCGGTTCTTGCCGCCGCTGGTGATCCCCGACGAGTTGCTGCTGGAAGCGCTCGACGTCCTCGAAGAGGCTTTCGCGTCGGTCAGTTAACGCAGCTGGGCATCGACAGCGCCTGCACCTCAAGCTCGCGGGCGACGCCGTCGACGGCGAGTTCGACGCGAGCGTCGACGCCGAGCAGGTCGCCGAGGCCGGCCGCGAAAGCGCGAAGCTGATCGGGGCTGTCAGCGATCGTGACGGTGCCCGCCACGCCGTCGGGCAGTGAGATCACCCGGCTGGTCGGCTGGCGTGGGACAGCGGCGTCGCGCACCGGTTGCGCGATCGTCGCGGCCTTGAGGCCGAACGCGTGCGCCCGCGTGACCAGCTCGGCGAGCCTTTCGTCCAGCCGCAGGTCGCTCGGCTCGCGAATCTGGATCGTCAGCCACGCGACGCCCGCAGTGCCCTTCATGCCGTCAGCTCCTCGAAAGACCTCGCGCGGAATCTGTTCCTGCAGATGGTGCCAGGCTCGCGCGATTTTCGCCGGAGGCGCGGCCGGTGTGTGCTCAAGATTTGTCAGTCGTCGCGCATGCCCCAGGGTGAGCCGTACGCCACCAGAAGTTCGAGGAACGGCCGCGCGTCGAACGCCTCCGGCCCCAGCACACCGCTGCCCTTCCAGACTCCGCCGGCGATCAACTCAAGCGCGACGACAGGGTTGACCGCCGTCTGCCACACCACGGCCTGCGAGCCGTATTCGCGCATCGACCATTCGTTGTCGACGACGTGGTAGAGGTACGTCGCCCGCCGCTCGCCGTCCTTTCCGATGCCGGTGACGTACGTGCCGGCGCACGTCTTCCCCCGCATGCGGTCGCCGAGTGTCGCCGGATCGGGCAAGCAGGCGGCGACGACGTCCCGCGGCGAGATCTCGACAGCGCCGACCCGCACCCTTTCCACCCGGTCGAGACCGAGCTTGTGCAGGGTCTTCAGGACGCCGATGAACTCCTCCCCCAGCCCGTATTTGAAGGTGACCCGCCGCGCGTCCACCCAGCGCGGAATCAGCAACACTTCCTCATGTTCGACATTCACACACTCGACGGCGCCGATGCCCTCGGGGAACTCGAACACCTCAGCCTCGCTGAACGGCGGCGTCGTGTACCACCCGCGGTCTTTCTCCCAAATCACCGGCGGATTGAGGCACTCCTCGATCGTCGTCCAGATCGAGAACGTCGGCGCGAAGTCGTACCCGTCGACCTCGAGATTGGCGCCGTCGCGAACGCCGATCTCGTGAACCTCGCTGAACAACTCGTCGGCCGCGTAACGCGCGAACACGTCAGACAGCCCTGGCTCCACGCCCATACCGACCAGCGCCAGCCGACCGGCGTCAGCCCACTCCGCCGCTTGCGCGAACTGCTCATCGCCCAGCTTCACGCCGGTCAGCTCGTACGGCGACGACGCGTGTGGCCGGGAAAGCGACATCGCCATGTCGACGTAGCCCGCGCCGCCGGCGAGCGCCGCGTTGAACAGCGGCATGACAAATCGCGGGTCGGTCGCGTTGAGCAGGACGTCGCACCCGTGCTCGCGCAACACGTCGGCGACCGCGGCGCTGTCCGACGCGTCCAGCCGGACGGCGGAGAATCGCGAGTCGCCAGCGCGCTGCGCGGCGCGTTGAGCGCGCGCCTCGTCATAGTCCGCGACCACCATGGCGTCGAAGAAATCGCGCCGAGCGGCAATTCCGGTGACCGCGCTGCCGACACCTCCCGCGCCGACAAGCAAAATCCTCACGCCAAGCTCCCTTCGACGTCCTCGCTGCCAACCAGCGAGTTCGGTGCAATGCGACCGGCGAGCAGTGGCGCCGCGTCGTCCGTGCGCGCGCCCGTCGCGGCGTCGCGCCGCCCGACGGCGATCCCCGACAACGCCTCGAGCACAACGCGATTCGCCAACATCGCGGTGATGTCAGCATGGTCGTACGGCGGCGAGACCTCGACGACGTCGATCCCCGCGATCGGCAGCTCGCGGCAGATCCGCCGGACGGCGTCGAGCAGCTGGCGAGCCGAGAGCCCGCCCGGCTCGGGGGTTCCCGTGCCAGGCGCGTGACCCGGGTCGCAGACGTCGATGTCGACCGACAGGAACACCGCGTCGCAGCCGTCGAGCGCGATCTCGAAAGCCTCATCGAGGACGGCGGGAAGGCCGCGCGCCTCGAGCTCGGTCATCTCGAACGACCGCATGCCCTGCGCCGCCATCCAGTCGAGCGTTTCGGGGCCCGGCCAATATCCGCGTAACCCGATCTGAAGGAAACGGTCGCCACGGGCAGCGCCCGATTCGATCAACCGGCGCATCGGTTGGCCGTGGCCGTACAGCGAGCCGAACTCGATGTCACCCGTGTCGGCGTGCGCGTCGAAGTGCAACACCGCGACGCGGCCGAATCCGTGATGCCGAGCGACGCCCGTGACGTCCGGCAACGCGATCGAGTGGTCGCCGCCGAGAATCAGCGGAATCGCTCCGGAACTCGCGATCGTCGCCACTGCGTCTTCGAGGTTCGACAGCGAACGCACGATCTCCCCCGGAGGCATCTCGACGTCGCCGGCGTCGACCACCCGAAGGTCGCGCAGCGCGTCGACCCGCAATGCCAGGTGCGGCCGTGAACCGTCATGCGGCAGGTAATCGGCGCCCCGAATCGCTTGCGGACCGAACCGGGTGCCCGGCCGATGCGAGGTGCCGCCGTCGAACGGCGCTCCGAGCACGACGACGTCCGCGCCTTGGAAAGTCCCCGGCGCCGACAGGTCGCAGCGGTCGACGCCGAGGAACGTGATGTCCGGCCCGAACATCGGCCCGTATCTCATCTGCGTCACGCGATCAGCCCGATTCGCCTAAGGCGGCCGCGAACGCGTCGCCGAGCAATCCGAGGCCCTCGTCGGCCTCCGCCATCGACAGTGTCAACGGCGGCGCGACGCGCAACACGTTGCCGTAGAGCCCGCCCTTGCCGATCAGCAACCCGCGCGACTTCGTCGTCTCAAGCACCCGGCTCGCCGCGGCGGCGTCCGGAACTGTCGTGCCCGGCCGCACGAGCTCGATTCCCATCATCAGACCGCGTCCGCGCACCTGGCCTATCGCGGGATGCGTCGTCGCCAGCTGCCGAACGCCGTCGAGCAATCGGCCGCCAACGCTTTCCGCGTTCGCCTGCAGGTCGTGTGAGTCGATGTAGTCGAGCACCGCGAGCGCGGCGGCGGTGGCGAGCGGGTTGCCACCGAACGTCGATATGCCGTTCGCCGAGAGCCCGTCCAGCAGGTCGGTCCGGCCCACCACGCCACCGATCGCGAGACCGTTTCCCAAGCCTTTCGCGAAGGTCATCGCGTCGGGGACAATCCCCTCGCGGTGGATGCCGAAGTAGTGGCCGCCGGTGCGCCCCCACGCCGTTTGCACCTCGTCGGAGACGAACAGGATGCCGAACTCGTCGAGAACCGTTTTCAGCGCCGAGAAGAATCCGTCGGGCGGCACGATGAAGCCGCCCACGCCCTGGATCGGCTCTGCGATCAGGCACGCGACGTCGCCGGCGGTCGTCTGCAGGATCACCTCGCGCAAGTCCTGCGCCGCCACCTCGACGAACTGCGCGTCCGAGAGATGCCCGAGCGGCGACCGGAAACGATCGCCGTTCATGACGTAACTCACGTTCAACGGCGACAAGCTGGACGACGACCACCCGCGGTTGCCGGTGATGCCCATGGCGGCGAACGACCGGCCGTGGTAACTGTTGCGCATCGCGAGCACCTGGTTGCTGCGCCGGGCGCTCGTCGTGAACAGCAGCGCGGCCTCGTTCGCCTCGGTGCCCGAGTTCGTGAAGAAGACTTTGGCGTCAGGAATTCCAGATCGGTCGGCGATCTTCTCGGCGAGCGCGACCTGGCTGCGGATCAGGTAGAGCGTCGAGGTGTGCACCATGCGGCCTGCCTGCGCGCGCACCGCCTCGAGGACTTCCGGGACGTTGTAGCCGATGCTCGTCGTCAGGATCCCGCCGAAGAAGTCGAGGTATTCCGCGCCCTCGGCGTCGACGACGCGACAACCCTTGCCGTCGACCAGCTCGATCGGCTCGTCGTAGTAGAGCGCCATCCACTTCGGCAGCACGGCGCGATGCCGGGCCAACAACTGCGCGTGGGTCATTCCGCCACCACCTTGCGAAGCGTCATGACTGTCTCCTCCTCGGCCCGTTCGATGTCGGCGATTCTCACGAGTCCAGTCCTACGCCTAACCGGTCGAGCAAGCGCAGCCACGGTCCGCGGCGTCCGTCGTTCGCGTCTGCTTTCGTGATCGCCCGCTGCGTCAAGCCGACGACAACCGAGCGCAGCGGTTCCGGCGGGAACGGCAACGGCCGCTTCGCCACATACGCGAGCCGCGCCAACGGCGACGGAATGTCCAGCACTCGCTCACTTAGCACTCGGCCGGCGAGGCGGGTCGCCGCGACACCGAGCCCGGTGTAACCCAGCGCGTAATGCAAGCGTCCGCCGAACGCCGCGCCGAAGACGGGCGTGAACCGGGAGGTCACCGCGATGGGACCGCCCCAGCGGTGGGTGAAGTCGACGTCAGGCAGCTGCGGGAAGAACGCGCGGAAATGGCGCTTGAGCCGCTCGTGCGTCGGCCGCCATTGGTCGAACTGCTCGCCGACCGCGTCACCGCGGTGCCGGACGGCGTCGTAGCCGCCCCACAGAATCCGATCGTCTGACGTGAGCCGGAAGTAATGGAAGTGATTGCCCGAGTCGGAGACGCCTTCGCGGCCCTTCCAACCGATCGATTCGAGTTCGTCGGGCGACAGCGGCCGGGACATCAGCACGTAGTCGTAGACGGTGACGTAGTGCCGGCGGGTGCGTGGCAACAGGTCACGACTCCAGGCGTCGGCCGCCAGCACGACCCGGCGGGCGCGCACGCTCCCCAGTTCGGTGCGGACGGCGAGCCCGCCGTCCGCCGCTTCGATGCCGATGACCGGCGCCTCCTCGTACACGCTGGCGCCGAGTCTCGCCGCCGCGCCCGCGAGGCCGTCGACCAGGGCCACCGGGTCGAGGACGCCGCCAGCGTCCGGCCGCCGCACCGCCGCCTGGACGAGCGGTGACGCCAGCCGGTCCTGGGCTTGTGCGGCCGAAAGAAACTCGACGTCGTGCCCGCGTTCGCTGTGCGCGCTGAACCACTCACGCAGTCCCTCGACTTGCCACGGTTGGGTGGCCACCTCGAGCATGCCGGTGGGTTCGAACGCGCAGTCGATGTCGTAACGGCTGAGGGCAGCCCGAAAACCGGCGTAGTTCTCGGTGGCCAGCGCCTCCAACTGGGCCAGTTCGGCCGGGAAGTGTCGCTGGCCGTTCACCAGGCCGTGCGTGAGTGACGGGTCGATGAACCCACCGTTGCGCCCGCTCGCGCCGCTACCCAGGCGGCCCGCTTCGACCAGCACGACATCCAGCGAAGGCTGGCTTTCCAGCAACGCCAGCGTGGTCCACAGCCCGGTGAAACCGCCACCGACGACGGCCACATCGGCGACGACCTGGCCCGCCAGCGAAGGTCGGGGGGTCGGTCGCGGCCGGTCGAGCCAGAAGACGTCGCGTTGCGCCACGGGTATCAGCGCGGCGCGCGCCGGCGCCCCGCGAACGTCGCGGCGAGCGTGACGACGAGCGCGATGGTGAACATCAACGTTCCGATCACGTTGATCTGCGCGGGGATGCCACGCTGCGCCGCACCCCAGACGAACATCGGGAACGTGATGGTTTGGCTGCCAGCGTTGAAGTTCGTGATGATGAAGTCGTCGAACGACAGCGAGAAGGCGAGCAGCGCCGCGGCGAGGATGCCCGGGAACACCAACGGCAGCGTAATCCGGCGGAACGTCTGCCACTCGTTGGCGTAGAGGTCCATGGCGGCCTGTTCAAGGCGCGGGTCGAGACCTTGCAGTCGGGCCTTCACCGTGACGACGACGAAGCTGATGTTGAACAGGATGTGGGCGACGAGGATCGTCGTGAAGCCCAGGTTCACGTTCATATTGACGAACAGCGCGAGCAGCGACGACCCCATGACGACTTCGGGGGTCGCCATCGGCAGGAAGATCAGCAGGTTCGTCGCCGCGCGGCCATAGAAGCGGTGCCGCACGACCGCGAAGGCGATCAGCGTGCCGAGCAGCGTCGCCAGGATTGTCGAAAGCACGCCGATCTTGAGGCTCAGCCCAACGGCCGAGCACATCCCGGGCACGCCGCAGATGTTCGTCCAGTTCTTGGTCGTGAAGCCTTGCCAGGTGAAGTTGTAGCGCCCCGCCGGATTGTTGAAGGAGAACATGACGACGACGAATATCGGCAGGAACATGTACACCAACGCGAGCGTCGCGTACATGACGACCAGATGCTCGCGCAGCCACCGCCACGCCCGGGCCGACGCCGGGCGTTTGGCCGGCCGCGCTACCCGGGTGGACGTCGCAACTGCGGTGGCCATCAGACCAGCTCCTCGGTGCCGGCGCGCCTGATGTAAACGATGACGAGCACCAAGATGATGAACATCAGCACCACCGAAAGCGACGACGCGATCGGATAGTCGCTCGCGACCAGGAAGCGACTCTGGATCACGTTGCCGATCATCTGTTGCTGCGGGGCGCCGAGGAACTGCACGTTGACGAAGTCACCGGCCGCCGGGATGAAGGTGAGCAGCGTGCCGCCGACCACACCCGGCATCGACATCGGCCAGGTGACCTTCCAGAACGCCGTGAACGGGTTGGCGTACAAGTCGTTGGCCGCCTGCACGAGCCGTGGGTCGATCTTCTCCAGCGACGCGTAGAGCGGCAGCGTCATAAACGGCAGGAAGTTGTACGTGAGTCCGCACACGACAGCGATCGGCGTCGCGAGCAGCCGGCCATTGGCGCCGATGAGGTGCACGTCCCGGAGCATGCGCACCGCGAAGCCGTTGTCCGAGAGGATCGTCTCCCAGGCCAGCGTGCGCACGAGGAAGCTGGTGAAGAACGGCGCCACGACGAGCACGAGCACCACGTTCTTCCAGCGGCCGGCTTTGAACGCGATCGCGTACGCCAGCGGGTAGGCGATGATGAGCGCCGCCACCGTCGCGATCGCCGCGTACTCGAACGAGCGGATGAGCTGCGCGTGGTACGTGCGCAGGGCGTCGCTGTAGTTGGCCCAGTGCCAGGTCAGCGAGTAGCCGTTGAAGGGATCGCCAGTCTCCAGCGACGTCGACAGCAGCGTGACCATGGGCACGACGAAGAACACGACGAGCCAGGCGGTGCCCGGCAGCAGCAGCCAGTACGGCAGGAACCGACCGCGCTTGCGTCGAGGGGCCGGCGCCGGGCCGGCGTGCGGCGCGGCCACCGGAGCGGCCGGCACCGCGCTCATGACCTGGCCCCGGCCGTCGGCCGGACGTCAGCCTCGTCGTCGATCACCACACCCGCGGTGACGTCCTCAGTGGCGTCGAGGCAAAAGGCGTGCTCGGCCTGCCAACTCAACGACACTGCGTCGCCCGGGCGGACCACCGCCGCCTTGCCGTCGTTCTGGGCGAACGCCGTCAACTCCTGTCCCCAGCTGGTCTTGACCACGTACTGCGTGCTGACGCCGATGAAGCTGCTGTCGACGATCGTGCCGGTGACGGTGTTGGCCGGCGCCACGTCATCAGCCGTGGACGGCGCGAGGTGGATCTTCTCCGGCCGGACGCCGAGCAGCACTTCGGTCCCTTCGACCCGACTCCGTGCCCGCGGTACAACGACGTGGTGCCCGTGCAGGTCGAGCAGCAGGTTGTCCGCGTCGACGCCGGTGACCGCGGCCCGCACCAGGTTCGACTGGCCGAGGAAGTTCGCGACGAAGACCGTCGAGGGGTTGTCGTACAGATCGGTGGGTGATCCGAGCTGTTCGATGCGGCCGGCGTTCATGACGGCGATCGAGTCGGCCATTGTCATGGCCTCCTCCTGGTCGTGGGTGACGTGGACGAACGTCAGGCCGACCTCGACCTGGATGCGCTTGAGCTCGAGCTGCATCTGTCGCCGAAGCTTCAAGTCGAGCGCGCCGAGTGGTTCGTCGAGCAGCAGCACCTGCGGCCGGTTGATGAGCGCGCGCGCGAGCGCCACCCGCTGCTGCTGACCGCCCGAGAGATTGCGCCGGCTTGCGCTGCCCGTAGCCGCTGAGCTCGACGAGTTCGAGCATCTCCTCAACCTGTTGCTTCACATTGCGGATCCCGCGGCGCCGCAACCCGAACGCGACGTTCTCGAAGACGTCGAGATGCGGGAACAGCGCGTAGTTCTGGAACACCGTGTTCACCGGCCGCTTGTACGGCTTGTGGTGAGAGATGTCCTGCTCGCCGATGAGAATCGCGCCTGCGGTGGGTTCCTCCAATCCTGCGACCATCCGCAGCGTCGTCGTCTTTCCGCAGCCCGACGGTCCGAGCAGCGCGAAGAACGAGCCACCCGGAATCGTCAGGTCGATGTCGTCGACCGCGGTGGCCGACGCGAACCGCTTGGTGAGCTGGACCAGGTGCAGGTCCTGGAGCGCAACCTCAGGCACCGGTCACTGCCGTGAACAGGTCGGTGTACTTCTTCAGCTGCGTCTCGTCGAGACCCATGAAGATGTGCGTCTTCGCCAGCGTCGCGTCGTCCGGGAAGATCAGCTGGCTGTCGACGATGGCTCGGGTCGACCGTCTTCATCGCATCCTGCGCTCCCTGCACAGGGCAGATGTAGTTGACGTAGTCCTCGACCGTGGCGGCGACAGTGGGGTCGTAGAAGTAATCCATGACCGCCTCGGCGTTGGCTTGGTGGTTCGCGCCGTTCGGAATCATCATGTTGTCCGACCACAACATGGCGCCGGAGTCCGGGATGACGAACTGGATGTCGGGGCTGTCACTTTGCAGCTGGAAGACGTCGCCAGACCATGCGATGCAGGCGGCGATGTCACCCGACGCCAAGCCCTTCGCGTAGTCGTTGCCGGTGAACTGGCGGATTTGGCCGGAGCTCACCGCCGACTTCAGCTTGTCGATGGCGGCGGAGAAGTCCGCGTCGGTGAAGTTGGCCGGGTCCTTGCCCGACGCGAGCAGCATGAGGCCCATGGTGTCGGGCATCTCGGTCAGCGCGGTGACCTTCCCCTTCAGGCTGGGGTCGGTGAGCAGCTGGTCGATGCTCTCGACCTTCTTGCCGCCGGTCGCCTTGGGGTTGTAGGCGATGCCGGTCATGCCGCTCTGCCACGGCAGGGTGTAATCGCGGTTGGGGTCGAACTCGGGGTCGCCAGCGCCTTCCGCAGGTTCTTGGAGTTCGGGATCTTCGTCTTGTCGAGCTTCTGCACGTACCCGAGTCGGATCATCCGGGCCGCCATCCAGTCGGTGAGCACGACGATGTCGCGACCGGTCGTCTTGCCGGCGGCCAGCTGCGGCCGGATCTTGCCGAAGAACTCGTCGTTGTCGTTGATGTCCTCGGTGTAGTTGACCTTGATGCCGGTCTTGGCGGTGAAGGCGTCAAGCGTCGGGTGCTTCTTCGTCTTGTCGTCGACGTCGATGTACAGCGGCCAGTTCGACCAGTTGACGACCTTGTCGGAGGCCGAGACGTCCTTCGGCGTCGGCGCCAGCGCCGGTCGACTTGGAACCGGAAGTGCCGCACGCGCCGAGCAGTCCGCCGCCAGCGACCATCGCGCCACCGAAGCACCATGCCGCGAAGCACCGTGCGCCGGCTAACCACGGCCTGCGTTGAGCCCCGCGTCGAGGCGGCGAACGAGGTCGGCGGCCTCGGAAGTGTCAGTCATCGGCATTCCTTCCTGGATTTTCTGATTGGGGCGATCGGTCACCGAAGACGGTGCGGTGCCAGTCCTTGTGGACGGCACCGGTGAGGTCGAGACATGCACGTGCTTGATCACGGTGTACTCCTCGAAGCGAGTACGCGGACATGTCCTTGCCGAAGCCGGACGCCCGGCATGCGCGCCGTGCGGCATCTCCGACGACGATCGGGATGTGGTCGTTGACCCACACGCAGCCGGCGCGGATCTCGCGGGCTGGCCCGCAGCGCGCGGTAGACGTCCGGGTCCAGGCCGACGCGGCCAGCGCCGTACGGCGGAGTCGTTGGCCAGTCGCGAGCCCTCGTCGTCGTCGTCGAAGGGCAGGACCACGAGCACCGGGCCGAAGATCTCGTCCTGGACGATCTCGCGACGACTGGGCGACATCGACGACGACCGTCGGCTCGTAGTAGCGCCGCGTGCGAGCGACCCGCCCGGCGCGGCCCCGCCGCACACGACCTTGGCGCCGGTCGCGCGCGCGCGCGTCGACGAATCCGGCGACGCGGTCCTGCTGGCGGCGGGAGATCAGCGGGCCCAGGTCGGTCGCGGGGTCGACCGGGTCGCCGAGCCGGACCGTCGCCCATCGTGGTCGGCGACGCGCGTCGACGAACGCGTCGTAGAGCGGCCGCTGCACGTACGCCCGCGTCGCGGCTGTGCAGTCCTGGCCGGCAGTTGATCAGCGCGCCGGCGACCGCGCCGTGCACCGCGGCCTCGAGGTCGGCGTCGTCGAAGACCACGAACGGCGCCTTGCCGCCGAGTTCCAGGTGCATGCGCTTGCCGGTCGCGCGGCGACCTCGTGCACCCGGCGACCGACCGCGGTCGAGCCGGTGAACGAGACCATGTCGACGTCCGGGTGGCCGACCAGCGCCTCGCCGGCGTCCGGCCCGGTGCCGGTCACGATGTTGACGACGCCGTCGGGCAAGCCGGCTTCGCGCGCGGACTCGGCGAGCATCACGCTGGTCAGCGGGGTGAGTCTCGGCGGGCTTGAGCACGACCGTGTTGCCGGCGGCGATCGCCGGGAGGACCTTCCAGCCGGCCATCTGCAGCGGGTAGTTCCAGGGCGCGATCGACCCGACCACGCCGATCGGCTCCCGCCGGACCATCGAGGTGTGGTCCGGCGAGTACTCGGCCGCGGCCTTGCCCGCCAACTCCCGCGCGGCGCCGGCGAAGAACGCGACGTTGTCGACCGTGCCCGGCACGTCGAACCCGCGGGACAGCTTGATCGGTTTGCCGGTCTGGCTGGTCTCGGCCTGGGCGAAATCCTCTGCGCGTGAAGCGAGCAGCCGGGCCAGTTCGGTGAGCACCGCGCTACGCGCCGCCGGCGTCGCCCTCGACCACTCGGGAAAGGCCGCGCGCGCCGCCGCGACCGCGGCGTCGACGTCCGCGCCGCCGGCGAGCGAGACCTGCGCGACGACCTCGCCCGTCGCCGGGTTGACGACGGGTGAGACATCGCCGCTGGTTCCTTCGCTGCGGCGACCGCCGATCCAGTTGCACGGCTCAGCCACGCGGCGCCCCTCTGGGCCGCGTGGCCACCATGCGAGCGGCACGGGCAGCGTCGCGAAAGGCGTCATGAACGGCGTCATGAACGGCGTCATGAACGGTGTCATGAGGCGGGGCGTCATGAGGGGCGGCGTCATGCGGGCTCCGAGGCGGTCGTGTCCGATGGAGCAGACTTGCACGCGATCCGTAGCGATGACAAGCGATTCCGCGTTACGTTCACGCATCGGCAACGGATTCCCTTGCCGATCCCCGTCGAAGGCAGCAGTATCCGTCGGCAATCAGCGCATCCCGCCGACGGCGCACGCCGCCCGAAAAGGACAGTGACCCGGCCATGACACAACCCGCAGCGGCCACCGAGGGCCCCGCCCGAGCAGTCGAGGCAGCCCGGCTCCACGCCCTGCTCGACGCCGAGCGGACGACCTTCGCCCGAGGCGCACCCACGCTCCCGGCAAGCCTGGGCCGACGCAGGGACCCACCTGCTCGGCGGCGTTCCGATGACCTGGATGCTGAAGGCCGCCGGCGGCTTCCCGGTGTTCCTGGACGCCGCGCGCGGCGCGCGGATTCGGATCTCGACGGCACGGAATAATCGACTTCTGCCTCGGAGACACCGGCGCGATGGCTGGGCACTCGCCGGCGCCTGTGGTGGCAGCCGTGCACCGGCGTCTGGCCGAGGCGGGCGGGGCGACGGCGATGCTGCCCACCGAGGACGCCGCGTGGGTTGGCGCCGAGCTATCTCGGCGGTTCGGCGTCCGCGCTGGTCGTTCGCGCTTCGGCGACGGACGCGAACCGCTGGGTGGTGCGGATGGCACGGCACGTGACGCGTCGTCCGAAGGTGCTCGTGTTCAGCTGGTGCTACCACGGCAGCGTCGACGAGACCTTCGTCGTTCTTGACGGCGACGGCAGGCCACGCTCGCGAGCCGGCAACGTCGGCGCGCCGGTCGACCCCGACCACCACCACGCGCGTCGTGGAGTTCAACGATTTACCGGCGCTCGAACGAGAACTCGCGCACGCGGACGTCGCCTGCGTGCTGATGGAGCCCGCCCTCACGAACATCGGGATCGTGCTGCCCGAGCCCGGCTTCTTGGACGGCGTCGCGCGCGCTCACCCGCGACGCACGGCACGCTGCTGGTGAACGACGAGACCCACACGCTGTCGGCCGGCTGGGGCGGCGCACCCGCGCGTGGGATCTGCGGCCGGACGTCGTCACCATCGGCAAGGCGATCGGCGGCGGAGTGCCGATCGGCGCATACGGCCTGTCCGCCGAACTCGCCGACCGGCTTCTCGCCGACCGCGACGCCGACCTGGTCGACACCGGCGGCGTCGGCGGCACCCTGGCGGGCAACGCGCTGTCGCTCGCGGCGGCGCGCGCGACGCTGGCCGAGGTGCTCACCGAAGCGGCGTTCGACGGCATGACCGCGCGGGCGCAACGGTTTGCCGCGGGAGTGAGCGACGCGATCGCCCGTCACGGACTGCCGTGGTCGGTCAGCCGCCTCGGCGCTCGCACCGAGTACCGTTTCGCCTCGCCCGCGCCGCGCACCGGAGCTCAGTCGGCGGCCGCCGCCGACGGCGACCTCGACGACTTCCTGCACACCTGGATGGCGAATCGCGGCGTCCTCATGACGCCGTTCCACAACATGGCGCTGATGTGCCCCGACACCACCGACGCCGACGTCGACGCCCACACCGAGTTGTTCGACGCCGCGCTCGCGGCGCTCGTCGGCTGACGAGCCGTGACGAGCGCTGGCAAGCGCCGCCCGATCAGTCCTCGATGTTCGTCATCACGTGCTTGATGCGGGTGTAGTCCTCGAAGCCGTACATCGACAGGTCCTTGCCGTAGCCGCAGTGCTTGAAGCCGCCGTGCGGCATCTCGGCGACCAGCGGGATGTGCGTGTTGATCCACACGCAGCCGAAGTCCAGCCGCTTCGCCATCCGCATCGCCCGGCCGTGGTCCCTGGTCCAGACGCTGACGACGCCAGGCCGTAGTCGCACGCCGTTGGCCCAGCGCACCGCCTCGTCCTCGTCGGTGAACCGCTGCACGGTGATGACCGGGCCGAAGACCTCGTGCTGCACGATCTCGTCGTCCTGCCGCAGGCCGGCGACGACGGTCGGCTCGAAGAAGAAGCCCCGGTCGCCGACCCGCGTCGCCGCCCGCGACGCACCTGCGCGTGGTCGGGCAGCCGGTCGACGAAGCCGCTCACCCGCGCCGAGCTGGTTGGCGTTGTTCAGCGGCCCGAAGCAGCGCGTCGGCGTCGTCGGCGGCCCGACCGACGTCGTCGTGCCTTCGCCTGCTCGGCGAGCGCGGCGACGAAGTCGTCGTGGATGCCGGGCGCGGCGAGCACGCGGGTGGCCGCCGTGCAGTCCTGGCCGGCGTTGAAGTAGCCGGCCATCGCGATGCCCTCGGCGGCCGTCTCGAGGTCGGCGTCGTCGAAGACCACGACCGGCGCCTTGCCGCCGAGCTCGAGGTGCACCCGCTTGAGGTCGCGCGGCCGCCGCGCCCGCCACCTCCATGCCGGCGCGCACCGAGCCGGTGATCGACGACCATCTGCGGGCATCGGGTGCTCGACCAGCGCGCGGCCGGTGTCGCGGTCGCCGCAGACGACGTTGAGCACGCCGGGCGGCAGGAACTCGGCCACCAGCTCGGCCAGCAGCAGCGTGGTCACCGGCGTGGTGTCGCGCGGCTTGAGCACGACGGTGTTGCCGGCCGCGAGCGCCGGCGCCGAACTTCCAGACCGCCATCATCATCGGGTAGTTCCACGGCGTCACCTGCGCGCAGACGCCGATCGGCTCGCGGCGGATGAACGAGGTGTGGCCGGCCATGTACTCGCCGGCGGACGCGCCCTCGAGCACCCGCGCGGCGCCGGCGAAGAACCGGATCTGGTCGACCATCGGCGGGATCTCCTCGGACGCCGTCAGCCCGATCGGCTTGCCGGTGTTCCGGCACTCGGCGGCGACGAAGCTCGTCGGCCCTGCGCCTCGAGCGCGTCGGCGATCCGCAGCAGCGCGTGCTGCCGCTCGCGCGGCGTGGCGTCGCGCCAGGTCTCGAACGCGCGCGCGGCCGCGGCGTACGGCGCGCGTCGACGTCGGCCGCGCCGGACAGCGGCGCCTGCGCGAAGACCTCGCCCGTGGACGGGTCGACCAGTCGGACGTCGCGCCCGTCGCCGCGTCGACGTGCTCTCCGTCGACGAAGTTGCGCAGTTCGCTCACGTCTGCACCTGCACTTCCAGTGACGGCTCGCCGTCCGGCGGGTCGGGCTCGGCTGCGGTGACGTGTCCAGACTGCGCACAGCGATCCTGACAGAGGAGAACCGACAGTCGCAAGGGCCTGAGCTATGGAATCACTTGACAGCACGCTTCTGAGCTACGGCATTCGCTTGCCATGCGCACGACCGGAGAGGACATGATGGACCGGCAGGAGCGCGCACGACCGGTCCACGCAGCTCGGCCTGCTCGACGACGTGTCCAAGGCGATCATCGAGCAGCTGCAGCAGGACGGCCGCCGGTCGTACGCGGCGATCGCGCAAGGCGGTCGGGCTGTCCGAGGCGGCCGTGCGGCAGCGCGTGCAGCGGCTGCTCGACGCCGGGGTCATGCAGATCGTCGCCGTCACCGATCCGCTGCAGCTCGGCTTCCCCGGCAGGCCATGATCGGCATCAACGCCGACGGCGACATCGACGGCCGTCGCCGACAAGCTGGCCGCGCTCCCCGAGGTCGACTACGTCGTCATCACCGCCGGCTCCTTCGACCTCCTGCGTCGAGGTCGTGTGCGAGGACGACGAGCACCTGCTCGCCCTGCTCAACGACTCGCATCCGCTCGGTCCCGGCGTGCGCGACACCGAGACTTTCGTCTACCTCCGACTCGCAAGCAGACCTACACCTGGGGAACCCGATGACCACCACACCGCAGGCCGTACCCGCTCCGACGACACGTCCGGCTGCGACCGGGCGCGGCGGCACCTGTGGATGCATTTCACCCGGATGTCGACCTACGCCGACCACGAGGTCCCGATGATCGTGCGGGGCGAGGGCCCGTACGTCTGGGACGCGCAGGGCAAGCGCTACCTCGACGGGCTCGCCGGCCTTTTCGTCGTCGCAGGTCGGCCACGGCCGCACCGAGCTCGCCCAGGCGGCGGCGCAAGCAGGCGCAGGAGCTCGCGTACTTCCCGCTGTGGTCGTACGCGCACCCGGCGGCGGTCGAGCTCGCCGAGCGGCTCGCCGGCTATGCCCCGGGAGACCTCAACCGGGTCTTCTTCACCACCGGCGGCGGCGAGGCGGTCGAGAGCGCCTGGAAGCTCGCCCGGCAGTACTTCAAGCTGACCGGCCAGCCGAGCCGCTACAAGGTGCATCAGCCGCAACATCGCCTATCACGGCACCACGATGGGCGCGCTGTCGATCACCGGCCTGCCCGCCATCAAGGAAGCCTTCGAACCGCTGGTCCCCGGCGGTGTCCGGGTGCGCGAACACGAACTTCTACCGCGCTCCCGAGCACGGCGACGACCTCGAGGCGTTCGGCCGCTGGGCGGCCGACGACATCGAGCGCCGCGATCCTGCATGGAGGGCCCCGAGTCGGTCGCCGCGGTCTTCCTCGAGCCGGTGCAGAACTCCGGCGGCTGCTTCCCGCCGCCGCCGGGCTATTTCCAGCGGGTCCGCGAGATCTGCGACAGGTACGGCGTGCTGCTCGTGTCCGACGAGGTCATCTGCGCCTTCGGCCGGCTCGGGCACTGGTTCGGTGCCGACCGGTACGGCTACCAGCCCGACATCATCACCGTCGCCAAGGGCATGACGTCGCGGCTACTCGCCGATCGGCGCGATGCTCGTCAGCGACCGGCTCATCGAGCCGTTCCTCGCAGGACACCACGTCGTTCCTGCACGGCATCACCTTCGCCGGCCACCCGGTGTCCTCGCGCCGTCGCGCTCGCCAACCTCGACCTCATTCGAGAGCGAGGACCTGCTCGGCACGTGCGGGCCAACGAGGGCGCCTTCCGGGCGACGCTGGAGAAGCTCTACGACCTGCCGATCGTCGGCGACGTCCGCGGCGACGGCTACTTCTACGGCATCGAGCTGGTCAAGGACAAGGCCACCCGCGAGACGTTCGACGACGACGAGAGCGAGCGGCTGCTGCGCGGCTTCCTGTCCGGCCGCGCTCTTCGAGGCCGGGCTGGTCTGCCGGGCCGACGACCGCGGCGACCCGGTCATCCAGCTCGCCCCGCCGCTGATCTGCGAGCAGCCGGAGTTCGACGAGATCGAGCAGATCCTGCGCGAGGTGCTCACCGAGGCATGGGAGATTCTCTGAGCGCCGAGGTCGCTGCCGAAGCGTCGTCCGCCCGCACCCAGGTCCGCCGACTTCCCGGGAAACAGCGCTTCTCCCGCGCGGCGCTCGACGCGATCCTCGACGCCGGCCGGGTCGGCCACCTCGCGACGTCCGACGAAGAAGGGCAGCCGTATGTGCTGCCGGTCGCGTACGCGCGCGACGGCGATCAGGTCCTCGTCCACGGGTCGACGGGCAGCCGGCTGTTCCGCTCGCTGGCGGCCGGGGCGCCGACCTGCCTCACCGTCACGTTGCTCGACGGGTTGGTGCTCGCGCGATCCGCGTTCGAGTCGTCGATGCGCTACCGAAGCGCGATGGTCTTGGGCTCATGCGAGACCATCCCGGACGACGACGCGCTGCGCGGCGCTTCGAGGTCTCTGACCGAGCACCTGATGCCGCGGCCGATGGGCCGACCTAGACCGCCGATGCGCAAGGAGATCGCCGCCACAGCGCTGCTCGCGCTGCCGATCGACGAGTGGTCGGTGAAGGTGAGCGACGGCTGGCCGGAGGACGAACCAGCCGACGCCGGCTTGCCGATCTGGGCCGGCGTGGTGCCGATTCAGCAGCGCCTCGGCACCCCGATCGACGCACCCGACCTGCCGCCGGGCCTGCGACCACCCGACTACTGTGCGGCATTGGCCGGCATGAGCCCTCCCGACTACCGGCGATCAGTCTTCTGGCTTGACTCCTTTGCCGCCGCGGGCGGCGATCTCACGCCGCGCGCGGCGCTGCCCGGCGACATCGCAGTCGACGTCGCGATCGTCGGCGCCGGCTTCACCGGGCTGTGGACCGCGTACTACCTGCGACCGCCTCGACCCGGCGCTGCGGATCGCCGTCATCGAGAAGGAGATCGCCGGCTTCGGCGCCTCCGGCCGCAACGGCGGCTGGTGCAGCGCGCTGTTCCCGTCGTCCGACGAAAAGGTGGCCCGGCTGTCGTCGCGTGACGCGGGCGCTCGCCTTGCGCGCGGCGATGCGAGCGACCGTCGACGAGGTCGGCGCGTGTCGCCGCGCGCGAGGGCATCGACTGCGACTTCGCCAAAGGCGGCACGATCTCGCTCGCCCGCACGCCCGCGCAACTGAAACGAGCGCAGGACGAGCACGCCCACGCGATGCGCGTGGGGAGCGGCTGACACCGCAACTCCTCGACGCGGAACAAGCACGTCGGCGACTCGCGGCCGACGGCGCGCTCGGCGCGATTTACACGCCGCACTGCGCGGCGATCCATCCCGCCAAGCTGGCCCGCGGGCTCGCCGACGTCGTCGAGCGCGGTGGGCGCCGCGATCTACGAGCAGACCCCGGTCACGTCGATCGAGCCGGCATCGAGCTGCGCACCGCCACGCGGCGTCGTCCGGCGGACGTCGTGGTGCGCGCGACCGAGGCCTACACCGCGCGGCTACCCGGCCACCGTCGCAACTGCGCGCCGATCTACTCGCTGATGGTCGCCACCGAGCCGTTGGACGGCGAGCAGTGGGAGGCGATCGGGCTGCGCGAACGCGAGACGTTCGGTGACCTGCGGCACCTCATCATTTACGGCCAGCGCACCGCAGACGGGCGGATCGCGTTCGGCGGGCGCGGCGCGCCGTACCATTTCGGCTCGCGCGTCTCCCCCGGCTACGACCGGGTGCCCACCGTCTTCGCCGCCCTGCGGGAGAGCTTGCGCGAGTTGCTCGCCGGCGCTGCGCGGCGTCCGGTTCACCCACGAGTGGGGCGGCCCGCTCGCGGCGCCGCGCGACTGGTTCGCCTCCGGTCGGATTCGACCGCGACGCCGGGCTGGGCTGGGCCGGCGGTTACGTCGGCGACGGCGTCGCCACGACCAACCTGGCCGGGCGCACTCTCGCCGACCTGATCTGCGGTCGTGACACCGAGCTGATCCGGTTGCCTTGGGCGCAGCACCGCTCTCGCCGCTGGGAGCCTGAACCGTTGCGCTGGCTGGGAATCAACGCCGCCTCGCCGCGACTGAAATCGGCTGACCGCAACGAACACCGAGGCGGCCGGCCGTCGCTGCTCGCCGACCGGCTCAACCGGGTGATTGGGCATGATTAATCGTGGGGTGACCGGACCTCCGGCCTTGCGGAGGCCCGGCGCGCCTTCGTTGCGCGTCCGATGCGGCGCTCCCGCCGACCTTTTCTGCCATGCGCGCTTGCCGCGACCGCCGCGCTAGCACGCGCGGTCGCCGCACGCTCAGCCGCTGTGTCCGACCGCCGCGAGCGCGCCGACGCTCATACCGAGCTGGACGCCGAACGCTTCCGCGCCGCCCAACCCGGCTTTTCCCGACGGCTTTTGGTGGGGAGCGGCGACGTCGGCGTACCAGATCGAGGGCGCCGCGAAAGCCGACGGCAAAGGTCCGTCGGTGTGGGACACGTTCGCCCACACTCCGGTCGAATCCGCGACGGGTCGACCGGCGACGTCGCGGCCGACCACTATCACCGCCACACCGAGGACATCGCGTTGATGGCGTCGATCGGCCTGCGCAGCTACCGGTTCTCGATCTCGTGGCCGCGGGTGTTGCCGACCGGCGCCGGGACCGTCAACCAACGCGGCCTGGACTTCTACAAGCGGTTGATCGACTCGCTGCACGAGCACGGCATCCGGCCGATGCCCACGTTATGGCACTGGGACACCCCGCAAGCTCTGCAGGTGATCGGCGGTTGGGAGAATCGCGACACCGCAAAGCGTTTTGCCGACTACGCGGCGCTCCTTGCTCACGAACTGGGTGATCGAGTGCCGGTCTGGCTCACTTTGAACGAGCCGAAGAGCGTCGTGCAGTACGGCTACATCTTACGGCGCCTACGCGCCCGGCAAGACCGACCCGCGTGCCGCGTACGTCGCGGCGCACCACCTGCTGCTCGGGTCATGGCCTGGCGAGCAAGCCATCCGCGCGGCATCGTCGTCAGCGAGAGTCGGCATCCCGCTCAACTTCTCGCCGGTCTACCCGGACGACGCGACCGACGAATCGGCCGTCGCCGCGGCGAGGAAGCGCGACGGCGTCGAGAATCGGTTCTATCTCGAGCCCGTGCTTCTCGGGAGCTATCCGGACGACGTCGTGGAAGACCTCGCGTCACAAGGATTGTCGCTGCCCATCCGGGACGGCGACCTAGAGACGATCGCCGCCGGCGTCGACGTGCTAGGCGTCAACTACTACGGACCGACGGTCGTCGACAGCCTGGGATAGGAGGTCCGGAAGTTCCCGACCTCGCAAGCGACATGGGAGCAGATCTACCCGGCCGGGCTGCGCGACATCCTCGGGCAAGTCAAGGACGCCTACGGCGACGTGACGGTCTCGATCACCGAGAACGGCATACCGACCGCGCGACACCCGGGCGCCGACGGCGTCGACGACGACCCTGACCGCGTCGACTATCTGCGCAGCCATCTGCGGGCGCTCCGGCAGGCGATCGCAGACGGGGTGCGCGTCGAGGGCTACCACCTGTGGTCGCTGATGGACAACTTCGAGTGGGCCGAGGGATACAGCCAACGCTGGGGCATCACCACGGTTGATTTCGATACATTGAAACGGACGCCGAAACGCAGCGCGCAGTGGTATTCAGGAGTGATCGCGGCGAACCGCGTAATCGGCTAGCAAGTGAGCGGAGGAAACGGGCCACCATGGCGGACGACCCGATAGACGGCGAACCCACGCCGACGCCGAAGCCTCCTGAGGCTCGCGACGAGTTCGAGGGCCTGGTGCTCGACGAGTCCTTCGTTCGTGGCGGCACGTACGAGCCGCCTGCCCGCACCCGTGTCGCGATCGCGCGCTTCGGCGATCAGCAGACCAGCTGGCGGCACGGCGGCGGGTTGCGCCGCCGGCCGACCCCACCAGCCGCGCGAGCGGAGTCGACTCGCGCGCGCCGTCCGTCGCCGCGTCGCACGGGCGCTCGAGGTCCGAGACAGCAGGGCCCCGCCCGGTCGGCGCACCCGGCGCTCCCGTCGCCGCTGTTGGCACGGCTGCCGATCATCGTCACGGTCGTCGTGGTGATACTGGCGGCGTTCCTGGCGTTCCGCTGAGCGTTTCGGCCTGGCTAGCGGCGGGTCACACCGTGGTGGCCGCCAACTGACCACAGGCGCCGTCGATCTCGCGGCCGCGAGTATCGCGCACCGTCACGGCCACCCCCTGATTTTCCAACCTGCGCACGAACTCCTTCTCATCCCTCGCCCTCGACGCCGTCCATTTCGAGCCGGGCGTGGGATTGAGCGGGATGAGGTTGACGTGCACGAGGTGGCCGAGCTTCGCCCGCAACCGCTCGCCCAACAGATCCGCCCGCCACGCCTGGTCGTTGATGTCGCGGATCAGCGCGTACTCGATCGACACCCGGCGCTTGGTCGCCGCCGCGTAACGCGCGGCGGCGTAGAGCACCTCCTCGACCTTCCAGCGGGTGTTGATCGGCACCAGCGTGTCGCGCAATTCGTCGTCCGGCGCATGCAACGACACAGCGAGCGTGACGTTAAGTCCCTCGCCAGCGAGCTTGTCGATGGCGGGAACCAGACCGACCGTCGAGACCGTGATGCCGCGCTGCGAGATGCCCAGGCCGTGCGGCGCGGCATCGGTCAGCCGGCGCACCGCGCCCACCACCGCATTGTAATTGGCGAGCGGCTCACCCATGCCCATGAAGACCACGTTCGAGATTCGGCCTGGTCCGCCTGGCATTTCGCCGCGCGCCGAGAGTTCGCGCGGCGGCGACGATCTGCTCGACGATCTCGCCGGTCGACAGGTTGCGCGTGAGGCCCGCTTGGCCGGTCGCGCAAAACGGGCAGTTCATGCCGCAGCCCGCCTGGCTCGAGACGCACACGGTGACCCGGTCGCGACCACGCGTCTCGTCGCGGCAGTCGCCCGGTCGACCGCGTCGTCGGTCTCGTCGCCCAGCTCCGCATGGCCGGAGACCGCGCCGAAGTAGCGCATGAGCACCGACTCGACAAGCGCGCCGTCGAACAACCGCCACACGGTCTTGCGGGTCGCACCGTCGTCGCAGGAGATGTCCCGCACCGGGGTCGCGAGCCGTCGGCAGCAGCGCGGCAGCCAACTCCTGCCGCGCCTTCGCCGGGACGTCCGTCATCTGCTCGGGATCGTCGATGAGTCGCGCGAAGTAGTGCGTTGAAAGCTGGTTGGCCCGAAACGCCGGCTGTCCGAGCTCGGCCACCGCGGCTCGGCGGTCGGCGGGCGCGAGGTCGGAGAGATGTCGCGGCGGCTTGGCGCGGCGCGGCGCGGCGAAGGTCAGCTGTCCTGGTTGCGGCATGGCCGGTCCAGTCTCTCAAATCGCCGGCACTCGGTTCTCGCCCGTGGCGCACCACCAACGCTCTTTTGTATCGCTCACGAGCCGCGGCGAGTTGGTCAGCGACGGACTGCGTGCCGGCGAGATTCCGCTGCAACGCCGCCGTGATCGTCGTTCGAGCATAGCGAGGCGCCGGGCGTCCCACGCCCGTCCCGCTAGGATTGGCGGGTCGCGACTGGCGCACAGATGGTGGAACCGACCACCGGGGAGCGATCAGCAGCGGACGCCGTGCGCCTGGGTGTCCGCCGACGGACCACCGTCGAAGGAGGCGCTCATGACCCACGATCTTGCCGCCCTGCTAACGACCGATCCGCAGATCGCCGAGTTGGTCCGGGCCGAGGAGGTCCGGCAGGCGGAGAAGATCCGGCTGATCCCGTCGGAGAACTACGTCTCGCAGGCGGTTCTCGAGGCGACGCGGCACGGTGCTGCACGAACAAGTACTCCGAGGGCTACGCCGGCCGGCGCTACTACGAGGGCCAGCAGCTCATCGACCAGGTCGAGACGCTCGCGATCGAGCGGGCGAAGGCGCTGTTCGGCGTCGACCACGCGAACGTCCAGCCGTACTCCGGCTCCCCCGCCAACCTCGCGGTGTACCTCGCGCTCGCGAAGCCGGGCGACACCATCATGGGTATGGCGCTGCCGATGGGCGGCCACCTCACCCACGGCTGGAAGGTGTCGGCCACCGGCGCCTGGTTCAACGCCGTGCAGTACGGCGTGCGCCGCGACGACCGGCCGCATCGACTTCGACGAGGTGCGCGACATCGCGCTGCGCGAGCGGCCCAAGCTGATCTTCTGCGGCGCCACGGCGTATCCCGCGCATCATCGACTTCCCCGCGTTCGCGGAGATCGCGGACGAGGTCGGCGCGGTGCTCGTCGCCGACATCGCGCACATCGCCGGCCTCTCGCCGGCGGCGCGCACCCCTCGCCCGGTCGGCCACGCCGAGGTCATCTCGACCACGACGCACAAGACGCTGCGCGGCCCGCGCGGCGCGATGCTGATGTGCGACGAGCAGCACGCCAAGGCGATCGACAAGGCCGTCTTCCCGGGTCTGCAGGGCGGTCCGCACAACCACACGACCGCGGGCATCGCGGTCGCGCTGCGGGAGGCGACGCAGCCGTCGTTCAGCGACTACGCGGCGCACGATCGTCGCGAACGCGAAGGTGCTCGCCGACGAGCTGCTCGGCGCGCGGCTTCGACCTGGTCTCCGGCGGCACCGACAACCACCTGATCCTGATCGACCTCACGCCGCAAGGCGTCGCCGGCAAGGTCGCGCGAAGGCGCTCGACCGCGCCGGCATCGTGGCGAACTACAACACGGTGCCCTTCGACCCGCGCAAGCCGTTCGACCCGTCCGGCCTGCGCATCGGCACGCCGGCCGTGACGAGCCGCGCGGCATGGGCGAAGGCCGAGATGCGCCAGATCGCGCGCATGGATCGACGAGGTCGTCGCGGCGGTCGCCAAGAATGACGACGACGCGCTGAGCGCGACCACCGACCGCGTCCTTGGCGAGGTGCGCGAGGTCACGGCGAAGTTCCCGGCGCCAGGCTTGTCGTAGCTATAAATCGAGCGCCAGGCCGGGCTCGCACCCGATCAACCGATCGGACAGCCCGGCCTGCGCGAACGCCTTCCGGACGTCGTCGGCGTCCTCGGTGAAGTGCCGCCAGCTGTCAGTGTGGACGACGAGAACCCTTTCGGCGCCGAGGATGTCGGTCGCCTGCGCCGCCTGCGCGCTGGTCAGGGTGAGGTACTCCCCGGGAATCAGCGGAGTCGACGCGCCGCCCGCGAAGATGATTCCGACGTCGATTTTCCCGACGCGGTCAGCGATTTCGTGGACGACGCGAAGAGACGCGTTGTCGCCGCTCAGGTACACCGTCGGAAGCCCGTCACCGCTCAGCACGAAGCCGATGACCTCACCGACGAGCGGCTCGCTGCCGTCGGGGCCGTGTTGGGCGGGCACCGCGGTCACTCTGACGGCGCGCCCGTCAGATGTCTCGACGTCGAGACTTTGCCACCTCGGCGCGACTGTGATGACATCGCCAAGCCGATCCGCCGCCGATCGGGTTGAAAGAACGCGCTTCGCTCGCGACAGCAACTGACGCCCCGCGCGGTCAAGGTTGTCGGGATGCTGATCGTGCGAGAGCAGCACGACGTCGATGTCACCGACCTCATCCAGACGACGCGCGGGCGGCGCGGTTTTCACCAGGCTGTAGTCGGCGCGCACCGGATATTCCCCCGGCGCGTCGAACGTCGGGTCGGTCAGCAGTCGCACCCCGCCGTACTCGATGACGACCGTGGGTCCGCCAACAGTCTCGATCCGCACGAACGCCTCCTCAGGCTGGCCAGACAATGAAAACGGTCAGCAGCGCCCACGCCACGGGAGCGGCGAGCAGCAACGAGTCAACGCGGTCCATGACGCCACCATGGCCGGGCAGCAGCGTGCCCATGTCTTTGATGCCAAGGTCTCGTTTGACAAGCGACTCACTGAGGTCGCCGACGGTCGCGGCCACGACGGTGGCGAGCCCGAAGACAACGCCCTGCCACCACGTTCCGTGCAGCACCAACGGCAGGTAGAGCCCGCCGCACAACGCGCACGCGGTGACCGAACCCGCGAAGCCCTCCCACGACTTCTTCGGACTCACGCTGGGCGCCATCGGATGCTTGCCGGCGAAAACCCCGACCGCGTAGCCCCCGGTGTCGCTGCACACGACGGTCGCGACCAGCGCCAGCACTCGGCGCGGGCCGTCGGACGGCACGGCCAGCAGGATCGCGAAGCCAGCAAGAAATGCCACGTAGCAAACGACGAACACGACCGACGACGTCGCGCGCGACCGCGTCGCGCCGTCCGCGATGGTTGTCATGACGACGCCGGCGACCGCCAACAAAAGGGTGGCGACGAGAAGTGCCTGCGTGCCGCCCGCGTACGCCGCGACGAGCACCGCGCCGGCCCCGAGCGCGAGCGGAATCCAGCGGCAGCGGCCCGGCGTGCGAGCGCAACGCGCGGGAGAGTTCCACGACGGCGGCCATGATGGCGACGACCGCGAGCCCCACGAAGGCGCGCTTGTCGATGAACAACGACGCGACGACCGCGCCGCCGAGCAAGACGCCGATGCCGATGGCGGCGGGCAGATTGCGCCCGGCTTTCGGGGCCGGCGTCGGCTCGGCCTCGGCGTCCGCCATCGTGGTCATCGGATGCAGAGTCAGACCTCGAGCAGTTCCGCTTCTTTGTGCTTGAGCAGGTCGTCGACCTGCGTGACGTACTTATGCGTCAGCTCGTCGAGCTCCTTTTCCGCACGGCGGACGTCGTCCTCGCCGGCGTCGCCGTCCTTTTGCAGTTTGTCGAGCGCCTCTTTGGCGTGCCGGCGGATGTTGCGGATCGAGACGCGGGTCTCCTCCGCCTCGTGCCGCGCGAGCTTGATGTAGTCGCGCCGGCGTTCCTCGGTGAGCTGCGGCACGCTGACCCGGATCACGACGCCGTCGTCGGTGGGGTTGACGCCCAGGTCGGAGTCGCGGATCGCCTTCTCGATCGCGCGCAGCGAGCCCTTGTCGTAAGGCGTGATGATGATCATGCGAGCGTCGGCCACCGTGAACCCCGCGAGCTGGTTCAGCGGGGTCGCGGCGCCGTAGTAGTCGACGACGACCTTGGAGAACATGCCCGGGTGCGCGCGCCCGGTCCGGATCGCGCCGAAGCTCTCCTTCGCGACGCTGACCGCCTTTTCCATCTTCTCCTCGCCTTCGAGGAGGGTCTCGTCGATCACGGATGACTCCTAGCGCTCGGTCAGTGGGTGGTCAGCGGCCACCGGCCGACACGATCGTGCCGATCTTCTCACCGTGGACGGCCCGCGCGATGTTGCCGTCGTCCAAGAGGTTGAACACGACGATGGGCAGCGCGTTGTCGCGGCACAGCGAGATGGCGGTGGCGTCGGCGAACTTGAGGTCGCGCGCGAGCACCTCGTCGTAATCGAGGGTGTCGAAACGCACGGCCTCCGGATGGGTCTTCGGGTCGCTGTCGTAGACGCCGTCGACCGACTTGGCCATCAGCACCACCTGCGCGCCGATCTCGAGCGCGCGCTGCGCGGCGGTGGTGTCGGTCGAGAAGTAGGGCGCGCCGAGACCGGCGCCGAAAATGACGACCCGACCCTTTTGCAGGTGACGGATCGCTCGGCGCGGGATGTACGGCTCAGCGACTTGGCCCATCGTGATCGCCGTCTGCACCCGGGTGTCGACGCCAGCCTTCTCGAGGAAGTCTTGCAGCGCGAGACAGTTCATCACGGTGCCGAGCATGCCCATGTAGTCGGAGCGGGCGCGGTCCATGCCCCGCACTGACAGCTCGGCCCCCCGGAAGTAGTTGCCGCCGCCGATGACGACGGCGACCTCCACACCCTCGGCGACGACGGCCGCGATCTGCCGGGCGATCGAGGCGACGACGTCGGGGGCGACTCCCAGCGCGCCGTCGCCGGCGAACGCCTCGCCCGACAGCTTCAGCAAGACGCGGTGGTAGCCGGGCCGATCGATCGTGTTGTCCGACTCGTGCACCGGCCACCCCTCGTCGTCCGCGTCAGTCTGTTGTGCAGGCTGCGTACCGACCTGCAGTCTGCCTTAGCCCTGGCCGACGCGGAACCGGGCGAACGCCTGCACCTGCACGCCGGCCTCGTCGAGCACCTGCTTGACCGACTTCTTGTTGTCCTTCGCGAAGGCCTGCTCGACCAGCACAGAGTCCTTGAAGAAGCCGGTGACCCGACCCTCGATGATCTTCGGCAGCGCGGCCTCCGGCTTGCCCTCCTCCCGCGCGGTCGCCTCGGCGATGCGCCGCTCGTTCTCTACGACGTCGGCGGGCACCTCGTCACGCGAGAGGTAGGTCGGCGCGAACGCCGCGATGTGCTGCGCGACGTCCCTGCCGGTCTGCGCCGCGTCGGCGCTCTCGGCGGACAGGACCACCAGCACGCCCAACTGCGGCGGCAGGTCGGGGCTGGTCTTGTGCAGGTAGCTGACGACCTGCGGGCCGGCGAACTTCGCGACCCGGCCGAGTTCGATCTTCTCGCCGAGCGCGGCGCTGTTCTCCTCGATCAGCTCGGCGACCTTGCGACCGCCAGCGTCAACGGCCAGCAATCCGTCGGCGTCGGTCGCGTCGGACGACGCGAGCGCGCCCACCAGCGCGGCGCCGAGCTCCTGAAACCGCTCCCCCTTGGCGACGAAGTCGGTCTCGCACTTCAGCTCGACGATCACGCCGGCGCCGTCAGCGGTGACGGCGCCGATGAGTCCGTTCGCCGTGGTGCGCTCCGCGCGCTTGCCGACGTCCTTCGCGCCCTTGATGCGCAAGATCTCGACGGCCTTGTCGAAGTCGCCGTCGGTGTCGTCGAGCGCCTTCTTGCAATCCATCATGCCGGCGGCCGTCAGCTCGCGAAGCTTCTTGACGTCGGCGGTGGTGTAGTTCGCCATGGTGGTTGTCTCGTCCTTCGAATTGCGGTGTGAGGGGCTACTGCGCCGGGGCGGGGGCGGCTTCCGCGCCGCCTTCGCGCTGGAGCAGCTCTCGCTCCCAGTCAGCCAGCGGCTCGTCGCCGCCCAGCTCGCGACCGGCGTCGGCGGCCTCGCCCGCACGCGCTTCGGACTCGCCGCCATCGGCGCTGCGGGCCGCGACGCGGGCCATCAGGCCCTCGGCGACCGCGTCGGCGACGACCCGGGTGAGCAGGCTGACCGAGCGAATCGCGTCGTCGTTGCCCGGGATCTTGTAGTCGACCTCGTCGGGGTCGCAGTTCGTGTCGAGGATCGCGACCACCGGGATGCCCAGCTTGCGCGCCTCGCCGACCGCGATGTGCTCCTTCTTGGTGTCGACCACCCACACCGCGCTGGGGACGCGGGCCATCTCGCGGATGCCGCCCAGCGTCTTCTCCAGCTTCTCCTTCTCGCGCTGCAGGACGAGCGCTTCCTTCTTCGTGCGTTGCCCGTAGTTGGCGCCGCCCTGCTCGAGCAGCTCAAGCTCCTTCAGCCGCTGCAGCCGCTTGTAGACGGTGGAGAAGTTGGTGAGCATGCCGCCGAGCCAGCGCTGGTTGACGTAGGGCATGCCGACGCGGGTCGCCTGCTGCGCGACCGCCTCCTGCGCCTGCTTCTTGGTGCCGACGAACAGGATCGAGCCGCCGTGCGCGACGGTCTCCTTGACGAACTCATAAGCGCGGTCGATGTAGCCCAGCGACTGCTGCAAGTCGATGATGTAGATGCCGTTGCGCTCGGTGAAGATGAAGCGCTTCATCTTGGGGTTCCACCGACGGGTCTGATGCCCGAAGTGGACGCCGCTGGCGAGCAGCTCTTTCATGCTGACGACGGCCATGGCCGGTCGCTCCTCTCGCACCCCACGCCGCGCGCCGCTGGTCTCCCAGTCGGGACGCGCCGGCGTCGCCGGGTGCTGCCTCGGTTCTTCGTGACCGCCGGTCGGCGGCCGCGCCTCCGCCCTGGTCCGGCACCACCGTGACACCGCGGGCGAACCCGAGGCACCGAGAGGCGTGTCCCGCCGACGAGGTCGGCGGTCAGGGCGTGTGATGTAGACCCGGACGACACGAAGACGGCCGAGTCCCGCGGACAGTCTAGCCGGAGCGCGCGTCCGCTGACCGCCAGGCCGCCCCGCCCCCGCCTGCGACCCTGCCCGCCTTCGCGGGCCGAGGGCACCTGGCGTTGCCCGAAGACAGGCCTGGAACGGTGTCCTCGGGCGGCGCCGGGTGTCCAAGGCTCGTGCTGGGTCCCGGGCAATCGAGTGAGTGAGGGCTCACTCATTGGTGTAGAGTCGCCGCCATGTCCGCCACCCAGAGGCTGCCGAACTCCCGCCGCGCCCGCCCGTTGCCGCCCGAGCAGCGGCGGGCCGCCCTCGTCGCGGCCACGTTGCCGTTGCTGCGGCAGCACGGGCTTGAGGTGAGCACGCGGCAGATCGCCGACGCGGCGGGGATCGCCGAAGGCACGATCTTCCGGGCCTTCCGCGACAAGGAGAGCCTGTTCGCCGCGACCATCGAGGCCGCGCTCGACCCCACGCCGGCGATCGCGCAACTCCGGGAGATCGACCGCGGCCTCCCCCTCGACGCCACGGTCACCCGCATCGTCGACGTCACCCGCGCCTGGCTGCGATCTGTCATCACCTTGATGATGGCGTTGCACCGGTCGCCGAGCTTCCGCGCCGGGCGACCGCACAAGCCGCCCACGTCGTCTGACGACATTGAAACCCAGGTGGTGGAACTGCTGGCCGCGCACCGAAATGAGTTGCGCCTGCCGCCACGTCAGGTGGCAAGGTTGCTGCGCATGCTGGTGTTTTCCAGCAGCCATCCCGCACTGGCCGAGGACAGTTCGGCGGATGGGCCAATGCCGACGTCGCTCATCGTCGACGTCGTCTTGAACGGCGTACGTCGTCGTCGAGGCGAAGGAGAAGCATGCTACTGACACTGCTCCGCGGTTACCTTCGTCCGTACCGGCGATTGTTGCTCGCGGTCGTTGTGCTGCAACTCATCGGCACCATCGCGTCGTTGTACCTGCCGAGCCTCAACGCCGACATCATCGACAACGGAATCGTCAGGGGCGACACCGGCTACATCTTGCGCACCGGCGGTTGGATGCTGCTCATCAGCCTGCTGCAGATCTGCTGCTCGATCGCCGCGGTGTACTACGGGGCGCGCACCGCGATGAGCTTCGGCCGCGATGTGAGAGGCGCGATCTTCCATCGGGTGGGCGAGTTCTCGGGTCGCGAGGTCGCGCGGTTCGGCGCGCCGTCGCTCATCACCCGCAACACGAACGACGTTCAGCAAGTGCAAATGCTCGTGGTCACGACGTGCACCATGTTGATCGCGGCGCCCATCATGTGCGTTGGCGGCGTCATCATGGCCTTGCGCGAGGACGTCGGGCTGTCGTGGCTGATGGGTGTCAGCGTCCCAGTGCTGGTGGTCGCGATCGGACTCATCATCCGCAGGATGGTGCCGTCGTTTAGGCAGATGCAACAACGGATCGACTCCATCAACCGGGTCTTGCGTGAGCAGATCTCCGGTATCCGCGTTGTGCGCGCGTTCGTCCGGGAGCCCATCGAGACCCGACGCTTCGCGCAGGCCAACACCGAACTCACCGCCACCGCGTTGCGCACCGGCCGGCTGATGGCCCTCATCTTCCCGACCGTGCTGCTCGTGCTCAACGCGTCGAGCGTCGCGGTGCTGTGGTTCGGCGCGTCGCGGGTCAACTCCGGCCAGATGCAGATCGGCGCGCTGACCGCCTTCCTCACCTACCTCATGCAGATTCTGATGTCGGTGATGATGGCGACCTTCATGCTCATCATGGTTCCGCGCGCCGCAGTTTGCGCCGAGCGAATCCAAGAGGTGCTGACGACGTCGTCCTCGGTGGTCGAGTCCACGGCGCCCGTCAGGCGGGCCGGGCCGCGGGCGGAGCTGGAGTTTCGCGACGTCGCGTTTCAGTACCCAGGCGCGGCCGACCCGGTGCTTCGCGGGATCTCGCTTCGCGTCGGGCCTGGCCAAACGACGGCTGTGGTGGGCAGCACGGGCACCGGCAAGAGCACGCTGATCTCCCTTGTGCCGCGGCTCTTCGACGTCACCGCGGGCGCCGTGCTGGTCGGGGGCGACGACGTCCGGGATCTTGACTTCCAGACGTTGCGAGGGCGGATCGGCTTGGTGCCGCAGCGCGCCTACCTGTTCTCCGGCACGGTGGCTAGCAACCTGCGCTACGGAAATCCCGACGCCACCGACGAAGACTTGTGGACGGCACTTGAGGTGGCGCAGGCGAGTGACTTCGTCGAGGCGATGCCAGACCGCCTCAACGCGCCTATCGCGCAGGGCGGTACGAACGTGTCAGGCGGCCAGCGGCAACGGCTCGCCATCGCGCGGGCGTTGGTGCGCAAGCCAGAGATCTACCTGTTCGACGAGTCGTTCTCGGCGCTCGACACGGGAACCGACGCGCGGTTGCGCGCGGCACTCCGCCCAGTGACGCGCAACGCGGCCGTCGTCATCGTCGCGTCGCGAGTGTCGACCATCGCCGACGCCGATCAAATCGTCGTCCTCGACGCGGGCACGGTCGTCGGCATCGGAACGCACGACGAGTTGCTTCAGACCTGCCCGACCTACGCGGAAATCGTGCATTCGCAATTGTCGGCCGAGGAGGCCGCATGAGAAGCCAGCCGCCCACGCAGCGGCAGCCCGGCGACGCGGGGTCGCGCTCCGGCGGCTCGCCCGCCACGCCGACCCGCCTGCCGGAAGCCGGGCGACGCGCTGGTCACGGACCGCCGTGGATGTCGATGGGGCTGCCCACCGAGAAGTCGATGAGCTTCGGACCGTCGGCACGCCGACTGCTGGCGCGGCTGATGCCCGAGCGCGCGCTCGTCGCGTGCGTCTTCGGACTCGCCATCGTGAGCGTCACGTTCTCTGTTGTCGGTCCGAAAATCCTCGGTCACGCGACGAACATCGTCTTCGACGGCGTGCTCGGCAAGCGGCTGCCCTCCAACGTCACGTTGCAGCAGGCGGTCGACGCCGCTCGAGCGCGAGGTGAGAACAACTACGCCGACGTGTTGTCGACCAGCAACGCGCGACCGGGCCACGGGATCGACTTCACCGCTCTCAGCCACGCCCTGAGTTTGGTGATCGCGCTTTACGTGGCCGCCAGCTTTTTCGCGTGGCTGCAAGGCTTCTTGCTCACCGGCATTGTGCAACGCACGGTGCAGCGACTGCGCGACGACGTCGAAGTGAAGCTGAACCGGCTGCCGCTGCGCTATTTCGACCAGCAGCCGCGCGGCGAGTTGCTCAGCCGCGTCACCAACGACATCGACAACGTCGCGCAGAGCCTCCAGCAGACGATGAGCCAGCTGCTCACCTCGCTGCTCACCGTGCTCGGCGTCATCGCGATGATGTTCGTCATCTCGCCACTGCTCGCGGTTATCGCGCTCGTCGTCGTCCCGGCTTCTATCTTCATCACGAAGTTCATCACCAAGCGCTCGCAGCGGCAGTTCATCGCGCAATGGACCCACACCGGCGCGCTGAACGGCCAGATCGAGGAGGCGTTCACCGGTCACGAGATCGTCACCGTGTTCGGACGTCGGCGCGAGATCGAGGCGGTGTTCGCCGCGAAGAACGACGAGCTGTTCGCCGCCAGCTTCGGCGCTCAGTTCGTGTCCGGCATCATCATGCCGGCGATGATGTTCATCGGGAACATCAGCTATGTGCTCATCGCCGTCGTGGGCGGGTTGCGGGTAGCGTCCGGCGCGATCTCGCTCGGCGACGTGCAAGCTTTCATCCAATACTCTCGGCAGTTCACCCAGCCGCTGACGCAGGTCGCGTCGATGGCCAACCTCTTGCAGTCGGGCGTCGCGTCGGCCGAGCGCGTCTTCGATTTGCTCGACGCTGACGAGGAAAGCGCAGAGCCGACGGGCTCTCAACGTGACGAGATCGCGCGTGGCCGCGTCGAGTTCGAGCACGTGTCGTTCCGCTACGAGCCCGACGAGCCGCTCATCGACGACTTGTCACTCGTCGCCGAGCCCGGACACACCATCGCGATCGTCGGACCCACCGGCGCCGGCAAGACCACGCTCGTCAACCTCATCATGCGGTTCTACGAATTGGACGGCGGACGCATCACCCTCGACGGCGTCGACATCACATCCATGCGCCGCGACGAACTCCGATCGCGCGTCGGCATGGTGTTGCAGGACGCGTGGCTGTTCGGCGGCACGATCCGCGACAACATCATGTACGGCCGACCCGAAGCCACCGAAGAGCAGCTGATCGCCGCGGCGAAGGCGACGTTCGTCGACCGGTTCGTGCGCGGATTGCCCGACGGTTACGACACCGTCATCGACGAGGAGAACAGCAACATCAGCGCCGGGCAACGCCAGCTCATCACGATCGCGCGCGCGTTCCTCGTCGATCCGTCGTTGCTCATCCTCGATGAGGCGACGAGTTCGGTCGACACCCGCACCGAGGCGTTGGTGCGGCACGCGATGGCCGCCTTGCGCTCCAACCGCACCAGCTTCGTCATCGCGCACCGGCTTTCCACGATCCGCGACGCGGACACCATCTTGGTGATGGAGAACGGTCGCATCGTGGAGCAGGGCACGCACGCCGAGCTGCTGGAGCGCGAGGGCGCCTACCACGGGCTGTACAACGCGCAGTTCGCCCAGCCTCTCGACGAGACGGCCGTCGCGAGCTGACGTCCACAGCGCGCCGATCCGTCGTCCACAACAACGGTGTTCGAGAGCGGACGGCGGTGCTCCGCGCGCGACGCTGCTTGCATGGTGATGCGACAGCGGCTGCTGTTCGTGGTGTCCGCCGCGGTGCTGATGGCGTTCGCTTGGGCGGTCTTCGGACCGGCGCGGCACGTGGAGGCGACGCCTGTCGGCGGGTACGTGGCGCCGCTGCCGACGCCGCTGAGTGTGCTGCGCGGTTTCGACGCGCCGGGACAGCCGTGGCTACCGGGTAATCGAGGCGTTGATCTCGCCGTGACGGCGGGCGGAACGGTCGTCGCGGCGGCCGATGGCGTGGTGCTGTACGCCGGGCCGCTCGCCGGTCGCGGCGTGGTGTCGGTCAGCCACGGCGCAGTCCGCACGACGTACGAACCGATCGACCCGGTGGTCTCGCGCGGCGCCACCGTGCGTCGCGGCCAGGTCATCGGGCGGGTGTCGGCGGTGTCCGACGGCTGCGGACCGCCGGGCGGCTGCCTGCACTGGGGCGCGATCCGCGGCGACGCCTACATCGATCCGCTCGGGCTGCTCGGGCTGCTCGGGGCGAAGCGGGTGCGCTTGCTGCCAATCTGGGCGGACGGCCTGCCGACGGCCGCGCCCGCGAGCCTGCCGACGGCCGGCCTGCAGATTGCCACCGTTCCGACGGCCGCGCCCGCGAGCCTGCCGACGGCCGGCCTGCCGATTGCCGCGCCCGCGCGCGCGACGCGGGAGCCACCATCCGTCGGATCCGGCCCGTCGCACCCGCCCGAGGGGCGGGCTGCGGCAATGTTCGCTGCCAGCGCCAGGGCCAGGGCCAGCGCCAGGGCCAGGGCAGCGGCAGCGGCAGCGGCAGCGGCGGTCGCGGCCGGCGCGATGCTCGCGGTCAGCGCCGCCGCGACTCGCAGGCGGCTCGGGTGGCCGCTCCGACGCGGCCGGTTCGCCTGGCCGGGCGGCGTGAGCCGCGGCTGACCGGGGCTGCCGCTCGCCCTCCCACATCGGGGTAACTTCCAGCGCTATAGCGACGAATTGTTACCCCGCCGAGCCGGTGGACTGCATGCCAGCGCCCCGGCCGAGCGACCGACAGACAGGCCGGCCGAGCGACCGACAGACAGGCTGGCCGAGCGACCGACAGACAGGCTGCCGAGCGGCCGACAGACAGGCTGCCGAGCGGCCGAGCAGTGATCAGGCGGAGGTTTGCTCGGCGATCTTCGCGCGCAACTGCAGCACGGCCTTGGTGTGCATCTGGCAGATCCGGCTCTCGGTCACGCCGAGCACCTGGCCGATCTCGGCCAGCGTCAAGCCCTCGTAGTAATACAACGTGACGACGATCTTCTCCCGCTCCGGCAGGGTGTTGATCGCGCGCGAGAGCAGGTACTTGGTCTCCTCGGTCTCGAAGGCCTCGACCGGGTCTTCCGCCTTGGTGTCTTCGAGGGTGTCGACCAGCGACAGCTTGTCGCCCCGCTCACCGCCGACGTTGAGCAGCTCGTCGAGCGCAATCACGTTCACGAACGAGACCTGGCTGAAGATGGTGTGCAGCTCGTCGAGGCTAAGCCCGAGCTCACCAGCCACCTCGGCCTCGGTCGGGGTGCGATGCAGTTTCGCCTCGAGCGCGGCGTACGCCTTCTCCACCTCGCGGGCCTTGTAACGCACCGAGCGCGGAATCCAGTCGATCGCGCGCAACTCGTCGATGATCGCGCCCTTGATGCGGCTGATCGCGTAGGTCTCGAACTTGATCGCGCGGTCGAGGTCGAACTTCTCGATGGCGTCGATCAGGCCGAAGATGCCGTACGAGACGAGGTCGGCCTGCTCGATGTTCGGCGGCAGCCCGACGCCTACCCGCCCGGCGACGTACTTCACCAACGGTGAGTAGTGCAGGATCAGCCGCTCGCGCAGCCGGCCCTCGCCGGTGGCTTTGAACTCGTGCCAGAGGTCGCGAAGCGCGGCTTCGGCGTCGAGTTTCGCCGCCTCCGCGTCCAACTTGGCCGCGTCTTCTTCTGCTGTGCTGGCTAGCACGCCGGAGCGCTCAGGCTCTGGGGTGCGCGCGGTCATAAGTAGCCCTCAGTCGCTCGACGGATACATGCGTGTAGATCTGTGTGGTTGCGAGCGTAGCGTGACCGAGTATCTCTTGGACGGTTCTTAGGTCTGCGCCGCCCTCCAACAGATGGGTTGCGGCACTGTGTCGCAGCCCGTGCGGACCAAGATCCGGCGCCCCTCGACGATCGCCAATCTGGCGTGGACCAACCGCCGAACGGCCCGCTGATCGATCCGCCCGCCGCGCGCGCCGAGGAACAGGGCCGGCCCGCTCGTCGCGGTCAACAGCGTCGGCCGACCGTCCGACACCCATCGCTCGACGGACCGCGCAGCCGGCAGCCCGAGCGGCACCGAACGCTCCTTGCTGCCCTTGCCGAACACGCGCACCACCCGGCGGCCCTGGTCGACGTCGTCGACGTCGAGACCGACCAGCTCGCCGACCCGGATCCCGGTGGCATACAGCACCTCGAGCATCGCCGCGTCACGCAATGCGACGGCGGCCTCCGCCGGGTCGTCGGCGTCCGCTACCGCCGTCGGGTCGTCGACACGGGCGACCGGTTCGAGCAGTTGGGCGGCCTGCCGCACGGACAGCACCCCCGGCAACGCCCGAGGCGCCTTCGGCGTGGCCAAGGTCAAGCCCGGGTCGCGGGCCAGCCACCCGCGCTTAGCGCAGAACGCGGTGAAGACGCGAGCGGACGACGCCCTGCGGGCGATCGTCGTCCGGGCCTTTCCCAACGTCGTCAGCTTCGCCAGCCAGCTGCGCAACGTCGCGATGTCGATGTCGCCCGGCTCAACGGCGCCCAGGCGAGCGGCGTGGTCAAGCAGGCTCTCGACGTCGGTGCGGTACGCCCTGGCGGTGTTCGGCGAGAGCCCGCGCTCCAAACCAATGTGCTGGTCGAACGCGGCCAGCGCGTTGGCGAGCCCAGGCGGCAACTCGGCTGACGCAGCCGCCACGTTCGCACCCACGCCCGACACGCTCGCGGCGGACGACGTCCGCGTCAAGCACCGCCACGCTCGGCGCCGAACTCGCCGTCACTTTCAGCACCGCGCCGCGGCGAGGCGCGCCGTCGAGCAGCCGGTGGCAACCGCCAGCCGCCGTCCGTACGCGTCACCAGGCCGCGGGCGGCGAGCGCGCCGAGCGCGCGGGTCACCTGCCGAAGCTCGACACCCGCCGCGCTGGCAATTCGGGCCGGCCCCGCCGGCATGCGCACCGGAACAGCGTCGAGCACCCGGCGCGAGACGGCGTCCAGGTCGTCGCGCGGATCCTGGCGCACCTCAGGCGGCGGGGCGAGGTCGTCGCCGATCGCGCCGACCATCTCGATCACGTCGGCCGCACTCGTCACGCAGGAGGCCCACGGCTGTTTGAGCAACGCGTTCGTGCCGGCGGACATCGCGGACGTGATCGGCCCCGGCACCGACATGACGTGCCTGCCCAGGTCACGCGCCCGGTTCGCGGTGCTCAGCGAGCCGCTTCGAGACGCGGCCTCGACAACCACCGTCCCGGCCGTCAACGCGGCGATCACCCGGTTGCGCACCAAGAACCGGTGCCGCATCGGCGCGCAGCCGGGCGGCCACTCGCTGACCACGAGCCCGGTCGAGGCGATCCGCTCGATCAGCGCCGAATGACCGCGCGGATACGCGACGTCCACGCCACAGGCGAGCACCGCGACGGTGGCCCCGCCACCGCTGATCGCGCCGCGATGCGCGGCGCCGTCGATGCCGTACGCGCCGCCGCTGACGACCGTCCAGCCGCGGTCGACGGCGCCGAGGGCGAACTCGGCCGCGACGTACTCGCCGTACGCGCTCGACGCCCGCGCCCCCACGATTGCGACCGAGCGCGCGAACGCGGCACGTAGGTCGAGGTCTCCGCGCACCCACAATCCGTATGGCACCGACGCGTACTCGTCGTCCAAATAAGCCAACTCGTCCAGCGAGGACGGCCACTCGTCGTCGCCCGGCACGATGAACCGCGCGTCACAGGCGCGGGCCGCCTCGAGGTCGCGTTCGGGTCGCGCGCCAGCCACCCGCGCCTGCCAGTGCAGCGCGTTCTTCACCTTCAGGGTGCCGTCGCGCAAGCCTTGCACCGCCGCCACTGCGCCGTCGCTGACCACGCGTCGCGACAACTCCGCGTCGGGCTCGGCGATCCGTGACAGCAACGCCCGCGCCCGCCGCTCGGCGCCCGGGGCACCCGACCGGGCACCCCACTGGCCCGACGCCGCGTCCGTCTCCCCGCTCACGCCGCCACCCCCGTGCGTAGATACAGCGCCTCGTCGATCTCCTCGGCGCCGGGCCGATCGACCTCGGCGAGGTCGGCCAGCGTCCACGCGACACGCAACACGCGATCGAGGCCGCGCGCCGACAACCGGCCGAGGTCAAGCGCCCGCTCGGCCGCCTTCAACGCCGGTCGGGCCGGCGCCCACCGACCGCGCAGTTCGCGGCCCGGAATCTCGGTGTTCGTGCGCCACGGCGTTGCGGCGAATCGTCGCGCGGCCCGCTCCCGAGCGACCGACACCCGCGCGGCGACCACCTCGGAAGGCTCGACATTTCCGCGGTCGGCGAGCAGATCCGCGCGGCTGACCGGATCCATCCGCACCTGAAGGTCGACCCGGTCGAGCAGCGGACCCGACAGCTTCGCCAGATACCTCCGCCGCATCAGCGGCGAGCAGGTGCATGACGCGGGCGTGCCGGCCGTCGCGCAACCACACGGATTCGCCGCCAGCACAAGCAAGAACTGGGCGGGGAACTGCGCCACCCCGCCCGATCGCGCGATCGTCACCTGCCCCGACTCCAGCGGTTGGCGAAGCGCGTCAAGCACGCCGGACGCGAACTCTGGCGCCTCATCCAAAAAGAGGACGCCGCGATGCGCGAGCGAAGCCTGCCCCGGCCGGGCCATCCCGCTGCCGCCACCCACCAAGGCGGCCACCGACGTCGTGTGATGCGGATCCCGAAACGGCGCCCGGGTGATGAGCGGGCATTCCGCAGGCAGCACGCCCGCCACCGAGTGAACCGCGGTCACCTCCAGCGCCGCGTCGTAGTCCAGCTTCGGCAGCAATCCCGGCAACCGGGCGGCGAGCATCGTCTTGCCCGTGCCGGGATCGCCCAGCAAGAACGTGTGATGCGAGCCCGCTGCCGCGACCTCGACCGCGCGGCGGCCGGTCGGTTGCCCGAGCACGTCGGAGAGGTCAGCCAGCGCACCCGCCGACGCCGACTCCCGCGCGGCGATGGCGGTTGCCAGGTCGACGACGTCACCCCCCGAGGGCGGCTCACCGCTGCGCAATGCCTGCAGCAACTCGACGAGCGAGCCGACCGGCCAGACCTCGACGTCGACGATCAGCCGCGCCTCCGACGCGTTGCCCCTCGGCACCGCGACTCGTGAGAAACCTCCCTGCGACGCGGCCAAAGTGGCGGGCAGCACACCGCGCACCGGTCGCACCTGGCCGTCGAGCCCGAGTTCGCCGAAGAGCACGAGCCCGTGCAAGGCGGACGCCGGAACGCGACCCGCGGCGCACAGGATCGCGGCCGCCATCGAGAGGTCGAAGCCCGAACCGCGCTTCGGCAACGTCGCCGGAGAAAGGCCGAGGGTGATGCGCTTTTGCGGCCACTCCTCTCGCGAGTTTTGAATCGCGGCCCGCACCCGGTCGCGCGACTCCGACAGGGCCGCGTCGGGCAACCCGACAATCGTCAGGCCCGGCAGGCCTTGTGCGAGATCAGCCTCGACCTCCACGACCTGACCCCGCACGCCGGTGAGCGCCACCGACCAGGCCCGGGCGAGCGCCATCAAAACGCTCCCCGCAGGTGCTCGACCGCCGGCGCGCCGGCCCGCGGCAGCAGCACCGAGACGACGTCGAACCGCACGTCCGCGAACCCGCTGTCGCCATCGGCCGACCGCGCCTCGCGGGTGGCCGTCAACCAACGCGCGGCAAGCCGCCGCAGCCGGGCCGCCTTCGCCGGAGTCACGGCGTCGAGTGGCGTGCCAAACGCGACGTCGCGCCGGGTCTTCACCTCGCAGACCACCAGAACATCGCCGTCGCGCGCGACGATGTCGATCTCACCGTCGCGGCAGCGCCAATTGCGCGCCAGCAAGCAAAAACCCGCCGCGACCAGATGTCGTGCCGCGACATCCTCGCCGTACTTGCCTAGCGCGGCTCTCGGGTTGCCCGGTTTGCCCGGTCCACTCCGACCGCTCGCCGCACTCGGTCCACTCGGTCCACTCGGTCCGCTCGTGCCACCAACGTGCGTCGTCCGATCTGCGTCGACCGCCACCACGACACCACCTCCGGCAATGAGACTGCCGAAGCGCGGACGGCGAACACGCCGTCATGACGATCGCTGTGGAGAGCGCGAGCGACGCCTGTGGACGTCAGGAGCCGTCGGGAATCTGCAGGTCGCTCTTCGCGAGTTCCTCGACGTTGACGTCCTTGAAGGTGACGACCTTGACGTTCTTGACCAGCCGCTGCGGACGGTACATATCCCACACCCACGCGTCGGACATGCTCACCTCGAAGAAGACCTCGCCGCCGGCGTTGCGCACGTCGAGCGTGTACTCGTTCGTCAGGTAGAAGCGGCGCTCGGTCTCGATGACGTACTTGAACAGACCGACGACGTCGCGGTACTCGCGATAGAGCTGCAGCTCCATGTCGGTCTCGTAGTTCTCAAGATCCTCGGCGCTCACCGAGACTCCACCGGGATCTCGATCAACTCGGCCGCCACGTCCGCCGCCAGATCTGCCGCCACCTCGTCCGCCACGGTCTCATTGTCGCTCATCGCGGCCGCCCTGAGACCGGTCAATTCGATCATGCCGTCGGCCGCCCGCACGTTGACGAACGACCGCCGATGCTGCCAGCACGGCCCGTGCCGCCACAGCGCCTCTTGATGCTCCCGGGTCACGTATCCCTTGTGCTCGTCGAAGCCGTATGCCGGAAACTCGTCGTGCATCGCGACCATCAGCCGGTCGCGGGTGACCTTGGCGATCACGGACGCCGCGGCGATGCACGCCGCCACCCGATCTCCCTTCCACACCGCGAGACCGGGCGCGCCGATCCCGGCGACCGGGAAACCGTCGGTGAGGACGTACGCGGGCCGCGTCGCGAGGCCCGCCACCGCACGGCGCATCCCCTCGACGTTGGCCTTGTGCAAGCCAAGCCGGTCGACCTCGGACGCCGGGATGACGACCGCCGTCCAGGCCAGCGCGCGCTCCACGACGCGGGCGTAGACCCGCTCCCGCGCCGCCGGGGTCAACAGCTTGGAGTCGGCGAGTTCGGGGACGACGCCACGCCGTCCGGCGGGAAGCACGCAGGCTCCCACGACGAGCGGGCCGGCACATGCGCCGCGCCCGGCCTCGTCGGCGCCCGCGACCGGGTCGAGCCCGGCTTTCAGCAACGCCCGCTCGTAGGCGTAGAGGTTCGGCGGTTTGCGCGCGGCCTTGCCCGCGGTCGCCTTCCGCTGGGTCGGCTTGCGTGGGGACGTCGTCCGCGCGGTCGTGCGCGCTGTGGTCTTCGCAGCGGGCATCGCAGCAGCCTACGTCGTGGTTTCAGGTCGCGGGCTGCCCCGACAACTCCGACACCGCCGGCCGCCCCCGCGACCAGGACCGACTGAGCCGCCTGAGCGGCGGCGGCGCCGCTTGCGCGCCCGCCACGCCCCGAACGGCAGCACCGCCACGCCGCCGGCGGCGTACGGCAAACCGATCGCCGCGGCAGCCGACGCGCCCTTCGGGACTCCGTGGAAGGCGGCCGGGATGCCCAGCCCTCGCCAGTGCTTGACCGGCCACACGATCACAAAAGCGCGCCCGATGACCTTGCTCTCGGGGATCGTGCCGCCTCCTGGGTCGCCGGTGTGCGACCGGGAGTCGGCGGAGTCGTCGCGGTGATCGCCCTCGACCCAGAGCCGCCCAGGCGGGACGACGATGTCGAAGTGCCGCTGGTTGTTCACGTCGGTCGTGGTGTGGACGGCAGGCTCCCCCGCGGCGAGGTAGGTCTCGTCGAGAGCCTTGCCGTTGACGGTGATCCGGCCCTGCGCGTCGCAACAGACGACGCGGTCTCCGGGGACGCCGATCACCCGTTTGATGAAGTCCTTCTCACCGGCCGGCGCGAAGCCGAGGAAGCTGCCGACGTCGCGCAACGTCCGCGAGACCGGGTTGGTCGCCGGCGGGGTGGTGACCTCGGGCGTCCAGGAGTCGACGCCGTTGAAGACCACGATCTGGCCGCGCTGCACGTGCCCGACCTTGTAGGAGAGCCGGTTCACCAGCACGCGATCGCCGACGTGGAGCGTGTTCTCCATCGAGCCGGACGGGATGAAGAAAGCCTGGAACAAGAAGGTGTGCACCAGCAAGGCGATGCCGAACGCCACGCACACCAACACGAGCACTTCGAGAATGAACGGCCGCTGCTTCTTCGGCTTCGTCGGCTCTTTCGCCGGCGGACGCCGGCGATGGCTTCCACCGCGCGGGCGCACGGTGGGCGTCTCCCCCGGCGCCGCGGCGGGATCGGACGCCGCGGTGGCCGCCGACCGAACCGGCTCCTCGGTGGCGGCCGGCCGGGAACCGGCTCCTCGATCATCGCTGACCCCGTGCTGCGCTCGCGCGCCAGCGGGCCGTCAGTTGGCGGCCGCAGTGTCTCGCGTCTCGCGCTTTTCGCGGATCTTCGCCTTCTTGCCGCGCAGCTCGCGCAGGTAGTAGAGCTTGGCCCGGCGGACGTCGCCCCGCATGACGACCTCGATCTTCTCGATGCTCGGCGTGTGCACGGGGAACGTGCGCTCGACGCCGACGCCGAAGCTGACCTTGCGGACGGTGAAGGTCTCGCGCACACCACTGCCCTGGCGGCGGATCACCACGCCCTGGAAGACCTGCACGCGGGAGCGGCTGCCTTCGACCACTCGCACATGGACCTTCAGGGTGTCACCAGGCCGGAAGTCGGGGACGTCGGAACGCAGCGAGGCGGCGTCGAGCGTGTCGAGACTGTGCATGGCGATGTGGTCCTGCCTGGTGAGGGGCTGATCGTCAGATGGGCCCGCGGTCACGCGAGCAACCGCTCTAGTCTGCCACAGCCTCTCCGGTTGGCCGAATCGGCTGTTGCTCACCGCGCTCACCGCGCTCACCCCTGGCGAGCAGGTCCGGGCGGCGTTGCGTCGTCCGCGACAGCGACTGCTCGTGCCGAAAGCGGGAGATCGCCGCGTGGTTGCCGGACGTCAGCACCTCGGGCACGTCGAGCCCGCGCCAGCTGGGCGGCTTGGTGTACGCCGGACCTTCCAACAGCCCGGCGGCGTGCGACTCCTCGATCAGCGACTCCGCGTTGCCGACCACGCCCGGCAGCAGCCGGACGACGGCCTCCATGATGACCAGCGTGGCCGCCTCGCCCCCGCCGAGGACGTAGTCGCCGATCGAGACCTCGTCGACCCGGGTTCGGGTGCGGGCGTGCTCGATCACCCGGTAGTCGATGCCCTCGTAGCGCCCGCAGGCGAACGCGAGCCGCGGTCGCGCCGCGTACTCGTGCGCCCTCGCCTGCGTGAACAGCTCGCCGGACGGCGTCGGCACGACGAGCACCGGCGACCCCGGCGACCCCGGCGACCCGTCGTCGTCCGAGAAGATCTTGTCGAGCGCCTCACCCCACGGCGGCGGCGTCATGACCATGCCCGGACCGCCGCCATACGGAGTGTCGTCGACGGTGCGATGGACGTCGTGGCTGAAGTCGCGCAGATCGTGAATCCGGACGTCGAGTAGCCCCCGCTCGCGCGCCCTGCCGATCAGCGAGAGCTCGAGCGGCGTGAAGTAGGCGGGGAAGATGGTGACGATGTCGACCCGCATCGACTCACCCGCCACCTTGTCTTCTTGCTGGGAAACTCTCAGCGCTATAGCGGCGAATTGTTTCCCTGTAACGCCGGTCAGCCTTCATCGGCGGCCTCCGGGTCGAGCAATCCGGGGCGCGGTTCGACGGTGAGCAGCTTGGCGTCGAGGTCGACGGCGGGCACCAGTTGGCGTACGAACGGCACCAACACCTCGGCGCCGTCAGGGCGTGTGATCGCAAGCATGGCTTGAGCGGGAAGGTGCAGCACGTCCGCGACTTCGCCGACCTGGTCGCCGGCCGTGGTGACGACCCGAAGACCGATCAACTGGTGGTCGTAGAACTCATCCGGATCGTCCGGCCGCGCCGACTCGTCGACGTCAGCCAGCAGCAGCGTGCCGCGCAACGCCTCAGCGGCCGTGCGATCGGCGACGCCCGCGAAGTTCACCAGCAGCCGACCCGAGTGCCAGCGGGTGCCGGCGACGCGCAGCGGACCGCGCTCGGGCGGGTCGGTGACCAGTTGCCCGCCGACGGCGAAGCGCAGGTCAGGGTCGTCGGTGCGAACCTCGACCCCGACCTCGCCCTTGATGCCGTGCGCCCGGCCGATGCGGCCTACGACGAGCTGCCTGGTCGGCCCGGTGTTCATGGTCGGCCTGCGCGTTGCGCGCCGCTCAGCGACCGCCGTCGACGTCGACCAAATCGACGCGGACCGACGAGCCGCCGAGCGCCGACATGACAGTGCGGAACGCCTTCGCGGTGCGACCCGCACGGCCGATGACCTTGCCGAGGTCCTCCGGATGAACCCGAACCTCAAGCACCTGGCCGCGCCGTTGCGAGCGGGCCCGCACGGTGACGTCGTCGGGGTGGGCGACGATGCCCTTCACCAGGTGCTCGAGCGCCTCTTCGAGAACGTCAGTCTCCAGCGTCGGCACGGGTCAGCTCGCAGACTCGGACGAGGCTGACGCCTCGGACGACGCGGCGGACTCGCCCTCAGATGGCACCGCCGACTCGCCCTCAGCCTGCGTGGTCTCGCCCGCTGACTCGGTCTGCTCGGACGTCGCGGCCGGGGTGTCCTCGACGCGCTCGGCGGCGGGCTGCTCGGCGGCCTGGCGGCGGTGCTCGCGGCGGCTGCGGCTCTTCGGCGGCCTTCTTGGCGGGCCGCTTCTTCGGCGTGGTCGCCTCCGCCGTCGGCTCGCCCGCGCTCTCCTTGGCGGCGGCCTCGAACATGGCCTTCTTGTCGGCCTTCGGCGCGGCGACCTTCATCGGCGGCGGGGCGGCCTCGCCCTTGAACTTCTGCCAGTCACCGGTGACTTTGAGGATGGCGGTGACCGCCTCGGTGGGCTGCGCGCCCACGCCGAGCCAGTAGGCGGCGCGCTCGCCGTCGACCTCGATGAAGGACGGGTCCTCCTTCGGGTGGTACTTGCCGATCTCCTCGATCGCGCGACCGTCGCGCTTGGTGCGCGAGTCGGCGACGACGATGCGGTAGTACGGCGCGCGCATCTTGCCCAGGCGCATGAGCTTGATCTTGACTGCCACGGGGTGCGTTACTCCAGCTCTTGATGAAACCGGTGGGCGGCAGTGCACCGGGTGGGGATCCGGGACACAGGCGACCCGGGGACACGGCCCGCGCGAGGTAGAGGGCTCGCCGCCGGCCGGTGTTTCCGGTGTACGGCCCGCCATTCTGCCAGACCGTCGGCTGCGCCGCCGTCGCGCCCTGGCGCCCGCCCGAGACCGATGCCGCCGTCGCGCCCTCGCACCGGCCCGAGACCGCCGCCGATCTTCGTGACGTTTACTCCCGGATTCCGGTAGCGAACGTCACCAGAACCTGCGCGCGGACCCTCGCCGGGCAACCGCGACGCGCGAGACCGTGTCCTTATGGTCATGAGCAGGCGGACGCCGTCATGAGGCCGGCCGACGAGGCCGACTTCCGGGCGTTCGTGACCGCCCGGTCGCCCTCCCTGCTCTGGTTCGCCCACGTGCTGACCGGCGACCCGCACACCGCCGAGGACGTCGTCCAGACCGCCCTCGCGAAGACCGCGCTCGCCTGGCCGCGGGTGCGGCGCAAGGACAACCCCGAGGGCTACGTCCGGCGGGCGATCGTGACCACCCACCTCAACGCGTTACGCCGCAAGCCGTGGCGCGAGCAACCGCGCGCCGTCATTCCGGACGACGCGGCCGCGCAGCGCCCTGAGCACGACCTGGACCAGCGGGACGCGATGTGGACCGCGCTCTCGCGGTTGCCTGCCCGACAGCGCGCGGTCCTGGTGCTGCGCTACTACGAGGACCTATCCGAGGCCGACATAGCGGAGGTGCTCGGCTGCAGTCGCGGAACGGTGAAAAGCCAAGCGTCCAAGGGATTGACCCGGCTTCGCGAAATCGTGGACAAGGAGAACGCGCGACGATGAACAACCTTGAGGAGTTGCTGCGCGAAACGGTCACTGACGACCGGCGGCGTGTCGACCCGCCGCCGTCCTTCTACGACGGGGTGCGTCGCCGCGCGACCAGGCGCAGGCATCGGCAACTGGCAGCTGGCGCCGCGGCCGTCGCCCTTGTCGCAGTCACCGCCACTGGCGGCGCGCTGGCCGCGCAGGGCCGGTCTCATCCGGTGGCCCCGGCGGGCCCTTCGGTCGCGAGTTCCGATGCGTTACGCGGGTCGGTGGGCACGTCCGTCGCACTCGGCGGCGACAAGTGGCAGGCGCCGATGGACGTGGTGGCCACGTCGTCCGGGCTCTATGTCTTGACCACGAACGTCATAAAGCTCGACGCCACGGGAACGCGGGTCGTCGCGACGGCGCCTGGACCTGCCGGCACGCCGAGCGGCCTGGCCGTCGACGGCGACCGGCTCTGGGTGTGGTCGCAAGACATCGGCCAGGTGCGCCTCTACGACGCCAACTCCTTGCAGGTGCTGGCGACGTTCGAAGGCGGGCTGAACTTCTTCAGCGCGGCCGCGATCGACGGCAACCTGTGGCTGGCCGCCAACGAGGGCCTGTACATGCTGCCGTCCGGCGCCGCTGACTGGGCGGCGGCGAAGCAGGTCATCCACGCCCCGGTCTATTCGGTCGCCGCCGACCCCGCCCGGCACCGCGTGCTCGTCGGAGAGTGGGTCGCGACGGCCATCGGCAAGCGTAGGGCTGGGTGGCACGTCAATCCTTGCCATCGACACGCGGAATCAGTCGGGTCGCGACCGCCGGCGCGACATTGCCCTGGGGCAAGAGCTCGATCGCGGTGGTCGGCGGTCAGGTGTGGGTCGGCGGCTACGGCTCGGGTGATTCAAAGCGCGTCGAGCATCTCGACGGGTCGACGTTGAGTGTCATCGGGTCGAGCCCGGTGGCGGATCAGCTTGGTCCCGGCGCGATTTTGTGGGCGGGCAGCAAGGTGTTGTGGGTGCGCAACGGCGGCGATGAGGGCCTCTCATGCGTCGACCCCAAGACCGGGGCGATTCTCGAGAACTGGGACGCCATCCAGGGCCCCGTCACCTCAATCGGCGGTCACGCGTACGCCGTGCAGGGCGACCTGGTGCGGTTGAACCTGAACGCCGCCTGCGCCGGCTGACCCAGCGTCAACGAACGACGTTCCCGCGCACCACGACGCGCCGGGGCGCGCGCAGCACCGCGAGGTCGACCCGAGGGTCGTCGTCGTAAAGGACGAAGTCGGCCGGCGCACCCTCGACCAAGCCGGGCAAGCCCAGCCACTCGCGCGCCTTCCACGAGCCGGCGGCGAGCACATCGAGGGCTGGTAGGCCGGCGTCGCGCATCGCGAGCATCTCATCCACGACGATGCCGTGCGGCAACTGGCCGCCCGAGTCGGTGCCGACGTAGATCGGCACGCCGGCCTCATGAAGATTCAGCAGCCGCCGCCGAGAGCTTCGCTTCAGCCGGCGCATCCGTTCCGCGTACGCCGGGTACTTGGTCGCCTGGTCGGCAAACGCGTCGAAGTTGTCGATGTTGACAAGCGTCGGGACGACGGCGATGCCCCGGGCCGCGACGTCGTCGATCGTCGTCTCGTCTATCCCCGTGCCGTGCTCGATCGAGTCGACGCCCGCCGCGATCAAATCCGGCAGCGCGTCCTCGCCAAAGACGTGGACGGCGACACGGGCGCCGGCGGCGTGCGCGCGAGCGACTGCCTCCTTCAACACCTCGCCCGGCCAGCATGGCGCGAGGTCGCCGACGCCGCGATCGATCCAGTCACCGACGAACTTCACCCACGGGGTGCTGTGGCCACCTGGTCGCCGCGCCTGCGCCTCGGCGGCGTCGGGCAACTCCTCCGGTTCCATCTCCAGGCCGAAGTTGCGCAAGTACCGCTTGGTGCGCGCCAGATGTTGTCCGGCGTGAACAATGCGCGGCAGCTCAGGGTCGTCGTCGAACTCGTAGTACGTCTGCGGCACGCCGGCGTCCCGCAACAGCAGCGCGCCGGTGTCGCGATCGGTGACCGCCTGCTCGCGCGCGACGTCGACCGGCACGCCGCCTTCACTTGCCAGCCCGACATGGCAGTGCGCGTCGACCAGTCCGGGCAGCGTGAAACCAGCTGACGCAAGTGTCTCGATATCAAGATATGTCGGCCGGTCGAGGGTCAACCGGCCTTCGATAACGTAAAGGTCTCGCGGCTCGCCCTCAGGCAGGACGACGGCGCGGACGTGCAGCGCCTTGCCCGCCACGGCAGAGCTCACTGCTCGCGGTCGCCGGACGACGGGAACTTGAGCTTCGACAAGTCAGGCATCTTCATGCCGGGCGGCAGCTGACCCTGCATCCCGCCGAGGCCGCCTGGCATGCCGTTGGGGAACCCGGGCGGCAATCCCGGACGACCCCCTGGACGGCCGCCGCCCTTGCCTTTCTTGCCTTTCTTGCCCTTGCTCGACTTGGTCGCCTTGGTGGCGCGCTTCATGCCGGGCATCCCCATGCCGGCCATCTGCTTCATCATCTTGCGCGCTTCGAAGAAGCGATCGACGAGATTGTTGACCTCGGCGACGGTCACGCCGGAGCCATTGGCGATGCGCACCCGCCGGGAGCCGTTGATGATTTTGGGGTCTTCGCGCTCGGCGGGGGTCATCGAGCGGATGATGGCCGCGATCCGGTCGACGTCCTTGTCGTCGATCTGCGAGATCGCCTCTTTCATCTGGCCCATGCCGGGCAGCATCCCGAGCAGGTTGCCGATCGGACCCATCTTGCGCACGGCCATCATCTGCTCGAGGAAGTCCTCAAGCGTGAGGCCGCCCTCGGTGAGCTTGCGCGCGGTCTCCTCAGCCTGGTCGCTGTCAAAGGCGGCCTGGGATTGCTCGATGAGCGTGAGGATGTCGCCCATGCCGAGGATGCGAGAAGCCATGCGCTCGGGATGGAAAACGTCGAAATCCTCGAGCTTTTCGCCGGTGCTCGCGAACATCACCTGACGCCCGGTGACCGACGCGACCGACAGCGCGGCGCCACCGCGCGCGTCACCGTCCAACTTGGTGAGCACCACGCCGTCGAACCCGACGCCGTCCTCGAACGCGAGCGCGGTGTTGACCGCGTCCTGGCCGATCATCGCGTCGACGACGAAGAGGATCTCGTCGGGTGAGACGGCGTCGCGGATGTCGGCCGCCTGCTGCATCATCTCGGCGTCGATGCCGAGCCGACCGGCGGTGTCGACGATGACGATGTCGTGGTTTTGCCGACGCGCGTGGTCGATGGCGGCTCGCGAGACCGCGACCGGGTCGCCAACGCCAGAACCCGGCTCTGGCGCGAACACCGGCACCTTCGCCCGCTCGCCGAGCACCTGCAGCTGCTGCACCGCGTTGGGCCGTTGCAGGTCGGCCGCCACCAGCAGCGGCGCGTGCCCTTGCCCGCCAAGCCATCTCGCCAGCTTGCCGGCGAGCGTCGTCTTGCCGGAGCCTTGCAGACCGGCGAGCATGATCACGGTCGGCGGGTTCTTGGCGAACCGCAGCCGGCGGGTCTCGCCACCCAGGATGCGGATCAGCTCGTCGTTGACGATCGAGATGACCTGCTGGGCGGGGTTCAGCGCCTGGGAGACCTCCGCGCCCGCCGCGCGCTCCTTGACCGCGGCGATGAACTCTCTGACAACCGGCAGCGCGACGTCCGCCTCCAGCAGCGCGACCCGGATCTCGCGCGCGGTGGCGTCGATGTCGGCCTCGGAGAGCCTGCCCTTGCTGCGCAAGGACTTGAAGACCGACTCCAGCCGGCTGGACAAAGTGTCAAACACGCCCGCCAGCCTACCGGGGCGCCGCGAGCGACTCCTCGACCGCGCTTCGCACCATCTCGGCGCGGTCGGGCGACAACGGCCGACCGCGTTGATCGGTGACGTAGAACGCGTCGACGACCTCGGCGCCGAGAGTCTCGACCCGAGCCGACCGGACGTCGAGGGCGTAGTCGGCCAGCGTCCGAGTGACGGCGAACAGCAGGCCCGGCTCGTCGTGCGCCCGCACCTCCAACACCGTCGCGGACGACGACGCGCGGCCGGCCAGCAGGACGCGCGGCGCCGGCGGCGGCGTTTTCGCGGACGACGCAGAAGCGGCCCGTTTCGCGAGCCGCTGCCCCACGTCGAGCGTTCCGTCGAGGGCGCGCCGCAGATCCTCCCGAATCCGGCCGGCGTCGACCTCGGCCAAAAACGCGGGGTCGACGTCGAAAATCGTGACCGCGGTGTCGTCGACCGATGTCGCGCTGGCGGCGCGAATCCCCAACCGATGCAACGCGAGCACGCCCGCGGAGCGGCACAGCAGTCCGGGCCGGTCGGGCGCGATCACCGTGATGCGGCTCGCCTCTGTGGTCGCCTCCGCCACCACGGCGAGCTCGCCGCGTTTGGCCAGCTCGAGCACGGCCGGCGGCAGTTCGTCGTCCGGCGTTGGGATTTCGGCACCAGTGAGCAACGCGGCGACGCGCTCGACGAGCGTCCTGACGAGTCCGGACTTCCAGTCGTCCCACATGCCCGGCGTGGTCGCGCGCGCGTCGGCCTCGGCGAGCGCGTGCAGGAGCTCCAGGGTCTGCGGCGTGCCGACGGCGTCGGCGACCAGCGCGATCGTGGCGGGGTCGTCGAGGTCGCGCCGGGTCGCGGTCTGCGGCAACAGCAAGTGCAGCCGGACGACGGTGGCCAGCGTCTCAGCGTCACGTTCGGCCAGACCAAGCCGCTTGGCGATGAGCGGGACTAGGCGCGCGCCTGCCTCGCAATGGTCGCCCTCAGCGCCTTTGCCGATGTCGTGGAACAGTGCGCCGAGCAACAGCAGGTCGGGCCGCGCGACCGTGCGGGTGAGCGTCGCAGCTTCGACCGCGGTCTGCACCAGATGCCGATCGACCGTGTACCGATGCAGCGGATTGCGCTGCCGCAAATGCCGGACGCTCTCCCATTCGGGGATGAGCCTCGTCATCAACCCCGACTGGTCGAGCGCTTCGAACACCACGACGGCAGGCTCTCCGGCGCCGAGCAACGCGGTCAGCGAGTCACGGGCGGCGGGCGGCCACGGTTCGGCGAGCGCTGGCGAGCGGCTCGCCAAGATTTCGACGGTGGGCGGGGCGAGCGGGAGACCGGCCTGGGCCGCGGCGGCCGCCGCGCGCAACGGCAAAAGCGGGTCGGCCGACGGATCGACACCGCGCGCGAGGACGGCCTCGCCATCGTGCTCGACGATGCCTGCGGCCAAAGGCTTTCTGGCGGCTTTCGGACGTCGCCGCAGCGCCCCCTCGACGCTGCGCCACGTCAGATCGCTGGCGTACGCGATGGCCCGGCCGCTTTGGCTGACGACCCGCAGCAGCTCGTCGGCGTCACGAAGGTCCAACGCCTCCGCGACGGCCGGTTGTTCTTGCGCGACCAGCCGACTCGTCGATCTCGCCGTCACCTCTTGGAGCGCGTCGCGAATGTCGAGCAACTTGCGGTACGCCGCCTTGGTCACCGCCCCAGGCCCTGCCGCGACCCACGCCGCGGCGATCGCCTCGAGCGCGTGCACGTCACGCAATCCGCCGCGGGTGTCTTTCAGATCGGGCTCAAGCAGAAACGCGACCTCGCCGAGTCGGTCGGCGCGGTCGCGCACCATCTCGCGCAACTCCGGCAACCGTTTGGTCGCCCGCGCCCTCCACTCGCTGAGGACGTGTTGCCGAAGCCGCGCGGTGAGATCGGAGTCGCCGACGACGTGGCGGGCGTGCAGCATGCCAAGCACGGCCTTCATGTCGGCGCCGGCCACGGTCACCGCCTCCTTGACCGTCCGCACCGAGTGGTCGAGCTTTTGGCCGGAATCCCAGATCGGGTACCACACCTTGTCTGCGACGGCGACGATGTCGGGCCGACCGTCGTGCAACATCAGGACGTCGAGGTCGCTGCCCGCGCCGAGTTCGCCGCGGCCGTATCCGCCGACGGCCACCAAGGCGACTCCCTCGGCGTCCGACAAGAGCTCGGTCAACCAGGAGTCCGCGCGCGCCGTTCGCACGGCGCGCGCGGACCCCAGCCGCTCCTCGGGCATCGTCACAGGCAACCCGTCACAGCGCGTCCGTCCCGCGCTCGCCTGTGCGCACCCGCAACACCGTATCGACCGGCGCGACCCACACCTTTCCGTCGCCGATCTTGCCGGTCTGAGCGGATTTCACGATGACTTCGACGACATCGTCGGCGTCGTCGTCATCGACCAAGACCTCCAGCCGCACCTTTGGCACCAGGTCGATCTCGTATTCGGCGCCTCGGTACACCTCGGTGTGCCCCCGCTGTCGGCCGTAACCGCTGGCCTCGCTGACGGTCATGCCGGTCACACCGAAGCTTTCGAGGGCGACCTTCACGTCGTCCAGTTTGAATGGTTTGACGATCGCGGTGATGAGCTTCATGCGTCCACCTTCTGCGCGCCGGCCGCTGCGGTTGCGACGCTCACGCCGCCGTGCGTTGCGGGAGTGCCGTAGTCGTAGGCGGATTCGGCGTGCAGGTTGATGTCGAGGCCTTCGAGCTCGACGTCGCGGCTGACCCGCAGGCCCATTGCCTTGTCGATGATCTTCGCGATGATGAAGGTTACGACGAACGTGTAGGCGATGACCGAACCCACCCCGAGGAACTGCCTGCCGAGCTGGGTGAATCCCCCGCCGTTGAACAGGCCGTCGTTGCCACCGATGACCGAGTCGCCAAGCAGGCCGATCGACAGCGCTCCGACGATGCCGCCGACCAGGTGCACCGCGAACACGTCGAGCGAGTCGTCGAAGCCGAACTTGAACTTGACGCCCACTGCCAGCGCGCAGATCGCGCCGGCGACCAGACCAAGCCAGATGGCGCTCACCGGCGTGATGAACCCGCACGCCGGGGTGATGGCGACCAGACCCGCGACGAGTCCGGACGCCGCGCCGAGCGTGGTCGAGTGCCCGTCGCGGACTTTCTCCACGATCAGCCACCCGAGCATCGCGGCGGCCGTCGCGACCACCGAGTTGATCAGCGCGTAGCCGGCGGTCGCGTCGGCGGCGAGCTCGCTGCCTGCGTTGAAGCCGATCCAGCCGAACCACAGCAAGCCGGCGCCGAGCAGCACGAACGGCACGTTGTGCGGCCGCATCCGCTCCTTCGGCCAACCGATTCGCTTGCCCAGCACGAGCGTGAGGGCAAGGCCCGCGACGCCGGCGTTGATGTGCACGACGGTGCCGCCGGCGAAGTCTTCAACGTGGTGCTGCGCCAGCCAGCCGCCGCCCCACACCCAGTGCGCGATCGGCGCGTAGACCAGGATCGACCACGCCGTCACGAACACCACGAAGGGCGCGAAACGCAAGCGGTCCGCGGTCGCCCCGGTGATCAACGCCGCCGTGATGATGGCGAACGTGATCTGGAAGGTGGCGATGACCGACGTCGGCACGCCGGTGGAGCCCCAAATGTCGGCGCCATGGTGCAGGCCGACGTAGGTCGCGGCGCTTCCGACGAATCCCCCGAACTTGTCCTTGCCGAAGGCAAGGCTGAACAGGTCGACGACCCATAGCACGCTGACGATGCCCATGCAGACGAAGTTCTGCATCAGCATCGCAAGCACGTTCTTGGCGCGCACCATGCCGCCGTAGAACAGCGCGAGGCCTGGCGTCATCAGCAACACCAAGGCGGTCGCGGCAATCATCCACGCCGTGTTGCCGGCGTCGAGCTTCGGCATCCCACTCCCCATTCGAAGTCCGGCTCCGGGTCGGTGGCCGGTATGTGGAGTGACTTTCGGCGGCGCGGATTACCGAACTCGCACACGTGCGTTTCGCGCAGATCAAATTCGAGGCGTCGCGTTACACGTTCATTACGCGCCTTCAACGCCCGGCGACGCGCGGAAGTGCGGGTTGTAGATGAACCCGACGATTGAACCGGTCGGGTGGTGACCGTCGCCGTCACGATTCCGTCACCGACCTCGGTGGCTGGTGCGTGCACCGTCGCGCCGCGCGCAAGCGCCTGCTCGACCGCCGCGGCGGCGTCGTCGACGCCCCAATACGTGAGCGCGCCTTGCGCCGGGTCGGCGTCTGGCAGCAGCCCCAGCTCGTAACCGCCCACTTCGTAGCCGACGTAGAACGGCTCGTCGAAGTATGGGCCGAAGCCGAGCAGCTCGCTCCACCACGACTTGGCGGCCGCCAGATCCGGGGCCGGATAGATCACCGTGCGCAGGCCATGCATCGAAACCGTCATGGGCGCAACCCTGCCACCCGGCCGCGACAAAAGCCTCGTCGACTAAGCGGCAAGACTGTGGAGAACCTTGTTCAGCTGAACCGCGCTGCGACCGACCACTCCATCAATCGCCGAGCAGCGCGTCGACGAACGCCTCCGGCTCGAAAGGCGCGAGGTCGTCGGGACCCTCGCCGAGCCCGACCAGCTTCACCGGAACGCCGAGTTCGCGCTGCACCGACACCACGATGCCGCCCTTCGCCGTCCCGTCGAGCTTGGTCAACACGACTCCGGTGATCGCCACCACCTCGGCGAAGACGCGCGCCTGCACGAGGCCGTTTTGGCCCGTGGTCGCGTCGAGCACCAGCAGCGTCTCATCGACCGGACCGTGCTTTTCCACGACCCGCTTGACCTTTCCCAGCTCGTCCATCAGGCCGGCCTTGGTGTGCAGCCGGCCGGCGGTGTCGATGAGGACGGTGTCGGCCTCCGTGGCGGCGCCCGTCTTCACCGCGTCGAAAGCCACGGACGCCGGGTCACCCCCCTCCGGACCCCGCACCGTCGTCGCGCCCACCCGTCGTCCCCACGTCTCAAGCTGGTCGGCGGCCGCGGCACGGAACGTGTCAGCCGCGCCCAGCACGACGTGGCGGCCTTCAGCGACCAGCAGGCGCGCCATTTTCCCCACGGTCGTCGTCTTCCCGGTGCCGTTGACGCCAACGACGAGGACGACGGCGGGGCCGCTGCCGTCGTCGCGGATCGTGGCGAGCGAGCGGTCGAGCTTCGGGTCGACGAGGTCGAGCATGCCGTTGCGCAACAGCCGGCGAGCGTCGTCCTGAGTGCGAGTGCCAAGCACTTTCGCCTGCGTGCGCAAGGATTCGACGAGTTCGGTGGTCGCTGCGACTCCGACGTCGGCGGTGAGCAGCAAGTCCTCGACCTCTTCCCATGTCGCGTCGTCCAGCGAATCGCGGGAAAGCAAGGAGAGCAGGCCCTGGCCGAGTGTCGACTCCGACCTGGCCAGCCGCGCGCGCAACCGCACCATCCGGCCCGCGGCGGGGGCAGGCGCCTCGGCGACGTCGGGCTGCAGCGCGGTGTCAGCGCCGAGCGCCTCCGGTTCGGGGCGCGCGATCGTCGTTTCGAGCTGCGCGTCGAGCGTCTCGGCGGACGGCGCTTCGACCAGGGGTTGCGCCGGCGGGGCAGGCGGGGCAGGCGGGGGAGGCAACTGGCGCGTCCCGCGGGAGCGCAAGAACAGCGCGCCGCTCACGGCCAGCACGACGACGATGGCGATGACGATCTCGAGAATGGTCACGACAGGCAGTCTCCCATCCGCGCCGCGTCGCGAACCGCGTCCGGGTTATCCACAGGTCGGGCTGATTGCGCCCGCTCCGGTGATCGCGGACTGGCTACTTTCACGGGCATGTCCAGCGCGACCGACGTCATCCCCGGCGACCCGGGCGCCGTCGCGTCGACGGCCCATACGCTGACCTCGATCGCGGACGACGTCGCGCGGCACGCGGCCAGGTTGCGCTCGCTGGTGTCGTCCGGCTCTTCGTGGACCGGCGCCGCCGCGGGTCGCGCGCACGCTCGCGCGATCACGCTGCCGCCAAAGCTCGACAAGGTCGGCGCGTCGTACGGCACGGCCGGCGCGTCGTTGCTGCGGTACGCCAGCGCGCTCGCCGACGCGCAAGAGCGGTCGCGCGCCGCCGTCTCGGCTTCGGCGCGGGCGGACGCCGAACTTCAATCGGCGCGCGCGGCTCAGGTCACCGCCGCCGCCTCGGACGACACCGCGGCCGCCGCCGCGGCAGCGGCCGGTCTGCCGGCCCCAACGCCCACCGCGCCGCGCTACCAGGCGTCGATCGACGCCGCGGTGGCGGCGTGTCGTCGCGCAGCGGCGGCAAACGCCGAGGCCCACGCCGACCGGGATCGGGCCGCTGCAGTTGCGGTCGCCGCGCTGAAAGCAGCCTCGCGCCAAGGCATTCGCAACCAATCGTGGTGGCAGCACTTGAAGCAGACCGCCGCGCATTGGCTGTCAACGCAGTGGCACGAAGCGCTGTCACATCTCGCCGAAATAGGCGGGAAGATCTCGGTGATCGCGGGGATCGCGGCGGGCGTGCTCGCGGTCGGCGGTCTGCTGTTCCCGCCGCTCGAGGCGGCGGCCGCTGCCGCCGAAGGAATCGCCGCCGTCAGCGGGGTGCTGTCAGCCGGCAGCGCGGCGGCTGATGAGCTGACAACTCCTGGCCATCAACGGGACGGGCTGGTCACCGTCGGGATGGCGGCGCTGCCTGGCCCGGCGAGCAAGTTGCTCCGCAAGCTCCCGATCGCGGCGGACACGCGCGTGCTATCCGTGCGAGGCATTCCTCGGAGCGTCCCGCTTGGGATGCGCGATGAGGCGGAATTTCGGGCGCTCGGCGCGCCCCTTCGCAAGCACTTGACCGAGTTGGGCTATCCCGACGCGGTGATCCGCATCCGCGGCAGCAGCGTCACCGGTGTCAAGTACGAGAGCGGGCTACCATTCGACTCCGGCAAGCGGAGCGACTATGACCTCGCAATCGGCGATAAAGCGCTCTTCGACGATGCGCGCCAGTTAGGTGCGCGACTGGCAACCGCGACGCGAACATGGCCGCTCGACGAAACGGAAACGCTGGCGAGGCTAGGGCTTGAGAGCATCCGTCAGCGCATGAGCGACCTGGCGAACCGGAAGGTTAGCTTCATGATTTACACAGACGAGATGGCCATAATCGAGCGAGGGCATAGCCTGAGGTTTCCACGATGAAGACATACGACACGTTCGGCGCTCTGCCCGACCGGAAGGCCCATGCCACCGAGAACGGCGCCAACGCAACGGCCATCGCACTTCGTGTTCAGCGCGCGCTTGGCGTGAATGTCCTCGCGGATGAGACGTTGGAATACGGTCAGTACTCATCTCGCGGCTTGCCCGCGAGCGGCATGAAGGAGCTGTTCGTCTCAGGTAACCTCGACGCACCCTGCGACCCTGCCCCGCACCCGGAGTTCGACTACGCCGTGGTCGTGAACGTCGATGAACCGTTCGATCGCGCCGATACGCAAGCAACCCTCGAAGGAATCGGACTGACACTGCTGCGCCGCCGGAGGCGCGAATACGCCTTGTCGTCGAGCGACACGTCACATCCATTCCTTCAGGTGTACGGAGCCTCCGAAGAGGCTCAGCGCACGGTGAATGTTCTGTCACGAATCCTGAACATGTCGTTCGATGGCAACGAGCACGCATCCAGCGACGGCGACAGCCACTACTACGGCGAAAGCAGCCAATTCGGCGCAGTCCTCGTCTTCGACAACTCCCCGAGGCCATTCGACGACATTCCGTTTCGGCAGCATGCCAACCACGCTTCGATCCTTGTCGCCGTGAGCCCTCCAGACCGCAAGGATCTCGAAGATCGCCTCGTCGGCGCGGGACTCGTCTTGCTAAGGACGGCCAAGTCGGAGCTACCAGGATGAGCTTCCTGTTAGCGGCTTTCATCGGAAGCGAACCGACGGTGGCTGTTGTGGCGTCGTTGGCCAGGTGTCATCGAATCTCCCGACTTGGTCACGACCTTCACCTCGTCGAGTTGAGGGCGGACGGCATGCGCAAGCCCCAGTTCTCCGAACGCTTCCAGCACCTGACGCCGAACCTCGCCGCAGCCGCGTCGACAGCCTCGGCGATCGGAGACGTCGGCTATGTCGAGGCCAACTTCTTCGGCGCCGACGGCAACCAAGCGTGCGTCGTCTGGCGGGACGGCGGGGTGGTCTTTGGCCCATTTCACGCCGACGACGATGAGCCCCCGACTCCACCGCTTCACGATTGGCCGATCAACCAGGCGCTTCGGTTCTTCGGCGTGAAGGCGCAACCGGGGCATGATGAGTTTGACACGGTCAACTTGGGACGGTTCCGGTAGGCGATGCAGCGAGGTTCAGCGACGTATGTGCCGACGCGACGGCCGCACATTCGCTTCCCAATCTCGCTCTCGCTGCCGTGGGGCACGTATGAGCGTCGCGCTTACGCGCTCTGGCGTATCCGCATCCTGTTGTGGCTTCCACTCTTGGCAGCCGGATGGTTCGTGCTGCGCTGGTACGGGCTGCTCGCCGGCGTGACCCTCGCCGTCCTGATCGAAGGGATAGCCAGCTACGACAGGCGAGACGACAGGCTCGCCACGCCTACCGCCGTCCGGGGTGACCCACGACGGGCATCACCGTGGGACAGCGACGCGACACCTTCCCCAGGCGGATGGCAACCGCCACGAGACCGGCTACCCGCATGGAACTGGGTGCCGCCAAACGGAATCCGACCGCGGTTCGACCGGGTGCCGCGTTGGGTTCGCGTTTGGTACCGCACACCCTTCATCGACCGATACGCGCACGCGTGGATGTGGCGAAACGGCGGCTGGGACGTGCTCCCACCTTCACGTCCGTGACGCCGACTGTGCAGTTGCCGTCGTGTGCCGCGGCGAAATCCCAACGCAAACTGCACACTCGGCGAGCTGTTGGGCCAGAAGGACTCGCGAGACCTGAACGAGTGAAGGGTTTGCGTCGTCCAAACTGCCGATTTAGCAGCGCAAACCCTTCACTCGGCGAAACAGCGTTGAGCCCTAGGCGGGTTGGACTTCGCGCAGCCGTTGGCTGATCACCGTCGTCACGCCGTCGCCGCGCATCGAGACGCCGTACAACGCGTCGGCGACTTCCATCGTCGGCTTCTGGTGCGTGATCACGATCAGCTGCGACGACTCGCGCAGCTCCTCGAAGATGCCCAGCATCCGCCGCAAGTTGGTGTCGTCCAAGGCCGCCTCCACCTCGTCCATGACGTAGAACGGGCTGGGGCGCGCCTTGAAAATCGCCACCAGCAAAGCCAACGCCGTCAACGACCGCTCGCCGCCCGACAACAGCGAGAGCCGCTTCACCTTCTTGCCCGGGGGCCGCGCCTCGACGTCGATGCCCGTGTTGAGCATGTCGGACGGATCGGTCAGCACCAGCCGACCCTCACCACCGGGGAACAGCCGCGAAAAGACGCCCTCGAACTCACGCGCGGTGTCCTCGTACGCGGCCGTGAACACCTGCTGCACCCGCTCGTCGACCTCGCGGACGATGTCGAGCAGGTCCTTGCGGCTCTTCTTCAAGTCTTCGAGTTGCTCGCTCAAGAACCGGTGCCGCTCCTCCAACGCGGAGAACTCCTCAAGCGCCAGCGGGTTCACCTTGCCGAGCAGCGCCAACGCGCGTTCAGCCGAACGCGCCCGCTTCTCCTGCTCCGCGCGCACGTAAGGAACGGGCTCGGCTGGCGGTGCGTCGGCCGGCGCGTCCGGCTCGGGAAACACCGGCACCAAGACGGACGGCCCGTAATCGGCCTCCAACGCGTCGGCCTCGACGCCGAACTCCTCCATCGCGCGCTGCTCAAGCGTCTCTATCCGAAGCCGCTGCTCCGCGCGCGCCAGCTCATCGCGATGGACGACGTCGGTCAGCTGCTCGACCTCCGCCGTCAGTTCGCGCGCGCGCGTGCGCACGGCGAGCAGCTCACCCTCGCGGACGGTGCGGGTACGCTCCGCGGCCTCCCGCTCGCGCGCCGCGGCGGCGAGCGACAGCTCGAGCCGGTCGAGCACCGCGGACGCCGCCACCGCCACGGCCGCCGCGACCACCGCCTCACGCTCCCGCCGCGCACGGCGAACTGCCGCCCGCTCGCGGGCTTCCCGCTCCGCGTGCGCCGCCGTCTCCAGCGACGCCGCGCGCGCGGCCATCGCGCGCATTCGCTCCTGCGCGGTTCCCAGCGCCAACCGCGCCTCGGTCTCGGCCGCCCGCGCAGCGTTGACGACGCCGGCCAACCGGTCGCGTTCCTCGGTGGACGGCTCCTCGCCGGGCGACTCCTGCGCCGCGGCCAGCCGCTGCTCGAGTTCGGCCAGCGTCGCGGCGTCACGCGCCCCGGCCTCCTGCGCCTGGGCGATCGAGCCGACCAACCGGTCCGCCTCTGCCGCCGCGGCCCGCGCCGCCGAGCCCAGTTGTCCGAGTTGCTCCGCGATCGCGGCCATCGCGGCGTCCGACTCGTGCAACTGCGCGAGCGCGGCGTCGGCCAGCACCGCCGCGTCGGCGACCTCCGCCTCGACGGCGGTAATCGCGAATCGCAGCCGCTCGGCGCGGTGCGTCGCGTCGGCAAGCCCGCGGCGCGCCTCATCAAGCGCGGCCTGCACCTCGAGCAAGCTCGGCGCGCTCGCCGAACCGCCGAACGCCCAGTCGCTGCCGAGCAAGTCGCCGTCACGCGTCACCACCCGGACGTCGGGCGCCTCGGCCACCAGCGCACGGCCAGCCCCCAGGTCGTCGACGACGGCCACGCAGTCGAGCAGCCGATCGAGGGAGTTCCGCAGCTCGGCCGGCGCCGTCACCACCTCCCGCGCCCACCGCGCTCCCGCCGGCAACGCGACGTCCGGGGCGCCGGACGACCCGCTCGCGTGGACCCGATGAGCAACCCGGCCCGTCCCGCGTCGTCCGACTTCAAGAGCGCGAGCGCCTCGATCGCGGAATCGACCGACGAGACGGCCACGGCGTCCGCGGCGACGCCCAGCGCGGCGGCGACGGCCTGCTCGAAGCCGGGCTCGACGTCGACGACGGCCGCGACCGATCCGAGCAATCCAGAGACGCGGGACGACGCGGCGAGCAGCGCCCCGGTGCCGTCCTTGCGGGAGAGTCCGAGCTCGAGCGCCTCGGCGCGGGCGGCCAGCGACGACCGCTCCCGTTCGACCTCGCGCTCCTCCTCCCGCAACTTGTTGAGCCGGGTCTCAGCGTCGCCCAGCGTCTCGGCCGCGATCTCGTAGTCGGCGTCGAGGCTGAGCTCGCCCTCGTCAAGGCCCGCGATGCGCGACTCGATCGCCTGGAACTCGCTTTGGGCGTGCTCCGAGCGAGCGCGCGCCTCTTCCACGGCAGAACTGAGCCGACCGATCTCGGACTCGCCCGCCTCGACGCGGCTGCGCTGCGCAGCGACCTGGCCAGCAAGCCGGGCGAGGTTCTCGCGCCGATCCGCGGCGGCCCGAACCGCGGCGGCTAGTCGACGTTCCTCGTCCTGATGCTCCGCCTCGGCCGCTTGCCGGGCGCCGGTCGCGTCGGACAGCGCGCTCTGCTGTGCGGCGACCTGCTCGGCCAGCTCCCCCTCGGCGGCTCGCGCAGCGGCCGCCTCCCGCGCCAGCTCCTCGGGGTCGGCGCCCTCGCGGGTCTCCTCCTCAGTGGCCTTCACGTGTCGCTGCCGTTCAGCGGCGATACTCGCCGTCCCGCGCAACCGCTCGCGCAGCGACGACAGCTTGTACCAGGTCTCTTGCGTCCGCGACAGGTCGCGAGCCTCGCTCGTCATCGCCGACTCGAGGTGCGCCTCACGCGTCTTGGCCGCGTTGAGCTCGGTGTCGAGCTCGGCCCGCCGCTCGCGGATGGCGTTCTCGTCGGCGACCTCCTGCTGGAGGGCGTTGCGCAGCGTGAGCAGGTCGTCGGTGAGCAGCCGCAGCTTCGAATCACGAAGGTCGGCCTGGACGACGGCGGCGCGGCGCGCGACTTCCGCTTGCTTGCCGAGTGGTCCGAGTTGGCGGCGCAACTCCGTCGTCAGGTCTTGCACGCGGGTGAGATTGGCCTGCATCGCCTCGAGCTTGCGCAGCGCCTTTTCCTTGCGCTTGCGGTGCTTCAGCACGCCGGCGGCCTCTTCGATGAAGCCTCGCCGCTCCTCCGGGCTCGCGTGCAAAACGGCGTCGAGCTGGCCCTGCCCGACGATCACGTGCATCTCACGGCCGATGCCGGAGTCGGAAAGTAGCTCTTGGACGTCGAGCAGGCGGCAGGACTGGCCGTTGATCGAGTACTCGGAGCCGCCGTTTCGGAACATGATCCGGCTGATCGTGACTTCGGAGTACTCGATCGGCAGCGCGCCGTCGGTGTTGTCGATGGTGAGGCTGACCTCGGCCCGGCCCAGCGGCGGGCGACCGGCGGTGCCGGCGAAGATGACGTCCTCCATCTTGCCGCCGCGCAGCGTCTTCGCGCCTTGCTCGCCCATCACCCAGGCGAGCGCGTCGACGACGTTCGACTTGCCCGAGCCGTTGGGCCCGACGACGCAGGTGATGCCGGGCTCGAGGCGCAACGTCGTGGACGACGCAAACGACTTGAACCCGCGAAGCGTGAGGCTCTTCAGGTACACAGCTGCGCGCTCCCGGTGCATCGAGTGGCGTGACGAATCGGGCGGCCGACGAGCGGGGAAGCACTGGCCTTGATCGGCGCCGCCACCCGGTGGATCAAGGGCGACGCCGCCAGGCGGGTCGAGCCGGGGCCAGCCTACCCGCACCCCGGAGGTCGACGGGTCGAATGCGCCGCGCGGCCCGACCGCCGCGATCGGGTGGCGGGCAAAACAAGCGGTGGGCAAGACAAAGGGACGCTCCCTTGGCGGGTAGCGTCCCTGTGGTTTTCGGAAAGCCCTGGCTGAGTGGGCTAGCTGAACGCGGGCTCAGCCTCCGGTGCGGGGAGCGTCAGCAGCTCGTCGTGGGCAGCCTCGGCGCTCAACGCGTCGTTGGCAGCCTGCAGACGAAGACACTCGTTCTCGAGATCCTGCACGCGCTGCTGCAGCCGGCGCATCTCCGACAACAGGCGAGGATCAGGACCACCGAGATGACCGAGAAGCGCCTTTGCCATGGAGGTCCTCCATTGGATTTCGGCTGCGACGTTCGGACGCGCAGTCACGTCGAGCGCCGCTTCCGCGGTATGGGGTCGTGGTTGGTTCTAGGGTCGCACTCCCCCGGTCACTGGTCAACCCCGGCGTCACAATCTGATCACGATGCGGACCCCCCCAAATAGGTGCAAACACGGACGGAAACCGGACACGGTCGCTATGCCGAGGAGGTGATTCCGCTCACGTCCTCCCTGCGCGAGGGTCAGCGCTCGACGAAGCCCGCGGCAAGATCACCCCTCGGCGCCGACCAGCGATCGACCACGCCCGTCACGTTGCCTGGCCGTCCCTGCGTCGACGGGCCGGACAGCATCTCCAGCAGCCGCTCGCAAGCCTCCCGCGGTCCTTCGGCGCAGACCTGCACGCGCCCGTCGTCCAGGTTTGTCGCCGTGCCGACCAGACCCAACTCGAGCGCCCGCGATCGCACCCACCACCGAAACCCGACGCCCTGGACCCGGCCACGCACCCACGCGGTGAGCCGGGCACGCTCGTCACGATCACTCACGGCAGCACGGTAACGCCGTCGGTGGAGCTGGCCGCGTCGAGGTGATCACCAGTGCGGATTGCGGGGTCGGCGTTGGCAGGTCGGGCAGAAGTAGGACGACCGGTTCATGAACGACTCGCGACGAATGGGCGCGCCGCAGCGCGAGCACGGCTCGCCGCGTCGTCCGTACACCTCGAGCTCGCGGTCGAAGTAGCCGCTCTCACCATTGACGTTCACGTACAACGCGTCGAACGACGTCCCCCCGTGCGCGAGCGCGCTTTGCATCACCGCTCGCACGCCGTCGAGCAGGCGCTGTGACTCCGGACGTCGCATCGTCTCGGTCGGCCGCGCGTAATGCAGCTTCGCCAGCCACAGCCCTTCGTCGGCGTAGATGTTTCCGACTCCCGAGATGAGCGTCTGATCCAGCAGCGCGCGCTTCAACCCGGTGCGCCGCCGACGCAGCGACTCATGAAACGCGTCGTCGTCGAAGGCGTCTTCCAACGGATCGGGGGCGATGTGCGCGATCTCGTCCGGCAGCTCGGCGCCGCCGACCGACAGCGCCAGCCCGCCGAAGGTGCGCTGGTCGACGAAGCGCAGTTGCGGGCCGCCGTCCGAGAAACAAAACCGCACCCGAAGATGCGGGCCGTCGGGCGCCGCGGCGTCGAGCACCAGGAGCTGCCCGCTCATACCGAGGTGGGCGATGATCGCGTCGTCGGAGTCGAGCGGCAGCCACAGGTATTTGCCGCGGCGGCGAGCGGCGACCACGCGTCGTCCGAGCAAGCCGGCGGTGAAATCGGACGCGCCCGGCAAGTGCCGGCGCACCGCGCGCGGGTGACAGACCTCAACGGCGGAGATCACCCGGCCGACGACGAACCGCTCGAGGCCGCGCCGGACGGTCTCGACCTCCGGAAGCTCGGGCATTCGCTAGTTGACGCCGGCCTCAGGCTCGTCGAGGGCGCCGCCGGCGGCTGCCCTGATGGCGTTCCACGCCTCCTCGGCCGCCTGTTGCTCGGCCTCTTTCTTGCTCCTGCCCGTGCCGCTGCCGTAGCTCACGCCGCCAACCCGCACCTGCGCCGTGAACGACTTCTCGTGGTCGGGACCGCTTTCCTCGATCTCGTAGTACGGGACGCCGAGCACGTGGGCCGCGGTGAGCTCCTGCAGTGAGGTCTTCCAGTCGAGGCCCGCGCCGCGGCGGGCGGCGTCCTCGATCAGGTTGTCGAACAGCCGGTGCACGAGCGCGTCGGCGGCCTCGATGCCGGCCGCGAAGTACACAGCCCCGATCAACGCCTCAAGGGCGTCGGCGAGGATCGACGACTTGTCGCGTCCGCCGGTCGACTCCTCGCCTCGGCCGAGGCGCAGGAACTCGCCGAGGGAGAGAGAGCGGCTGACGTCCGCGAGGGCTCGCATGTTGACCACCGCGGCGCGCAGCTTGGCCAGCTGCCCCTCGGGGAGGTCGGGAAAGCGACGGAACAGCGTCTCGGTGACGATCACCCCGAGCACCGCGTCACCCAGGAACTCAAGCCGCTCGTTAGTCGGCAAGCCGCCGTTCTCGTACGCGAACGAACGATGGGTGATGGCGCGCTCGAGGATGGCGTGGTCGATCTCGACGCCGGCGATCGACTCCAACTCCTGGAAACGGTCGCCGCCGTCGCTCATCTCCGCCCCCTCGGAGGGTCCCATCCGTCGGCTTCGATCAGCCCGCGGCGACAGCGCGCCGGTTGTAGGTGCCGCAGTTGTGGCAAATGACGTGCGGCAGCTTGGGCTCCCGGCACGCGGGATTCTCGCAGCGCACCAGGGTCGGCGCGGACGCCTTCCACTGGGCGCGGCGGCTGCGGGTGTTGCTGCGCGACTGCCTGCGCTTCGGAACCGGCACGGCTTCTTCTCCTGGTCTGTCGTCTCGCTCTAGTTGCTCTAGTCGCTCTGGTTGTCGCTCTGGTCCGTACTCATCGCTCGCAGGGCGGCCCAGCGCGGGTCGACCAAATCGTGCCCGTGATCCGGCTCGACGTCCGCGAGCCGCGCCCCGCAATCGGGGCACAGGCCCGGGCAGTCGTCCCGGCACACCGGCGCGAGCGGCAGCGCGAGCACCACCGCGTCACGAAGCAACGGCTCCAGATCGACCATGTCGTCGACCAGGCGCCCGATCTCCTCGTCGTCCGCCTCGACCTCGTTGCCCGGGTAGACGAACAGCTGCTGGACCTCGACCCCCAACTCCTGGGAGATCGGATCAAGACAGCGCGCGCATTCCCCGGTCAGCGTGACCTCGGCGGTCCCGGACACCAAGACGCCCTCGCTCACCGACTCAAGCCGCAAGTCGATCGCGAGGTCGCTGCCTTCGGGAACGCCGACCAGCTCCGCCGTCAGCCCTGCCGGCGCCGGAACGACGCGGGACACCGTGCGCAGCGATCCCGGACGCCGCGGCAAGTCGCGAGTGTCGACGACGAGCGGGGCTCGGGGGTCGAGATGCGTCAGGGTCTCCTGCTCCCTTCCGGCACGACAAGATCACAACGGTTGGTTTTGATCTTTGCTCCCGTCAGCGGGGTGGCCGCGACGAAACCGGCACCTAGGGTACCTCCCGCGCGTCGTCCGGTCGATTTCAGGTCGGACGACGATCTTCCGGTCAGACGTCGCGCGGCGTTTGACGTCGCGGGTCCTCAGGCCCCGGGCAAAGGCTCGTCGTCGTACTGCCCGTCGGCGAGCTGCTCCATCTCGTGCCGGCCGTGCAGCTTCTCCCGGCCGCGCAGCACCGCGGCGAGCGTCTTGTTCAGGACGATCTCGAAGTTGGCGAGCTTGGTGTCGACGTAGTCGTCGACCTCCTGGCGCATCTGGCGGGCCTCGGCGTCGGCCTCCTCGCGCACCCGGGTCGCCTCGGCGACGGCGGTCTGGTGGACCTCGGTCTCGCTGATCAACCGGGCCCGCTGGGCATGGGCGTCCTCGATGATCCGATCGGCCTCCCGCCGACCCTCCGCGACGACGTCCTCGCGCTCCTCAAGCAACGACTCGGCGCGCAGCACCTCGGCCGGGATCAGGTCGCGCAACTCGTCGAGCAGCCCGAGGATCTGACCGCGGTTGACGATGCACGAGGCTGACATGGGCATCGCCCGCGCCGACTCGACCTGGGCGACGATCTCCTCGAGCTTGTCCTTCAGTTCCACGATGCAGATCTCTCCCGCGGTGGGTGGGCCGGCGACCCGCTATTGCGAATCGCGCTCGAGCCGCTCGAGCTGGTGGGTCAGGCGGCTGAGCACGGTCTTCGGCACCAAGCCGGAGACGTCTCCACCGTACGTCGCGACCTCCTTGACGAGGCTCGACGACAGGAAACTGTAGAGCGGGTTGGTCGACAGGAACAGCGTCTCGACGCCCGCGAGGCTGTGGTTCATCTGCGACATCTGCAGCTCGTAGTCGAAGTCGCTGACCGCCCGCAGACCCTTGACGATCACCGGGATCCGTCGCTCGCGGCAGAAGTCGACGAGCAGGCCGTGAAACGACTCGACCACCACGTTGCCGTACTCCGCGGTGGTCTCGCGCACCATCTCCATGCGCTCCTCAAGGGTGAACAGGCCCTTCTTCGACTTGTTCACGAGCACCGCCACGGTGACCTCGTCGTACAGCTTCGAGGCCCGCGACACGATGTCGAGGTGACCGTTGGTCACCGGGTCGAACGATCCTGGGCACACCGCCTTGTGCACCAGCCCACCTCCACGCGCGCTCGGCCCCGAGTCGTTGACGTTGTTCGCTTGATGCTGTGGCGCAGCAACAGTAGCCGTCAGGAATCCTCGCTGGCTGCGGCGACGCGGCCGTACCACACGGTGGAGTCGCCGTAGCGCCGCTCCCGGACGCCCTCGACCCAGCCCGGCCAGCGCCAGGGGTCCCGCGCCGACCGCTCGATCACGACCAGCGCATCCGCCGCGAGCGCCGGCCGCAGCGCCTCCACCACCTCGCGCAGCCGCTCCGACGCCAGCTCGTAGGGCGGGTCAGCGAACACGACGTCAAAGTCGGACGACGCGAGGCCCGCCGCCACGGTCTCGGCCTTCCCCTGGACGACGGTGACGGCGTCCGCCGACTCGCCGAGTTGCGCGATGTTCGCGCGCAACGTGGCGACCGCCTTGCGGGCCACGTCGACGAAGGTCACCGTCGCGCCGCGCGACAAGGCCTCGATTCCGACCGCGCCGGAGCCTGCGTACAGGTCAAGGAATCGCACCCCGGCGAGGTCGCCGAGCAGCGAGGTCAGTGTGGAGAAAACGCCCTCGCGGACCATGTCGGACGTCGGACGGGTGCCTGACGGAGGCACCGCGAGCCGGCGACCGCCGAACCGGCCGCCCACCACGCGGGTCACGACGGCTCCCGCGACGTCATGCCTTCTCCAGGAAGTCGGCGCGCTCGGTCGAGGTCAGCCGCTCGACCTGGGCCGCGAGCAGGGGATGCTCGCGCAGCTGCGGGTCGGCGGCCACCAGGGCGGCCGACTCGGCGCGGGCCAGCTCGATGACGTCGCGGTCGCGGCGCAGCGACAGCAACGTGAGGTCGCTGCGACCGTGCTGCTGCTCGCCGAGGATGGTGCCCTCGCGCCGCTGCTCGAGGTCGAGCTCGGAGAGCTCGAAGCCGTCGGTGGTCGCCGCCACGGCTTGCAGCCGTTCGCGGGCCGGCGCGTAAGGCCCGGTCTCGGTGACCAACAGGCAAAGGCTCGGCGCGTCGCCACGGCCGACCCGCCCGCGCAGCTGGTGCAGCTGCGAGATGCCGAACCGGTCGGCGTCCAAGACCACCATCGCGGTGGCGTTCGGCACGTCGACTCCGACCTCCACCACGGTCGTCGCGATCAGGACGTCGACGTCGCCGGCGGCGAACGCGCGCATCACGGCGTCCTTCGCGTCGGTGGGCATCCGGCCGTGCAGCACCTCCACCCGCAGCCCCGACAACTCGTGTTCCATGAGTTGCGGCGCGACGTCGAGCACCGCGAGGGGCGGACGCTTCTCGTCCTCCTCATCGACGTCTTGCTGGCTGTCGGCCGGCTGCGGCTCGGCCGGCTCGTCCGGTTCCTCCTCGCCGATGCGGGGGCACACCACGTACGCCTGGTGCCCGGCCGCGACCTCCTCGCGCACCCGCGCCCAGATCCGCTCCTGCCACGACGGTTTCTCGGCGATCGGCGCGACGAAGGTCTTGATGGCCGCGCGGCCTTTCGGCAACTCGTCGAGGGTGGCCACCTCGAGATCGCCGTAGACGGTCATCGCGACCGTGCGCGGGATCGGCGTCGCGGTCATGACGAGCACGTGCGGACGGCGGTCGTCGCGCGCCTTGGCCCGAAGCGCGTCGCGCTGCTCGACGCCGAACCGGTGCTGCTCGTCGACGACGACCAACCCGAGGTCTGCGAATTGCACGTGCTCTTGCAGCAAGGCGTGCGTGCCGATCACGATGCCCGCCTCGCCGGACGCGGCGTCGAGCAGCGCCTTGCGCCGGGCGGGTTGCGACATCGATCCGGTGAGCAACGTGACGGTGGTGGCGTCGTCGGCGCCGCCAAGTTGGTTCTTCAACGCCAGCGGGCCGAGCATGGCGCTGATCGACCGGAAATGCTGCTGCGCAAGCACTTCCGTGGGCGCCAACAGCGCGGCTTGGCCCCCGGAGTCGACCACCGTCAGCATCGCGCGCAAGGCGACGACCGTCTTGCCCGAGCCCACTTCGCCCTGCAGCAGCCGGTGCATCGGGTGTTCGAGTGCCAGCTCCTCGGCGAGGGTCTCCCCCACTGCCCGTTGACCTTTCGTGAGCTCGAACGGCAGCCGCGCGTCGAAGGCGTCGAGCAGGCCGCCCGGGCGAGGGACTCGCGGCGTCGCGGGAAGGGTCGCCGTCGCCGCTCGCCGCAGTGCCATCGTCAGTTGCAGGATCAGCGCCTCGTCGAACGCCAGGCGAGCGCGCGCTAAATCCTTCTCGGCAAGGGATTTCGGTCGATGAATTCCTTCCAACGCCTCCTTCACGCCGACGAGGCCGAGCCGGACGCGCAGCACGTCGGGCAGCGGGTCGTCGATTTCCAGCGTGTCGAGCACCACCCGCACGCTGCGCTGGATCGCGAACGTCGGCACCTTCGACGTCGCCGGGTAGATCGGCAGGACCGCGCCGGCGAACTCCGCGTCGATGACGCCGTGCTCGTCGTCGATGACGTGCACTTCGGGATGAGTGAGTTGCAGATTGCCTTTGAACGCGCCGACTTTGCCGGCGAAGAACGCCTTACGCCCTGGGAACAACTGCTTCTCGCGCCACACCTGGTTGAAGAACGTGAGCGACAGCGACTTGGCGCCGTCCGTGATGCGCACGTCGGTCTTGATGAGCTTCGTTCGGATCTTCCGCGTGCTCACCGAGGCGACCTCGGCGAAGACGGTGACGTGCTCGCCCTCTTGCAGCTCGCTCAACCTGGTGAGCTCGCCGCGTTGCGCGTAACGGCGCGGGTAGTGCCGCAGCAGGTCGCCGACGGTGTCCAACTCCAGCTCGGTCAGCGCCTTCGCGGTCGCGGCGCCGACGACGCTGCGCAGCGGCGCGTCAAGCCGTGTCATCACTCGACCCCGAGCCAGACGTCGCTGCTTGCGGTGGCGAGGACCGCCACCACCTGAAGGTCCGGATACTCCTCGGCGACGAGTTGCTCGATGCGAGCGGCAGCTGACCTGTCGGCGACGATCGTGAGCAACTCCGCGGCCTCATCGATCAACGGGCGCAGCGCGTCGACGCTGCATGCCGCGGCGTCGGACCCTGCCGGCGGCGAGACGTGCGCTGCGCGGACGACGTGGGCGGCGGCCACCATCGCGGCGGCGTCGTCGGCGACTGAACGCGCCGGGTCGTGCACGGCGAGGGCGGCGAGCGCCGCGACGGGGGTGGCGACTTGCACCCGCGCCGTCGTCCGGCCCTGTCGCGCGAGGCGCTCCTCGATGTCGGCGGCCCGCCGCGCCGCCTCCGGCGAGGCGTCGACGAGCAGGATGGCGGACCGGTCGGCGTCCGCGACCACGCCGTCCGCGACCACGGCGTCCGCGACGACCGCGCCCGCGTCGCGCAGCGCGCCTCGCGCGGCGCCGACCGGGGAGTCGTCGGCCAGGACAAGCCGGACGACGTGAGCGGCGTCGTCCAGCGCGCCGGCGCGCGTCATCTGCCCGTCGCGGGCGAGCGGCGTGACTCGGATGCGGTGCGCATGCCCGGCGGCGGCGCCGACGTCGACAGCGGCGCCCGCCTCGTCGGTGTGCACATGGACGTTCCACAGCCCGCCGCCGCCCGAGACGACGACCGAGTCACCGAGGGCGTCGAGCGCCGACCGCAGCGCGGGCACCCGGTCGTCAGGGACGTCGAGCAGGTACATCACCTCGTACGCCGGCGCGCTGGCGGCCACCGGCGCCACGGCGTCGAGGCGCGGGTGCGCGATCGAGGGCCGCAGGGTGGCCATCGGCCGCTCCTCGATCACCGCCTGCAGCGCGTCAAGCAGCAGGACGACGCCCCGACCGCCGGCGTCGACGACACCCGCCTGACCGAGCACGTCCAGCTGATCCGGCGTTTGCGCGAGTGCCCGGTGCGCCGCCCCGACCGCCGCCGCGACCACCGCGTGCAGGTCGTCGGAGTTGGTCGTCTTCGCCGCCTCGGCGGCCGCCCGGGCCACCGTCAGCATGGTGCCCTCGACAGGGTGCGCGACGGCCGCGTAGGCGAGCGCGACCCCGCGCTCCAGGGCCCGTGTGAGTCCCTTGCCGCGGGGCGGCCGCCGCTGCGCGGCGAGCACCTCCGCAACCCCGCGCAGCAGCTGGCTCAAGATCACCCCGGAGCTGCCGCGGGCGCCGAGCAACGACTCCCTGGCCATCGCCATCGCGGTCTGCGCCAGCTCGCCGGCGGCCGCGCGGTCCGAGATCGGTCCCGACCCGGCGGCGCTACCGAGGGTGAGGTGCAGGTTGGTGCCCGTGTCGGCGTCGGGGACGGGGAAGACGTTGAGGGAGTTGATCTCCTCGCGCATGGCTTCGAGCGCGGCCAGGCTCCCGTCGTACCAGCGGCGCACGGCCGCGGCGTCGAGGGCCTCGAGCACAGGTGATCCTTTCGCGGTTCGAAGACTGTATGCACGAGGCTAGCCAGCGCGCACGACTCGGGCCGGTTGGCGTGACGGGGTTGTGGTCAGATACTCTCGACCGGTTGCCCGGTGCCGAATCGCCGGGTGCGCGTGTGTTCTAGCGCCCGTCTGATGATCTTGGAGTGAGTTCGGTGGCTGCTGTCTGCGACGTCTGCGGCAAGGGCCCGGGCTTCGGCATGTCCGTCTCCCACTCCCACCGCCGCACCCGCCGGCGCTGGAATCCCAACATTCAGACCGTGCGCGCCATCGTCGGCCGCGGCACTCGCAAGCGCCTCAACGTGTGCGCCTCCTGTCTGAAAGCCGGCAAGGTCACCCGCTGACCGGCGGAGCCGCCCAGCTAGCTCTGCGGCCTGTCACGGCCAGTGCCCACCCGGCCAGGAGGCCACCTTCACCGGCTCCGGGTGGTACTCCGGGTGCCGTTTCGCGAGAACTCGCTCGAGCCGCGTCGCGCCCGGCAGCGCTGTCTCGGCGATTGACAGGTCGACCGCCAGATCGTCGCCGCATCGAAGCTCCAGCCAGCTCACCTGCAGATAGCGCAGGTACACCGGCGGCATGCCGAACCTGGCCGGCGCGGCCTCGACCACCGGCGTCCCGGAGCCCGAGTTTGCGAAGAAGCCGTCACCTTCGGGCAGCGCGCTGATCTCCGGGCGATGGCTGTGTCCGCAGATGAGACCGGCGTATCCGGCGGCCGCCAACTGGACCGCCTCCTCCCGCGCCGCCCTGTTCTGACCCCAGCCTCGATCGCTTAGATCAAGGCTTCTCAGCGCTTGCCACGAACGCCGAATCAGCACGACGACCAGGACGACGATCACGAGCACGTCGACGAGCAACGCGCCGCCGATGAAGGCGGAGCGACGCAGCCAGTCACGCACGTCCTCAGGTAGTCGGTTCGTCACCAGCAGCAGGAGCGGCACCCGCAGCACGAACATCAGCAGGACCAGCGGAATCAACAGCCAGCGCAAGTGCCCCGCGAGCCGCCGATACGCCAGCCGAGAACCGACGAATGACGGGAAGTCCGGCGGGTCGGCCAGGTCGGTCGCACCGTCAAGCCAATCCGGCCCGACATCACTGACGATCGGCAACACCTCGCGCACGACGTGGTGGCCGAGCGGGGTGTCAAGCGGGTTGCGAACGTCCTGAAAGCAGTTGTACGGGTCGAAGCGATTTCCGTGCTCGACCCGAACGCGCTGACAGCCTGCCGACGTCCGAGTCAGCAGGTCAGCCGTCAGCGCCAGCGTCGCGCCCGTGGCTGCGCTCACCTCGGCGGCCGCCGCGGCGTCCCAAGCGAGGTCCGCGTCATGGTTTCCGACGAGTTGGATGACCGCGCAGCCGTCCAGGTCGGCGATGCGCCGGATCGCTCGAGTGAGCCGCGGATGAGCGGCGAACGCCTCTCGCGGCCGCAGGGACGGCTCGCCGAGCAACTCCACGATGTCACCGGCGAGGACGACGACTGCTGGCGCCGAAAGCGCGTCCAGACGGCCTGCGAGCGCGCTCTCGACCCGAGACGTCGCCATCGTCGGCGCCGAGCGCAGATGCAGGTCGCTAACGACGAGCACGGTCGCACCCGACGGGACGTTCAGTTCGATGGCGTCGAGCGGCAGCGGCGAGGTCATCCGGTCCTTCTCACCATCGAACCCCGGCGGTCATCGCAGCGGCGCCGCGCGCTGCTGCCAACCGTGGTCGACCGGACCGATGCCCAAGCCGAGCGCGAAACCGTGCTGGATCGCTCCGGTGACGTACCGCTTTGCCGCTCCGACCGCGTCCGGCATCGGCAATCCCTGGGCCAGATGACTCGCGATCGCGCTGGCCAGCGTGCAACCGGTGCCGTGCGTGTGTCGGTTGTCGAAGCGCGCCGAGCGAAACTCGAATGACGCCTCGCCGTCGAAGAGCAAGTCCACGGCGTCGCCCGGCAAGTGGCCGCCCTTGACCAGCACCCACCTCGGGCCGAGCGCGTGCACCGCCTCCGCCGCGGCTCGCAACCCCGACTCGTCGTCGACTTTGACGCCGGTGAGCTGCGCGACCTCGAAAAGGTTCGGCGTCACGAGTGTGGCCACCGGAATCAACTCGTCGCGCAAGGCGCCGACGGCGTCGGCCGCGAGTAGCGAGTCACCGTGCTTTGAGACGCCGACGGGGTCGACGACGACCGGCACGTCGACGTCACGCAGCACCTCCACCACGAGCGACACCAAAGCGGACGACGCGAGCATGCCGGTCTTCACCGCGTCGACGCCGATGTCGCCGAGGACGGAGCCGAGTTGCGCGCGCACCGCCGCTGGCGGCAACTCCCAATAGCCCTGCACGCCGAGGGAGTTCTGCGCGGTGACCGCGGTGACCACGCTCATGCCGTGAACCCCGCAGGCCAGCATCGTCTTGAGGTCGGCCTGGATTCCCGCTCCCCCGCCGGAGTCCGAGCCCGCGATCGTGAGCACCCGCCGCAGTCTCATGCGCCCAGTCTGTCACGCCTGCGATCAGCCGAAGTGGTCGAAACCGCCGTGCGCATAGGCACTTCCGTCGACCAAGACGCGTCCCTCGTCGTCCGGGCCGGTGACCTCGCCGATCGGCCGCCAGCCGTCGGGCACGACATCGGACGACGGAAAGCAGCCGGCGAGCGCGTGGTCCTCGCCGCCGGCCAGCACCCAGTCGAACGGGTCGACGCCAAGCGCGGATGCGACTTCCGCCAGCGCGTCCGGCACGACGAGCGACGCGCGCGCGATCGATATCGCGACACGGCTCGCGGTGGCGACGTGCCCGAGGTCGGCCACCAGCCCGTCGCTCACGTCGATCATCGCGTTGGCGCCAGCGATCGCCGCGGCAGGCCCCGCGGCATAAGGCGGTTGCGGACGACGATGCGCGTCGACCACCGCCCGCGGGGTTCGGAATCCCTTGCGCAGCGCGGCAAGGCCGGCGGCGGACCAACCGAGGCGACCGGCGACCGCGACGACGTCGCCGACGCGCGCGCCCGACCGCAGAATCGGCGCGCGCCCCTGCAGGTCGCCAAGCGCGGTCACCGCGACGACAAGCAACTCGCTGCGGACAACGTCGCCACCCACGACACCGGCGCCAACGACGCCGCACTCGTCGGCCAACCCGTCGGCGAATCGCTCGGCCCAGAAAGCTGGCAGGTCGGCCGGTGTCGCCAGCCCGATGAGCAACGCGGTGGGCATCGCGCCCATCGCGGCGACATCGGCGAGATTTTGCGCGGCGGCCTTGCGCCCGACGTCGTAGGGCGTCGACCAATCGCGGCGGAAGTGCTGACCGTCGACCAGCAGGTCGGTCGTGGCGACGACGCGACCGTCGCCCGCCGACACCACGGCCGCGTCGTCACCGGGTCCGACCAGCGTGGCCGCGCCCAGCGGCAACCGCGCGGTCACGCGGGCGATGAGGCCGAATTCGCCAAGCTCTCCGACGCTGATCTGACTCCCACCTCCGCCACCGGACTTGCTACCGTGTCTCCCGACATCGTTGGACGTCCACGTATCCTGCTTGCTCGGACGCTCCCGCCCGACACACGCTGCCACCTGTAGGAGGGGACGCGCGATGGTACAGGCCTACATCCTCATCCAAACCGAGGTGGGCAAGGCTGCCGCGGTGGCACGTGAGATCGCCGACATCAAGGGCGTCACGATGGCGGAGGACGTCACTGGCCCGTACGACGTCATCGTGCGCGCCGAAGCGCGCAACATCGATGAGATGGGCCGCATGGTGGTCGCCAAGGTGCAAGGCGTCGAGGGCATCACGCGCACGCTGACCTGCCCGGTCGTTCACCTGTAGACGTCACCCCTGGTGCGCCGCTTCACATCGGCTACTTAAGGCCGGCGTACGCCTTGGCCCCTGCCATGGCGTCCGCCGTCGACTGCGCGTCGAAGCCCAGGCCCTCGCCCACCAATAACGAGCGGTCGCTCCACCAGAAACACACCGACACATCGTGCCCCGCCGGTTTCGCCCACACGCATTCGAAGTCGCTGCCGCCTGAGCTGACCGCGCCGGTGGAGAAGCTCGCTCCCGCGCCGGCGGCGGTCGCCGCCACCTGGTTCTCGACGTCCGCCATGCTCGTGGCCGCGCCGTTGATGTGCCCGGCGAGGATGAAATATCCACTGTTGACGTCGCCATAGACGCGACTTGAGACGTCGTGGATGTGGGCCCGCTTGGCCAACTCATTCTGGGCTTTCTTGAGATCCGCCTTCTCACTCGATGACAGCGTGGTGATTTCGGCCACCCCGCCGGCCGTTGACGGCAGCGAGATGGGATGCGACCGGGTGAGGTAGAACACCGCGCCCGCCGCGACCGCAGCCGCAGCCACGATGCCGCCGATGGCGAGCTGCAGGTTCTTCGACGGCTTCGCGGGCGCCTGTTGCCAGCCGGGCGCGGGGAAGCCCGGCGCGGGGAAGCCAGGAGCGGAGACTCCTGGCACGGGGAAGCCGGATGCTGGATACCCGGGCGGCGCCTGCGTCGAGCGCGCGGTGTCGTTGACCGGCATCCCCCAACGGTCGACCGGCGCTGGCGCGGGCGGCGCCCCGGTGGGCGACGATGGCGCGCTCGGACCACCGGTGGTCCCGAAGAAGTCGTAGCCGTTCGACATCGCCCGGTCCTTCCCGCGCGTCCCATGAGCCGCAATTGGCTTGGCGATCTTTCGGCGGAAATCCCGGTGGGCTTTACGGCTGTTTGGCCGAAGGACGGCAGCCCAAGAGCCTCAGCGCAGGCCGGGCCGCCTGTGCAAGGCCGTTTGCACCAACCGGTCGACCAGAGCTGGGTACGCCAGGCCAGTCGCCGCCCACACCCGCGGAAACACCGAACTCGGCGTGAATCCCGGCATGGTGTTGACCTCGTTGACAAGCACCTCACCGGTGCGCGTCACGAAGAAGTCGACACGCGCGAGACCCTCGCACGACAGCGCCTCGAACGCCCATGCGGCCAGCCGTTGGATTCGCGCGACGACGTCGCCGGGCAAGTCGGCTGGCACGTCGATGCGCGTCGCGTCGTCCAGGTATTTGGCGTCGAAGTCGTAAAACTCGCGCTCACCGCGCACCACGATCTCCGCGGGTACGCTCACATCGGGCGCTCCGCCGTCGAGAGACTCCAGCACACCGACCTCGACCTCTCGGCCCTCGATCATCGCCTCGATGATGACTTTCGGGTCGGCGCGTTGCGCGAGCTCGATCGCGTCGTCGAGCTCCTTCAGCTGGTGCGCCTTGCTGATGCCGATGCTGGAGCCACCGCGTGCCGGCTTCACAAAGACGGGAAAGCCCAGGCTGGCGACGGATTCGCGGACGGCGGCGCGGTCGGTCTCCCACTGCCGCGGCGTGACGACGACGTGGGGGATGTCAGGCAACCCGCTGCCGGCGAGCAGCAGCTTCATGTACTGCTTGTCCATCGCCGCCGCCGAGGCGAAAACGCCGGCGCCGACATAGGGAACGCCGGCCATCTCGAGCAAGCCCTGGATGGTGCCGTCCTCGCCGTACGGACCGTGCAGCAACGGCAGCACGACATCGACACCGCGAAACAGTTGAGGTGGCGCGTCGGGCTCGTGGACGACCAACGCCCGCCGCGTCGGGTCGGTGGCGAGCACCACGGCTTGCGCGGAGGCGCTCACCTCCGGCAGCTCGCCGCCGTGCATCGCCAGCTTCTCGGGCTCGTCGGGTGCGATCACCCACCGGCCCTCGCGGGTGATGCCGATCGGCACCACGTCGTACTTCGCACGATCGAGCACCGCAAGCACGCTGCCCGCCGTGACGCACGAGATCGCGTGCTCGGTGCTTCTGCCGCCGAAAATGACGGCGACGCGAGGCTTGTCAGGGATGGATTCGTCGGTGGCGCCCACGCGCCGACCCTATCCGGCGGAGGCGGTCAATCACCGGTCAGTGCCCGTGCCGCTCGGGCTTCGCGGCACGCGTCATCAGCCGGGTCACGCCGTCGCTCGGGCGCAGCTTCTCGTACAGCACCGCCACGACGACCTCGGTGATCGGCACGTCGATGTCATGCTTCCTCGCCAGCTCCAATATCGACTTGGACGACGCGACGCCCTCAGCGGTGGTCTTCGTGGCGCTCAACGCCGCTTCGACGCTCATTCCCGACCCGAGCAGCTCACCAACGCTGTGATTGCGCGACAACGGGCTCGCGCACGTGGCGACGAGATCGCCGAGGCCCGCGAGGCCCGAGAACGTCATCGGGTCGGCGCCCAACGCGACGCCAAGCCGCGCTGTCTCCGCGAGGCCGCGGGTGATGAGGGAGGCCTTCGCGTTGTCGCCTAGGTTCATGCCGTCGGCGATGCCGACCGCCACCGCGATGACGTTCTTCAACGCGCCACCGAGTTCGCAGCCGATGACGTCGGTGTTGGTGTACGGGCGAAAGTAGGCCGTCTGCGACGCCGCTTGCAGCAGTTTCGCCTGCTCTGGCGACGAAGAGGCGACCACGGCGGCGCTGGGCCGGCGTTCAGCGATTTCCCGCGCCAGGTTGGGCCCGGTGACGACCGCCACACGGTCCGCCGGCACGTCGGCGACTTCGCGGATGACCTCGGACATCCGCTTCGTGGTGCCGAGCTCGACGCCCTTGATGAGGCTCACCAACAACGAGTCGGCCGGCAGCAGCGGCGACCACTGCGCGAGGTTCGCGCGCAGCGTCTGCGCGGTGATGGCCAAGACGACGAAGTGCGCGCCGTCGAGCGCCGCCGCCGGGTCAGTGGTGGCGCTCACCCGATCGGAAAGCAGGATTCCGGGCTGGTACCAAGGATTCTCGTGCGTCGCGTTGACCGCGTCGGCGATCTCGCTTCGGCGGGCGCACATCGCGACGTCGGTGCCCGCGTCGGCGAGCACCATCGCGAACGCCGTACCCCACGAACCGGCCCCGAAGACCGCCGCCTTTGTCACGCCGCACCCGTCGGCGCCTCATCGGCGGCCGTGCTGCCCGAGGGCACGAAGAAATCGTCAGGCGGCGTCTCGCCGCGCAACTCGCCGAGCAGGTTCTTCACCTCGGTCATCAGCCGATCGGTGATCTCCCGCAACGTTTCGTTAGTCGGCTCCTTTCCGCGGTACGCAGACATGTCGAACGGCCGACCGGCGATCGCCTGCAGCTTCTTGCGCGGGAACAGACTGGGCCGCTTCGACTTGTACGCGAGGATGCGATGCGCGCCCCAATGTGCCACCGGGATCACCGGCACGTCGCAGGCAAGCGCGAGGCGCGCCACCCCGGTCTTGCTGGCCATCGGCCACAGCTTCGGGTCGCGCGTGCAGGTTCCCTCGGGATAAATGATGACCAGTTCGCCCGCGGCGACGGCCGCTTCGGCGTCGCGCAACGAGTTCGCCGCCTCGCGCGTTCGGCGGTAGACCGGGATCTGACCGCCCTTGCGCAAGAGCGCGCCGACGAGCGGCGCTTTGAACAGCTCGACCTTCGCGAGATAGCACGGAACCCGGCGCGCACCGTCGTACATCGCGTGCGCCAAGGTCAGCGGGTCGACAACCGTGACATGGTTGGCCACGATGATCACGCCACCGTCACGCGGAATGTTCTCCATCCCACGCCACTCCGGCTTCGTGAGCGCCCACAGCCACGGCTTGACCACGAAAGCGAGTAGGCGGAACCAACCGCGATGGCGACCGGGGCGCACCAGGCGACCTCCTGCGACTCAAGTCCCGATTCTCCTGCTGGGCCAGTCTTCCGTGCTAGGTGGGCTCGTGTCGAACCGGGTGGCGGACGGCCGCACCGCGAGAACACCCGCCGGACACCGGCAGAACGGCCCGCTAACGCCGCGAGGCCGGGATCCGCCTGGATCCCGGCCTCGACGTTACGTGCGTGGTGCGGTTTTAGGACTTCTTCACCGCGCGCTTGGTCGCGGTCTTGCGACCAGCGGACTTCGCGGGCGACTTCTTCGCCGCCGCCTTGCGCGCCGGCGCCGCCTTCTTCGCGGTGACCTTGGTGGCGCGCTTGGCGGGCGCGGCCTTCTTGGCCGTGCTCTTCTTCACCGCCGCCTTCTTGGCGACGGTCTTCTTGCCTGCCGCCTTCTTGGCGACGGTCTTCTTGCCTGCCGCCTTCTTGGCGACGGTCTTCTTGCCTGCCGCCGTCGACGCGCTAGCCGCGCGGCCACGGGCCGGCGCCGCCTTGGCGGGCGCCGACTTGACCGGGCCGAGCTTGGTCGCGCCGCTGACAACGGCCTTGAGTTGGGTGCCGGCGCGGAACTTCGGCACCGACGTCTTCTTCACTTTGACCCTCGCGCCGGTCGCTGGGTTGCGCGCCATGCGCGCGGCCCGGTCGACCTTCTCGAAGATGCCGAAGCCGGTGATGGCCACCTTCTCGCCACGGGCCACCGTGCGGGTGATCGTGTCGATGACAGCTTCGACTGCTTCGTTTGCGGTTCGCTTGTCGCCAAGGCGACCGGCGATGGAGTCGATTAACTCCGCCTTGTTCACATGCCCCTCCGGAGGATGTCGTCGAGCCCATACTCGACTCGGGGCGAACTTAGGCCTCAACACGCCGCAAAACAACGACCTCGGCCCAACAATTTTCCTTGTGTCGCCTGACAAACCAGCCCTGAAGTCGGCTCCGGAACGCGACTACCGCGCATCGTCCGGCGTCGCGAGAACCCTCTGTGGCTTGACAAGAGGGCACCGACCGCGCCGGTTTCCCTTACGGATCAAGGAAATCAGCACGGTCGGCACCCTCGCGATCCAACTCGCCCGACTCGCCGGGTCAGCCCGCCGCGGGCGACGTGCGCGGCTTCCAGTCTGGCCGCGACTTCTCAAAATTTTCTACGTCATCGGCGTGGCGAAGGGTGAGCCCGATGTCGTCGAGACCCTCCATCAGCCGCCAACGGGTGTAGCCATCGATCTCGAAGGGCACCACGACGTCGGCGTAACGCACCTGTCGCTCGACGAGGTCGACGGTGACAGGCGTGGTCGAATCCCGCTCGATCGCCTGCCAGAGCCGCTCGACCTCGGCTTCCGGCAACAGCACGGTGAGTAGCCCGCCCTTGAGCGAGTTCCCGCGGAAGATGTCGCCGAAGCGCGGCGAAATCACCGCCTTGAATCCGTAGTTCTGCAACGCCCACACTGCGTGCTCGCGCGACGACCCAGTGCCGAAGTCCGACCCGGCGACAAGCACGTCGGCGCCCGCGTGCTCCGGGCGGTTGAGCACGAAGTCGGGGTCTTGCCGCCACGCGGCGAACAAGCCGTCCTCGAAACCGGTTTTGGTGACCCGCTTGAGGTAGACAGCGGGGATGATCTGGTCGGTGTCGACGTTGGTGCGGCGCAGCGGGACCGCCCGACCAGTGTGCGTCGTGAACTTCTCCATGACGGGGAATCCTCTCCTTCGTTGGCGGTCGGGTTAACCGAGATCGGACGGCGCGGAGAGGTGCCCGGTGACCGCCGTCGCGGCGGCGACAAGCGGCGACACCAGGTGCGTTCGACCGCCTTTTCCCTGCCGGCCTTCGAAGTTCCGGTTGGAGGTCGACGCGGAACGCTCGCCGGGCGCGAGCTGGTCTGGGTTCATGCCAAGGCACATCGAGCAACCCGCGCTCCGCCACTCAGCGCCCGCGTCGACGAACACGTTGTGCAACCCCTCCGACTCGGCCTGCCGCTTCACCGCCATCGAGCCCGGGACGACGAGAACCCGCACGCCATCAGCGACTTTGCGGCCCTTCAAGACCGCCGCGGCCGCGCGCAGGTCTTCGATCCGACCGTTGGTGCAAGAGCCGAGGAAGACGGTGTCGACCTTGATGTCACGCAACTTCGTGCCTGGCCGCAACCCCATGTACTCGAGAGCACGCTCGACTGACGCCCGCTCGCCCTCGTTCGAGATCGTCGAAGGGTCGGGCACGCTCGCGCCGAGTGGCGCGCCCTGCCCGGGATTCGTTCCCCACGTGACGAACGGCGCGAGCTGCGACGCGTCGATGACGACTTCCGCGTCGAAGCTCGCGTCGTCGTCGGTGACGAGGGTGCGCCACTGCGCGACGGCGGCCTCCCACTCGGCGCCGGACGGCGCGTGCGGACGGCCCTTCAAATAGGCGAACGTCGTCTCGTCCGGCGCGATCATCCCCGCGCGGGCGCCTGCCTCGATCGACATGTTGCAGACCGTCATGCGAGCTTCCATCGACAGCGCGCGAATCGCCTCGCCGCGGTACTCGATGACGTATCCCTGGCCGCCGCCGGTGCCGATTTTCGCGATGACTGCGAGGATGATGTCTTTGCTTGTGACACCCTCGGGAAGCGTGCCGTCGATCGTGACCGCCATCGTCTTCGGCTTGTACTGCGGCAGCGTCTGCGTCGCGAGCACGTGCTCCACCTCGCTGGTGCCGATGCCGAACGCCAGCGCGCCGAAGGCGCCGTGAGTCGAGGTGTGCGAGTCGCCGCAGACGATGGTCATGCCGGGTTGAGTGAGGCCCAACTGCGGGCCGATGACGTGCACGATGCCCTGCGACGCGTCGCCCATCGGGTGCAGCCGGACGCCGAACTCCGCGCAGTTCTTGCGCAGCGTCTCGACCTGGGTGCGCGACACCACGTCGGCGATCGGCTGGTCGACGTCGACGGTCGGCACGTTGTGGTCTTCGGTGGCGATGGTCAGATCCGGACGGCGCACCCCCCGGCCAGCCAGCCGAAGGCCGTCGAACGCCTGCGGGCTCGTCACCTCGTGGACGAGGTGCAAGTCGATGTACAGCAGGTCGGGTTCGCCCTCCGCGCTTCGTACGACGTGCTCCTGCCAGATCTTCTCGGCCAGCGTGCGACCCATGGCCCTCACCTTTCCCGCGTCGACTTGCGTCTTGAAGACTTGCTTCTCAAATGTTGAGACGGCAGTATCAGTACATGGACGAGTCTAGCGGTGTCGGCGTCGTCGACAAGTCAGTTGCCATACTTTCCGCGCTCGAGGCCGGTCCGGCGTCGCTCGCCACGCTGGTGGCGCTCACCGGGATGCCGCGCCCGACCGCCCACCGGTTGGCGGTCGCGCTCGAGAGGCATCGACTCGTCAGCCGCGACGCCGAGGGCCGGTTCACGCTGGGTCCGCGACTCGGCGAGCTCGCGGGCGCCGGCGGCCAAGACCGGCTGATCAGCATCGCCAACCCGGTGCTCGCCCGATTGCGCGACGCCACCGGCGAGAGCACGCAGCTTTATCGCCGGCAGGGCGATGTGCGGGTCTGCGTGGCCGCGGCCGAACTGACGTCGGGCCTGCGCAACACGGTGCCGATTGGCGCCCGGTTCCCGTTGACGGCCGGCTCAGCCGCGCAGGTGCTGCTCGCGTGGGAGGATCCTGAGCGCCTGCACAAAGGCGTGGCAGCCGCCGTCTTCACCGCCACCACGTTGGCGAAGGTCCGCCGCCAGGGCTGGGCGATGAGCGTCGCCGAACGGCAGCCTGGCGTCGCCTCGGTCTCAGCCCCGGTGCGCTCGACCGCGGGCCGCGTGATCGCCGCGGTGTCGGTCTCCGGGCCGATCGAACGGCTCACCCGAAATCCGGGTCGCCTGCACGCCCGCGCGCTGGTGGCTGCTGGCGATGCCATCACCCGCGCGTTGCTGCGCGCGGGGTCTTGACGCTGCGAGGACTGCGGTGCCGCTGAGCCAGCTCAGCCGCTGGTCGCCGAGCCGAGTTGCACCGACGCCGTCGCCCGTTGTCCGCCGCGCATGTAGGTGACGGTGACCGTGGAGTTCGGCGCCGCCGCATGCGTGGCCGCGATGAGCGAGTCCGCGTCGACCACGGTTCGCTCGCCGAACTTCACCAAGATGTCACCGGCTTTGATGCCTGCCTTGTCGGCGGGGCCGCCGGCCGTTACAGACACGATTTTCGCGCCGTTCGGTGTGTGCAGCGTCGCGTCGATCGAGTCGTTGACGCCGATCCCGATAACGGCGTGGCTTGCATGACCGCTCTGCTGCAACTCCCCGATGACCCGCTTGGCTTCCTTGATCGGGATCGCGAAGCCGACGCCGATGTTGCCGGACTGCCCAGCTTGTTGCTGGTCGAGCGTCGCGATCGCGGTGTTGATGCCGATGACGTGGCCGGACATGTCGACGAGCGGGCCACCGGAGTTTCCCGGGTTAATGGCGGCATCGGTTTGGATCGCGTCGAGCACGGTGGGCGTGGTGCCGTTGCCGCTGCCGTTGCAGTTCTGCGTGCACACCGGACGGTTCAGCGAGCTGACGATGCCCGACGTCACGGTGTTCGACAGGCCGAGCGGCGACCCGACCGCGACGACTTCCTGACCCACGACGATCGCCTGGTTGTCCGCGAGCGTGGCCGGATGCAGGTTGGTGACGCCGGCCGCCTTGATGACCGCGAGGTCGGACGTCGGGTCGCGGCCGACGATCGAGGCCTTCGCGGTGTTGCCGTCGCTGAAGGTCACCGCGATAACGCCACCCGAGGCAGCCACTTCGACGACGTGGTTGTTCGTGACGATCTGGCCGTCTGAACTCAAGATGATGCCGGTGCCCTCGTCTTGCTCGCCGGAGCCGGTGACGATGATCGACACCACTGACGGCAGAAGCGATTGCGCGACCTGGGCAGACGATCCCGAAGGCAGGCTCGCGACCACCGTCGGCGCCGGATTCCCGGTGGAGTCCAGGGCGCTGTTGGACGACGTCTTCGAGTTCGAGTCGCGGGTCGCCGCGACGACGCCGCTGCCGACGCCGGCGCCGATCAGCGCGGCCACCAGCGCCACCAGTAGCAACGACGGCAGGCCGCGCGGACGCCGCTCGCGCGCCGTCGCGGCGCCCGCAGTCACCGGCTGACCGTAGGAACCCTGCCACGAGGGAGCTGGCTGCGGCTGCTCGTAGGGCGACTGGCCGTAGCTCGGTTGGCCAGCGCTCGGTTGGCCGAAGCTGGCTTGGCCGTAGCTCGCGTCTTGGCCATAGGGCGAGCTCTGCGACGGCGGCGAGCCGTACGCGGGTTGGCTGTACCCGGACGACCCGCTCGCCGGGCCGCCGCCAGCGTCGCCCGACGCCACCTCGTCGGCTGGCGGGGCGGGTTCAGCTGGCGGGGTGGGTTCGGCTGGCCGGGCCCACCAGTCCGGCGAATCAGGCGATGGCGAGGGCTCGAGCGGTTGCGTGGAGTCCCATCGCTGCTCGTCGGCTGGCCGTTCTTCGTCGGTCATGTGGCTGAGGCTCCCGCATCATGCTGTGCTTTCGCTGTGTCAACGCCGTCCGTGCCAGCACCGTCCGTATCGGCGCCGTCCGTGGCAACGCCGCTCGACCGATAGAACCAACTCGACTCCTCGGGCCCGCTCGACTCGGCGCCGGCCGGCCGCCCAGGAAGGTCGAGCACGATCAGGGCGCCGCCGCTATCGGCGCGACCTGCCGACACGCTACCGGCATGCCGTTCGGCCGCCTGCCGCACGATCGCAAGACCGAGCCCCGAACCGGGCATCGCACGCGCGTTTGTCGATCGGTAGAACCGGTCGAAGACGTGCGGCAAGTCGGCGTCCGAGATGCCAGGGCCCTCGTCTTCGACGGTGAGCCGGCCGCCGACCAGCCGCACCCGCACCTGTCCGTCGGGCGGGCTCCACTTCACCGCGTTGTCGAGCAGGTTCGTGACGGCACGCTCAAGCGTCAACGCCTCGCCGTGCACCACCCACGAGTCGAGCCGGACGTCAATGCGCACATCAGGTCCGCGCCGGCGCACTCGTTCGATCGCCCGGTCCGTCACCGCCGCCAGGTCGACGTCCTCGAACGTCGCGGTCGGCGCCTCGTCGCGAGCCAGTTCCACCAGGTCCGACACCAGCCCCGACAGCTCCTCCACTTGCGCGTGGACGTCGACGAGCAGCGCCTGCCGGTCGTGCGGCGACAACCCGCGCTCGCCGGCCGCGTCGCTTTGCGCGAGCAAATCAAGGTTCGTGCGAAGGCTGGTCAGCGGAGTGCGCAACTCGTGACCGGCGTCCGCGACTAACTGCCGCTGGCGGGTGCGCGAGATGTCGAGCGCGACCAGCATCGAGTTGAAGCTGGTGGCGAGCCGGCCGAGCTCGTCGTCGCTGTGAATGTCGATCGGCTCGAGCTGGCCGGTGCGCGCGATGTCCTCGGTCGCCTTGGTCAGCCGTTCGACCGGTCGCAGGCCGGCCCGCGCCACCACCATCCCCGCGATCGCGGCAAGGAGAATGCCCGCGACTCCAACCGACAACAGCACGACGCCCAGATGATCGAGCGTCGTGGTCGTTTCGGTCATGGATCTGGCGAGAACGACGGCCTGGCCGGCGCCGGAGGCAACGGCAGCGACCCGGTAGTCGACACCATCGATCCTGAGTGTGCGTAACGAATACTGCGAGTGTCCTTGCGCCACGGACATCTCCGGGCCGGCCTGGAGCGGCTTAGCGAAGGCGCGGTCAGTCGTGGCGAAGTAGACGTCGCCATCAGCCAGCACGAAGAAGACCTTGTTCTCGGCTGTCAGTAGAAAGAGGCTCGACTGGTCGAAGAACTGCGACTGGGGATCGAGCTGCAGGTCGGCTGCGGCATTCGCGCGGGAGCGCAACGACGAATCCAGCTGATGCAAGAGTTCCATGCGCATCGTGAGATACGCGGCCAGGGAGAGCACGGCAACGGCGAAGCCGGCCGTGGCGGCGGCCAACACTGAAACCCTCGCCCGCAGGGTCGGCGCGACGAATCCGTGAACCTTCTCGGCGATTCTTCCCACCGGCGCCGGCGAGTTCACGACGGCAGCTCGCGCAAGGAGTAACCGACGCCTCGCACGGTGTGGATCAGCCGGGGCTCACCCTCAGTTTCGAGCTTTCGCCGCAGGTACCCGACGTACACCTCAAGCGAGTTCGCCGTGGTCGGGAAGTCGTAGCCCCACACCTCCTCGAGGATCTGGCCGCGCTCGAGCACCTGCCGTGGGTGCCGCATCAGCAGCTCGAGCAGGTGGAACTCGGTGCGGGTCAAGGCGATTGACCGCTTGCCGCGCCAGACCTCGCGAGTGCCAAGGTCGAGAACCAGATCGGAGAACTTCAACTGCTGGTTGGCGTCAGGGCCGGCGAGGGTGCGCCGGAGCAGCGCGCGAAGCCGAGCGAGCAACTCGTCCAGCGCGAAGGGCTTCACCAGATAGTCGTCGGCGCCGGCGTCCAGGCCGCTGACCCGGTCGGCGACCGACTCGCGCGCGGTCAGCATGAGGACCGGGATGTCCTCCCCCGCGGCACGCAGCCGCCGGCAGGTCTCCAGTCCGTCAAGCCCCGGCATCATGACGTCGAGGATCACCGCCTCCGGGCGGCGCAGCGCGATCGCCGTGAGCGCACGCTGGCCGTCCTCGGCGAGGTCGACCTCGTAACCGTTGAACGCCAACGACCGGCGCAAGGAGTCCCTGACGCCGGGATCGTCGTCGACAACGAGAATGCGCACGGGTCAAGTCTGCCCGGTGTCGCTGAACGAATCCTGAGTGGTCGCTGGGCGCGACCCCTCGTGGATCGCAAGCACTTCGTCGATGAGGTCTGACTGATCGGCGGTCTTGTCGGGTCGGTAACGCAACACCCGCGCGAACCGCAGGGCCACCCCGGCCGGATAGCGCGGGCTGCGCTGCACCCCGTCGAAGGCGATCTCGACGACGAGATCCGGTCGCACGTGCACGGTGTGGGAGTCGCGATGCGTCTCCCGATCGAGGAACTCCCGGGTCTGCCAGGCGAGCATCTCGTCGGTGAGACCTTTGAAAGTCTTGCCGAGCATGACGAATCCGCCGGCGGCGTCGCGCGCGCCGAGGTGCAGGTTCGACAACATCCCGCGCCGCCGACCGTGGCCCCATTCGGCCGCGAGCACCACGAGATCGAGCGTGTGCCGCGGCTTGACCTTCACCCAGCCAGCCCCACGTCGTCCGGCCTCGTAAGGCGCGGCCAGCGCCTTCACCACCACGCCTTCGTGGCCTCGAGCGATGGCGTTGGCGAAGAACGCGGCGGCGGCGCCGGGGTCGTCGCTCACCAGCCTCGGCACCCGCAGTTCGGCCGGGAGGACGTGCTCAAGCTCACGCTGGCGCACCTCGGCGGGCAGCTTCAACAGCGGCTTGCCGTCGAGGTGCAGGACGTCGAAAACGAACAGCGTCAGCGGGGTCTTCTCCCGCAGCTGGTCGACCGCGCTCCGGCTGCTCGTGCGCGCCGCGGTCTCCTGGAACGGCCGGGCCCGGCCGTGCTCGTCGACGGCGATCGCCTCGCCGTCCAAGACGACATCGCGGACGTCGAGCGCCTTGACCGCGTCGACGATCTCCGGCACCCGAGCGGTGATGTCGTCGAGCGTGCGGGTGAAGACGTTGACCCGGTCACCGTCACGGTGCACCTGCACCCGAATTCCGTCGAGCTTCCACTCGATCGCGACGGGCCTCGTGCCGCCGCCCACCTTGTCCATCGCCGCCGCCACGCTCGGCGCGGACTGCGCGAGCATCGGCCGCATGGGGCGGCCGACCCGCAGGTCGATGGCGGCGAGCCCGGCGGCGCCTTCCCGGCCGGCGACGGCTGCCACCGCCGGGAGCTCACCACGCAACGTGACGGCTTGCCGGACGTCGGCGAGCGGGAGGCCGAACGCCTTCGCTATCGCGTCGGTCATCACACCGTCGAGCGCGCCTTGTCGAAGCTCGCCGATCGCCAGCATCCGGAGGAAGTCCTGCTCGTCGGCGGTCGCCGCCCCGAACAGTTCGCAGAGCAACGCCGCGCGCGCCGCCTGCGATCCGGCGCCCGCCGTCGAGGCGATGCGTTCAAACGCCGCGTCGACGTCGCCCAGCGCCAAGCTGGCCACCGCCGCGGGCGGCGGCAGGTCGCGCAGCGACGCCCAGCCGATCCCCGTGCGGCGCTGACGCAACTCACCCGACAGATACGCGACGACGACCGCCACGTCGTCCGCTGGCGTCGTGCGCAGCAAGTCGGCGATCAGCCCGACCTTGCGCGACCGCGCCGCGGTCGCGGTGACCGCACGGGAAACGCCGACCAGACTGGCTAGGGACGTCGCTGGAGACGTCGCTGGGGTCGGCGCGTCGTCCATGCGGCGATTGTCACCGATGACGCCGACGAACTCCGACGACCGCCCAAATGCCGCCCACGTGCCGCTCGGCGCCGCTACTCAGCGGGATGGCGCGGTCATCGGCGAGCCCGCCGCGGGCAGCACGATGACGTCGGGCAGCACGATCACCCGATCGGGGTCATCGCCATCGGCGTCGGCGCGCCATTCCGACTGCGCCCGCCACGCCGTGGCCAGCCGAGCGTCATGCTCGCGCCACTGCCGCCGTTGCTCGCGCATCCAGTGCGTCTCCGCCCAGCACCGCAGGCCCCCCACCGGGCCACCCCCTCATGAAACGACGCGCTCAACCTAGCGGCGTGGTGAGGTCGGTGCTACCCCCCATTCGGGGGGTGTTGACGTCGCGAGCGGTGTTGAGGGTCGGGCTAGCCGCGGAGCCAGGCCGCCGTGTCGGCCGGGAGCCGGCCGTCGTCGAGTGGCCCACTGGCCAGGAGAACCTCGGCCGCGGGCAGGACGAGCGGGTCGGCGCCGAAGTTGACGACGCAGATCAAGTCAGTCTCGCGCCGGAACACCAGCCGGTCAGGGCCGCGCTCAAGCCACTCCAGGGATCCGTCGCCACCGAGGTCGCGCCGGAGCCGAAGCGCGGCCTGATACAGCGAGAGGGTCGACGAGGTGTCGCCGTCCTGAACCGTTCGCGCGAGGTCCGCCCACTGCGCCGGTTGCGGAAGCCACGCCGGGCCCGGGCCGAAGCCCAGGGAAGGGCCGCCCGCTTCCCACGGAATTGGCACCCGGCAGCCGTCGCGTCCCTTGTCGCGGTGGCCGGTGCGCGTCCACGTCGGGTCTTGCAGCACGTCATGCGGGAGGTCGGCGACCTCGTGCAGGCCGAGCTCCTCTCCTTGGTAGACGTACGCCGAGCCGGGCAGCGCGAGCATCAGCAAGGTGGCGGCCCGAGCGCGCCCAAGCCCCACCGCTTCGTCGATGGCGGGTCGCGTGCCGTCCGTCATCAGCCACGCCTGCTGGTCTGCCTTCGGCGGCAGCGCGTAGCGCGTGGCATGCCGGATGACGTCGTGGTTCGACAACACCCACGTCGTCGCGGCGCCCACCTCGGCCGATTCGGCCAGCGACGCGTCGATGACGTCGGCGAACGCCGCACAGTCCCACGGCGTCAGCAAGAACGGGAAGTTGAACGCCTGGTGCAGTTCGTCGTCGCGCACGTAGCGGCCGAGACGCCCAGGCGCCACCCAGGCCTCCGCGACGGCGATGCGCGGCGGCGTGTACTCGTCGAGCACCTTCCGCCATTCGCGGTAGATGTCGTGGACGTCGTCGCGGTCCCACAGCGGATGATCGTGGATGTTGTATCGCATGGCCTTGTCGACGGACGCGGCGCCGAGGCTGGGCAGCGGCTCCTCGAGGTTCTTCGCGAGCCCGTGCGCGACGTCGATGCGAAAGCCGTCGACACCGCGTTCGAGCCAAAAGCGCAGCACCGATTGAAACTCGGCGTGCACATCGGGATGGGTCCAGTCCAGGTCCGGTTGCTCGGGCGCGAACATGTGCAGATACCACTGACCGTCAGCGACGCGGGTCCAGGCGGAGCCGCCAAAGTTCGAATGCCAGTCGGTCGGCGGCTGGGCGCCGTCCTCGCCCTCGCCGTCGCGGAAGATGTAGCGCGCCCGCGCCGGTGACCCAATCGGCGCGGCAAGCGCCTCTTGAAACCACGCATGCCGATCCGAGGTGTGGTTTGGCACGATGTCGACGAGCACCTTGAGCCCGAGGTCATGCGCGCGGACGACGAGGTCACCGAGGTCGGCGAGCACCCCGAACGCAGGTTCGACGTCTCGATAGTCGGCGACGTCATATCCGCCGTCTGCCATCGGGGACGGATAAAACGGCGTGAGCCACACCGCGTCGACACCGAGATCGGCCAGCCAGGGCAACCGCGCGGTAATGCCGGGCAAGTCACCAACGCCGGTGCCGTCGCTGTCGGAGAAGCTGCGGACGTAGACCTGATAGATGACGGCGTCGCGCCACCATTCGCTTTGCGTCATGGGTACAACCTAGGCAGGAGATCGGCGCGACACGACTTTTCGTCGGCGTTGCACTCGTTGCAACGGCTCACGCTTGGCCCACACGCTGCCGCTGGCGGCCCAGACCCTCGATCTCCAATTCCATGACGTCCCCAGCGCGCAGGTACGGCTTCGGATCCGGCTGACCGAGCGCGACGCCCGCGGGCGTACCCGTGCTGATGACGTCTCCCGGCCGAAGCACCATGAACTGGCTCACGTAGCGGACGAGCTCGGCGACACCGAAAGCCATGTCGCTGGTGTTGCCGTCTTGCTTCAGCTCGCCGTTCACCCAGAGTCTGAGGTTGAGTGACTGCGGATCGGGAATGTCATCGGCCGGCGTCAGCCACGGGCCGAGCGGTGTGAACGTCTCGCAACTCTTGCCCTTGTCCCATTGTCCGCCCCGCTCGAGTTGAAACTCGCGCTCGGAGACGTCGTTCGCGATCGCGTAACCGGCAACGCATGCGAGCGCCGATCGCTCGTCGTCGAGATACCTGCCGGTGTTGCCTATCACGACGGCCAGCTCGACCTCCCAGTCGGTCTTCGTGGAGTTGCGCGGGATCAGCACCTCGTCGTTCGGACCGACGATCGTGCTGGAGTCCTTAAGGAATATCACCTGTTCAGCGGGAAGCTTCGCGCCGGTCTCGGCCGCGTGGTCGCGATAGTTCAGGCCGATGCACACGACCTTGCCGACGCCCGCGAGCGGGGCGCCGACGCGCAGGCCAAGCGCTTCGACGCTCCCGGACGACGTGATGCGGCCAGCCGTCACCTCGTCACCGGCGCGGCGCACTCCGTCGTTCGCGAGAAAGGCGCCGTCGATGTCCGTCGTGAGCGCCCAGTGTCGGTTAGGAAGGCGCCGAGCCAGCCCCCACCAGGTCCGCCACGTCCTCCTGGTATGGGAAGCTCGCCGGCTCATAGCCGCACCACGGTTCTTCAGCGAGCGGATCGCCGGTCAACGCGAACGCACGGGATCGCGATCCGCCGCAAACTGTCGCGAACTCGCATCGACCGCACCTGCCGCCGAATCGCGTGACGTCCCGCAGATCATGAAACAACGGCGAGTCACGGTAGATCTCAGGCAACGGTTGGTCACGCACGTTCCCTGCGGCGATCGGCAGAAAGCCGCTCGGATGCACGTCGCCAAGGTGGGAGACGAACACAAATCCGCGGCCGGCGTTCACGTCCATCGGAGTGCGCCTGGCCCGGGACGGCACGTCGGCCATGGACCTCGTGAGATCTGCGGTCAACCGCTTGTAAAGCGGACCAAGACCCATGACGTCCACATGATCGAGGCCGCGACGCGCGAGGATCGCGCGCTGCAACGAGACCCGCCGGAAGTGATGCGCCTCTGTCGTCTTAGCCGGGATGAACGCTCCAGCGTCGTAAACGAAGTTCAGCACATCTTCGACGGCTGAGGCGTCGAGCGCGTCGAGGTCGCGTCCGCGGCCCGTCGGCACCAGCACAAATGCGCTCCACGTCATCGCACCGCGCGACGCGACAGTCCGCACTATCGCGGGAAGGTCCGTGATGTTGTGTTGCGTGACGGTGGTGTTGATCTGCACTCGCAACCCGAGGTCGCGCGCTGCCGCCCACGCCCGCACGGTGTTGTCGAAGACACCGCCGACACCGCGGAACTCGTCGTGCCGCGCGGCCGTCGATCCGTCAAGGCTCAACGAGATCGCCACGGCGCCCGCGGCTTTGAGCGCCGCGAGATTCTCCGCCGTCAAGGAGGGCGTGCCGGACGGCGACACGGCGACGGCGAGCCCTTGACCGACAGCGCCTCGCACGATGTCGAAAAGATCCTCCCGAGCGAATGGATCGCCACCGGTGATGACGAAGAGCGGCGGAGGAGTTCCAAACGCGGCGATTTGGGCGGCTAGCTCGATGCTTTCGGCGGTCGACAGTTCGCCCGGCTGGCGGCCGTGCTGCGCCTCGGCGCGGCAGTGCTTGCAAGCCAACGGGCACGCCCGCGTGCACTCCCAAATGACGATGAACGGTCGGGAGTTGACGTCGTGATGCGGCACCCGCAGCGGTCGCGTGGCGCGACGTTGTTCTGACATGACTCGTCAATACAACCCGGCGACCTCGCACGGGACGAAGGGTCAAAGGTCCTGAGTTGCCGCCGACCTCTTCGCCACGACAGTTGCCCGCCGATCGCTGAGCAAACCCTCGAGATTGCGCGTGTGGGCAAGCACATTCGCGACATGCTCTCGGTAGCCCGTGATGCGCTGGTCAGCCCAACGGTCGATGAACCAGCAATCCCGGCTGGCAGCACCGCCTGCAGATCGGTGAGGGCACGCTGGGCCGTCCGCGCGGCGCGCGCGGCGTCGTCCAACTTGGCGCGCTTTCGCTTGCTCGTCCAGATGCCGCCGAAGAGATGCCGATCCATTTTTGACCAGGTTGAGGTGGTCATCAGCCGCTGATGCACGGCGTCGACGGCCGAGACCGCGCCGCGTGCGGCACGAATTGCCAGATCGAGCTGCTGCACCATCGCGTCGTGGGTCGCGGTCAGGGCGTGCGCTTCGTCGTCCGTCACCGTTCGCCCGCCTTTCATCGCCGCGCTTGCGCACGCTGAGGGACGACCAGGTTGGCAAGCTCGGCCAGGCTATCGCGCTGAAGCGCGACGAGATCTCGCGATTCGCGCCCGGAGATCCATCGGCTGAAGGCGTCGCTGAAGACCGAGACGACGAGGTCGCCGCCCAACCTGGCTTGCACATCAGCGACGCCTCGAACCCGAAGTGCCGACGTCACGCTGCCTGCGAGCTTCGCGAGCTTCAACAGTTCGCGCTCGCGGAGCTGCGCGTTCGCGTCGACAATCGCGTGCCGAGCCCGGGCGAACTCCCGGCCACGCGCTTCCTGCAGCGCGCCGCCCCCGGCGTCGAGCGCCGCCAGAATCACCTCGCGCAGCGATGCGTCAGGCGACGCAGCGGAGATCGCAAGGGTGAAGGCCGCCTCAAGCTGCTCCTGGCCGGCGAACAACACCTCGCGCTTGTCAGTGAAGTAGCGGAAGAAGGTGCGCTCGGTCACGCCGGCGCGCGCGGCGATCTCGGCGACCGTCGTCGCGTCGAACCCCCGTTCGGCGAACAACTCCATCGCCGCCTCACGCAGCCGCTCCGAGGCGCCGGGCGCCCAACGTCCCATCCGGTGCTCCTCGTGCTCGGCTGCCGCCTGCGAGGGTAGCGTCCTCGCACCTGATGACAGGAACTGACGTCACTGCTAGATTCGATGATGTCAGATTCTGTCATCACCCAGGGGAAGAGAAGATGCGGGTCTTCGTCACAGGGGCATCAGGCTTCATCGGCAGCGCGGTCGTCTCCGAACTCGTCGCGGCGGGTCACCAGGTGACCGGTCTCGCCCGGTCAGAGGATTCGGCCACCATCGTCAAGCAGCTCGGCGCAGCCGCGCTGCGCGGCGACCTCGACGACCTCGACGCGATTCGCGCCGGCGCGGTCGCGGCCGACGGCGTCGTCCATCTGGCGAACAAGCACGACTGGGCCAACCCAGCGGAGTCCAATCGAGCCGAGCGCGCCGCGGTCCAGGCAATCGCCGAGGCCCTCGTCGGTTCCGATCGGCCGTTCGTCCTCGCCTCGGGCGTCGCCGGTTTCCGCCTCGGCCGACCGGTCACTGAAAACGATCCGAACCTCAACGTCGGCCCGGAGTCGGCTCGGGGCGGCGCGGAGAATCTCGCGCTCGAGTACGTCAGTCGCGGCGTGCGCGTTGTCAGCGCGCGGTTCGCGGCGTCCGTGCACGACAAGGGCGACCATGGCTTCATCGCCGTCATCGCCGACGCCGCGCGCAGGCGCGGGCACGTCCCTTATGCAGGCGAGGGCGCCAATCGCTGGCCGGCCGTGCACCGGTCAGACGCCGCTCGCCTCGTCCGACTCGGGATCGAGGAAGCCCCCGCCGGGACAGTCATGCATGTCGTGGCGGAGGAGGGCGTGCCTTTGCGGCAGATCGCCGAAGCCCTTGGAAAACGCCTCGAGCTGCCGGCGTCGTCGGTCCCGGCGGAGGAACTCGCCGCCGAAATCCCGTTCGTCGGCCAGTTCCTCGGCGTCGACGCCCCGGCCGCGAGTCAGCTCACTCGGGAGCGCTTCAATTGGACGCCCGTCGGCCCCACCCTGCTTGACGACATCGCCGCCGGCTACTACGACCGCGGTTGACCAGGCTCACCGATGGTGGTCGCGACGCTGGATCCACTTCGTTGCTGACGCGATACCCCGCCATGCGTGCGGGCACCCGCCGCAGCCGCAGCGCCGCAGCCCGCGCATCCCGGCGACCAGCTTCTCGCGCGTCACGAAGCACACCGATTCGGCTTAACTAGCCCAGAGACAGCGAGGCATCTGCCGCACCGGAATCCGAAGCGCCATCTCGGGCGCGGCCGCGCGTCGTTCGCTCTTTGAGTGCGGCCAGCGCGTACTCGGCCGTGGCGATAGCCATGATGGAAAAGCTCGGGCGAAGTTTCGGCACCGCGTACGACAAGCTCAGGCCGGCCCAGACGGCGACGACCGACAGCAGGGCAGACAACGCGAGCGCTCGCCACGGGTCGTCAGTCAGCCGTTGCGCGGCAGCGGGTGGAGCCGCGAGCAAGCCGAAGAGCAGCAGCGCCCCAACGGCTTGGCTCGCTTCGGCGGCGGCGGCGCCGACGATGGCGAGGAAGACCGGGCCGAGGAGCCGGACCGGTACGCCGCGGGCGGCGGCCACGGCCGGGTCGAGGCTGGCGAACAGCAGCGGCCGGGCGAGTACGAGCAGTATCCCGATCAGCCCTGCGGCGATCGCCGCCGCGATCGCGGCCGAGCTGGCGCTTATGCCGAAGATCGACCCGAACAAGACGGTGACGTTCGCAGTGCCGTTGGCGGTGCTGGAATGTGTTGTGTACACGGCGAGGAAGAACACGCCCAACCCGAGTATCCACGCGAACGTCGTGCCGATGACGACATCGTCGGCGCCGCCGTGGCCGCCGATGAATCCCAGTGCCAGCCCGACGGCGACCGTCGCGGCGAACAAGCCGAACCGCAGGTCGATGCCCGCGGCGAGGGCAGCCAGCGCTCCGGTGTAGGCGACGTGAGACAGAGCATCGCCGGCGAACACCTGGCCGCGCAACACCACGAAGTAACCGACGAGCCCGGACAGCGCAGCGATCGCGGTGCCCGCGAGGAACGCATGCTGCATGAAGGGATGCGAAAGCATCGAGCCAACGCCGCTGATCGGGTTCGCGATGGCGGCCGCCGACGCGCGCGCGCTCATGCCCTGCCTGCGTTGACCGGTGATGCGGGCGCGACGGCCGGACGACGGGTGGCGAGCCGGTCGACGACGGCCCGATAGGCGACCGCGAGGACGAACAACGTGAACGCCAGCGTCGTCACCCAGAAGCCGATCGGGTAGGGCGAGAAAAACGCGATTCCTTCGCCGAGCCACGTCACGGTGAGCGCCAGGACGACTGACACCACGAGACCGGCCGCGGGGTTGGCTGTCAACCTGATCGCGGTGGCCGAGGGTGCTACCAACAGTGCGAAGACGAGCAGGCTGCCCGTCACTTGGCTGGTGCCGGCTGCGGCAATCCCCAGCAGCACGAGGAATCCGGCGTTCACCGCTCGGACCGGCACGCCGCGGGCGCTGGCCACGGCTGGGTCGACACTCGCGAACAGCAACGGGCGCCCGAGGATTGCGAGGGCGAGCAGCGTGGCGGCGCCGGCCACGACCAAGATGAGCACCTGGACGTCGGTGACACCCGTGATGGTGCCGAACAAGAAACTCGTCAGCCCGCTTGAGATGCCGTTGTACAGGCTGACGAAGAGGAAGCCGCACGCGAGCGCGAACGCTTGCACAGTGCCGATCAACGCCGACTCTTCGCGGTATCCGCCGCGCCCCGAGTTGCTCCGTCCGCCGGCAGGCGCCGCTGCGATGACTAGGGCGCCCGCGACGCAGAACCCGAAGTAGCCGACAGCGACGTTGACACCGAGCCAGGTCGCGGCTGCAGCGCCGGGAAAGCCGGTCACCGCCAGTGTGTGACCAGCGAAACTCTGGCGGCGCAACACCATGAAATAGCCCACTGCCCCAGCAACGACCGCGACCACGGTGCCGGCGCGTAACGCGTTCACCATGAAGTGGTAGCTGAGCAACTGGCGGACGTCGTCCACCACGTTCCATGTCAAGCCGGTGCTCATGCGGGCAGGTGCAGGCTGTGGTGGGCGGGGCTGTCGGGTTGCCCGACGACGACGAGCCGTCCACTGTGATCCCGCAGGACGTCGATGCGCGTTCCGTAGAGCGCGCTCAGCGTTTCGGCGGTGATGACCTCCTGCGGCGGCCCGATCACCGCGCTGCCGCGAGCGAGGTAGATCACCTGGTCGAGGTAGGGCAGTATCGGGTTCACATCGTGGGCGACCAGCATCACCGCGACTTGTTGACTGCGGCACACCGACTGGATGAGTGCGCTGACCGCGGCCTGGTTGGTGACGTCGAGGCTGTCCAGCGGCTCGTCGAGCAACAGCACGGAGGGTCGACGCACCAAAGCTTGCGCTATCAGCAGGCGCTGCTGCTCGCCGCCGGACAGTTGACCGATCGGTCGATGCGCGTAGCGCTCTGCGCCGACGAGGGCGATCACTTCGCGTACGCGTTCTGCCGCCGCGAACGCTTTCCGCCCGCGCAAGCGTGCCGGGAGGGGGAACCCCCAGCGGTCGCCGTCCCAGCCCAGCCTCACGATGTCGACGCCGCGGATGCGCGTGGACGCGTCGAACGTCCGCCGCTGCGGCAGGTAGCCGACCGCGGCGTTCTGCCGCCCGGGTCGGTCGCCGAGCACTCGAAGGTCCCCGGAAGCCAGCGGCTGCAGACCGAGCACCGCCTTGAGCAGCGTGGACTTCCCAGCGCCGTTCGGGCCCAGCAACGCGACGAATTCTCCGGCGCGGACCTCGACGCTCACCTGCGACCACACGGTGCGCCCGCCCACCACGGCTGTGGCGTCGGTGAAGGTCACAACCGAAGGGGTCACGTCGGTGTCGGCGTCGCGACCTCGGGCAGGGCGCGAGGCAGTCATTCGAGAAGTATCCGGCACCGAGTGCTGCCGGCTCGTGCGACTCACTTGCCGGTGGCCTGGTGCAGAGCCGACTGCAACGCCTGCAACTGGGACACCTGCCAGTCCTGGAAGCTCGCCGTGGCCGGCGACAGGGTCTCGGTGATCGTGGTGACCGGGATGCCCGCCTTTTTCGCCGCCGCCACCTGCGCGGCGACGTCCGGCGTCGAGTTCTGGCTGTTGAACACGTACACCCTGATCAACTTGGCGCCGATCTGGTGATCGATCGTCGCCTTGTCGGCGGCCGACGGGTCGGCGCCTTCACTGATGTCGTTGAGGAAGCTCGACGGCGTCAAAAGGTCGAGCCCCAACGCCTGCGCCAGCGGTGCGAACATGCTCTCGCTCGCCCCCACCGGGGTCCCGGCGTACGTCGTCTTGATCCGGTTGACCAGGTCGTGGTACTTGGCGAGCCCGGCGTTCTCGAAGGTCGAGCGCTGGGTGTCGAAGTAGCCCGCGTCGGCCGGGTCGGCCTTCTTCAGGTCCGCGGTGATCGCGTCGGCCACCTTCTCGACGTCATCGGGCGAGTACCAGCGATGCGGGTTCCCGCCATCGGCGACGCCCACCAGCTGGCCGACGTCGATCACCAGCCGGCTAGAACTCGGATTCGCCGCCAACGACTTCGCTGCCCACGAGTCGTAGCCGATGCCGTTCTCAACGAACAGCACGGAGTCGGCTATCGCGCGCGCGTCCGCCGGCGTCGGCTCGTAGTCATGCGGATCGGTGGCTGGGTTCGTGATGATCGATGTCTCACGCACCTTGTCACCGCCTAGCTGCGCCAAGATGCTGCCCCACGCGTTGATGCTCGCGGCGACGAGCTCCTTGCCCCCGCCGGCCGCTGAGCGTCCCGACGACGTGGCACACCCGCCGGTCATCGCAACCATCGCCGCCGAAACCAGCGCTGCCAGCGCGGCTGGAGCACGGCCGCCCGTGGGTCGAAGCATCGGTCCTCCCTGTCCGCTGGGCGCCAGCGGATGCCTGGTGACTCCGCAAAGCCAAGCGTATTCTGTAATGGTTGTCAATTGCGATAAGGCCTCGGGTGCGGTCCGGCGACTGGGTCGCAGGCAAGGGACTCACCGCGTGGCAGGGTCACGAACTTGCTAGGTTCGACCTGGCACGCAGCTCCCGGACGCCACGCCGATCCCGTGCCAAACCACGTCGTCGCGGAGAAGGGAGGCCCGATGCCGACCAGGCCCGCCGCTGACCGCGGCGCACCGGCGATGGACGCCGAAGCGGTCACCCGTCCCGGCGCCGCGGGTGAACGGTCGACGCGGCAAAAACGCGCCCTGGCTGGACTACTTGGCGAAATCGACGCCTTCTACACCGCACAAGACCTGCACCAACTACTCAAGGCACGCGGTGAGAGAGTCGGGCTGACCACCGTTTACAACCAGCTACGGACCCTCGCCGACACCGGCGAGGTCGACGTCTTGCGCAGCGAATCCGGAGAAGCGCTCTACCGCCAATGCCGCACGGATTCCCACCATCACCATCTGCTCTGCCGAGAGTGCGGCCGCACCGTCGAAGTCGCCGGACCCAACATCGAAGCCTGGACGGCCGACATCGGCGAGCGTGAAGGGTATACCGACGTCACGCACACGATCGAGATCGTCGGCACCTGCGCACGATGCCAACCGAGTCGCCGCGCCGAACGCTCCGGCTAACCGGTCACGAGACGTCGAGTCGCCGGGTCATCGACCTGTCCGATGATCTTGTTGAAGAGTTCGGCTCGTTCGGTCTGTCCGCCGGGCGAGGATGGGCAAGGACTCGACGCTCGTCCGCAAAATCGGCTCACGGTTGCACAGGGCCTGAACCGCGCCCGCCTGCGACAACGGGCGGAGCGACGACACCGCCTGCGACCTGCGGTCTTGCTTTGTAGCCCAAAGCGGTTGGTGTGCGAACCCGCGTGAGACCCGCGACCGGTTACGTCGAGTAATCGATGCCTTGCGGTGATCGGGACCGCCCGTCGCGATGGCCCGCGATCACGTTTCGCATGATCGGCGCTGCCGATGCGGTGTGCGGGTGGTGTCATTTCGTGAATAACACCGTGGCTCCGGGATCGGGGCTCGTCGAGCCGGTTTGGACGCTGAGGGCACACGCCTTGCCGGATTCGGGGTCTGCGGTGATCAGTACAGTGCTGACGGAGTGGTCGGCGGCGCTGGCGGCACCCGCAGTCGGCGGTTGGCCGACCGAGATAGTCGGGAACGTGCCGATCAGTTTGATGTGAAGCAGCGTGCCGGACGTGCACGGTGGGCCGTCGTTCGGGTCCGCCACAGTGCCGACGCCGACCGTGGCCGTCGCGCTGGTGATCGTCGCAGCATCCTTATCCGCTTCGGAGCGAGCTACAGCGACGGCGACGTCGAACTCGTGATTGGTGAGCGAGCCGTGCCCAAGCGTGGAGCCTGAATTGGTTGAGTCATCGAGCGGGCGGTTCGCGCCGCTTGCACACGCGCTCACCACGATGGTGGCGAGTAGGCAGGTGGCGACTCTAAGGGTTGTTGGCACAACCCTTAGACGTGCCCCCACAACCGAACGGTTCCACCAAGACGCGCGGACCTGCACCGTCGGTCTAGCACGATCGTGTAACGAGGGCGCACCGCATCTGACTCCACAGGCCCCCGGGGGTGGTGTCGCCGTCCTCGCGTATCCGTTGAGCGAAGGCGGCGAGACTCCGTCCCCGTGGTCCTTCTCCGTCTGACCGACGTGCCTTTCGGGCTGTGAGCTTGACTTGCGCCGGTTGACGGGAACTGACCGAAGCATCCGGCCTCAGCCGTGGGATGAGCGCTCAAGCTCACCGACTGTGCCGGCGAGGGTCGGGTCTACCCACTGCAGGCCCGCGCCTGTACGGAACGCGGTGGCGGAGATCGCGAGTGGGACCCCGCTGCTGTCGCGAACCTCCAAGTACACGCCCTCATACGAGGCCGGGCTACCCGTCAGCGCCTGCCGAAGCGACTCAAAGTCATGGAGGGAGCCACCCGGTGGAACTTCAGCGATGACCGCGACCGCGTCGTCTCGGTAGGTCACGAACTCGATGGAGACAAGTCGAAGACCGAACGACGCGACTACTGCCTGGATACTGGTAGATGCCTGCTCCTGGGCAGTTGCGTCGAGTCGGCTGAAGACCTGACCTGTGCGTACTTTCCCTGCCCCCGCCGTTAGGTCTTTCGATGTTCCATCCGGCAGGTGTATGACGAACGTTCCGCCCGAGATGCCGGTCGAAGTGTCCGAACCGGTTGCGAGCCCGTCAGCAATCGCTCCTTGAAACAGGCTCCCCTCCCAGAAGGCTCGAACCCATCCGCCGCGATCCATTGTCGGTGAGCTCAAATCGAGTTGCAGCTCATCGGGCACACTCGTCGTCGCGCTCCCAGGGCGGATCTGTGCAATGGCCCGGCGCGGGCTACGCAACCGCGGGCGCCGCGACTACCCACCCAAACCGCTGGGCATCACCGGGCTCGCCCACCTCCTCGCCAACGTCACCTACACCGGCGTCGTCGAATGGGACGGCGTCGAATACGCCGGCCAACACCCCGCCCTCGTCGACCGCGCCACCTTTCGGCAGGTCCAAGAGGGCCTACGCAGAGTAACCGGCGCGTTGCACCACGGACGTTCGACGCCGCGTCGGCAAGCCTAGCGGCTCGAGACACCAGTAGCCCTGGGTTCGGTGACCAGGTGGGGCAGGGGGTGTCGACGACGCCTGAAAACTGAGCCGTAGTCGACGGGTGAGAAATGAGCACCCCGTGTACGTCTTGGGGTGTGATCACTTTGGAGGACTGGGCCGAGATTCGTCGGCTCCACAGGTCGGAGCAGCTCTCACAGGCCGCGATCGCGCGGCGGCTGGGGATCGCCAGGAACACCGTCGCGAGTGCGTTGAAGTCCGACGCGCCGCCGCGGTATGAGCGAAGACCGGCAGGGTCGCTGGTTGACGCGGTCGAGCCGCGGGTCCGGTTGCTGTTGGCTGAGCATCCGACGATGCCGGCCACGGTGATCGCTGAGCGGATCGGCTGGCAGCACTCGCTGACGATCCTGAAGGACCGCGTGCGTGAGTTGCGGCCACTGTTTGTCGGGCTCGATCCTGCTGATCGGGTCCAGTACGCCCCCGGCGAGATCGCTCAGAACGACCTGTGGTTCCCGCCGGTCCCGATCCCGGTCGGCAATGGGCAGGAACGGATCTTGCCGGTGCTGGCGATGACGGCCGGCTACTCCCGCACCACCGGCGGGGTGATGATCCCTTCCCGGATGGCCGGCGACATCTTGGCCGGCCAGTGGGCGCTGATCAGCGACTGGGGACGCTGTCCTCGCACGCTGGTCTGGGACCGCGAGGCCGCGATCGGGGGCAGCGGGAAGCTCACCGCTGAGGCGGCCGGTTTCGCCGGGACTCTCGGGGTGCGGATCAGGCTGGCGCCGCGCAAGGACCCTGAGTTCAAGGGCCTGGTCGAACGGCGCAACGGGTTCTTCGAGACCTCGTTCCTGCCCGGACGAGCGTTCACCAGCCCCGCGGACTTCAACGAGCAGTTCACCGACTGGATCACCACCAAGGCCAACACCAGGCACCTGCGGTCGATCGCGGCCAGCCCGTCGCAGCGGTGGGCGGCCGACAAGGCCGCGATGGTGACGCTGCCGCCGGTGACGCCGACCGTCGGGTTGATGAGCCACGTCCGTCTTGCGCGGGACTACTACGTCCGGATCGGCAGCAACGACTACTCCGTGGACCCGCGGGCGATCGGCCGGTTCGTCGACGTGATCGCCACCCCGGACCTGGTCGTGGTGACCTGCGACGAGCAGACCGTCGCGACCCACACCCGCTTCTGGGGCACCGGCGCGACGATCACCGATCCCGCCCACGTCGCGACCGCCAAGCAGCTGCGCAGCGACTTCACCTCCCTGCGGGCGCGGCGGGCCGCGCAGCACGCCACCCGGACCCATGCCGACGGGCACGTCGTGGCCCTGCGGGCGCTGCCCGACTACGACGCGCTGTTCGGCGTCGCCTTCCACCACCCCGACACCGACACGCATGAAGGAGCCAGCAGCACGTGACCAAGACAACGACAGCAGCCTCGACGGCCACCGCGGAGAAGATCTCCTCCCAGATCGCCTACCTGGCCAGAGCCTTGAAGATGCCGACCATCGGCCGGACCTGGGAAGACATCGCCGCCCAGGCCCGTGACCTGGGCTGGTCGCACGAGGAGTACCTCGCCGCGGTGCTGCAACGGCAGATCACGGACCGGGAATCAGCCGGGTCGATGATGCGGATCCGCACCGCGCACTTCCCCGCCATCAAGACCCTGGAGGACTTCAACTACGACCACCTGCCCTCGCTGCGCCGTGACCTACTCGCGCACCTAGCCACCAGCACCTACATCGCCAAGGCCGACAACGTGATCCTGCTCGGCCCGCCCGGGATCGGGAAGACCCACCTGGCCGATCGGGCTCGGCATCAAGGCCGCCCAAGCCGGCTACTCGGTGCTGTTCGACACCGCCAGCAACTGGATCAACCGCCTCGCCGCCGCGCACAACGCCGGACAGCTCGAGGCCGAGCTGAAGAAGATCCGCCGCTACAAACTCATCATCATCGACGAGGTCGGCTACATCCCCTTCGACCCGACGCGGCCAACCTGTTCTTCCAGCTCGTCGCGTCCCGCTACGAACAAGGCTCGATCATGGTCACCTCGAACCTGCCCTTCGGCCGCTGGGGCGAGACCTTCTGCGACGACGTCGTCGCCGCCGCGATGATCGACCGACTCGTCCACCACGCCGAGGTCCTCACCCTCGCCGGCGACTCCTACCGCACCCGCGCCCGCCGCGAACTCCTCGCCAAGGACCGCGACAAGTGACCCAGCAGGTGCTCAGATTTTCGCCCGCCGCAACCTGATCAAATTTCAGCCGCCGTTGACAACGACATCCGGCCCACCTTCCGGCTGTACGACCCGGCCGCTGTCAACGCCGACGCGCTCACAGCGGTGGGAGAAGCCGCAGGTCAGACGCCCTGCATGGCAAACGACGGCGGCGGGTTCGCAAGCCATCGGGTTGGGTGGAGCTAAGGGCTGGAGCTGATGCGGCGGTACACGAAAACTGTGGGCGGGGACCGCTTGGCCAGAGTGGCCGCGAGAGGTCCGGACGATCCGGACAACCGGCACCCGGAACGAAGCGCCGCGGCAGGGCCGCGTCGCCACAAGCTTGATCAACGGCTCGATGCCGAGCAGATCGCCGAGATCGTGGCCGGTTACGAAGCCGGTAGCCACTCAGCCGAGTTGAGCCGCCGCTTCGGCGTGAGCAAGACCAGCGTCATCAAGATCTTGCGGGAAGCCGGCGTAGCTATCCGCCGCCAAGGGCTCTCTGACGCGGACGCCGCGCGGACCGAGCACCTCTATCTGTCGGGTCTCTCCATGGCGCAGGCCGCCGAGGAACTCGACAGTGCGGCGAGCACGGTCTGCTTCGTACTGCGTCAACGGGGGGTACGGACACGGCCACGGCCGGATGGCCGCATACAGTCACCAGGAGACAAGCCGTAGGTGTCCTTCGGGTCGCGCCCTTAGAGGCGCGCACAGTCACCGCAGCGATGCTGCGTAGGTGAAGGACAACCTCCGTCTGTCGGGCTCGTGGTCGCGACCCGCATTGCCGCATGAACGTTATTCTCGGCTGCCGGGTCGGCCCCAGATGCGACGTAGCCCGATGGCCGAATGTTCGGGAGTCCCCCGCCTGCATCTCCTATGACAACGCTGTCGAGTTGCCGAACGTCGCTTACGGCTGCAGAGCCGAGGATGGTTTGCTAGCCACTGCAGGTGTTTGAGGGATCGGTGGGATCTTTCCCCTCTGCCACGGCCACGCTAGGCGGAGTGCCTTTCGCTGCCAGGGGATGGTCTGGATCTTGATAGTTGGGGCAATGTCTCGAGAGCGTTCCAGCGCTAATGTCGAAGATGCCGTAGAAGCCCTCCGTTGGTTCGCCGTTCGGGAGAACGAAGAGAAGGTATCGGCCGGGGGCTAAGGTGTCGGACCAGCTGAAGCCGACGCCGTTGATGGCAGTCGGCGCTGCCGCTTGAGCGCTGAGGTTTGGCGCATGGGAAAGCACCTTTACCGCGCTCAGCGGAGTCTGATCGACCCGTGAGTGCGGAGCTACCCGTACCAAGGTCCATTTTGCTTGCCGCTGCCGTGCCGATGGTGGCTTCGACGACGACACTGCTCTCGCTCGCCAACGCAGCAAGGTCGGACGCGGTGGGGACCACGCATGGCCTCTGCGTCGGCAGCGGGATTACACGGTGGGTCGATGAGGCGTTCGCTGTCGCGTGGTTCGCTGAGCAGCCGGCGGATGCCAACGCCGTGAGGACGAGCGCGCTTGAGAGCAGCGTTCGCCGAGTTATGGCCATAGATGCGTCGACCCTCCTGTGCAGGGATAGCCCAGTAGTCCCCGTCCCGACTCCGGCGCGGTTCGGGTAGCCGGAGTTGTAACCCTGGTCCTCGCCTACCGCATTCGGCGGGTTGCAACTGGTGTTCAAGTAGTAGCCGTTCGCGGACAACGTGGCGTAGTACCCGTTCCCGATGCCATGCTGGGTTGCCGTAGCTGGCCGTGCACCCGCGGGACCCATCTGGTCTGCTTTATTCGGGGTCCCGGTTCTCAACTGCGTTCCATCACGACGCCCGGCTTATTGCTTCCGCTGGTCGAGGTCAGCGTCTCGTAGACCTGGTTGTTGCCGTATCCGTTGAACGGCTCGTAGTACTTCCATCCGTAAACAACGGGGTTGCAAGACCCGCACAACACCGTCGACTGGATGTCGAACTGGCCATAGGTGGTGATGTACGTGCCACATGTGCCGGCGGATTGACCTCCCCACTGGTCCTCGGCCTGGCCCTTAGGGTTGAAGGCGTAAGTGAACACGCCGTTCTTCGAGCTGCAGCCCCAACCGCCGTCCGTCGCGATTCCCGTCTGCAGGAAAGACCCGTCGGAGAGATTGAGACCCAGCCACCAAAACAACCCGGTATTGCTCGCGTCTGGAACTGACTCGGGCGATGGCCAATGGCCAAGGTAGGCCTGGGCACCGGTCGCGTTCGCATCTGTGCCATCGGTGCTGCGTGTGCCGACTTGGACCGGGTTGCCTG
>CAVVEX010000015.1:0-370013 GCA_963747395.1 uncultured Actinomycetes bacterium | reverse complement strand
CTGACTTGGCTCACTTTTGCTGCTCCGGTCTGCCGGCAGGCCGTTGACCTGCGGTGATGGGTGGCGGCGGCGCTGATTTTGCGCACTAAACCGGGCTCGTAGGCTTCGCGGTTGTGGCGTATGTGCGCACGGTGAAGACCGCCTCGGGGGCGACGGCGGTGCAGATCGTGCACTCGACGAAGCGCGGGTCGCGCGACATCGAGCACGTCGGCTCGGCGCATGACGACGCCGAGTTGGAGGTGCTGAAAGCCGCCGCGCGGCAGCGGTTGAACGCCGGCTGGCGCGAGCTCGACCTCGGGCTTGGCGGCGCCGCGGGCGCGGGTTGGGCGGCCGGGGTGGCCGGCGCGTTGCCGATCACCGGCTCGCGGATGGGCCACTTGTGGAACGCGTTGAACCACGCGTTCGAGGCGCTCGGCTTCCAGGCGGCGTGCGGCGGCGACGAGGTGTTCCGCGACCTGGTGCTCGCGCGGATCATCGAGCCCACATCCAAGCTGGACGCGTCGCGTGTGTTGGCCGAGGTCGGCGTCGCCGGGCCGGCGTATGCGACGTTGAAGCGCCGGCTGCCGGTGTTCGCCGCCGAGTGGTTCCGGCAGGGGCTGGCGGCGGCGTGCGCGGCGCACGCCCGGCTCGGGCCGGCCTCCCTGGTGCTGTTCGACGTCTCCACGTTGTACTTCGAGACCGACGCCGGGGACGGGTTCCACGAGCCCGGCTTCTCCAAGGAACGCCGCCTGGAGCCGCAGATCACCATCGGGCTGCTCACCGACGCGTCGGGGTTTCCGTTGACCGTCAACGCTTTTGAAGGCAACCGGGCCGAGACGACGACGATGCTGCCGACGATCCGCGCGTTCATGGCCGCCCACCACCTGTCCGACGTCACGATCGTCGCCGACGCCGGCATGGTCTCCGACGCCAACAGGCGGGCGATCGAGGCCGAGCGGCTGTCGTTCATCTTGGGCGCGCGGATCCCCGACCTGCCCTATGTGGTGAGGGAATGGCGCGAGAAACACCCAGGTGAGGAGATCCCGGACGGCCATGTGTTTGTCCAGCCGTGGCCGGCCGGGCCGACCGACAACCGCAAAGACCAGGTCATCTACTACCAGCACAAGGCCGACCGAGCCCGACGCACCCTGCGCGGCGTCGACGAGCAGGTCGCCAAGGCCGAGAACGCCGTCGCCGGCAAGGCCCCGGTCAAACGCAACCGGTTCATCACGCTGTCCGGCGGGACCAAGACCGTCAACCGCGCGCTGGAGGCCAAGGCCCGCGAGCTGGCAGGCCTGAAGGGCTACATCACCAATCTGGCCGCCTGCCCCGACGGCAGCCCCATCACCGCCGAGTTCGTCATCGACGCCTACCACCGGCTGTTCAACATCGAGGCGTCGTTTCGGATGTCCAAACACGACCTGCAAGCCCGGCCGATCTACCACCACAAACGCGAATCGATCGAAGCCCACCTCACGATCGTGCTCGCCGCCCTGGCGGTCAGCCGCTGGCTCGAGACCAAAACCGGCTGGAGCATAAAGAAATTCGTCCGCACCGCCCGCCGCTACCGCGTCGTCGAAATCCAAGCCGGAAAACACGTCGTCACCGCCGCCGACCCGCTCCCCGAAGACCTACGCGCCGCCCTCGACGCCATCCATCGGCACGAGACTGCACACTAATTTGAGCCAAGTCGGGTCAGACCGCGCCCGTGCCCGTGCTCGTCTCGCAGTGCTCATTCAGACCTTCCCGTATCGCTTGCCGATCTTGCGCCAGATGTTCGTTGAGCACGTGATCAACTACGGGCACGAGCTGGCGGAGGCGAGGCGTCGCTATGCCGGAAAGTACCCGGACGAACCCTTGAACCAGGCACGAATGGAGCTGCGCTACTTCATCACCCAGACGCGCGACGAGGCGTTTGCGCGCAAGTACACAGACCCACCTGGAAACTTCGCAGTCGGGGAGACGCAGGCGTCGCCCTTTCCGGTGACGGCGAGCTAGGACGGCCTCGGTTTCTCGGTCGCGTTGTTCTCATAAGCAGGCACGCTGATTCGCGTTCGGCGTCTCCATGCGAGCACAATGCGCGGTCACCACACAGTCTTGGTGGCAGTCGCCAACCATGAGAAAATGATCTTGTATGGAACAGGACCCTTCCGACCACGATGACCCGCTGATTGTGCCGGCTTCCCAGGGTTCGGCAGACGAAGCCCCTAGGCTTCCCATCGTGCGCAGGGCGATCCCGGGTCAGCTGCCACTCCTGTGCGGTATTGACAGCGAGCGTCGCGAGCGGGAGGTTTCCTCTCGGGCGACCACCGCTGTCGCCCCGACGTCGACCGAGTCCGCCACGCCCGGCGAACCGGCTGCTTTCCCCGACGCGGGTGAGGACCTTCAGGACCGGACGGGAGCCGTGGCCGAACAACAGCTTGCGACGTGGCCTGCAACAGTTTCCGTCCGTCTCCCTGTTGCGGCCGGGGCGATCTTCCATCCGTCCGCACTCGAGGCTGCAAGACGGGAAGTCCTCCAAGGGCGCAGTCCGGTCGAGTACACGGACCGCGCCCGCCCGGACCTCGTTAGCTTCTACTTCGGTGTCGAGGCACCCTCGCGGCTGGAAGCGGAAGCCACCGTCCACGGTCTTGGTCTCATGCTCGTCGAACGTCTCTGCGGGCTTGCCTACGAAGCGGAGCTCGAGTCGTCTCCTCTCGATCGGACAACGGTTCCGCGCTCGCGCTTGGCGCCCCCGCCCCGCTTTCGTATAGTCGGGAGACCAGCGCAGGGTCGGAGGCGCGATGTCACATCCGGAGACCACCCCAGACCATGACTTGCGCTGGCTGGGGGAGCTACTCAGCACGGCTTCGGTTCGAGTCGAGTCCGTCCGACGCGATGGCGACAACCTCGACATTGAGTTAGACGCGCAGCAACACATGCGCTTCGACCTCTCAAGCCCTGACGTTCGAGACCACGTTGCACGCGTCCTCGGAAAGCTCCCGCCGCCGAAGCGGGAGGATTCGCCTGGCTGGAACGCCGGGATGTTCTGGAACCCCTCCTACAACTACGGGCCATTCGAATAGGTGCTCGGCCCGCGCGGCGTCGGAATGTGCCCGCGGAGCCCGTTCAACGAATTCGCTTCCGGTGGTGGGGCGAACTAGCCACGCGTCCTCCGTGGAGCCTCGGTAACACCGCGAAGTTGGTGCCCGGAGGCAAGCGCCTGCAACAGGGGTGACTCCGGCGTCGCTGAAGCGCTGCCCGTGACAACCGTGGTAGCTCGGTAACGCTCGTCTTGCGGAACATTTCGCGGCTCTATGGCAACCGTTATGCCGCGACGTGCGTCACAGTATCGACCGCCGAGTTCCTTGACGGCCAGATTCAAAGGCTTTAGCTTGATCGCGACTGGTCTGGCCACGTTGCCCCCGTAAGCAACACGATCGGAGTCGGGATGGATCTCGGGCACCACGTCTCGGGGCGCGGGTGGCGTCGCCGGTTTGCCATGGCGAGTGCGGCTCTGTGCCTCATTAGCGTCGGGACCTTTGTGCGGCCCGACCCAGCGCTCGCGACGACGTACTACCCAGGCAACCCGGTCCAAGTCGGCACACGCAGCACCGATGGCACAGATGCGAACGCGACCGGTGCCCAGGCCTACCTTGGCCATTGGCCATCGCCCGAGTCAGTTCCAGACGCGAGCAATACCGGGTTGTTTTGGTGGCTGGGTCTCAATCTCTCCGACGGGTCTTTCCTGCAGACGGGAATCGCGACGGACGGCGGTTGGGGCTGCAGCTCGAACTACGGCGTGTTCACTTACGCCTTCAACCCTAAGGGCCAGGCCGAGGACCAGTGGGGAGGTCAATCCGCCGGCACATGTGGCACGTACATCACCACCTATGGCCAGTTCGACATCCAGTCGACGGTGTTGTGCGGGTCTTGCAACCCCGTTGTTTACGGATGGAAGTACTACGAGCCGTTCAACGGATACGGCAACAACCAGGTCTACGAGACGCTGACCTCGACCAGCGGAAGCAATAAGCCGGGCGTCGTGATGGAACTCAGCTCAGGTACCGGGACCCCGAATAAAGCAGACCAGATGGGTCCCGCGGGTGCATGGCCAGCTACGGCAACCCAGCATGGCATCGGGAACGGGTACTACGCCACGTTGTCCGCGAACGGCTACTACTTGAACACCAGTTGCAACCCGCCGAATGCGGTAGGCGAGGACCAGGGTTACAACTCCGGCTACCCGAACCGCGCCGGAGTCGGGACGGGACTACTGGGCTATCCCTGCACAGGAGGGTCGACGCATCTATGGCCATAACTCGGCGAACGCTGCTCTCAAGCGCGCTCGTCCTCACGGCGTTGGCATCCGCCGGCTGCTCAGCGAACCACGCGACAGCGAACGCCTCATCGACCCACCGTGTAATCCCGCTGCCGACGCAGAGGCCATGCGTGGTCCCCACCGCGTCCGACCTTGCTGCGTTGGCGAGCGAGAGCAGTGTCGTCGTCGAAGCCACCATCGGCACGGCAGCGGCAAGCAAAATGGACCTTGGTACGGGTAGCTCCGCACTGACGGTCTATCAGACTCCGCTGAGCGCGGTAAAGGTGCTTTCCCATGCGCCAAACCTCAGCGCTCAAGCGGCAGCGCCGACTGCCATCAACGGCGTCGGCTTCAGCTGGTCCGACACCTTAGCCCCCGGCCGATACCTTCTCTTCGTTCTCGCGAACGGCGAACCAACGGAGGGCTTCTACGGCATCTTCGACATTAGCGCTGGAACGCTCTCGAGACATTGCCCCAACTATCAAGATCCAGACCATCCCCTGGCAGCGAAAGGCACTCCGCCTAGCGTGGCCGTGGCAGAGGGGGAGATCCCACCGATCCCTCAAACACCTGCAGTGGCTAGCAAACCATCCTCGGCTCTGCAGCCGTAAGCGACGTTCGGCAACTCGACAGCGTTGTCATAGGAGATGCAGGCGGGGGACTCCCGAACATTCGGCCATCGGGCTACGTCGCATCTGGGGCCGACCCGGCAGCCGAGAATAACGTTCATGCGGCAATGCGGGTCGCGACCACGAGCCCGACAGACGGAGGTTGTCCTTCACCTACGCAGCATCGCTGCGGTGACTGTGCGCGCCTCTAAGGGCGCGACCCGAAGGACACCTACGGCTTGTCTCCTGGTGACTGTATGCGGCCATCCGGCCGTGGCCGTGTCCGTACCCCCCGTTGACGCAGTACGAAGCAGACCGTGCTCGCCGCACTGTCGAGTTCCTCGGCGGCCTGCGCCATGGAGAGACCCGACAGATAGAGGTGCTCGGCCCGCGCGGCGTCCGCGTCAGAGAGCCCTTGGCGGCGGATAGCTACGCCGGCTTCCCGCAAGATCTTGATGACGCTGGTCTTGCTCACGCCGAAGCGGCGGCTCAACTCGGCTGAGTGGCTACCGGCTTCGTAACCGGCCACGATCTCGGCGATCTGCTCGGCATCGAGCCGTTGATCAAGCTTGTGGCGACGCGGCCCTGCCGCGGCGCTTCGTTCCGGGTGCCGGTTGTCCGGATCGTCCGGACCTCTCGCGGCCACTCTGGCCAAGCGGTCCCCGCCCACAGTTTTCGTGTACCGCCGCATCAGCTCCACCCTTAGCTCCACCCAACCCGATGGCTTGCGAACCCGCCGCCGTCGTTTGCCATGCAGGGCGTCTGACCTGCGGCTTCTCCCACCGCTGTGAGCGCGTCGGCGTTGACAGCGGCCGGGTCGTACAGCCGGAAGGTGGGCCGGATGTCGTCGACGTCGTGGATGTCGATGCCGTCGATGAGCGCGCGAAACAACGCTTTGCGCAGGTCAACGCGGCCGTGCCGGATACCGGCGTCGAGCTGGGCGTGCAACGCGGACAGTTCCGCGTCGGTGGGGACGGCGGCCAGCGCGGGTTGTTCGAGGGCCGCCTGCAGCGCGGTGGCGCGGCGGCGTAGCGCGGCGAGTTCGGTGTCGAGTTCACGGGCGCGGGCCTCGTAGCGTTCGGCGGCGATTTTGCCGGTTTCGTAGTCGTCTTGGTAGCGGTCACGGACACGTTGCTTGGCGGTGGCGGCAGCTTGCACGGCGGTGAGCTCCTCTGCGCGCGGCTGGTGGAGTCGCACGTGTTCGCCCAGGTGCGCGGCGACGGCTTGGCCGAACAGTTGCGAGTCGGTGTAGCACGCGAGCAGCGCGTCGGTGACCAGCGCCTCGAGGTCGTCGGCGGGCAGGTTGGGGCCGGTGCAGCGGGTCGCGCCCCAGCGGCGCGCGGTCACGCCGCTGTAGTGGCGGTGGACGGCGCCGGTCTTGGAGGCGCCGCCGGTGCCGACGTAGGCGTCGCCGCAGCGGGCGCAGCGCAGCGTGCCGGTGGGCGTGAGCGTTGCACGCTGGACGGGCGCGAGCGCAATCGTGCAGGCGGCAGCGCAATCGTGACGCGCGACCTGAAATGCCGGGTCGGCGGCAGCGAAACTGCCGAGGGCGTTGGCGCAAATCGAAATCGTGTTGTCGTGCCGCCGGAGGCGGGTGTCGGAGCGCGCCGGGCCGGCGGCAGGGTGACTTGATCGACGGGGTCGCGCGTGTTCGTGCGAAACTTTGAGGTCTACCCGCTGGTCGTTTCAGTGGTTGGGGCGCTTGACCCGACGAGGCGGCTAGGCCGCAAGGTCACGAATGTGCTCGGGGCACCCGACGTGTTTGCGTACGTCGAGCAGCACGTCGCGGTTGCCGGACGCGCGGGAGCGCATCCGCCACGCGCTAGCCACGGTCAGCGCCGAAGTCGCGAAAATCGGCCAACGCCAAGTCGGCGCCGCGGCCTCGAAGCAGGCGGTCAAACAGGCGAGACCCGACGCCGCGACCGCGCAGAGCAAAGGTTGCTGAGTTCCCCGCGACGGCCTGGGGGCACACGTCTCGAATGTCGCCAGAGGCCGACGTCGCCTATTTGAGGTCGAAGGTTCGTTCCACAGGGCCAAAGGCGTTGGTTTGCTGCGGCAGATTCGGAGCGGGGCGCCGAAACGCGGTGTTCCGCCCGCACTTCGCAGAAGGGCGGAATGCGTGCCGGCGAACCGGTGCAGACCGGCCCAGATGGCACCGCACGCGTCCTGCTCGGCAGTCCAAGTTCATTGCAGGAGCTCCACGACGTGGCACTATAAGCATTAACAGGAAAGGTCTGATAATGCTTATACCCCCAGAGGCCTGGGCGGCTCTGCTAGACGCCGGAATCGCCGTGCGCCCGGTCGGCGCCGACCAGGTGGAACTCGGCTCAGCTGACGGGATCGGGGCGGCGGTGACCGTCACTGTACACAGGCGCAGCACTCCGCTGGCACCCAGCCAGGTGCGATCTGCCGCGCGAAATCTGTCGGGGCCGACCCTGCTGGTCGTCCCATCGGCGACGGACGCCGCGATGACAGCGGCGGCTGCCGCGGGATGGTCGGTCCTCGCGCTGGACGCCGCCACCGGCCGCGGCCCGCACGGGCTGATCCGGTTGCCGGATCGGGACGTCGTGATCGGCCCGTCCGCTCGTGACGACGCGACGTCGCCGGGCAGGCGCCGTCCCGGTCGGCAGCCATGGGGCGCCTACGCCGCAGTCCGGCACTTGCTTCTTGAAGGCGCCGCAACCCAAACGCAGCTGGCGAGGCGAGCCGGTGTCAGCCAGCCGCGGGTCTCACAGACTCTGAACCGGCTGGCGAAGCAGGGCCTGGTGCAGCAAGTGGGCCCCGCAGCGCGGCGCCGCTGGGATGCGACCAACAGACCGGCGCTGGTCGATTGGTGGCTCCGGACATACCCAGGGCCGGGGGGGATCACAACCTACTGGTACGGCTTGGCTAGCCCGCTCGACCAGGCGCGGCGCGCTGTTGCGGCGTTGAACCGGCCACGAGTCGCCGTGTCCGGCGACGTCGCCGCGGACCAGATAGCGCCGTGGCGTCGTGCTGTCCGGGTCGTTCTGTACGCGGACGCCGCGGAGAACGCGCCACCAATCGATCTGGCCGCGGCAGGACTGACACCGTCGGGACCCCTCGAGGCGACGTTGGAGATCACCGTGCCCGCCGATGTGAGTGTGTGGAACCTGTCCGCGGAGAGCAACGCCGGAGTGCCTGCGTTGCGCCTTGCCGACGCGCTGCAGATCGTGTGGGACGTCCGTAGAACCGGTGGACCGGACGCGGACCAGGCGGTCGACGCCCTGCTTCCGCATCTGATGGCGCCACCGCCACGAGCGCCGGTGGTCGGCGAGCGATGACGGATCCCGTCCAGATCCTTCTGGCATCCACGGGCCGAGCCAGTGACGCGGCCTTCCTTGCGGCAAGCGACGTCGCGGAGATCGCCACCGAGCTTGGCGTCTCCTACCGGCTTGTCGGCGGCAACGCGGTGACCCTGCTCGTGGCCGTTCACGGCGTCACCGAACTCGTCCCGGGCGAATGCGGCAGGCGTGGCGGAGCACAACTGGCCCACCGGTCCGACATGGCCGTTCGGCTAGGTCACCGCTCGCAGCCGCGCTAGCCGTGGCTGGCGAAGGGCCGACTCGCGAGCTTCTCGCGCTCGGTATTGCCGCCCATTGCGCCTATAGCGTGCGCCACGCTTGACTCCGCAGGCCGAGATGTCGAAATCGGCCGCCGCCGTTCGTCGTCCGGGTGACAGACCAAACTAAGGAGAAGTGATGAAGTACCTGATGTTCATCTGCGTGCCGGAGGAAGAGGTCGCCGGGGACAACGTCGAGGGGCCGGATGCCTGGGTCGACGAGATGACGACGCGCAACGTCCGGTTGATCGGCGAGCGGCTGCGTCCCGCCAGCACAGCGACGACCGTGCGGGTGAGGAAGGACGAGGTCGTGGTCTCCGACGGTCCGTTCGCCGAGACGAAGGAGTGGATCGGCGGATTCGACGTCCTGGAGTGCGCTGATCTTGACGAGGCGATCGAGGTCGCGTCGAAGCATCCGCACGCGAAGACAGGCGCCGTGGAGCTGAGGCCGTTCTGGCCGCTGTCGTGACCGCGTCCGGCCCGGCTGTGACGGAAGCCGCCGTGGTCGAGGCATTCCGTTCCGAACGCCCGCGGGTGCTGGCGACCCTGATCCGACTCACGGGTGACTGGCAGTTCGCCGAGGAGTGCCTCCAGGACGCGTTCCTTCGCGCCGTCGAGCGCTGGCCGCACGACGGCGTTCCGCGAAGTCCCGGCGGATGGTTGACAACGACCGCGCGCAATCGAGCGCTTGATCTGTTGCGCCGCGGCTCGGTCGAGGCCGCCAAGCTGCGGGAGCTGGCCACAATGCCAAACCTTGACGACGACGGTGCGGACGGCGAGTACCCGGACGACAGGCTGAGGCTGATCTTCACCTGCTGCCATCCGGCGCTCGCCCTGGATGCGCGAGTAGCCCTGACGCTGCGCACGGTCGCGGGTTTGACGACGGAGCAGATCGCGCGCGCCTTCGTGGTGCCCAAAGAAACGATGGCGCAGCGACTTGTGCGTGCCCAGCGCAAGATTCGCGACGCTGCGATCCCGTATCGGGTGCCACCGCTCAACCGGATGCCGGAGCGCTTGGCGGGAGTCCTCGCCGTCGTCTATCTGCTCTTCAACGAGGGTTTCACCGGCGCGGAGCGGCTGGCCGCGGAGGCGATCCGCCTGGGACGGCTGCTCGTTCAGCTGATGCCGGAGCAACGCGAGGTCAGGGGACTCACCGCGCTGATGTTGTTGCACGACGCCAGACGTGGCGCCCGGCGCGACGTGCGCGGGGACCTTGTCACCCTCGACGAGCAAGACCGCTCGCTGTGGGACGGCCGCCTCACCGCCGAAGGTCTGGGGCTGCTCGACAGCATCGCGAGTCTGGGCGGTGAGCCTGGACCGTACGAACTGCAAGCCGCGATCGCGGCGTGCCACTCGGCGGCTGCCTCGGGCGCCGAGACCGACTGGCACCGGATCGCCGCACTCTACGGCGTCCTCGCCGTGGTGGCGCCTTCGCCGTTCGTGGAACTGAACCGCGCGGCAGCGGTGTCCTTCGCGGCCGGCCCCGCCGCCGCGTTACCGCTCGTGCAGGCGCTCGAAGCTGCTGGCTCGCTCGGCGGCTACCACCTGCTGCCCGCCACCAAGGCCGACATCCTGCGTCGGCTCGGCAGGACGCGTGAGGCCGTCGCGGCCTACCAGCGCGCGTTGGCTTGGGCCACCTCGGACGTCGATCGCCGCTTCCTCACCCAGCGGCTGGCCGAGCTGGGCGCCTCCCGGAATTCAGTGCCAGCTGAGCGACTGAGGCGACGCCGACCGCCGGCGAACGCGCCGGGTTTCAGCCAGCGCTTGGCGTCGTTCTCAGCCTGAGACCATGCAGGCATGAACGAGCTGGCCCCTCTTCGGCGCAACCGCGACTTCGTCCTGCTCCAGGTCGGACAGCTGCTTTCGAGCTTCGGGTCGAACATGTCGCGCATCGCGTACCCGTTGTTGGCGCTCGCCGTGACGGGTTCGGCGGCGGACGCCGGCTACGTGAGCGCGATGCTGTTCGCGCCGACGCTGATCTTCAGCCTGGTCGCCGGAATCGCGGCCGATCGATTCGAGCGGCGGCGGTTGATGATCGTGGCGGACGTCGTGGCGGCCGCGGCGCTCGCAGTCCTGGCAGCAGCCGTCGTCGCGAGCGCGGCGCGCCTCTGGCTGATCCTCGTCGTCGCGGCCGTGGACTCAGCGACCGGCGTGTTCTTCCGCGCCGGGCAGACCGGGGCGTTTCGCGCCGTCGTGCCCCTGCCGCAGATCGCGGCGGCGGCGAGCGTCGTGCAGGCGCGGCTTTCCATCGTCCGGCTCGGCGCCCCACCGCTCGGCGGCGCGCTCTTCGCGGTGACGCGCGCCTTGCCGTTCGTCGCCGACGCCGCCTCGTACGCCTTCTCGACCGGCTCCCTGCTGTTGATGCGCGCGCGGTTCCAGGAGTCGCGAGCGCGGGACCGCGCGCTGCTGCGGCGTCAGTTGGCCGAAGGCGTCTCGTTCTTCGTCCGCATCCCGTTCCTGCGGACGACGACGCTGATGATCGCCGCCTCGAACTTCACCGTGACAGGGATCGAGTTGGCCGTCATCGTGTTGGCGAAGCGTGCTGGCCTCCCGGGCGCCGCCGTCGGCGGATTCATCGCGCTGACGGGCGCCACGACGTTGCTGGGCTCGCTGGCCTCGCCGTTGCTGCGACGCCTGCTGCCGATGCGACGCATTCTGCTTGCCGAGTACTGGGCGGCGGTCGGATACGTCGCGTTCCTGTTCTGGCCGAACGTCTACGTTCTCGTGGGAGCGTTTGCGGCACAGGCCTTTTGCTTTCCGAACACCGACGCCGCTGTCACCGCGTACTCCTACGCGCTCATTCCAGACCGCTTGATCGGCCGGGCGATGTCAGCGGCGACGACGATGCGCGTGCTCGCGACGCCGCTCGGTCCGCTGGTGGCCGGGCTCCTTCTCGCCTCGGCCTCGCCGCGCGAGACCATCGTCGCGGTGGCGGCTCCGACCGTCGCGGTGGCCGCGCTGGGAACGCTGAGCAAGGGAATCCGTGACATTCCGCCGTTGGAGTCGCTCACCGGCGCGGCGTCCGCGGCGGTGTCCGGTTGAGCCGCCTAGCTCGGGTCGCCCGGTTTGACGAGCCCGTTCTCATAGGCGAGTGCGACGAGCGCGGCCCGGTCGTGGCAGTCGAGCTTTCGCAGAATGTTGCGCACATGACTCTTCGCCGTCAGCGGACTGATGACGAGATGCCCGGCGATCTCTGCGTTGCTCAAACCGCGCGCCACCAACGCCAGGACGTCGCGTTCGCGGTCGGTCAACTCGGCGAGCCGCGGCGCGGGGTGCGACGGGTCGGGCCGGGCGGCGAATTCCGCGATCAGCCGCCGGGTGACGCTCGGCGCGAGCAACGCCTCACCCGCCGCGACCACCTCGATGCCACGCAGCAGTTCGGCGCGCGGGGTGTCTTTCAGCAGAAATCCCGAGGCGCCGGCGCGTAGCGCGCCGTACACGTATTCATCGAAGTCGAAAGTGGTCAGCACGAGCACCCGACTGCGACGCAACGCCGGGTCCGCGCAGATGATCCGCGTCGCTTCAAGGCCGTCGAGCTTCGGCATCCGGATGTCCATCAAAATCACATCCGGAAATGTCTTGCGCGCCAAGTCAATTGCGGCCCGTCCATCGTCTGCTCGGCCTGCGACCGACATGCCGGGTTGCGCGTCGACGATGGCGGCGAATCCGTCGCGCACCGCCGCCTGGTCGTCCGCGACAAGCACCCGAATCATGTCGCTGGCTCGTACGGCAGCTCGGCGCGCACCCGAAACCCGGCGTCACGCGGCTCGGTCACAAGCCGCCCACCGACAACGCCGGTGCGCTCGCGCATTCCGATGATTCCCACACCGCCGAGGCGCGGCTCGGCGGCCGCAGCCGCGCCGTCGCCAGCGCCGTTGTCGACCGTCACTGTCAACGCGGCGCCGCCGAAGGACAGCGTGACGGTCGTCCGAGCGCCGGACGCGTGGCGGCGGACGTTCGTCAACGACTCCTGCACGATGCGGTACGCCGCGAGCGACGTCGCGTTCGAGACGCGTTCCGGCCGGTCGCCTTGGACGTCGAGTTCGATGTCGAGTCCGGCCGCGCGCGCATGCGAGATCAGGTCGGTGATCTCATCGACGCCAGGTGCCGGCGTTCGTGCGAGCGCGCCGTCGGAATCCCTTAGCACACCGAGGATTCCCGCAATTCGCCGATCGCGTCGTGGCTTGCGCGCTCGATTTGCGCCAGGGCCGCGCGGGCGAATTCCGCCGCGCCCGTCTCCACGGCCGCCGCGGCGGTCACATTGATTTCGGTGAGCGTGTGCGCGACCACGTCGTGCAGGTCGCGCGCGATTCGCAGCCGCTCCTGCTCTGCCCGACGCTCTGCCCGACGCTCGGCTTCTTGCTCGCGCGCTTGCTCGGCCAGCTCAAGCCGCTCGACGACCAGCCGGAGGTTCGCCCGGTGAGCGCGCATGACCTCAGCGGCAAGGAGCGGGATGGCGATGAGCATCACGTGGGCGAGCGTCTGGCTCACCGTCGGCCGGCCTTGGTGGATGACGTCGGCCGCGACCACCGCGCTGACGGCGAGGATCGCCGCCGCCACCTGCTGGAATCGGCCGCGGCGCAACGCGACCGAGTACAGGGCGACCGCGGGGGCGAACACCGCCACGGACGCGGCGGCCTCGTCGATGTGAAACAGCGCCGCGACAAACGCCCCGGTCACGCCGAGGGTCCCCAGTGGCCAACGCCTGCGCGCGGTGAGTGCGACGGCCGCGCAGATCCCGAGCGCGATCGGCGCCGGGCGGGCGCTGGCGCCGCCGTGGAGCACCTCGCCGATCACGATCACGGCAGCGACAAGTGCCGGGACCGCGGCGTCGACGACGATGAGATGGCGTTCGTTCATGGCAAGGCGACGCTAGCGCCGTGGAGGTCGCGCGCCATACCCCAGCGGGGGTGATCGCGACACCCCGCTAGGGCGATGTGCCGGACGACGCGAGGCGAGACCGTTGCCGCATGGACCAAACGTTCGCGTCATCACGAATGCAACCGGACACCGGGGACGCGGTCGCGCCGGTCGTCGCCGTCCGCGACCTGACCAAACGCTTCGGCGGTGTGCTCGCCGTCGACGCTCTCACCTTCCAACTCCAGGCTGGCTCGATCACGGGGTTCCTCGGTCCCAACGGCGCTGGCAAGACGACGACACTGCGGCTGCTGCTCGGGCTCGCTCGTCCGTCGTCCGGTGAAGCACTGGTTTTCGGGCGCCCGTACCGCGAGCTGCCGAATCCCACGCGGCGGGTCGGCGCGCTGCTGGAATCCGGCGACTTCGACCCAGGACGCACCGGCCGCAACCACTTGCGGGCGCTCGCACTCGCCGCGGACATCGGCTTCGCTCGCGTCGATGAACTGCTGGAGCTCGTCGAACTCGCCCGCGCCGCGGACCGCCCCGCGGGTGGCTACTCGCTCGGGATGCGGCAGCGACTCGGGCTGGCCGCCGCGATGCTCGGCGACCCGGAGTTGCTTCTGCTCGACGAGCCGGCCAACGGCCTCGACGCCGCCGGCGTGCATTGGCTGCGCGGGTTCTTGCGTCAGTACGCGGCGGGCGGCGGCGCCGTGCTCGTGTCAAGTCACCTGCTCGCCGAGGTAGCGCAGACCGTCGACCACGCGCTCGTCATCGACGGCGGCAGGCTTGTGGCCACGGTCGCGATCGCGGAACTGTCGAACAACGCCGCGCTCGAGGAGCTCTACCTCGACCTCACCGGCAAGGAGGAATCGTGATATCCCAGCTCCGGTCCGAGTTGTTCAAGCAGCGCACGACCCGAACCGCGCGCGTCCTGCTCGTGTCGATGCTCGGCGTCGCCGTCCTCGTCGTTTGTCTGCACGTCCTCACCCTGAAAGCCGTGGATCTCAGCCAACCCGCGAACCAGCCGAAAGTCTTCGGCTGGGGCGCCACCATCGGCGCCCTCTTCGCGGCGCTGGCCGGGGCGATCGGCATCACCGCGGAGTTTCGGACTGGTGCGATCCGGCCGACGTTGCTCGCCAACCCGGACCGGACGCGCGTCTTGGTTGCGAAAGCCGTCGCGGCGGCGATCGTCGGACTCGGCGTCGGCTTGCTCGCCGCGGGCACAGTCGCGGCCGTCGGCAGCGCTGGGATGGCTCTTCGCGGCATCGATCGTCGACGCTCAACGCGGGGGACTTCGCGCAGTTGCTCGGTGGCGGCGCCGTCGGGGCGGCGATGTGGGCGGTCGTCGGAACGGGGATCGGCGCCATCCTGCGCGGCCAGGTCGGCGCCGTCGTCGGGCTTTGTGTGTGGCTGCTGCTGATCGAAACCATGCTCATCGGCAACGTCCCCGCGGCCGGTAAGTACGCGCCCGGCGCCAGCGATGGCGCGCTCGCGGGGCTGATGCCCAACGCGAGCACCGCGACCTTGGTGGCGCCATTCGCCGGCGCGCTGCTGCTACTCGGGTACGCCGCTGTCGTCGGGGTCGCGGGTCGATTCGCCCTCGAACGGCGCGACATCGAGTGACCTACCGGTCGATCCAGCGCAGCATCTGTTCGGGGTAGCGCTCGCCCTCGACTTCGATTTGCGACGCGACCGTGCGGAGTTCGTCGAGGTCGTCGTCGGTGAGGGTGAGCTCGGCCGCCGCGGCGTTCTCCTCGAGTCGATCGAGGCGACGTGTTCCGGGTATCGGCACGATCCAAGGTTCTCTGGGCGAGCAACCAGGCGAGCGCCACTTGCCCAGGGGTGGCGTCGTGCCGGGCGGCGACCGTGCCGAGCAGGTCGACGAGCGCCATGTTCGCCGCGCGGGCTTCTGGCGTGAAGCGCGGAAAGTTCGCCCCGGACGTCGGTGGGATCGAACGTCGTCGTCGGGTCGACCCGACCGGTCAGAAAACCACGCCCGAGCGGGCTGAACGGCACGAAGCCGATGCCGAGTTCCTCGAGCACCGGAAGGATCTGCTCCTCCGGCTCGCGCCACCACAGCGAGTACTCCGTCTGCAGCGCCGTTACGGGCTGGACCGCGTGCGCGCGGCGGATCGTTTGCGCACCCGCTTCGGAGAGGCCGAAGCGCCGAACCTTGCCCTCGCTCGATAGTTCCTTCACCGTGCCGGCGACGTCCTCGATCGGCACGTTCGGGTCGACGCGGTGCTGGTACAGCAGGTCGACGCAGTCGACGCCGAGGCGACTCAGGAACCGTCGACCACCTCGCTTGATGTGCGCTGGCTCGACTTCGACGCCGTTTCGGCGACCGTTGCTCGTCGAAGACGAAGCCGAACTTGGTGGCGATCACGACTTTTCGCGACACGGCGCCAAGGCCGCGCCGACGACCTCTTCGTTGACGAAGGGACCGTAGGACCTCCGCGGTGTCGAACAGCGTGATCCCGCGGTCGACTGCCGCGCGGATGACCGCGATGCCGTCGTCTAGGTCAACGGCTGGGCCGAAACCCTGGCTGATGCCCATGCAGCCGAACCCGACCGCCGACACTTCGACGCCGCTGCGGCCAAGTGCTCGCTTGTCCATGGGCTTCACTTCCTTCGCTCGCGGCGCGTCAGCTGATCATTCGACGCTATCGCCTCCCTAAGGTCGGGCCTCCGGCGACCGAATGAGGATCTTGGAAGTCGAAGAACGATCGAAGGAGCGCCGCCGTGGCTCAACTGCTCGAGTGTGGTGATTGCTGCGCCCTGCTGACCGCCGAGCGCATGGCGGTGCACGAGCAGACGCTGCACCGCGAAGCGTCGTCCGAACTTGCGTCGGCTAGTGGGCGAACCGGACGTCGGGGAGCGCGCGGGCGAGCCAGCGCGGCGCGTGCCAGGCGGCGTGCCCGGTCAGGCGCAGCACGACCGGCAGCACGATGAGCCGGATGCACAGCGCGTCGAGGAACACCGCGACGGCGAGGATGATTCCCATCTCCTTCGGGGCGAGCGGTCCGGACAGCGCGAAGGTCAGGAACACGGCGACCATGACGCCGGCCGCGGCCACGACGACGCGGCCGGAGGTGCGCAGCGCTTCGCGCATGGCGTGGTGCGGGTCGCCGGTGGCGTCGTAGTGCTCGCGGGCCGCCGAGAGCAGGAACAGCGTGTAGTCCATCGCGACGCCGGTGAGCATGGCGCCGAAGAACAGCGGCCCCCAGGCGTCGACGAAGCCCTGCGGCTCGAAGTTCAGCAGGCCGGCCAGGTGCCCGTTCTGGAAGATCAGCCGGGCGACGCCGAAGGCGGCGGCGATCGAGGCGAGGTTGGTGACGGTGCCGACGAACGCGACCAGTGGGCTGCCGAGCGCCACCAGCAGCAGCAGGAAGCCGAGCCCGATCAGCAGCCCGAACACCAGCGGGGTGCGCGCGGACAGCACCTTCTGCAGGTCGTGGTTCTCCGCCGCGGCGCCGCCGACCAGCGAGCCGCGCGGCAGTTCGGTGCGGATGCCGGTCGATGGTGGCGCCGGTCGCGGCGCCGAGGCGTCGGTGGTCGGGATCGCCATCGTCATCGTCCATCCGTTGTGCTGCCCGGCGGGCAGCGCGGCGGCGATGCCGGGATCGGTGGTCGAGCGCCTGCTGCGCCGCGGCGGCCTCGCCGGTGGGCGTGACGACCTGCAGCATGCCCGGCGCGCCGGGGCCGAAGGCGTCGACGACCTGCTGGTAGCCGGCGCGGGCGGACTGGTCGGCAGGGATGATCGTGATGCTACGGCATGCCGGTGCGCAGCCCGAGCACCGGCGCGGCGAGCACCGCCAGTGCGGCGACGACGAGCGCGCCGGCGATCCAGGGCCGGCGGTGCAGCACCGCGCCCCAGTGGTGCAGCACCTTCTCCAGCCCGCGGCGGTGCCGCTCGGCCGTTGCGCCGGCCGCGCGCGGCGGCCCGGGCGGCGTGCCGCGCGTCGCGGCGTCGCGCGCCGGGCAGCCGGATCCGTCCGGCGTCGATCCGGGTGCCGAGCTTGCCCAGCACGGCGGGCAGCAGCGTCAGGGTCGCGGCGAGCACGGCGACGACCGAGAGCATGATGCCCAGCGCCATGGAGCGGAACGCCGGGCTCGGCACCAGCAGGACGGTCGACAGCGACACCAGCACGGTGACGCCGGAGAACGCGACCGCCTTGCCGGCGGTGGCCATCGTCTCGGCCACGGCGTCGATCGCGGCCTGCCGGTCACCTCGCTGGGCGCCGCGCCGGGCGAGCGCGGCGCGGAAGCGGACGACGAGGAACAGCGCGTAGTCGATGCCCAGCGCCAGCGCGAACATCATGGCGAAGTTCAACGCCCACACGCTCACCGGCGCGATGTGCGTGGCGATGACCAGCGCGCCGGCAGCGGTCATCAGGCCCGACCAGCGTCAGCATCAGCGGCAGGCCGGCGGCGACCAGGCTGCCGAAGGCGATGACGAGCACGACCATGGTCACCGGCCACGACAGCACCTCGGATTTGATCATCGCCGCGTGGTTGACCTTGTTGAAGTCCGACCACAGCGCGCTGTCGCCGGTCAGGTTCACCGACACCGTCGACGTGGCGAGTTTCGCGAGCGGGGCGGTGAGTGCGTCGGCGGCCCGGACCATCGCATTGGCATCGCCCGCCGCGCCGGCCTGGACGATCGCGGTGGTGCCGTCCCGGGACAGCGAGACGCCCGGTTTGGGGGAACGACCACCGACACCCGCGGGTCGGCCTGCAGCAGCGCCTCGACCTTGCGCACGACGGGCTGCGCGGCCGGGTCCTGCGCGATCGGCCCGCTGCCGTCGTGGACGACGACCTGCAGGGCGGTCGCGCCGAGACCGGAGAAGTTCTTCGCGATCACCGCCCGCGCCGCCACCGACTGGCTGCCCGAGTCCTGCCAGCCGGCGCCGGACAGCGCCGACTCGACCTTCGGCGCGAACGCGCCGAACGACCGCCGAGGACGAGCAGCCAGCGCACGAGCACAACGCGCAGGTGACCGGCGGCCCAGCCTCCGAGCCGGGCGAGACCTTTGCGTGTTCGTTCGTCCGGCGGCGCGGGCTTTTGGCGCGCGCGGCAAGCGAGTCGTCTCGGTCGACGGCACAGTTGTCTCCTGCGGTACGGGGTACGGTATTTGGTCAGCTCGCTTGGATGGCGTCAGTTCACCCCATCAGCGCGCGCAAGGCGTCCGGCTGCCTCAATGGACTAGCCGCACGACGCTAAAGAACCCGGCGACGCTCCTCGGTCATTGGACTGCGACGTCCACGGCGACCTGCGCGAGTTCCATGGCCGCCATCATTGCCCATACCCCTGCCGGTATGCAAGTCGAGGTGGAAGTCTCCGCGCCGACCTCCGATCACGAGAAGCCGACGTCTGCCGGATCGACACCCACGCCAGGTTCCTCGCCTGGGGCGGGCGCCGACCACGGTTGATCGGAGGAGCCGGGGCCGACGTCGGCGATGACCTCCGCGAGCCCCGTCGGGCCGAACGTGCTGAGCAGGTGGGTCGCCCACGGCTGGATTCCGCTCGCGTGCGGCGCGAACACGATGTCGCGTTGCAGCGCCGCGTATCCCAACGCTGCCGCGGTCCGAATCCCGCCGCACCACGTGACGTCGAGTTGCAGGATGTCCACCGCGTGCTGCTCGAGGTACTGGTACGCGAGCGCGGAGTCAAAGATGTGCTCTCCCGCGGCGATCCGCACAGGCGCCGCGAGCTGGCGCAACAACGCGTGGTCGCTCACCGCCGACACCGGGAGCGGTTCCTCAATCCACGCCACGCCGAGAGCGGCGGCCTGCCGGGCGAAATCTAGCGTGTAGCCCAAGTTCCACGACATGAAGCAGTCAACCGCGATCGGCGCCGCCGACCCCAAGAGGTCACGCAGGTTGGTGACGACTTCGATGTTCCGGCGCATCCCTTCGGCGCCGTCGCCGGGCCCGCAGGGCATCGCGACCTTCACCGCCTGTGGCGGCTCCGCGGCGGCCGACATCGACGCCAGTCGCGGGTCGGTGGCGCCAGGGCCAACGGTGACGTAGTAGGGGAGTGGCCCGCTCGCGCCGCCAAGCACGCGATAGAGCGGGACGTCGCAAGCCCGCGCAAGCAGGTCCCACAGCGCTAACTCCACCGCGGACACCGCCATCGAGCCCACGCCGCCACGAGCGTACGGCTGGTTCGCTCGCGTCATCTCCTCATGGCGAATCCCTATCTCTAAGGGATTTTGGCCCAGCAAGAGCGGACGAAGGTGATCGGTCACAAGCTGTCGGACGACGCTGCCACCGCGCGTCTGTCCCACGCCGAACACGCCGTCGAACTCAGTCGTGATGAGCACGTACACGGTGTCGGCGCCCGGGCCCCGCCAGCTCGATCGGCGCGCGCGGAATCGGGGAAACGGCGCCAGTGGAGTCGCGACCTGCTGTTCGTCAAGCCACGTGCCGGTGCTGAACGGTCGCACCGTCGCGTCCACGCCGGTGACAACCGGCGCCGTCCGAGAAGAAGCCGTCATCGACGGTCACGCATGCGCGGCGACGATCGGCACGTCGAACGGCAGGCCGCTGCCCTCGTCGCCGCAGATCTCCTTCAGTTGCGCGTAAAGCGCGGCAACGACGTCCGCGCGATCGCGCCACAGGTTCGTCGTCTCGCGCGGGTCGTCGTGCATGTCGTACAGCTGGCCCTCGGGGTGCTCGGCGTCCCACGGCGGAGCGGCGTGCGCCTTGCCGCTGCCGGCGCTGAACAGCGAGCCGATTGTCGGCTCGGAGAAACCGCCGCCGGAACCTTCGGTGAACAAGGCCTTCCACCGTCCGCTTCGAATCGCGAATCTCCCGGCCAAGCTGTGATGCACGATCGGGCGGTCGGCGTCGAGGATGCCGTCGCCGCGCAGCACGTCAATCGCGTTCAGCCCGTCTTCGGCCGCGCCTGCTGGCACCGCTGCCCCGACTACGGCTGCGATGGTCGGCAGCAGATCCGTCAGGCACACCGGATCGTCGCGCACGATTCCCGGCGGGATGCGTCCTGGCCAGCGCGCCACGAACGGTTCACGATGTCCGCCGTCCCAGACGTCGCCCTTCTGCCCGCGCCAGTCGCCGTTCGGCCGGTGATCGCTGCCGCCCGAGTCGTCGACGAAATAGGTGAGCGCCCCGTTGTCGCTCGTGACAATCAGCAACGTGTCATCGCGGGCGCCGATTTCGTCGAGCGCTTCGACCACCTTCCCGACCGCCCAGTCGACGAGGCACACCGCGTCGCCGCGTGGCCCGGCCGTTGACTTCCCGCGCACGAACGCGGGTGGAACGCACGGCCGGTGCGGCGCGGAGAGCGCGAGGTAGCCGAAGAACGGTTTGTCGCGCCGCTCTTTGATGAACCTCGTGGCCTCGTGAACGAAGCGGACATCGACCTGGTCCTCCGCCCAGTCAGGCGTCTGGAAGCCCGGCCGTTGCTCGGCGTGCAAGACCTCCTTGGGACGGTCTGGCACGCCGACCGTGCGGTCCTGCTCGAGGTAGCAGTACGGCGGCATGTCCATAGAACCCGCGATGCCGAAGAACCGGTCGAAGCCGAGGGCGAGCGGACCATGTTCGAACGGGGCCGTGTAGTCGACGTCGACGCCCATGTCGGTCTCGACGTCGTCGTGCAACTTGGCGCCTGGCGCGAAGGCGTCACGGACACTGCCGTCGCGATGCCGCCAGCTAAGGCCCAGGTGCCATTTGCCGAACGCCCCTGTCGCGTAACCCGCGCCGCGCAGCACAGAGGCGATCGTGGGGCGCTCGCGCTCGATGATCGCCGGCCCGTGGCCCATCAGCACGAAGTTCTTCAGCGGCCCGCGCCAGCTGTAGCGACCCGTCAGCAGCGCGTATCGGCTCGGTGTGCAGACCGCAGACGCCGCATGGCAATTCGTTAGTCGCAAGCCTTCGTCGGCCAGCCGGTCGATGTGCGGTGTTGGGATCGCGGTCGCACCGTAACAGCCGAGGTCGCCCCACCCCATGTCATCGGCCAGGACGATGACGACATTCGGCGGCCGGCCCGTTTCGGACGGCATCAGCGCCCCTTCCAGGGTGCGGGGGCCGCCGCCGCGCAGCCGTGGTCGGCGCTCTTCACGATGCGGATCTGGTCCGTCGTGGCCGGATCGATCTGCACGTTGCCTTGTGCGGCGTCCGATATGCAGGTGCCGTCCATGTAGACGTTTTCCAGTGTCACGTTCGACACCGTGTGCGTCGGGTCGATGCCACTGAAGACGCTCGGCTGCAAGAAGGGCGTGGTCGCCGTGATGTTGCGGAAGATAAGGTCCGAGATCTGGCCGAAGCCGAGCGACGGGTCGTACCACTTGTTGTTCTCGAGAATGATGTAGAAGAGCCGCCAGTTCGCGTCTTCGACCCGGACGTTCTCGAACAGGTAACGCTGAAGGTGGCCCGAGCCGGCGTGCCGGGCGCGGAAGATCGCCTGCGGCGGCAGGCTGTTCTGCTCCGCGTGGATGACGTCGTTGTCGTAGACGTGGAAGTCGGAGCTGTCTTGCTTGATGTTCCAACTGATCATGAACGGCCCGCCATTGGCGAGCTGCCAGATCACGTTGTCGCGCGCGACGGTGTCACCCCAGAACAACTTGATGGAGTCGTCGTCGACCTTGATGAAGTTGTCTTCGATCAGGCTCTTGTTGCCGCCCACGATGCCGTCCGTGCTGTACCACCACGACATGATCTTCACGTTGTGGATGGTGTCGTGATTGCCGATCGCCCGCACGTTGAAGCGCGGCCCGTCGACCAGCGTGATGCCGTCGATGACCACGTTGCTCGAGCCCAGAATGTCGATGAGACCGGGCTCGCTCTTGTTCTTCGCCTGGTCGCCCGTGTCGAGGAACCCGCCGTCGATGACGCCGCGACCGCGGATGACGACGTTCTGCACGTTGCGACCGATGAAGGCGCCCTCGACCCATGCGCCACCCGCGAGGTAGACCGTCTCCCCGGAGTGCAGTTGAACGCCACTGCCGAGCTGGTGCAAGCCTGGCCCGAGGTAGAGCACATTCGGGTCAGTGGCCGGCGGGACGTCGACCTCCGGCGGATTGGCGAACACCAGCATCGGGTGCAGCACCGGGTTGGTCGTGTTCGGCTCGAACTCGACTGAGACGTTGGCCGCCTTGGTCAAGAGGAAGTAGCACGTGTCGTTGAAGAACCAAGTGTGGATACGCGCCGACTCCGGCCGCACCATGCAGCCGGTCGCGGTCCCTTGGAGCTTGTGCACTGACACGACGACCGCGCCGGCGAAAGAGAACGACGTCCAGGACGTGTCTTTCTCCTGGTTCGTGTCGGTCTTGCGCGCGTCCACCTTGTAGACGAACGAGTCACTCGGGCCGCCGGCGCCGAGCAGGTGAACGCTGTATTGGTCGGACGGCGTCATGCCGGCCGGCGCGGGGTACGTCGTCAGTTGCGGTTTCTGCGGGCCGTCGGCGTAGATCTGCCCATAGGGCAACGTGGCCCGTTGCGCGGCGACGTCGGCGAGAGCCGCGTCGGTGTTCTGGGTGATCGAGTTCGCAAGCGCGTCGACCGAGGGCAGTGGCCCGTTGATTGGAGTCGTGGCGCCGCCCTGGTCGTACTCGGCGCCGACGTAGCCGCCTCCTGACGGAGCCGTCGGCTGGTCGTTCGCGGCTGCTGTCCCCGACAGCAATGCCAGGGTGGCAAGTGCGGCGGTGCAGACCGAAAGCGATTTCAACATCGTTGTCAGCTCCGTAACGTCTTGAGGGCTCGGTTAACCGAAGCGCCGCTGGTGTGCTGCCTCTGGGTCCCACTCGTTCAGGCCCGGATGCCCGAAGGCCGGCGCCAACACGTAGTGGTCGTACGTCTCGGCCAGCCGTTCGCGCAACAGGCCGTGGTGCCGCGCGACTTCGTCCGCAAGCGCAGGGTCGTCGACGAGGTTGCTCATCTCGTACGGGTCCGTCTCGAGGTCGAAGAACTGCCACGGCTTTCCGCCGTGGGCGTCGCCGAGAACCGTGTACTTGTAGCGACGCGTTCGAATGCCGCGCCAGGTCTCGTCGTGGAACGGCATTCCCGGGCGCAGCTCGGCGACGAACTCCATCAGGACGCCCTCGCGGTCGACCCGATCCGAGTCGCCGTTGACGATCGGAGCGAGATTGATGCCCGGCTTGGGATCGCGCGGGGAGAGGCCGGCGATGCCAAGCAGGGTGGGGAACAGGTCCTCGGTGCACACCGGGTCGTCGACGCGGGTGCCCTCGTGCCCGCGCGTCGCCGAGCCCGACACGATCAGCGGGATGCCAGCCGACTCCTCCCACGGTCGCTGCTTTGCCTGCACGCCGTGTGAGCCGAGCAACTCCCCGTGATCGGCGGTCAGCACGATCGTGGTGTTCTCAAGCAAGCCTTGCTCACGCAGCGCCGTGGTCAGCCGGCCCACGTTGTGATCGAGGTTCTCGACCATCGCGTAGTAGACCCGGATGTCGTCGATCAGGCTTTTGGAGTGCGGCCCGCGCTGGTTGTAGTTCTTCTCCCGATCGACGTTGTCGCGAAGCACGATCTCGCGATCGCGCCAGCGGTCGAGGTACTCCTGCGGCGCAGTGAACAGCGGGTGCGGGGGCTCGACCGACAACACGGTGGCAAACGGCTTGTCCGAACGGCCCGGTTCTCGCAGGTAGTCGATCGCCATGTCGAACAGTCCGTCGGTCTGGAAGCCCTCGAGCTTGTGCGGCGTCGGGTCCTCGTTGTTGAAGTAGTACGTGTCGAACGGGTCGTTGCAGATGTCGAAGCCGCTGAAGCGCTGCCAGCGACCCTGGAACGGGCGGGGGATCGGCGTGCGAGAAGCCTTCACCACGTTGTAACCCGGCAGGTGGCCAAAGCCGCCGTACAGGTGCCATTTGCCAAAGAGCGCGGTGTCGTACCCCGCTTCGTTGAACTCGTCGGCGAGCGTTCGTTCAGCCGGCGACATCCGCCACTCGATCGACGGGATGAACCGGGTGTGCGCGTACTCGCCGGTCATCAGGGTGAACCGATACGGCACGCAGACCGGATACGTCGAGGTCGCCGCGTCGAACCGCACCCCGTTGTCGGCGAGCGCGTCGATGGACGGGGTGCTCACGTTCGGGTCTCCGTAGCAGCCAAGAGCGAATCGCCGCAGCTGGTCGGAGATGATGAGAATGACGTTGCGATGCGGTGTGGTGCTCAACGCGGAATCCTCCAGATGTGATGCGCTACTTCAAGCCGCCTGAGGTCAAGCCGCTCACGAACCGCTTTTGCAGGAATAGGAACATCAGCAAGACCGGCAGCAGCATGAACAATGCCGCCGCGCTGGTGAGACCCCAGTTCGTCGAGAACTGGTCTTGGAAGGCGAGGAAGCTGGTCGAGATCGGGCGCAGGTTCGGGTTGTGGATGAAGGTGATGGCGAAGAAGAACTCATTCCACGACATGAGCAGGGAGATGAGCGCCACGGTGAGGAAGCCGGGCCAGGCGAGGGGCAACACGACGCGCCGCAGCGTCTGCAGCTCAGATGCGCCGTCGAGACGCGCGGCTTCCCGAAAGTCTTTGGGGATCTTTATCAGGAACGATCGCAAGAGCAACGTTGCGAACGGCGAGTCGGTGGCCCAGAAGATGAGAATCAGGCCGAACAGGCTGTCGGTCAGGTGCAACTTGGTCCACAAGTAGAACAGCGGCACGAGAAAGAGTTGCACTGGAAGAGCGCTGCCGATGAACAGATAGGTGATGGCGCCGGCGCCGCCAGGTAGCTTGAGCTGGCTCAACGCGTAGGCGGCGAGCCCGGAGATGACACACACGCCGACGACGGTGCCGATTCCGATGATGACGCTGTTGCGCATCGTCACCGAGAAGTTCCCTTGCGTCCATGCCTGCGTGAAGTTGGAGAACTGCGGGTGCGTCGGCGGCCCCAGCGGGCTCGCTCCGATCGACGCGTTGGTCTTCAAAGCGTTGAACACCAGCGTCACGAAGGGCCACAGCACGAACAGCGCGAGGATGATCAACACCGCGTACTTGCCGAAGCTCGAGCGGGCGCGGGTCCCCGCGGGCAATGCGGTCATATCTCCGAGTCTCGCTTCCGCAGTAAGAAGTAGCCGAACAGCACGATCACGACCACGAAGCTCATGCTGAGTCCGATGGCCGCCGCATAGCCGGCCTCGAACTTGTTGAAGATGTCGTCGTACATGAGCGTCGAAACCACTTGGCTGGCGCCGCCGGGGCCGCCGCGGGTGATGATGTAGACGTAGTCGAAGACCTTGAGCGACCAGATGACCGTCATCAAGCCCATGAATACCAATGTCGGCCGGATACCGGGGATCGTGATGTGGCGGAACTCGCGCCACGCGTTCGCGCCGTCAACCTTCGCGGCATCGTAGAGAGAGCCGTCGACTCCCTGCATCGCCGCGAGATAGATGACGGCGAGGAAACCCCACCAGTGCCAGTCGACGACGAAGTTGACCGAGTACAACGCCAGATGCGGGTCGCCGAAGAACGACACATTCTTGAAGAAGGGAATTCCGATGTGGCTCAACCCGACGCCGACCCCGTTGGTCGGGTTGAGCAGCATCTTCCAGACCGCGGCGTTGACGACACTGGCCGTGACGTACGGGATGAAGTAGATGGTCCGGAAGAGCATCTGGAAGCGATGAATCCGGGATAGCAGAAACGCGCCAAGCAAGCCCAACGCGGAGGGCACGATCAAGAACAGCACGAACCAGATCAGGTTGTGCCACAGCGCTTGGCGCAGGTCTGGGTCGTGGAACGCTCGCGTGTAGTTGGCCAGGCCGATGAACTTCGCCCCTCCGACGCCGCTCCAGTCGGTGAACGAGTAATACAGGGTCGCCACCGATGGCCCGAGGATCACGAGCAGGTTCACCAGGAGCAGCGGGAGTAGGAACAGCCATGCCAGCCAGCGACGGCTGTCCCTACTCCGCGGGGACCGCTCCCGCTTCTGCGGGGTCGACTGATCTCCTCGAGCATCGGTCTTGTGGAGCGTGGTGGCCATGGCGGAGGATGCTCACACCTTCTGCGGCTTGGGTTCGACGGTCGTCGGCACGTTGCCGGCCTTGAGTTCGCCCTGGAACGTCGAGTCGAGCTGCGAGCAGTAGTCCTTCACGGACATACTGCCGTTGATGACCTTGTCCACGCCCTGGTAGATGAAGGTGTCCGACTTCGGTCCCCACCATGTCCACGTGACGTAGCCGAACTTGCCTGAGGTGAGCGCGTCCTGCACCGACGTCAGCAGTCGGGCCTCACGCGGATCCATGGACGACGGGAGCGAGCTCTTGTCGACCGGAATTGGAATGTTGTACGTCGCGGGCACGCCGGCCATCCGCTCGAGTGCGGTTTGCTTGCTGCCGTAGTACCACTGAAGGAACGCTGCGACCTGCTTCGGGTTCTTGCTCGCGGCGTTGATCCCGTACGAGCCTCCGACGCCGACCTCGAACAGGCCGTAGGGGACGCTCGAACTCAGCGACGGCAGCGGCGCCCAGTCCCATTCGTTGTCGTTCTTCGCGGCCTTGCCGAAGTACTGGCCGAGCTGCGGCATGAACCATTCACCCGACGGATACATCGCCACTTTGCCTTGGCCGAACTGCCCGGCAATTGTGGGCAGCGGCACCGAGTAATACTTCGCCGTCGAACCGGCGATCCAGCCCTTCTTGAAATAGCTGACCAGCAGGTTGATGGCGTCGCCGAACACCGGGTCGGTCCACCGGATCTTGCCGGTCAGCGCCTGGTAGATGGCCTCTGGGCCGGCGAAGTGGTTCCAGAACATCGTCACAAGCCATTCGGACGACGCGCCGTAGGTGGAGTTGGTGCCGCCCAGCGGGATGATGCCCTGGCCCGCCGCCTCGGTGGCCAGTGCCTCCAACTCGTCCTTGTTTGTCGGCGGCTTCCAGTTCTTTTGCTCAAAGAGAGACTTGTTGTAGTAGAGCATCATCGTGTCCTCGCGCATGGGCAGCGCGTACACCTTGCCGTCGACGGTGAACGGCGTCATCGACCACGAGGCGATCTGGCTGTCCCAGCCGCCCTTCGGCGCGTACGGCCCGAGGTCCTTGAGCAGGCCGGAGCGAGTCCACGCCAGGTCCTGGGAGGCGCTGAGGCCACGGACGATGTCGGGCCCCGACTTCGCCTGCAACGCGGTTTGGATGACCCGTCGCAGGTCCGCACCGGAGTAGAACGTCACATCGAGCTTGATGTTCGAGTTGTCCTTCTCGAAAGCCTGGACGACGTGCTCATTGAAGTACTTCTGGTTTGCGTCACCCGCGATGTCCATCCAGAACTTGAGCGTGGCGCTGCCGCCACTGGAGCTGCTGTCGTTCCCGCAGCCGGCGAGCAAGCCGCCGGGAAGCGCGAGTCCCAGCGCGGCGAGCCCTGTTCCGGCAAGAAAGCGTCGACGCGAAAGCGTCACTGGGTCGTTCATCGGTGGGTTCCTTCCTGCGGCAAAGAGGAAGCGACGGAGGTTGTGGGCTCGGTTGTCTCCGGCGCCGATGGGGTGGGTGTCTCCCGCGGGGCGGTGCTGGGTCGCACGCGGACGACGTTGGTGGCGCTACGGCCGTCCTCGATCAACAACGCGACGCCACCGCTGCCGAGGGCGTCGTCGTTGTCAACTGCTTCGAGCACGACGTCGTCCACGGCGCCAACGAGGCGGCCGCCGACGACGGTGAGGCTGAACTGATAGGTACGCCCGAACTCCCACTGCATCGGGCGCTCGGCGAGTACTACTTGTGAATCGAGCACGCGGACGAGCTGCGCAACGCCGCCACGCACCAAGCGAAGCGCGTAATAGCGCCGCAAGCCCTGCACGCGGGCGGCGACTCCGACGCTCTCGGCGAGGTGCGGGGTGACATCGGCGCTGAGCGAGTAGTCACGCCAGTCACGGGTGCCGTGGATCAACAGACCGCGACCGTGGTTTTGCACTATGCGGAAAGGCTCCGCCCAGCGTTGGTCGTAGGAGTCGACGGCGTTTGTCCATGCGTGCCGCCACATCGAGCCACCGTCGGCAGGGCGCGTCAGCGCGATGTCCGGCTCGCCGTCCCACGTCAGATAGTCGAGATACACCACGCCACCGCGTGGCGCCGTCGGGACGATGAGGACTCCGACGTCAGCGATCGGGTGCGCGAACGTGTCGGGAACCACCCAGGTCAGCTCGTCCGCGTCGCCCGACTCGAGTCTGGTGACCGGTCCTGTGATGGTGACAGGCTGATCGTCACCGTCGAACGCGTGCACGACCAGCGCGCACTCGACCGCCTCGCCGCTCGTCGTGAGACGGGCGCGCAGTCGTTGACCGGCGTAAAGCGTCGGGCACGCGACCATGCCGTACGGCGGGATTTGAACGGTGTCGGGAGTGAGGAACGTCGGCGTGAGCGCGTATGCAGGGCCGACCGTCGCGTGGTAGCGCAGCGCGAGCGACCGCGCGCCGCACGTGCTGTGCCCGCTGACATTTTCGAGTTCGAGTGAGCCGGCTGGTAGTGCGGCGAAGCCCTGCACGGCACCCGGCAAGTCGAAGTGGAAGCGCGCGCCGTTCTTGGGCGCGGCAGCTGGCGTGCCCCGAAGCGCGTGCGCGTAACCGACGACGGCGATCGCCTCGCGTGCGGCGTCTGTGATGGTGCCGCCACCATCAGCTGACGGAAGGTACATGCGGTCGGCGATTGGACCGCGCCAGTCAGGTCCGGCGTCGATCCCGCGTAGCCCGCTGAGAACGCCGGCGATGCATCCGACGTTGCCGGCATTGGAGTCGGTGTCCCAGCCACAACTGTTCGCCACCGACAGTGCCCGTCCGAAGTCACCGCCGCCGTGCACGAGGGAGTGGACGACGACAGCGTGATTCGGCACGACGTGGCAGTTGCCCCCATACCGCTCGTAGCCGTAGCGCTCGTCGATGCGGGCGAAGCCGCGTTGCCAATCGAGGCCGTCGGCGTGCCACTGCCGGACATCGTCGATCACTTTGCGGATCAGGGAGTCGCCCGGAATCAGCTCGGTGGCGGTGTCGAGCAAGCTGTGAACGTCGGGCTCGACGAACGCTTGCGCTACCAAAGCCGCGACGACCCTTGCCGCGTTCAAGGCCTCGCCGTCGTGACTCACCTGGGCGGATTGGGTCGCCATCGCGGCGGCCCGCTCGGGATTGCCGGGCGACACCAGCCCCCAGCCTTCCGCGAAGATTTGCGCACCCACCTGCTCCGCGACGACTTGCCCGTTGCGGGCGATCGAACCGCTCTCCGGAGGCTGCACGCCGTCCTTCAGCAGCAGAAACGCCGTGTGCTCCGTTGAGTTGCCGCGGCCGCCCCACCACAACACGGTGCGTTGTTCGATGATGTAGTTCAACCAGGTGCGTCCGACTCGCACGGCGTCGAACGAGTCGACCGGGTAGTCGCGAAGCACCCGCGGAAACACCAATGTGCCGGTGATGTCGTCGTCCGTCACGACGAGCCGATGGTTCTTCAGGGGTAGGTCGAGCCGGTCGTTGACGTAGTACCGGATCTCTCCCAACTCGTTCATGATGCGGTCGTGCCGCCATCCCTCGAACGGCCGGCCGAGGTAAACCCCGATGATTTTTCCGAGCACGCCGGCATAAACCCGCTCGGCGTAGTCGGCGGGGAGCGCGGCCGCCTCGACGGCGCGGTGGTCATCGACGACGTGCTGGCTCATGGCGTGTCTCCAAACGGCACGCCCGCGTGCAAGACGACGTTGGCGAACGGGGTGTCCTCGCCGGTGCGGACGACGCCTTTCGCCGTCGCGCATGCTTCCATCAGTGCCTCGTGCCTCGTCCGCTTGATCGGCACCTCGCGCAGCGCCGCGGTGAGCCCGGCTAGCAGCTCGTCGTCCGTCGCCTCACTTGCGATCGTCGCGCTCTCGACGACGAGTTCGGCCGCGATCGCTTTCAACACAGGAAGAAACCGCGGGTTGCCACGAGTCCAACCGAGCTCAATCGTGGGCACGTTGGCAGGGACGGGCAAGCCGGCGTCCGCGATGACGATCGTGTCGTGATGACGCACGGAGACGATGAGCTCGACCAGCCCTGGGTGCCAGATTCCGTCGGTTCGCATCAGCGGCCCATCCCGCCCTGCGCGATAAGCCGCTCGATGTCGGTGGCGAGCGGCAACGCGGATTGCGCGCCGACAGCCGTCGTCGCGAGCGCACCCGCGGCGCAACCTCGCTCGACCGACTCGCGCAGTGTTCGCTTCTCGGCCAGCGCGGCGGCGACCGCGCCGCAGAACGCGTCGCCGGCGCCGGTGCTGTCGACCGCTTTGATCGAGTAGGCGGGTATGGCGAAGTCCGAGCCGTTCTCGGCGGCGACCGCGCCGTCGACCCCCAGGGTGACGATCACCGCAGCAGGGCCGGACGCGCTGTACGTCGCGGCGAACGACAGCCAGCCGTCCAGCCCGGTGGGGGAGTCGGCGCCGAGGCTGATCGCCTCGCCCTCGTTGACGATCAGGACGTCGGTGACGTCGAGCAGTGCCTTCAGGTCGCCGTCGATGTGGCCCGGCATCGGTGCCGCATTGAGGACGACGGTCGCGCCCGCCGCGCGCGCCGCGTTGGCGGCGACGACACTGGTCCGCACCGGAATCTCGAGTTGCAGCAACAGGACGGACGCCGGTTCGAACAGCTCGGCGAGTCCCGCCAGGTGCCTTGCCCCCAACCGGCGGTTCGCCCCGGCCGCGACGGTGATCTGATTCGTCGCTGACGCGTCGATGACGATGAGCGCCACGCCGGTGGGCGACGGCGTCGTGACCAGGTGCTCGAGATTCATTCCTTCGACGGCGAGCGCGTCGCGCAGCGTCACGCCGAACTGATCGGCGCCCGTCGCGCCGACGAATACGGCGTCGGCACCGAGGCGCCGCGCGGCCACGGCTTGGTTGGCGCCCTTTCCGCCCGGCCGGCAGACGACGTCCTCGCCAAGCACGGTCTGGCCGGGCACCGGCAGGCTCGGCACCTCCACGATGAAGTCGAGGTTGCAGCTACCGACGACGACGACCCGGTTCATCGCCTCGCCACCCCCGTTCGGTTGCGTCCGGCGAACGCCGGCGTGTCGTCAATCAGCTCGCCATGCGGATCCGCGCACCCACACGAGCCTCGCGCCACCAACTCGACCGGCAACATGGCAAGCTCGGCGCCGGCGGTTGGATCGGCCATGCGCTTGGTGAGGAGCTCGATCGCGTGCTGGCCCAGCCGGCCGAACGGCTGGGCCATCGTCGTCAGAGCCGGCACCGCGTACGCCGCGGGCGCGATGCCGTCGAACGACACGACGGCGACGTCGTCCGGGCAGCGCAGGCCGAGTTCGGCGAGCGCACGCAACACACCGAGGGCCTGCTCGTCGCTCGCGACAAAGGCGGCGTCGGGACGCCGGGTGCTGAACAAGTCCATCGCCGCGCGATAGCCCGCGAGGCGGCCGAACTTGACGTTGCGGATGAGCACCTTCTTCGGCCGCTGACCGGCTGCGGTGAGCGCGTCACGCCAGCCGGCGACGCGATCTTCGGTCGCCGTCACGTCGACCGGTCCGGCGATGCACGCGATCTCGCGTCGTCCGTGTTGCAACAGGTGCTCCGTCGCCGCCTTCGCGCCGCGGCGGCCGTCGACGAGCACCTGCGACACGTCAGCCAGCTGCTCGACCCGCCGGTCCAGGACCACCCACGGCTTGTTGGAACGCCGCAGCTCGGCGAGGCACTCGACTGGCCCGTGCGACGGGACCAGGAGCAAGCCGTCGACCTGGCGCTGCAGGAACGTGCGAACGTACGTCGTCTGCCGCGCCTCGTCGTCCGTGGCGTTGCCGACGAGCAGTGTGTAGCCGGCGTCGAAGGCCGCTTCCTCAACGGCCCGCGCGAGTTCGGCGAAGAACGGGTTCGCGCTGTCGGGGATCACCAGCCCGAGCGTCATCGTCCGGCTCATGCGCAGCGATCTCGCGATGCCGTTCGGGCGGTACGAGAGTTGCTCCACGGCGGCGAGCACGCGCGCCCTCGTCTCGGGCGCCACACCGCGCGGGCCGCCGTTGAGCACGTAGCTCACGACCGCCGGCGACACCCCGGCGAGTTCGGCGACGTCTTTGCGGTGGATCGCCACGCTGCTCCGATCAACACGAGTTGACGAACGGTTGCCCGCTACTTTCAGGCCGCCGCGGCCGATCTGTCAACACGTGTTGCGCAGCCTGTAACAGAAGTGTTATCAAGGGCGCATGGAGTTGATTACTGGATCGAGGGCTGGTCGCCGCCCTCGTGTCAGGACGGCGCGTGCCTAGCGCGGAGCCGGCTGTGTTGACCGTGGGGCAAGCGCCGCGCGCCTTCCACGTGATGGCGAAGCCCACAGGGGCCGTGTGCAACCTGGATTGCGAATACTGCTTCTTCTTGTCGAAGGAGCAGCTGTACCCGGACGGCTCGTTTCGGATGCCCGCCGACGTTCACGCGGCGTACATAGAACAGCTGCTTGCGGCGCATCCCGACGACGCCGAGGTGGTGGTCGCCTTCCAAGGTGGCGAGCCCACGATGATGGGCTTGGAGTTCTTCCGTCGCAGCGTCGAGCTTCAGCAACGGTACGCGCGGCCCGGACAGCGGGTCATGAACGCGCTCCAAACCAACGGCACCTTGCTTGACGACTCCTGGGGCGAGTTCCTCGCCGAACACCGCTTCCTCGTTGGGATTTCGATCGACGGGCCAGCCGAGTTGCACGACGCGTATCGCGTCGACAAAGGCGGCAAGCCGACTTTTGAAAGAGTCATGCGCGGACTGGACGTGCTGCGCAGGCACGGTGTCGACTGGAACGCCCTCACCACCGTGCACGCGGCAAACCAGCACCACGGCCGGCAGGTCTACAACTTCCTGCGCGACGAGTGCGGCGCGTCGTTCGTTCAGTTCATCCCGATCGTCGAGCGCGCCACAGAGCAGATGTTGCCGCTCCTTGACGCCGGTCACACCCTGCGACCATCAGACCGACCGCTCTACCGTCAGGACGGTTCACTCGTCACCCACAGAAGCGTCGATCCGGCCGCCTACGGCCGATTCCTGATCGACGTCTTCGAAGAATGGGTTCGCCGCGACGTCGGCGCGGTGTTCGTGCAGGACTTCGATTCCGCGCTCGCCCATTGGTTGGGCATGGACCAGGCCGGAATTTCGCGTCCATGCCAAGACCTGCGGCACCCAAGTCGCGCTGGAGCACAACGGCGATGTCTACTCCTGCGACCATTTCGTGGAGCCCGACTACCTGCTCGGAAACATCGCACCCGGCGGGCGCACGCTCCTTGAGCTGGTGACGTCGCCGCAGCAGCGCACGTTCGGTCAAGACAAGCATGATTCACTGCCGCGTTACTGCCGGGAATGCGACGTTCGGTTCGCCTGCAACGGCGGCTGCCCGAAAGATCGCTTCACGAGCACACCTGACGGCGAGAGCGGCCTGCACTACCTGTGCGCCGGCTACCAATCGTTCTTCCGGCACATCGACCCCACGATGGCCGCGATGGCCGAACACTTGCGGAGGCGCCGTCCTGTCGCCGACGTCATGGCCACCGTCCAGCGAGCCGACCAGCAGCGACCGCGCAACAGTCCCTGTCCGTGCGGTGGAGGCCGCAAGTGGAAGCACTGCCACGGCACGACGGCGGATCGAGCGCGCTGACCCGCCGCGACACCGCGACGACATCGCGCCGACCCGTCGAAGATCGCCGCTAAGAACCGTCGCGCATGTCGAGCAAGCGGTCCTGCACGAACATGATCTCGTCGAAGGTCACCGCGCAACCCGCACCGGTGGGGGACTGGCCTTCGAAACCGATCTTGTGCCGGTCAACCGCGTCGTCGATGGCGAAGTAGCGGATCATCCGCCAGTACTTGCCGTCGGTTGAGGCGTGGTAGCCGTAGGTGTGATCGACTCGTGAGACGCGCAGCCAGATCGAGCGGTCGGGCACCGCGAACGCGTTCGCGTCGTCCGAGAACTCGCGGGTGACGACGGAGACGACCATCGGCTCGCCGGAGGGCGAGTACTCGAAACAGAGCTTGCCCCAGTGCGCGTCGTCGTTCCACAGCAGCAAAACACCGGCGTCGAACGTCGCTGCGAAGTCGACGCGCACGCGCGCGCTCAACTGGAAGTCGCCGGCCGGTGGGATGCCGAGCAGCGTCGGGGCGTTGAGCATCGACTCGATCGAGGACGAAGCGCCGGCCGGGTCGGTGAAGATGTCCGTGCGCGGCGGCGCCGTCGCGGTCACGGCGCCGGAGGACGCGTCGACGTGCCACGCCTCGGCCGAAGACGGGGAAAGCGTGAACGGAACGCCTGGAAGGCTCACTGGGTAGGCCATGAGTTGAGACTCTAGATCACCACGCGAGCGTCGGCCGTGGCGCCGGGTGCGAGAACTTCCAGCAGCCGCAGGCCCTCGACGCGCACGTCGTCCGACTCGCGACGGTTCAGCTTTGGTGTCGCGGCCACGGTGATCGTCGCGCTGTCACCGACCACGTTGAGTTTCCACGTCGCCCGCAAGTCGCGGTCGACGAACGCGCGAAGTCGCGGGCGCAATCGGTCGACCACCTCGCGCAGCCCGGAAAACCTTGACCAGTAACGGATGTCGGCCACCGACGCCGGCCCGAAAGCGGCCAGATACCGGACGACGACGTCGTCGACGACGCCGGTGCCATCAGCGCTGACTCCAAGAAATCCTTGAAAAGTCTGCCATTTCGGTGTTCCGCGCATGCCCCACACACCGCGCGGCGGGGTCTGTGCCATCGGCTCGTGGAAGACCGCCGCGTACGCGAGCGAGTCCGCCGGCGCGCCAGGGAAGTGCTCCGCCAGGCGGCGGCCGAGCTCCGCCCGACTCAAGGGCGCGGCGGGCGCGAGCGTTCGCGCGACCCGGCCCACTTCTGCGACGGCGACCTCGTCGAGATTCTTCGCGAACCCGGTGGACCCGAACCGCGTCGCCAACATCTGCGCCGTGCGCGGCCGCAGCGCCAACGCGTCACGCCGCGAGAACAGATGCACGGTGCCACGCATCGCATGGTCCGCACCAGGGCGCCGTCGGCCGTGGCGACGGCGTCGGTCGAGGCGGTCAGCGCTCACCGGCACAGCATGGCGGGCGTCGGCGTCCGGATGCCGCCGGGTTTCTCGGCTGTCTCACGTGTTGTTGTTCGCCGGAGGGATCGGCTGCGTCGTGGTTTGGATCGGCGGCAAGCCGGGGGAGTCGGTGGCTTGTGGCAGGTCGACGGGAGTGAAGCTGGTCGCGCACGACGCCGTCGCTCCCGCCTTCGTGGCTTGCACGTGAACGGCCACCTCGGCGCCCGCCGTCGGCGAGATCACGGTCAGGTCGGCGCGCCCGTCGGCGTCGGCGCTGGTCGCGCGTTGCGGCACGACCATCGCGGCCGCGCCCGAGGTCGGCGCCACCGAGACCTGCGCGCCGCTCGCGGTCTGCACGATCACGTGCGTCGGCATCCCGCGTTTGGGCGTCGGGTTCGAGACGGTGGCGGTGCACGAGATCGGGCCGGCAGCGCCCGTCCCCGCGGTCGTCGACGCGATCGGTGCGGACGACGGGGGCAAGCCCGTCGGCGACGGCCCGTTCGGGACCGCGGTCAGCGACGCCGCAGACGACCCTGAGGACGACCCCGAGGACGACCCTGAGGACGACCCTGAGGTGGATGACCCCGCGGACGACGACCCGGCGGCTGAGGTGGCCGACGGCGACCGGCTGGCGCAGGCGGTCACGAGCGCGAGCCCGATCAGCGCGAAACCGAGCCCCATCGCGCGCGCCCGCGCCGACGTGGCGGATCCAGTCCAGGATCTGCGTGAGACGTCCATCGCTGCCGACGGTACGCCGCTCGGGCGGTGGCTACCAGCCCGCCGCAGCAGGGGGACCGATCGGATTCAGTAGGCGTGGCTTGTCGCCGTTCGCGCGCGAATCGGGCACAGTGAAAGCGCGCGAGCGGGTCGAGTCACTTGTCCCCCCGGGTGACGCCCGGACCGCTCGCGAAGTGGCGGTCCGGCGAGGCGTCTCCCCCCAACGCCAAGCCGGACCGCCGCGCCCCAACTCGCTGCCCCAACTCGCTGCCCATCGCGATCGCCCATCGCGATCCCCCAACAGCGATCCCCCAACAGATCCGCCGGAAGTCCCCCGGGCAGGTCCCCCATGAGGGGAGGCGACGCCGGTCCCCCCACGGTCGGCCTCGCGTGATCAATCCTTTCGCAGTGAGGGGGGTCTCGAAACCGGCCAAGCGGACACTTCCGCTGAGGCGTCTGCGCCAGTCGGCGGCGCCGTTTGGCCCATCCGCCCGCCGTCGGACGGCACGCGCACAACGGCGCGAATTCACCGGGTTGAGGCGGTGAGGTCCTTGTCTTCCATTTCCCACGCGTGGTCCATCGCGTGGTAGGCGCTGTGCCGGATGAGGAAAGGCAGATTCCAGGAGCGCATCCGCCTTCCTTCGCCGGCGTTGTACTCGCGCATCGCCTGGAGGTAGTTCGTCCGGTGCTCGCGCAGGCCTTCGGGGGTTAGCGCGGCGCATTCCGGTATGTGCAACCCGAGTTGCTTCGCGAACTCCTCGCTTTCGACTCGGATGGTGTGCCGGATGATCCGGTCGCGGTCGCGCCCACCGCCGCGGGGGCCCTTACGCATGTCCGCCGACACGCGGGCGGCGACCTCGTCGAAGTATTGCCAGCACGCCCGCAGCAGCTTGATCTTGCGTCTTAGCTCCGCGTCGGACATCGGCTCTTGCTCAAAACTTGACGGCGCGTACGAGATGCCCCAGAAGTCGGTCGAACCAGTGCCGACCCGGTCTTCGACGATCTCGAGCGGCCCGGCCGCGTCATGCTCGCGGGCCAGGCGCGCAGTCGCCGCGACCGGGCGGTAGCGCCTTCGATACGAGTCGAGCAGCTCGATCGCCTGCTCAGGCGTCTTCGCGCCCCGACTCCAGCCGGGCCAATCGATCGCGAAGGCCACCGCCTTCTTCCCTTTGGGACCACGCTCGACCACGGTGCGAACCGGCATGCGCGGGATGGTACGCCGGTCGGACCTTCCTTCCCGGCTACACTGATGCGCGTGGCACGGCTGTTCTCGCTGCTCCTTACGATGCCGCGCTGACCGGCGATCGGCGCGGCGACCCCTCCTGCGCGAGGGGTCTTTTCTGTGAACAGGGCAGAGCGTGATCAAAGGCAGGGCGTGAGCAGCCCGGCTGATCGACCACCTGACGTGAGGACGAGATGAGCGAGACGTACGACTTCGCCGCGATCCAGGATCGTTGGCTGCCCGTGTGGGACGAGCTCAACCCCTTCAAGGCGGACGACGACAACCCCGGCCCGCGCGGCCGCGTCGCTACATGCTCGACATGTTCCCGTACCCGAGCGGCGACCTGCACATGGGCCACGCCGAGGCGTACGCGATCGGCGACGTCGTCGCGCGCTACTGGGTGCAGCAGGGCTACGACGTCATGCACCCGATCGGCTGGGACTCCTTCGGCCTGCCCGCCGAGAACGCCGCGATCAAGCGCGGCGCGCACCCGGCCGACTGGACCTACGCGCAACATCGACACCCAGGCGGCGTCGTTCCGGCGGTACGCGATCTCCTTCGACTGGTCGCGCGCGGCTGCACACCTCCGACCCGGAGTACTACCGCTGGACCCAGTGGCTGTTCCTGCGCTTCTACGAGCGCGGGCTGGCCTACCGCAAGGCGTCGGCGGTCAACTGGTGCCCCAACGACCAGACCGTGCTCGCCAACGAGCAGGTCGTCGCCGGCGCCTGCGAGCGCTGCGGCACGCCGGTCACGAAGAAGACGCTGACCCAGTGGTACTTCAAGATCACCGACTACGCCGACCGGCTGCTCGACGACATGGCGGCGCTCGAGGGCTCGTGGCCCGACCGCGTGCTTGACCATGCAGCGCAACTGGATCGGCCGCTCGCGAGGGCGCGCACGTCGACTTCGAGATCGAGGGCCGCGACGAGCCCGTGACGCGTCTTCACCACCCGCCCCGACACGCTGTACGGCGCGACTTTCTTCGTCGTCGCGGCCGACTCCGCGCTCGCCGACGAGCTGTGCGCGCCCGAGCAGCGCGCGGCGTTCGACGCGTACCTCGAGCAGGTGCGGCGGCTCACCGACATCGACCGGCTGTCGACCGAGCGGCGAGAAGACCGGGGTCTTCCTCGGCCGGCACGCGATCAACCCGGTCAACGGCGAGCGCATCCCGGTCTGGGCGGCCGACTACGTGCTGGCCGACTACGGCACCGGCGCCATCATGGCGGTGCCCGCGCACGACCAGCGCGACCTCGACTTCGCTCTGAAATTCGGCCTGCCCGTGCGCGTCGTCGTCGACGACCGGCGAGCCGGACCCGGCCGAGACGCGGCGTCGCGACGGCGGGCGACGGCGTGCTGACGTCAACTCCGGCCCGCTCGACGGCCTGACCAAGGCCGAGGCGATCGCGCGGCATCGTCGAGCTCGCTGGAAGAGCGCGGCGACGGCAAAGGCGCGGTCAACTACCGGCTGCGCGACTGGCTGCTGTCGCGGCAACGTTTCTGGGGCGCGCCGATCCCGTCGTGCACTGCGAGTCGTGCGGCGAAGTCGCCGTTCCAGACGACCAGCTGCCGGTGCGGCTGCCCGACTTGCGCGGCGCCGACCTGACGCCCAAAGGCGTCTCGCCGCTGGCGTCGGCGTCCGACTGGGTCGCAACGAGCTGCCCGTAGTGCGGCGGCACCGCGACGCGCGACACCGACACGATGGACACGTTCGTCGACTCGTCCTGGTACTACCTGCGCTACTGCTCGCCGAACGACGACCGACGGGCCGTTCGACCTCGAGGCGGTGCGCAGCTGGCTGCCGGTCGACCAGTACGTCGGCGGCGTCGAGCACGCGATCCTGCACCTGCTGTACAGCCGGTTCTTCACCAAGGTGCTGCACGACATGGGGCTGGTCGACTTCGTCGAGCCGTTCAAGGCGCTGCTCAACCAGGGCCAGGTCATCAACCAGGGCAAGGCGATGAGCAAGTCGCTGGGCAACGGCGTCGACCTGGGCGAGCGAGCTCGCAGCGAATTCGGCGTCGACGCGGTGCGGCTGACGATGGTCTTCGCCGGCCCGCCCGAGGAAGACATCGACTGGGCCGACATGATCCCCGCCGCGCTCGGCGAAGTTCCTGGCTCGAGTCTGGCGGCTGCCGGCGACGTCACGAGCGCGCCCGGCGCCGACCCGTCGTCCGGCGATCTCGCGCTGCGCCGCGCGACGCATCACGCCTGCACGAGGTCACCCAGCTCGTCGAGAGCTTCCGGTTCAACGTCGCGGTCGCGCGCGTCATGGAACTCGTCAACGCGGCCCGCAAGGCGATCGACTCCGGCCCTGGTGGCGCCGACCCCGCGGTGCGCGAGGCGGCCGAGGCGGTGGCCGTCATGCTGTCGCTGTTCGCGCCGTACACCGCCGAGGAGATGCTGGGCACGCCTCGGCCACCAGCCGACCGTCGCCAAGGCCGGCTGGCCCGTCGGCCGACCCGGCGCTGCTGGTCGAGGAGTCGGTCACCTGCGTCGTCCAGGTGAACGGCAAGGTGCGCGAGCGGCTGGAGGTGCCGCCGTCCATCTCGGACGGCGCCCTGCGAGAGCTGGCGCTCGCGTCGTCCGGCGTCGTGCGGGCGCTCGAAGGCAGGGACGTGCGGAAGGTGATCGTCCGGGCGCCGAAGCTCATCAACCTGGTGGTCTGAGGCGCATCAACCTGGTGGTCTTGGGCGTCCCCGGGTTAGGGTCCGACATGCCTCGCGCGCGCCAGACCCCCGCGGTCGCGGTCGTCACCGACTCGACGGCGTACCTGCCGAGCGGCGCCGCCGACGCCCTGGGCATCCGGGTGGTGCCGTTGCAGGTCATCGTCGGCGGCGGAGTGCGCGCCGAGGGCGCGGAGATCGGTCCCGACGAGGTCGCCGAAGCGCTCCGGCGCGGCCACGCGGTCAGCACGTCCCGCCCGTCGCCCACGCTGTTCGCCGCCATTTATCGCGAGGCGTTCGCCGCAGGCGCGTCGTCCGTGGTGTCGGTGCACATCTCCGCGGAGATGTCCGGCACGCTCGACGCCGCCCGGCTGGCGGCGGGCGGCGTCGACGGCGAGGTGCTCATCGTCGACTCCCGCTCCGTCGGCATGGGCATGGGCTTCGCCGTCCTCGCCGGGGCGGACGCCGCGCAAGCGGGCGCCCACGCGGACGCGGTGGTCGACGCCGTCAACCGCACGTTGGCGGCGACGCAGGCGTTCTTCTACGTCGACACGCTGGAGTTCTTGCGGCGCGGTGGGCGGATCGGCGCGGCGCGGGCGTTGCTCGGATCCGCGCTGTCGGTCAAGCCGTTGCTGTGCTTGCGCGAGGGCCGGATCGAACCGCTCGAACGGGTTCGCACGTCGGTGAAGGCGATGGCGCGGTTGCAGGACATCGCGGTCGAGGCGGCCGGCGACGACCCGGTGTCGGTCGCCGTGCACCACCTCGCCGCCCCGACCCGCGCTGAGGAGTTGGCGCAGGCGCTCGACCTTCGGCTGCCGAAACTCGACGAGCTGGTCACCACCGAGGCCGGCGCGGTGGTCGGCGCGCACACCGGTCCAGGCATGCTGGCCGTCGTCATCTGCAAACGCTGACTCACCGGGGTTTGGCTCATGCTGCTACACGAACGACTGTTGCTCCTCGTTCTCGACGACGTGAAGGGCGCCAATCGGGTCAGCTTCGCCGAGAAGGCGTTGGCCGGCGCGGTGCTTTTCGACCTGCTGCGCGGCGGGGCGGTCGAGCTGGCCGACGACCGTGTTCGTCGGGCAGGCGGTGTTCCGGGGGGTGCCGCGTCAACGGGCGCCCTGCCGACAGGCGGCGTGCTTGGTGACGCCGCGGCGGCGATCGCCGCCGAGGACCGGTCCCGTGACGCGCGCTGGTGGGTCGACCACCTCCCGCGGCGGGTGACGCCGTTCTTACCGAAGCTCGCCGCGAGGTTGGTCCGCACCGGTGTCCTTTCGGAGGAGCAGCACAAAGTGCTCGGGCTGTTCCCGACGACGCGGAGCTCGCCGGCTTGGTCACGGCCCTCGGGATGGCCGGCACGATCGTCGGCAAGGAGCACCGCAAAGCCGCCGAACTGACGAGCGCCTCCACCGCTCCGAATTTCGTATTCCACAGGGGCTTTTCGCTCGCCGCCGCGAGCGGTGTCGTCGCCCTAGCGTTGCGTTGTGCCGAGGTCGCGACGCAAGCCTGATTCGCGCGAGGTCGCCGCGGTGGCCGCGCGTCTCGACCGGTTGCGCGCCCAATCCGGCGGTCGCGACGACGGCGATTGGGTGGCGTCGAGCCTGCTCACCACCGAGCCCGCGCGCGACGCGCCGCCGTCGATCGCGGCAGCGGTCGCGGCTCGGCTGCCGGCGTCCGTTCGCGGCGGGGTGTTCGATCCTGGACGGCGCGGCCTGGCGGTGCTCGCCGTCGCCGCGTTGCTCGCGGCGCTCGGTGGCGCGTGGTACTTCACGGCCGCCCGCCCGGCCGCCGGGGCGCCGCCCGCCGATCCCGCGCCAGCGAGCGCGCCCGGGCCGCAATCGCCGCAGGGGAGCGGGGCCGCGCTGACCGGCTGGCCGACCGCGGCGTCATCGGCGTCGGCATCGTCGGAGCCGATCGTCGTCGACGTTGTCGGCAAGGTCACCGCGCCCGGCGTGGTCGAGCTGCCGCCGGGCGCGCGCGTGCGCGACGCCATCGCGGCGGCTGGCGGCGCGCTCCCGGGCACCGACCTCACGGCGCTCGATCTGGCGAGCAAGCTCGCCGACGGCCAGCAGCTGTTCGTCGGCATGCCCCCGCCGTCCGGTGCGGCCGCGCAGGCGGCTGGCGGGGTGGTCGGCGGCGAGCCGGCGGGTGGGGGAGACTCCGGCGGCGCGTCGTCCGCGATCGTCAACCTCAACACCGCGACGTTGGCGCAGCTGGAGACCCTCCCGGGCGTCGGGCCGGTGCTCGCCCAGCACATCCTCGACTGGCGTTCACAGCACGGGCGGTTCGCCGCGGTGTCGCAGTTGCAGCAGGTGTCCGGCATTGGAGCCTCGAAGTACTCGGCGCTTTCCGGTCGGGTGCGGGTGTGAGCCCCGACGTCGGGTTGCTGGCCGGGGAGCGGCCCGACCTGCGGTTGCTGCTGCCGTCGGGCGCGGCATGGCTGGCGGCGATGCTGGCGCTCGGCTGGTCGCCGCGCGCCGGGCTGACCGCAGCGGCCTGCCTGACCGGTGTGGCGTTGGCAAGCGCGCTCGGCGTCCGCCGCGCCTGGGCGCTGACCGTCGCGGCCGCGGCGCTTTGCGCGGCGGGTTCGTGCGCCGCGGCGGCCTGGCGGCTCGCCGCTCTTGAGCGCGGCCCGCTGCCGGCGCTCGCCCGCGCCCACGCGAAGGTCGCGGTCGAGCTGGTGATCGGGACCGACCCGCGGCTGCTCGTCGTCGCCAGTCCGCACGGCGGATCGCGCTCGATCGTGATCTTCTCGGCGAGGGCGGTGGCGGTCACGCCCGTCGGTGGCCGCGCCACTCGGGTGCGGTCGGCGGTGTTCGTGCTGGCGAGCGGCCGCGGCTGGCTTGATCTGCAGCCGAGCCAGCACGTGGTGGCCACCGGCCGGGTGGGAGTGCCGCAGCCCGGCGAGTTCGAGACCGCCACCGTCGACGCCTCAGGTCCGCCGGCGTCGGTCGGTCCGCCGTCACCGCTCCAGCGGCTCGCCGGAGTGGTCCGGTCCGGGCTGCGAGAAGCGACGGCGCCGCTGCCGGCGGGGCCGGGCGGGTTGCTTCCCGGGCTCGTCGATGGCGACGTGTCTCGCCTCCCGCCGAACGTCGTCGCCGATTTCAAGCGGACCGGGCTCACCCACCTGGTGGCGGTGAGCGGCGCGAACGTCGCGATCGTCCTCGGGGCGGTGCTGATGATGGCGCGTTGGGTGGGGCTGCGGTCCCGCGGCCAAGCGCTGGCCGGCGCGCTCGCCATCATCGGGTTCGTGGTGGTGGCGCGCCCGCAGCCCAGCGTGTTGCGCGCGGCCGCGATGGGCCTCGTCGTGGTGCTCGCGCTCGCCACCGGCCGCCGCCGTCGCGCGCTTCCGGCGCTGAGCGCGGCGGTGCTGCTGTTGGTCTACGTCGATCCGACTCTCGCGCGCAGTTTCGGGTTCGCGCTGTCGGTGTTGGCCACGGCGGCGCTGCTGGTGCTGGCCCCGCCGCTGCGCGAGCGGTTCGCCCGCCGGATGCCACGCTGGCTCGCCGAGGCGTTGGCGGTCCCGACCGCGGCGACGCTGGTGTGCTCGCCGGTCATCGCGTCGTTCGCGGGCCAGGTGAGCTTGGCCGCGGTGCCGGCGAACCTGCTCGCCGAGCCCGCCGTCGCGCCAGCCACGATCCTCGGCGTCGTCATCGCCTGCATCGCCCCTTGGTGGCCGGCCGGCGCGCGATGGATCGCGCGCGTCGCGGTGCTGCCGTGCGAGTGGTTGGTGTGGGTCGCGCGAGCGTTCGCCCGGTTGCCGGGCGCCGCGGTCGCCTGGCGGTCGGGCTTGGCGGGCGCGGCCGAACTCGGTCTCGTCGTCCTGATCTTTGTGCTCGGCCTGCGGTTGTTGGCGCGGGTCCGCGGCGACGGCGGGCCGTGACATGCTTGCGCCGATGTCAGCGAAGACCAAGACCCCGGCGGTGACCGTCGTCGTCGGCGATGAGGAGCTGCTTGTCGAACGCGCGATCGCGGCGAGCGTGGCGGCGGCCCGTGGCGCCGGGGCGGACGTCCGAGAACTTGTCGCGACCGAGCTGGAGCCCGGCCAGCTCGCCGAGCTGACCAGCCCGTCGCTGTTCGGCGATGAGCCGGTGCTCGTCGTGCGCGACGCCGAGCAGGTCGGCAAGGACGTCGCGGAGGAGCTGATCGCCGCCTGCCGCGCCGCCGCCGACGCCGCGGAGGCGCGGCTGGTCCTCGTGCATCGCGGCGGCGCCCGCGGCAAGGCGCTGCTCGACGCCGCGCTCGGCGTGGGCGCGCGCCGGATCGACTGCGAGAAGATCACCAGACCGGGGGAGCGGATCGATTTCGTCCGGGCCGAGGCGCGCGCGATCGGCGGCAGCATCACCGACGACGGCGCCCGCGCGCTCGTCGAGGCTGTGGGTAACGACCTGCGCGATCTCGCGGCCGCGTGCGCGCAGCTCAGCTCCGACACCGGCGGGTCGATCGACGCGACCGTCGTCGCCCGGTATTACCGCGGGCGCGCCGAGGCCAATGGGTTCGCCGTCGCTGACAAGGCGATCGAGGGCCGGTCCGGGGAGGCGCTCGAGCAGCTGCGCTGGGCGCTCGCGGTCGGCACCGCGCCGGTGCTCGTCGCGAGCGCGCTGGCGCAAGGCGTGCGGGCGCTCGCCAAGGTTGGCGGCGCGTCGCAACGCGGGCTGCGCGGAGGCGATCTCGCCCGCGAGGTTGGCTTGCCGCCGTGGAAGATCGACCGGGTCAAGGCGCAGTTGCGGGGCTGGACGCCGGCTGGCGTGGCGTCAGCCGTGCATGTCGCCGCGCAGGCCGACGCGGCGGTCAAAGGCGGCGGCACCGACCCGGAGTATGCGCTGGAGAAGGCCGTGCTCGCGATCGTCGCCGCGCGCGACGCCCGCTGAGGCGCGGTGGTTGGTCACTTGTGTCCGTCCCGCAGGTTCTCGTGACGTTTGCTCACGGAATCCGGTAGCAAACGTCATGAGAATCGGGCACGGAAAGGCGCCGGGCCCAATTGCCTGGACCCGGCGCCAAAAGCTAGCGGCTAAAGCGACGCGGCGCGCTTGGCCAGCGCCGACTTGCGGTTGGCCGCCTGGTTGGCGTGGATCACGCCCTTGCTCGCCGCCTTGTCGAGCTGGCGGTTCGCCGAGCGAAGCAGCTCCTGGGCCGTCGCGGTGTCACCGGCGTCGGCGGCCGCGCGAAAGCGGCGGACGGCGGTCTTCAACGAGGACTTGACGTCCTTGTTGCGCAGCCGCGCCTTCTCGTTGGTGCCGATGCGCTTGATCTGGGACTTGATGTTCGCCACGCGAAAGCCTCATGAATTCTCGGGACTGGGACGCGGGCCCGGCCGGCTGTCGCCAGACCGCACACGCGACCGCCAAGATTACCTGGCGGTCGCGGCCGGCGTCCAACCGGGCCTGGAGCCGCTGATCAGACGTGACCGCCGGTGGACCCGAGCGATCCGAAGTCGACCGTCACCGGCGCGCGCACCGCCGGGTCGTCGGTCTCGAAGTACTCCTCAGGCGCGAAGTGGTGCACGCTCGCCACGAGCGACGACGGGAACGCCTCGATCCGGGTGTTCAGCGCCCGCACGTTGCCGTTGTAGAACCGGCGACCGGCGGCGATGCGGTCCTCCGTCTCGGCCAGCTGCTGCTGGAGCGCGAGGAAGTTGCTGTCGGCCTTCAAGGTGGGGTAGTTCTCGGCGACCGCGAACAGCCCACCGAGGCTGCGGACGAGCGTGTTCTCGGCCTGCGCCGCCGCCGCGGGCCCCTTCGCCGCCCCGACGGCCGAGACCGCCGCGGTGCGAGCCTGGGTGACCGCTTCCAGCACGGTGCGCTCGTGCGCCGCGTAGCCCTTGACCGTCTCGACCAGGTTCGGGATCAGGTCGTGCCGCCGGGTCAGCTCGACGTCGATCTGCCGCCACGACTCGTGCACCAGGTTGCGCTGGCGGACGAACCGGTTGTACGAGGTCACGTACCCGAGCCCGAGCAGCACGAGCACGCCGAGCACGATCCAAAGTCCGATCACATCGGACCTCCTGTCGGGGGAGTCACGGGGGAATTGCCGGAGGCGGGGCGGTGATCATTGACTGGTCGGGCGCACCGTTGTCGTGCCAGACGAACTCGGGGATGCCGTCGACGACAGCGGAAAGGACGGCGAGCCGCGGCAGCAGGTCGGGGATCTCGATTCGCCCGGTGCCCCACGAGACGATCGTCTGGCCGTCGATGCGCCAGTGGAACGAGGGCATCGCCAGGAGCTTCTCGATGGTGCGCGGCGAGAGCACGTCGTAGGCGAACTTGCGGTCGTTCGCGTGCACCCGGAAGCGCCGGTTGAAGTCCTCGCTCTCCAGCTCGATGTCGTGCACGCCCATGACGTTTCCGAGCCGGGTCAGCACGTTCTCGGGTCCGACCTCCAGGGTCGGCAGCCAGGTGGGCATCGCCAGGGCGCACACCCGGTAGCGATGCGTCTGGGTTGAGGAGTTGCCGTTGGAGTCCGTCGTCCGCGTCTTGTAGGTGTAGTCGAACGCCACCATGTCGTGGCCGAGATGGCGCCCGGTGAGCACGTTGGTGGCGCGCCGGTCGAAGCCGTCGTTGAACGGCGTCTGCTGCCAACGCGTCCACTGCCGGTCGTCACGGGCGACATACGCCCAACCGTTGGCGAGCGCGTATTGCCGAAGCGCGCCGACCCGCTTCTGGTTGCGCCGGTACGACCAGATCGCGACCGCGATCACGGCCACGACGACAAGCGCGAAGAGCCCCCCTTTTGTCATGAAAAGATCGTGACGGCGGCCAGGACGCGCGTCAAACGAACGCGCCGGTGTCACCCGACCGGGTTGCCGCCGGTCGTGGGACCATGGGCAGGCCCGATCCCGACGTCCGAGAGAAGCGCGTGCCCAACCGCACCGATCCGGCGAAGATCCGCAACTTTTGCATCATCGCCCACATCGACCATGGCAAGTCGACGCTCGCCGACCGCATGCTGCAGCTCACCGGCGTGGTCGACGAGCGATCGATGCGCGCCCAATACCTCGATCGCATGGAGATCGAGCGCGAGCGGGGCATCACGATCAAGAGCCAGGCGGTGCGGTTGCCGTGGAAGGCCGACGGCGCCGACTACGTGCTCAATCTCATCGACACCCCGGGGCACGTCGACTTCACCTATGAGGTCTCGCGGTCCCTCGCGGCCTGCGAGGGCGCGATCCTGCTGGTCGACGCCGCGCAGGGCATCGAGGCGCAGACCCTGGCCAACCTCTACCTCGCTCTCGGCAACGACCTGACCATCATCCCGGTGCTCAACAAGATCGACCTGCCGGCCGCCCAACCCGAGAAGTACGCCGACGAGCTCGCGCACATCATCGGCTGCGCGTCGTCTGACGTCTTGCAGGTGAGCGCGAAGACGGGCGACGGCGTCAAGGAGCTGCTCGACCACGTCGTCCGCGTAGTGCCGGCGCCCGTGGGCGACGCGAGCGCCGCCCCGCGCGCGCTGATCTTCGACTCGGTGTACGACGTCTACCGCGGGGTCGTCACCTACGTTCGGGTGGTCGACGGCTACCTGCCGGCGCGCGAGCGGATCCGCATGCTGTCGACTGGAGCGACGCATGAGTTGCTCGAGGTCGGCGTGATCTCACCCGATCCGAAGCCGACGGAGGGGCTCGGCGTCGGCGAGGTCGGATATCTGATGACGGGCGTGAAAGACGTCCGCCAGTCACGAGTCGGCGACACCGTGACGACGCTGGTGAAGCCGGCGAAGACGCCGCTGGCCGAGTACCAGCACCCGAAGCCGATGGTCTACTCAGGCCTTTATCCGATCGACGGCAGCGACTACCCGCTGCTGCGCGACGCGCTCGACAGGCTCCAGCTGAACGACGCGGCCCTGGCCTACGAACCTGAGACGAGCGCCGCGCTCGGTTTCGGCTTCCGCTGCGGCTTTCTCGGCCTGCTGCACCTGGAGATCGTCCGCGAGCGGCTGGAGCGCGAGTTCAACCTCGACCTCATCTCGACCGCGCCCAACGTCGTGTATCGCGTCGTCAAAGAGGACGGCGGCGAGGTGGTGGTCACCAACCCGAGCGAATACCCGGTCGGCAAAATCGCCGAGGTGTACGAGCCGATCGTCCGGGCGACCGTGCTGACGCCGAGCGACTACATCGGCTCGATCATGGAGCTTTGCCAGGGACGACGCGGCAACCTGCTGGGCATGGACTATCTCTCCGAAGACCGTGTCGAGCTGCGATACACCATGCCGATGGCGGAGATCGTCTTCGACTTCTTCGACCAGCTGAAGTCGCGCACCCGCGGGTACGCGAGCCTCGACTACGAGCCGACGGGCGAGCAAGTCTCCGACCTGGTGAAGGTCGACATCCTGCTCCAGGGCGAGCCGGTCGACGCGTTCAGCGCGATCGTCCACAAAGACAAGGCGTACTCCTACGGCGTCGAGATGACGAAGAAGCTGCGCGAGCTGATCCCGCGGCAGCAGTTCGAGGTGCCGATTCAGGCCGCCGTCGGCTCTCGCATCATCGCGCGCGAGAGCATCCGCGCTATCCGCAAGGACGTTCTCGCGAAGTGCTACGGCGGTGACATCACCCGAAAGCGCAAGTTGCTGGAGAAGCAAAAAGAAGGCAAGAAGCGCATGAAGATGGTTGGCCGGGTCGAGGTGCCGCAAGAGGCGTTCATCGCCGCGCTGTCGACCTCGCCGACCGCGGGCAAGGAGTAGCGGCTCGACCGCGGGCAAGGACTAGCGGCCCAACCCGCGGCCGTGAGTTGCGGCTCAACCCGCGGCGTGCGGCGCCTTCAGCACCAGGCCCGCGTCGGCGAGCGCGGCCTGCACCTGCAACCGCTCCGCCTCATGTTCGAATCCGCGGGTGTCGTCGAGCGACTCCGCGATCTGCAGGGCGACGCAGGCGTCGGCGAGCACCCGGTCATACGCGAGCAGCGTCGCCGTCACCTTGGTGGCCTTCCCCGGCAGCGGCTCTGGACCGTCGTAGCGATCGAGCCAGCCCTGCAGCCGGCGCAAATTCGCGGCGATCTGCTCGATCGGTGGTCCGAGCGGCGTGGGCGGCGGCGTGCGCCACCGTCGCCATCGCCGGCAACCTCGGGTGATCGCTTCGACGAGGCGCCGTGGTTGCGCGCGAACTCCGGCCAGCACTCGACCGCCTCCTCCAAGGCGTACCTCGATTGTGCGCCGAAGACGGTCAGCCCGCACCATGTAAATCGTGCCGTCGACTCTGCCGGAAGGCGATCCCGCTCCCGCGGACGGCGCGCTGCCGCCGCGGATCAGCGCGCGCGTCGGCGCGCGACCGTTCGGGTTCTACGTGCATGTGCCCTACTGCGCGAGCCGGTGTGGTTACTGCGACTTCAACACCTACACCGCCGCCGAGCTGGGTGGCGCGGCGAGCCAGCTGTCGTACGCGCGAGACGCGATCGCCGAGATCTCGCTGGTCAGGCGGGTGCTTGGAACCGCCGAATTGCCTGTCGCCACAGTGTTTTTCGGCGGGGGAACACCGACGCTGCTGCCGGTTCCCGACCTCGCCGCGACGCTGCGCGCGATCGACGACGACTTCGGTCTGCGCGCCGACGCCGAGGTCACGATCGAGGCGAACCCGGAGTCGGTCGACGCCCGCTCGCTGGCGCGGTTGCGGGCCGCCGGGTTCAATCGCATCAGCCTTGGCATGCAGTCGGTCGCGCCGCACGTCCTCGCCGTCCTCGATCGACGGCACACGCCCGGCGCGCCGCAACAACGGGTCGCGGAGGCGTTCGCGGCCGGGTTCGAGCACGTCAGCCTCGACCTCATCTACGGCACGCCGGGTGAGTCGGACGACGATTGGCGCGCCTCGCTCGCCGCCGCGGTCGACGCGGGCCCTGATCACATCAGCGCGTACGCGCTCATCGTCGAGGAGGGCACCCGGCTCGCCGCGCGGGTTCGCCGCGGTGAGTTGCCGATGCCGGACGACGACGTCCTCGCCGACCGCTACCTGATCGCCGACGAGCTGCTGGCATCCGCCGGGTTCGGCTGGTACGAGGTGTCGAACTGGGCGCTGGACGGCGGGCAGTGCCGGCACAACCTCGGGTACTGGCGTGGCGACGACTGGTGGGGCGTCGGCCCCGGCGCGCACAGCCATGTCGCCGGGCTGCGCTGGTGGAACGTCAAGCACCCCAGCGCCTACGCGTCGCGGCTCGCCAGCGGCTCGTCGCCCGCCCTCGCGCGCGAGGCCTTGGACGACGAGACCCGCCGCGTCGAGGACGTCATGTTGCGGCTTCGGCTCGCCGAGGGGCTCGACGTCCAGGTCTTGGACGACGTGGGGCGCAAGGCGGCTCAGGTCGAAGCCGACGCCGGCCTGCTCGACGCCTCCGCCATGGCGGGCGGCCGGCTGGTGCTCACCCTGCGCGGCCGTCTGCTGGCGGACGGCGTGGTGCGCCGCCTCCTCGGCTAGCGCCGCCTCCGGGCCTAGTGACCCGCGCTTTCGGTCGCCTGCTCGTCCTTCGGCGCAGCCGGCACCGGTATCGAGCCGGTCGTCGCGGCGCGGGACTCGGCGTCGTCGAGGATGGCGGCCGTCGCCGTCGCGCCGAAGCGGGTGACGCCGATGGCGACGAGGTCGAGCAGCCGGTCGAGCGTGCGCACGCCGCCAGCCGCCTTGAGGCGCACCGTCGGGCTGGTCGAGGCGGCCATGATGAGCAGGTCGTGCACGGTGGCGCCGGAGGGCGCGAATCCGGTGGAGGTCTTCACGAAGTCCGCGCCGGCCTCCTCGACCAGGCGGCTTCCCCGCGCGATTTCGGCGTCGTCCAGGTAGGCGTTCTCAAGGATCACTTTCACCAAGGCCCCCGCGTCGTGCGCCGCCGTCACCACCTCGCGGATGTCGGTGAGCACATACCGGTCGTCACCGCCGCGAAGCGCGCCGATGTTGATGACCATGTCGATCTCCACCGCGCCGTCGCGCAACGCGCGTTCGGTCTCGTAGCGCTTGACCGCGGTGGCGGAGTTGCCGTGCGGAAACCCCACGACCGTTCCGACCCGGACGGTCGTGCCGGCGAGTGCCTCCGCCGCGAGGTTCACGTCGGCGGGCTTCACGCAAACGGAGAAGGCGCCGCGGGCGGCGGCCAGCTCGCACCCCGCGCGCACGTCGCTTGCGGTGAGTTCTGGGCGCAGCAGCGAGTGGTCGATCATCGCCGCGATGTCGGCGGGCCGCAGGGTCGCGGGAATCGCGCGTCCGTGTGCGGTCGTGGTCTGAGTTGTCACGACCCAGATCTTCCTCGGTTGCGGCGTCCTTGGCTAACCACCTTCGTTCGGCAGCTTGGTTCGTCGCGGCCGCCGCCGACCGCGACCGCGGCGGCCTCGAACGCCAGCACCGCGGACCGCGACTGCGGCGCGCCGGCCCGCACAAACTCGCCGACCGCCGCTGCCGCGCCGGCGACCAGCACCTCGGTGGCCCGCCACCCACCGGACGTGCGGGCGCCGGCCAACGGGCCGAGCGTGAAGAAGATTGTGATGGGTTGATGTGCAGACGGCGAGAAGATCGTCGTGCCCGGCCACGCTCTTGAGCACTCGAATGCCGTCGTCGTTTCGTCGAGGCTTCCCGCAGAAATGCAGCCGGGGCGTGCCGCAGGAAGCGGCGCGCCCCGGCTGGCCAGCGGCTTGCGCCTAGGACACGCCCTGCGCGACGAAGTAGAACGAGTCGCTGACGATGTCTTCGGTGATGAACGAGCCACCCGAACCGCTGCCGTTGTTGATCGTGTTCAGCTTGTACAGGTAGACCTGGAAGACGCTCGCGCCGTTGAGCTGGTACTGCAGCGCGACCACGGGAACCACGGGGTGTCCGTCGCCGGGCTCGGTGGGGGTGATCGCGAGCGCGACGTTCCTCGAGCCGTTGTTCGGGACGCTGATCTGGTAGACCGGGCCGTTGTTGCCGACATTCGCCACGCCCACGCCGCTCGTCACGTAGCCAGCCGAGCCGTCCGCGTTGACGAAGCCGCCCACGCCGCCCGGGCCCGCCGGGCCGGCAGGGCCTGCTGGCCCGGCCGGCCCCTGCGCGCCGGCAGGTCCCTGCGGCCCGTTGACGCCCTGCGGGCCCGCCGGGCCGGGGAGGCCGTGCTGGCCCTGCGCGCCGGGCTCCCCGGCCGGCCCCTGCGGCCCCGCGCCGCCGGTGACACCGGTCGCCCCCGCAGGTCCCACAGGTCCCGCAGGCCCCGCAGGTCCCTGCGGCCCCGCCTGGCTCCAGGTCACCTGATGGCTGCCGCGCGGGCAGCTGTGCGGTGTCGCGGGGCTCTGCACGACGCGGTACAGGATTCCGGCGGAGTTGGTGAGGCAGCCGGTGAAGGTCGTCGAGTCGGTGGTCGCGGTGGCGGCGGCGAGCGCGGACTCGGTGGCGACTCCGCCGAGCGACAACGTCGCGACGACAACCGCGGCGACTCCGACCCGGCGTCGCCTGTTGAACGGGGACTTCATGCGTTCTCCTCGAACACGATGGGATGCGGCCCGACCGGTGCGCGCATGCCAGTCCTGTGTGCGAAGAGGCCACTCCCGTTACAGCGAATTCCTGTTCTTCCTCAGTTCCCATCGTCGGACTGCGGTGTGTCGGCGTTGTGCAACACCCGAAATGCCCGCAGCAGGTCCGCCCGAGTCTCCTCGGGCAACGTCTCGACGGGCACCGTGCCGATCTCCTCGATCGTCTGCCGCATCTGCTTGAGGTAGACCTGGCAAGGGGGGCACACCGCCAAGTGCTCATCGAACTTGCGCGCGGTGTGCGGGTCGAGCTCGCCCTCGAGATAGGCGGTCACGAGCTCGACGACTTGAATGCACGCGAGCGTGGTGTCGTCGGTCATCGGGACTCCGCCTTGGTGAGGTGGTAGTTCGCTAGGAGTTGGCGCAGCTGCGCGCGGCCACGGTGCAGCAGCACGCGCTGGTTGCCCATCGTCAGCCCGAGGGTGTCGCACACCTCTTCGGCACTCAGGCCGTGCACGTCTCGCAACGCGACCACCGTGCGATGTCGATCCGGCAGCCGGGACAGCGCCGCCGCCACGACAGCACGGGTCTCCGCGTTCAGCGCGGCTCGTTCAGGTCCCCACGCCGTCGGCGCGCCCGCCGGCGTCCACCCACCCGGCCATCGATCGTCGGCGCCGCGGAATCTGGACGAGTCGACGGTGGGCCCGTCGTCCGCGTCGGCGTCGCCGAACGCGTCCGTCCAAGGCACGGTGCGCGCGTCGAGCACGCCACGCCTTCGAGCGATGTTCGCGGTGATACGACAGGCCCAGGTGCGCAGGGAGGCTCGGCCTTCGAAAGCGTTCAGGCCCTTGATGACCGCGAGCCAGGCTTCCTGCACGACTTCCTCCGCCGATGCGGACGTTGAGACGAAGCCGCGCGCGACGTGCAGCATCGCGGGCGAGTACTTGGCGACGACGTCGGCGAACGTCTCGGCGTCGCCGCTTCGAAGGCGCTGGACCAGCGCGGCATCCGACGGCGCCTCGTTCACCACGGCGTCCTGCACGCCTACCTCCGCCACGGCCGACCGGCTGACCGTGTCACGGTAGCGCCGCGGGGCGAGCGCGCGAAGGGTGACACTCGGCGCCAGCCGGCGCGGCGGGGCGAGGGAGGCGATGCTCATACCTGTCGTGTGCACGAAGTGCTTCATCCGTTACAGGTGGCGCGCGGTGTAACGCCGGCGCGGGCGAACCGCACTGGGCGGGTGTCAACACATCGACACCCCTAGGAGCAACCAGATGTTTCGCACTCGTTCCGCACTGGCCGCGGCTGGCGCGCTCGCCGTCGTCGGCACGACCGCGCTGAGCGTCGGCGCCCCAGCGCGTACGCCGACACCCCCCGGCACGCGGTGTTCGTCGAGACGAACGACGCCACCGGCAACCAGGTCATCGCCTATGAGCGAGATCGCGACGGACGACTCGCCGAGGTCGCGCGGTACCGCACCGGCGGGCTCGGCGGTTCCGAGCCGGGCGCGGGCGTCGACCCGCTGGCGTCCCAAGGCGCGCTCACCTACGACGCGCGCCATCACCTCCTCCTCGCGGTTAACGCCGGTAGCGACACTCTCAGCGTGTTCGCGGCGCGCGGCGCGCGGCTGCGGCTGGAGCAGGTGCTCTCGACGCACGGCGCCCTCCGACATCGGTCGGTGTCGCGCACGACGTCGTCTACGTCCTGGACGCCGGGGGCGACGGCGCCATCAGCGGGTACCGCGTCGACGGCAAGCGGCTGCGTCCGATCAGCGACTCCACCCGCAGCCTCGGGCTGGGCAACGCCGCCGCGCCGTTCTTCCTGTCCGCCCCGGCGCAGGTGGCCGTCACGCCCGACGCCCGCGACGTGATCGTGGCGACGAAGAACCACAACACGCTGGTCAGCTTCCCGCTCGGCCACGACCTGCGGCCGAAGAGCCCGAAGGTGCTGGCCTCGGAGGCGCCTGTGCCGTTCGCGCTCTCGTTCGACGCCGCGGGCCGCCTGCTCGTCGTCGAGGCCAGTGGCGGCGCGTCGTCCTACACCGTGGCCCACGACGGGACGCTGTCGGTCATCTCGTCGCACGTGGCCAGCGGCCAGAAGGCCGCCTGCTGGTCCGTGATCGCCAAGGGCTACCTCTACGTGGCCAACGCGGGGTCCGCCAGCATCACCGGCTACAGCGACACCGCTGGCGTGCTGTCGCTTCTCGACCCGAGCGGCGTGACCGCGCCGACCGACGCCGGCGCGGTCGACCTGGCGGCCAGCAGCGACGGCGACTTCCTCTACGTCGAGGCGACCGGCGCGGGCGCCGTCGACGAGTTCGCGGTGAATCACGACGGCAGCCTCACCAGGATCGGCAGCCTCACCGGCTTCGTCCCGAACAACGGCTCGGGTGTCGAGGGCATCGCCGCCGACTGAGCTGTCCCGCGGTTGTCCATGGAGCGGGCCGGCGGTTGCCGGCCCGCTTCACCCTTTTCGCCGTACACTGGCACTCAGCGCGACCGAGTGCCAGAATCCCGATCCGGAGCGATCCGAGTGAGGAGGAGACGCCGCGATGCTCGACGACCGCAAGCTCGACGTGCTGCGGGCCATCGTGCAGGACTTCGTCTCCACCAACGAGCCGGTCGGCTCCAAGGCCCTCGTCGAGCGGCACCATCTCGGCGTCTCGCCGGCGACCGTGCGCAACGACATGGCCGCGCTTGAGGACGGCGGCTTCATCGCCCAGCCGCACACCAGCGCCGGCCGCATCCCCACGGAGAAGGGTTACCGGCTCTTCGTCGACCGGCTCTCGACCATCAAGCCGCTCAGCCCCGCCGAGCGGCGCGCGATCGAGCAGTTCCTCGACGGCGCCCTCGATCTGGACGACGTGGTGCGCCGCACGGTCCGGCTGCTCGCCCAGCTGACCCGCCAGGTCGCCGTCGTCCAGTACCCGACGCTTGACCGTTCGTCGGTGCGCCACCTGGAGCTGGTGCGGCTGACCGGCTCCCGATTGTTGCTGGTGTTGATCACTGACACCGGGCGCGTCGAGCAGCGGCGTCGTCGAGCTGCGCCGTCGACGTCGAGGAGCACGCGGTCAACCGCGCTGCGGGCCAGGCTCAACGCCCGGGTCGCCTCGGCGTTCGTCACCGACGTCCCGACCCATCTCACGCGACTTCGTCGACCACGAGCCCGTCGAGTCGCGGGCCATCGCCTCGGCCGTGGTGGCGGTGCTGCTGGAATCGCTCGTCGAGCGGCGTGAGGATCGCGTCGTCGTCGGCGGCGCGTCCAACCTGACCAGGTTGGCGCTGGACTTCCCGGACACGGTTCATCCCGTGCTCGAGGCGCTCGAGGAGCACGTCGTGCTCATCGACTGCTCGGCGAGGCGACCCGACCCACCGAGCTCACGGTCCGGATCGGCGACGAGAATGCCTACGAAGGTCTGCGGGGGACCTCCGTCGTCAGCGCCGCGTACGGTTCGGGCAGCCGCGCGCTCGCCAGCCTCGGGGTGCTCGGACCGATGCGCATGGACTATCCGGGCACGATGGCGGCGGTCGGGGCGGTCGCCCGCTACGTCGGCCGCATGCTGGCCGAATCGTGAGGCCAGTTCAGAGTCCGAGTCCGCCGTCCTTAGACCAGCCCACCGTCCTTAGATCAGCAGAGAAGGAAAATCGCGTTGCCGACCAGCCGCTAGGGACCACTACGCCATTCTCGGCGTGCGCAAGGACGCCTCGCCGAGGAGATCAAGCGGGCGTATCGCCGGCTTGCGCGCCAGTTGCACCCCGACGTCAACCCTGACGCCGACCACCCAGGAGCGCTTCAAGGAAGTGACCGTCGCCTACGAGGTGCTGTCCGACCCTGGCAAGCGGCAGATCTACGACATGGGCGGCGACCCGCTGTCCGCCGAACGGCGGCGTGGCGGGTTCGGCGGCTTCCCGCGGCGGGTTCGGCAACCTCGGCGACATCATGGACGCCTTCTTCGGCGGCGGCGCCGCGCAACGCGGGCCGCGCAGCCGCGTCCGGCAAGGCAACGACGCGCTGATCCACGTCCAGATCGACCTCGCCGACGCCGTCTTCGGCGCCACCCGCGAGGTCACCGATCGACACCGCCGTCGTCTGCCCACCTGCACCGGCGCCGGCACCGCGCCCGGCACCCACCCGGACACCTGCGACGTGTGCAAGGGCCGCGGCGAGATCAACCAGGTGCACCCGCTCCTTCCTCGGCCAGATGATGACCTCCCGACCGTGCCCGCATGCGGCGGCGTCGGCACGATGATCCGCCACCCCTGCGCCGAGTGCGCCGGCGACGGCCGGGTGCGCGCCCGCCGCACGCGTCGAGGTCGCGATCCCCGCCGGGGTCGAGCACGGCATGCGGATCCGGCTGTCCGGCGAGGGCGAGGTCGGCCCGGGCGGCGGCCCGGCCGGCGACCTCTACGTCGAGATCGAGGAGCGCAAGCACACGGTCTTCGAGCGGCACGGGCGACCGACCTGCACGCGGCCGTCACCGTCCCGATGACCGCGGCCGCGCTCGGCACCACGCTGAAGCTCGACACCCTCGACGGTCCGGTCGACATCGAGGTCAAGCCCGGCACCCAGCCGGGCACCGTCGTCCCGTTGCGCGCTCGCGGTGTGCCCAGGTTGCGCGGCGGCGGCCGCGGCGACCTGCACCTCCACCTCGACGTCGCGGTGCCGACCAAGCTCGACGCCGAGCAGGAGGAGTTGCTGCGCAAGCTGGCCGGCCTGCGCGGCGAGGAGTTCCCCGACGGCGCCTTCAAGGCCGACGCTCCCGGGTTCTTCACCCGCATCCGCGACGCGTTCAACGGTCACTGACCCGCCGCCGATGACAGCGCCGCTGTTCTTCGCGGACGTCGAGAAGCTGCGCTCCGCGACCGTCGGCGCGCACGTCGTCCTCGATGGCGGCGAAGGTCGCCACGCCGCGACGGTGAAGCGGCTCGCCGTCGGCGAGCCGATCGTCTTGTCGGACGGCGCGGGCCTGCGATGCGACGCCGAAATCGCCGCGGTGACGACGAATTCGGTCGACGCGCGGGTGCTCTCGCGGGTGGAGGAGCCGCCGCCCCGGCCCCGGCTCACCGTCGTGCAGGCGCTCGCAAAGGGCGGCGGCGCTGAGCGCGACGAGCGCGCGGTCGAGACGATGACCGAGGTCGGCGTCGACGTCATCGTGCCCTGGCAGTCGGCCCGCTCCATCGTGAGATGGGACGACGCGCGCGCCGCCAAGGGCGTCGCACGTTGGCGGACGACCGCGCGCGAGGCGGCCAAGCAATCCCGGCGGTCGTGGATCCCGCAAATCGCGGACGTCGAAAAGACGGCGGACGTCGTCGCGCGCCTGCGGGCGTCGTCCGGATTGGCAGTGGTCTTGCACGAGGACGGGACGCTCCCGCTGGCGGAACTGCGAACGGACGTCGACGAGATCGTGCTGATCGTCGGCCCGGAAGGCGGTGTCTCCGACGACGAGCTGGCCGCGTTCGAGGCCGCCGGCGCGATCGCTTACCGGTTGGGTCCGACCGTGCTGCGCACCTCGACGGCGGGAACCGTGGCGGCCGCCGTCCTACTTGCGACCAGCGGCCGCTGGCGCCTGCGTCACTGAACCGTGAAGGTCTTCGTGTCGACGTAGGTCGGCGAGCCGTCCTTCATCGAGGTCTCGAACGCGCGCAGCTCGTAGGTGCCCGGCGTGAGCGTCACGTTGTCGTGCCAGACACCTTGCTCGGGCGCGCCCTTGTCGGCGTTGGTGAAGCCCTGCTTCAGCACGCTGCCGTTCATCAGGATCTGCCAGCTGACGGTCGCCTCGAACACGGTGGCCTCGCCGCCGAAGCTGACGTTGGCCGGCACCGTCGCGCCTTGCGTGGGCGAGGTGATCCAGACGTGGGCGAACACCTGCCACGCCGGCTCGGCCGTGATCGGGTTGGTGATCGGCGAGCCCCACAGCGAGGTCACCGGCTTGCCGTCGATCCGCAGCTCGAGCGACTCGATCTTCGGCGCGGCGCCTTGGACCGTGTAGAGGAGCTGCTGCGCGCTGATGCCGCCGAGCCCGTGCGGCCCGTTCGCCGCCTCCGGCGACAGGTCGATGACCGCCGCTGTGTCGTTCTTGATCGTCGCGCCGAGCAACGTGGTGCCCTGCGGCCAAGGGTTGATGTAGTCCGGGTCGGTGGGCGGCGTGGTGAGCAGCGCGGTGACGGCGTCGGAGATGAACGCGTTGGCGGCCGGCGGCGTGCGCATGACCGTCTCGCGGTACAGCAGCTGCATCGGGTCGGCCTTCGCCCCCACGTAGTAGAGCGTCACCTGGTGGGTCGCGTCCGCCGAGGACGGGACAGGCCCGGACGACGACGGCGACGGGCTGACGGCGCCGGTGGTGGCCGACCCGTCGGTGCCCGGCCGGGTGGCGTGGTTGCCGCTGCCACCGGGGACGACCAGCACCACCGCGATCACGATCGCCGCCGTCGCGGCGGCCGCGCCGGCGACGGCGAGGGGGCGCAGCCAGGACCGCCGGGACTGCCGTCGCGCGCGGATCTTCTCGCGGATGCGGGCCAGGCCGTCACCCGAGGGCTGGATCGAGCGCGCCTCGTTGCCGAGGACGTCGCGCAGCCGGCGGGCGGCCTCGTCGTCCGGCCATTCTTGGTCATGGCGGCTCATGAGCTTTTCTCGCTTTTCTCAAGAAGGGTGCGAAGGGCGGCCAGGCCGCGGAAGGCGTGGCTCTTGACCGCGCCCTGACTGATGCCGAGCGCGTCGGCGATCTGGGCTTCGGTGAGGTCGGAGTAGTAGCGCAGCACGAGGGTCTCCCGCTGCCGGCGGGGCAGCCCGCGCAGCGCCGACAGCATCTCGGCCCGCTCCGCCGCCGCCACCGCGAACGTCTCGGCGCTGGGCACGTCGGGCGGCGGCGCGGGCTGGTGCTTGGTGACGACGCCGCGATGCCGCAGGTTCGACCGCGACCGGTTGACGACCGCCTGCCGCAGGTAGGCGAGCGCGCGGTCGGGGTCGCGCAGCCGGTTCCATGACCCGTGGACGGCGACGAACGCGTCCTGCACGATCTCCTCCGCCGCGCCGGCGTCGCCGAGCAGCAGGGCCGACAGCCGCACCAGCCCGGCGTAGTGCGTGCGGTAGAGCTCGACGATGGCCTCGTCGGCCGTCGCGTTCTCGAACTCGCCGACGGCGCCCTGGCGGCCGCCCTGGTGGCTAACCGGGTGACTGGCGTGTCCGGGCGCCCCGCGCTTCGCCGGGTCGATCAAGACGGCTCCCACAGATCGGGTCATGCGGCTTCGACGCGCGACATCGTGCGAAGGTTTACCTGCCCACTTCTACCGCGCATGTCTATCGCAGCAGCGCAGGAGGCCGCATGTCGGATTGCCTGTTTTGTCGGATCGTCGCCGGCGAGATCCCGGCCACGCTGGTGCGAGAGTCGGAGCGCACGCTGGCGTTTCGCGACATCGCGCCGCAAGCGCCGACGCACGTGCTCGTCGTCCCGAGAGATCATTATCAGGACGTCGCGGCGCTGTCCGCGCATCCGGAGTTGCTCGCGGAGCTGGTGGAGCAGGCGCACGCGGTGGCCGCCGAGGAGGGCATCGGCGAGCGCGGCTACCGGCTGGTGTTCAACACCGGCCCCGACGCGGGTCAAACGGTGTTCCACGCGCACGTCCATGTGCTCGGCGGCCGCCCGCTCGGGCACCTCGCGTGATCGGGGCCGCGGGTCTGCTCCGTGGGCCCGGCCGCTAGCGCGGGTACCATGAACGGGTCGAAACACGTCCCTTCGGCAGATGCCATCTAGCGACAGAGAGCAGGCGCGAGCAGGCCGCAGGCCAAGCCATGCCAGGCGAACAACGTCCGTCCGCGCGAACACGCGGACCAGAAAGTCACGAAGGCAGCGCCGTCAGTCCCAACGGCCGCGCCGACGCCGACTCGGCCCAGACCCGCATCGTGGTGCCCGGCGCCCACTCGATGGTGAGCCTGCTGGGCTCCCGCGACGAGCTGCTGCGCATCATCGAGCGCGCGTTCGACAGCGACATCCACGTCCGCGGCAACGAGATCACCGTCACCGGCGACCCGGCGGAGAACGCCGCGGTCGCGCAGCTGTTCGAGGAGTTGATCGAGCTCTTGAGCAGCGGCACCGTGCTCACCGCGGACGCCGTCGAGCGCAGCGTGGCGATGCTGCGCAGCGCCGCGGGCGAGCGGCCTGCGGAGGTGCTGACGGTCGACATCTTGTCGTCGCGCGGGCGCACGATCCGGCCGAAGTCGGTCAACCAGAAGCGCTACGTCGAGGCGATCGACAAGCACACCGTCGTCTTCGGGATCGGCCCCGCGGGCACCGGGAAGACCTACCTCGCGGTCGCCAAGGCGGTGCAGGCGCTGCAGGCCAAGCAGGTCAACCGCATCATCTTGACCCGGCCGGCGGTCGAGGCAGGGGAGCGGCTTGGGTTCCTGCCCGGCACGCTGTTCGAGAAGATCGACCCGTACCTGCGGCCGCTGTATGACGCGCTGCACGACATGATCGAGCCCGACTCGATTCCGCGGTTGATGCAAAGCGGCACGATCGAGGTCGCGCCGCTGGCGTACATGCGCGGTCGTTCGCTCAACGACGCGTTCATCATCCTCGACGAGGCGCAGAACACGACTCCCGAGCAGATGAAGATGTTCCTCACCCGATTGGGTTTCGGATCGAGGATGGTGGTCACGGGAGACGTCACCCAGGTGGACCTGCCGGGCGACGCCCCGAGCGGCCTGCGGGTTGTGCGCGACATCCTCGACGGCATCCCAGACGTGCATTTCACGAACTTGAACAGCAGCGACGTCGTCCGGCACAAGCTGGTGAGCGCCATCATCGACGCGTACGACCGGTTCGACGCGCACAACGAGCGGCCCGCGCCGCGGCCGCATCGACGCCGAACCGGGGGAGAGAGCAACCGGTGAGCGTCGAGGTCGCCAACGAGTCTGGGGTGGCGGTCGACGAGGTGCGACTCGTCGCGTTGTCGCGTCACGTGCTCGACGCCATGCGAATCCATCCGCTCGCGGAGTTGTCGATCCTCCTTGTCGATGAAGGGGAGATGGCCAACCTGCATCAGCGCTGGATGGACGAGCCCGGCCCGACCGACGTGCTGTCGTTCCCGATGGACGAGTTGCGTCCAGGTCGCCTCGACACCGAACCCGACGAGGACGAGGAGCCGGGCCTGCTCGGCGACGTCGTGCTGTGCCCGGCGGTCGCCGAGCGGCAGGGTCGGGAGGCCGGTCATTCCACGCAGGCCGAGCTGGAGTTGCTTTGCGCGCACGGGATTTTGCACCTGCTCGGCTACGACCACGCCGAGCCCGACGACGAGCGCGAGATGTTCGGCTTGCAGCGTGACCTGCTGGCCGCGTGGCGAGCCGGCGACTCCGGCGTGAAGCAGTGACCGCGGGCGACATCGGGCTTCCGGTCGGCGCGGCGGTGCTCGTCGCCGTGGCCGGGTTGTGCGCGGCCGTCGACGCCGCGCTGTCGCGGGTCTCCCGCGCGCGGGTGGAGGAGTTCGTCCGTGACGGACGACGCGGCGCGATCGCGTTGCGCCGCGTCATCGCCGAGCCGCCGCGCTACCTCAACCTGGTCTTGTTGCTGCGGGTCGTCGGCGAGATGGCCGCCGCGGTGATGGTGGCGGTGTGGGCGGTCCAGAACTTCCGCTACTCGTGGTCGACGGTGCTGGTGACCGCGGCGGTGATGGTCGTCGTCAGCTACGTCGTGGTCGGCGTCTCGCCGCGCACGGTCGGGCGCCAGCACGCCGGCGGCGTGGCGCTGCTGTCGGCGCCGGTGGTGTACCGGCTCGCGGCCGTGCTCGGCCCGCTGCCGAGGCTGCTCATCGCGCTCGGCAACGCGCTCACGCCGGGCCGCGGTTTTCGCGACGGACCGTTCACCAGCGAGGCGGAGTTGCGCGATCTCGTCGACCTCGCCGAGGCCTCGAAGGTCATCGAAAGCGGCGAGCGGCAGATGATCCACTCGGTTTTCGAACTCGGTGACACGCTGGTGCGCGAGGTGATGGTGCCGCGCACCGACATCGTTTTCATCGAGCGCACGAAGACCTTGCGGCAGGGCATGTCGCTGGCCTTGCGCAGCGGGTTCTCCCGCATCCCCGTCGTCGGCGAGAACGAGGACGACGTCGTCGGCATGGTCTATCTGCGCGACCTCGCCCGCCGCACCTACGAGTACCGCGAGTCGGAGTCCGGCGAGCGGGTGGAGTCGATCATGCGGCCGGCGACGTTCGTGCCGGACAGCAAACCGGTCGACGAGCTGCTGCGCGACATGCAGGCTGAGCGCAACCACGTCGCCGTCGTCGTCGACGAGTACGGCGGAACGGCCGGGCTGGTCACCATCGAGGACATCCTCGAGGAGATCGTCGGCGAGATCACCGACGAGTACGACCGCGAGTTGCCGCGCGTCGAACAGCTGCCGGACGGCGCGGCGCGCGTCACCGCCCGGCTCGGAGTGGACGAGCTCGAGGAGTTGTTCGACGTCAAGCTCGAGGCGGACGACGACGGCGTGGAGACGGTCGGCGGGTTGCTCGCGCAAGCGCTCGGGCGGGTGCCGATTCCCGGCGCCACCGCGCGGGTCGGGCCGCTGGAACTCCTCGCCGAAGGCGCCCGTGGCCGGCGCAACCGGATCGCGACCGTGGTCGTCCGCAACGTCGAGGCGCCAACGGGGGGGCGCCGGTTCGACCCGGAGCGCGCCGATCTCAGCGACCTCACGGCGCCGGACGTCGTCGTCGACAGCGTCGAGGCGGCGCACACGACCGAGCAAAGGCGAGAGGACGCGCGCGGTGCTTGACGGATCTGAGTTGGCGGCCGAAGACGCGAAGCTGGTCACCCTCGCCCGATCCGCGCGCGCGCGAAACGGGACCGCCGAGGGCGCCGCGGTGCGCGACGACACCGGCCGCACCTACGTCGCCACCACGGTTTCCCTTGCCGCGCTGCGACTTTCGGCGGTGCAGGCGGCGGTCGCGATGGCGGTCGCGAGCGGGGCGTCGGCCCTGGAGGCCGCCGCGGTCGTGACCGACGCCGACACCGTGCCCGACGCAGATCGCGCGGTCGTGGCCGAGCTCGGCCCGAGCGCCCCGATTTTCGTGGCGGATCCCAGCGGCGCGTTGCGTTCGACGATCGGCGGTTGAGCCGCTCGCGTCGGGCAATGGTTCGATCGGACGCCGACCGCTCGCCGATCGGAGCTACCCGCGGCTGTCTCGTAGGTCGACACAGCGTTGATGGATGACGAACTGACGCGCTGGCGACCGCGCCGCGGAGTCGCGCTGCTGCTGCGGGGCGTGGTCTTGTTCGCGCCGGTGGCGGTGTGCGTCGCGCTCTCCCTCGTCGTCACCAGGCTGATTCCCGCGCCGCAGGCGATGGCTGCCCGCGTCGGATGGCTCGCCGCGGTCGTGCTCGTCTGCAGCTTGATCGCCTGGCCGGCCCGCCGGCAGCTTCGGCGGCTGCTGCCGTTGGCCGCGCTGCTCGAGCTCTCGATCCTGTTTCCCGGCGAGGCGCCCACGCGTTGGCGGGTCGCCCGCGAGGCCGGCTCGCTGCGGCATCTGGAGTTGCTGGCGTCTGGCGTCCCCGACGCAGAACCGGTCGCAGCGGCGACCACGATCCTCGCGCTCGTGGCGTCGCTGGCCCGTCACGATCGGGTGACCCGGGGGCACAGCGAGCGGGTGCGGGTCTTCACCGACATGATCGCCGCCGAGATGGAGCTGCCCGCCGCCGCCCGCGACCGGCTGCGCTGGGCGGCGCTGGTCCACGACATCGGCAAGCTCGAGGTGCCGGCGAAGCTGTTGCGCAAGCCTGGAAAGCCGACCGAACGGGAATGGGAGGCGCTGCGGCTCCATCCTGCGGTCGGCGCCCGGCTCGCGGCGCCGCTCGCCGGTTGGCTCGACGGGTACGGCGACGTCGTCCTGCAACACCACGAGCATTTCGACGGCAGCGGCTATCCGGGCGGGTTGCGCGGCGCGGAGATCAGCCTCGGGGCGCGGATCGTCGGGCTCGCCGACGCGTTCGAGGTCATGACCGCGGCTCGGCCCTACAAACGGGCGTTCTCCCGGGCGGCTGCCCTTCGCGAGGTGCTGCGCTGCAGCGGCACGCAGTTCCACCCGGCCGTCGTCCGCGCGTTCCTCGCGGTCTCCACGCCCCGGTTGCGGCGCGCGCTCGGTCCGGCCAGTTGGATCGGGCAGCTTCCCGTCGTCGGCACCGCGCCGGTCGGCGGGTTTCCCGCGGTCGCGACCACGGTTGCGCGCGGCGCAGGAACTGTCATGCTCGGCGGTATCGCGAGCGCGGTGGTGGTCGGCGCGACGGGCGGCGGCACCAGCGCGGCTGGCACAGGGACGTCGTCGCACAGTGCCCAGCACGGCACCGGCGCCGCCGACTGGGTCGGGACCGCGCCTCAAGTGGTCGTCACCGGGCCGAACACCGGCAGCGCCAGCGTCCCGCGGCCCGAGGGTTCCCCGCAGCGCGCGATTCCCGCGCCGCGCGGCCCTCGGGAAATCCGCGCCCCGGCGCCGGCGAGCGCAGGCAGTGCCGGCGGCGGCGGGCTCGCCGGCACTGTGCAACAGGTCACCTCCGGCGTCGGTGACACGGTCAGCGGGGTGGCGACCGGCGTCGGTGACACGGTCAGCGGGGTGGCGACCGGCTCGGTGACACGCTCGGCGGCGTGGTCACCGGGGTCGGCGACACGCTCGGTGGCTCGGTCGGCTCGACCGTCAACGACCTCGGCGGCACGGTCGGCTCGACCGTCAACGACCTCGGCGGCTCGGTCGGCTCGACCGTCAACGACCTCGGCGGCACGGTGCCCGGCCTTGTCGGCGGCTCGACGCCGTCGCCCAGCGCGGCGCCGACAACCCCCGCCGGCGGCGGGCTCAGTGGCGGGCTCGACGGCGTCCTCGGCAAGCTGCTGGGAGGGTGACCGGCGGATAGGGGAGACTTCTGCATCGTGTCGTCTTCCCACCGCTCGGGTTTCGCGTGTGTCGTCGGCCGGCCCAACGCCGGCAAGTCGACGCTGCTCAACGCGCTGGTCGGACGCAAGGTGGCGATCACCAGCGATCGGCCGCAGACGACGCGTCACGCCGTCCGCGGGATCGTGCATCGGCCGGACGCGCAGTTGGTCGTCGTCGACACACCAGGCCTGCACAAGCCGCGCACGCTGCTGGGCGAGCGGCTCAACGACGTCGTGCGGTCGACCCTGGCCGAGGTCGACGTCGTCGCGCTGTGCGTGCCCGCCAACGAGAAGGTCGGCCCCGGCGATCGCTTCATCGCCGCCGAACTCGCGAAGCTGAGGCGGACGCCGGTTTTCGCGGTGGTCACCAAGACCGACCTCGCCGATCGCGCGACGATCGCGCGGCAGTTGCTGGCGGTGTCGGCGTTGGGGGAATGGGCGCAGATCGTGCCGGTCTCGGCGGTGGCCGACGACCAGGTCGACCTGCTCGCCGACCTGTTGATCGAGCAACTGCCCGAAGGGCCGGCGCTCTACCCCGCGGGCGAGCTCACCGACGAGCCGGAGCAAGTGATGATCGCCGAGTTGATTCGCGAGGCCGCCCTGGACGGCGTGCGCGAGGAACTGCCGCACAGCCTCGCGGTGGTGGTCGAGGAGATGGCGCCGCGGGAGGGCCGCGACGACCTGCTCGACGTCCAGGCGATCTTGTACGTCGAGCGCCAGAGCCAGAAGGCGATCGTCATCGGCGCCGGCGGGTCGAGGTTGCGCGACGTCGGCACCCGGGCGCGGCGACAGGCAGAGGCGCTGCTCGGCACCCGGATTTTCCTTGACCTACGGGTAAAAGTGGCCAAGGACTGGCAGCGCGACCCTGCCCAGCTTCGCCGTCTTGGCTTCTAGCCGCCTGCTCTTGTCCGGCCCTGCTAAGCCCCGCCGAGTGAAGGGTTTGGGTTGCGAATCTTGCCTTGGGAGCAGCAAAAGCCCTTCACTCGGCGAGACGGCGGACGCCGTCGTGGCGTCTGGCTTCAGCCGAGCCGCTTCAACAACGCGTCGACGGCGAACTGCCACTCGGTCCAGGTGTCGCCGGCGACGAAGCCGAGTTCGATGTTGATGCCCCGCATGGCGGCGTTCTCAGTGGCGTTCCACGTGACGATCTGCTCAATCTGCGGCTCTTCTTCGGCCAGCCAGCGCAGCATCTCGGCTTTCACCCAGCGGCCGAGGCCGCGGTTGCGATGGTCGGGTCGGACGACGGTGTCCTCCTGCATCGCGAGCGTGCGTCGTCCCTCGGGCACCAGCACGTCGGTGAGCGCGACGAGTTCGTCGGTCGCGTCGTCGCGCACGCACAACACCAGGTTTCGCCGGTGGCATCGCGCGTGTGCGTCCTCGGCCGCGCGGACGCTCTGCGGGGACCACTCAACGGTGAAGTCGAGGTCGCCCTTCGGGGCGGTGTCCATCGCCTCTCGCAACTGCGCGAACGGCTTCAACAAATCCTCCGGGCAGCCGCCGATCCAGCGCACGAGTGAGTAGCCGGCCGCCCGCTCGGCGCGATGCTCGATCCAGCGGTCGACCAACTTGCGATCGAGCCGCTCCAACCACAAGGTGCTCGACGTGCTGCCGAGCGCCGAGTGGCCGCCAAGCGCGGCGCACGCCGCGTCGCCGGGCGTGCCGTCGATCGCCTCCACGAGCATGGTCCGTCGTCCGGCCTGTCGCGCCGCGCGCGCCGCGAGGCGGGCGAGGGCGGTGGCGGCGCCCGCCCGGCGTCGTCCGATGTCAACGCGGACGTCGAGCAGAGCCAGATGCCGGTTTTCGAGCAGGGGAAGCTCGAGCAGGGCGTAACCGATGACCGGGTCGGTCACCGGTCGTCGTCGACCATCAGCCAGCATTCGCGGGCGAGCGAGTGCGTCGGACAGCGACGAGGCGAACGCCTCGTCGAGTGGCGCCGGGGGCACCTGCGGCTCCAGCTCAAGCTCGGTCGCGGTCCGCAGCCGGTGCCACGACCTGACCAGCGGCGCAGGCGTCTTGATGTCGAGCGGGAGGACTTGCATCAACCCTTGCTAGCCGACCCTCCCGGCGCGCGCAATCGGGTTGACCCGCCGCGCCGCTCGGTCGCCGGGTATAGTCGGCGGCAATGTCACACCTCCTGCTCCTTAGCTGCCGCGGCGAGACCCTCTAACAGGCCGGTCTCCTCGTCGCGGGAGTGCTGCCTGCCGGCCGTTTCGCCTAACCCCGCGAATCCCGAGGAGCAGCAGTGAGCGCGAACCATCCGAACTTTCAGCGTCCCAGCGGCATGCCGACAGCCCGCTACCAGCCGTTCAGCCCGGTCGACCTGCCCGACCGCACGTGGCCGACCAAGCCCATCACCAAGGCGCCGCGCTGGCTCTCGACCGACCTGCGCGACGGCAACCAGGCCCTGATCGACCCGATGAGCCCGGCGCGCAAGCTGGCGATGTTCCAGCTGCTGGTGAAGATGGGCTACAAGGAGATCGAGGTCGGCTTCCCGGCCGCCAGCCAGACCGACTTCGACTTCGTCCGCAGCATCATCGAGGACGACGAGATCCCCGACGACGTGACCATCTCCGTGCTGACCCAGGCGCGAGAGGACCTCATCGAGCGCACGGTTCAGTCGCTGGTCGGCGCGCAGCGCGCGACCGTCCACCTGTACAACGCGACGGCGCCGCTGTTCCGCGCGGGTCGTGTTCCGCAACACGCCCGAGGAGACCGTCGCGCTCGCCGCGGACGGCACGCGGCACGTGATGCGTTTCGCCGAGAAGTACCTCGGCCCGACGAAGGTCTTCGGCTACGAGTACTCGCCGGAGATCTTCATCGACACCGAGCTGGAATTCGCGGTCGAGATCTGCGAGGCCGTGATGGACGTCTGGCAGCCCGACGCCGACCGCGAGATCATCCTCAACCTGCCGGCGACCATCGAGCGCTCGACGCCGAACGTCTACGCCGACCAGATCGAGTGGATGGGCCGCCACCTGTCGCGTCGCGAGTTCGATCTGCCTGTCCGTGCACCCGCACAACGACCGCGGCTGCGCGGTCGCGGCGTCCGAGCTCGCCGTGATGGCGGGCGCCGACCGCATCGAGGGCTGCCTGTTCGGCCACGGCGAGCGCACCGGCAACGTCGACCTGGTGACCCTCGGCATGAACCTGTTCAGCCAGGGCGTCGACCCGCAGATCGACTTCTCCGACATCGACGAGGTGCGCCGCACGGTCGAGTACTGCACCCAGCTGCCCGTGCACCCGCGCCACCCGTACGCCGGCGACCTGGTCTACACGGCGTTCTCCGGCTCGCACCAAGACGCGATCAAGAAGGGCTTCGAGGCGCTGCAGGCCGAGGCCGACGCCGCGGGTGTGCCGATCGACTCCGTCACCTGGGGCGTTCCGTACCTGCCGATCGACCCGAAGGACGTCGGCCGCTCCTACGAGGCCGTGATCCGGGTGAACAGCCAGTCCGGCAAGGGCGGCGTCGCGTACCTGATGAAGACCGAGCACCAGCTTGAGCTGCCGCGCCGGCTGCAGATCGAGTTCTCCCGCGTGGTGCAGGCGCACACCGACGCCGAGGGCGGCGAGGTCTCGCCGTCCGAGATGTGGAAGATCTTCGAGGGCGAGTACCTGACGCGCTCGACCCCGCTGGCGCTGCTCGCGCACCACACGTCGGCCGCGGTCGACGAGAAGGACGCGCTCTCGGTCGAGGTGCGCTACGACGGCGAGACGCTGATGCTCGACGGCTCGGGCAACGGACCGATCGCCGCGTTCGTCGACGCGCTGTCGGCGGTCGGCGTCGACGTCCGGGTGCTCGACTACGCCGAGCACGCGCTTTCGGCCGGTGGCGACGCTCGCGCCGCCGCGTACGTGGAGTGCGTCGTCGGCGACCAGGTGCTGTGGGGCGTCGGCGTCGACCCCAACATCGTCACCGCGTCGCTTCGGGCCTTGGTGAGCGCGGTGAACCGGGCGGGGCAGGAGTGAGCGCGGTGAACCGCGCGGGGCAGGAGTGAGCGCGGCGAACCGGGCGGCAGTGTCGGCGCGTGAGGGCCGCGGCCGACGGTGCGACTCTCGTGCCGCGCGACCTGCGCGACCTGCGTGAGCTGCTGGCCGCGGTGGCCGCCTGCGAGGCCGTTGGTCTCGCGGGCGGCGCCGCGACCGCCCGGTCGACCCGCGACTGGCTGCCGACCCTCGACCTGCCGCCTTACCAGCCGCCGGGTTGGTTGTTCGGACCGGTTTGGACGCTCCTCTACGCGCTGATGGGCGTCTCGGTGTCCGCGGTCCGCCGCGCCCGTCCCGCCGGCGACCCGGAGCGCACGCGCGCGCTGCGGTTGTTCGCGATCCAGTTGGCGTTCAACGGCTTGTGGTCATTTCTTTTCTTCGGACGTCGCTCACCGCGCGCAGGGCTGGTCGACGCGGTGCTGATCGAGGTCGCGGTCGCGTTGACCATCGGGGCGATATGGCGGGTCAGTCGACCCGCGGCGTTGATCCTGTCGCCCTACCTGGCGTGGACCAGCTTCGCCCTCGTGCTCACCGCGGACATCACCCGCCGGAATCCGGGCCGCTGATCCGGCGATGCCCGCGTGGTGCGGGCGGCGATCCGTCGCCACGTCGGGGAGAATGACGAGGTGAACCTCTACCGGGACGACGCTGTCGTGCTGCGCACCCAGAAGCTGGGTGAGGCCGACCGCATCGTCACGTTGCTCACGCGGCGTACCGGGCGGGTGCGCGCGGTGGCGAAGGGCGTGCGCCGCACCAAGTCGAAGTTCGGGGCGCGGCTCGAGCCGTTCACCCACGTCGATGTGCAGCTTTACACCGGCCGCTCGCTCGACATCGTCACGCAGGTCGAGGCGCACGACGCGTTTGGTGATCGGCTCGCCGCTGACTACCCGCGGTACACCGCCGGCACGGCGATGCTCGAGACGGCGGAGAAGCTGACGGCGGAGGAGCGGGAGCCGTCACTTCGGCTGTACCTGTTGCTGGTGGGGGGGCTGCGCGCGCTCACCGAGGAGACCCACGACGCGCGGTTGGTGCTCGACGCGTTCGTGCTTCGGGCGCTCGCCGTCTCGGGATACTCACCCGCGCTGGCGGAGTGCGCGCGCTGCGGCGCGGCGGGAGCGCATCGTTGGTTCTCCGTCGCGGGCGGCGGAATGATGTGCGGCGACTGCCGGCCGGCCGGTTCGGCGACCCCGAGCGTCGAGTCGGTCGCGCTGCTCGTCGCGCTGTTGGGCGGAGACTGGGTTTCGGCCGACGCGAGCGAGGTCCGGCACCGTCGCGAGGCGAGCGGGTTGGCCGCCGCGTATCTGCAATGGCACCTGGAGCACGGAATACGGTCGCTGCGATTGGTTGAGCACGGCTGATGCCTCGACGTCGAGATATTGCGGCGCCCCCACCGCACCCGTCGGGCGCCCGGCCGCCCACGATCCAGCCCGAGCTGGTGCCACGCCACGTCGCGATCGTGATGGACGGCAACGGCCGCTGGGCGAAGGCTCGTGGGTTGCCCCGCACGGTCGGGCACGAGCATGGCGAGGCGGTGCTGATCGACGTCGTCGAGGGCGCGATCGAGGTCGGCGTGCGATGGATCTCGGCGTACGCGTTCTCGACGGAGAACTGGAAACGCTCCCCGGACGAGGTGAAATTCCTGCTGGGGTTCAATCGCGACACGATTCGTCGCCAGCGCGACCACCTGAACAGCCTGGGCGTGCGCGTGCGGTGGGCTGGTCGGCGTCCGCGGCTGTGGGGCAGCGTCATCAAGGAGCTTGAGATCGCGGAGGAGATGACCGTCGACAACGACGTCATCAACTTGACGATGTGCGTCAACTACGGGGGCCGCGCCGAGATTGCCGACGCGGCTCGGGCCTTGGCGTTCGACGTCGCCGCCGGGAAACTCGACCCGAAGCGCGTTGACGAGAAGCTGTTCGCGCGCTACCTCGACGAGCCAGACATGCCGGACGTCGATCTGTTCATCCGGTCCTCCGGCGAGCAGCGGACGTCGAACTTCCTGCCGTGGCAGGCGGCCTACGCAGAACTGGTGTTCCTTGACACGCTGTGGCCGGACTTCGATCGGCGCGACTTGTGGCGTGCGGTCGAGATCTACGCCTCGCGCGACCGCCGCTATGGGGGAGCGCTGCCGAACCCGGCCGCCGGATAGCGGCTGGCGGTCTGGGTGCCGCCGAACTGTCCGCCGAACGATCCGTCGAACGATCCGCCGCACCGCTGGTGATCGCCGGGCGGGGAGCGGATACGCTAGTGCGCCTCACCGACCGCCAGCCGGATGGAGACTTCCGTGGCCGCAAAGAACAAGACCGACGACCGACTCGACGCCATCGTCAACCTGAGCAAGCGTCGCGGGCTGGTCTTTCCAAGCAGCGAGATCTACGGCGGCCTGCGCGCCGCGTGGGACTACGGGCCGCTCGGCGTCGAGTTGAAGAACAACGTCAAGCGCCAGTGGTGGAAGTCGATGGTCCACGCGCGCGACGACATCGTCGGTCTCGACTCGTGCGTCATATTGAACCCGATCGTGTGGCAGACGTCTGGTCACATCACCGCGTTCGTCGACCCGCTGACCGAGTGCATGTCCTGCCACAAGCGGTTTCGCGCCGACCATCTCGAAGAGGCGTACACCGAGAAGCACGGGCGGCCTCCCGCGAATGGGTTGGCCGACGTGAACTGCCCGAACTGCGGGACCAAGGGCGCGTTCACCGAACCGCGCATGTTCAACGGTCTGCTGAAGACCTACCTCGGCCCGGTCGAGGACGAGTCTGGGCTCGCGTACCTGCGGCCCGAGACGGCGCAGGGCATCTTCGTGAACTACAAGAACGTGGAGCAGTCGTCGCGTAAGAAGCCGCCGTTCGGGATCGCCCAGCAGGGCAAGAGCTTCCGCAACGAGATCACGCCGGGCAACTTCATTTTCCGCACGCGTGAGTTCGAGCAGATGGAGATGGAGTTCTTCGTCAAGCCGGGTTCTGACGAGGAGTGGCATCAGTACTGGATCGACACCCGTCTTGAGTGGTACCTCGGACTGGGCATCAGCCGCGACATGCTGCGGCTGTACGAGCATCCCAAGGAGAAGCTGTCGCATTACTCGAAGCGCACGGTCGACATCGAGTACCACTTCGGCTTCCAGGGCGCCGACTGGGCCGAGCTCGAGGGCATCGCGAACCGAACCGATTTCGATCTGCGCTCGCACGGAGCGGCGTCCGGCGTCGACCTGTCGTACTTCGATCAGGAGTCGGGCGAGCGCTGGATTCCTTATGTGGTTGAGCCGGCGGCCGGGGTTGACCGCTGCGTGCTGACCTTCTTGTGCGACGCGTACAGCGAGGACGAGGCGCCGAACGCCAAGGGGCAAATGGAGAAGCGCACAGTGCTGCGGCTCGACCCTCGGCTGGCGCCGGTCAAGGTCGCCGTCTTGCCGTTGTCGCGTAACGCCGATCTGTCGCCGAAAGCGCGCGACCTCGCGGCCGAACTGCGGCGCCGCTGGAATGTGGAGTTCGACGACGCGTCGGCGATCGGGCGGCGTTACCGCCGACAAGACGAGATCGGCACGCCGTATTGCGTCACGGTCGACTTCGACACTCTCGAAGACAACGCGGTGACGATCCGCGAGCGGGATTCGATGAAGCAGGAGCGCGTCGGCCTCGACTCCGTTGTCGGCTATCTGGCGGAGCGACTGACTGATCTGTAGCTGCGCCGCAGCGGCTCGACTGCCCTCACATCGCGCAGTACCGCGGGCGTGGCATCGCCGCCGTCCGCCGCCGAATGCGGGTTTTGTGGACCTGTGCTGCGGGCCAGCAACTTGATCCGTCCACAACCGTGGTCGCGTCCACCGGGCCGCGCGGATTTCCTTATGCCAAAGGCTTCGTCGGTTTCGCGGTCGGCGAAACCAGAGGGTGGTTGGGTCGGCGGAAACTGTCGTAGGTCGTCGATAGCTTGGCGGGCATGTTGTTCGCGATGCCCGAAGCAGAGGTGGTCGACGATGGTGTCGACGCGCCGGCGGGCGCGCTTTTCCAGTGGATTATCGAGTTGCCCCCTGGCCCTGAGGCGATGCAGTTGTTGTGCTCGATCGACGCCGGGTCGCTCGACGCTTACGAGCGGGTCTTGTTGGTGCGGGCGTGGAGCCGGCAGCACGCGTGGCTGTCCGCTCGCCAGCAGGAGGCGCTGGTCGCGGCGGCCGGTGCGGAAGCCCAGACTGAGGACGACTGGGCGGTTGACGAGATTGCCGCGGTGATGAAGGTTTCCGGTCGAGCGGCGCGCAACCAGGTCCACACGGCACGCACGTTGGTCGGTTCGCTTCCGGGGACCAAGGTGGCGCTCGACTTCGGTGAGGTGACTTTCCGGCATGCACTGGCAATGGTCGACGAGTGCGCGCTACTCGATCGCGAGCAGGCCGCCGTCGTCGAGTCACGAGTCTTGCCGGGGGCGGGAGATCGTGCGGTCGGCGACCTCCGCCGCAAGCTGCGTCGCGCGGTCGCCATGGTGGAGCCCGGCGTTGCGTTTGCCCGGCACCAAGAGGCGGTGGCCGCGCGCGACGTGCGCCTGATCCCGCAGGAAGACGGCATGGCTACCGTCGCCGCAACGATGTCGGCGGTCGACGCCCGGGCGCTGTTCTCCGCGGTCGACACCCTGGCCCGTGCCCGGCATGCCGCCGAAGGCGGGCGGCGCAGCGGTGTCGGTGTCGGGGCGCGGCGGGTCGACGCGCTCGTCGCGTTGGCGCACGCCGCGCTAGCCGACCGGGCGTTGCCGAAGGCGCACGGCCGTCGGGTGGAACTTCAGGTCGCCATCGACGCCGCGAGCCTGTTCGGGCTCACGGAGGACCCGGCCCACCTTGACGGGTATGGCCCCATCCCCGCGCCGATCGCCCGCCAGTTGGCGCGCGACGCGAAGTGGCGGCGGCTTATCACCGACCCGGTCACCGGTCACCTGCTGGATTTCGGGCGCAAGACTTACCGGCCTCCCAAGCGGCTGACCGATTATCTGATCGCTCGTGACCGGGTGTGCGCGATGTTCGGTTGCAATCAACCGGCCGCGATGGGCGACGGCGATCACGTCGTCCCCTACCAGCCTGACGGGCGCACCAGTGCCGCCAACATGCTGATGCTCTGCCGTCGGCACCATCGGCTCAAGACCCTCGGCGGGTGGAAACTCAAGCGCGAAACCGACGGTGCCGTGGTGTGGATCAGCGCCGCAGGTCACGAATACCGGCAACGTGCGCGATCACAGCTAGACCCTTAGCAGTCGCACACACCCTCTTTCCCGGTGCCATGCGTGCTTGAGCGCCGCCGGATTCATAGATCGGTCACTCGTCGATGTCTTCGACCAGCCGCGGGCAACCCGATGCCTCCCACTCGCGTCGATACTGTTCGAACGACACGGGCGCCGCCGTACCGGGATTGTCGTCGTTGCCGAACTCGAAGCCGCAGCGCGGGCATACCTCGTATGAGGGACGGCCGAGCGATTCGCAGTAAGGCGGCAGTAACCTAACGCCTGCTGGCGGTGGCCAGAGTGCGTAAGGCTTCGACGCGAGTCCTGAGTATTCGCACACAGGACACGTGTACGTGGCGGCGTTCATTGCCGCGTCAGCAGGGTCACTAGGTCGTACGTCCCATCCGTACGCTTCGATACGCGTATCCCCAATCTAAACGAGCCGATCCCGTCTGCCCGCTGGAATGTTCCAATGATGTCGTCGATCCCGGGCTCGGGCGACGATGTTGCGGCCCGCGTCGCAAGTGCCTGAATGAGCGCCAGCCATCGGTCGGGGTTGCCTGCGGGATCCAGCACCGCCAGGGACGACGGACCACTACCAAACAGGTGCTTTTCGAGGTGAGTCCCGCGCAGTCCCCAATTCTGGTCGGCCACCTTCGGGCGGTAGTTGATTGAGCGGGCTCTGGAACCTTTGCCGACAGGGACCGGGTACGCCTTGGCGGTTCGAGCCTGCTCGCGGAGGGGATTGGTGCTCGCGGTCACGCGTGTCGGGTTCCTCAATAGCCGCGCGGACTTGGTCACCAGCTTCGAGCCGGCCCACGGTGCGAGCGCGAGCGCGTCGACGCCCACCGACTTCCACGAACCGGTGCCGGACGCAGCCAGTGCGGCGTCCGCGCATGTCGCCAGCACGCCGCTGACCAGCGAGATCGTCTCAAGGACCGCCGCCGCCCCTTCCAACGGCGGAAACATGAGCCCTGCGATCGACAGCGCCAATGCCGCAAGTCCGGCGAGCGCGGAGACGGACGTCGCAACGCGCGCCACCGCGAGCAGCGACGTCGTCCAAGCCGATGCGGCGAATCGCGCCGCACTGCTAACAACGTGCCGCCACCATGGCTGATTCTTGATGCCCCGCGCCGACGCCTCGTGCAGTTCGCGCGCCGCGTTGGCGGCCGCCCGCCGGTGGTCCTCGTGTGCCGTTTCGTTGGACGCCGTCGCCCGCGCCAGCCGATCCTCGGCGTCAGAAAGCGACGCGTCATAACGCGGTGACACGTCAGGCGGCGCCGCCGAACGCGCGGCGAGCAGCTGTGCGATGTCGGCCTGCGCCGCGCCAGCCGCCCGAGTCGCCGCCGCCGACCGCGCCTGGGCGGCTGCCAGTGCGGTGGCGTAACCGCGCAGCGCGATCCCCGCGCTCGCATAGGACGTGACGACCTTGTCGAGTTTCGGCGGCAGCGTCGCTGTGCGGGTGCTCGCACGCGCGGCCGCAGCGCCCGTCCACGTCGTCCCGGTCAAAGCACGAAGCCTGGACGACGTCTCCGCGACGCGAGCGGCGACCGCCTCGAACGTGCGCGCGGATTCGTTGACCGCAAAGGGATCGCCGTCGATCGGCGCGAGCGTTCCAGCGGGCACGTCGGAAACGCTAGTGAAATCGGCGAATCCGCAGCGTCAGGAGATGTAGCGGCTGTGGAAAACCCTTAGTCCTTGGCGAAGTTCCGCATCCACTCGCTGACTTCGTCGAGGAAGAGCACGTCGGCGTACTTCTGGTCCATGTCGAAGAGGTTGATCGCGCGTGACGCCTCGTGCCTGTCGTACACGCATTCTTCGACCACGACCATGCGAAGCCGCAGGCTGCAGCCATCGACCACCGTCGCGCGGATGCAGCCGCTCACCGCCTCCCCGCACACAATCAGGGTGTCGATGCCCTGGCCGATCAGGTAAGCGGCGAGCGGAGTACCGAAAAACGCGCTCGGCGCAGTCTTCTTCAGCACGACCTCGCCCGGCAACGGCGCGGCTTGTTCGACGATCTCGTAGCGACGACGCTGTCTCTCGTCGTCCGCTGAAAGCGCGTTGCCCGGGGTCTTGCGGCCGGGTCGCCATCCCGCCATCCCAGACTCGGCCGCGCTTAGTCCGGTGATGTGAATGACGGGAATGCCGGAGGCGCGAGCCGTCGCGAGCAACTCGCTCACCCGGTCAAGCGCTTGCCAGCCGGCGAGCCCGGTGCTGCTCGGCCATTCTTTGATCGCCTCGAGGATGGGTTGCGGCTCGTCGCCGATCGCGGCGCGGTAGTTGTCGACCGACAGCACCGCCGGGCGGGCGCCGAAACCGCGCTCCACCTTCGGCTTCGTCGCGGCTAGGTGCGCGCGGTCTTGATCGGTGAGGAAGGTGTCCCACACCCGCTGCGGCATGATTGCCTCCTGATCCGACGACTGAACGCGGATAATGTATCCGATAATGCGGGTGGGCGGAAGCGGTCGCCGCAGGATCTATGCTTGCCGGTAGGCAACTATCGGTGGAGGCGGCGATGGACGCGGCGAACCTCGCACGGTTGCGCGTCGCTGTCGGGCGGCTCGAGCGGCATCTCGCCGCGGCCGCGCGCGATCCGCAGTTGACGCCGACGCAGGCGTGGATCCTCGCTGCCGTCGTTCGCCATGGCTCGATTGGGATCAGCGAGCTCGCCGTCGCCGAAGACGTCAACCCGACGATGCTTTCGCGGGTGATCGGCAAGTTGGACGACGCGGGGTTGATCCGTCGTGTGCCAAGTCCGCGCGACAGGCGAGCCGCGTTAGTGGAGCCGACGCCTGCTGGTCGGCGATTGAAGCAACGCATGCAGGAGCGGCGAAACGCTGCGCTGTCTGCGGCGCTCGCCGGTTTGTCGGACGACGACGACGCGGCGCTGGTGGCCGCGCTGCCGGCCCTCGAAGCACTCGTGACCGCTGCGAGACGGCCATAGCCGGGGCGGGGGCATCGGCGTCTGGGACACGTCGAGGTCTGCGGAAAGTCTTCAGCTCGCTGGCAATTCCCAACTACCGCAGGTATTTCATCGGCCAGGTGGTGTCTCGCGCGGGCACTTGGATGCAGCGGTTCGCGCAGTCCTGGTTGGTGTATGAGCTGTCGCACGACGCGACGATCGTCGGCTTCGTCGTCGCGCTGCAAGCGCTGCCGACGTTGGTGATCGGGCCGTACTGCGGTGTGGTCGCCGACCGCTTCGACAAGCGAAACCTGATGATGGCACTGCACGCCTTCATGGGCGTGCTCGCGTTGGCGCTCGGCTTGCTGACGGTGACGCACGCCGTGCGGCTGTGGGAAGTCTTTCTGCTGGCCTTGCTGCTCGGCGTGGGCGAGGCGGCCGAGAACCCGCCGCGACAGGTGTTCATCTTCGAGATGGTCGGCGGCGACCAACTGCCTAACGCGGTCGGTTTGAACAGTGTGTTGAACAACATCGCTCGTGCTGCCGGTCCGGCGATCGGCGCGGGACTGGTGGCGACCGTCGGCCTGGGCACCTGTTTCCTTGTCAACGCGGCGAGTTTCGCCGGCGTCATCTCGTCGTTGGCGATGGTGAATCGCGCCGAGCTGTATCCGGCGCCGTTGGCCGCGCGCGCCAGGGGACAGCTGCGCGCCGGGCTGTCTTACGTGCGGCAGAGCCCGACGCTGTGGGTGCCGCTCGCGATGATGGCGCTCGTCGGTGGACTGGCGTGGGAATTCCAGACGACGTTGCCGCCGATGGCGTCCCAGGTGTTGCACGGAGGTGCGACGGCGTTCGGCTTGATGACGGCCGCGCAAGGGTTTGGTGCGATCGTGGGTGGGCTGCTGGTCGCCGCGATGCGACGCTCGGGTGTGCGCGCGTTGGTCACCAACGCGGTCGCGTTCGGCGGCGCTATGACGCTGATGACGTTCGCGCCGAACCTGGCGACCGGACTGGTGTTCATGGTGGTGGTCGGGATGGCGGCGACCAGCTTCTCGTCGACGGGGAACACGACGGTTCAGCTGAACGCGGACCCGTTGATGAGGGGACGCGTCATGAGCCTGTGGGCGGTGGCATTCCAGGGGTCGACTCCGATCGGCGGTCCGCTCGCTGGGTTTGTCGCGCACACGGCGGGTCCGCGGGCGGCGTTGGCGATGGGCGCGGCCGCGTGCTTCGGCGCCGCCGGGCTTGGCGGGTTCGCAATCGGACGACGTGACCGCGCCGCTTCGATGCGCGCTGCTGTCGCGGTCGCCGTGACAGCCGACGAAAAGGAGTGAGCGGCGCGGGCCCTACTCCCCGCTGACGAGGACCGCGTGCGCCTCGTGAACCGTGAACGCGGTCGTGATCGGTGGCATCACCAGAGGCGCGATAGGGAAAGCCTGGCCGGCGGCGGTGAAGGTCGCGTTCCAGGTCACGGTCAACGTGACCGAGGCGTGCGCGTCGGCGGCGGTGTAGGTGTGTGAGACGTAGTGCGCGGGGTCGACGCGCGGGTCGGTTCCGTCGTATGGGATTCCCGCGCCGGTGACGGTCGAGCCGTCGTCGAAGGTCCAGCTAAAGGTGGGCGTCGCGACAAGCGTGCCGGGCACCGGTTGTTGCACCTGCATCGTCACGGGCTGGGGCTGCGGAACGCTGACGATGACCGGCAAGTTGACGAGCGCAACGCTCGACGGCTGGACGCTCGGCACAGGGATCGGCACGTGCGTCCGCTCGTATTCGCCCACGTCTTGCGCAACTTGCTGGATGGGAATTGGTGCTGGTCCCGCACCGGTGCAGGTTTGCGAAACGACGATCCAAGGACCTGTCGTCGGCGTTGCCTCACGCCGCCAGATGTCCTCATGGATGCCCGAGCTGCCGTTTTGCTGGCAGTACTGGGCTGCCGCGGTGCAATTGACGGCGTCGCCCGGCTGAGCGGTGGGACACGCGGGTGTCGCCGCGTATTGGTATGTCACGCCCGGCTGCTTCGGAAATGACCCTGTTGGAACGGGAACAAGCACGTTTGTCGTCGGGTCGTAGACGTACTCGTACCCGTCGTTCGTTGGCGTCGGGCAGTTGACATGTCCAGGTTGAGCAGTGGCGCGTTCGGCGGTGATTCATCGGCACCTGCTCGCTGCGGGCGTCGCGGCGGCCATCAAGCCGATCAGTAGGGCTCGGAAAGACGACGACTGATCGCATCTACTGGTCCAGCTCGCGACAGTTGCCAGATCTTCGGTGGCGAGTCGTCGGTCTCCAACTCGAAGATCACGTGCCGCGGTGGTGACGACGGAAACGCGTGAGTGACGCTGGCCGTTTGAGTCAATCTGCTCGCTGGCTCCTGACTCTCGGTGACGATCGATTGACACAACGTTGGAGTAGGTGGCGAGCGCACTGTCGATGGTGAGCAGGTGGAGGTGTCCTCCCCGAAGCTTGTGACCTCCGTCTAGCAGGCTCTTGATGTTGTAGACCTCGCTGCCACACAAGTTGCACTTGGTGGTGAAGGTCGAGATGACCGGGCCTTCGTCGCCCGTATCGCTTTCATGGTTGAGGCCGTCGAAGAACCGGCGAACAGTCTCGATCGCATCGGGTATGCGAGCGGCGGCACTAGGAAAGGCCGAGTTCAACGCGCTTTCGCCGGCAAGAGGCGGAGACGTCGGGCCGACTGAACCGGAACCGGAGGCTGACCGTGAGGCCGGTGTGGCCGGTGTGGCCGGTGGAGCGGCGGTGATGAGTGGTGCCGACGAGGTTGGATCGTCCAGTACGGCCTGCGGCTTGCTGTGGCTGTCGCAGCCTGCCATTGACACGACGGCAGCGATGGCAGCAGAGGTGGCGGCGATGGCCCGCGCCGCCGGCAGGCGGTGTCCCCGTCCAGGCATGGCCGGGAGGATACCGATCCAGAACCCGCGCGCAAAAGCGCGAACCGACGCCATTTCGACCCGTCACCCGTTCGGCTCAGCGGCATATTCGTAATCAAGCGCCAAACTTGCGGCCATCGAATCGAAGAGTTCGACAAATGCTTTCGCGTACGGCGCGCTCGGCGATGTGAACGTCAGCACGACAAATTCGGACGATTCTGGCGCCGGCACGAGATATTGCACGCACGCGCCACCCGCCACTACGACCACGCGTACGGCAGGCCCGACCGATGCCAGCGAAACGACCGAGACGTCGGCGTCGGCCCAGGAGGAGTCGCGCGACACCGCGGCCGCCAAGCCAGCGCACGCGTCGTCAGCCGGCCCGCCGCCAGCCTCGCCACCACACAGTTGCATCAGCACGTTCGCCACGATTGGTCCGTCGTCCGACGACAAAGCCATCGACGAGCAGAAGAACCCGCCGGCGTCGCAAGCCCGCCGCGCCACGTCGTCCAGCAAAGCGATGAGCCGCCCGGCAGCGCCGGACAGCCCCGGATCTGCAGCGACCGCCCGTCGCACCGCGCGCGCGATTGAGCGGTGCCGCGTTGCGGGGTCGAGGTCGAGGTCGCTCCAATCGCCGGGTGTGACGATCCGCGCGCCAACCAGCCCACTCACGGAATCGCCTCAGCGATCGATGAGTCCGTCGAGTAATACGCCTCCGCCGCCTGCGCCAGCATGTCCGCCAGCGCTCCAACCTCGGTGGAGATCTGCTTGCGCCCGTCGCGCCACCCGGTCACGAAGTGGTGCAGCGCCGCCGCCACGTCGGGCGACCCGAGCGCCGTCGACACGTCGGCGACCAGATCGGGCGTGCCTTCCAATCGCGCGCGGATCGTCGAGACGTCCTGCGCCAGCTCAAGCAACTCGTTTGGCCGCACCGCGAACCCGTCCGCCACGATCCGCCTCCCGTCGTCCCAAAAGATCTCGGACGACGCTAGCGAGGTCTTCGGTCCCGCGGCGGCGGGACGACCGCCACGCTGTGGATAACCGGTCGCTCGGTAGGCTGGCGTCGAATTCCGTCGCCCGAATCCCGCCCGAATCTTTGCGAGGAGCGCTCCCAGTGCCCAAGTACGTCTATGACTTCAGCGAAGGCAACCGAGACATGAAAGACCTGCTCGGGGGCAAGGGCGCGAACCTCGCCGAGATGACCAACCTCGGCCTGCCGGTTCCGCCTGGATTCGTGATCACCACCGAGGCCTGTCGCGCCTACCTGGCCGAAGGCCAGCCGCCGTCGGAGATGGCCGACGAGATCAGCAAGCACCTAACCAGCCTTGAGAACGCGATGGGCAAGAAGCTCGGCGACGCTGACGACCCGCTGCTGGTGTCCGTGCGCTCGGGCGCGAAGTTCTCGATGCCCGGGATGATGGACACCGTCCTCAACATCGGCCTCAATGACAACAGCGTGAACGGCCTGGCCAAGCAGGGCGGCAACGAGCGCTTCGCGTGGGACTCCTACCGCCGCCTGCTGAGCATGTTCGGCAAGACCGTGCTCGGCGTCGACGGCGACCTCTTCGAGCACGCGCTCGAGGCTGCCAAGAAGGCCAAGGGCACCACCAACGACCTCGACCTCGACGCCGACGACTTCCAGAAGCTGGTCGAGAACTACAAGGGCATCATCAAGGAGAACACCGGCCGGGAGTTCCCGCAGGCCCCGCGCGAGCAGCTCGATCTCGCGGTCAACGCGGTCTTCGACTCCTGGAACGGCGACCGGGCGCGGCTTTACCGCCGTCAGGAGCGCATCCCCGCCGACCTCGGCACCGCCGTCAACATCGTCACGATGGTGTTCGGCAACATCGGCCTCGACTCCGGCACCGGCGTCTGCTTCACCCGCGACCCAGGCTCAGGCGACCAAGGCGTCTACGGCGACTACCTGCAAAACGCGCAGGGCGAGGACGTCGTCGCCGGTATCCGCAACACCGTTCACCTGAACGAGCTCGAGAACATCGACAAGCCGGCCTACGACGAGCTGCTCGGCATCATGGAGAAGCTCGAGAAGCACTACAAGGACCTGTGCGACATCGAGTTCACCATCGAGAACAACAAGCTCTGGATGCTGCAGACCCGCGTCGGCAAGCGCACCGCCGGCGCCGCGTTCCGCATCGCCACTCAGCTGGTCGACGAGGGCCTCATCGACATGGACGAGGCGCTGCAGCGAGTCAACGGCGCGCAGCTCGCCCAGCTGATGTTCCCGCGGTTCGACGAGAGCGCGGGCAAGAACAAGGTCACCAAGGCGGTCAACGCGTCGCCCGGCGCGGCGGTCGGCAAGGCGGTCTTCGACTCCGTCGTCGCGGCCGAATACGCCGCTCGTGGCGAGAACGTGATCCTGGTCCGTCGCGAGACCAACCCCGACGACCTGCCCGGCATGATCGCGGCGCAGGGCATCCTGACCGCCCGCGGCGGCAAGACGTCGCACGCCGCCGTCGTCGCCCGCGGCATGGGCAAGACCTGCGTCTCCGGCGCCGACCAGCTCGACGTCGACGTCAAGAACCGCAAGTTCACCGGTCCGAACGGCGAGGTCGTCAACGAGGGCGACGTCATCTCCATCGACGGCACCAGCGGCGTGGTCTACCTCGGTGAGGTCCCGGTGGTCCCGAGCCCGGTGGTCGAGTACTTCGAAGGCAAGATCAAGGCGGACGCCGATCCGCTGGTCGCGGCCGTCCACCGCATCATCAGCCACGCCGACGGCAAGCGCCGCCTCGGTGTCGAGGCCAACGCCGACACCCCGGAGGACGCCGAGCGCGCCCGCCGCTTCGGTGGCGAGGGCATCGGCCTGTGCCGCACCGAGCACATGTTCCTCGGCGAGCGTCGCAAGAACGTCGAGCGGCTGATCCTGGCCAAGGGCGAGGAGGAGCAGCAGGCCGCCCTGGCCGAGCTGCTGCCGCTGCAGCGTGGCGACTTCATCGGCATCTTCAGCGCGATGGACGGCCTGCCGGTCACCGTGCGGTTGATCGACCCGCCGCTGCACGAGTTCCTGCCTGACATGACCGAGCTCTCGGTGAAGATCGCGGTCGCGGAGGCCAAGGGCGAGCGGGTGTCCGAGACCGACCGGGTGCTTCTCGAGGCCGTCCGCCGGCTGCACGAGCAGAACCCGATGCTCGGTTTGCGCGGCGTCCGGCTCGGGCTGGTCATTCCGGGCCTCTTCGCGCTGCAGGTTCGTGCGATCGCCGAAGCGGCGGCCGAGTTGAAGAAGCAGGGCAAGAACCCGATGCCCGAGATCATGGTTCCGCTCGTGGGTGCGATCCAGGAGCTCGAGGTCGTCAAGGAGGAGGCCGAGGGCATCCTCAAGGAGGTCTACGGCGCGGCCGGCGTCGACGTCCACACCCCGATCGGCACGATGATCGAGGTTCCTCGGGCCGCGCTGACCGCCGGTCAGATCGCCGAGCAGGCTGAGTTCTTCAGCTTCGGCACCAACGACCTCACGCAGATGGGCTGGGGCTTCTCGCGCGACGACGTCGAGGGCTCGTTCTTCAGCCGCTACATGGACCTCGGCATCTTCGGGGTCAGCCCCTTCGAGACGCTCGACCGCGACGGTGTCGGCCGCCTCGTGCGGATCGCCGTGGAGGAGGGCCGGGCCACCCGCCCCGACCTGAAGATCGGCATCTGCGGCGAGCACGGCGGCGACCCCGACTCCGTGCACTTCTGCGACGAGGTCGGGCTCGACTACGTGTCGTGCTCGCCGTTCCGGATCCCGGTGGCCCGGCTCGAGGCCGGCCGCGCCGCGATCCAGACGGCAGGCAGCGACACCCGCTGACCCTCGCGGGGCGGGGCCCCCTGAGGCTCACGCGTTGACCACGTTAAGCGGCCGCGGGGGCGCTTCAAGAGGTGTCGACACCTGTTGAAGCGCCCCTACGCCTCTTGAGGGACGGGCCGCCGACGAGGCGGACGTGAGGGACGGGCCGCCGACGAGGTGGACGTGTGGTGACGGTCGGCGCCGCCAGGTAGCGTCGGGCGGGTGGACGACACGGTTGCCCGTTACGACGAGGCGGCGCGCGCCCGGTGGGTGAGCGAGCCACCGAAACGGCCCGGCCGGACGGCGTTCGAGCGCGACCGCGCGCGCGTCGTCCACAGCTCTGCACTTCGGCGACTCGGCGCGAAGACGCAGGTCGTCGGCCCCGGCGACGTCGACAGTGATTTCCCCCGCACCCGGTTGACCCACTCGCTGGAGTGCGCGCAGGTCGGACGCGAGCTTGGCGCGACGCTGGGCTGCGATCCAAACCTGGTTGAGACGGCCTGCCTGGCGCACGATCTCGGTCATCCGCCGTTCGGCCACAACGGCGAGTCGGCGCTCAACGAGGCTGCCGCGTCGATCGGGGGGTTCGAGGGCAACGCGCAATCGTTCCGGCTCCTAACCAGGCTTGAGGCGAAGACGATCGCGGACGACGGGAGAAGCGCGGGCCTCAACCTCACCCGCGCCAGCCTCGACGCCGCCACGAAGTACCCATGGCCTAAGCAAAAGGACGAGGTGAAGTTCGGCGTCTACGCCGACGATCTCGACGTCTTCAGCTGGATGCGCGCTGGCGCACCCGACGGCCGCCGCTGCCTCGAGGCCCAGGTGATGGATTGGGCGGACGACGTCGCGTACTCCGTGCATGATCTTGAGGATGGCGTCCAGGCGGGTTACATCAAGCTTGAGGAGTTGGCGCACGCGTCTTCATGGGCCGACGTCGTCGACGCGGCGATCCGGCTCTATCTGCCCGACGGCGAGACCGCCGAGTGCGAGCGGGCCGCCGACGAGCTCACCCGATTGCCATGCTGGCCCAGGCGATACGACGGCACGCTGCATTCCCTTGCCGCGTTGAAGAACTTGACCAGCCAGCTCATCGGCCGCTTTTGCCAGTCGGCGGAGGCGGCGACGCGCGAGGCCTACGGACGATCTCCGTTGACGCGGTACACGGCAGACCTCGTTGTTCCGCGATCCACCCGCGTTGAATGCGCCCTGCTCAAGGCGGTCACCGCGCACTACGTCATGAACCGCGAGGGCATCACCGCGATTCGCGCCCGGCAGCGCGAGGTGTTGCTCGAGCTTGTCGACGTCCTTGCGAAGGCAGGCGGCGACGCGTTCGAGCCCGCGTTCGCGTCGTCCTGGCAGACCGCGGACGACGACGCCGCGCGGCTGCGCGTGGTGGTCGACCAGGTCGCCTCGTTGACCGACACATCAGCGTCTGCTTGGCACCAAGACCCGCAACGTAGGAGGTAGCGAGCATGAGCGACGGGCATCGATTCGTCATCGTCGGCGCGAGCCTCGCCGGCGCCAGCGCCGCGGAGACGTTGCGGGAGAAGGGATTTGCCGGGTCGATCACCCTCGTCGGCGAGGAGCCGCACCGGCCGTATGAGCGCCCGCCCCTGTCGAAGGGATACTTGCTGGGCAAGGATCCCGTCGAGAAAGCCTACGTTCACGGCGAAAACTTCTATCCTGAACATGGCATCGACCTTCGCCTCGACAGTCGGGTGACGGCGATCGACCGCGGCGCGCGAGGGGTGGCCCTCGCCAACGGCGACCGCATCGGGTACGACAAACTGCTGCTCACCACGGGCTCGTCCGTCGTCCGGCTCAATATCCCTGGCGCGGATTTGGCTGGCGTGCACTACCTACGCTCGATCGACGACAGCGAGAAACTGAAGCAGGCTCTGGAATCCGGGGGCCAAGTCGCCGTCGTCGGCGGTGGGTGGATCGGCCTCGAGGTCGCCGCGGCGGCGCGTAATCACGGTGCGAGCGCCGTCGTGATCGAGCCGCAGCCGACACCGTTGCACGCGGTGCTCGGTCCTGAGTTGGGCGAGTTCTTCGCGCAGGTTCATCGCGACCACGGCGTCGACATGCGGCTCGGCGTCGGCGTCACCGAGTTCAAGGGCGACCGCGTGGTCGGCGCCGTCGGGTTGAGCGACGGCTCGGAGGTGCCCGCCGACGCCGTGGTCGTCGGCGTCGGCGTCCGGCCGAACGTCGAGCTCGCGGCGGACGCCGGTCTGCTCGTCGACGACGGCGTGGTCGTTGACGAGTACCTGCGCACCACCGACCCCGACATCTTCGCCGCCGGCGACGTGGCCAACGCGCACAATCCCCAGTACGGCAGGCACTTGCGGGTGCAGCATTGGGCCAATGCGAAGGACCAGGGCGCCGCGGCCGCGCGCAACATGCTTGACCTCGACGAACCGTTCACGAAGGTGCCGTACTTCTTCTCCGACCAGTACGACGTCGGCATGGAGTACTCAGGGCTGCACCGGCCGGGGGAGTACGACGACGTCGTCTACCGCGCGGATCCCGCGTCGCGAGAGTTCTGCGTGTTCTGGTTGAAACAAGGCGGCGTCGTCGCGGGCATGAACGTCAACGTGTGGGACGTTCACTCTCACATACGCGCCATCATCAAGTCCGGCAAGCCGATTGATCGCGCGCGGCTCAGCGATCCCTCGACGCCGTTGGCCGACCTTGTCGACTAACCCTGACGATGGCGTGCGGGTCGGCGTCGTCGAGCCAACACTGCTGCATCCGCTGCGGTTGCGCGTGCTGCGGCCCGGTCAACCGCCAAGCAGCGTCGATCACGATTACGACTACCTCGCCGAGGCATTGCACGTGGCCGCCATCGATCCGATGAGCGAGATCGTGGCCTGCGCGACGTTGTATCCCGAGCCGACTCCCGACGGCCGCCCGGCGTGGCGGTTGCGCGCGATGGCCACCGCGCCGGAGGTCCGCGGAAAAGGCTATGGCGCAAGCACTTTGCGGTTCGGGATGCAACTCGCTCGTGATCGCGGCGCGACATCGCTATGGTGCAACGCACGGTCGGGGGCGGTGTGGTTTTACGAACGGCTTGGCTTCGTGAAGACGAGCGAGGAGTTCGAGATCGCGCCGATCGGCCCGCATTTTGTGATGGAGGTCGAGTTGTGACCGAAGTGCTGCGCTACGCGGCCTTCACCGACGACCCGCGCGGCGGCAACCCGGCGGGGGTCGTGCTCGACGCCGCCGGCCTCGACGACGCGAAGATGCAAGGCATCGCCGCCGAGGTTGGCTTCTCCGAGACTGCGTTCCTCGTCGAGTCGTCGCCCGGCACCTTCGACGTCCGATACTTCGCGCCGTCGTCCGAGGTGCCGTTCTGCGGGCACGCGACCATCGCGTCCGGCGTAGCGCTCGCGCACCGGCGAGGCGCCGGCACCTTTGTGTTTCGCACCAAGTCGGGCGAGGTCGCCGTGGAGTCGAGCGCGGACGACGCCGGTAGCGGGGCGGTGGCCACGCTCACCAGTGTCGAGCCGGCGCTCGCCGAACTGGACGACGCGACCCTAAGCGACCTGCTGGCGGCGCTGCGCTACGGGCCAGCCGACCTTGATCCCGCGTTGCCGCCGCGCGTCGCTTACGCGGGCGCGTGGCACCCGGTGATCGCGCTCGCCGACCGCGGCCGCCTCGCGGCGCTGTCGTACGACTTCGACGTGCTCAAGGAGTTGACCCGCGATCGGGGGTGGACGACGGTTCAGCTGGTCTGGCGGGAGGCGCCCCTGCTGTTCCACGCCCGCGATCCCTTCCCGGTCGGGGGAGTCGTCGAGGATCCGGCGACGGGCGCGGCGGCCGCGGCCCTCGGCCACTACCTGCGCGAACTCGGCTTGGTCCAGCCACCGGCCCGGATCACGATCAGGCAGGGGGACGATCTCGGTCGTCCGAGCCTGCTGACCGTTGACGTCGAAGCGAAAGATCGCCGGCTGCGGGTCAGCGGCGCCGCTGTCGACATGGCCGGCCTCGGCTAGCCTCGCACCGCTTACACTCAGGCCCGTGGCCGGGCGGATTCCAGACAGCGACATCGCGCGGGTGCGCGAGCTGTCGCCGGTCGCCGACGTGATCGGCGAGGTCGTCACGCTGCGCAGCGCCGGCGGTGGGTCGCTGAAGGGCCTGTGCCCGTTCCACGACGAGCGATCGCCGTCGTTCAACGTCACGCCCGCCCGCGGCTTTTGGCATTGCTTCGGCTGCGGCGAGGGCGGCGACGTCATCAGCTTCGTGCAAAAGATCGATCACCTCTCGTTCACGGAGGCGGTCGAGCGGCTCGCGGCCCGCGTGCGCTACGAGTTGCACTACGAGCAAGGCGGATCGACCTCTCACCGCCAGCAGGGCCAGCGCGCCAGGCTCGTCGAGGCGCACAAGGTCGCGGCGCAGTACTTCGTCGAGCAACTCGTCAGCGCGGAGGCCGCGATCGGCCGCCGCTTCCTCGAGCAGCGCGGTTTTGACGCCGCGGCGGCGGAGCACTTCGGCGTCGGGTACGCGCCGGTCGGCTGGGAGCACCTGGTCAAACACCTGCGGGCCAAGGGCTTTTCGGACGACGAGATGACGACGGGCGGGCTCGCGAGTCACGGCCAGCGCGGCATCATCGACCGGTTTCGTGGCCGGCTGGTGTGGCCGATTCGCGACGTCACGGGCGACGTCGTGGGCTTCGGCGCGCGCAAGCTGCGTGATGACGATGACGGCCCGAAGTACCTGAACACGCCGGAAACCCCGCTGTACAAGAAAAGTCAGGTGCTGTACGGGCTCGATCTGGCGAAGCGCGACGTCGCGAAGGCGCGTCAGGCGGTGGTCGTCGAGGGCTACACCGACGTGATGGCGTGCCACCTCGCCGGCGTCACCACCGCGGTGGCCACCTGCGGAACCGCCTTTGGTGACGAGCACGTCCGGATCTTGCGTCGGCTGCTGCTCGACACCGCGGAGTACGCGGGTGAGGTCATCTTCACCTTCGATGGTGACGCGGCCGGTCAGAAGGCGGCGTTGCGCGCGTTCGAGAGCGACCAGAAGTTCGTCACGCACACGTTCGTCGCGATCAGCCCTGACAACATGGATCCGTGCGAGTTGCGGCTCGCGAAAGGCGACGCGGCGGTTCGCGACCTGGTCGCTCGGCGGCAGCCTCTGTTCGAGTTCGCGATCCGCAGCGTGCTCGGCGGCTTCAACCTTGAGATTCCCGAGGGTCGGGTGGCCGCGATCGAGCGCACCGCGCCGCTCGTCGCGCGGATCAAAGACGCCTCGCTGCGCGACGAGTACGCGCGCCGCCTCGCCGGCTGGGTGGGTGCTCCGGACGAGCTCGCGGTTGTCGATCGGGTGCGTCGAACGGCTGCGCCGGAAGGAAACCGACGTCCGGCAAAGGAATCAGCGGGCAACCGGCCCGACCCGCGCGACCCGACGTTGGTCGTCGAGCGGGAGGCGTTGAAGCTCGCGGTGCAGCGACCCGCGCTGTTGGGACCGGCGTTCGACCTGCTCGACCCGATGTGTTTCACCTCCCCGGCGTATGCCGACGTGCGGGACGCGATCGCCAAAGCGGGCGGCGCGGGGTCGACGGCTGGTGGCGACGAGTGGGTCGCGGCGTTGCTCGACGCGGCACCCGACGACACGGTGCGCAGCTTGGTGACTGAGCTCGTCGTCGAGGCCGTCTTCACGTCCACCGAGCCCGACGCGCGTTACGCTGAGGCGCAATTGGCCCGTTTGCGCGTTAGAGCGCTTGACCGCCAAATAGCGGAGCTGAAATCGCGCTTGCAGCGAGTCAACCCGATCGAGCAAGGCAGCGAGCACAACAAGCTGTTCACCGAGCTGATCATGATGGAGAAGCGTCGGCGCGACGACCTCGAAAGCGTCGGCTGAACCGTACAACTCACGACGATTGCGCACAGTACAGCCGTTTTGTTTGCATCGGTTTTGCTGACTGGCCGCGAAATCCGGTGCTCGCCCTGCACACTGGGGTCGTGGGGTACAACGGGATGTCCGAGGCGTTGGCAGCGGAATCTTCCGAGCTGGCAGCGGGAGAAGCGGCTGGCGCGCCGCTCGGTGGCGCCGTCGTCCGACTGGTGCAACCCGTCGCGCCGCGATCTTTGGATGAGGCAGCGCCGTCAGAGTCTGAGCTGGACGACGCCGCGGCTGGCGCCGCGGAACTCGGGGAGATCGACGAGCCTGCCCAGGGGCCGGCACCCCGGCTGGCCTCCGACGGCTGGGCGGCCGGGGCCGATCCGGTTCGCGCGTATCTGAAGGAAATCGGCCGGGTGCCGTTGCTGGCGGCCGAGCAGGAGGTCGATCTCGCCAAGCGGATCGAGGCCGGCCTGTTCGCGGCGGAGAAGCTGGCGAGCGGTGTCGCGATGTCCGCGTCGTCGCGGCGGGAGCTCGAGTGGATCGAGCGTGACGGGCAAGCGGCGAAACGCGGACTCATCGAGGCGAACCTGCGGCTCGTGGTGTCGCTCGCGAAGCGCTACACCGGACGAGGCATGGCGTTTCTCGACCTCATTCAAGAGGGCAACCTCGGCCTGATGCGCGCCGTCGAGAAGTTCGACTACGCCAAGGGTTACAAGTTCTCGACCTACGCGATGTGGTGGATCCGACAGTCGATCACGCGGGCGATGGCCGACCAGTCGCGCACCATTCGGGTGCCGGTGCACGTCGTCGACTGCATCAACAAGCTGATGCGGCTGCAGCGCCAGTTCGTCCAGAGCGTGGGACGAGAGCCGACCGCCGAGGAGTTGGCGGACGAGCTTGGCCTTTCGGTCGAGCGCGTGCATGAGATCCGCTCGATTGCGCAGGAGCCCGTGTCGTTTCACGCTCCGGTCGGCGAGGACGACGGGACGCTGGGCGACCTGATCGAGGATGCTGACGCGATCGCACCCGCAGACGCCGCGACGCAGTCGTTGATGTTCGAGCAACTGCGCCAGGTTTTGGGTTCGCTCGGGGAACGCGAGCAGTGCGTGCTGACGATGCGCTTCGGATTGCTCGACGGCACGCCGCACACGCTCGAGGAGGTGGGTCGACGGCTCGGGGTGACTCGCGAGCGGATCCGCCAGATCGAGAACAAAACGCTGGCCAAGCTCCGCCAGCCGATATGCGCGATCCGGCTGCGCGACTTCCTCGTCGACTGACTAGCCGCCGGATGACATTCCGTTGTCCGCGTACGCGTGGTGGTCGAGGTCGATGGTGTGGTGGGCGAACCGGTCGGACAGCCCACCAGGCAGCCGGCTGACCACCTTGTCGCGTAGTTCGTGGCTCATCGCGCCGGCGCGCTCCTGCATCCTGCGCGTGGCCTGCGCCCTCAGCTGCGTCGCCTGCGACTGCATGGCCTCCGTGGTGTGCTTGACCTGGGGGTTCTCCGAGACCGACTTGGCGATCCGCTTCAGCTGCTCGTAGCGCTGGCGGCCAGCCCGAGAGCCGAGCACGTAGCCGGTGACGAAGCCGATCGCGAACGTTGCCTTGTACCGCATCTGGATCTCCCTCGCTCACGCGCCCACGACGGCGGGCGCAGGCCTACGGACTACCCATCCGAGCGCGACGCTACCTCTCGCCCGACCCCGCGTCGAGGGGCGCTCCGGTGGCGCTGCGCGGCGCCGTGGTGTGGTGTGCGGTAACCTAACCGGGCGTGCCGGGGGACCGGCCGATCCTGCGTAGCTCAATTGGCAGAGCAGCCGGCTGTTAACCGGCAGGTTATAGGTTCGAGTCCTATCGCAGGAGCTCTCGCCCGAGAGCTCGTCGATCATCAGCGAGATCAGCGAGCGGGGCGGTAGCTCAGCCGGTCAGAGCAGCGGACTCATAATCCGTCGGTCGTGGGTTCGAGCCCCACCCGCCCCACCATCTGCGAATTTTCGAGATTCGCGTTCAGCGGCTCCTTTGAGCGCCCCGGATCCCGGCAAAGGTATAGACCAATCCTGCGTCCGCTGGCTACGATGCGCTACGCCGATCGCCGGTTCGGCCACGTGACCTCGAAGGGGTTCTGCGGTGAAGCGTGCGGTCGCCTCTGGCTTGGCACTCGTTGGCGTTGCGTCGGCGGCGCTCGTCATGGCGGCAACGTCCGCGGCGAGCGCAGCCGCCGGAAAGACTATTGCCGTCAACGCCGACTTCACCTGGAACGGCGTGCGGAATTGCGTCACACAGCGGCCGGGCTCGGTGATTTGCATCGCCGCGCAAGGGAAAGTCGACGGCCTCGGCCTGGTCGAGTACGCGCGCGATGCGGTGCCTAATGGGCAGACGACGCCAGACGGCTGCCCCGAGTTCAGCACGCAAGGAACGTTGTGGGTGGCCGGCGGCAACGCCAAGTTCGACGGCGCGCCGGTGCCGACCTGCGGCGCCACCGACAGCCCTGACGCCCATTACACGCTCACCCTTCGCGGCGGCGCCGGCGTGCTCGCCGGAGCGACCGGCACCGGCGACGTCGTCGCCGACAACGGAGTCGATCGCTGGCGCGGAAGCGTCACGCTCGCCGGCAGCGGCGGCGGAACGTCGTCCGGGCTCATCGTCGCGGTCGCCGGCGGCGGAATCGTCGTCGCAGCAGGGGCTGCAGGGGTGTTGTGGCGCCGCCGGAACCGTCAGCCGGAGAAGACGGCGTAGCGCCCCTTGCCGGCTGCCTTCGCGTCGTACAAAGCGATGTCGGCGTTGCGCAGCAGCTCGTCGCCGACGTCGTCGCCGTCCCAAGTGACGACGCCCCCGCGCCCAGCGGCGCCAATGCCAGTGCCACCAATCCCAGCGGCCCCGACCCGAGTGTCGCCAACCCCAGTGGCGCCGACGCCAGCCGCGACGCGCGGCTGGCTGACCGCGACGCCGATGCTCGCGGTCATCCGCAACACGACGTCCGGCAACTCGTCAAGCTGATACGGCTCTTGCAGCGCGTCGAGCATCCGCGCGGCGACCGCCGCGCCGCCGTCCGAGAGTGGCGTTCCCTCGACGAGGACGACGAATTCGTCGCCGCCGAGTCGGCCGGCCGTGTCGGTGGAGCGAAGGCACCCATTGAGGCGCGCCGCAACCGCGCGCAGCAGCGCGTCGCCCACCGCGTGACCGTGGGTGTCGTTGACGTCCTTGAAGCTGTCGAGGTCGATGAACAACACGGCGGCCGCGGTGTTGTTGCGGCGGGCTCGCTGCGTCATCTGGCCGATGCGGTCCATGATGAGCGCGCGATTCGGCAGTCCGGTCAGGTCGTCGTGCAGCGCCCGATGCCGCAACTCGTGGGTTTGCTCGCGCACCAGCCTCAGCGCGCGGCCGCGGCTGCGCAACAGCACGTGCAGCATGCCGAAGACCAGCAAGCTGATCGCGAGGCCCAAAGCGCCGACCACGATTCCCTGCGCGCTGGACGACACGCCGCCGGCGAGTGTCTGGCCGCTGACCCGCACCGACCAGGTTCCGTCGTGGCTGACCGGCATCGTGAGCGACGACACATTCCCGGTCAGTTTCTCCCCGTCGCTGGCTAGCGCGATCGGGTGCGCGCTGTCACCAGTAAGCACCTCGACGTGCAGATTGTGACGGCCCGCCTCCGCGGCGGCGATGATCGCCCGGCCGTCGAAGGTCGCCGCGACCCACCCGATGAGGTTGGTCCTCCGCTCTTCGACGCTGGAGGGCGCCGTGCCGCCTTGGTAGACCGGCGCGAACGCGAAGATCTCGCCTGGATAGAAGCTCACCGGTGACGCGAGCGTCAGCTTGCCGCTGTCGCGCGCCGTCGCCAGTGCCGTCGCCGTGGGAGAGGCGCCGTAGCCGGGAAGGGTCGGCGCGCAGTAGTCGAGTGTCGTCGGAAGTTGTCCGGTGGGGCCGAGCCACATGGCCAACCGCACGAGGCAATACTGCGCACGCTGGCCGCCGGGCATCACCGTGTACGCGCCGTCGATCTTGAACGCCTTGGTCTGGTCGGCCTTGACCGTCTCCACGAACTGCGGCAACTGCTGGGCCGGCACGACCTTCACGAAGCCGGAGCCAAGGCTGCCGGGGTAGCGCGCGGCGACGTTGAGCTGGTCCAGCCATGCGGAGTACCGGGCGTTGGTGAGCTCCGGGTTCAGGGCGATCAGCGCCTGCTCGACGGTGGTGAGATCGGTCTGCCGGAGCAACGACGTGACGACGGACGACGCGACGGCCGACGCCGTCGTCTTGAACACCGCGCCGCGCTCACGCCGGACGTCAGAGCGCCACGCGAGGCCGGCGAGGACGCTGACGGCGACGAGCGCGGCGAGCAGCAGCCAGCTGGCCGCCGTCCACGGCCGTTGACGATCCCGCTGCGCCGATGGGTCCAGCCAGCCCGGAGGTGCGAGGTGTTGAGGCATGGACACGTCTGTCTCATCGTCCGGCGCAGGTGAAATTCAACTAGACCGGCGATGTCATTCCTCACCGGTCGCGAGGAGCGCTACGATCACCACCACGGTAGGAAGGTTCCTTTACTATCCCTGCATCGAGGAGTGCCCACCATGCCGGTCGTTCCGTCGCGCGCGTTTGATCCCGGCACCGCTACGCCCGTTGGCGGCTGGCAGGTTCGCTCGTCGGCGGGCGCGCCCGCCGGTGCGACGGTGTCTCGTCCGGAGTTTCGCGCAGACGGCTGGCTCGAGGCGCCCGCGCGATCGACCGTGATGGCTGCGCTGGTGGCGGCGGGTCGCTATCCCGACGTCCTCCGCTCGACCAACATGCGCGACCAGGTCGACCCAGCGCAGTTCCAAGCGCCGTGGTGGTACCGCGCGCTCTTCACAGTCGGGCCCGGCGGGCGCACGCTGTTGCGGGTCGACGGCGTGATGCACAAGGCGCAGCTGTGGGTCAACGGCGAGCTTGTGGCCGACGTCGACGAGCTGGCGGGGGCGTACCCGGTGAGCACGTTCGACGTCACAGCGATCACCGCGCCCCGCCTGAACTGCCTGGCGTTGTTGGTGTTTCCCGGTCACCCCATGACCGATCTGTCCATCGGGTGGGTCGACTGGAACCCCCTGCCACCCGACGCCAACATGGGTGTCTGGCGCGACGTGCACGTGCTTCGCTCCGGCGACGTCCGGTTGGTCGACCCGCAGGTGCGCAGTTCGCTGTCGCCGTCCCTCGACCACGCCGACGTCCACGTCAGCGTCGACGTCGAGAACGGCGCGGACGACGCGCGCGACGTCGTGGTCACCGGCGTGATCACCGGCGACGGCCTCGAGCGCTCCTTCTCGGAGTCGGTCACGGTTGGCGGTGGGGACCGAACGTGCGTCGAATTCGCCGTCCCTGTCGAAAATCCGGCGCTGTGGTGGCCGGTTGGTCAGGGCGCTCAGGCGCTGTGCCGACTCCGGCTGTCCGCCAGCGCGGGCGGCGTCATCTCGGACGTCGCCAGCACGTCGTTCGGCATCAGGGAGGTCACGAGCCGAATCGTCGAGGGCGGTGGGCGGCTCTTCAGCGTGAACGGCCGCCCGGTGCAAGTGCTCGGCGGCGGCTGGTGCCCCGACATCTTCCTGCGTCACGACCCGCAGCGGCTGCGCGACGAGATGACCTACACCATCGAGATGGGCCTCAACGCGATCCGCCTTGAAGGCAAGCTGGAAAACCCGGAGTTCTTCGAGATCGCCGACGAGCTTGGGTTGATGGTGCTGCCCGGTTGGGAGTGCTGCGACAAGTGGGAGTCGCACGCCGGCACGGGCGGGTCGGCATGGAGCGAGCATGACTACTTGGTCGCCCGCCGCTCGATGGCGAGCGAGGCGCGGCTGCTGCGGAACCATCCGTGCGTCATCGGCTTCATGATTGGCAGCGACTTCGCACCGCCAGAGCGGCTTGCCGACATCTACGTTGACGAGTTGCGCGCCGCCCGATGGGAGTTGCCGATCATCTCCTCGGGCTCGACAGAGTGGAACAACGCGTGGGCATCGGGCCCGAGCGACGTCGGCACCACGGCGACGAAGGCGGCAGGCGCGTCGGGTCTGAAGATGTGGCCCTACGACTGGGTGCCGCCGGTGTACTGGTACGGCGCGAAGGTCGGCGCGGCGGTCGGCTTCGACAGCGAGTGCAGCGCCGGGCACTCCGTGCCGCGGTTGCCGAGCTTGCGCAAGATGCTCTCGCCGGAGGAGCTCGACCGGTTGTGGCAGCAACCCGAGGCCCGGCAATACCACGCGGCGCCGCCTTCTCCGTTCGACAATCTCGGCATCTTCGCTGCCGCGCTCGCGAGCCGCTACGGCCCGATCGCAGGCCTGCGCGACTTCTTGCGCAAGGCCCAGCTCGCGAACTACGAGATGGTGCGCGCCCAGTTCGAGGCCTACCGCAGCCGGTTCACCGCAGAGCAGCCGGCGACCGGCGTCATTTATTGGATGCTCAACACCGCGTGGCCCAGTCTGAACTGGCATCTTTACGATCACTACCTCGACCCGGCTGGCGCCTACTTCGGGGCGAAGAAGGCCAACGAGCCGGTTCATCCGCTCTACGACTACGCCACCGGTGAGGCGCTCGTCGTCAACGGCTTGCCGCGCGCCGCCGGGCCGCTTCGCCTCGAGGCCGCGGTCCGCGACGTCAACGGCGCCGTGCTTTCCCAGCAATCTCACGATGTCGAGACAATCCAGCCGGGTGACACCTTCAGGGCGAGCAAATTCGACGTGCCCAGCGACGTCTCGCCGACGTACTTCGTCGAGCTGCGCACGATCGGCCCGGACGACGTGAACTCCGCGCGCAACGTTTACTGGTTGTCGACCACGCCGGATGTCGTCGACTGGGAGAAGACTTTCTGGCAGCACACGCCGCAGTCGGCGTTCGCGGATTTCTCGGCGCTGCAGGACCTGCCTGCGCCGACGCTGAGCGTCACCGCGCAGACGGATGTCGGCGACGCGGGCGCGACGACGCGGGTCACCGTGCGCAACGTGTCGCCGGCGGGCACGCCGGCGGTCGGCGTCCATGCCTCGCTCGTTCATCAAGCTTCGGGCGAGCCCGTCGTGCCGATTTTGTGGGACGACAACGACGTCACGTTGTTCGCCGATCAGCAGGTCAGCCTGACCGCGCGGCATGCGGGCGTCGACGTGCGGGTCGAGGTCGACGCGTTCAACGCGCCGGCGCCGACAGGTGTCACGGCGTGATGTGCGTCACGGCGCCGAGTCGGAGTTAGGCGGCGGAATCGCGGCGGTCACCAGCTCCCAGGCTTGATCGAGCCCGGCGGCGAGGCAGCCGTCGACGACGGCGTTGGAGCCGAGCGCGCTCACTTTGACCTCTGGCGCCACCGGCGCGAGCGCGTGCAGCTGTTCGCTGACCGCGTCGATGAAGCCCGGCGCCTGCCCTATTCCGCCGCCCAACACGATCAACTCGGGGTCGACCACGGTGACGACCGCGCAGATCGCTTTCGCCACGAGCAGCGCCTCTTCGGCCACCACCGCGGCGGCCTGTTCGTGTCCTTCCGCCGCGGCGGTGAAGACCTTTTGCGCCGACGTCGAGTTGGGCACGCCGGCGCGCTTCGCCGCCCGCACCACGGCGGCGGCCGACGCGGCGGATTCAAAGCTCCCGCGCTTGCGGGCGTCGGCGACGTCGGCGCCGTGACCCTCAGAAAACGGCAGGTAGCCGATCTCGCCCGCCGCGCCGTGCGAGCCGCGATGCAGTTTGCCGCCCAGCACCAGACCCATGCCGATGCCGGTGCCGACCGAGACGAACGCGAAGTTCTCCACCTCGCGCCCGTGGCCATGCGCCCGCTCGGCGAACGCCGCGACGTCGATGTCGTTCTCGACCATGAGGTGCGCGCCGAAGGCCTTCCGCAGCGCGGCGAGCACCGCGGGGGACTCCCAGCCGGGAAGGCTCCCGGCGAGTGCGAGCGCGTCGCGGCCCGGGTCGTAGACGCCCGGACTGCCGATCACGGTCTGGGTGATCGACGACTGCTCGATGCCCACCTCGGCCATCAGAGATTGGGAAAGCGCGACGAGCTCCTCCACGAGCCGGTGGCCGTTCGTCGCCTTCGCGCGAGCGGACGACGTGGCCCGGGCGACGCCGGTCATGTCGGCGATCGCGCCGCGGATGTACTGCCGCCCGACGTCTAGGCCGAGCACGAAGCCGGCGTCCGGCCGCACCTCGTACAAGATGGCCGCCGGCCCCGGCACGCCGGTGCGATGACCGGCCGGGCGCACCAGGCCGGCTCGCTCGATGTTGGCGAGCGCGAGCGAAACGGTGGGCTTGGACAGTCCCGAGATACGCGCCAGGTCGGCGCGCGAGAGCGGACCCGCGCGACGAATGTGGTCGAGCATCACCTGCTCGTTCATCGCCCGGATCAGCGCGGGGCGGGCCACCGATCGCCGGCCATTAACGCCGTTGACGACGGTCACGCGGGCCTCCCAAAAGTTGGGGCTGATCGTACTCAAGCCGTTACCTCACGGTCTTGCGTCTGCCAAATCAGTAGGTTACTTTCCTAACAATCTTCGAACGGACGCCGTCCAGCAGGAAGGCTGCGAATGACCCGCTCGCCCGTGGTCTTGGGGCTCGACTTCGGCGGCACCAAAATCGCCGTCGCCCTGTGCGACATGTCGGGTGCTCGCCTCGGTGCCACCACGGTCGACAGCTTCCCGGACGACGGTGCGTCGGCCGCGATGCAACGCGCGATCACCGCTGGTCGCGCGTTGCTGGAAACCGCGGCGCCGCAGGGCAGTCTGGTCGCCGTCGGCGCCGCGACGTTCGGCATTCCGTTCGAGGACCGGGTGGAGTTGGCGCCCACCATCCCCGGTTGGGAATCGCTGGCGTTCGGGCGCGAGCTGAAGGCGGCGTTTCCCGGCGTGCCGGTAGAGCTGGCGACCGACGTGAAGGCCGCCGCGCAAGCCGAGGCCAGGTGGGGCGCGCTCGTCGGCTACAACCCGGGCCTCTACCTGAATCTCGGCACCGGGTTGGCCGCCGCGATCGTCGCCGACGGCAAGGTGGTCACCGGCGCCCATCGCGCGGCGGGGGAGATCGGTTACAACGTGCGCGAGGTGAGCGACGTCGAGGCGCCCCTAGCGCAGCGCATCACGCTCGAAGACGTCGTGAGCGGCAAGGCGCTGGCGGCTATCGCGAGCGCCGAGTTAGGTCGTCCGACCACGACGACGCAGTTGTTCGAGCAAGCGGCGAGCGACCCCGCGGCAGCGGCGCTCGTCGACGAATTCGGCCGCGAGCTCGCGATGCACGTCGTGAATCTCGCGGTGGCCGTCGACCCCGCGCGCATCGTGGTCGGCGGCGGAATGGTGCGGTCGTGGGCTCGCCTCGCCCCCGGCTTGCGCCGCGCGCTGGACGCCGCGGTGCCGTTCCCGCCGGAACTGGTCACCGCGGAATTCCCGTTCGACGCGCCTTTGATCGGAGCGTTGGCACTCGGCGTGGAAGCGGCGGGTGCCGTCCTCGGCGAGGAGGCGCTCGCATGATTTCCCGTTCCTACCAACGAATCCTCCGGGCAGACAGTGAGGGGCAAATCACGATGAGGCGTTTGAAAGGCGCAGCCATCGCCGTGTCAGTCGGCGTTCTAGCCGCCGCGTGTGGCGGAAGCAGCCATAACAGCAGCAACACAACTCCGACGTCGAGCGGCACCACTGGCGCGACGTCGGCGCCGAGCTCTGCGACGTCAAGTGGCGGTGCGGCCGGCGAGCACAAGAAGGGCGGCACGGTCACCATCTCGAACGAGGCGGGCCAGAACTGGACCTGCCAGTTCAACCCGTTCAACCCGGCGGTCAACTCGATGTCGGTGGGTTTCGTGTACGAGCCGTTGGTGTACGTCAACTCGCTGAAGGCCGGCGCCGAGACACCGATGCTGGCGTCGTCCTATAAGTGGAGCGCCGACAAGAAGACGGTCACCTTCGTGATTCGCGACGGCGTGAAGTGGAGCGACGGTCAGCCGCTGACGGCGGACGACGTCGCGTTCACGTTCAACTTGATGAAGCAGAACCCCGCGCTCGACCTTTACTCGCTGTGGACCGGTGCCGGCCTGCAAAGCGTGACGGCGACGGGCAACCAAGTGGCGATGACGTTCGCCGGCAACGCGCAGACGTACTTCTACCTGTTCGCCGGCCAGGTCGGCATCGTGCCGAAGCACATCTGGTCGACCGGCGACCCGGCCGCCAAGCCCGACACGTGGGCGGATGAGAAGCCGGTGGGCACCGGGCCGTTCATGGTCAACCCGTGCGCGCCGAACAACATCACGTACACCGCCAACCCCAACTACTGGCAGCCCGGCAAGCCGTGGATCCAGACCGTGCAGTACCCGGCCTACCTCGACAACGGTCCGGCGAACCTCGACCTGGCCAACGGCAAGGCGCAGTGGGGCGGCCAGTACATCCCGAACATCGACGCCGCGTACAAGGCGAAGAGCAAGGACAACAACTACTGGTTCCCGCCGATGACGAACGTCGCGCTGATCCCGAACAACGACCCGTCGCACAAGGCGACGAGCACGCTCGCGGTGCGGCAGGCGATCGCGGCGGCCCTCGACCGGAACAAGATCTCCGAGCTTGGCGAGAGCGGGTACCAGCCGGCGGCCAACCAGACCGGCGTCGTCACACCCACCTTCGACAAGTACTTCGACTCGGCCGCGTTGAAGGCCTCCGGCTACGACACGCCCAACACCGACAAGGCCAAGCAGCTGCTGGCGTCAGCCGGCTATGGGCCTGACAAGCCGCTGAAGCTCACGGTCATCACCGTCTCCGGTTACACCGACTGGGACGCGTCGCTCGCTGTTATCAAGCAGCAGTTGAAGCCGATCGGCATCGACATCACTGTGCAAGACCTCGAGGGCCAGACGTACAACGACCGGCTCTACAAGGGAGACTTCGACCTCGCGTACGGACCGCAGCTGTCGGGTGGACCGTCGCCGTACTACGAGCTGCGGCAGCTGCTCTACTCGAAGAACTCGGCGCCGATTGGCACGGACGCGCCGTCGAACTACGAGCGGTACAGCAACGCGGCCGTTGACAAGCTGTTCGACGACTACGCGAGTGCGGACGACGCGACCCAGGTCTCGATCATCAAGCAGATCTCTGCGCACATGATCTCTGACGTGCCGTTCATCCCGACCACGGAGTCGGTCGACTGGTACCAGTACAACACCAGTGACCTGCAGGGCTGGCCGACGAAGGACAACCCGTACGCTCAGCCGGCGCCCTGGAACTTCCCGGACGACGAGCAGGTGCTGTTGAACCTGTGGTCGAAGTCGGCACAGAAGTAGCGCGTCCCAGGTAACGTTCGCAGCCAGCACGAGGTGAGCACGAGGAGCCAGCGATGAGATTTCTGCTTCGCCGTTTAGGGTTCTTCGTGCTCACCTTGTGGGCTGCCATGACCATCAACTTCTTGATCCCGCACATGATGCCGGGCAGCCCGGCGCAGGTCTTGAAGGCGAAGCTCAACCACAGCGGACGCATCGCGTCACCCGAGCAACTGAACGCGCTGCTCGCGTCGTTCGGCTTCGACCCGCACGCCGGTTTGTTCAGCCAATACATCACGTATCTGAAAGACATGGTGACGTTCAACTGGGGCGTCTCCATCGGCGGCAGCAGCCTTGGGGCATCGGTGACCTCGATGATCCGCCAGGCGCTGCCGTGGACGCTTGGACTTGTCGGCGTGGCGACGATCATGGCGTTCGTCATTGGCACGCTGATCGGGATCGTGGCCGGCTGGCGGCGCGGCGGGCTCCTCGACGGCATCGTGCCGCCGGTGTTCGTCGTCACGTCGGCGTTGCCGTACTTCTGGGTCGCGCTGGTCTCGATCGTGCTCTTCGCGAACGGCGCGCACGCGTTGCTCCCGAACGACGGGAACTACGACCTCGGGCTGCATCCTGAGTGGTCGGTGCACTTCATCGCCAACGTGTTGAGGCACGCGATCCTGCCCGCCGGCACGATCCTGATCACCGCCATCGGCGGCTGGATCTTGACCATGCGCAACAACACCATCACCACGCTCGCCGAGGATTACGTGCGGATGGCGCGGGCCAAAGGTCTGCCGAACCGCCGCATCATGTTCGACTACGCTGCGCGCAACGCGTTGCTGCCGAACCTGTCAGGCTTCGCGATGTCGCTCGGGTACGTCATCGGCGGCACGATCCTCGTTGAGTACGTCTTCAACTACCCGGGTCTCGGCCACATGTTCTACCTGGCGACCGCCGGCACCGACTACCCCTTGTTGCAGGCGCTGTTCATGCTTGTGACCGTCGCGGTGCTGGTGTGCGTGCTGCTCGCGGACTTCGCAATCTTCTTGCTCGACCCGCGGGCGCGGGCGAAGGGATAGCGCGATGAGCACTCTCCTCGTTGACAGCGCGGCTGACGCTGAGGTCACTCCAGCGCGCCGGCGCGGCCGCGGCGGGTTGGGCCGGGCCATCTTGTCCAATCGCAAGGCGCTGGCCGGTCTCGTGTTGCTCTTGCTGTTCTGCTTCCTCGCCGCGGCGCCCCACCTGTTCGTGCCCTGGCAGCACGGCGACCCGCGCGCGGTCGGTCAGTTCACGCAGCTGCAGCATCCGTCGCTCAAGCACTGGCTCGGCACGACCGGGCTCGGTCAAGACGTCTACTCCGAACTCGTCTACAGCACTCGTGAGTCGCTCATCATCGCGCTGGTGGCGGGGCTTGGCGCGACCGCGCTGTCGGTTGTCATCGGCGTTTCCGCCGCGTACCTCGGCGGCGCCGCGGACGACGTGCTGTCGATGCTCACCGGCGTCTTCTTGGTGCTGCCGACGTTCCCGTTGATCATCGTGCTCGCGACGTACGCAGGCAAGGGCAGCCTCGGCGTCGTCATCATCGTGCTCATCGTCACGGGATGGGCATACGGGGCGAATCAGCTTCGGGCGCAGGGATTGTCGCTGCGGAATCGAGACTTCCTCGAAGCGGCCCGCGTGCGTGGCGAGCGGCGGTCGTACATCATCGTCGTCGAGGTGCTGCCGACGATGACCTCGCTCATCCTCGCGAACTTCCTCGGCGCCGCACTGTACGCCGTCTTGACGGCCGCCGGCCTGCAGTTCCTCGGGCTCGGCGACCCAAGCTCTCTGAGCTGGGGCACCATGCTCTACTGGGCGCAAAACCAGGGCGCGCTGGTCAGCGGCTTCCCCGCCTGGGCGCTGGCGCCCGGCCTCGCGGTCGCGCTGCTGGGCGTCTCATTCGCACTTCTCAACTACGCGTTCGACGAAATCAGCAATCCGGCCCTGCGGCCGGTTCGGAGGCAACGTGTCAAGCGCGCCGATTCTTGAGGTCCGCGGGCTGACGGTCGAGTACGCGTCGTCGCGCGGGCCCGTCGGCGCCGTCGACGAACGTCGACCTCGACGTGCACGCCGGCGAGTTCGTCGGCGTCGTCGGTGAGTCCGGTTGCGGCAAGTCGACGCTGCTGTTCGCGATCGCGCAACTGCTGAGCCCGCCAGCGGCGATCACCGGCGGCGACGTGCGATTCAACGGACAGAATCTCGTGACAATGACCGAGAAGTCGTTGAAACGCGTTGCGCTGGCGCGACTTCTCCGTGGTCATGCAAAGCGCGATGAACGCGTTGAACCCGGTGAAGAGCATCGCAGCGCAGTTCCAGGACGCCATTGACGCGCACGACGTGCACGTCGCTGCCGACCGGCCGGCCGAGGTGCTGCAGCTCGTCGGGATCGACCCGATCCATTCGAAGAGCTATCCGCACCAACTGAGCGGCGGGATGCGGCAGCGCGCGATGATCGCGATGGCGCTGCTGTTCACCCCCGACCTGGTCATCATGGACGAGCCGACGTCCGCGCTCGACGTGGTGGCGCAGCGGCAATTGATGCTGCAGATCAAGAAGTTGCAGCGCGACCTCGGCTTCGCGGTCATCTTCGTCACGCACGACATGTCGCTGGTCAGCCATTTCTCCGACCAACTGCTGGTGATGTACGCCGGCCAGGTCGTCGAGGTCGGCCCGACCCGTCAGGTCTTCGACAGCCCTGCGCACCCCTACAGCCGCGGGCTGCTCGACGCTTTTCCCTCCATCAACGGCCCGCTGACGCGGTTGACCGGCATCCCGGGATCGCCGCCCGACCTCGCGCGACCGCCTGCGGGCTGCCGGTTCAACCCGCGTTGCCCGGACGTGTTCGCCGACTGCCACGTCGTCGAGCCCGAGCTGTACGAGGTGGGCTCCGCCCGCGCGCGCTGCCTGCTGCACACGCCGACACGGCAGGGGGCCCGCGCGCTCGCGGAGAGCAGGGAAGGGGACGCGTCGTGACCACCCCGTCGTCGCAGACACGGTCGTCGCAGACACGGTCGGCCGAGACACGGTCGGCCGAGACACGGTCGGCCGAGACGCCGCCGCCGCTGCTGGAAGCGCCGTTGCTGGAAACGAGGAACCTGACTCGGCATTTCAAGGTCGGCGGCAACCTGTCGCGCAAGACGCTGCACGCGGTCGACGACGCGAACATCATCATCAACCGGCAGGAGATAGTCGCGCTCGCCGGCGAGAGCGGCAGCGGCAAGAGCACCATCGCGAGATTGCTCGCCCGGGTCTACAAGCCGACGGGTGGTGAGATCTATTACCAGGGTCGCCCGCTGTCGAGCATCCGCCGCCGTCACGATCAGCTCGCGTATCGCAGCGACGTGCCCATGGTGTTCCAAGACCCGTTCAGCTCGCTCAATCCCGCGTTTCGGGTCTCGCACGGGATCATGCGCGGGCTCAAGCTGCATCGCAAGGACATCAGCCGTCAGCAGCGTTTCGCCGAGGCCGAGCGCGTGGTCGACGCGGTCGGGCTGACGCCGGCGTCGGACATCTTGCAGCGCTACCCGCACGAGTTGTCGGGCGGCCAGCGCCAACGCATCGGGTTCGCGCAAGCCCTTGCGTACAAGCCGAAACTCATTCTCGCCGACGAGCCTGTGTCCATGCTCGACGTCTCGATCCGCATCGGCCTGCTCAACGTGATGGCCGACCTGCGGGCCGACGAGGGCGTGTCGTTCCTCTACATCACGCACGACATCGCGAGCGCGCGCTACGTCGCCGACCGGCTGATCGTGATGTACGCCGGCCACATCGTCGAATCAGGCCCGACCCAAGCGGTGCTGGCGAACCCGAAACACCCTTACACGCAGCTGTTGTTGTCGGCGGTGCCCGACCCCCGCGCGCCGCTCGGCGTCCAAGATGAGGGGGTGGGTGGCGAGCCGCCGCGTGTCATCGACCCCACACCGGGGTGCCGGTTCCGTTGGCGCTGCCCGCTCGCGGTGGAGGAGTGCCAACACGTGACGCCGCAGCTGAGAGTCTTGGGCGAGCGTCACGAGGCGGCGTGCCACGTGGCCGAGCCTGACTACGACACCTCAACGAGCGCGTGATCACGTCGTCCGAACAAGTACATCAGTAGCTCGGACGACGTGCCGGTGACCGTGCGGGCAGGGCTGCCGGCGGCCGCGTCGCGGGCGTGATGCCGCTCCCCGGTGCCCGCGCGCACCAGATCGACGCCGTCGCGCTCCTTTCGCAGCGAGAACTTGCTCAGTCGTTTGGCTTGCCGCCACAACTCGTCGTCGACGGGTTGCGACAACGCGCGCGGTTGCCACTCCGGCTGGGCACGGCGGACGTCCTCGTGGTGGACGAAGAACTCGACGCCGTTGGCCTGCTCCTCGAACAACCGAATCGGCGACCACACCGGCGGCCCGGTCCGCAGCCGCAGCACCAAGCGGCGGAAGTCGCCGCCGGCGATGGCGTCTTGCACGCGTTTGGTCCATGGGGCGAGCAGTGGCACGGCGATGCCGGGCATCGCGTCGGCCCGCCCCTCGCGCAGCACCAGATGGGCGGCTAGGTCGCGGGTGCGCCAGCCCTCGCACAGCGTCGGCTCGTCGGGGCCGAGTAGCTCGAGCAGGTCACACAAACTGGCGCGTTCGGTCGGCGCGAGGCGTGTCATGCTCCGACCTTACGGAAAAGGCGTCGACGGCCAACGCCACACCCAGCACCACGCCGACCGCGACGCAGAATCCGCCGAGGGTGTCGGTCGAGTAGTGGTAGCCCGCTCCCACCAGCGCGGTCGCTATCGCCGCGCCGCCCAGCAGCGCCACGACGCAGATCGCGTAGCGGGCAACGGCCGGCCAGGCCGGCCGGCTGGGCCCGAGCAGCGCGACGACGATCACCACCGCCACCGAGACCGCCCCGGTCGTGTGGCCGCTCGGGAACGACAGGTAGTCGTGAAGCCTGCGGTTGATGAGCGGCTTCAAGACGAACTCCGCGACACCCGCGGCCGCCGCGGGTCCGAGGATCGCGAGCAGCGCGGCTCTTCGTCGTCCGGCGAAGAAGAAGATGGCGGCGAGCGCCGCGCAGCCGACCACCACCGTCAACGGGTCGCCGAGCGCGGCCAGGTGGTGCAAGAAGCGCAGGTGACCGCTCAACCGATGGCGGACGCGGCTGTCGATGGCGGAGTCGATCCGGCCAGGGCCGCGGTCGTCGGCGTAGTGCACCCCGAGAATCGCGACGGCGACCGCGCATAGCCCGATGACCACGACGACCAGGCGACGCCCGTGCAGCAAAGCGGGGGGCGTCATGCCGGCGAGTTTACGGGCCGGCCGCGGACGGTTTCGGTCTGCACAGTGCGCAGGCGGGGAGGTGAGGCGCGTTTCGCACGCCCGTAACGACGACGAATCGACGCTGGCCCCGGTCTTAGAGACCGCTCGACATAGGTCCATAGACCCGTGCGTACGGACGTTCGGCGTACTAGCGTCAACGCCAGCCGTGTGTCGTGCAGCCATGAGGAGCTGAGGGTCGTGTCGGAGCCGTCCGGGTCATCATCGGTCGATCAGCCAGCCGGGCCGGTCGATCACGACGTCGACCTGCTGATCGTGGGCGCAGGGCCCTCCGGTTTGTACGCCGCCTATTACGCGGGTTTCCGCGCGCTGTCGGTGGTGGTCGTCGACTCGCTCACCGAGCCCGGCGGCCAACTCGCCGCTTTGTATCCGGAGAAGGTCATCTTCGACGTCGGCGGTATCCCGTCGATTCTGGGCCGGGAGCTTGCCGCCGACCTTTTCAAGCAAGCGCAGACCTATGATCCGACGATCCTGCTCGGCCACAGCGCCGGGGAGCTGACGCGGCTTGACGACGGCACGCTCCAGGTGGCGACCAACACCGGCCTGCTCATCCGCGCGAAGGCGATTTTGGTCACCGCGGGCATCGGCATCTTCAGCCCGCGGCCGCTGCCTGCGGGGCAGCAATACGAGGGCCGAGGGCTTCGCTACTTCGTGCCCGACCCGAACGCGTTGCGCGATAAGCGGGTGCTGGTCGTCGGCGGCGGCGACAGCGCCGTCGACTACGCGTTGATGCTCGAGCAGGTCGCCGCGTCGGTCACGGTTTGCCACCGGCGCAACGAGTTCCGCGCGCACGAGGCGTCGGTGCGACAGTTGCGCGAGTCGTCGGTGCGCATCCTGACGCCGTACCAGGTGTCGTCCGTCGAGGGGGACGGCCGGGTCCAGGTGGTGGAGGTGACCGACCACGACACCGGGGGGTCCGAGCGGCTGGACGTCGACGAGGTGGTCGCGGCGCTCGGCTTCGTTGCCGAGCTCGGGCCGCTTGCCAACTGGGGCATGGAGTTGAACCACCGGCACATCGCCGTCGACACCACGATGGCGACGTCCGTGCCGCGCATCTTCGCGGCCGGCGACATCACCGACTACCCGGGCAAGGTGAAGTTGATCTCGGTCGGCCTGGGGGAGGCGGCCACCGCCGTGAACAACGCGTCCGTGGTGATCGACCCGACGAAGAAGCTGTTCCCCGGCCACTCCTCCGACCCGGGCAAGCAGCCGACGTAGCCCAGGCTCGGCTGGCGGGTGGAGAAGCGGCGGGGTGGCTGGCATCCGCGTGCTTGTTGGTGCAGAATGTGACAGCTGGGACACGAGAGAGAACTAGAGGACGTCGGGGAAGGCGCACCTCGGTCGACGTCTCTCGGAGGTTCCGGTGGCAACACGTGGCGTCTTGTACGTCCATTCCGCGCTGCCCGCGGTTGGTCCGCACGTCGAGTGGGCGGTGGCGGGCGTTCTTGGTATGCCCGTCCACCTCGACTGGCGGCCGCAACCCGCCTCGCCGGGCACCGTGCGCACCGAGTCGGCATGGGTCGGCGACCCCGGCTGCGCGGGCCGGCTGGCCTCCGCACTGCTCGGCTGGCCGGTTCGCTTCGAGGTCTCCGAGGACGCGAGCCCTGGTTGCGACGGCGAGCGCTATGCCTTCACTCCGAGCCTCGGGCTGTTCCACGCGTCGACGTCGGCGAACGGCGATCTCGTCGTCCCAGAGAACCGGTTGCGGCGCCTGATGGCCTCCGGGGAGGACATTCGGCTGGGTGTTGACCGATTGCTCGCTGCTCCCTGGGACGCCGAGCTCGAGTCATTCCGCCACGCCGGCGACGGCGCTCCGGTGCGCTGGCTGCACCAGGTCGGCTAGGCGTCACAAGCTGAGGGCCGGTCACCACCCCGGGACCGGCCCTCAAGCTTGCGCGACGCCCCTATAGCGGGATGTTGCCGTGCGCTCCACGGGCCTGCGGCGCCTCGGCGATCGTCGCCGCGATGACGCTGCGGGTCTCCTTCGGCGAGACCACGGTGTCGACGACGCCCATCTCGATCGCCTTGTCGATGCCGCCGGCGAGCTTCTCGTGCTCGGCGGCGAGCTCAAGTTCGAGGGATGGCCGCAACGCCTCGCCAACCTCGGCGAGCTTGCGCCGGTGCAAAATCCGCACCGCGGCGACCGAGCCCATCACCGCGACTTCGGCGCCTGGCCAAGCCAGCACCTTAGTGGCGCCAAGCGCACGGGAGTTCATCGCGATGTACGCGCCGCCGTATGCCTTTCGGGTGATCAGCGTCACCCGCGGCACCACACATTCCGCGAAAGCGTGCAGCAGTTTCGCGCCGCGCCGCACCACGCCGTCCCACTCTTGACCGAGGCCGGGCAGGTAACCGGGCACGTCGACGAGCACGACCAGCGGCACGCCGAACGCGTCGCAGGTGCGCACGAACCGGGCCGCCTTCTCCGCGGACGTCGCGTCGAGGCAGCCGCCCAGACGCAGCGGGTTGTTCGCGACGACGCCGACCGTGCGACCGCCGAGCCGGCCGAGCGTCGTGACGATGTTGGGCGCCCATTTCGCGTGCAGCTCGACACCGGGGGAGTCGAGCAACCCGCTGACCAGCGGGTGAACGTCGTACGCGCGCTTCGCGCCTTCGGGGAGCAGGCCCTCGAGGTCGATGTCGACCAGTTCCGTGTCGCCGAATTTCCCTTGATTTCCAAGCAAGTCGGCGAGCTCGCGGGCCCGGGCGAAGGCAGCGGCTTCTGAGTCGGCGAGCAGGTGGACGACGCCGCTGCGCCGGCCGTGCACCTCGGCGCCGCCGAGCCGCTCCATGTCGACGTCCTCACCCGTGACGCTGCGGACGACGTCGGGACCGGTCACGAAGATGCGGCCGTTTCGGCGCCATGATCACGATGTCGGTGAGCGCCGGACCGTATGCCGCGCCGCCGGCCGACGGCCCGAGGACGACGGAAATCTGCGGCACCTTGCCCGACACGCGGGTCATCGCCGCGAAGATGCGGCCGATGCCGTCGAGGCTTTCGGCCCCTTCGCGCAACCGGGCGCCGCCGGAGTGCCAGAGGCCGACGATCGGCGCGCCGTCGGCGAGCGCGCGCTCATACGCGGCGACGATCGCGTCGCAGCCGGCGCTGCCGAGGGCGCCGCCTTGGATCGTCGGGTCGCTGGAGAACGCCACGGCGGGCGTGCCGAGCATGCGCCCGACGCCCGCGAGCACACCGCTGTCGTCGACGGCCGTGATCGGCTCGAAAGTGCCTTCGTCGAAGAGCGCCGCGAGCCGCGCGCTTGGTGACCGAGGGTCCGCCGTGGTCGAGCTATCCGTTGCTGTCACCGCGATTCCCTTCAGACCGGGTTGATGACGAGGACGACGTTGTGGCCGCCGAACCCGAATGAGTTCGAGATGGCCGGGCCAGCGCGCAGTGGCCGCGGGTCGACCGTCGCGATGTCGAGGTCGACGGCGTCGTCCTTGTCCTCGAGGTTCAGCGTCGGCGGCGCGATCCGGTCGGTCACGGCAAGGATCGTGGCGATTGCCTCGACCGCGCCGGCGGCGCCGAGCAGGTGGCCCATGTTCGATTTGGGGGCGCTGACCACGATGTTGTCGGCGTCAGCGCCGAACACGTCGCGGATCGCCTTCGCCTCCGCGGCGTCGCCGGCGGGAGTCGAGGTCGCGTGCGCGTTGATGTGCGTGATGTCCGACGTCGAGACGCCCGCGTCGGCGAGCGCGGCGCGCAACGCCCGGCTCACGCCGCGACCCTCAGGCTCGGGCGCGGCGAAGTGGTAGGCGTCGGCCGACAGTCCGGTGCCGGTGAGCTCGGCGAGCACTCGGGCGCCGCGGGCCTTCGCGTATTCGACCGACTCGAGCACAAGAGCGCCGGCGCCCTCGCCCATGATGAAGCCGTCGCGGCCCTTGTCGTACGGGCGGGACGCCCGCTCGGGCTCGTCGTTGCGGGTCGACATCGCGCGCATCGACGCGAATGCGGCGAGCGTCAGCGGATGGATGACGGACTCGGTGCCGCCACACACGACGACGTCCGCGCGACCGTCGCGAATCATCTGCACGCCGTACGCGATGGCCTCGGCGCCGGAGGCGCACGCGCTCACCGGGGCGTGCACGCCTGCCTGCGCCCCGACTTCGAGACCGACCGTGACCGCGGGGCCGTTCGGCATGAGCATCGGCACGGTGTGCGGCGACACCCGACGCGGACCCTTCTCGCGGAGCACGTCGTAGGAGTTCAGCAGCGTCGTCAGCCCGCCGATGCCGGTCGCGAACACCACGGCGAGCCGCGTCTTGTCGACGTCAGGCTGGCCGGCGTCCGCCCACGCCTGGCGCCCGGCGATCAGCGCGAACTGCTGTGAGCGGTCGAGCGTCCGCGCTTCGACCCGCTCGAGCACCTCGAGCGGCTCGACGGCGACCCGAGCGGCGAGTCGCGCGGGTAGTTCGGCGGCCCACTCGTCGGTGAGAGTCTTGACACCGGTGCGACCCGCGAGCAGCGCTTTCCAGGTGCTCGCCACGTCGCCGCCGAGGGGCGTGGTGGCGCCCAAGCCGGTGACCACGACACGGCGGTCAGCCCTTGAGCCAGCGGTTGCAGCACTCAACGGAATTGCCTCTCCTGTGTGGATGTTCGGTGCGATTCGTGCGGTTCGGTGGAGTGAGCGGGGAAGGCAGCGGCCGCGCGGAATTCGCTAATGCGAATTCGCGCGCCGCCCGCCGTCCGCGGTTGCCGCGACTGCCGCGACTGCCTTGTCAGGCGTTGACGCCGGCCTTCTCGATGTAGGTGACGGCGTCGCCGACGGTCTTGAGGTTCTTCACGTCGTCGTCGGGGATGCGGACGCCGAACTTCTCCTCGGCGGCGACGACGACTTCCACCATCGACAGCGAGTCGACGTCGAGGTCGTCGGTGAAGCTCTTGTCCATCTGGACGTCTGCAGCCGGGATTCCAGCCACCTCGTTCACGATCTCGGCGAGACCGGCGAGGATTTCCTGCTGGGACAGGGCCATGGGTGTTCTCCTTACAGGGGGTGGGTTTACGGGATTTCCACGACTTGCGCAGCGTACGTGAGACCCGCTCCGAAGCCGATGAACAGGGCGGTCTGACCGCTTTGCACCTCGCCGCCTTGCAACAACGCCGACAACGCCAGCGGGATTGAGGCGGACGACGTGTTGCCTTGCGTCTCGATGTCGCGTGCGACGACGACGCTCGGTGGCAGCTTCAGTGTCTTGACGAGCGACTCCACGATCCGCAGGTTCGCCTGGTGCGGGACAAACGCGCCAAGCTCGTCGGCCCGCACGCCCGCGAGGTCGAGCGCCTTCTGCGCGGCCGGGCCCATTTTCGTGACGGCCCAACGGAAAACCGTCTGCCCGGCCATGCGCAGCGCGACCGGCTCCAGCGGTTGCCCGGTGGCGAGCGCGTGCTGCACCTCGACGTACGTCGGGCGCTGAGTGATGGTCTCGACATGCGCGCCGTCGCTGCCCCACACGACCGGGCCGATGCCCGCAGTGTCGGACGCCGACACGACGACCGCGCCGGCGCCGTCGCCGAAGAGGAACGCCATGCCGCGGTCGTGGGGGTCGATGAAGTCGGTCATCTTCTCCGAGCCGATCACTACCACGTGCCGCGCGCTGCCCGACCGAACGGCGTCGGAGGCGACGGACAGCGCGTAGCTGAAACCGGCGCACGCCGCATTGATGTCCATCGCGCCCGCGTTCGTCGCGCCGATCCGGTCTTGCACCTCGCTTGATCCGCCGGGCGTCTGGAATGGGTGCGAGCAGGTCGCGAGCAAGACCAAGTCGACGTCCGCCGGCTCCACGCCGGACGACGCGAGCGCCTTTGACGCCGCGCTGGTCGCCATGTCGACGACCGACTCGTCGGGCGCGGCGAACCGGCGGGTGACGATGCCGCTGCGTTCGCGAATCCACTCGTCCGTGGAGTCGATCTGCTGGCAGATCTCCTCATTGGTGACGACGCGTGCCGGCCGGTGCTCGCCGAGGCCGACGATGCGGGCCGCCGGGGCGCTGACGGGGAGTTTCACTCGACCACCTCTGGGTGCAAGCGGGCCAACGGTTGACCGGGTGAAACGGGATCGCCGTTCTCGACGAGCCACTCCAGCAGCGTGCCACCGTGCGCGGCGACGACGTCTTGGGCTTCCCGCCGGGTGACGACCCGCCCAAGGACGGCGCCGGCGGCGAGCGCGTCGCCGGGCTGGCTGGGCGCGGCTTCAAAGGTGCCACCCAGGGGAGCGACGAGCAGCCGCCACGACGGGGTGGCGGTGAACTCGATGTCGTGCGCGTGCTTCTCGATGAGCGCGCGGGCGGCGTCGAGGTCGTCGGGGGTCTTCAGCGCGAGCGTCTCGACCCCCGGGAGCGCCCGCTTCACCAAGCCGACAAGCGTGCCGGCCGGCGGCAGCTCGATGACGGCGGTGACGCCGAGGTCGCCGAGCGTCTTCATGCACGCGTCCCAGCGCACCGGTGCGGCTACCTGGTCGACCAGCCGGCCGACGAAGTCGGGGCCATGCTGGACGACGACCCCGTCGGCGTTCTGCAGCAGCCGGGTGCGCGGCTCGCTGGCCGGAATTGCGACCGCGAGCTCGCGAAGCCGGCCGACGGCGGGGGCCATGTGGCTGGTGTGGAACGCGCCGGCGACCGCGAGCGGCCGAAGCCGGGCGCCCTCGGGTGGGTTGGCGGCGAGCGCCTCGAGTTGCTCAAGCGTGCCGGCGGCGACGAGCTGGCCCGCGCCGTTGACGTTGGCCGGGGTGAGGCCGAGCTCGGTGAGCCGCTCCAGCACGACCTTCGGCTCACCGCCGAGGACGGCGGTCATGCCGGTCGGGGTAGCGGCGGCGGCTTTCGCCATAGCGCGGCCTCGTTCCCGGACAAGCACCAGCGCCGACTCAGGGCTGAGCACGCCGCCGATCGCGGCCGCGGTGAGTTCGCCAACGCTGTGGCCGGCGACCAACGCCACGTTGCCGGCGAGCTGGTCGAGCGACTCTTGCGGGCGCGGGCGGTCGAAGATCGTGGCGGCGGCGGCGAGGCCGGCCCCGACGAGGAGCGGCTGAGCGATCGCGGTGTCTTTGATCTCGTCCGCGTCGGCGGTGGTGCCGAGCCGGGCGAGGTCGAGGTCGAGCACCGCCGACCACCAGGTCACCGCGTCGGTGACGCCGGGCAGCTCCAGCCAAGGTGCGAGAAAACCGGGAACCTGGGCCCCTTGACCGGGGGCGAGAATCGCGAGCACGGATCCACCTTGCCGAGAAATCGCCGAGATGGCGCTGCCTGGGCGGACCAAGTCGGCCGCGTGGCTTTGTGAGAAACCTACAACCTGGTGAGCAGCTTACGACTGCGCGAGGCGGCCGAGCACAAGCGCTAGATGCAGCGTGAACGCCTCGCGCGGATCGGTCGCGGCGTAGCCGGTGACCTCGGCGACGCGGCGCAGCCGGTAACGCACCGTGTTGGCGTGGACGTACAGCGCGCGGGCGGTTGCCTCGAGCGACCCGGCCTGCTCGAGGTAGGCGCCCAGCGTCTCCACGAGAGCGCCACCCGCCGCGACGAGCGGCGCGTAGACGTTGTCGATCAGTTCCTTGCGGGCGATCGGGTCGCCGTCGATCGCCCGTTCCGGCAGCAGATCGGCGGCCAGCACCGGGCGCGGCAGTGTGGCGCGGGCACGGCAGGCGTGCAAGCCCGCGACCGCCGCCTGAGCCGACTCGGTGGCGGCCACCAGGTCGGGCACCGGCGGTCCGATGACCACCGGACCCGGGCCGAATTGGGCGAGCAGCGCGCGGGACGCGCGCAACGGATCGGGCGCGCCGCCCAGGATCGCCACCAGTCGATCGCCCTGGACCGCCGTCATGGCGTCGAGCCCGGCGTGTTTGGCGGCCCGCCGGACGCCGTCGACGACGGCCTCCGGCTCGTCGTCCGGTGGTGTGCCGATGACCACAGTCACGGACGACGGTGAGCCCCAACCAAGGGCGCCGGCCCTCGATCGCAACGCCTCGTCGGCCTCTCCGCGCATGAGCGCGTCGACGACCATTGCCTCGAGGCGCGCGTCCCAGGCGCCGCGAGCCTCGGCCGCCTGCGCGTAGACCTGGGCGGCGGCGAACGCGACCTCACGCCCGTAGATCAGCACGGACTCGCGCAGCTCGGCGGCCCCACCTGGTGCGGCCATCGTCTCGGCGGCCGTCTCGACGACGTCGATGGTGATGCGCACCATCTCGACGGTTTGTTTCAAGCTCACAGTGCGAGCGAGCTCGCGTGGGGCGGTGCCGAATACCTCGCCGGTGATCTCCCGGGTGCCGTCCGGATGCTTGAACCACTCGACGAACGCGGCGATGCCGGCTTGCGCGACGAGCCCGACCCACGACCGGCTCTCCGCTGACATCGCGCGATACCACGGCAGCGTCTCTTCCATGCGAGCGATCGCGTCGCGCGCGAGGTCGCCGGTGGCGCGTTCGAGGGCGCGCGAGGTCGCCGTCCGGACGGACTTGGACGACGGAGAGGCAGCGCTCATCCGGCACAGTTTGCCGCAGCGGCGATCAAACGGCCGTACAGCCGGGCCAGATGTTCGGCCGGGCTAGATGTTCGGCCGGGCTAGATGTTCGGCCGGGCTAGATGTCGGCTGGCAGGGTGGGGCCGCTGCCGATGGACTCTTGCACCGGGAGCGCGCGCCGCCAGGGACCGATCAGCGCCACGTACTCGCCTCGGCTGAGCACCGGCCGAGCGTACGCCGCGGCCAATCCGTCGCGGATCGCCTTCAGCGCGGTGTTGACGATGTGCGGCTTCGGGTCGTACGGGTCGTACGGAGCTTGCAGCCGGTCGAGATCTTCGCTGAACATCGCGTCGACCCGGTCAAAGGCCGCGAGAACCTCGATCACGAGCGGTGAGGTGGGCGACAGTGCGCGATGCCGCGCGCCGGCGACGAAGCGGTTGTCGCGCCACCCATGCGCGAGCCTCGCGACCTCCCGGTCGGTGAGGTGGGGGATCCGAGCGAGCATGTTCAAGATCTCGTGCAGGTTCGGGTGCTGCTCCAACGAGGAGACTCGGCGCCGTCGCCACGGCAGCAGTCGGCTCCAGATCGTGCGCATCGGCAACCTCCTCGGCCATGACGTCGCTCCTATCGTCGGGTCGTTGGGCCAAGCGGAGTAGCACCTACGGGACAAACCACCCACTGTTGACTCGGCTCGACCCCCTCGGCTGGCCCATGCTGGCTAGTCGCCCACCCCTCGGTGGTCTCGGCCGCCGGGCGGCCGGGTAAGCGAAGATCGACGACTGGCAATGGCTCGGCGTCGCCAGGGCATGGTCCGGAGGGCTCGGGGCGGCCTCACGTTGAACGGACTTCGGCGGGTGCTCGAGCTGGAGGACCAGGTCCGTATGCTCAGGGCGGAAGTCAAGCGGCTCAAGAAATCGCGACGCACGTCGCTGACGGAGTGACCCATGCGTGTCGACGTACATCCGTCGGCCGCGCGTTTCGTCACCGCGACCGAGTGGGTCGAGTCGCGACATTCATTCTCCTACGGGGCGCATTACGACCCCGCCAACGTCGGCTTCGGTCTGCTGGTCGCGCACAACGAGGACATCCTGCAGCCGGGCGGCGGATTCCCCACACATCCGCATCGCGGCGTCGACATCGTCACGTGGGTGATCTCCGGAGCGCTGTCGCACTCGGACGACGCGGGCGGTCGCGGCATCGTGTCACCCGGCGTCGTGCAGGTGCTCTCGGCCGGGCGGGGAGTGCGGCATAGCGAGGTCAACGCGTCCGACGCCGCCACGCGCTACGTCCAGATGTGGGTCAGCTCGGACGACGAGGAGGCGCCGGCCTACTCGAGCGCGGCCGCGGTCGCGGGCGCCGGTGAGTTCGCGGTCGTCGCGTCCGGCGCGTCCGGCGTCGGGCGGTCGGGTGCGTTGGGCGGGCCGCTGCGGCTGCGCCAACCCGCGGCGCGACTGCTGGCGGCGACGTTGAGCGCAGGCGATCGGGCCACGCTGCCCGACGGGAGGTTCGTGCACCTGTTCGTGCTTGACGGCGCGGTGCTGGTCGACGACGTTCCGCTGCTGGCCGGCGACACCGACCGGATCACCGAGGGTGGCCCGCTGCCGGTGACGGCGTCCGAGGACGCGCAGTTGCTCGCCTGGGCAATGGACGCCGAGCCATGGCGGCCGAGTGGACCGACCCCTCCTCCCGCCGAGTGAAGGGTTTGGGTTGTGTGGGCGCGCTCTCAAACAGCGCTAACCCTTCACCCGGTGAGAACGGGCGGCCGGTGAGAACGGGCGGCCGGTGAGAACGGGCGGCCGGTGAGAAGGGCGGCCGGTGAGAAGGGCGGCCGGGTCACACCAGGCCGTACTGGGCCGCTGCCTTTCCCGGGACGTCGGCGCCGACGTCACCGCGGGCGGCGAGATCGATCAGCGCCTGCAGGGCGATCGATGGCGCGTCGACGTGGAAGAACCGGCGCGTCGCGGCCCGCGTGTCGGAGAAGCCGAACCCGTCGGTGCCCAGTGAGGAGTAGTCACCCGGCGCCCAGCGGGAAATCTGGTCGGGGACCGCGCGCATGTAGTCGCTGACCGCCACCACCGGTCCTGGCCGTCCGGATAGCGCCCGCGTCACGTATGGCACCCGCTTCTCGTCGTCCGGGTGCAAGAGGTTGAACCGCTCGCAATTCAGCGCGTCGCGCCGCAGTTCAGTCCAGCTGGTGGCTGACCAGACGTCGGCGCCGACGCCCCAGTCGTCAGCTAGCAGGCGCTGCGCCTCCAGTGCCCACGGCACCGCCACGCCGGACGCGAGCAGTTGCGCGCGCGGTCCTTCGACGCGGGAGGTCGGCGCCAGCAGATACAACCCGGCGAGCAGTCCCTCGGTATCGAGATTCTCGGGTTGCGCCGGCTGCAGAATCGGCTCGTTGTACACCGTGAGGTAGTAGATGACGTCGTCGCCGGTCGGGAGCTCGTCGCCGCCGCCTACCATGCGGCGCAACCCGTCGCGCATGATGTGGGTGATCTCGTAGCCGAACGCGGGGTCGTAATACACGACCGCCGGATTCACTGACGCCAACAGCGGTGAGTGGCCGTCGTTGTGCTGCAACCCCTCGCCGGTCAACGTGGTGCGCCCGGCGGTGGCGCCGAGCAGGAAGCCGCGGCACATCTGGTCGGCCGCCGCCCACAGCTGGTCGCCGGTGCGCTGGAAACCGAACATCGAATAGAAGATGTACACCGGCACCATGTGCTGGCCGTGCGACGCGTACGCCGATCCGGCGGCGATGAACGAACCCATCGCGCCCGCCTCGGTGATGCCCTCGTGCAGCAGCTGGCCTTCTTGCGACTCCTTATAGGAAAGCAAAAGGTCGCGGTCGACCGCCTCGTAGCGCTGCCCATGCGGGCTGTAGATCTTCGCCGTCGGAAACAGGGAGTCCATGCCGAAGGTGCGCGCCTCGTCGGGAATGATCGGCACGATGCGCTCGCCGAGCTCCGGTTCCTTCATCAGGTCTTTGAGCAGGCGGACGACGGCCATCGTGGTCGCCACTTTCTGCTTTCCCGACCCCGCGCGCAGTTCGCCATAGACGTCGTCTCCAGGCAACTTCAACGGCTTGGCGGTGACGACTCGTTCGGGCAGTGAGCCGCCGAGCGCGCGGCGGCGCTCGACCATGTACTGAATCTCGTCGGAGTCGGCGCCCGGGTGGTAATACGGCGGCAGATCGGCCTCGAGGTCCTTGTCGCTTATGGGCAGGTGCAGCCGGTCGCGGAATTCCTTCAGATCGGTCTTCGTGAGTTTCTTCATCTGGTGCGTGGCGTTGCGGCCCTGGAACGAGTTCAACGTCCAGCCCTTGATGGTGTGGGCCAAGATGACCGTGGGCTGGCCGACATGGGCTTGCGCCGCCGCGAACGCCGCGTAGACCTTGCGGTAGTCGTGGCCGCCTCGCGAAAGACGGCGCAAATCGTCGTCCGACATGTCTTTGACCATGGCCCGCAGCCGCGGGTCGTCTCCGAAGAAGTGCTCGCGGATGTACTGCGCCGATTCGACCGAGTAGGTCTGCAACTGGCCGTCGGGCGTGCTGTTGAGCTTGTTGACGAGGGCGCCGTCGACGTCCCTGGCGAGGATCCGATCCCAGTCGCGGCCCCAGATCACCTTGACGACGTTCCAGCCGGCGCCGCGGAAATACGACTCCAACTCCTGGATGATCTTGCCGTTGCCCCGAACCGGCCCGTCGAGGCGTTGCAGGTTGCAGTTGATGACGAAGGTGAGGTTGTCGAGCTCCTCGCGGGCGGCCACGCCGATGGCGCCGAGCGACTCGGGCTCGTCCATCTCGCCATCGCCGAGGAACGCCCAGACCCGCGACTTCGAGGTGTCGGCGATGCCGCGAGCCTGCAGATAGCGGTTGAAGCGGGCCTGGTAAATCGCATCGATCGGACCGAGGCCCATCGAAACGGTGGGGAACTCCCAGAAGTCCGGCATCAGGCGGGGGTGCGGGTAGCTCGGGATGCCGGCCCGGCTGATCTCCTGCCGGAACCCGTCGAGCTGCTGCTCGCTCAACCGGCCCTCGAGGAAGGCGCGCGCGTAGATGCCGGGAGAGGCGTGACCCTGGAAGAACACCTGGTCGCCGGACGACCCGTCGGCCTGGTGCTTGCCGCGGAAGAAGTGGTTGAAGCCGACCTCGTAGAGACTGGCCGCCGACGCGTAGGTGGCGATGTGGCCGCCCACTCCGAGCTCGGGTCGGTTGGCGCGCGAAACCATCACCGCGGCATTCCAGCGGACGGCTCGGCGGATTTGCTTCTCGATGCGTTCGTCGCCGGGGAACCAGGGCTCGGCCTCTGGCGGGATCGTGTTGATGTAGTCGGTGCTGCGCAGCGCGGGGACGCCGACCTGCCGCTCACGGGCTCGCTGCAGCAGACGGAGCATGAGGTAGCGGGCGCGGGTCTTGCCCTGCGCCGCGACGACGGCGTCGAGGGAGTCAAGCCACTCCGCGGTCTCGTCGGGGTCGACGTCGGGGAGCTGCGTGGGCAGCCCGTCGCTGATCACCGGATTGCGGTCGGCTCGTGCTGCCACGTGGGGGCCTTCCTGCGTCGGACGGGCGCGTCCGGGGCGAGATGGGCGCGGGCCCGATTCTCTCATCCGCCCGACGCGCCGGGCGGGTTTGCTCCCGAGCACTTGCGCGTGGACGCTTGTACGTGTGGACTACATCGACCGGCGCGGTATCGCGCCCTCGAGTGCAGCACGCTCGTCGGTCACAGGGTCATCAGGAGGAGGTTGTTGGTGAGCGCGACCGCGGACCACGCGGAGGGACAGCGCAGCCGGGCGGAGAAGCTTGGATTCTCGTCCGGCCAGGTGGTCCAGGAGATCGGTTACGACGAAGACTGCGACGAGGAGTTGCGCGCCTCGATCGAGGAGGTCACCGGGGCCACGCTTGTCGACGAGAGTTATGACGACGTCGTCGACGCGGTGCTGCTGTGGTGGCGGGACGGCGACGGCGATCTTGTCGACGCGCTTGTCGACGCTCTCACGGCGCTCGCCGATGGCGGGACGATCTGGCTGCTGACCCCGAAATCACGCCGCGACGGGCACGTCGAGCCGAGCGATATCTCGGAGGCGGCGCCCACGGCCGGGCTCAGCCAAACCAGTTCCATCAGCGCCGGACCCGACTGGTCGGGCGCGCGTTTGGTGGCGCCGCGCAGCTCGCGAAAGCGTTGACCGTCGCGGTCGGCGCTGTCGCGCCGGACTTCGAACTGGTCGACCAGCACGGCACGCCCGTGCGGTTGTCGTCGTTCCGCGGCTCGCGCGACATCGGCGGGCGCGACGTCGTCCTGGTTTTCTACCCGTGGTCATTCTCGAGCGTGTGCGCCGGCGAACTGTCGGTGTTGCAGGACGACGTGGGCGCGTTCGTCAATGACGAGACCGCGTTGCTGGCGGTCTCCGTCGACTCAAAGTTCACTCAGCGGGCGTTCGCTGATCAGCGCGCGCTCACCTTCCCGGTGCTGGCGGACTTCTGGCCGCACGGCGAGGTGGCCCGCCGTTACGGCGTCTTCGACGAGGGCGCGGGCGCGTCGCTGCGTGGGACGTTCGTGATCGACCGCGAGGGCGTCGTCCGGTGGAATGTCTTGCGCGGGATCGGCGAGGCGCGCGACGCGGCCGAGTACAAGGCGGCGCTCGCCGCCCTGGCGACCTCGCGGCGTGGTGCAGGATAGATAGGCACGCGCGGGCGCGTAGCTCAGCGGAAGAGCACCCGGCTTACAACCGGGGAGTCACAGGTTCGAACCCTGTCGCGCCCACTCGTCCAACGAAGGGTTTGCTCGTCATGCGTCATCGGGGGAGCCGCGCGCTGCTTGCCGCGACGGCGGCGGCAGCGTTGACTTCCGCGTTGATTTCCGGGTGCCATGCGCCGGGATCCTCGGCGGCGCGGTCGTCGGTCGGGTCCGCCGCCTCGGTCACGGCTCCGCCGCCGCCTACGTCGTCGCCTTCGTCGTCCGGGCCGTCACCGGCGCCCTCGTCTAAGGCGTCCGCGTCACCGTCGCCGACACCCGCAGGGCGGCCGATCGTCACGCTCGTGGCCGTGGGCGACGTCGCGCTCGGCAACACGCCCAGATTGCCGGTTGCGCCCTCGAGCTATCTCGCGCCGATGCGATCCGTGCTGGCGGCCCCGGTCGTCTTCGGAAATCTCGAGGGGACGCTCACCGACGCCGCATCGTCGAAGTGCCCGCCGCCCTCTCCGCCGCCCTCTCCGGCGCCATCTTCGCCGCCGGCCGCCCCGCCCGCGGGCTCCGCGCCGGCGAAGCCGACGCAGTCTTCGACACCAACGCCGACACCGAAACCGCAGACCTGCTTCGCTTTTCGAATGCCGACGTCCTACGCGTCAGTCCTGCGCCACGCCGGCTTCACCGTGCTCAACAGCGCGAACAACCACTCGCACGATTTCGGCTCGCGCGGGGTCGCCGACACCACCGCCGCGTTGCGCGCCGCAGGCATCGCGCAAACCGGGCTTCCTGGCCAGATCGGTGTCGTCGAAGTCGACGGCGTGCGGGTCGCGTTCGTGGGCTTCGCGCCTTACTCCACAACGAACAATCTCTTGGACGACGTGCGCGCGCGCCAGCTGATCGCGTCGGCCAAGCAGACCGCGGATCTCGTGGTGGTCTACCTGCACGCCGGCGCCGAAGGCGGCGACGCGACACACGTCACTGGTCAGGAAGAGCGGTATCTCGGTGAGGACCGTGGCAATCCCAAGGAGTTCGCCCACGCTGCGATCGAGTCAGGGGCCGACCTGGTGGTCGCCAGCGGGCCGCATGTCTTGCGCGGCATGGAGTTCTACCGGCATCACCTCATCGCGTACAGCCTCGGTGACTTCGCCGGCTACGGCAATTTCTCGACCGCCGGGCCGTTGTCGCTGACCGGCGCGCTGCGAGTCGGCCTCGACCGTTCGGGTCGTCCGGCGGCCGCGCACTTCACGTCGCTTCGGCTCGACGCCTCCGGCCGCCCGGCGGTCGATCCTGCCGCACGGGCCGCCGATCTCGTCAACCGACTGTCGATCGCGGACTTTGGCCCCAGCGCGGCGACGATCGACCCGTCAGGCGACATCCTCCTCCGCTGACCGTCAGCGATTCGGCCTGGCCGCGCCTCTGTGGTGGACGCGGTGTAGCGACGACTCGGTTCGGGAACCGCTGTGCTGTGAGCACAATTCTAGTGACCGGCGGCACCGGCATGCTGGGCGCCGATCTTTTGAAGGCGATAGCCGATCGGGGACATCACATCCGGGCGATGACCACCCGTCCCGAGCGGGCGAAGGCGCCTGATGGCGTCGAGGGCCTTCAGGGCGTCGAGTTCGTCGCCGCGGACTTGGCGACCGGCGACGGCGTTGACCTGGCGGTGAAAGGCGTCGACGCGGTCCTGCACGCGGCGAGCGCGCCGCGCGACAGCATGCGTGTCGACATGCAGGGCACCAGGCGGCTGGTCGTCGCGGCGGCGGAGGCGGATGTGCGTCACCTGCTCTACGTGTCGATCGTGGGTATCGACCTGCTCCCGTATTCGTACTACCGCGCGAAGTTCGCCGCTGAGCAGATCATCGGGATCGGGCGGGTGCCGTGGACCGTGCAGCGGCTGACGCAGTTCCACCCGTTTATCGGTTTCCTGCTGGAGAAACTGACCGTCGGCCCCCTCACGGCGGCGCCCATGAGCGTCCCCCTGCAACCCATCGGCACCGCTGACGCCGCCCGAACCCTGGCCGCCGCGCTCGACGCGGGGCCCGCGGGCATGTTGCCCGACCGCGGTGGCCCACGGGCGGAGTCGTTTGCCGACCTCGCGGCGCAATGGCGGAAGGCCAAGCGCAGTGGAGGCGGTGTCATGCCGGTGCCGGTGCCGGGCAGCTTGGCGCGCGCGTTGCGCGCCGGCGCCGCCACCTGCCCGGACGGCGCGGTCGAAGGCCAGACCTTCGAGGAGTGGCTAGCTACGCAGCGGGCTACACCGCGGCGCTGAATTCGGCCGGACGCCGAGGGCTCGCCTCGTTGAGCGCTTCTCGGACGCCGTTCGCGTCGAGGCCCTTGCCGTACCAGGGAGTGCCCGGTTGCATCCGCCAGGACTGGTCGATCCCGCCCGCGTCGACCGGGTCGAATCCCAACTCGTCGACCAACGCCATGACTTTGCGTTTGGCGTCCGCGTCATCTCCGGCGATCGCCACCCCCAGCCGGCGGGCGTCTCCCGCTGGTCGCGCTTCGTCGACTAAGGCGGGCGCCAGAATTCCGTTGAACGCCTTGATAACCGGGTGATTCAGCTGTTGCTCAACCCAGCGGCTCTCGGGGGCCCCCGCCTCGATTGGTTGGATGAGACCGTCCCGGTCTTTCGGGTAGTAGTTGCCGGTGTCAATCACCGGGGCCCCTTGTTTGATGCCCTCAAGCACATTCGGCGGCAGGTCGGGCACGTTCTTCTCCGGGATGCTGACGATGACCAGGTCAGCGCCGCGCGCGACGTCGGTTACGCGACTCGGCGTCGTGCCTGTGGCGTCGGCGAAGTCGTCGAGCGTCGCCGGGTCCCGGGAGTTGGCGACATGAACGTCGTGGCCGACTTCGGCCAGTCGGCGGGCGAGATTCCCGCCGACATTTCCGGCACCGATGACACCGATCTTCATGAACGCGATTCCTTCCGGATAGCCGCTGACGTCATTGACTACTGGCCGACTCGAACGCCTGGCATTCCGGCTGGGTATTCCAGGGGTGCGCTGGGGGTGTGGCCGGGGATGTTGGCGTCTTTGGACCATTTGCCGAGGGGGATGATGGTGCGGCCGTAGGCGGATTCGAACATCATCGCGGAGGCGACCAGCCAGGCGGCGGTGGCGGAGGCGACGAAGACCCAGCCGCCGGCGCGCAGGACGTTCAGGCCGGCGCCGTAGAAGCCGGCGGCGGTCAGCGCGGAGCCGGCGGCCAGGGTCCACAACACGATGGCCACGCCGAGGCTTTGGCCCAGGGCGCCGATGGCGGTCATGGTGGTGATCAAGGTGAGGACGATGAACCAGAACGCCAGCGCGGTGTTGGTGGCGCCGAGGGGGACGGCGGGCAGCACGTGGGTGGCGACCAGCAGTTGCAGGACGCCCCAGCCGAGCCAGAACGAGCCCCAGGTGCCGTGGGCGGCGACGGCGACGCCGTCGCGGGCGCGCAGGGCGTAGAAGCCGGCGACGAGTTGGGCCAGGCCGCCGAGGAAGATGGCGAACGGCCACAGCACGCCGGGGGTGCTGGCGTCGCCGTACCAGCCGGCTTGCCAGGCGCCGACCATCAAGGTGGCGCCCATGAAGCCGAACAGTCCGATGATCGACGGGGCGGCCATCGGGCTGAGCACGACGCGGGTGCGAGCCCGCCACGCCGGCTCATCCTCCGCCACCGCCAGCTGGTAGCGGGCCTCCGCGAGCTGGGCTGCTACCGCAGCCTCTCGGGGGTACGGATCCGGCGCCTGCGCTCGCCCGCGCGTCTCGACAGGTGAGTCCATCCGATGGTCGACGTGTGTCGTCGTGCGCCGATGCGCTCCGCCCCGTCCCGGTAACCTCATTGTCGCCACCTCGATCCTGAGTGCGATGCCTCCACTCTCGCGCTACCCAGAGAGCAGATCGGTTAACGGCGTCAAGCGGTCGTTTAGTCAGCCGTCACGGGAAGCGGGGGAGCCCTTGCGGAGGGTCTGCGCAGCTGCGGGTTGTCGCGACCCGCGTGTCGAGGAATCGCTCCGCGGTCGCCACCGGGCCGCCTCCCGTGATCGTTGTCGATGGCGAGAGTTCATCCAACGACAATCATAAAAACTAGATGCAACCCTCGTCGCCTGTCGGGCGTCCCCACACATGGTCGGCGTCCGACACCGTTCACCCCGGGCCGGACGCCGACCACCACTCGTGCGCCTATGCCGAGAAGACGTCGACCATCTCCTGGCAGAAGGCCTTGAGATCGTCCGGCTTGCGGCTCGACACGATCGGGCCTGGGCCCGACTTGTCGACGTGCACTTCCTCATCGACCCAAGTGCCGCCGGCGTTCCTGACGTCGGTTTGCAGGCTCGGCCACGAGGTGATCGTCCGGCCCTTGAGCACACCGGATTCCACGAGGGTCCATGGCCCGTGGCAGATCACCGCGATCGGCTTGCCGCCGGTGGCGAAGGTCTTGGCGAACGACACCGCCGCGGGCTTGGTGCGAAGTTGGTCGGGGTTCGCGACGCCCCCGGGGAGCACCAGCGCGTCGAAGCTGTCTGGGCTCGCGGTCTCGACGGACTCGTCGACGTCAAACGTGTCGCCCTTGTCGAGGTGGTTGAACGCCTGCACCTTGCCGCTCTCGGGAGCGACCAGCTTCGGGGTTCCGCCTGCTTGCTTCACCGCCTGCCACGGCTTGGTCAGCTCGAGTTGCTCGACCCCCTCGTTCGCGACGAGAAACGCGATCGTCTTGCCCGTCAAGGCGTTGCCAGCCATCCGAAGATCCTTCCGTCTGTCGACTTGCTCACTCGTCAGTCGGTAATCCCCGCGCTGATGATCAGGACACCCGGCCGGCTCTGGTCATCGTCGCCGGAAGGAGGCACGATGGGGGCCGTGACGGAAACCGGATTCGGCGCCGGGCTTGCCGCCCCGCCCACACCTGTGGAGCTGCGGTTCACCCCGTCGTCCCTCGATCTGCGTACCGATCTCACCTTGCCGACCGGGCGGCGCCGCGTGTTCGACGCGTTGCTGCACATCGGCTCCTGGTGGCCGCACCGCGTCCATGGCGGCGCGTCGATCGTGTTCGAGCCGCGAGTCGGCGGCCGGTTCTTCGAGAACTGCGACGACGGCAACGGCGTGCTGCTCGGTCACGTCGCTCGGCTGATCATGCCGCAGGATTTCGCCATCGAGGGATCGTTTGGCATCGACGCCCCGGTGACCGCGCTGTGGCGCGTTCGGCTTGAATCTGTCAGCCCTCAGCAGACCGCGTTGAGCGGCCGGCTCGGCGCGTTCGGCGTCATCGACGACGATCACCGGGCGAAGCTGGCGGCGGAGTGGAACTCCACGTACGCCGCGCTCGCCCATTACCTCGACGCCTGACGCGCGGCTGATTCGCTAGCCTGCGAGCGTGGACGCCCCAACTCTCGCGCAGGCGGTCGACGCGCTCGAATCGCTGTACCCGCCCGCGCTCGCGGCGGACTGGGACTCCGTCGGCACGGTATGCGGCGATCCGGCGGATCCGGTGCGCGCGGTGCTGTTCGCTATCGACCCGGTGGAGGCGGTAGTCGACGAAGCCGTGCGGATGGGTGTCGACCTGCTCGTGACGCATCACCCGTTGTTCTTGCGTGGCACGTCGTCGGTCGCGGCGACGACGGCGAAAGGTCGCGTCGTCCATCGTTTGATCAAAGCCGGCATCGGTCTGCACGTCGCGCACACGAACGCCGACCACGCGAAGCCGGGTGTCTCCGACGCGTTGGCGAGCGCGCTCGGGCTCGCAGAGGTGCGGCCGATCGAGGCGCTGCCCGCTCCGGCGCTCGACAAAATCATCACGTTCGTTCCTGAGCCGGACGCCGAAAAGCTGCTCGACGCGCTGTCCGAAGCTGGCGCGGGCGAACTCGGCGACTACGCCCGGTGCGCGTGGACGTCGTCCGGGCTCGGCACATTCTTGCCGAGGCTCGGGGCGCGTCCGACGATCGGCGAGGTTGGCGAGGTGACCCGGGTGTCGGAGACGCGCATCGAGATGGTGGCGACCCGGTCCCGGCGGCAAGCTGTCGTGGCGGCGCTGCGGGCGGCGCATCCGTACGAGGAGCCGGCGTTCGATGTTTTCGAGCTCGCGAGCTGGCCGGGGGAGACCGGAGCGGGCCGGATCGGCGACCTGGATTCGGCGCTGGCGTTGCGCGATTTCGCCGCGCGGGTCGGCTCCGCGCTGCCGTCGACCGCGGGTGGCGGTCGGATCGCGGGCTCGCTCGACCGGCCGGTGCGCCGGGTGGCGGTCTGCGGCGGGGCGGGCGGCTCGTATCTGGAGGCCGCGACGGTGGCGGGCGCCGATGTGTTCGTCACAGCTGACCTGCGCCATCACGTCGTGAGCGAACAGCTCGCCGACGGTGGGTGCGCGGTCGTCGAGATGCCGCATTGGGCCACCGAGTGGCCATGGCTGCCCGACGCCGCGTCGCGGCTGCGTGCCTGCCTGGACCGCGGCGGCACTACGGTGGGCACCGAGGTTTCTGTTCTCGTGACCGATCCGTGGAGCGGTCGCGTCGGCTCTGGAAAGGACGTCCGCTGAACGCCGAACCCGCCGCGCAGCAGCGATTGCTCGACTTGCAGGCACTTGACGCGTCGCTCGATCGCCTCGACCATCGGCGCCGCACGCTGCCGGAGCTGGCGACGGTTGAGGAGGTCGCCGCGCGGCTGCGCGAGGTCGGCGACGCGCTCGTCGTCGCGCAAACCGCCGAATCCGATCTCGCGCGCGAGCAGGCGAAGGCCGAGGCGGACGTCGACCAGGTGCGCGCCCGTTCGCAGCGCGATCAGCAGCGGCTCGACGCCGGTTCTGTCAGCTCCGCGCGGGACTTGGAGAGTCTGCAGTCGGAGATCGCCTCGCTGGTGAAGCGGCGGTCCGACCTCGAGGACGTCGTCCTGGATGTCATGGAACGCCGGGAGGCGGCGCAAGCCGACGTCGCGTCGTTGTCGGCGGAGCGGGACAAGCTCTCGGCGGAGGCCGCGGCGGTCGCGACGCGACGCGACGAACTGTTCGCCGAGATCGACACGGAGAAGGCGGCGACCGTTGCCGCGCGCGCCGCCGTCGTGCCTGACATCCCGCCCGATTTGCTTGCCCTGTATGAGAAAATCAGAAGCTCCTCGGGTGGTGTGGGGGCGGCTGCTCTGTATCGGGGCCGGTGTGAGGGCTGTCACCTGGCGCTGAACCCCGGCGACCTCGGCCGCATCCACGACGCGGCGCCCGACGAGGTGTTGCGTTGCGAGGAATGCCGCCGCATCCTCGTGCGGGCTGCGGAATCCGGGCTGTGACCGCGGCTGCTTCGGGCGGCCGGCGGCTCATCGTCGAGGCGGACGGCGGATCGCGCAACAACCCTGGGCCGGCGGGCTACGGCGCCGTCGTCCGAGAAGCGTCGACGGGCGAGATTCTGCGTCAGGCCGCGGACTTCTTAGGCGTCGCGACCAACAACGTCGCTGAGTACAACGGCCTGCTGGCTGGGCTGCGGCTAGCGCAAGAGATCGACCCCGCGGCGTTCGTCGAGGTGCGAATGGACTCGCGGCTCGTCGTCGAGCAGATGTCGGGGCGGTGGCAGGTCAAGCATCCCGACATGCGGGTGCTGGCCAGTGAGGCCGCGAAGCTTGCCGCGTCATTCGGCGCGGGACACGTTGTGTACACCTGGATTCCCCGTGAGCGCAACCAGGCGGCCGACCGGTTGGCGAACGAGGCGATGGACGCCGGCACCTCGAGACGACGGGCTCGGGTGTCGAGGCCGGCGAGTGGGGGCGCGGCCGGGGATGCGGCCGAGGACATGGCTGGGGGGGCGGCGGCGCAGATGGCGGCCGGCGTGGTGGCTACCGGCGTGGCCGCGGGTCCGACTGCCAACCGGATCATCGGGTGGGGCCCAACGTTCGCATCGACCTCGCTGTTGCTGGTGCGACACGGAGTGACGTCGTTTTCGTTGGAGAAGCGCTTCTCCGGAGTCGGCGACCCCCCGTTGATCGAGCAGGGCCGGTTACAGGCGAAAGCCGTCGCGGCCCGCCTGGCGTCGCGCGGTGGTGTCGATCTCGTCGTGACATCGCCACTGTCTCGATGTCGAGAAACAGCTTCGGTGATCGCCTCGCTCATCGGCGCGCCGATCGAGCAGGACGACGACTTGCGCGAGGTCGACTTCGGCGTTTGGGAGGGCTTGACCCTTGAGACGGTGCAGGAGCGGTGGCCACGCGAATTGGCGTTGTGGTTCGCCGATCCGACGATTTCCCCACCCGAGGGCGAGAGCTACGACTCGTTGCACTATCGGATATCGCGGGCGCAGCAGCGCGTGGTCAACCGACATCGCGGACTCACGGTGTGCGTCGTCACGCACTCGCGCCCGGTGGCGAGTTTCGTGGCGAGCACGCTGGAGGCGCCGCTGACATCGATGTACCGGCTCCAGGTCGACAACGCGAGTCTGACCGAGCTCGGGTACTACGAAGACGGGCCGCAAGTGTTGCGGACGTTCAACGACACGTCTCATCTGACGATCGCGCACTGAGATACTCGTGGTGCGGCGCGAGGCTCGCTCCCGTGAGTGAAGGATTTGCGCTGCCGACACGCCGAGCTCGGCGACGCAAACCCTTCGGTCGGCGTGAAGGCCGATCCCGAGCAGCGCATCGGCGACTGGGCGAAGTTGCCGCGCGAATTGTTGTTGAACGGCGCGATCTCACGACGCAGACTGGCGGGCATGACTGAACTGCCTGACATGGGTGACCCGAAGACCGTGCTGCACCACTACCTTCGCCAGACTCGCGAAGGGCTGATCTGGAAGCTTGACGGATTGGACGAGCGATCTGCCAGGCTGCCCCGCACTCCGACCGGTAACAACCTGCTCGGCGTCGTCAAGCACTGCCTCAATGTCGAGGCGGGCTACTTCGGGCCAACCTTCGGCCGCGAGTTTCCGACGCCAGACGAGTTGGTTTCCATGGAGGCGTACGACGAGGATCCGCAGTCCGATTGGTACGCGCGTGAAGACGAGACGAAAGACGGGCTTGTCCACCTCTACCGACGCGTCGGCGCCTTCGCCGACGAGACGATCGAGCAGCTACCGCTTGACGCGCCAGGACGCGTGCCCTGGTGGCCGTCTGACCGGCGTGACGTCACCCTGCAGCGAATCATCGTTCACGTGCTCTACGACCTGTCACGTCACGCGGGCCATGCCGACATCATGCGCGAGATGCACGACGGCGCCGTCGGATGGCAGCGGCAGAACAGCAGCGTTCCCGGCGACTACGACTGGCCCTCGTATGTCGCCAAGCTGACGACGCTCGCTAACCGTTTCAACGTCGCTGAGTGATGGCGCGCGTTCCTACCGAGTGACGAGGAGTCCTGCCCAGCTGACGACGAGCAGCACCGGCACCCCGACCAAGCCGACGCGCGCGAACTCCCAGGCGCTCACGCGGACGCCGCGCGCCTTGCAGCGTTCTCGCCACAGCAAGGTCGCGAGGGAGCCCCACAACAAGATGAGCGGTCCGAGATTGCTGCCCAAGAGCAAGCCGAACAGCTGGTCCTTGCGACCGTCGGCGACGCGTTCTAGTGCAAGGTAGCTCGGCAGGTTGTTGACCACGTTGCTCGACGCCGCGCCCGCCCCCGCTGTGCGCAAGACGCCAAGAGCGGATTCGGAGTGCCCCGCGAGGTGGCCGAGCAACGCGGTCGAGTCCGTGGTCGCCGAGCGTGGCGATGAGCAGAAAGAGTCCCTCCACCATCAAGACAAGTCGCCATGGCAGCAACGAGACGCGAAGCGTGCGCGGCGATCTGAACACATAGACAGCGGCGAGCGCGACGGCCGCGCTGGTCGCCGTCATCCAAACCGGGATGCCCGTGACGAAGAACGGCGCGACGACGACGCACACCGCGGCCGACGTCCGAAACAGCAACCGATCGGGCACATCGAGGGGTGACGGCACCTCGTAGTGGCCGCCCAAATCACGGCGATACCACAAGCCCAGCACCGCGGCCGTCACGAGCAGCGACAACAGCGCAGGCAACCACATCCGTCCGGCGAACTGCGGCGCCGACATGCGCAGGCGGCTCACCGCCAGCAGATTCGTCAGGTTCGACACCGGCAGCAACAAACTCGAGGTGTTCGCCAGCCACACCGCCGCCATCGCGAACGGCATCGGCGCGAGGCGCAACCGGGTCGCCATCGCGAGCACCACGGGTGTGAGCAGCACCGCAGTGGTGTCGAGGCTCAACACGATCGTGGTGAGCGTGCCGAGCAGCAACACCATCGCGAACAGCCACGGTGTTCGGCCCCGCGCCGTCCGCGCGGCCCGCACCGCCGCGACGTCGAAGACGTGCGCGGCGTCAGCCAATTCGGCGACGACCGTGATCGCCACCAGGAAGCCCAGAATCGGACCGACCCGCTGCGTGGTCGCGACGGCGTCATGCCAGGGGAGGGCCCCTATCGCGACGCAAATGCCGCCGGCCAGCGCCGCGATCAACCACACCGTCGTAGCGTACGGTGGCGGCGTGCCGCACCGCCGCGTCCGACTCGTCGCCGACGGAGCCCGACTCCGCGAGGGCTTCGCCGGCGTTCGCGCCGAACTCGGCGTCCCTGGGCCGTTTCCGGAACCCGTGGTCGCCGCGGCCGAACAGGCCGCGCGTCGTCCGAGATTGCCTGACCGCGATTTGACGGACGTCGGCTTCGTCACCATCGACCCGCCCGGTTCGATGGACCTCGATCAGGCCATGCACATCGAACGCCGTGGCGCCGGTTACCGGGTGCGCTACGCGATCGCGGACGTCGCGGCGTTCGTCGCGCCCGGCGATCCCGTCGATCTCGAGGCCCACCTGCGCGGCGAGACGCTGTACAGCCCTGACATCCGCACGCCGCTGCATCCGCCGGCGGTCGGCGAGGCCGCCGCGAGCCTGCTCCCGGACCAGGCTCGCCCAGCCCTCGTCTGGATCATCGATCTCGACAGCGACGGCCGGCAGACCGAGGCGGACGTGGTGCGCGCGATGGTCCGCTCGACCGCCCGACTCGACTATGAAGGCACGCAAGCGCGCATCGGCGCAAACAACATATCGGACGACGATGTGCTCGCGCTGCTCGCCGAAGTCGGGAAACTGCGGCAGCAGTTGGAAATCGATCGCGGCGCGGTGAGCCTGCGGCTACCCGAGCAGGAGGTCGACCCGGAGGGCGACGGATTCCGGTTGAGCTATCGCGCGCCGTTGCCGGTCGAGGATTGGAACGCGCAGATCTCGCTGCTCACCGGCATGGCCGCCGCGGGCGTCATGCTCGACGCCGGCGTCGGGATCCTCCGCACGCTGCCTGCTCCTGACCAAGGCGCCGTCGACATGTTGCGCCGCAGTGCGAAGGCTCTCGACGTCGAGTGGCCGAAATCGCTGACGTACCAGGGTTTTGTGCGGAAACTCGATCCAGCGACCGACACGGGGGCCGCGTTGCTCGAGTTGTCGACGCGGCTGCTTCGCGGCGCCGGCTACACAGCGTTCGACGGCAAGCCGCCGACCGAGGCCGAGCACGCCGCGGTGGCCGCGCCGTACGCGCACGCGACCGCGCCGCTGCGCAGACTCGTGGACCGCTACGTCGGTGAGTTGTGCGCGGCGGTGTGCGCCGGGTCGCCGATCCCGGCATGGGTGCGCGAGGCGCTGCCTGCGCTGCCGGCGGTCATGGCGGCGTCCGATCATCGCGCGCACGCGCTAGAGCGGGCCTGCGTCGACCTGGTCGAGACGGTGCTGCTCGCGGCGCACGTCGGTGAGACGTTCGAGGCGACGGTGGTCGAGCGGAACCATCGCGGCGGGACGGTGCAGCTGCGGCGGCCGCCGGTGCGCGCGCGTTGCGACGGCGAGGGTTTGCCGCTCGGCGAGCGCGTCGAGGTGCGGCTGGAGAGGGCCGACCCGTCGACGCGAGCGTTGAGTTTCGCGCTCGCCTACGATGGTGGGACGGCGGACGAGCCGGCCGGGCGGCCGCGTCAGCGGCGGGAAACCGAAGCTGCCGAGGAAGGTCCGGGCTCCACAGGGCAAGGTGGTGGGTAACGCCCACCCGGGGTGACCCGCGGGACAGTGCCACAGAGAACAAACCGCCGCGGGGCGTTTCGGCGTCCGGCGGTAAGGGTGAAACGGCGGTGTAAGAGACCACCAGCGTTTGGGGTGACCCAAGCGGCTCGGTAAACCCCACCTGGAGCAAGGTCAAACGCAGGCGTCTGAGGGCGGCCCGCCCGAGCCTGCGGGTAGACCGCTAGAGGCTGTCGGCAACGGCAGTCGTAGATGGATGGTCGCCCGTCGGGCTTCGGCTCGACGACAGAACCCGGCCTATAGGCCGACTCGTCCGCCCGCAAGCCTCTACGGGGCCGCCGCCTCGTCGAGCGTCAGCACCGCGACGCCGGCGCCTGTGCCGAGGAACAGCCGCAGTGAACCGGCCCTCGTCTCGACGTCCACAGACGTGGTGTTGCCGTCGAGTGCGGCGGCGATCGACTCGCTCGTCTTGTCGGCGTCCTCGACCTCGAACGTCGTGCTGCCGTAGAACAGTCGGCCCGCGGCCATGGACGATCCCTACTGTGGTCAGGTGTCGGCTGGTCGTCACGATACGCGTGCCGACCCTTCGCACGAGGGCGGTCGTTGTGACCGCCGTCCTGATGTTCTACGCTCTGCGTGACCTGATCGTGACTAGCCTGCCGAGGTGGCGTGGCGGCGGTCGAGTCGCCGCCTAATCCCGCAGCGCTACTCGCGCAGCGGGAGCCGGGGACCCACTCTTGTGTCCCGGGGTGAATCCGGACGACGTTCACCGTCGCCCGGTAGGGCTTCCTCTGGCCCGAACCCGTCAGCTAACCCGGTCGGCGGCCGCGAAGAGGAGAGGTCTGGCCGGGTGCGTCTCGCCGCAACTCGCACTGCCCGAAATTTTGATCGCCGTGGTGTGCGCCGCCGCCGCGGCTTCGACGGCCGCCACCGCGTTCCCGGCCACCGGCCGGGCCGCCGCGCCCAAGACGGTGGCGCAGGCGCAGGCGCGAGTCAGCCAACTCAACGACCAGGCCGAACAACTCGCCGAGCAGTACAACCAGGCGCAGTCGCGCCTTGACAAGGCGACCGCGCTCGCCGACGCGGCACGCAAGCGGGCGGCCGTGGCGGCCAACCAGCTGGTCGGCGCGCAGGCCCGGGTGTCGGAGTTCGCGGTCGAGCGCTACGAGGCGGGCGGCGACAGCCAGACTTTGCAGGCGGTGGTCAACGGCGACCCGCAACTGGTCGCCGATCGGGTCGCCGCGCTGGCGCTGGTCGGCCGCACCCAGTCGGCGACGGTCACCCGCGCACGGGCCGCGAACCTCGCGTACCGCCAGCAGGTGACGGCGGCTACCCAGGCGAACGCGGCGGCCGAGGCGATTCGCGCGCAGCTCGCCCAGCAAAAGCAGCACATCAACGCGCTGCTGGCCCAAGCCAAGCAGGTGCTCGACCAGCTCAACGCGCAACAGCGCGCGCAACTGCTCGCCGCCCAGCACGCGCAAGCCGCCGCCGCGCAGGCCCGCGCCGCCGCCGCGGCTGCCGCGCGCGCCAGCCGGAGCACCGTGCGGGCGGCCGCGCCCGCCGCGGCGGCACCCGCCGTGACGCCGCAATCCTCCGGAGGTTCGTCGATCGCCCAGCGGGCCGTCGCCGCCGCGATGAGCAAGCTCGGCCGGCCCTACGTGTGGGCGGCGTCCGGACCGAGCGCGTTCGACTGCTCAGGCCTGGTGCAGTGGGCCTACCGGCAGGCCGGCGTGGCGACCGCGCACTACACCGGCACCTTCTGGAACGCCTACCGTCACGTCAACTACAACCAGCTGCGCCCCGGTGACCTCGTCTTCTTTTACGGCGACCATCACCACGTCGGCATCTACATCGGCGGCGGCATGATGGTCGACGCGCCCCAGACCGGCGACGTCGTGAAGGTCCAGTCGGTCATGGGGCACGGCCACTACAGCGGTGCGGTGCGCGTCGTCGGCTAGCCCTGCCTCGGCTAGCCGTGTTCGGCTGGCGATGAAGTGGCGTGCGCGGCGCGGAAGCTGCGTAGCCGCAGGCTATTCGTGACGACGAAGACGGAGCTGAACGCCATCGCCGCGCCCGCGATCAGCGGGTTGAGCAGTCCGGCGGCGGCCAGCGGCAGCGCGGCGACGTTGTAGGCAAACGCCCAGAACAGGTTGCCCTTGATCGTGGCTAACGTGCGCCGCGACAGGCGGATCGCGTCGGCGGCGGCCCGCAGGTCGCCGGCGACCAGGGTGAGATCGCTGGCCTCGATCGCGACGTCGGCCCCGGTGCCGATCGCGAGGCCGAGGTCGGCCTGAGCCAGCGCCGCGGCGTCGTTGACGCCGTCGCCGACCATGGCGACGACTTTGCCCTCGGCCTGCAACGCTTTGACCACGTCGACCTTGTCGGCGGGCAACACCTCCGCGCGCACGTCGTCGATGCCGACCTGATCGGCGACGGCGTTGGCGGTACGCGCGTTGTCGCCGGTCAGCAGCACCGGCGCGAGACCGAGCTCGCGCAGCGCGGCGATCGCCTGCGCACTGGTCGGTTTCGGTGTGTCGGCCACGGCAAGCAGTCCGCGCGCCGCGTCGTCCCATGCGACAAGGACCGCGGTGCGGCCAGCCGCCTCCGCCTGCTCGCGCGCGTGGGTGAGCTCGTCAGGGATCTTGACGCCGGCGTCGGCCAGCAGTTGTGGCCGGCCGACCAGGGCGGCGTGGCCATCGACGGTTCCGCGAACTCCGAGGCCGGCCGCGCTGGCGAAGCCGTCGACACTCGGCAGCGGCCCGGTTTGCTCGCTCGCCGCAGCCACGATGGCTTGCGCGATCGGGTGTTCCGAGGCGTGCTCGAGCGCGCCGGCGATGCGGAGTAGCTCAGTGCGGTCCTCGCCCGCAGCCGGGATCGCGTCGACCAGCTTCATCTTGCCGCTGGTCACCGTGCCGGTCTTGTCGAGCACGATCGTGTCGACCCGCCGGGTCGACTCAAGGATGTGCGGGCCTTTGATGAGGATGCCGAGCTGCGCGCCACGGCCGGTGCCGACCATCAAGGCGGTCGGCGTGGCCAAGCCGAGCGCGCACGGGCAGGCGATGATCAGCACCGCGACGGCGGCGGTGAACGCCTTGGTCGCGCCGGCGCCGTCGGCAAGCCAGAACGCGAGCGTCGCCAGCGACAGGCCGATCACCACCGGCACGAACACGGCGGCGACCCGGTCGGCGAGCCGCTGCACCGGTGCCTTGCCGGACTGCGCCTCGGTGACCAGCCGGGCGATCTGGGCGAGCGCGGTGTCGGCGCCCACCCTGGTGGCTCGTACGACGAGCTTGCCGCTCGCGTTCACGGTGGCCCCCGCCACAGCGTCACCGGCGCCGACCTCGACGGGCACCGACTCGCCGGTGAGCATGCTCGCGTCGACCGCGGAGTTGCCGTCGACGATGAGGCCGTCGGTCGCGATCTTCTCTCCAGGGCGCACGACGAACAGGTCGCCGACCCCGAGCTGGGCGATCGGGACACGGGTCTCAACACCGCCGCGCAGGACGGCGACGTCCTTCGCGCCCAGCGTGAGCAGCGCGCGCAGCGCGCCGCTGGAGCGGCGCTTCGCGCGGGCTTCGAAGAAACGGCCAAGCAGGATCAAGGTCGTGACGCCGGACGCCACCTCGAGGTAGATCTCGGCGCTGCCGTCGCCGGAGGCGATCCAGCGGAACGGCATCGTGACCCCAGGCTCGCCAGCGCCGCCCCAAAACAGCGCCCACACCGACCAGAAGAACGCCGCGAGCACGCCCACGGAAATCAGCGTGTCCATCGTGGTGGCACGGTGTCGCGCGTTGATCGCCGCCGCGCGGTGGAACGGCCACGCGCCCCACGTCACGACCGGCCCCGCCAGCGCGAACGCGAGCCACTGCCAGAACCGGAACTGAGCGCCGGGCACCATCGCCATCACGACCACCGGCGCGGTCAACAGCGCCGAGGTCACAAGCCGCTGGCGAAGCGATTCGGTCTCGTCGCCGGGCTGGGCGGATGCCGTGTCGCCGTCCGCCGTGTCGCCGTCCGCCGTGTCGCCGTCCGCCGTGTCGCCGTGCGGCTTTGTCATCGCGGGCGGTCGGGGAAGGGTGGCGGTGTAGCCGGTGGCCTCGACCGTGGAGATCAGGTCGTCAGGGGAGAGCCTCTCCGGGTCGAACGACACCGTCGCCGTCTCGGTTGCGTAGTTGACGGTCGCGGTGGCGCCGTCAAGCCGGTTCAGCTTCTTCTCGATGCGAGCGGCGCACGAGGCACACGTCATCCCGCCCACGGCCAGCTCGATTCGCATCGGCGCGCTGGCCGGAAACTCGATGCCTGCCGTGCCGGACGGGTTGCGATCGGTCTCTGTGCTCACGCTCGTGTCCTTCCCGCTGCGATCAACCGACGACGGTGTAACCGGCCTCGTCGATGGCCGCGCGCACCGCGTCGTCCCCAAACTGCTCGCCGCTGACGGTCACGGTCTTGGCGGTGAGGTCGACGTCGACCGCTGACACGCCTTCAACCTGGGTGACCTCGCCGGTGATGGCGTGGACGCAGTGGTCGCAGCTCATACCCTCGACCGTGAACGTGCGGGTGCTCATGTGGTTCCTCTCCCTGCTGATGTGTGGCTGCCTGAGTTTCAGGACCGGACGAGCCGACGAACCGCCGCCGCAGCCTCGGTGATCTTCTCGTCGGCCTGCGGGCCCCCGGCGGCGATCGCCTCGTGCACGCAATGGTGCAGGTGGTCTTCGAGCAAATTCAGCGCCACCGCCTCGAGCGCCTTGGTGGCAGCCGAAATCTGGGTGAGCACGTCGATGCAGTACTCGTCGTCCTCGACCATGCGCTCCAGCCCGCGCACCTGACCCTCGACCCGACGCAGCCGCTTGAGCAGTGCCTCTTTGTCGTCGCTGTAGCCAGCCATCGGAACCTCCTCGACAAATACCATACCCCAGCAGGGTATCGCGTCAAGCCGACCAAGGTCCTGCGCCGTCGGGCGAAAGGTCACCCGCGCCGGACGAAGTGCCGGACGATCGCGGCGACGATGACGACGCCGAGCGCGATGCCCGCATAGAGCTCGTAGTGGGAGATCGTGCGGTAGATCGAGTCGATGTGGCGCCCCGCCGCGTACCCGACGGTGAGCCACACTGCGACCCACGCGAGCGCGCCGATCGCGTTGAAGACAAGGAACCGGCGCCATGCCATGTCTGAGATGCCGGCGATGATGCCGTTGAGCTGGCGCAGTCCTTCGATGAAGCGGGCGACGGTGACGATCTTGCCTCCGTGGTGGGAGAACAGTCGGTTGGCGCGCTCTAGCCGGCCCTCGGTCAAGAAGACGTAGCGGCCGTAGCGCGAGACCAGCGGTTGACCGCCGAAATTGCCGATGGCAAAGCCGATGTTGTCGCCGACCACCGCGGCGAACAATGCGATGACGCCGACGACGACAACGTTGAGCTGTCCCGCGCCTGCGTACACGGCGGCGGCGATCAGAATCTTCTCGCCAGGCACCGGGACGCCGAAGTCCTCGACCACCACGAGCCCGCCGACGGCGAGATAGCCATAGTGGTCGAGTGCCGGTGCGAGATGCGCGAAGACGCCTGGCAGTTGCGGGCTGGTCACTCGTCTACATCTTCTCTTTCAGGCCCTTCTTGATGAGCCAGTCATTGACCGGGATCGCGGTGAAGAAACCGAGGACCATGGCGAGCTGCATCATCATCCAGTACGTGGCCGTGGATTTCGGCAGACCAGGGGAGAAGATCAGTTTCTGGTAAATGGCCATGCCCGCGAACAGGCCGACCTGGAACGCGAGGATCGACAAGGTGTCGACCTTCATGGCGGCCCAGATCCCCTTGAGCTTGCCGATGTCGCGCATCGGCACGATGGTGAAGTACTGGAACGCGACGCCGAGCGCCCAGGCCCAGGCGAAGTCCATCGGGATGTCGGCGAGCAGGCTCTCACCGGCGATCGTCAAACCGAGACTCGCCACCAACCACTCGCCGCCGATGTCGCCCAGCGTGCAGCCCGCTCCGCAGTGGCTCACCGCCTTGCCCAGGATGTTCCAGCGCGGCAGTTTCTCCGAGTCCGGCTCGCCCATCCGCTCGATCATCGGCTTGGACTTGCGACGTCCGTGCTTGAAGTAGAACCACAGCGCGACCGGGCCCCAATACAGCGCGGTGATCGGGTACACCAGGTTCATGATCCACATCTTCTGCCGATAGCCGCGCAAGTAGATGTCGACCAGCATCACGAGTCCGCTGGCGAACGCGATGGACAGGCTGAACCAGCCGATCGCCTCGATCCAGCCCGCCGGCTGCGAATGCGCTTCCACTCCAAGCTCCTCCTCGCGGTGGCGGTGCGCCGTCACTGATCGTTTGTCATGCCCGGTTGGCGGTTGCGGTAACTCCGCGTCCGGGCGCGGCAGACCAAAGACGTTGGGCAGTCACGCGAGCGGTGGCCGATGAGTGCTGTGGGGGGGTCACCCGCGTTCTGGCGTGAGCTCTCGGTTCTGTGGCAGCTCGTAGCGCGGCACGCCGGAAGCGCGTAACGCCGCCTCGCCTCGCTCCCATGCCTCGCCGAGGATGCGATCCCAGGCGCGGCTGTGTTCGTGGCAGGTGCCGGGGAAGGGCGTGAGCTCACCGATGAGCACCTGCGCGTCGTTTGCGTACATATCGACGCGCACGAAGGGAATCGGGAGCGCCAACGAAACCCGCGTGGCGGTGTCGAGCAACTCGTCGGGTCTCGTCGGCGGATCTAGCGGGTCGTCGACGTCGTAGCGACCTGACCAGACGTGGCGCACCGGCGTCCAGTCGGGCAAGTAGTAGCGCATGCGCTTATGCCCAAGCCGGTCCACTTGGACGATGAGCGCGACCTCGCCGCGGAAGGCGTAGAACTTCCAGTCATACGACGGTCGTCCGCCGCATTCGACGAGCTCCTCTACTAGGACTTCGTCTTTGAGCACGTCTCGCCAGTTGGATGGCCGCTGCTGATATTGGCGCACGAGCTGTTCGGCGGTCCAGCGTCGACCCCCGATGAGATCGTCGAAACGGCCGTCGGCGGATCGGCGCATCACGAACACGCCGCGGGTCGACGAGCCCGCTGACGGCTTGATGACGAAGCTGGAAGGGAGGTCATCCCAGGGCACGTCAGCCGAGGGCAGGGGTCCGTAAAGCATTTTCGGCGCGGCTAAGTTGAGCGCTTCCACGGCTTCCCGGACCCCGCCCCCTTTGCGCATGAAGGGCCAGAGGTCGAACGGATCGATGTTGGCGTTCTTGGCGACGAGTTTGAGGACTCGCACGTCTTCCTGGACGTGCCTGGAAAACGACGGTGTGAATGGACGATTCACCCGGAGGTGAAACTTCGTCTGAAGCCGCCAGTAGTTCCCTCTGCCTAACATGTATCCCCCACGACCGCTCTCGACGGGGTCCCCTGAAGGTCAATCGCTCGCCTGCGAGGAGACTGTAGCGGCCGTGCCGGGAGTGGGGTGGGGGTTCGGGTAAATCACTCAGCGCATTGGCGGGAACTCGTAGCGTGGCACCCTCGCGGCGCGCAAGGCAGCCTCGCCTCGCTCCCACGCCTCGCCGAGAAGGCGGTCCCAAGCCGGGCTGTGTTCGACGGAGCCGCCTGGGAAAGGCGTCAGTTCGCCGACGAAGACATGGGAGTCGCTTTCGTAGAGATCGACCCGCACAAATGGCAGTGGCACCGCCAAGGACACCGCTGCGGCGGCCTGGAGCAGTTCACCGGGTCTTAAGGGCCCGTCGAGCGGATCCTCACGGTCGTATCGTCCGGACCAGGCGTGGAGCGCGGGCGCCCAGTTAGGCAGGTAGTGCCGGAAGCGCATCCGGCCGCCAAGCCGGTCGATTTGCTCGATAAGAGCGATCTCGCCGCGGAAGGCGTAGACCTTCCAGTCGTAGGAAGGTCGCCCACGACACTCGACAAGTTCTTCGATCAACACCTCGTCATTTAGCACCTGATGCCAATTCGAAGGAAGTTGCTGATATTGCAGCACCAGTTCCTCGGCGGTCCAGCTTCGACCCTTCATCAAGTCGTTGAAGCGGCCGTCGGCGGATCGGCGCATCACGAACACGCCGCGGCTTGACGAACCGGTCGATGGCTTGACGACGAACAACGGCGGCAGGACCTCCCAGGGCAAGTCCTTCGACGGCATCGGCCCGTAGAGCACTTTCGGCGCGGTCAAGTGAAGAGCCTCGACGACATCTCGGACACCTTGGCCCTTGCGCATGAAGGGCCAAAGATCGAAGGGATCCACGCTGGCGTTTGCGGCGACTAGCTTGAGCAGGCGGACCTCTTCTTCGATGTGCCTGATAAACGAGGGCGTGTACGGCTGAACCTTTCGGATACGGCGGTTTAGCCGAAGCCGCCAATACTTTCCTCGGCCCAACACATGCCCACCCCACTCCGCCGCCCCGGGCGACGGGAACTCGCTCGTCGCTCGAAGACGACGCTAGGCGGGTTCCGGCGGTCGGGGAGTGGTCGTAAGCCAATTCTTAGCGAAGCTAGTCGCGGCGCCGAGCGCCCAGCCAGCCAGCTGCCAGCATCGCGCCTCCCGCGCCCGCTGCGAGGGGTCCGATCGTGCGCGCGAGCCGACGTCCCCACCACGGCGCCGGTTTCTTGCCGTAATACCCCTCTTCGGGCAGTGCCGGTGTGGCGCGCTCGGACCGGTTGTCGCGGGCGAGCGACATCACCTGCGCCAGGTGCAGCGCCCGCCGATTCGAGCGAGACGCGTCTTGGATCTGCGTCTTGCAGGAGAACCCGTTGGCCACCACGACCGTGTCGGACGACGCCTCACGGACCGCCGGGAGCAGTTTCTCCTCGCCGCAGTCGACGGAGATCTCCCACTTTCCGTCTTCGAACCCCCAGGAGCCGGCGAGCCCGCAGCAGCCGCCCTTGAGCGACTCGACGTTCAGGCCCATCTTCTCGAGCACTCGCTGCTCGGGCTCCATGCCGCCGGTGGCGCGGTGATGGCAGTGACCCCACATCAGCGCGTTGCCGTGCAGCTTCGGCGGCTCGATGTCGAACTTGTCGAAGAATTCGCCGAAGTGGTAAGCGTTTTGGGTCAGTCGTCCGGCGTCGTCGTCGTGGGGGAGTATCCGCTTGAGTTCGTCCTTGAAGACGGCGAGGCAGCTCGGCTCCATGCCGACGATCGGCGTGCCCTCGCGAAGGAGCGGTCGAAGCTGGTCGAGGACGTTGCGCAGGTAGCGCTCGGCCGTGTCCAGGAACCCGTAGTCGTAGAGCGGCCGGCCGCAGCAGATGTGCTTCTCTGGCATGACGACCCGCCAGCCGGCGGCCTCGATCGCCTCGACGCACGCGACGCCCACGTCGGTGTGCAGGTAGTTGTTGAAGGTGTCAGGAAACAGGACGACGGGACGTCCTGTCGGGTTGCGGGTGCCCCCACGCCGTTTGAACCACTGCTGCAAGTTCATCGGCGCGAACTTGGGCAGCGGTCGATGCTGGTCGATTCCAGCCGCCAGCCGGGCCAACGACCGAAGCGCAGGGGTTTGCGTCGCGAAGTTCGCCAACTCGGGAAAGCGCGTGGCCAGCCGTGACGCTTGGTCGATGAATCCGAACGCGTACGCGTAGCGCGGCCGCCACCGGCGCCACGAGCGGTAATGGTGGTGCAGGAACTCCGACTTGTACGTCGGCATGTCGACGTTGACGGGACAGTCGTTCGTGCAGCCCTTGCAGGCGAGGCATAGGTCGAGCGCGTCGTACACCTCTTTCGACTGCCAGCCGTCGGTGATGACCTCGCCGCGTAGCATCTCGAAGAGCAACCGGGCGCGTCCGCGCGTGCTGTCTTTCTCCTCGCGCGTGACCTGGTAGCTGGGGCACATCGTCTCCTGTGCCTCGGGGACGCGGCACTTGCCGACGCCGACGCAGCGCAGGGTGGCGTGCGCGAAGTCGTTCTTGTCTTCTGGGTAGGCGAACTTCGTCGTCGGCCGCCACGGGTTGTAGTCGACCCCGAGCTTGAGATTCTCATCGAACCGGTAGGCGTCGACGACCTTGCCCGGGTTCATCTTCCAGTCCGGGTCCCAGATCCGTTTGAACTCGCGCATGGCGTCGATCAACCGCTCGCCGTACTGCTTCACCAGCAGTTCGGCCCGCTGCTGCCCGTCTCCATGCTCGCCCGACACCGACCCCCCGTACGACACGCAGAGGTCGGCCGCCTCCTCCATGAAGGCGCGGTACGTCTTGAGGCCTTGCTCGCTACGCAGGTCGAAGCTGATTCGCGAGTGCACGCAACCTTGACCGAGGTGGCCGTACATGGCGCCCGTCAGGCCGTACTTGCCGTACACCTCCTCGAGTTCGGCGAGGTAGGCGCCGACCTTAGCCGGCGGCACCGCGGAGTCCTCCCAGCCGGGCCAGTGATCGAGCCCGTCCGGGGGGAACGCGGTCGAGCCCAGGCCGGCTTCGCGCAGTTCCCACAGGTCCTCGCTGTTGCCGCCGTCTTGCCTGCTGGTCATGACGACCATGCGGTCAGGCTCGTAACCCTTCACCTTCTCCAGCCACTCGAGGAACTCGTGCGCCGTGCGTTGCGAGTCCTCACGGCGGTCGGCGCCGAACTGCACCATCAGCCAGGCGCCGTCTTCGTCCTGGTTTCGCGGCAGCTCATGGATGTCGCGGACGTGCAGTTGCTTGGCCTGCTGGTCGTGGATCAGCCGGTGGTCGATGGCCTCGAGGCCGATGGGCCGCCAGCGCTCGGTGATCTCAACGACGTGCTCGCCCGCTTCGGCGACCGTGCGGTAGTACACCGTGACGAGCGTGCGATGCAGCAGCGCGGGGGTGAGCAGGAGCGTCGCCTGTAAAACGGTCACGCAGGTGCTCTCGGTGCCGATGAGAGCGCGCGCGACGTTGAACCCCTTCTCCGGCAACAGCTCGTCGAGGTTGTAGCCCGACACCCGTCGGGGCAGCTCCTCCACCGACGGGAAGCCAGCCCTGATGTCGTCGATGTAGCGGTCGCGTAGATCGCGCAACTGCCGGTAGATCTCACCCTTGGGTCCCCCGCTCGCGATGATCTCGTCGAGGTGCTCCTCCTCGTTCACGCCGACCCAGAATCGGTCGCCGCGGTACGTGACGATCTCCATCGCGTGCGTGTTGTCGGACGTGCGTGGGCCGGGCCCGTACAGCTGCGATTGGACGGAGTGGACGCCGCACGAGTTGTTGCCGAGATTCCCGCCGATCGTGCACCGCGAGTGGGATGACGGGTCGGGACCGAACACCAGGCCTTGCTTGCCGGTGTGCATGTTGACGCGCTCGTTGATGGCGCCCGTTTGCACGGTGACCCGGGTGTTGACGACGTCCGTCTCGCCGATCTGCGTCAGGTACTTCGAGTTGTCGATCACGACCGCGACGTTCACCGTCTCGCCGGACAGACTCGTGCCGCCGCCTCGGTTGACGATCGGCGCGCCGAACTCCGCGCAAATGCGATGCGTCGCGACCACGTCGTCCAGGTTCTTGGGAATGACGACGCCGATCGGCACCTGCCGGAAATTGGACGCGTCGTTCGCGTACATCGCCTTCGACGCCGGGTCGAACCGGACCTCTCCGGTGATCGCCTTCTTCAGCGCTCGACGCAGGCGCATGGCGTCGATCTCGACGTTGCCGTACACGCCGCCAGGGATGCGTGGGTCGGTCTTGGCTGGGACGTTGATCACCGCGGTCATGGAACGGCTCTTCCCACGAGACGGAGCGCCTGAACCGACGGATGTTCGATGACCGCCTCATCGGGCATGACAACTTGGTCAACCGAAGACGGAGGAGGCGAGATGCCGGACGTCGCCCTTTACATGCTGGAGCGGCTGCGCGAGTGGGGAATCCATCGCATCTACGGATATCCCGGCGACGGGATCAACGCGTTCTTGGGCGCGTTCGAACAGGTCGGCGACGACCCGCAGTTCATCCAGACCAGGCATGAGGAGATGGCCGCCTTCATGGCGTGCTCCCACGCCAAGTTCACCGGCGAGATCGGGGCGTGCATCGCGACCTCTGGCCCAGGCGCCATCCACCTCGCCAACGGTTTGTACGACGCCAAGCTGGACCACCAGCCCGTGGTCGCGATCGTCGGTCAGCAGAAGCGGCAGTCGGTCGGCGCTCACTACCAGCAAGAGATCGACCTTCAGTCGTTCTTCAAAGACATCGCCGGCTTCGTCTCGACCGTCATGGACAAGCACTCCGGCCGGCACGTGCTCGACCGCGCGATCAAGTCGGCGCTCACCGAGCGTCGTCCGGCCGTTGTCATCGTTCCGGACGACGTCGCCGAGTCGGAGTACGCGCCGCCGCCACGCATGCACGGGTCGGTCTTCACGAGCCCGACCTGGAGCCAGCCGCACATGGTGCCTGACGAGTCGCTCCTACGGCAGGCGGCCGACATCCTCAACGCAGGTGAGAAAGTCGCGATCCTGATCGGCCAGGGCGCGCGGCGCGCGGCCAGCGAGGTGCTCGAGGCGGCGGACATTCTCGGCGCGGGCGTGGCCAAGGCGTTGCTCGGGAAGGACGCGGTGCCCGACGACCTGCCGATCGTCACCGGGCCGCTGGGCCTGCTGGGCAGCGAGGCCAGCCACAAGATGCTGATGGGCTGCGACACGCTCTTGATGATCGGCACGTCGTTCCCTTACGCGGAGTGGCTGCCGAAGGAGGGTCAGGCCAAGTGCGTCGAGATCGACATCGATGGATCGATGATCGGCGTGCGCTACCCCAACGACGTGTCGCTCGTCGGCGACTCGAAAGACACGTTGAAGGCTCTGCTGCCGATGCTCAAGCGCAAGGAAGACCGCAAGTGGCAGGACTTCATCAAGGACGAGGTCGCCACGTGGTGGCGGGTGCTTGAGGATCGCGCGCACCAAGATGGCGACCCCGTCAATCCGCAGCTGGTCTTTTGGGAGCTGAATCAGCGGCTGCCCGAGGGGCTCATCACGACGTCCGACTCCGGCTCTGCGACCAACTGGTGGGCCCGCTACATCGCCCTCCGCAAGGGCATGCGCTCGTCGCTGTCGGGCACGCTGGCGACCATGGTGCCGGGCGTTCCGTACGCCATCGGGGCGAAGTTCGCGTACCCCGATCGTCCGGTGATCGCGTTCACCGGCGACGGCGCGTTTCAGATGCTCGGCATGAACGAGCTCATCACGGTGAAGCGCTACGTCGAGCAGTTGTGCGGACAGAACCCGACGCTGATCTTCGCGGTCCTCGTCAACGAAGACCTCAATCAGGTGTCGTACGAGCAGCGCGTGCTCGCGGCCGATCCGAAGAACCCGGAGACTCAGACCGTTCCTTACGTCCCGGCCGCCGAATTCGCCCGCATGCTCGGCTTCGAGGGCATCAAGGTGGAGAAGCCGGCGGACGTCGGTCCGGCATGGGACCGCGCGCTCGCCGCAGACGGCCCGGTCTTGCTGGAGTTCGTCACGGACCCGCAGATCCCGCCGCTGCCGCCGCACGTCCGGCCGCAGATGCTGAAGAAGACCATGAAGGGGCTTGCGCACGGCGACGAGGACGCCAAGGGCATCGCCGTCAAGGGCTTCAAGGGCAAGCTGTCGGAACTGTCGCGAGCACCTGCCCGGCGCAGGAGACTGAGGTCGGCGTGGTCGCTGTCGAATCGGTCGACGTCAGCGCTTACACGATTCCCACCGAGCAACCCGAGGCCGACGGCACGCTCGAGTGGGACTCGACGACCATGGTGCTCGCCGAGGCGCGCGGCGGCGGCGAGGCGGGGATTGGTTACTCGTACACGCATCAGGCGGCGGCGGAGGTCGTCAGCGGGAAGCTGGCCGACGTCGTCAAGGGCAAGGACGTCATGGCCGTCGGCGCCGCGTGGGCGGCGATGTGGCACGCGGTGCGCAACTTCGGCCAGACCGGCTTGGTGTCGATGGCCATCTCGGCCGTCGACATCGCGCTGTGGGACCTGAAGGCGCGCGTCCTTGGGCAGCCGCTGGTCGACGTCATAGACGCCGTTCACGACTCGACGCCGATCTACGGCAGCGGCGGGTTTTGCAGCTACACGGACGCCCAACTCCGCGACCAGTTGTCCGGATGGGTCGAGGCCGGCATCGCGCGGGTCAAGATGAAGGTCGGCCGCGACCCGGGTCGGGACGAGGAGCGGTTGGCCGTCGCGCGCAAGGCGATCGGCGACGACGTCGAGTTGTTCGTCGACGCGAACGGCGCATACCGCCGGTCAGCCGCGCTCCGGTGGGCAGGCATCTACGGCGCGCACGACGTGCGGTGGTACGAAGAACCGGTCAGCTCCGACGACCTCGACGGGCTGCATCTGATCCGCCAGCGCGCGCCCGGCGGGGTGGAGGTGGCGGCGGGTGAGTACGGCTGGAATCTGCCCTACTTCCAGCGGATGCTCGACGCGGACGCGGTTGACTGCATGCAAGCCGACGTCACGCGATGCGGCGGCATCTCCGGGTTGAGACGCGTCGGCGCACTGTGCGACGCCCGCTCAATCGGCCTGTCGGCGCATTGCGCGCCGCAAGTGAGCGCGCAGGCGTGCACCGCGCTGTGGTGCCTTCGCCACCTTGAGTACTTCCACGATCACAACCGCATCGAGCACTTCGCCTTCGACGGTTGTCTCGAGCCGCAGCCGGGGGGCGTCTTGAAGCCCGACCGGTCGAGGCCGGGCATGGGACTGACCGTCAAACGCGCAGACATCGAGCAATGGCGAGTGCGCTGAACGCGTTCGCGCCGCCGCCCACGCGGGTCGACGGCTACTTTCCGTTGCGTGGATACGCGCTCGTTGGCGACAGCCGCACCTGCGCTTTGTCGTCGTCCGATGGGTCGATCGACTGGTGGGCGGTGCCCACAATGGCGTCACCGCCGGTCTTCGGTCGATTGCTCGACGCCGACCGCGGAGGTTTCTTCGCGGTGCGGCCTGAGGGCGATTACGAGGTGTGCCGCCGCCACGACGAGGACGGCGTGACACCCGAGACGGTCTTCCGGACATCGACGGGCGTGGTTCGCCTCGTCGACACCCTGCTCGAGTTCGACGGCGAGGCGCCGCAGGCGGGGTTGGTGCGGCGGGTGGTCGGTGTCGAAGGCGCCGTCAACCTGGTCTGGGAGATCGTGGTCGGCGATCGATTCAGCGCGGACGGCGCTCGCGCGCAAGCGCGCTCGGGCGATGGTGTCGGCTGGGTTGTCCTTGGCGACCTGCGCCTGGCCGTCGTCTCGAACAACGCCGGGGCGGCGAGCGTGGCCGAGGGCGGGTTCGCCGGGTCGTTCGTCACCCGCGCGGGCGAGGAGGCGCTTCTGGCGGTGGTCTCGGCGACCCAGCAGGTGCCGGTGGTCGACGTCGTCGCGCACCGCGCGGGCGAAGGCGCTCGAACGTGGGCGAACTGGGCCGGCGGCATCCGCTATGACGGCCCTTGGTCGCAGGCCGTGCGCCGAAGCGCGATCGTGCTCAAACAACTGACGTACAAGCCGACCGGCGCCCTTCAGGCGGCGGCGACCACCTCGCTGCCGGAGTGTCTGGGGAGCGACCTGAATTACGACTACCGCTTCACCTGGGTGCGCGACACCAGCTTCGCGATCGACGCCATGGCGTCGATCGGCATGGACGCCGAGGTTCGAGCGGTGATGAGCTGCCTGCTGCGCGAAGTGCGGTCGACACAGCCGCAGATCAAGGTGCTGTACACGATCGAGGGCGAGACGAACGACGGCGAGCACCACGAGGCGCCCGGCTGGGACGGCTACCGCGGGTCAAAGCCGGTGCGCGTCGGCAACAAAGCGGCAAAGCAGCAGCAGCTCGGGGTGACGGGCGACTTTGTCGACGCGGTGTGCCGCTACGTGGGCCACGGCAACAAGCTCGGCGCAGACGACGCCCAGATGATCGCCCGTATCGCCGACGAGACCTGCGGCATCTGGACCCAGAAGGACTCCGGCATTTGGGAGCTCGACGAGCATCGGCAATACGCCATCTCCAAGATCGGTTGCTGGACGGCGTTGGATCGCGCGGGGAAGCTGGCGGCCGACGGGCACATCCCCAGCGAGCACGCCGGGCGATGGCGAGAGACCGCCACCGAAATTCGCTCGTACATAGAGGAAAATTGCTGGTCGGCCACGAAAGGCAGTTACACCATGTTTGCCGGCGGTGACCAGTTGGACTGCGGGATGTTGCTCGCCGCGCGCACCGGCTACTGCGGTTCGGACGACGTGCGCCTGGCGTCCACGATCGACGCGATTCGTCGGGAGCTGTCCGCGGGCGGGCCTCTCCTCTACCGCTACAGCGGCGTCGAGGGACACGAGGGCGCGTTCGTGGCCTGCAGTTTTTGGCTGGTCGAGGCGCTCGCTCACCTCGGTCGCGTCGAGGAGGCGCGCGAGGCGATGGAGGCGATGGTCGCGCTCGCCAACGACGTCGGCTTGTACAGCGAGCAGATCGACCCGCGCACGTTCGAGTTCTTGGGCAACATCCCGCAGGCGTTGTCGCACCTCGCGTTGATCGGCGCCGCCGCAGGCGTCGCGGCCGCTGAGCGCCGCTGAGCGCCGCGCTGCTGAGAGTCGCCGAGCCGGCGCGGCTCAGTCGGTGCGTTCGGGACGGCGGGGCGTCGTCGAGTCGCGCACGATCAGCTCAACCGGCAACCGGATCGTGGGCGGTGGCGCCTCCCGCAAGACCATCGCGGTGACCGCGCGGCCCGCCGTCTCACCGATCAGCGCGCCGTCTTGTCGAAGCGTCGTGAGCGAGGGGCGGCACCACCGCGCGAAGGGGTTGTCGTCAAAACCGACGACGGCAACCTCGTCAGGCACGTGCACGCCGTGCTCCTGGAGGGCCTGGAGTGCGCCGAGCGCCATCATGTCGCTGCACGCGAACACCGCGTCGGGCGGCTCGCGCCTCGACAGCAGCCGACGCATCGCCTCGTAGCCGCTCTCGTGATAAAAGTCGCCGCGCTGCTCGTAGCCCGCGGCGATCGGCATGTCCCACTCGCGCATCGCGACGCGGAATCCGGCGAGCCGCTCCTGCGCCGGCCAGGTGTTGGCCAGACCGTTGATGATCGCGATGCGGCGCCGGCCCAGGGCGTGCAGGTGAGCCACGGCCTGCACCGCGCCGTCGACGTTGTCGGAAGTCACAAAGCCCGCCCGCGAACCCTCGATGTGCGCGTCGATCGCCACCGCTGGCAGCCGCTCGGCGACCAGTTGGTCGACGTCAGGGTCACCCGCGGAGACGCCCATCATCACGACCGCGTCGGCGGAGAAGTAATGCGCGCGCTTTCGAAAGCCGCCCGTCTGGTCTTTCGTGAGGAGCAACAGGTCGTACCCGTCGGCGTTGAGCGCGCGCTTCAAGCCGTCGAGCACGCTTTGGAAGAACGGCTGCTGGAACGGTTCCACCGTGCCGTTGTCGAACACCGCGGCGACCAGACCCGACTGTCGGCGGCGGACGGTTCTGGCCGCGCCGTTCGGGGTGTACTTGAGCTCCTCTATCACCGCGAGCACCCGGTCGCGGGTTTCCTCGCTCACCCCAGCCGAGCCGTTGATGACGCGAGACACCGTCGACTTGCCGACGCCGCTGCGCCGGGCGATCTCGTGGAGGGTGGTCACAACGGGGAGGCTAACGGCGAGAGTGGGGTCGGCTCAATCTGCGGTGGTCGCGGTGCCGACGGAGACGGCACTGGTGCGGGCCGGGCAGTGGTGGGGACGCAAGTGATCCGTGCGCATTTCGCTTTCAGCTAGGGCATTTCCGGCATCGACTGTGCGGCCTAGGCCCGGCCCGATAATCTCAATCAAATGGACGCCGTCGCTTGGGCCGAGATCGTCAGTCCGGTCGTCTCCGCAGTCGCAGTCGTAGCCGTCATCGGCTGGGTCGCCGCCGACCGTCGGCGCTCTGAGCGGCAAGCGGCGCACGATCGGTGGGAAATCGCCCGCATCACGGAAGAAGACCGCCGCTTCGCCGATTTGGCGGCGAACAGGCGACAGGAGCAGGAGCTCATTTTCCGGGTCGCCCTTGCGTTCGAGCGGCATCAGGCGGGCGACCAGCTGGCGCTCGCGGAGTGCCGCACCTTCTTGTTGGCCGTCGGCGACCGGTTGCCGGTGACCCGTGCCTACTATCTCGGCACGTCCGCCTGGCAGCCGGACGACGGGCTCCGCATCGACGCCTTCGCGCGGATGTACGACTTGCCGGTCGGGCCGTTGCTGGCACGTCGCGAATTGCAGCAGGAGTTGCAGGGCGCCAACCTGACGATCGATCTGCGTGACGGTCAGCCTGCGGGCTGGAAGCTCACCAGCGAGCAGCTGGCCGACGAGCGCGGCATCGACGCCGGCGACCCCCGCGAGCTGCGCCTGCGGCTCCGCCGGATGCCCAAGCACGCGAGGGCCTAGCGGGCGCGCGGCGTTTGCGATGATGCGGGAGTGCCGACCGCAAGTACCCACGAGCTCACCGTCGTCCGCGCCGCCGACCTCACCCCGTTGACGCGTCGTGTCACGGTCGCGGGAGACAGCCTTGCGTCGTTCGGGTGCGTGCCGGGCCAAGACGTCGTGCTGCATCTCGTCGACGAGTCGGGTGGTGGCGTGCGCCGTCGCTACACGATTCGCAACCTCGACAACGCCGCTCGCCGCTTTGACCTCGACTTCGTGATGCACGGTCACGGGCCGGGCGCGCGATGGGCCGCCGGGGTCGCGGTCGGAACTCCGCTGCAGGTCTTCGGTCCGCGTGGCAAGGTCGCGATGTCCGACGCCGGATGGCAGCTGTATCTCGGGGACGAGTCGGCGCTGCCGGCGATCGCTGAGATGGCGGCCGCGTTACCCGCGTCGGCATCCGGGATCGCCGTCATCGAAGTCAACGACGCGAATGAGCGGCAGCCGGTCGCCGGCCCACTCGACGTCCGATGGGTCTTTCGCGACGGCGCCCCCGCAGGCACGACGGCGCTACTCGACGACGCGCTGCGCGACGTCGTGCTCCCCGATGCCGATCGGCACGCTTTCGCGTTCGGCGAGAGTCGCGTCGTGCGGCGGCTTCGCGACGCGCTCCAAGCGCGCCGCCTTGGCGCCTCGGAGGTCACGGCGAAGGGGTACTGGAACCTCGGCCGGGCCATGCGTGACTGAACTGGCTCAACGGGGGCAAGATGGCGGCATGTCACTAGATCGCGCGCTTGCTCCTGACCCGTTCGACATCCTGCCTGCGAAACCGTCGTTCACGCTCGAAAGCGACGACGTCGCCGACGGCCAGCCGATGGCCAAGGCTTTTCTGCCGGCTGACCTCGGGGGCGAGAACCGAAGCCCGCACTTGCGATGGTCCGGCTTTCCCGCCGAGACCAAGGGATTCGTGGTCACCTGCTACGACCCGGACGCACCGACGATGAGCGGCTTCTGGCACTGGGTGTTGGTCAACCTGCCGCCGACGGTCACGGAGTTGCCGCGCGGCTATGGCGGTGGGGACGATCTCGCGGCCGGAGCGTTCCACGTTGGCAACGACACGGGCATGAAGGGGTACACCGGCCCATTTCCGCCGCAAGGCGACCGTCCGCACCGATACGTGTTCGCCGTGCATGCGATCGACGTCGACAAGCTAGACGTCGATGACTCTGCGCGGCCCGCGGTGGTGGGCTTCAACCTGACGTTCCACACACTCGCGCGAGGCGTCTTGCGACCGACCTTTCAAGTGTCGTGAACATCACTCGTTGAAACGAGGCTGTTGTCCGCATTTGGAATGTGACCCCGAGGTGAGTTCGTCCACATCCCGAGCCGGCGACGTGTCAGTAGCGCATATCTTCTAGTGAAAGCGTCGCCGGTTAGGGGGTTCGCAGGTGGGTCGGACTCGGGCCACGGCCACCCACCTCGACCATCTCAGCGGGCTGCAGACCAATCTGGTCGGCGAGGGTGAGCTCTCGCGGACGAAAGCCGTCGCGCTGGTGTTGCACGGTGGCAAGGAGACGAGCGAGACGCCCGCCGCCCAGCGCCAACTCGCGGTGTTGCGCATGGTGCCGCTCGCGCGCCATCTGGTGTCGGTTGGCGCCGAACGAGGGCTTGCCGTCTGGCGGTTGCGATTCCGCTACCGCGGTTGGAACAGCGAGGCCGCCCATCCGATGGAAGACCTGGAGTGGGCGTTGCGGCAGATCCGGCTTCGGCACGCAGGCGCGCCGATCGTGATCGTCGGGCATTCGATGGGCGGTCGGGCGGCCCTGCGCGGCGCTGGCGCCGAGGGTGTGGCCGGAGTCGTCGGTCTCGCGCCGTGGGTGCCCGACGGTGAGCCGTGCGAGCAGTTGTCCGGACGTCGTGTGCTCGTGGTGCACGGTTCGCGCGACCGCATCACCTCGGCGGAGCGGTCGCGCGAGTTCATGGCAGCGGTTCGGACGATCGCCGAGGAAGCTATCTATGTCGGAATGCGCGGTTGCGGGCATGCGATGTTGCAGCGGACGCCGTTGTGGAACCGGCTCACCTCCGATTTCGTCCTGCACGCGGCCTTGGGTCACCCGCTGCGCGCGCCGCTGGCCCAAGCGCGCCCGGCCGGCGAGGTCTTGATCTAGGGCTGCGTCAGGATCTGCGCGCCGTCGTCCGTCACGACAATCGTGTGCTCGAACTGCGCGGTGCGCTTGCGGTCCTTGGTGACGGCGGTCCAGCCGTCGGGCCAGATGTCGTAGTCGATCGTGCCGAGGGTCAACATCGGTTCGATGGTGAACGTCATGCCCGTCTCGATCACGCGTTGGTACTCCGGCTCGAAGTAGTGCGGCACGACCAGCCCGGAATGGAACTGGGTGCCGATGCCATGGCCGGTGAAGTCGCGAACGACGCCGTAGCCGAAGCGGTGCGCATACGTCTCGATCACATGACCGATCACGTTGAACGCGCGGCCTGGCGCCACCGCGTCAATCGCGCGGTCAAGGGCCTCATGGGTTCGCTCGATTAGAAGGCGTGACTCCTCGTCGATCTCGCCGACGCCAAAGGTCGCGTTGGTGTCGCCGTGCACGCCGTCGACGAACGCCGTGATGTCGACGTTGACGATGTCGCCTTCGCAAAGAACGGTGGAGTCGGGGATGCCGTGGCAGATCACTTCGTTCACCGACGTGCAGAGGGACTTCGGATAGCCGTTGTAGCCGAGGGTGGACGGGTAGGCGCCGTGGTCGCACAAGAACTCGTGACCGACCCGATCCAGCTCGTCGGTGCTCACTCCCGGCGCGACGTGCTCGCCCACGTGGAGCAACGCCTGGGCGGCGATCTGGCCGGCCGTTCGGATGCGTTCGACGGTCGCGCCGTCCTTTACCTCGGTCTCACCGCGGTGGCGCCAACGGGGGACGTCGACATACTCGGGTCGTGCGATGTCGACCGGCACCGGACGACGTGGCGAGATCACGCCCAAAGACACGGCTGTCTGTCGGTTCACCGTGCCAACGTACAAGCGGCGGGCGCCGGAAGGACCCGGAACCCGCCGCTCGATGATGAGTTGCTAGCTCGCCGCCTTCTTCGCGGCGCGCGGGCGACCAGCGCTCTTGCGCGCGGTCGTCTTGCGAGCCGTGGCCTTGCGAGCCGTTGTCTTGCGCGCGGTGCTCTTCTTTGCCGCGGTCTTTCGGCCAGCCGCCTTCTTGGCGGTGGTCTTGCGAGCCGTGGCCTTGCGAGCCGTTGTCTTGCGCGCGGTGCTCTTCTTCGCCGCGGTCTTGCGGGTTGTCGCTTTCCGGGTTGTCGCCTTGCGGGCGGTGCTCTTCTTCGCCGCGGTCTTTCGGCCAGCCGCCTTCTTGGCGGTGGTCTTCTTGGCGGTGGTCTTCTTGGCGGTCTCTTCTTGGCGGTGGTCTTCTTGGCCGCGGTCTTCTTCGTGGTTGCCTTGCGCGTGGTCTTCTTGGCCGTCCGCTTCGTCGCGGTGGCCGATGTGCGGTCGTCGACCTCCGCCTTTCCAACGGTGCGCTGCACAGCCGCCAGCGCGAGCTTTGCCGCTCGCAGGTTCGGGTGGTCGGACGACTCAAGCAGTTGCTGACCGGTTGCGCTCTCGAGCGTGAACTTGTACTTGCCCGACCGGCCCTTCTTCAGCACAAACTTTGCCGGCACACATGCCTCCTCGGCAGCTGGGTCCGGTCGTTCGACCGGAGTCTTCGATTCCTACGATGACACCGAGCACACGCGGAAGCGAGTAACCATGCCGCGTTCTTTCGACACATTTTCGCGTCACTCTTCACTCCCGACAGCGTGTCGCGACACGTAATGCGTGAGGATGTTCCCCATGAGCGGCCTTGTTGAACACATTTTGCGGCTTCCACCGTGGCTCGCATTGCTCATCGTGTTCGCCATGCCCGCACTTGAGGCGTCAGTGTTTCTCGGTTTCATCTTCCCCGGTGAAATCGCCTGCCTGCTTGGCGGCGTGCTCGCGTTCGAGAGCAAGTTGCAGTTGTGGCTCGTCATAGTCGTGGCGATTGCTGGTGCGGTCATCGGCGACTCCGTCGGCTACCTTGTCGGGGCGCGATTCGGCGATGTGCTGCTCGACAAGGTTCCCGAGCGATTCGTCAAGCCGGAACATGTCGAGCGAACGAAGGAGCTCATCCGCCGATACGGCGGTCGCGCCGTGTTCATCGGCCGCTTCACCGCGGCGTTACGAGCGCTCGTTCCGGGATTCGCTGGCGTGTCGAAGATGCACTATCGCAGCTTCCTCGTTTGGAACCTCGCCGGCGGCGCGCTTTGGGCGTCCTCGGTGGTCGTCGCTGGTTACCTGGCCGGAAACGCGTGGCGCAAGGTGAACTCCACCATCAGCATCGTCAGCTACTGCATTCTCGGCGTCGTCGTCATCGGATTGGTCGCCTTGTGGTGGGCGCGTCGCCGTCGACGCAAGCGCGCCGCGAGCGAGTAGATCAGTCGGGGTCGCCGACGGAGTCAAGCAGTCGGGCAAGTCGCGACCGCATCGCGCCGAGCAACGACTTCGGGATCTCCTCGTTCTCACCCGCGGCGGTGCTGACGAGGTGCGTGACGACATCGAACTCAGGGACCACGAGACCTTCGGTCGCCGCCGCGGGCACGACCAGGGATTCATGCGCGAGCGATTGCAACTCGGTGTCGCCGGCGTCCATCGCGAACACGGTCGCGCCCACCTTGCGCGCGTCGGCGACGCGTTCGAGCAGCGGCGCCGTCGGGTCTTCCGGCGCCACGACGAACACCGTCTCGTTGCGGTGCACGTTCTCCAGCCGTTCGAGACCGATTGACAGATGCGCCGGCGCGTTTGGCGGGGGAGACCAACGCACCAAGGTCGGCATCAGGGTCGGCAACTGCGACCACCGCGCCTCGTCGTCCAGATGCGCGGCGAAGTGCCACGGATCCTCCGTCGGCGTGCCAACGACGAGCAACCCACCCGCCTCGTGTGGCGCGCGGCGCAGCGCGCGGCCGAGCGAGCGTGTTCGCTCAACCCAGCCGGTGCCTGCGAGCAAATCGCGCAGCGCCAGCGCGCGCGCCTTATCCACCGTAGGAGTGGTCGTCGTCTGGATATCGGCCGGCGACGACGTCGTCGGAGTAACGACGAGCGGCGTCGAGCAAGGCGCCGCGCAGATCGGCGTACGGCTTGACGAATTTCGGCTGACGACCGGCGCTGAGGCCCGCCATGTCGGTCCAGACAAGCACCTGCGCGTCGCAGTCGGCGCCGGCGCCGATGCCGATCGTCGGGATGCGCAATTCCGAAGTGACTCGTGCCGCGAGTTGCGCCGGCACCATCTCGAGCACGATCGAAAACGCCCCGGCGTCTTGCAGCGCATGCGCGTCTTTGAGAATTCGATCGGCGTCGTCGCCACGACCCTGGACCCGGTATCCGCCCAAGCCGTGGACGCTTTGCGGAGTGAAGCCGATGTGCGCCATCACGGGAATGCCGGCGTCGACGACGGTGCGAACGTGCTCGGCGACCCGCGCGCCGCCCTCGAACTTCACCGCTTGCGCGCCGGCTTCCTTCATGAACCGCACCGAGGCGTCGAGCGCGTGCTGCGGCGACGCCTGATAGGAGCCGAACGGCAAGTCGGCGACGACCATCGCCCGTGAGGTGCCGCGCACCACCGCGCGCACCAACGGCAGCAGTTCGTCGATCGTGACGGCGAGCGTGTCGGGATAACCGAGCACGGTGTTGGCGGCGGAATCGCCGACGAGCAGGACGTCGATGCCGGCTGCTTCGAAGATGCCCGCGCTCAACGTGTCGTAGGAGGTGAGCATCGCGAAGCGCTCGCCGCTCGCCTTGCGCTGGCGCAGGTCGTGGATCGTGATCCGGCGGGGGGTGGCGCTGTTGGTCGCGCTCATGGTTGCCTCCACGCCTCGAGTCGCCGGTCGGCGTACCCGGGCTTCGCCCATCTTCCCACCGCGATCACCGGCGGGTCGGCCAGCCAGCGCGCGACCCGCCGACGTCCGGGAATAGATCCGATACGACACGGTTGCGTATCGGAGACCGCTCGGCTATCGTCGGGCAGGTTGCGAGACGAGATCGTATCGAAACTGCCGCCCGGGGAGACCACGATGGATGACAAGGCCGAGAAGACGTTGCACGACAGGCGCTGGGGAATCCTCGGCGCGCTGATCGTGAGCCTGCTGATCGTGGTGCTCGACAACTCGGTCCTCAATGTGGCGCTGAAGGTGCTCGCCGACCCGAAACCGCACGGCCTGGGGGCGAGCCAGAGCGCGCTCGAGTGGGCGATCAACTCCTACACCCTGGTGTTCGCCGGCATGCTGCTCAGCTGGGGCGTGATCGGCGACCGGGTCGGGCGGCGTCGCATCCTGCTCGTCGGCTTCGCCATCTTCGGGGTGGCCTCGCTCGCCTCGTCCTACGCGCACAGCCCTGGCCAACTCGTTGCGGCGCGGGCGCTGATGGGGCTTGGCGGCGCGGCGGTCATGCCGGCGACGCTGGCCATCATCACAAACGTGTTCGAGCCGCGCGAGCGGCCGAAGGCGATCGGCATCTGGGCCGGCGCGGTCGGACTCGGAATCGCCATCGGCCCGATCGTCGGCGGCGCGCTGCTCGCGCACTTCTGGTGGGGCAGCGTGTTCCTCATCAACGTGCCGATCGTCGTCATCGGAGGCGCGGTGATCCGTGTGATCGTGCCCGAGTCGCGCAACCCGAAGCCGGGCCGGCTCGATCCGATCGGCGTGCTTCTCGAAGTCGTCGGACTCGTGCTCGTCATCTACGCCATCATCCGTATCGGCGACCTCGGGACCGTGGTCGCGACGAGCGTGTTGCTGCCCCTGATTCTCGGCGCCGTCGTCCTTGCTCTGTTCATCGCGTACGAGAAGCGTATCGACCACCCGACCCTCGACATCGCCTTGTTCAAAGACCCGAGGTTCTCCGCGGCGGTCGGTGCGATCGGGTTGGTGTTCTTCGCGCTGATGGGCGCGACGTTCTTCGCGGTGTTCTATCTGCAGACCGCGCGCGGCTACACGCCGTTGCAGTCGGGCGTACGGATGTTGCCGTTCGCGCTTGCGCAACTCGTCGCCGCGACCCGCAGCGCGAACTGGGTGAAGCGCTGGGGCAGCAGGGCGGTCTGCACCGTCGGGCTGGTGACGATGGCGGCGACGTTCGTCGGCTTCCTCGCCGTCGGCACCCACTCGTCGATTTGGGTGCTCGAGACGCTGTTCTTCTTCCAGGGCTTCGCGATCGGCACCATCATGCCGCCCGCGACGGAGTCCATCATGTCGTCGGTGCCGCGCGAGAAGGCTGGCGCCGGCTCGGCCATCAACAACGTCGCCCGTCAGGTCGGTGGCGCGATCGGCGTCGCGGTGATCGGCACCGTGCTCGCGTCGTCCTATCGCGCCAAGCTGGCGCCGTCGTTGCAGGCGAACGCCGTTCCGGGTCAGCTTCGCGCGGCGATGGAGAAGTCCGTCGAGGCGACGCACTCGATCGTCGGACGAGCGCACCTGCCCTCGACCATCCTTGGTGACGCGAACGTCGCCTTCGTGCACGCGATGCATGTCGCCGCGTTGTGCTCCGCCGGCGTCGGGGTGCTCGGCGCGGTTGTGGCGTTCACCTTCTTGCCCGGACGACGTGCGGACGCCACGATGAAGCCGCAGTCCGTCGAGCCGGTGAAGGAGATGGCTGGGTGATGGGACCGTGCGCCGACGCGGAGGGCGAGCGGCGCCCGCCTGGGCGTCCGCGCAGCGCAGACGCCGACCGCGCGATCGTGAAGGCGACGCTCGAACTCCTCACGGAGTCGGGCGTCGCCTCGCTCGCGATTGAACAGGTGGCGGCGCGCGCGGGTGTGGCGAAGGCGACGATCTACCGGCGCTGGCCGAACAAGGAGGCGCTGATCCTCGACGCGCTCGCGGCCGTCGAGGACCGGCCCCTCACGTTGCCGGGCACGTCGTTACGCGACGATCTGCTGGCGCTCGTGCAGGGCATGGTGGGCCGCTCCGTGCGCCCGCGCGTGGGCCAGCTGTACGCGTGGATGGTCGCCGAGTCGGAGCGAAACCCGCAGATCGCGCACAAGTACAAGAGCCTGGTGGTCGAGCGGCGCCGGCAGGTGCTGTCGTCTGTGCTGCGGCACTGGCAAGAACGCGGCGAGTTGAGGTCCGACGTCGACATCGAGGTCGCCGAGTTGCTGGTCACCGCCCCGATGCTGGTCTACCGGGCGCACTGGAATCCAGCCGAGGAGCCGCCGGCGGATCTCGCCGCGCGACTTGTCGACGCCGCGCTGTGCGGAATCGGGCCCGGGAAGCCCTGACCGTTCGTCCAGTGTGCAGGCGGGGCCGGTTTTCTCGCTTCGAAGCAACCGGAACTGCACTCTCGGCGAGCCCAAGGCGGGTGCGGTCGCCGACCCGCGTTAGCTTTCGCGCCAGCGGTTGGTGATCGGCAGCCGCCGGTCGCTGCCGAACCCCTTCGCACGCAGATCTTCGTGCCCGGCGGGTACTGCCGCCGCTTGTACTCCGCGTGTGTCGACCATCCGCATGACCTGGTCGACGAGCGCCGGGTCGTGACCCGGCCGCGACGATCGCCTGCCGGCCCGATGTCGCGGTCGACGTAGCCGTCCAGGATCGCGTCGAGCACCGGTGTAGTCGGGCAGTGAGTCGGTGTCCAGCTGGCCCGGCCGCAGCTCGGCGCTGCGGCGGCTTGTCGATCGAGTTCTCCGGGATCGGCGGGGTCTCGCCGCGCGCGTCGGCCGCGCCGTTGCGCCAGCGGGCCAGCTGCCACACCATCGACTTGTACACGTCCTTGATCGGCGCCGAAGCCGCCGACGGAGTCGCCGTACAGCGTGGAGTAGCCGACGGCGAGCTCGCTCTTGTTGCCGGTCGCGAGGACGAGGTGGCCCTCCTGGTTGGAGAGCGCCATCAGCATGATGCCGCGCAGCCGCGACTGGAGGTTCTCCTCGGCGAGCCCGGTCAGGTCCAGCGTTTCCATGTACGCGTCGACATCGGCGCCGATCGGCGACGGTGCGGTAGTTGCATGCCCGGTGCGCCGGGCCAGCTCGGCGGCGTCGTCCTTCGAGTGCTCGCGAGGAGTACCTGCGACGGCATCGCGACGCCGTGCACGCTGCTCCGCGCCGAGCGCGTCGACAGCGATCGCCGCCACCAGCGCGGAGTCGATGCCGCCGGACAGCCCGATGCACGCACCGAGCGGAACCCGTTCTTCGCGACGTAATCCCGCATGGCCGACCACCAGCGCCGCTGTAGATCTCGCCTCGTCGCGTCGAGCCGCTCGGCGACGCCTGCGGCCGCCGGCTCGTACGGCGGCGACCGGGTCGGTGCCGAGGTCGACCCGCTCGACGCACCATCTGCGTGTCGTCCGGACGTCGACGGCGCCGACGCGGTCATCGGCCGCGGCGGGCAGCGTCAGGTCGACGACCACGCAGCCCTCGGCGAACTGCGGCGCCCGGGCGATGACCGCGCCGGCGGCGTCGACGACGATCGAGTCGCCGTCGAAGACCAGCTCGTCCTGGCCGCCGACCATGTTCACGTACGCGATGGTGCAGCCGGCCTCTGCCGCGCGCGCTGCGGACCAGCCGAGCCGGGCGTCGTCCTTGTCGCGCTCGTAGGGCGAGGCGTTGATGTCGACGACGCAGCCCGGCGCCGGCGGTCTGCGGCGGCGGTGATCGGGCCGCCGTCCTGCCAGAGGTCCTCGCAGATGGTCGAGCGCGACGTCGACGCCGTGCACGCCGGACGACGGGCAGCGTGTCGCCGGGCACGAAGTAGCGGTACTCGTCGAAGACGCCGTAGTTCGGCAGGTGGTGCTTGGCGTATGCGCGACGACCTGCCCGCGTAGCAAGAACGCGGCGGCGTTCGGCGGGGCGCCGGCCGGTGGCCGGGAGCTCGGCGCGCCCGTGGGCCGGTCGACGTAGCCGACGATGACGGGCATCTCACCGAGCCCCTCGGCGCCAGCCGCGCGGCGAGCGCGCTCGAGCGCGGCGACCGACGCCTCCACGAAGGCCGACCGAAGCACGAGATCCTCGACCGGGTAGCCGGTGAGCACCATCTCGGGGAAGGCGATCAGGTGCGCGCCCGCTCGGCGGCGTGGCTGGCCCAGCCGACGACGACGTCGGCGTTGCCGTTCGAAGTCGCCGACGGTGGGGTTGACCTGGGCCAGCGCGAGGCGTAGTTGAGGCACGTTCCAAGATTAACCGGCACGTCAGGTGTAAAGCTCGCTTGACATCATCGCATGTCAAGCGTACTTTACATGCATGCGCAACGACGTCCGAGAGCTGCGAACGGCCAAGGGGCTGTCACAAAGCGACCTCGGCGCCGCGCTGCGTGTCTCTCGCCAGACCGTCAACGCGGTGGAGACCGGTCGTTACAGCCCGTCCCTGCCGCTCGCGATCGCCATCGCCCGGTTCTTCGGGCGCGCCGTCGAGGAGGTTTTCCATGTCGACTGAGTCCCGTCTCGCACGGTGGTGCGGCGGCTCGCGCGGCCGCTACATCGTGAGCGGGTTCTGTCTAGCGATGGCCGGCGTCCTGATCGGCGTCTCCGTGGCGCACCACCACATCGGCGCCGCCATCGCGATGGGCGTGATCCTCGTCGGCTACGGCGTCTTGCTCTTCGCGCTGAGCGGGCGAAGCGAGTCCGTCGCCCTGCTCGCCAGCCACGAGATGGACGAGCGCCGCCGCCGCATCGACGAGTTCGCCGCCGCGACGGCCGGACGGGTGCTGGCCGCCGTGCTCGTCGCGGGATTCGTCGTCCAGCTCGCGCGCGGGGTCGACGCCGGCGTGTGGGTCGACCTGTGCGCGCTGTTCGGCTTCGTCTACATCGGCGCGCTGCTGTGGGGCCGGCGCCGATCGTGACAGATCGGCGCGCCGTAACGCCGACGTAACCTCGGCCCGCCAGGATTAGCCCATGGACAAGCAAACCGAGTTCGTCTTGCGCACGCTCGAAGAGCGCGACATTCGCTTCGTTCGGCTGTGGTTCACCGACGTGCTCGGCTTCTTGAAGTCGGTGGCGGTCGCGCCGGCCGAGCTCGAGGGCGCCTTCGCCGAGGGCATCGGCTTCGACGGTTCCGCGATCGAAGGCTTCGCGCGCGTCTACGAGGCTGACATGCTGGCCAAGCCGGATCCGGCGACTTTCCAGATCTTGCCGTGGCGCTCCGAGGCGCCCGGCACCGCGCGGATGTTCTGCGACATCTTGATGCCCGACGGTTCGCCGAGCTGGGCCGACCCCCGCTACGTGCTCAAGCGAGCCCTCGCCCGCGCGGCCGAGCGCGGCTTCACCTTCTACACCCATCCGGAGATCGAGTTCTTCCTGCTCGAACGCCAGCCGTTGTCGCAAGAGGCGCCGGTCCCGGCCGACTCCAGCGGGTATTTCGACCACACTCCGCACGGCGTCGGCGCACGACTTCCGCCGGCAGGCGATCACCCTGCTGGAGTCGATGGGCATCTCGGTGGAGTTCAGCCATCACGAAGGCGCTCCCGGCCAGCAGGAGATCGACCTGCGCTACGCCGACGCGCTCACGACCGCCGACAACATCCTCACCTTCCGGCACGTCATGAAGCAGGTGGCGTTGGAGCAAAACGTCTACGCCACCTTCATGCCGAAGCCGTTCACCGACCACCCCGGCTCCGGGATGCACACGCACCTGTCGCTGTTCGAGGGCGATCGCAACGCCTTTTTCGAGGCCGGCGCGCAATATCAGCTGTCGAAGACGGCTCGCGCGTTCATCGCAGGCATTCTCAAGCACGCCGCCGAGATCACCGCGGTCACCAATCAATGGGTGAACTGCTACAAGCGGTTGTGGGGCGGCACGTCGCGCACCGCAGGCGCCGGGGAGAGGCGCCGTCGTACGTGTGCTGGGGGCACAACAACCGGTCTGCGCTCGTGCGGGTGCCGATGTACAAGCCGCAGAAGGGAAACTCGACCCGCATCGAGATCCGCTCACTTGACTCCGCGTGCAACCCGTACCTCGCCTTCGCCTTGCTGCTTGGCGCTGGCCTCGCCGGGATCGAGCAGGGCTACGAGCTTCCCGACGGCGCCGAGGACGACGTGTGGGCGCTCACCGAGGCCGAGCGCCGCGCGATGGGCATCGAGCCGCTGCCGGCGTCGCTGTCCGAGGCGATCTCGGTGATGGAGAAGTCGGAGCTCGTCTCGGAGGTGCTCGGCGAGCACGTGTTCGACTTCTTCCTGCGCAACAAGCGGCAGGAGTGGGCCGACTACCAGCGCCAGGTCACCGAATACGAGCGCGACCGGTACCTGGCCGTGCTGTAACCCGACGCTTCCGGATCGGGAAAACTCTTATGGCATAGGGTCAGAGTTCTTTTCGCGATCATGGTTGGGTGACGGGTGAGCAGCGAGCTTGAACGGCTGGCGAGCCGCCCGGCTCGGCTGGCCCGGCTCGGCTTCACCGACGGCGATCGCGCCGATCTGCTCGCCGGTCGCATCGGGATCTCGGACGACGCGCTCGCGCGGCTCGGGCAGGTGGCCGACCCCGACGTCGCCCTGGAGTCGCTCGCCCATCTGCTCGACGCGGCGGCAGGCGCCACCGCGCTCGACGACCGCCACAACGCGCTCGCCCTGCACCACGCGTTGGAGTCCGACGACGCGTTTCGCGGGAGGCTGTTCGCCGTCCTGGGTTCGAGCGCCGCGCTCGGCGACCACCTGGCCACCCACCCGGGTGACTGGACCGAGCTGGCGGATCCCGACGTCGACTCCGCGCGGCCGAGCTGGCTCGGGCTGCGCACCGCGCTGCTCGCCGCCGTCGAGGGCAAGACCGGAGCGGTCGCCCAGGACGCGCTGCGCTCGACCTACCGGCGGCTGCTGATGCGGTTGGCGGCTCGCGACCTCGTCGGCGGCCTCGACTTCGACGACGTCGCCGCCGAGCTCGCCGACCTCGCCGCGGCGACGCTTGACGCCGCGTTGGCCATCGCCCGCGCCGAGTTGCCGCCCGACGCGGCGCCCTGCCGGCTCGCCGTCATCGGCATGGGCAAGTGCGGCGGTCGCGAGCTCAACTACGTCAGCGATGTCGACGTCGTCTTCGTCGCCGAGCCGATCGAGCGGACTGAGCGGACTGAGCGGACTGAATCGGCCGAGCCGGCTGGCGGCCCGACGAGCCAGCCGCGCTGCGACCGCGAGCCAGCTGGCGACGGGGATGATCCGGGCCTGCGCGCCGATCTGGCAGGTCGACGCGGCGCTGCGGCCCGAAGGCAAGATCGGGCCCGCTGGTGCGCACGCTGGCCAGCCATGTGGCCTACTACCAGCGCTGGGCCAAGACGTGGGAGTTCCAGGCGCTGCTGAAGGCGCGGCCGGTGGCCGGCGACCTCGAACTGGGCCAGTCCTACGTCGACGCCTTGCGCCCGCTGGTGTGGGAGGCGGCGAGGCCGCGACCGCTTCGTCGAGGACGTCCAGGCGATGCGCCGCCGCGTCGAGTCGACGCTGCCGGCCGGCGAGGCCGAGCGGGAGCTGAAACTGGGCCCCGGCGGCCTGCGCGACGTCGAGTTCGCCGTCCAACTGCTGCAACTCGTGCACGGGCGCGGCGACGAGAGCCTGCGCAGTGCCACGACGCTGACCGCGCTTCGCCAGCTGTCGGCTGGCGGCTACGTGGGCAGAGACGACGCCGTCTCGCTCTCGCCGGGCGTACCGCTGGCTGCGCACGCTGGAGCACCGGCTTCAGCTTTTCCGGCTGCGCCGCACGCACACACTGCCCGCCGCGGACGACGAGTTGCGCCGGCTCGGCACGCGGCATGGGCTATCGCCGTGACCCGGTCGGCGAACTGCTCGCCGAGCACGGCAAACACGCCCGCGAGGTGCGCCGGCTGCACGAGAAGCTGTTCTACCGACCGCTGTTGCTCGCGGTCGCGCGGCTGCCCGGGGACGAGGCGCGACTGTCGCTCGACGCGGCGGCGGCGCGGCTCGAGGCGCTCGGTTACGCCGACCCGGCCCGAGCGCTGCAGCATCTGGAGGCGCTCACCACGGGGGTGAGCCGGCGGGCCGCGATCCAGCGCACCCTGCTGCCGGTGATGCTGGGCTGGTTCGCCGACGCGCCCGACCCCGACGCCGGGCTGCTCGCGTTCCGCCAGGTCTCCGACGCGCTCGGCGAGACGCCGTGGTACCTGCGGCTGCTGCGCGACGAAGGCGCCGCGGCCGAACATCTCGCGACCATCCTGGCCAGCAGCCGGTACGCGGTCGAGCTGTTCCTGCGGGCGCCCGAGTCGGTGGCGATGCTCGGAGAGTCCGGATCGGACGAGCCAGGTCCGCACCAGCTCAAACCGCGACCGCTGGCGGATCTCACCGCGGAGTCGCTGACCGCCGTCCGCCGCTATGACGACCCCGTCCGGGCGGGCTCGATCGCCCGCGGGTTGCGCCGCCGCGAGCTGCTTCGCGTCGCGTGCGCCGACCTGCTGGGCATCCTTGACATCGACGACGTCGGCCAGGCGCTCTCGGACGTCACCGCGGCGACCGTTGCGGCGGTGCTCGACGCCGTGGTCCGCGACGCGGAGGCCAAGCGCGGCGGCCCGCTGCCGATGCGGCTCGCGATCATCGGGATGGGCCGGCTCGGCGGCGGCGAGCAGGGGTACGGCAGCGACGCCGACGTGCTCTTCGTGCACGAGCCGATCGACGGCGCTGACGAGGCGGAGGCGGCCGCCGCCGCGCACGCCGTCGCCAACGAGTTGCGCCAGCTGTTGTCCATCCCCGCGCCGGAGCCCGGGCTGGAAGTCGACGCCGACCTGCGGCCGGAAGGCCGGCAGGGGCCGCTCACCCGCAGCCTCGGCTCGCACGCCGCGTATTACGCGCGATGGTCGAAAGTCTGGGAGAGCCAGGCTCTGCTGCGCGCCCGCCCGCTCGCGGGCGACGCCGACATCGGCCGGCGATTCGACGAATTGATAGCGCCTATTCGCTGGCCGGCCGGTGGTATCACGTCGTCCGATATACGGGAAATTCGGCGGATAAAGGCCCGGGTGGAAAAGGAGCGGCTGCCGCGGGGCGCCGACCCGGCGCTGAACACCAAACTCGGCCGGGGCGGTTTGGCGGACGTCGAATGGACCGTCCAGCTTCTCCAATTGCGTCACGCCGGCGAAGTCCCAGGGCTGCGGACCAGCTCGACGCTCGCCGCGCTCGCCGCGGCCCGCGACGCGGGGCTCGTCGACGAGTCGGACTTCGACCCGCTCGCGTCCGCGTGGCGGCTCGCCTCCCGAGTGCGGAATGCGCTGGTGCTCGCCAAAGGAAAACCAGTTGACGCAATTCCCACAGTTTTGCGCGAGGTGGTAGGCATCGCGCGCCTGGTCGGCTACTCTCCGTCGCAGTCCGGTGACTTCCTGGACGTGTATCGGCGGGTGACCCGGCGATCCCGGGCCGTCGTGGAGAGGATGTTCTACGGGTGAGCATCAGTAGTTCGGCGCTGGGCGTATGCCGTTGACGACTGAAGGCGAACGCACGGGGGCGTCCGCGACGGGGGCAGCCACCACAACGAAGGACCGACCGGGCCCGGCTGGCGACGGGGTGCTCGGCAACCGCGAGTTCCGCGGTGTGGTCATGGCGCAGGCCACCAGCGAGTGCGGCGACCAAATCGCCGCGATCGCCATCTCGCTGCTCGTCTACGGCCGGTCGAACAGCCCGTTCCTCGCCGCCGCCACCTACGCGGTCACCTACGTGCCCTGGGTGTTCGGCGCCATCCTGCTCTCGCCGCTCGCCGACCGATTCCCGCGGCGCAGCGTGATGCTGGTGTGCGACGCCGGCCGCGCCGTGGTGATCAGCCTCCTGGCGCTGGCCAGCATGGTGCACGGCGTGCCCATCGGGGCGTTGATCGGGCTGGTGCTGCTCTCCAGCTTCTTCTCACCGCCGTTCTCCTCGGCCCGCGGCGCGACGCTGCCCGACATCTTCGAGAGCGGCAAGCGGTACGTCCGGGCGGTTGCCATCAGCCGCATCCTGCAACAGGTCGACCAGGTGTTCGGCTTCGCGCTCGGCGGCCTCGTCGTCGCGGCGGTCACCCCGCGCGGGGCGCTCGCGCTCGACGCGCTCACGTTCGTCGCGTCGTACGGGTTGATCCACACCCACCTGTCGCTGCGCCCGGCCGCCGACGGGAGGGGCCGGCCCACGATCTCGTCGCTGCTGCGCGGCGCGATGCCAGACCTGGCCATCGTGTGGAAGCACCCCGCCCGCCGCGCGTTGCTGATGTTCAGCGCGTTCTCGCTGATCTTCTTGATCGCGCCCGACAGCCTCGCCGTCGCGTACGCCCGCCAGCACGGTCACGGCGCGGTCGTCGCCGGGCTGCTGGCGGCGTCCCAACCGCTGGGCGTGGCGGTGGGCGCGTGGGCGTTCATCAAGTACGTGCCGGTGCATCGGCAAGGCAGGTATCTGCTGCCTCTCGGCGTGATCGGCGCGACCTGTCTGACGCTCACCTGCGTGGTGCCGCCGATCGGGGTGCTGTGCGTGCTGTGGATCGGCAGCGGTCTCGCTCAGGCGTTCCTCGTCGCGACCATCGCGGCGTACAACGTGGTGACCGAGCGGGCGGTGCGCGGTCGGGCGAACGGCCTGGCGGCCGCGACGATCGCCGTCACCCAAGGGGTCGGCTTCCTGCTGTGGGGCGCGGTGGCGCAGTGGCGCGGCGCGGCGGCCGGCGTGGCCTGGGCCGGCATCACCGGCCTGCTCGTGATGGCGATCGCGCGCTACCTATGGCCGCACGACGTGATCGACGGCGCGTGGGCGAGGCTCGCCTCCGCGCAAGAGGAGCACTAGCCAGGCGGTCGCGGCGCCCGCGGCCCGGACGGCGGGTCGGCGGCCGGTTGGCTCTCCGCCGGTAACTCGATGACCGGTTTCTCGTGCCGCTCGGTCGAGACCAGCCGCTCGATCGAGGCGCCGCCGGTGCCGGCGACCGCGACGAAGTCACCGCTGGGTGTGTAGGCCGGTCGACCGATGAGCACGCGCTGGATGAAGAAACCCAAGGCCAGGACGACGACGCCGCCCACGGCGTCCAAGACGAAGTGGTTCGCGGTGCCGATGATGACGACGAACGTCAGGACCGGATAGGCCAGGCCGAAGGCGCGCAACCACCATCGGCGGCTCAACATGAACAACGTGATTCCGGCCCACAGCGACCAGCCGATGTGCAACGACGGCATCGCGGCGAACTGGTTCGACACCTTGGCGACGTCGCCCGAACCCCACGATCCCCACGTGTGGTACTTCACGACCGTGTCGATGTAGTTCTGACCGGTCATGAGGCGTGGCGGGGCCAGCGGGTAGAACCAAAACCCGACGGCGGCCAGGGCGTTCGCCGCGTACAACGCGGTGCGCACCGCGCGGTAGTTGAGCGGGTGCTTGACGTAGACCCACACCAACACCGCGATGACCACGATGAAATGCATCACCGCGTAGTAGTAGTCGCTGACGTTCGCCAGCCAGTGCCAGCCGCCCCAATGGGTGGCGTCGACGAACCGGTTCAGCGTGTGCTCGATGTCGAGGTGCCAGGACTTCTCGGCGTCGAGGATTGTGCGGGCGTGCTCCTGCGCCGGCGTCTCGTGGGTCGGCACCGCGTTCCGGATCAGCGAGTAGACCCAGTAGCTCAGCAGGATGAAGGCGATCTCCTGCCAGAGCCGAGGCCGTCGCTGGCGGCGCATCCGCTCGGGCAGCAGCGGGCCGAACGGCTGCCAGTGGCGGCGAGGTCGATTCACCACGACCGGTCCATCCGGCGCCCTGTCGGAAGACGACACCGGTCGCTCTCCCGTCATCTCGACGCCGGTACCTTCCACGAGCAGCCATCTTCGCAGAACGTGCGACCGGGCTGCTCCTCGATTGATCGTCTCGCGACGGCCTGCGTGCGTCGCGTTCGCCCCCCGCGTAACGCCCGCGCGCCGGACGATCGTTCCCCGATGCGACTGCATTCGACTCGGTAGCCTGCCGAGGAACCTAGGGGCGCGCGCGTCAGCGGCGGCGTCCACGGGACATCCCCGATACGGCACGAACGAGGCGAAACAGAGATCACGACGAGATGAAGCTACGAGCGATGTTGGCGGCGCTGCTCGGCGGCGCCGTCTTGGTCGCGCTGCCGGGTGCGGCGATGGCCGATCAGACGAAGCTGTCGCCGAACAGCTGGGACTCAGGGCTGCATGCGACCACGAGCGCGTATTACGACAGCGTGCACGCTTGGGGCCAGCGCCAGACCGGCGGCGCGTGGGGGACCGGTCCGGTCAACTACATGTCGGGTGCGACCGCGGCGCGCACGGCGTCGTCGTCCGGCACGCTCAGCGTGGCGCTGGACGGCAGCTACTGCCCTGGCGGCGCGTGCACGTACGGGTCGGGCAGCGGCTACAAGACGTTCGTGCAGTTCTGGAACGACCCGTCGAACTTCATCGCGTTCGGGCTGATCCACGACCCCGGCGTCTCGCCGAGCGGGACCACCCTGATGGTCGAGGGCGCGGCGAACGGCAAGCCGGTCGGCGGCTACTGGCCGAACGGCGCCATCGTCGGCCGGTCCCACCTGTTCACCGTGAAGTGGACGGCGGGTGGGATCACGCTGACGATCGACAACCAGCAGACGGTCGGCCCGTACCCGGTGGCGGAGACGCACCCGTCGATCTCGTTCCTCGCGGCCGGTCGCAACACCGGCGACGTCGTCGACGCGACCTTCCACAACATCTCGTTCTCCTCGGGCTCGGTGGCGGCTCAAACGGTGACCGTGCCGAGCGGGACGCCGTACCTGACGTACACCGCGTCGTTGACCGCCGGTGGCACCGGCACGGGGTACTCCGCGTACATCAACGTGCACGACGGGACGAACGAGAACGCTCTCTCGGTCGGCGTCCAGATCGACAAGGCGTCGCCTGAGTCGGCCGGTCAGCCGTACTTCACCTGGGAACGGGTGCAGGGCGGCGCGTTCACCTACAACTACGTCGCACCGGCGCCGAGCGGCGCGCAACAGGTGACGTTGAAATGGTGGTCGGGCAGCGACACCGCGGTGTTCTATGTCGGGTCGACGCCGATCGCCGACATCTCGGTGAACATGACGCCGCGGCTGTTCTTCAACGCCGAGGGTGACGCGCGGGTCAACGGCGACACGGCCAACTCCACGATCTCGAACGTGCAGATCAGCGTCGGTGACAACTGTCCGGCGTACTGCGGGTTGAACGGCTCGTGGAACACGTCGTCCTTCAACTTCCACGGATTGAAGGCGACCAACACCAACGGTCAGGGCCAAAACGGCGCCAACTTCGCCGTGACCGGCACTGTTTCCGGGCTCGCGGCCGGGCACGACTGGGACTCCGACACGGTCGCCGGGATCGCGATGATCGCGCAGAAATGGAACGGCGCCTAGCAGCCGGTTGGTAGCCGGTCTGGTAGGCGGTCTGGTAGCCGGTCTGGTAGGCGGTCTGGTAGGCGGTCTGGTAGACGTTGGCCGGTCGGTAGCTGGTAGACGTTTGCCGGTTTCTAGCCCGCCGGGCGTCTACCAGCGCGCGTGACCAGGTCGCGACCAGGCAATGAGGCCCGCCGCAGCACGGAAACGGGTGGAGGCCCCGGCGTGTTGCCGGGGCCTCCACCCGTTCTCCGCTGGATCGGACCGGGGCTAGATGTCGAAGTAGAGCTCGAACTCGTGCGGGTGCGGACGCAGCCGGATCGAGTCGACTTCCTTGGTGCGCTTGTACTCGATCCAGGTTTCGATCAGGTCCTGGGTGAAGACGCCGCCCTCGAGCAGATAGTGCTGGTCCGCCTCGAGCGCGTCGAGCACCTCGGGCAGCGAGCCCGGCACCTGGGGCACGCTGGCGTGCTCCTCGGGCGGCAGCTCGTAGAGGTCCTTGTCGACCGGGTCCAGCGGCTCGATCTTGTTGCGGATGCCGTCCAAGCCGGCCATCAGCATCGCGGAGAACGCGAGGTAGGGGTTGGACGACGGGTCGGGCACCCGGAACTCAAGGCGCTTCGCCTTCGGGTTGGTGCCGGTGATCGGGATGCGGATGCACGCGGAGCGGTTGCGCTGGCTGTAGACCAGGTTCACCGGCGCCTCGAAACCGGGCACCAGGCGGTGGTAGCTGTTCAGCGTCGGGTTGGTGAAGGCGAGCAGCGACGGCGCGTGCTTGAGCAGTCCGCCGATGTAGTAGCGCGCCATGTCGGACAGGCCCGCGTAGCCGAGCTCGTCGTAGAACAGCGGCGAACCGTCCTTCCACAACGACTGGTGGCAGTGCATGCCCGAGCCGTTGTCGCCGAAAATCGGCTTCGGCATGAAGGTCGCGGTCTTGCCGTTCTTCCAGGCGACGTTCTTGATGACGTACTTGAAGGTCATCAAGTCGTCGGCCGCCTTCAGCAGCGTGTTGAACTTGTAGTTGATCTCGGCCTGACCGGCGGTGCCGACCTCGTGGTGCTGACGCTCCACGAGCAACCCGGCCTCGATGAGCGAGCGGCTCATCTCCGCGCGCAAGTCGGCGAAGTGGTCGACCGGCGGAACCGGGAAATAGCCGCCCTTGTAGCGCACCTTGTAGCCGCGGTTGCCGCCGTCCTCGACGCGGCCGGTGTTCCACGCGCCCGCCACCGAGTCGATGTGGTAGTAGCTCTCGTGTGAGTTGGTCTCGAAGCGCACGTCGTCGAAGACGTAGAACTCAGCCTCGGGGCCGAAGTACGCGGTGTCGGCGACGCCGGTGCTGTTGAGGTACGCCTCCGCCTTCTTGGCGACGTTGCGCGGGTCGCGGCTGTACGCCTCGCCGGTGAGCGGGTCGTGAATGAAGAAGGTGAGGTTCAGCGTCTTCTCGGCGCGGAACGGGTCGAGCACCGCGGTCGAGGCGTCGGGCAGCAGCAGCATGTCGGACTCGTGGATGGCCTGGAACCCGCGGATTGACGAGCCGTCGAAGCCGAGCCCGTCGCTGAACACCGACGCGTCGAACGACTCGGCCGGCACGGTGAAGTGCTGCATGATGCCGGGCAGGTCGCAAAACCGGACGTCGACGGATTTCACGTCGTTGTCACGGATGTACGCCAGGACCTCGTCGGCGCTGGTGAACATGGGTCTCCTCCGAAGGGCGTGGGCGGGCCGGACAGCCGATGCGGACGACGCTAGGGTGTCGCGGTTTCCCTGGAGTGTCCCGCATGTTTCCGCCGCGTTACGTGGGGCTCAGAGCAACTTCTCGGACGACGTTATCGTTGCGGCGTGGCGCGTGACAGCAGACGAGCGGCCGGATCCTGGCTTGAGGGCCCCGGTGCGGCGGTTCGCGACTCAGATCCCACCGGCTATCCCGGCAAGCGGCTCGGCTTGCCGCCGACTGGCGCCGGTTCCGTCGCCGGCTTCGGGCGCCGCTTCTTCGCGCTGCTCATCGACTGGATCGTCTGCGTCCTGATCGCCTCGGCGCTGACCCGCCACCCGGCCTTCGACGGCCGCGACCCGGTGAATCCCGGTTGGCCGGTGTTGGTGCTCGCGGTGGAGTACGTCGTCCTGCTCGGCACGGCCGGCACCACGCTTGGCATGCGACTGCTCGGCATCGGCGTGCGTCGCCTCGACGGCGGCCGGGTGGCCTGGCTGTGGGTGATCGCGCGCACCGCGCTGCTGATCCTGGTGATCCCGGCCGTGATCTACGACCGCGACCAGCGCGGGCTGCACGACAAGGCCGCCGGCGCGATCGCCGTCCGACTGTGACATTCGGGCGACCCGTCGCGAGCGGCTAGCGGGGTGGGCGGACGCCCTTCGGCAAGCGGGCGCCCTTGGGCAGCGGGCCCTTTCGGAATCGGGATGTTCAGGCCGCCGAGCGCGCGCATCCGGCCCTCGATCTGATCGATCGTCGCGCCCTTGAACGTGCGCGGCAGCCTGGTTAACTTGCGCTCGAGTTTGGCCAGCGGCACCTGACCAGGCTCGTCGCCGACGATGATCACGGTGACCGGAGTGCCTGCGGCGACTCGGCCGACGCGCTTTTGCTGGTCGGCGATCAGCGGGCCGAGCCGGTCGGCGGAGCCCTCGCCGATGAGGATGACGCCGGGCTTGCCGACGACGCGGTGGACGATGTCTTGATTGCGAGTGACCGCGACGTTCGGCGTCAGCCGCCAGTCGCCGCGCAGGCTGGTCACCACCGCTGCCGCCGCGCCGGGCTGGCCCTCGATCTCGCCGTACATCGCCGCTCTCGCGCGGCGGCCGAACACGATGAAGGCGAGCAGCACACCGCCGATGACGCCGAACACGGTGAAGGCGATCAAGCTGTCGAGCAGGAAGCCGGCAAGCACGAACACGCCGGCCCCGACGAGAAAGGCGAGCGCCATCGCCGGGATGAGTCGCTTGTCACGTTGCCGGGTCAGCCTGAACGCCTCGCGGATTTGCGCGCTGCGCTTGGGTGCGGCCGGGTCTTTGGCGGCCTTCGCCGTCGGGTTTGCTGGTGTCGCCGGTGTCTTCGCCATGATGCCCCAAGAATAGGCGGCGCCAGCGGGCGCCTGCGGATCAGGACGACGCGCGCGTCGCGATCGCCTCTCGGTAGAGCCGGCCCGCGCGGTACGACGACCGGACGAGCGGCCCCGACATCACGCCGGAGAACCCGAGCCCGCGGGCGACGTCGGCGAGCTCGACGAATTCGTCGGGCTCGACCCAACGCTCGACCGGGTGGTGGCGCAAGGACGGCCGCAGGTACTGCGTGATGGTGACCAGCTCGCAGTCGACCGACCGCAGGTCGCCCAGCGCGCCGACGACTTCGTCGCGGGTCTCGCCGAGGCCGAGGATGAGGTTCGACTTCGTGACGAGGCCGCGCTCGCGGGCCTGGCGCAACACGTCGAGCGAGCGGTCGTATCGGAAACCAGGCCGGATCGACTTGAAGATGCGCGGCACGGTCTCGATGTTGTGCGCGAACACCTCGGGGGCAGCGGCGAAGATCTCCTCGAGCAGCGCCGGCCTGGCATGGAAATCGGGGGCCAGCAGCTCGACTCCGCATCCTGGGACCGCCTCGTGGATCTCGCGCACCGTCTGCGCGTACAGCCAGGCGCCCTCGTCGTCCAGGTCGTCGCGGGCGACGCCGGTGATCGTGGCGTACCGCAGGCCCATCTGCTTGACCGAGTCGGCGACCCGTCGTGGCTCGTCGCGGTCAAGAGGCTCCGGCTTTCCGCTGTCGATCTGGCAGAACGAGCAGTTGCGGCTGCAGGTGGCGCCGCCGATGAGGAAGGTCGCCTCCCGGTCCTCCCAGCATTCGAAGATGTTGGGGCAGCCGGCCTCCTCGCAGACGGTGTGCAGGCCCTCGCCGCGCACCAGGTCTTTGAGCTCGGAGTACTGCGGGCCCATGCGCGCGCGGATCTTGATCCACTCGGGCTTCTTCTCGATCGGGACAGCTGCGTTGCGGGCCTCGACCCGCAGCAACTTCCGGCCGTCGGGGGCTACCGCTGTCACGCGTTCAAGGGTACGCGGTGGTCACCAGGCGCGACGGCGGTGAGCGTTTGCGTGAGGTGTCGCTCAACGATCGGGCGCATCTCGTCGACGGTGACGTCGCGACCGAGCTCCGCGGACAGCGAGGTCACCTCCGCGTCGTCGATGCCGCACGGGACGATGCGGGCGAACCACGAAAGATCGGGGTCGCAGTTGAGCGCGAAGCCGTGCATCGTGGTGCAGCGCGAGATCCGGACGCCGATCGCCGCGACCTTGCGGTCGGGGCCGTTGTCGTCGGCCGGCACCCACACGCCCGAGCGGCCCGCGATTTGCACCGCGCGCACCTCGACGTCGGCGCACGCCCCGATCAGCGCCTGCTCGAGCCGCCGCACGTGGCCGACGGCGTCGACCGGCATGGGGAGCCTGACGATCGGATACCCGACGAGCTGGCCCGGGCCGTGCCAGGTGATGCGCCCGCCGCGGTCGACCTCCACCACCGGGGTGCCGTCGATCGGGCGCTCGAACGCCTGGGTGCGCTTGCCCGCGGTGAACACCGGCGGGTGCTGCAAAAGCAGGCAGGTGTCGGGAATCTCTCCCGCCACCCGCTGGGCGTGAGTCTCGCGTTGGAGCGCCCATGCCTCCTCATACGGCAGCAGCCCTAGGCGCTGAAATCGCAACTCGCTCACCCCTCGACGATACGTCGTTCGAAGTTCAACTTTTTGGGCCCGCCGGTCGAAATGGGCGGCGCTCGCACGAGGGCTGACCACTGGGCCTGTGGACAACGAAAGCGGCCGGGTGCGGGAATGCGGTCGAATACCGGCGTGGACAGTTCGCCGCCGGATTTCACGCTTCCTGGTTTCGACATCGAGCAGCTCGTCGGGTTCGGTGGCGCCGGTGAGGTGTGGCGGGCGCGCGAGCGCGCCACCGGTGAGCTGGTCGCGCTGCGGCGGGTGCGGCTCGGCGCGGCGCTCGACGTCCAAAGCCAACGGCAGTTGCGGCGAGACGCGGCGGTGTTGGCGACGGTGTGGCACGCGAACGTCGTGCGGTTGCGCGCGACGGCGCACGCGGCGACCGGTCTCGCGCTGGTGTACGACTACGTCGAGGGTGGCAGCTTGTTCTCGCTGCTGGCGACCCGCGGCACGCTGACGGCGGGGGAGGTCGTCGCGGTCGGCGCACCGCTCGCCGTCGCGCTGGCCGAGGCGCACGCGCACGGCGTCGTCCACGGCAACATCACACCTGCCAACGTGCTGTTCGACCTCGCAGGCGAGCCGTTGCTCGCCGACCTCGGCGTCGCTGCCCTGATCGGGCGGGCGGGCGGCGCGGACGCGACCGCCGCCCGTTTCGCCGACCCCGCGGCCGCGGCCGGAGCGAGTGGCGCCGCATCCGACGTGCACGGCCTGGCCGCCGTCTGCCACGCGGCGCTGACCGGAGGCGCGCCTTACCGAGACGGCGCGCTCGTCCCTCTGCGCGCGGTGGCGGTGGACGGGGTGCCCCCGACGCTGGTCGAGGCGATCGAGGCGGCGATGAACGCCGATTTTCGGGCCCGGCCGGACGCCGCTGGCTTTGCTTGCGCGTTGTATGCCGCAGCCACCCCACGGACGGTGCTGCTCACCCGTTCGGCGCCGACCGCGTCGCCGAGCGAGTCGCCGAGCGGGTCGCCGAGCCGGGTCGCCGGTCGCCTCCGAGCCGGCTCCAGGCGCGCACGTTGAGACAGTGATGACCGAGGCGCCTCCAACAGCGGCCCTGACCGGAGGCGGCGGGCGTCGCCTCTCGCGTCACGCGCGGGGACGCCGTGGGCGGGCGGCTCGACTGCCGGCCCGGCGGCTGGCGATGCCTCTCCTCGCCGCCGGGCTGCTGGCCGCAGCCGTGCTGGTCGGCGTGGGATGGGCCGCGCACGACCGGCCGGCGGTGGCCAGCGCGCAGTCCACCGACGCGGCGACGTCGTCCGACCCGTCGTGGCTGCGTGTCATGGGCGCGCTGGACGCCGCGCGCGACCAGGCGTTCGCTGACGGCGACCCCGACGAGTTGTCCGGTGTTTACGTGGCGGGCTCGCCGGCGCTTGCCGCCGACCGGCGGACCCTGGCCGCGATGGCCGGCGCGGGCCAGCGCGCGCGCTATTTGTCGCTGAAGCTGATGTCGGTCGAGGTGCAGGCGCAAACGCCGACCAGTGTCGATCTGCTGGTGCGCGACACGTTGCCGCCGTACGAGATCGTAGACGCGGACGGCGGGGTGCGGCGGCAACCGGGTAGGGGCGAGCGCGGTTGGCTGGTCACGCTGCGATCCGCGAGCGCCGGCGGTTCTTGGCGCATCGCAAGTATCGACGCGGCGTGAAATTCCGTTAGCCAGTAGCCGAAATCGCGTTCTTCGCGGTTTCCGCAACCGGCACCCGGCCTTCAAGCACGACGTCCAGATTCGCGTCGAGCACCGGCGCGAGCCACCCGGCGAACGTGGCCGACAGATGGTTGTCGTCGCGGAACACCAGCAGGTTGCCGACCACGGCCCCGCAGCGGGTGGCTGTGCACTCCCAGCGCTCGGTGTCAATGAAGCTGGCGCCGGCGGCCATGGCGACGGTTTCCTCAGCAGCCTGGCCTGCGACGTTCAGGCCCTGCGCAATCGTGACGTCGCACGCCTGCATGTCGTGGATGTGCGCCGACAGGCAGTCGGGCACGTTGCGCAGCGCGTGCTCAGTGTCGCCGAGCACGACCACTTTCGCGCCGCTCGATTTGATCTGCTGGACGGCCGCGGTCAATCCGTCCATCCACGCTTTCGTGTACTCGGTGAGGTGGAACACCGGGCCGTACCAGCGCGAATATCCGAGCAACACGAGCAGTGGGTGCTCGGCCTTGATCCGCGAGATCACGTTCGCCCGGAACCGCTCGCAGCCGGTGTATTCGCGCCCGAGTGCCGGGCTGGTGAGCGGCGCGAGGATCGGCGGACACGTCGCCTTCGCCCACACCTGCAATCTCCACTGATGCGCCAGCGCGATCGTCTCCAGCGCCGGATAGAACTGCACCGCGTGCGAATCGCCGAACAGCACGACAGTCGTCGTGGAGGACGGGTCGCCGTAGACGCACGGATGGACGGCCGCGTCGACGAAGTTGTCGAAACAGCCGTCGACGAAGGGTTTCGCGAAATCGGCGTGTGCTCGCGACAGCGACGGCGTCAGGTTCGCCGGCACGTCATGCCGCTGCACGGACTGCGCGACCGCCTGCTCGACCTGGGCTTCGAGGCGGTCGCGGCGAACGACCGCCGGGTCGCCGGCGGGTGCTGAGTTTGGCGGTGCGGACGACGGCGGTGCGGACGACGGCGGTGCGGACGACGGCGGTGCGGACGACGGCGGTGCGGACGACGGCGGTGCGGCAGGGATCGCACCGGGCGTGAGTGCGAGCACGCGGGACGTGCCGTGCGGCACGACGAGGATCGCGCCACCGAGGAGCGTCGCGACGACGGCGCCGGCGGTGCTGCCAAGCCCGACCGCCAAGCTTCGGGTCGAGCGGATGCGCACCCAGCGGGAGAACCGCACCGGGTCCTCGAGCAGGTGGGTCGTCGCGGTCGCCAACACCACGGCGCCGCCGACCTGCACCGCGGTCTGCCAGCCGGCCTGCGCGTGGCCGAGCGCGGCGGGCCCAGGATCAGCACCGGGTAGTGCCAAGGTAGGTGGTGTAGGAGATGTGACCGCCGGCCTGCAGCGGCGGCGCCGACAGAAATCGACCGGGGCCGCGCGGCGCCGAGTTGCCGCCCGCGATCACCGCGGCCGCGCCGAGAGTCGGCACGAACGCCGCCGTTCCTGGATATGTCGTGGCGGGACTGAAACCGACCGTCGCCCACGCGATGGCCGCCAGGCCCAGCCAGCCGAGCGCGGCGCCGGTCGTGGACGGCAGCCGGCGCAGCGCCGGCGCCGCGAGGGCGACAAGCGCGCCGGTGGCTAGCTGCCATGCCCTTGTCGGGAAAGAGAAGAACGCCCACGGCTCGGCTGCTCGCGTGAGCCACAACGACAAGCCAAACGACAGCGCTGCGGCCACGGCGACGAAGCCGGCGGCGCGCCCCGCGACGGCCACCGGTGGTTGCGCCACACCAGCGACGCCGAGACGAGCAGAATCGGCCAGAGCAGGTAGAACTGCTCCTCGGCGCCAAGGCTCCAGTAGTGCTGCAAAGGCGACGGCGTCGATGCGCGTCGAGGTAGTTGGTGTGTAGCGCGGCGAACCGGATGTTGCCGGCGTAGAGGGCGCAGGCGACTGCATCGCCGAGCACGCGGCACACCGCGAGCGGTGGGAGGATCACCATCGCCGCGGCCACCGTCGTTACCACGACAAGCGCGGACGCCGGAAGCAACCGTCGGGCGCGGGCGCCGTAGAAAAGCGCCGGGAGACTCACTCGGCGTCCGGCCTCCAGCTCGGCCCACAGCAGGCGGGTGATGAGGTAGCCGGAGATGACGAAGAAGACGTCGACGCCGATGTAGCCGCCGGAAAACGGCTGCACGCCCGCCGTGGTAGAGCACCACGGCGGCGCAGGCCATCGCCCGCAGACCTTGGATGTCGCCGCGATAGTCGCCAGCCCGCGGGGCACGTCGCGGTAGGGAGCTGCGCGGTGTCCGTGAGGCGTCAGCGACCACGGGTGACCTCGTCGGGCCGCAGGTCCGGCATGGCGGGCAAACGTCGCGCTGCTACCCGGCGCGCTCTATCCGAAACGCGGCACTCACCCGCTTGGTCGCGGGGCCGCGGACGCTGAACCGGCCCAACCGGAACGGCGACATCCTGCGGCCGACCGGCGACCTAGGTGTTCGAGGCGGCGCGGGTCAACGAGGCGAGGAAGGCGCCGCCCGCGGCAACGGCCGCAGCAATCGTGAAGGCGATGACGTAGGCCGACTCGTGCGACAGCTTCGTGTGGGGGACGCGTCCCGCGAGCAGGATGATCGTCGCGATCTGCGAACCGATCCCGCCGCCGACTAGTCGGGAGAGTGTGTTGAACGACGTCGCAACCCCCGTGGAACCCTCGGGCGCCGCTTGTGTCACGAACGTGCCGCCCGCTCCGACCGAAGCGCCGAACCCCATCCCGGTGAGGAACAGCCAAATGGCGACGACGGGCAAGTCCGGTCGCACGGTCGCGAGCAGCGCGGGTCCGGCGGCGAGCACCCCCATGCCGGCGGTGAAGACCCATTTGCCGCCGAACCGCTGTGACAGCTGGCCGCCGAGCTGAGAGCCGACGAGCGTGCCGAGCCCGATCGACATCATCACGATGCCCGTCTGGGTCAGCGAGAGCCCGAAGCCAAAGCCGCTCTTCGCGGGCGTCCCCAACAGCCGCGGGACCAGCAGGTAGGTGCTGAACGCGGCGTAGCCGGCGAGTCCACCGGCAAGGTTCGGGAACAAGATGTTGGGATCCTTCAGCACCTGCACCGCGAGCAGCGGCTGTTCGATTCGTGAGTCGCGAAGCCACCAGCCGGCGAGCAGGATTGGCCCGGCGACGAACAGGAACAACACCCGCCAGGCCGTCCAGCCCCACTCGGAGCCGAAGGTGAGCGCGAGCAAGATGCTGCCGATGCCGAATCCGAGCATGGCCGCCCCCGGCAGGTCGCGGTCGACGTCGGAGCGCTCCCCGGTGTCCGGCACGAAGAAGAAGATCAGCGACGCGCCGAGCGTGATCAGCATCGCCTCGATGCCGAACAGCCAGCGCCAGCCGAGGTCGGAGGTGATGACGCCGGCGCTGGCGAACCCGGCAGTGATGCCGACGCCGAACGTGCCGACGATGGTTCCGATGGCGATGGGCAACTTCGGTCCAGCGAGCTTCCGCATGATTGCGAGGGCCATCGCGAAGATCGCCCCTCCCGCGCCCTGGACGGCGCGGAAGACGACGAGCATGGCGAAGTTTGGCGTGAGTGCCGCTCCAACCGCGCCGAGGAAGTACAGCCCCATCGCGACCAGGATGATGTTCTTGCGGCCGCGCCGGTCGCCGATCTTTCCGAGCGTGGGCGCCGAGACGGCGGCGACCACGAGGTAGCCGGATTCGAGAAACGATGTCGTGGAGGTCGACGCGCCGGGCAGGCTGCCGCGGATCGCGGTGAGAGCCGGCAGCAGGCTCGTCTCTTGGAAGGCGAAGCACAGCGCCGCGATGGAGATCGCGACGAGCGGCACGACAAAGCTGTCGTCGTCGCGACGCTGGGTCATAGGGCTGCTCCTCGGGGCTCCTCGTCGCCTGCACGCGGCCTGGTGTGCCTCGGACCGCCGTGCCTTGGCGACAGGAAGTACCCCGAGACGAATGAACCGTTATCTCGTGTCCCGCAGTCGGCGGCCGAAACCCCACGCGCGCGGCGCCCGGTTGGCGATGGTTCCCTTAAGGCGATCTCAGAGAGCCTTGTCATGATGGATCCGTGAGCCTTCTCGACCGCGACGCTGCCAAGGCCGGGTCGGGGCGTGGCGTCGTCTCGGGCGGCTGGCGGCGCATGCTCGTCATCGAGGTGTGGATCGTCTTCGCGATAAGCCTCGGCGCCAGCGGGTTGAACGCGCTGCTGGACCTCATCAAAGACCTGACGGTCGTGAGGCATCCGCTGAACACGCAGCACGCGATTCTCAATGGCTCTGTGACGCCCGATCGGCCGTGGCTCGACCTCGCGTTCCAACTGTTCTTCATCGCAAGCGGCCTGGTGCCGGCGGCGTTGGTCGTCTACTTGTTGCACCGGTCGAAGGAGTCGCTGCGCACGATTGGTGTCGACCGTACCCGGGTCGGGCGTGACCTCGGCGTCGGCGCGTTGCTCGCCGCGTGCGTTGGGGGCGCTGGAATCGCGCTGTACATCGGCGCTCACGCGGCCGGCGCCAACCTGGTGGTGGTGCCGACGACGCTCGGGCCGCACTGGTGGCGGGTGCCGGTGCTGTTGTTGTCGGCTGGGCAAAACGCCATCTACGAAGAGGTCCTGGTCAGCGGCTACTTGTTGCACCGGCTGCGGCAGTTCGGCTGGAACGACAACCTCGCCTTAGGCGCCAGCGCGGTGCTGCGCGGGTCGTACCACCTCTACCAAGGCTTCGGTGGATTCGTCGGCAACATGGTGATGGGCCTGATCTTCGGCAGGGTCTATCAACGCACCGGCCGCACACTGCCGCTCATCGTCGCGCACACCATCATGGACGCGGTCAGCTTCATCGGCTACATCTACCTGGTCGGCAAAGTCTCCTGGCTGCCGAGGTGATCAGGTGGCGGTCAACGGTGCGGAGGCGCTCGGGCAGCGGGCAGTTGCTCTGCGAGGTCCTTTGCTTTGAGTCATAAGTTCTGAGTCGCGCAGTTCTGAGTCACGGGCGGTCGGCGCGGTTGGAGGCTCTTGAGCCACGGGCGGTCGGCGCGGTCAGCCGCTTGCGATGGGCGTGCGTTGACCTGTCGGCGTGAGCCCGACTAAGAACCCCGTCTTCCGCCCTCAGTCGCCACCCAACCCGCGGTGACTCAGGCGTTCATGACTCAGAACTTCGCGACTCAGAACTTATGACTCAAAGCAAAGCACTTCCGTGAGCACACCGGGCCCGCACCGGTACTCAGGACTGCGCGTCGAGCAGCGCGCGCAGCGCGGCGTCCAGCTTCGGATATGAGAACGTGAACCCCGCTTCGAGCAGTCGCGCCGGTAGCACCCGCTGACCGGTCACCACCGTGTCGGCGAACTCGCCCAGCGCCACGCGTAACGCCGCGGCCGGGGAGATCAGGAAGGCTGGCCGGTGCACCGCGGCGGCGATTTGCTTTGTGTAATCGGCATTTGTCACCGGGTTGGGGGCGGTGATGTTGACCGCGCCGCTCACGTCGTCCGCCTTCAGCAAGAACCGCAGCGCCGCGATGTGGTCGGGTCGGGCGATCCAGCTGACGTATTGCTTGCCCGATCCGAGGCGTGCGCCCAAGCCCACGCGAAACAGCGGCAGCACTTTGCCCAGTGCGCCGCCGCGGGTGCTGAGCACGATGCCGGTGCGCAGGCGCACGGTGCGGATCCCTGCCGCGGCAGCGGGTTCGGACGCGGCTTCCCATTCCTGGCTAACGCCGGCCAGAAAGTCTGTGCCGGCAGGCGAATTCTCGTCGAGCTCAGCGTCGCCAGCGTCGCCGTAGTAGCCGATCGCCGAGCCGCTTAAGAAGACGCTCGGGGGACGCTCGAGGGTCGCCAGCGCCGTCGCGAGTAACCCGGTGGAGCGCTCCCGGCTGTCGCGAATCTCGCGCTTGTACGCATCGGTCCAGCGATGGTCGCCGACTCCGGCGCCCGCCAGATGCACCACGGCGTCGACACCGTCGATCGCGGCCGGGTCGGGCGCGGCGCCGCTCGCCGGGTCCCACGACACCTCGTCGTCGGTTTTCGCCGGACGACGCACGAGCCGCAGCACCTGGTCGCCCTCACCGCGCGACACCCTGGTCAGCGCGGAACCGACCAGTCCAGACGATCCCGAGACCAGGATGCGCATCAGCGTCGCGTCACAGTCCGAGGTCGGCTTCGAATCGTCCTTCTTCGAGGCGCGCCTTGACCGTCGCCAGGAAGCGCGCGGCGTCGGCGCCATCGACCAACCGGTGGTCATACGTCAGCGCCAGGTACACCATCGAACGGACGGCCATCGTCTCGCCGAGGTCGGGACCGTCGATGACGACCGGCCGCTTCACGACTGCGCCAGTGCCCAGAATGCCGACCTGGGGCGGCAGCAGGATCGGGGTGTCGAACAACGCCCCGCGGCTGCCGGTGTTCGTGATGGTGAAGGTGCCGCCCGACAGCTCGTCGGGGTTCACCTGGTTGGCGCGCGTGCGTCCTGCGAGGTCGGCGATCTTGCGGGCCAGGCCGCCGAGGTTGAGGTCGCCGGCGTCGCGAATCACCGGCACCAGCAGCCCGCGATCCGTGTCGACGGCGATGCCCAGGTGCTCGGCGTCGTGGTAGGTGATCGTGCCCGCCGCGGTGTCGATGCTCGCGTTGACCACCGGGTGCTGCTTCAGCGCCTCGACGGTGGCCAGGGCGAAGAACGGAAGGAACGACAGCTTCACGCCCTCGCGCGACTCGAAGTCGGCCTTCGCGACTTCGCGCAATCGCGCTACCCGGGTGACGTCGACCTCGACGACGGTGGTGAGCTGCGCGGCTGTCTGCAGCGACTCCACCATCCGCGACGCCAACACGCCGCGCAGCCGGGACATCTTCTCGGTGCGTCCGCGCAGCGCGCTGGCGGCGGCCGCGGTGCTCGGCACCGCTGTCGTGGCGGCCTGCGAGCCTGGCGAGGCGCGCCGGCGCGGCGGATTGTCGCGCGGCTTCGGCGGCGGCGATCACGTCCTGCTTGCGGATGCGGCCGCCGACCCCGGTGCCGGTCAGGCTGGACAGATCGACGTTGTGCTCGGCCGCCAGCTTGCGGACGAGCGGCGTGACATACGTGTCGCCTGCCTCGCCGTTCGACCCGGCGGGAACGGTCGGCGCAGCGGCCGCCGGCGCTTGCGGCTGCGGCTGCGGCTGCGGGAGCGTCGGCTGGCCGGGCTGCGCCGGCACTTGCGACTGGGCGGCCGCGGCCGGTTGTGGCGCCGGGGCGGGTGCGGGCGCGGCCTGGGTCTCGGGCTCTGGCGCCGCCTGGACTTGCGCGGCCGGTTCGGGTTGGGGCTCAGGCGCCGGTTCCGGCTCGGCTGTGGCTTGCGCTTCGGGCGCCGCTGGTTTCTCGGCTGGGGCCGCAGCCTCGGCAGGCGCCTCGCCGCCGCCACCGCTGCCGTCGTCGATGACCGCGAGCTCGGCGCCGACCTCGACCGTCTCGTCCTCGGCCACGCTGATCTTGCTCAGCACGCCGGACGCGGGCGAGGGGATCTCGGTGTCGACCTTGTCGGTGGAGACCTCGAGCAGCGGCTCGTCGGCGCTGACCTGGTCACCCTCCTTCTTCAACCAGCGGGTGACCGTGCCTTCGGTGACGCTCTCTCCGAGGCGCGGCATCGTGACAGAGACCGACATGGCGGTGGTGGCTCCCTGGTTCGAAGGCGGCGGGTTGACGGGCTGGCGGAACCTCAGTTGTGCACGTGCAGCGGCTTGCCGGCGAGCGCGAGGTGCGCCTCGCCGATCGCCTCGGTCTGAGTCGGGTGCGGGTGGATGAGCTGCGCCACCTCGCTGGGCAGCGCCTCCCAGTTGTAGATGAGCTGCGCCTCGGCGATCAGCTCGCCGACCCGGCCGCCCACGGCGTGGATGCCGACGACCGGACCGTCGGTCACCGCGATCACCTTGACCGCGCCCTTGGTCTTGAGGATCTGGCTGCGACCGTTGCCCGCGAGGTCGTAGACGATCGTCTTGAGGTTGTCGCCGTACTTTTCGCGCGCCTTCGCCTCGGTGAGACCGACCGAGGCGACCTCGGGGTCGGAGTAGGTGATGCGCGGCACGCCGTCGTAGTCGATCGGCACCGGCGACAGCCCGCCGAGCCGCTCGGCGACCAGGATGCCCTCGGCGAAGCCGACGTGCGCGAGCTGCAGGGTCGGGATCAGGTCGCCGACCGCGGAGATCGTCGGCACCGACGTCTGGCAGTACTCGTCGACGATCACAAAGCCGCGCTCGAGGCGAACGCCCTGCTCCTCATACCCGAGGCCGGCCGACACCGGACCGCGGCCGACGGCCACCAGCAGGTATTCGGCCTCGATGGTCTTGCCGCCCTCGAGGCTCACAACGACGCCGTCGTCCGAAGTCTTGACGCTTTCGAAGCGGGCGCCGAGCTCGAAGTTGATGCCGCGGCGGCGGAAGGCGCGCTCGAGCAGCTTGGAGCTGTTCTCGTCTTCAAGCGGCAGCAGGTGGGGCAGCGCCTCGACGATGGTCACCTCGGCGCCGAACGACTTCCACACGCTCGCGAACTCGACGCCGATCACGCCGCCGCCCAAGACCACGACGGACGACGGGACGCGGTCGAGCCGCAGCGCGTGCTCGCTGGTGATGACGCGGTTGCCGTCGATCTCCAAGCCGGGAAGCGACTTCGACTCCGAGCCGGTGGCGAGCAGCACGTGCTTGCCGTCGTAGCGCTGGCCGTCGACCTCCACCGCGGTCGGGGAGACCAGGCGGCCCGAGCCCTCGACGTAGGTGATCTTGTGCGCCTTGACCAGACCTTGGAGGCCCTTGTGGAGGCCGCTGACCACGCCGTCCTTGTACTTGTGGACGGCGCCGATGTCGATGCCGTCGAAGGTCGTCTTGACGCCGAACGCCTCGCCCTCGCGGGCGCCGTCGGCGAGCTCGGCGGCGTGGAGCAGAGCCTTGGTCGGGATGCAGCCGCGATGCAGGCACGTTCCGCCGACCTTGTCCCGCTCGATCAAAGCGACGCTCATGCCGAGCTCGCTTGCGCGGAACGCGGCCGCGTAGCCGCCACTTCCGCCGCCGAGGATCACGAGATCGAAGTTGCCGTTTGCCACCGCACACTCCTTGGTTGCCTTGTTGCCGGCCGGTTCGCCATTCATTCAGCGCGTTGGTTCAGCGCGTTCGTTGCGGACGGCGCCAGCGGGGTCGCCGCGGCGTCTAGGTCATCTTCCCACGCTTGGCGAGAGCGTCACTCGCAGCGTCGACTTGCTCAGGCGCTGCCACAGGTAGTCGGTGGCGTCGATCGCGTTCGACGGCGGGTCGATGCCCAGCACGTTCACCCCGAACTTGGACGGCGGCACCTCGCCCGGCCACTGGTGTCCGGCGCCTTCGACGATCTCGGTGCTGACGCCGACGCCCTTGTCGCAGCTCCAGACGGTGTGCTCAATCGGCGCGGCGACATGCTTGGTCGGGTTGGTGGCGCAGCCGTCGGCGGCGATGAACGGCGCGAGCGTCTGGGCGAGCGAGGGGTTGTCGACGTGGGTGCGGCTCTTCGCCCCGACGCCACCGTTGATCGGCACGTTCTCGTCGGCCGTGCCATGGACGGCGACCACCGTGATCGGGTGCGGGTTCGGGCAGTCGGTGAGCAGCGAGCCGGCGACCGGGCCGATGCCGGCCAGCTCGGCAGGGTCGCGGCAGGCCCAGGTGTAGGTCATCATCGCGCCGTTCGACATGCCGACCGCGTAGATCCGGGCGGGGTCGACGTGGTCCGTCTGTTCGAGCTGCGACACGAGCGCGTGCAGGAAGCCCACGTCGTCCACGTTGTTTCGCTGGGCTGAGCCGCAGCATTTGCCGACGTTCCAGCTGGCCCGGTCGCCATTGGGGTACGCGACGACGAATCCCTCGCGGGCGGCCTCGTCGTCCCAGTGGTAGCTCTTCTCGGCTTGCTGCGCCGACCCGTACCCGCCGTGCAACATCACCACCAGCGCTGGCTTGCCGGTCGCGGTTGTCGGGTGGACGACGATGGCCGTGCGGTCGCCGTCCTTCGTCGAGATGGTGACCGTGCGGTGGGTGGCGGTGTTGCCGGATCCGCTTGCTTGCCCGGCGCCGGTGCGTTGGCAGGCGGCGGCGGTCAGGCACAGCGCGACGGCAAGCGCGGGGACGCTGAGGTGGCGGATCGCGGTGACGGCTCGGTTCATGGGTGGAGGATCGAGCCGGATTGTTCGAGCCAGGTAAGAAACTCGCTAGCCGGTCGCGAGGTCTTCGGCGAACTGAACAAACGTCGCGACCGCGGCGCCGGTGCCGCCCTTCGGCGTGTAGCCGTAGGGGTCGCCCTGGTTGAAGGCGGGGCCGGCGATGTCGAGGTGCGCCCAGGGGATGGGCTGACCGGTGGCGTGCGCGCCGACGAAGTCTTGGAGGAACGTGCCGGCGACCAGCATGCCGCCGTAGCTGTCGCCGATGTTGGCGATGTCGGCCACTTGCGAGTCGAGCGACTTGCGCAACTCGGGCGGCAGCGGCATCGGCCACATCTGCTCACCGGCGGTCTTCGCCGCGTCGGTCACCGCCTTGCGCAGCTTCTCGTCGTTGCCCATGACGCCCGACGTGTGGGTGCCCAGCGCGACGAGCTGCGCGCCCGTCAGCGTGGCGGCGTCGATGATGAGGTCGGGCTGCTCCTCGCTGGCTCTGACAAGAGCGTCGGCGAGCACCAGCCGGCCCTCGGCGTCGGTGTTGAGCACCTCGACCGTCTTGCCGCCGTAGATGTGCAGGACGTCGGAGGGGCGTTGCGCGCTGCCCGACGGCATGTTCTCGGCGAGCGGCGCCCATGCGGTGACGTTGACGCGCAACTTCAGCTGGGCGATCGCGACTGTGGCGAGGATGATGGCCGCGGCGCCGCCCATGTCTGACTTCATCCAGTCCATGGACGCCGTGGGCTTCAGGGAAAGGCCGCCGGAGTCGAAAGTGATGCCCTTGCCGACCAGCGCGATCGTCTTCTTGGCGCGCGGGTGGCGGTACTCGAGGCGCACGAGTCGTGGCGGGTTGACCGACCCTTGGCCGACTCCGATGATGCCGCCGTATCCGCCCTTCTTCAGCTGGCGCTCATCGAGAATCTCGATGTCGAGATTGTTCTGCTCGGCGAGGTTGGCGGCGAAGTCGGCGAACTCTTTGGGGTGCAGGTCGGACGGCGGCGTGTTGACCAGGTCGCGCACCGCGCACACGGCCTCGGCGACGATTTGCGCGCGGGCAAGGGCTTTCTTTGCCTCGGCGGACCGAGCGTCGTCGACAAGGACCGAGATGGTGTTGACCGGGTCGCGGTGGTCGGCTTTCGACGCGTTGCGGAAGCGGTGGTAGGCGTAAGCGCCGAGCAGCGCGCCCTCGGCGATCGGGCGCACGCCCTGGCTCGACATCGGCAGCGCGATGGCGACGTGGTTCGCGCCGGCGAGCTCGCGGAGGGCGACGCCCGCGGCGCGGCGGATCTGCTCGGGGTCGACGGCGGCGCGGCGGCTTCGAGGTGCGGGGCCGAGGCCGACGGCCAGGACGACGGGCGCCGTGGTGGAGCCCAACGTGGTGACCCGGTGTTGCTCGCCGGCCTTGCCGGTGGCGCCGAGCTGGGCGAGGGTCGAGGCGAGGCGGCCGTCGAGGGCGGCGTCGATTGGTTCTGCGCCAGCGGCGGGTGTGACGCCGCCGTCCGGGGTGCGCATGACGCCGATGACGACGGCGTCGGCGTCGATTCGGGCTGGGTCGGCTCGCCTCAAGGAGATCTCGGTCACGCCTCGGATGCTATCCGGCGCCGCGTTCGAAATGCGTACGGATCAGTCGCAGCGTGCGCGACAAGTCTGCTGGTCGGGAGGATGCTTCAGCGTGGAGGTGGCAGATGCGACGGCTGGCGGCGATCGTCGACGGGTTGTCCGGATGGTGGCGCGCCTGGGTCGCGGCGCTCGGAGGCGCGAACCAGCAGATGATGTGCGAGGCGTATCGCGATGCTCATGAGCCGCGCGAGAAGGCGTCAGCCGGCGACGATGACGGTGGTGTGGAAAAACGCGTTCACTGAACGCGCTCACCGCTCAGTGCAGGACGTTCTTGACCGCGAACAACGTCGCGCCGAGCGCGAGCGCGACGAGCGCGTTCGCGAGAAGTTGACGCGGCTTCACCTTCCGTCGCAAACCGCCCGCCACCTCGAACATGAACAGCGCGGCCAAAGCCGCTGACAGCGCTGCCGTGTCACCCGTCGTCAGCGGCGCGCCAACCGCCCAGGCGATGGCGAGCGCGGCCACCGGCACGGCGGCGCCTTCGGCCAGCGGCCACTCGTGTCGCAGCGCGTGGCCGAAGTCGCGCGCTGACGAGGGCGCACGCCGTCCGAACCGCTCGGCCACCCAGTGGGCGTAACTGTGGGCCAGCCAGTAGGCCGCGACGGCGATGAGCGTCGCCACGATCACCCGCGGGTACGACGTCGACTTCGGGTCTTCGGCGGCGATGACAAGGCCGGCCGCGATGGTCCCGTAGATCGTGTTGCGCGGATTGTCCTCTGGCTCAATCCACTTCAGGACTCGGTCGAGCCCGGTCATGTGCGCAGCACGTTGGCGAAGACAAGCCAGGCGAGCAACGACTTCGCGGTGAGACTCAGCACGATGTAGCAGGCCTCGCCGTGCGCGTAATCGCGCCACCAGCCGAGCTGCGCGTACTGGAGCGACATGTTGACCGCGAAACTGAAGAAGAGCGCGAACTGCACGATCGTGATGGCGTAGACGAACCCCGGCACGGTCGGAGGTTGCGCGACGTAGACGGCGATGAGCACCCAGGGCACCAGGCCGATCACCGACCCGAACCAGAAGGCGCTCCAATCGGCGCGCCCCGGCCGTTGCTGGCGTTCCATCAGCAGCCCGAAGAGGATCATCGCGGAGTTCGCGGCAAATATCGCGGCGGCGGCGGCGACGTCGCGGATGCCTACGAACAGGCCGATGAGCACGATCATGATCGAGGCGCTGACCGAGTACTCGATCCACCGGGCGTAGTTGGCCCGCCGGTCGAGGCAGCGCTCGTACCAAAGGTGCACCCTCGGCGCCGCCACGACGGCGTGGTCGATCGCCGCGAGGAGCAGAAACACCGCCACCGTCGGTCCGATTCGAAGCGAGAACAGCGTCTCCGGCGTCGTTGGCGCCGTCGCCTGAACCGGGTCGGTGCTGAGGAAGGAAGCGGTGATCGGCAGCGCGAGCGAGTTGCTCGCGGCGAGCATGAACACGCCCTCAGCCGCCAGAAAGACGAAAGCGGCCGTGTTGAGCAGGCGAAGTCGCCGATAACGCGTCGTCATCGACTCGGCTGTGACAAGGGCCGTCGCGCCACCCGTCGCCATGGCTCCTCCCATATGTCGCGTGTTTCTTGACGCTGCCCGTCGACTGATGGCCAGTCCAGGGTCCGAAGTCACCAATACCCGAACGGGGCGTCGAGCGCGGCGAGCGCAAGCGGTAGCGTCCCGGGCCATGGAGTCGTTGCTGACCTCGCCGCTGCACGAGCGGCACGTTGCCCTCGGAGCCAAGCTCGGCGAGTTCGGCGGCTGGTCGATGCCGCTGGAGTACGCCGGCGGGGGAGTGCTCGCCGAGCACGCGGCCGTCCGCGACGCCGTCGGCGTCTTCGACGTCTCGCACCTCGGCAAGGCCGGCGTCACCGGACCCGGCGCGAAGGACTTCCTCAACGCCACCCTCACGAACGACCTCGGCCGCATCAGCCCCGGCAAGGCGCAGTACACGCTGTGCTGCGACGACCCGTCAGGCGGTGTCGTCGACGACCTGATCGTCTATCTGCGGGGCGACGACGATTGCTTCCTCGTCCCCAACGCCGCCAACACCGCCGAGGTCGTGCGCCGACTGCAGGCGGCCGCGCCCTCCGACGTCCGAATCGAAAACCTGCACCGCGACTTCGCCGTCATCGCAGTGCAGGGGCCGCGGTCGAAAGAGCTCTTGGACGACGCGGGCCTGCGGCCCGAGCTCGAATACATGGCGTTCTCCGACACCGACTGGGACGGCGTCCAAATCACGTTGTGCCGCTCCGGATACACCGGCGAGCACGGCTACGAGCTCGTCGTCCCGGCCGCTCAAGCCACCACCGCATGGGACCGGATTTTCGCCGCCGGCGAGCGATTTGGCGCGCGAGCGTGCGGGCTCGGCGCGCGCGACACCTTGCGCACGGAGATGGGCTATCCGCTGCACGGCCAGGACCTGTCCCTCGACATCACGCCGAACCAGGCGCGCGTCGGCTGGGCGGTCGGCTGGAAGAAGCCGGCGTTTTGGGGCCGCGACGTGCTGCTCGTTGAGCGTGAGCAAGGGCCTCGACGGGTGTTGCGCGGGCTCGTCGCGCTCGACCGCGGGATTCCCCGCGCGCACATGCCGGTGCTCGACGCGGACGGCACCACCGTTGGAGAAGTGACCAGCGGCACGTTCTCACCGACCCGGCGCGTCGGTGTCGCGCTCGCGTTGCTGTCCCCGACGATCGGCGACGGCGACGAAGTCGTCGTCGACGTGCGCGGTCGGCCGTGCCCGACGCGCGTCGTCAAACCGCCGTTCGTCGACAGGAGCCCGCAGGCATGAGCGCTCAGCGCATCGTCCTCATCGGCATGATGGGGGCGGGTAAGACCACGATCGGGCTCGCGATCTCGCAGCGCACCGGCTGGCCCTACATCGACAATGACGAGATTGTCGAGCAAATCTCGGGCATGCCGACGCGCGACCTGCTGCAAGAACGCGGTGAAGCGGCCATGCGTGAGGCCGAGTTCGCCGCTGTCGACAAGGTCTTGGCGATGGAGACGCCGGTGGTGGCAGGGGCCGCGGCCGGCGTCGTCCTCAATGACGAGGTCTCAGCGCGGCTGCATGCCGGCGCGTTCGTGGTGTATCTGCGGGCGACCGTCGAGACGCTCGTGGCACGGGTGCAAGGGACGTATCGGCCGTGGCTCGGTGCCGACCCCGAAGACGCGATGCGCAAGCTTTATGAGGGCCGGGAGGCGAAGTACGAGGCGCTCGCGCATTTCATCGTCGACGTCGACAACGGCGTGCCCGACCAAGTCGCGCGGCAAATCCTCGCCGCGGCAGGCGAAGCCCCTAACTAGGACGGCGCGACAGGGTTGTGCCAGTCAAGCTCGTCGAATCGCGCGAAGTCGGTGTCAGCGGAGCACATCTGAAGTCCGTGTTCGATTGCGAGCGCGGCGAGATGCCCGTCGCTCACCAAATTCCCGCGAAGGTGATGGCGGCGCACCAGGCCGCCAAGGATCTCGAGATGATGCGCTCCGGGTGTCGGCACCCACGCGACATCGGAGGCCAACCAGTCGTCGACGAACCGCATCGCGTCCGCTGGTGACAGCGGTCGCGCGGACGCGGACTCATGCGTGCTGATGCGAACGAACGCAATCAGCGATTGCCAGGGGAGGCCGACGCGCCGCGGGCCATTGAGAGCGTCGGTCAACCACTCGGATGCCTTGATGTGGAATGGACTCGACTGATCGACGGCGTACAACAGCAGGTTGGCGTCGACCAGCATCAACGCGCCCGTGGACCGTCGAGTCGCTCCAACGCCTCCGCGACGTTCGTCACGTCGACGCGCAGGCCGAGATCCGCCGTGCGCTGCTTGAACCGGCGCCGGCGCGGAGTGGCGCTGGCGAGTCCAGCGCGGGCCAGCTCGTTGACGGCCTCGCTCAGGCCAAGCCGCCGCTCGTCGCGGAGTCGCTGCACGGCCGCGGCGACGTCGTCGTCCAGATTGACCGTCGTTCGCATAAGTCGATCCTAGCATCATGATGCGTATCCAACAGCATTACGATGCGACCTCCTGAAAAGTACCTCGAGCTAGCTTCGCCACTGGGATCGTTGGTCGCGTGGACGCCTTGGTAGTCGCTGCGATCACGCTGCTGCTGTTCGCCGTTGAGATGTGGTGGGTCGTCGTCCGGTTCTCGGCCACTCGACCCCGCGGGATCGAGCGCCGGCTTCGCACTCCCGAGGCTCGGCACCGCGTCAAGGTCGGAGGGTTTCGGACCGCCTGGAACCCAGCGGCGCCACTGACAAAACCCTTGTATGGGCCAGGTGTGGCGACGTATTGGCGAGACTGCGACCAGTTTCACCTTCATTTTCAGCCGAGTAGCGGCCCCCCGCATGACGCAAGAAGCGCCGTCGTCCGACGACTGGTGACTCACCCGTCGACTAACGGGTTCGCCCTGCCGGTGGTTGCAGCACCTGCTTGTTGAGGGGGGGTTACGGGCGGCCGGCGGCACTCACCAGCAGACTGACGAAGACCGCGATCTCGCACAACGCCCCAAGCACGTCGCCGGTGATGCCACCAAGACGCCGGACGGCATGCGCCCGCACCGCCCAGGCCACCAGCAAGGCGACGAGCACCGCCAGCACCGCGCGCACGGCGCCATGCACTGAGCCGACCTCGGAGTCGAAGAGCCCGTAGCACCAGGCGCCCGCCAACAGCGCGACGGTCCAGGCTGCCGCGGCAATCCGAGGCACTGAGCCGACGACGAGCGCCCCCATGCCGGACTGCTTCGCGGCACGGATCCCAGGCGTGCAGGCCCACAGCATCGCCACCCGTCCCGTGACGACGGCCATCAGCAGCGCCTGCGTGCCATGGTGCTCGAGCACGCTGGTCGAAAGCGCGAGGGCGTCGGTCAGCAACAACAGCATCAGCGCGACCGCGCCCAGCGCGCCGATCGGTCCGTCGCTCATCACCGCGAGCGCCTCCGGCGCCGGTTTGTGCGACGCGAGGCCGTCGACGGTGTCGGCGAAACCGTCGAGATGCAGCCCGCGGGTCAGCAGCGCCAACGTGATCAGCGCGAGCGCGCTGGCGAGCAGCGGCGGGATGAACAGCGCCGTCCGGTCGGCGTGCACCCACACGTCCGGGCCGGGAAAAACCTTGCGCGCGACGTAAACGACTCCGGCCGCGATGACCGCGAGCGCCGCCCCGACCAACGGGCTCCACAACATCGCCCGGCGGCCGGCCGCGCGGTCGGCCCGCGCCGCTTTCAGCGGCGCCACCGTGAACAGGGTGACCGCCAATCGGAGGCCGTCAAGCATCGCGGTCGCTGACTTGGGCTTCGGCAAAGGTCGCCATGTCAGACAGCGTCGCGGCCGCCGCCCGAAGCAGCGGGACGGCGAGCAGCGCCCCGGTGCCCTCGCCCAAGCGGAGTCCCAAATCCAGCAAGGGACTCAGGCCGAGCTCGCGCAACGCGATCGCGTGCGCGGGCTCCGCCGACCGGTGCCCGGCGCACCACCAGGCCCGCGCGCCTGGCGCCAGCCGCTCGGCCACCAACCCGGCGGCGCCCGACACGACGCCGTCAAGCAGCACCGGCGTGCGGCGCACCGCCGCCTGCGCCAAGAACCCTGCCATTGCGGCAATATCGGCACCCCCAACCGACGACACAAGCGCCAAGCCGCTCGTCGTCGCCGCCCGTGCCATCGCGGCGGCGACCACCTCGCGTTTGCGGGCCAGGGTCGCGTCGTCGATTCCGGTGCCACGCCCGGTGACGGACGACGCGTCAGCGCGCGCGCACAGTCCAACGATCGCCGCCGCGGGCGTCGTGTTGCCGATGCCCATGTCACCCGGCACCAGCAGATCGGCCCCGCCATCGATCGCCTCGTCGGCCAGCTGCCGGCCGGCGGAGATTGCCTGCTCCGCCTCGGAAATCGTCAGCGCGTCCTCGATGTCGATGCGGCCCGAGCCTCGCCGCACCCGCCACTTCGCCACATCGGGCGGCAGCTCGACACCCGGCAGTTCGAAGCCGACCGCGAGATCCGCCACCCGCACCGACGCGCCGACCTGCGCGGCGAGCACGTTGACCGCCGCGCCTCCCGCGACGAAGTTCGCCACCATTTGGGCGGTGACCTCCGGCGGGTAGGCCGAGACGCCCGACGCCGCGACCCCGTGGTCGCCCGCGAACAGCACGACGGCGACCCGCGACGGCGGCCGCGGAGGGCAGCGCCCCCTGGGCGCCGGCGAGCCAGATCGACAGCTCCTCAAGGCGGCCCAGCGCGCCCGTTGGCTTGGTCAGCACGTTCTGCCGCGCGCGAGCTTGCGCCTGCGCGACGTCGTCCAAGCCGGAGACAGCGGGAAACTCGAGCATCAGCGGTCCGATCCGTGTAGTGAGCGGGAAATCCCTGCCGTGACGAGGACGACGTCGTCAGACACCGCGGCCAACCGGGCGTTCAACGCGCCGAGCTCGTCGCGAAAACGACGGCCGCTGCGGTGCTCCGGCACGACGCCGCCGCCGACCTCGTTCTCACCCCGACGACCCGCGCGCGGGTCGTGCGCCAGGCGTCGACCAGGTCGTCGACCGTGGCGGCGTCGCGGCATCGGCCGCCTTGGCCGCGACCTCGTCGGCCACGACCACAGCCCGCTGTCGTCGATCACCCGCGACAGCCACAGCGTCAAGCAGTCGATGAGCAACGGCGCGTCGTCCGCTGTTCGCGACCGCAGCAGCCCCGACAGCGACGTCGTCTCGACCGTCGACCATGAAGCCGGACGACGCGAGCGGTGCGCCGCGATCCGCGCCGCCCATTCCGGGTCGTCGTCGTTCTCGGACGACGTGGCGACGTAACACACCGACGGTTCGGCGGCCAGCATCCGCTCCGCCGCGGCGGACTTTCCGGACCGCGCGCCGCCGAGCACGAGCACACGCCGCGGGCGTGCTCTCACCGGCGGCGGCGTTCCCACCTGGAAGACCTCACCGTCGACCGGCAATTCGGCGCCCCACGCCGCGAGGCGCTCGCGCGACACCGAAGGCCGTGGATTTCCATGCCCGAGGTGAATCGCGGCCACCCTGGTGTCGCCGTCGATGGCCCTGCTTGAGCGAAGTCGCTGCAGCGTAAGTGGAAACGTCGTGAGGTCATGGTGCCGTCCGCTCGCGTGAGCGGTGTCGTCGCCCCAGCTCTCCTCAAGCAGCAGCAGGTCGTACCTCGCGTCGTCCGGTGTGTCGAAGCCGGGGCCGGTGTCGGTGGCGTACAGCAGCCGTCGCCCGTCGGGCGCGGTGACGTCGTAGATCAGGGCGCCGTCGCTGTCGTGCTCCGCGGCGAGCGCTCGCACGGTGTAGCCGTCGAGGGTGACCGTCTCGCCTGCCAGCAACGGGCGAAACGACACGCCGGGGCTGTCCGGCGGCAGCCACATCGCGAGCGCGTCGAGGGCTGCGCGCGGCCCGAGAACGTCGAGCGGCTCGGAGCGGCCGGCCCAACGGCGCCACAGCAGCGCGGCGCCGTTGGCGTGGTCGTGGTGGTCGTGGGTGATCAGCACGTGACGCACCCGCTCCAAGCCGATGCCCAACCGCACCGCCGAGCGGGGGACGTCCTGGCCGCAGTCGAGCAGCAGCACGCCGTCGACGAGAGCGCTGGTGTGCGCCCGGATCTCGCCTTCGACGGCCGCCGCGTGGCATGACGCGCAGGTGCAAAACGGGTGCGGCCAGCCGGAGCCGCCGCCGGTGCCGAGAAGGGTGACGTGCATCGCCTGGTCAGCGGCTCTCGGCGAATTCCGGGACGACGTCGAACGCGGCCTTGCGCGCGGTGCGACGCAACGCGAGCAGCACAGGGCGTCCGGCGATGAGCACCAGGGCGAAGTTGGCGAGTGCTCGTGGGATGTCGAAGCCAAGTGACGTCGTCAGATAGAAGGCCCAGAAAGTGATGCAGGTTGGTGAGCCAGTTTGCGGCTGGCAGGTAAGCGATCTGCGGTGACAACCCGCTCGTCGTGAACGGCCAGAACCACAGGTCGGTGATCGCCCCGTAGACGAGCCCGGCCAGCGCGCCGTACGCGGCGAGCAGCACGACCTCAAGCCGGCCCGACGCCCGCGGCAGGCATCCGGCGAACAGCCCGACCCAGCCCGCCGCCAGCATCTGGAACGGCAGCCAAGGCCCCACGCCACCGGTGAGCAACGCGCTGCCGAACAGGGTCAGCGCGCCCAGCGTGAAGCCAAACCCACGCCCCAACACGCGTCCGGCCGGCATCAGCAGGAAGAACACCGGCGACGCGCCGGTCACGTCGCCACCGAGCATTCGCAAGGCGGCGCCGCACGCCGCCAGCACGCCGAGCAGCGCGATCACCTTCGCGTCGATGCCGCCCTCGGAGATCTCGGCGAGCACGACGACGAGCAACAACGGCAGCACCACAAGGAAAATCCACGGCGCGTCGGTCGCATGCGCGACCCCGGACGACGAGGGGCGGCGCAACAGGAACGGCCAGGTGAACGCGAGCACACCGACCACGCTGGCGACCACCAACGACACCGTGGAACGCGGACGCAACCGGATCGCGCGGGTTCTCTGACGTGCGGCGACCGTCGTCACAGCGCGCTCGCTTCGAGACCCGCCCGGACTTGAGCGACCGTCAACCATGGCAACGGATGAAGGATCTTCGCCACCTGCGGCGCGAACGCCGGGGAGGCGGTCACGACGTCGGCGGTCGGACCGTCGGCCACCACCTCGCCGTCCGCGAGCACGACCGTGCGCGTCGCCACGTCGGCGGCGAGTTCGACGTCGTGCGTGGCGATGACGATGGCCGTTCCGGTTTCTGCGTGCTCCCGCAACACCTCCACCAGCCGGGCCTTCGCCGGATAGTCGAGCCCACGGGTCGGCTCGTCGAGCAGCAGCAGCGGTGGCCGGGCGGCTAGCACCAACGCGAGCGCGACGGCCAGCCGCTGCCCCTCCGACAGGTCGCGCGGATGAGCCGAGACGGCGATGTCCGGCGCGAGCCGGGAGAGCAGCGGCAGTGCCACGTCGCGGTGGCCGTCGGCGCTCAGCTCGTCGGCGACGGACTCGGCGCAAAACAGATCGGCCGGTTCCTGCGGCACGAGCCCGACGAGTTTGACGATCTCGGACGACGGAAGCCGGTGCGGTTGCTTGCCGTCGACGCTGAACTCACCACGGGTTGGCGTGAGCAGGCCGACGAGGCTGGCCAACAGGGTCGACTTGCCGGCGCCGTTGCGGCCCATCAAGGCGACCACCTCGCCGGCCGCGACCGCCAGGTCGACACCGGCCAGCGCGACGACGTCGTCATAGCGGACGACGGCCCCACGGGCCCGCGCGACGACGTCGCCGACGGCGCGGCCGTCGTCCTTCGGTCTGGTCACGCGGGCCAGCAACTCCTTGAGCGGGGCGGCCGCGCGGCGCGCGTCGCGCACCGACAACGGCAGCGGTTGCCAGCCGACGAGTCGGCCGAGCTCGACGACCGGGGGAGCGACCGGCGCGCGGGTCATCGCCGACACTGGCTGGTCGTCGACGACCGCGCCGCCGGGCAAGACCTGCAGCACCCGATCGGCGTACTGCACGACACGCTCGAGCCGATGCTCGGCCATCACGACCGTCATCCCGAGGTCATGCACCAGCCGGGTGAGCGCCGCCAGCACCTCTTCGGCGGCAGGCGGGTCCAGCGCCGACGTCGGTTCGTCAAGCACAAGCACGCGCGGACCCGCGGTGAGCACCGAGCCGATCGCCACCCGCTGCTGCTGACCCGACGACAATTCGACCAGCGGCCGGTCGCGCAACGCGGAAAGGCCAAGCAAATCAAGGGTTTCCTCGACGCGTCGGCGCATGACCGCGCGGTCGAACCCAAGCGACTCCATGGCGTAGGCGAGTTCTTCCTCGACGGTGTCGGTGACGAAACCGCCGAGCGGGTCCTGACCGACGTAGCCGACGACGTCGGCCAGCTCGCGCGGCGGGTTGTGCTGGGTGTCGCGGCCGTCGACGCTCACCCGGCCGGTGAGCGTGCCGCCGGTGAAGTGCGGCACCAACCCGTTGATCGCGCGCAAGAACGTCGACTTGCCCGCGCCGGTGCGGCCGATGACGAGCACCAGCTCGCCGTCCGGTATGTCGAGCGCGACGTCGCGCAGCGTCGGGCTTTCCGCTGCCGCGTAACGAAAACTGACCTGCTCGAAGCTGATCATCGGGCCGCTCCGGCCAGCTCGCCGCGCTCGACCCGACCCGCGCGCGTCGACGGCTTCGCCGATAGAAGCGCGGGAACCAACGACAGCCCCAACCCGACGACCGCGGGCCACGGCAGCGCTGGCGCCGCGATCGGGTAGGCGCCGGTGTGCAGGGCGCCCGGCGTCACGCGGCCGCCCGCGACCACGCCGAGGGCGGCGGCGGCGCCGGACGCGGTGACCAGCCATTCCGCCAAGCCCCACCGGTCGGGCCGGTACTTGCTGCGGACGACGCCGCGCCCCCCGAGCAGCACGGCGGCGGCGGCGACAGCGGCGCCGCCGAGCAGCAGCGGCAGCCCGACAACCGTCGGAGAGCCGGCGGCCAGCAGCCCGTACATCGCAGCGGCCACCGCCAACATGCCGGTCAAGAGCGCGGCCGCCGCGGCGCGGGCTTTCGTTCGCGAGACCGCGCCGCGCCGGCCAAACCCGCGAGAATCCATCGCGGCCGCAAGGTCGATCGAGCTTTCGAGCCCGTCTTGCAGCACCGGCAAAGCGGTCGCCACCCAGCCGCGCAAGCCGGACGTCGACTTGCCGCGCAGCCGACGCGCCCGCCGGACCCGGGAACCGGCCGCGACCAGCTGCGGCGCGAACGACATCGCGACGGTGACCGCGACGCCAAGCTCGTACAACGCGCCGGGCAGCGAACGGAGCAACCGGCGCGGGCTCGCCAGCGAGTTAGCGGCGCCGAGGCAGATCAGCAGCGTCGCGAGTTGCAGGCCGCCGTAGCCGGCCGAGACCAGCGACTCCGCGGTGACCGGCCCGCCGACGCGCAAGCCCGCCAACGCCGACGGCAGCGGCACGCTCGGCAACCGAACCAGCACGTGCCCGGGAAGCGGGCTGCCGAACACCGCCTCGAACACCAGGCGCATCGCGAGCACGAAGACGCCGAGCCGCACGAAGAAACCGAACGCGCGCCCGCCACCCGGTGTCCGACGTCCGGCGACAACGAACGCGGCGACCCCGAGCAAAAGTCCCAACAGCAAAGGGTTCGTGGTGCGGGTGGCGGCGGTCGCGAGCAGCAACGCCCACGCCCACCACGCCCCGGGGTGCAATGGCCTGGTCATCGGCTGCTCACCGCCGACCACCCGACCCTCGAACGAGTGCGGCAACGGCAAGGCCGAGGATCAACACGCCGCCGATGACCGCGCCGGTCGGAAACACCTTCTGCGGAGGCTTTTTCAGCGTCGAGAGCGGAACGACCGACGAGGTTTCGCTCGGTTCCGGCTGCCGCGCGCTGGACGCCGGCGCCGACGACGGCGGCGCGGTCGTCGGCGCTGGTCGTGACCCGGTCGGCGTCGCCGTCGGTGTTGCCGTCGATGTCGGTGTCGGGGCTGAGCGGGTCGCGGTGGGGGAAACCGTCGATTTGGCTGGTGCGGTCGGCGGTTTCGCCGCGGTGGGAGTTGCCGCCGGCGCCGCCACCGCGACCGGGCACTGCGTCTTCGGGTAACCGTCGATGCCGCAGATCAAGCCTTGGCCGATCCGCACGTTCGCGGCGCCCACCGCGGCGTCGAGCACGTCGACACCGCTGCCGCCGTCGGCAACCTCGACGCAGCCGGTGACCACCGTGGCCGGTGGGCGTTCGCCGGCGGGCGCGTCGGCCGCCGCTCCGAAGTCGAGGACGACGCCGACGCGCACCTTGCCCGGCGTCGTCGGCTGCGACCCGCACAGCGTCGCGAAGTCAGGGGCGGACCGTGGCGCGAGGCCGCCGGCGCGGTCGGCCTGGACGGCGAACCGCCAGCCCTGCACCTCGCCGTCCTGCGGGTGCTCGAACGCCGGGCCGCGTTGCGAATAGGTCCATGCCGCGGCGCCCGGGGCGGCGACGTAATAGGTCCAATAGCGGTACGCGGTCGCCGCGTTCGCCGCTCGGCTGAATGCGGCGAGGCTGACGACGAGCGTGAGGGCGACGACGATCGCGCCCGCGCATCGCCGTCCGAGATTCACGACGTGGCGCCCTTACCAGCACGCCGGCTAACAAAAAGCGCGAGGCAGCCGAGCGCGATCAACGCACCGCCGACGCCGGCGATCGGCCCCGAGTTCCGCGCGCCCGTCATCGGCAGCGTCGCGGTCGGCGTTGCGGCCTGGGCGCCGGACACGCTCGTGGACGGGCTCGCGGTCGGCGCCGCGGCGCGCTCGCCGGCGGTCAACGCGGTGAGCAGGTTCAAGCCGCCGAAGTCCGCTGCGCTGACGCCCGTTGCGTGCGCGACGAGCAGCAGCGTGCCGATCGCGCCGGCGCCGGTCCCGGCATACGTCTTGGCGTTCGACTGCAACGCGGCGAGCCCGGCGCTCACCGCGTCGCCGCCTTGAGCCGCGGCGACGAGGTCAAGCACCGCGTTCGCGGTCGTCGTCCAGTCGGCGCCGCTGCCAAGGGACGACGGGATCGTGCCCTTTGCGCCCGCGAGCCGGGTGGCGATGTGCGACGCCGCGGCTGAGGCGGACGACGCGGCGTCCGTCGGGTCTGCGCAGCTCGGCACCGTCGGCGCGGGCGTCGTCGGCGCCACCGGAAGCGCCTTTCCGAGTTGGCCGAGCAACGCCTGCACGGTCGCATAGTCGTTTGCGACAAGGGTCTTCTCGGTCTGAAAGTCGAACCCGCCGCCCCCTGCCGCCGCGCATGGGAGCTGAATCGAGCGCAGGTAGTCGTCGGCCGTCTTACCGTTGTTGGTGACCGTCGACGGATCGACACCGGCGGCGGCGAACGCGCTCAGCGCAAGACCGGTCGAGTTCGCGTCCGACGCCGGCGGGCCGAACGCGGCGCTGTCGTAGAAGCCGCCGTCGGCGAGCTGGAACTTCTTCAACGCGGCGAGCGTGGCGTCGGTCGGCTTGTGCAACGCGGCAAGCGCCTGGACCGCCATCGCGGTGGCGTTCTCGTCTTCACTCTTCGGGTCGCACGGCTGGCTGACGTCGGCGCGGTAGGCCGTGAACGCGCCGTCCGGGCACTGCTGCGCCAGCAACCAACTGACCGCGTTCCCGTCGGGGGCTTGACCGTTCGCCAGCAACCCGATGATCGCGAGGCCTTGCCGGTACACGCCGTCGTAGGTGGGGTCTTGGGCGCCGAACAACCCGACGTCGGTGTTGCTGCCGGCCGCCGCCGCGGGCGCCGCGGTGCTCAGGGTGAGCGCCGCGCAGGCCGCGGCTGCGAGCGCATATCGGGCCGAACGTGTGCGCATGTGCTTCCTCTCGGGACGGGTCGCCGTCGCGAACAAACGAGACCCGTGGCCGGCCCAGACATGACAAACCCCACGAAGCCTGATCGGCGACGTGGGGGCGAGGTCGGGCCGGGTGACCCGGGCTCCGCCCCGCGAACCTCGACGGAAATGAAGGAGCCGCTTCGCGCCCGGCAGGTACTCCGGCTCGCCGCTGCCGTTCGCCTTGCGCGATCGGTGGCGGCCTACGGTTGCGGGTCAGCGCCGGATTCAGACCGGCTTCCCCTGCACATCGGACGCGTCTTCAGTTGTTTTCCGCGCTGAGCAAACCACGTCTTCGTCGGCGGCGTCAAAGCTTGCCGTCATCCCGGCGGGTTCGCGGTAGCGTTCGGCGCATGGGATGGACGTGGCGGTACGAAAGCGCGGACGGCGAGCCCGTCACCCCCATGGACGTGCCGCCCGCGGAGACGTTCCCCACCCAGTCGGACGCCGAGTCATGGCTGGGGGAGGAGTGGCGCGGGCTGCTCGCCGGCGGGGTCGCCCGAGTCACCCTGCTCGAGGACGACCGGGTCGTCTACGGTCCGATGAGCCTCGACCCGCACGACCCCGGGTGAGGATCCGGCCGGCCGTCGCGTCCGACGCCGAGGCGATCGCCGGCGTGCACGTCGCGTCGTGGCGCGACGCTTACGCGGGGTTGATGCCGCAGGAATTCCTCGACGGACTCGACGCGACGCGGCGCGCTGACGGTTGGCGGCGCATCCTGGCCAGCGCCGAGCTGCCAAGGTCTGGCGCCTTCGTCGCAGACGACGCCGGCCGCGTGGTCGGGTTCGCGCACATCTGCCCAAGCCGTGATCAAGGCGCGTCGTCCGAAACCGGCGAGCTGACCGCCATCTACACGCTGTCACGGATCTGGGGCGCCGGCGTCGGCCGGGCGCTGATGAGCGGCTGTGTTCAGTCGCTGTCGAGCGCTGGTTTCGCCGGGGCGACGCTGTGGGTGCTCGACGGCAACGTTCGCGCGCGGCAGTTCTACGAGGCGGCGGGCTGGGCGCCTGACGGCGAGGAGCGGATCGAGCAGCTGCCGGGGTTCGGCGTGCGAGAGGTCAGGTATCAGCGGGCGCTCGGGTAGGCGGGGTGGTCTTTGGGAAGCGCTTTGCTCACGCCAGCAGCTCTGAGTCACGCCAGCAGCTCTGAGTCGGTTCCGGCGCGCGGGGCGGGCGCCAGCGTGTCGCCCGGTGACTCAGAACATGTGACTCAGAGCAAAGCACTTCGGACGACGAAGGACCTGCCAGCCCCGGCCGCGCTGGCCGCGACCGCCTGGCTGTTAGACGGCGTCTCGCGTGAGCAGGGACTCGCGTGAGCAGGGACGCAGATGTCTAACGGCGATGCGGCGATGCGGCGATGCGCAGCCGGGGGGACTCCTACGGGCGCTTCGAGAGTTGCTGGGTCTGCGCCGGGTCGCGCTCGACGATCGGGTCGAGCACCTCGTCGATGCGCTTCATGACGTCGGCGTCCAGCCGCACGCCGGAAGCTTCGGCGTTCGACACCACTTGCTCAGGCCGGGAGGCGCCGATGATGGCCGCCGACACGTTCGAGTTCTGCAGCACCCACGCGAGCGACATCTTGGCGAGCGACATGCCCGCGTCGTCCGCGATTGGCTTGAGCTGTTGCACCGCAGACAGCACGTCGTCCGAGAGCCAGCGTGAGATGAAGTTGGCGCCGCCCTTCTCGTCGGTCGCGCGCGAGCCCGAAGGCGGCGGCTGACCGGGCGCGTACTTGCCGGACAACACCCCTTGCGCCAGCGGTGAGAACACGATCTGGCCGATGCCCTCTTGCTCCGACAGCGGCACCACTTCTGTCTCGATGACCCGCCACAACATGTTGTATTGCGGCTGGTTCGAGACGATGCGGTCGAAGCCCATGTCGTCGGCGATGCGCAAGGCGTCGGCGATCTGCGCGGCGGTCCACTCGCTGACGCCGATGTACACGACCTTGCCTTGGCGCACCAGGTCGTCGAACGCGCGCAGGGTCTCCTCGAGCGGCGTCTCGACGTCGAAGCGGTGCGCTTGGTAAAGGTCGATGTGGTCGGTCTGCAGGCGACGCAGCGACGCGTTGCAGCTTTCGATGATGTGCTTGCGCGACAGGCCGCGGTCGTTGGGTCCTGGGCCGGTCGGCCAGAACACCTTGGTGAACAGTTCGTAGGACTCGCGCCGGACGCCGGCCAGCGCCTCGCCGAGCACCGTCTCCGCCCGGGTGCCCGCGTAGACGTCGGCGGTGTCGAAGGTCGTGATCCCGACGTCGAGCGCGGCGCGCACGCACGCGTGCGCCGCGTCGGCCTCGACCTGGGAGCCGTGGGTGATCCAGTTGCCGTATGCGATCTCGCTGACCATGAGACCGCTCTTACCGAGGTGTCGAAACTCCATGAGCCAGACCTTACGTCCGGCCGTGGGCGCTAGATCTTGGCGCCCCGCGCGACCCGCGGCGCGGGCATCCGCATGCGGCGGAACATCATCGCCCGGGTGAACGCGTAGTAACCGAGGCCCTTGGTCGACTCGCCGGGGAACCGCTGCCCCACCTCGGCGCGGATCCGTCGGGTCATCAGCGTGGTCTCGATGATCACGGCGACGACGAACACGACTTGCACGACCGCGCCTAGCATCCCGAACGGCGACAGCACCAAGATCAGCAACGCCGCCGGGATGAACCAGCTGATGATGCTGCGGCGGGAGTCGACGAAGTCGCGCACCCAGCGCCGGACGGGGCCGCGATCGCGCGCCGGTAGCGCGCTCTCGTCGCCGCGGCGGAACGCCTGGCGTCGCGCGGCGAGCTGCTCACGCGACTGCCGGCCGCGCTTTCCCCCGGATTGCGCGATGACGGTGGTCCGGTTGCGCGCCTCGGCCACCTTCCGCTTCGGCGTGGCGTGCCCTTTCGAGGCGGCGGCCTGCGCCTTCGAGGTGGCGTCGTCGACCGGCTCCGCAGGGGCCTCGACTCGGGAGGAGCGTCTGAACACGGCTCCAGCGTAACCAGCCGGCCGTCCACCCGCGGGGGGAACCTACTCCCAGGCGCGCTCGTCGGCGCATAGGGTGGACACCGGCGGGCTGAAGCACACGAGAAGCGCACACGAGAAGAGGGGTCACACCTATGGCTGGTCTGATGAAGCGCATGTCGCTCATCTTCAAGGCCAAGGCGAACAAGGTCATGGACCGCGCCGAGGACCCGCGTGAGACGCTCGACTACAGCTACACCAAGCAGCTTGAGCTGCTGCAGAAGGTTCGTCGCGGCGTCGCCGACGTCGCGACCTCGCGCAAACGGCTCGAGTTGCAGGTGCAGCAGCTGCAGCAGCAATCCGACAAGCTCGACGGCCAAGCCCGCGCGGCGCTCGCCCAGGGCCGTGAAGACCTCGCTCGCGAGGCGCTTACCCGCAAGTCGGGCCTGCAGACGCAGATGTCCGACCTGCAGACCCAGCACGCCTCGCTCCAGGCCGAGGAGGAGAAGCTCACGCTGGCCTCCCAGCGGCTGCAGGCCAAGGTCGACGCCTTCCGCACCAAGAAGGAGACCATCAAGGCGACCTACACCGCGGCCGAGGCGCAGACCAAGATCGGCGAGGCGTTCTCCGGCATCTCCGAGGAGATGGGCGACGTCGGCATGGCGATCCAGCGCGCCGAAGACAAGACTCAGACGATGCAGGCCCGCGCTGGCGCGATCGACGAGCTCCTCTCCTCCGGCGCGCTCGATGACCCCACCGGCACCAGCAAGGACGACATCCAGACCGAACTCGACCGGCTCGCGAGCACGAACGACGTCGAGTTGGAGCTGGCGAAGATGAAGGGCGAGATCACGGGCGGCGGCAGCACCCAGGCGATCGAGGGCGCGTCGACGGCCAACCAGACCTCGCCATCGCCGGCCACGCCCGCCGAGGCGCAGCAGCCCGAGGCGTCGTCATGATCCTTCGGATCTTGGGAGAAGGCCAGTTCGAGGTCGCCGAGCACACGATCGAGGCGCTCAACGGCATCGACACCCAGCTGCAGGTGGCCGTCGATTCGGACGACGAAGTGGGATTCCGCGAGGCGCTTCGATCGTTGTTGTCATTAGTACGCGAGGTCGGCGAGCGCGTACCCGACGACTACCTCGGGCCTTCTGAGCTGGTCTTGCCAAACGCCGACGCCACTATCGAGGAGGTGCGTGCGCTACTCGGCGAGGAGGGGTTAATCCCCGGCTGAGTTGCGCCAGCGCTTATGGCACGTACCCGCTTCGCCGCCGACCGCGGCCTGGTCGCGCGGATGCTCTTTGTGATGTTCCTGCTCGGCTTGCTCTACGTCGTTTTCGTGGGCGCGCTGATCGCGGTCAACATCGCCTGGCAGCTGATCATCATCGTGGTCGGCGGCTTCTTCCTGATCCAGTTCTTCGCCTCCGACCGAATCGCGCTGTTCGCCATGCACGGCCGCGTGGTGACGCCCGAGGAGGCCCCCGAGCTGCACGCCATTGTCGACCGGCTCTGCGCGATGTCGAACACGCCGAAGCCCAAGGTGGCGATCGCCGACAGCGACGTCCCGAACGCCTTCGCCACCGGCCGCAGCCAAAAGCGCGCGGTGGTGTGCGCGACCACCGGCATCATGCGCCGACTCGACGCCGAGGAGCTCGAAGGCGTCCTGGCCCACGAGATGTCGCACGTCGCCCACCACGACGTCGCGGTGATGACGATCGCGTCGTTCCTCGGTGTGCTCGCCGGCTTCATCACCCGCATCGCCTTCTACTCCGAGATCTTCGGCGGGGGCGGCTACAACCGCCGTGGGCGCAACGACCAGAACACCGCGATGGTGGCGTTCTTCGTGATGATCGTCTCGGCGATCGTCTACGCGGTCAGCTTCCTGCTGATCCGGGCGCTCTCGCGCTACCGCGAGCTGTCCGCCGACCGCGCCGGCGCGCTGCTGACCGGCCGCCCGTCGTCGCTCGCGAGCGCGCTGCAGAAGGTCACCGGGGCGATGGGTCGAATCCCCACCCGGGACCTGCGTTCGGCCGAGGCGTTCAACGCGTTCTTCTTCACCCCGGCGCTGGCGAACGGCATGTCGCTCTCGTCGCTGTTCTCAACTCACCCGTCGCTCGAGCGGCGGCTGCAGCAGCTGGCGGAGATCTCCCGCGAGCTGGGCGAGGGTCGCTGATCGGCGGTGGGGTTTTTCGACACGCTGCTCGGGCGCTCCAAGCCGGCGAAGGCCGATCTCGACGACCTGTTCGCGCTGCCGTCCGCCGCCATCACGCTGCAGGCGGGCGTCGGCTTCGTGGCGACCGGGCTCGGGTCGGTCTGCTATAAGCCGGCCGAGGGCGCGGCGTTCGCGCGCACCGAGTCGGAGGTGCAGGAGCTGCTCGACGCCGACCAGGGCCCGAAGGTGGAGCTGAGCAAGGACTCCTTCGGCTTCTCCTGGCTGCTGGTGCGCCACGACCCGACCGACGTCCCTGGTCTGGTCACCGAGCTGCACGCGGTCAACAGCAGCCTGCAGGTGGCCGGCTTCGGTCCGGCGCTGCTGTGCTCGATGGTGCCGTTCCAACACCCAGACGGACGACGGGTGGCGCTCGTGTACCTCTACAAGCGCGGAACTTTCTACCCGTTCGCCCCGCTTGGGCACGCCACCCAGCGCCGCGACAACGCCCTTGAGATCGAGGTCCAGGGGGCGCTTTCCAGCGATCTGAAGGTCGAGCCCGACCTCGCGCACTGGTTCCCGATTTGGGGCGCGCCCGGACTCGAGGGATGACGCACGCATGATCCGTTGTTTGTTGTGGGACGATGGCCTAGAACAGAAATCACGCGAGGGAGCCACCACATGACCGTTCAAGGCGAGACCACCGCTGACACCGGCGTCGTCCTCACCGACCACGCGGCGGCGAAGGTCAAGGCCCTGCTCGAGCAGGAGGGTCGCACCGATCTCGCGCTTCGCGTCGCCGTGCAGCCTGGCGGCTGCTCGGGTTTGCGCTACCAGCTGTACTTCGACGACCGCAGCGTCGACGGCGACCAGGTGCAAGACTTCGGCGGCGTGAACGTCGTCGTCGACAAGATGAGCGTGCCGTACCTCATGGGCGCCTCGATCGACTTCGTCGACACGATCGAAAAGCAAGGCTTCACGATCGACAACCCGAACGCGACCGGCTCGTGCGCTTGCGGCGATTCGTTCCACTAGGTTCGGCTGTTCGACCGACGACACATCAATGACCAAGGCCCTACCCTCCCGGTGGGGCCTTCGTCATTGCCAGGTCGCCGGACAGGTGTGATTTCGTCTCGAGGAGTTGACCGGGTGCGCATCGCCGTCACGGGTTCCATCGCCACCGACCATCTGATGTTCTTTCCCGGCCGGTTCGCCGAACAGCTGATGCCCGACCAGCTGCACCGCGTCTCGCTGTCTTTCCTGGTCGACCAGTTGGAGCTGCGCCGCGGTGGGATCGCCGCCAACATCTGCTTCGGGATGGCCGCGCTCGGTTTGCGGCCGACCTTGGTCGGCGCCGTGGGCGCCGACTTCGACGACTACCGCTCGTGGTTGGAGCGGCACGGCGTCGACACCAGCTCGGTGCACGTCTCGACCCTGCACCACACGGCCCGCTTCCTGTGCACCACCGACGCCGACCACAACCAGATCGCGTCGTTCTACGCGGGCGCGATGAGCGAGGCCAGGCTCATCGAGCTCGCGCCTGTCGCCGAGCGCGTCGGGGGCCTGGATCTCGTCGTCATCAGCCCCAACGACCCCGACGCGATGTTGCGGCACACCGCGGAGTGCCGCGAGCGTGGCTACCCGTTCGTCGCCGACCCCTCGCAGCAACTCGCCCGCATGGAGGGCGAGCAGATCCGCCAGCTCGTCGATGGCGCGGCGTTGCTGTTCACCAACGACTACGAGAAGGCGCTCACCGAGCAGAAGACCGGGTGGTCGGACGCCGAGGTGCTGTCTCGCGTCGGCACCAGGGTGACCACGCTGGGCCCCGACGGCGCGATCGTCGAGCGAGCGGGTGAACCGCCGATCAAGGTCGATGCCGTGCCGGAGGCGCGTCGCGCCGATCCGACCGGGGTCGGCGACGCCTTCCGCTCGGGATATCTCGCCGGACTGGCGTGGGGCGTCGGCCCGCAGCGGTGCGCCGAGATCGGCTCGCTGCTGGCGACTTACGCGCTCGAGACCGTCGGCACGCAGGAGTACCAGATCAAGCCCTCGCAATTCCACGAGCGGTTCGCGGCGCAGTTCGGCGAAGCCGCGGCGTCCGAGATTGACCACATTCTCGAGGCGGGTCTGAGCTGACCCGACACGGCGTGCGTCGTCCGACCTCGTCGCGGCTGGCGGTCCGCGCTGAGGTATGGTCGTGCCCGTCCGGTGGGGAACCGGTTGGCATCCCGTTCACGGAAGGCGACAGGTGAGTCGGCGAGAGGTCAGTCAGTCGGCGCGCAAGACCCGTCGTTGGCAAGCAGTGATCAGTCGCAGCCTGATGGTGGCGCTGGTCTTGTCGATGGCCGCCGGGTGCTCGAGCAAAGACATCCCGCGCTTCGCGATGCCCGACCCGATAACCGAGCAGGGCAAGCGCGTTCTCACGCTGTGGCAGGGCAGCTGGATCGCGGCCTGGTTCGTCGGCGCCCTCGTGTGGGGTCTCATCATCTGGTGTGTGATCGCGTACCGTAAGCGTGGCGAGAAGGTGCCGCCGCAGCTGACGTACAACGGGCCGATCGAGATCCTCTACACCGTCGTCCCGATCATCTTCATCGCGTTCCTCTTCTACTTCACGGCGCGTGACCAGAACGCCATCAACAAGCTTTCGAAGAATCCGGACGTCACCGTCCAGGTCGTGGGCTTCCAGTGGGACTGGCAGTTCAACTATCTGACCAGCGCCGACCAGACGACCGCGAAAACCGTCGCGCAGGTGACCGGCGACAACGCCCATGGCAAGCCCGCGACGCTGGAGCTGCCGGCGGGCGAGACGATCCGTTTCAAGCTCGTCTCGCCGGATGTCATCCACTCGTTTTGGGTGCCGGTGTTCTTGTTCAAGCGCGACGTGATCCCGGGGCGCGTGAATCAGTTCGAGGTCACCATCGACCCGACCAAGGCGGGCCACACCTACATCGGTCGTTGCACGGAGCTGTGCGGCCTCAACCACGATCAGATGATCTTCTACCTCAAGGTGGTCGACCCGGCCACCTACAAGGCTGACCTGGCGAAGATGTCGGCCCAGTTCAACTCGGGGAGCACCTCGTGACCAGCGTCACCCACGTCCAGCCGCTCAGCCGTACTCCGCACCGGCGCGGCTCGGCGCTCGCGAACTGGCTCACGACGACGGACCACAAACTGATCGGGCAGCTTTACCTGACGACCTCCTTCGGGTTCTTCCTGCTCGGCGGCGTGATGGCGCTGCTGATGCGCACCGAGTTGGCCCGGCCTGGCCTGCAGCTCCTGACCAACCAGGAGTTCAACGAGCTGTTCACGATGCACGGCGTCACGATGCTGCTGCTCTTCGCGACGCCGTTGTTCATCGGCTTCGCGAACGTCATCGTCCCGCTGCAAATCGGCGCGCCTGACGTCGCCTTCCCGCGGCTGAACATCTTCAGCTACTACCTGTTCTTGTTCGGCGGCATCATCACGCTGAGCGGGTTCTTGACACCCGACGGCGCCGCCGACTTCGGGTGGTACGCCTATACGCCGCTGTCGAGCGCGCAATACTCGCCCGGCGTCGGTGGTGACCTGTTCATCATGGGGCTGGTCATCTCCGGCCTCGGCACGATCCTCGGCGCCGTCAACTTCGTCACCACGATTCTCGTGATGCGCGCGCCGGGCATGACGATGTTCCGGATGCCGATCTTCACCTGGAACATCCTCTTGACGAGCCTGCTGGTGCTGCTCGCGTTCCCGGTGCTGGCCGCCGCGCTGCTCGCCCTCGAGGCTGACCGAAAACTCAACGCGCACATCTTCGACACCTCGACCGGTGGCGCCATCTTGTGGCAACACCTGTTCTGGTTCTTCGGCCATCCCGAGGTGTACATCGTCGCGATCCCGTTCTTCGGCATCGTGACCGAGATCTTCCCGGTGTTCTCCCGCAAGCCGGTGTTCGGCTACAAGGGCCTGGTCTTCGCCACCATCTCGATTTCCGGCCTGTCGATGACGGTGTGGGCGCACCACATGTTCTCGACCGGCGCGGTCCTGTTGCCGTTCTTCTCGTTCATGACGTTCCTCATCGCGGTCCCGACCGGGGTGAAGTTCTTCAACTGGATCGGCACCATGTGGCGCGGGCAGCTCACCTTCGACACTCCGATGCTGTGGGCGCTCGGGTTCTTGACCACGTTCCTGTTCGGCGGGTTGACCGGTGTCATCCTGGCCTCGCCGCCGCTCGACTGGCACGTCACCGACACCTACTTCGTCGTCGCGCACTTCCACTACGTGCTCTTCGGCACGGTGGTGTTCTCGATGTTCGGCGGCTTCTACTTCTGGTGGCCGAAGATGACCGGCAAGATGCTCAACGAGCGTCTCGGCAAGGTGCACTTCTGGCTGCTGTTCGTCGGATTCCACACGACGTTCCTCGTGCAGCACTGGCTCGGCGTCGAGGGCATGCCGCGGCGCATCGCCGACTACCGGGTCGCCGACGGCTTCACGCTGCTCAACACGGTGTCGACGATCGGCGCGTACCTCCTCGGCCTTTCGATGATCCCGTTCGCGATCAACGTCTGGCGAACCTGGCGGTCCGCGCCGCAGGTCGAGGTCGACGACCCCTGGGGTTGGGGCGCCTCGTTGGAGTGGGCGACCTCCTGCCCGCCGCCGCGGCACAACTTCACCAAGCTGCCGCGCATCCGCTCTGAGCGGCCCGCCTTCGACCTGCATCATCCGGAGATCGTCGGTCGGCCCCGGCTTCCCGAGCCGGAACCGGCCGCCGTGTCGGCCGGCGAGAAGGGCGACGTCCGATGAAGGTCGAGGGCCTGATCTTCGCCGGCGTCGCGGTCTTCTTCGCCGGCGTCGACGTCGTGTACTGGTACACGTCGCACGATCCCACCGGGACCACCGCGCTGGCGCTGGCGGTCGCGCTCGGCTTCCTGGTCGGCTTCTACCTGTTCGTCACCGGCCGCCGCACTGGCATGCGTCCCGAGGACCGGCCCAACGCGGACATCTCGGAGGCGGCCGGCGAATTCGGCTTCTTCAGCCCGCACAGCTGGTGGCCGCTGTTCACCGCGGGCGCGGTCGCGATCGTGGCCGTTGGCGTCGTCTTCGCCTGGTGGCTGGCCATCGTCGGGTTGATGTGCGTGGTGATCACCGCGCTCGGCTTCGTGCTCGAGTACTACCGGGGCGTCCACCAGTCCTGACGGTCGGTCTGCGGCCTGCGGCGGCTGCGGCTGCCGGTGGTGCTCGCCGACCGAAGGGTTTGCGCTGTGAATCGGCCCCGGATCGCGACCCAAACCCTTCACTCGGCGCGACGGCAGGACGGCGGCGCAGCAGGACGGCGGCGCGGCGGTCGGCGGCGCGGCGGTCGGCGGCGCGGCGGCGGCGGCGCGCCGCGGCGCGGCGGCAAGAGTCGACGCAGGTGTGTGGCTACGCCACCGTCATGGCCAGCTCACCGAACGACACCACGTCGCCCGGTCGGAGCCGTTGCGCGCCGACGACCCGGTAACCGTTGACCCTGGTCCCGTTGGTGGAGCACAAGTCGACAAGCTCCCAGCCGGTGGCCACCTTGCGCAGCAACGCGTGCCGGCGTGACACCGTCGGATGGTCGAGGCGCAGGTCTTGATCCGGCGCCCGACCGAGGGTCACCGTGCTGGCGGTGGGCGGCAGCCGGAGCCGGGGGAGCCGCGGCGCCCGCCATGCCCGCTGCAGCCGCCAGCCGAGCGCTGAAACGGCCGAGACGGCGCGCTCCACGCGATCGACGATCAGCTGCCGCCCTGGGGCGACGTCGTCGACCAGATGCGCGAGTTCGTCGCGGTGGCGAGTCGCCAACGCGGACTCGACGCGCCCGACGAACGTGTCGTAGGAGATCCGGCCGGCTACCGAGGCCTCCCGCAGCGCGGCGATGACGCGGTCGCGGTCGTCGTCCGACGCGCGAAGCGCTGAGCCGCTGGTCATGCCAAGACGATAGAAGCCTCAGCCGACCGCGTCTATCGGCGTCCGTGGGTCTCGTGCTGGGCGGCTAGCGCGGGGACCCGCCGGGCAGAGCTCTCGGCTAGCGTCCAGCCGGCGGATCAGTCGGTGCCGCTGGTGATCTGCTCGCGTTCTTGCTGCTCGCGTTGCGACTCCTCGTCGCGGCCGGTGGGCTCGATGCCGACGTCTGGCTCATAGATGAAGCCACCGAGCGCGTTGCGGACCTTCTCCACCGGCGAGTTGCTCGCGGGGGAGCGGACGCCGCGCTCGTCGACCGCGGGCGGCAGCTCTGGCGCGCTGCGCTGGCGGTACTGAAGTCCCATCCGCGCGACCTGCTCGGCCGGCAGCGCCGCCTCGACCTCGATGAACTCACCATGCGGGAGCATCACGATGCGACCGGTCTCGTAGCCGTGCTCCGCGCTGTGCAAGTCCTTGCGCTGAAGACCGAGGCAGACTCGTCGCGTGGCCCAGAACACGATCGGCGGCAGGAAGACGAACGAGAGGCGGAAGATCCACGTTGTCGCGTACAGGCTGATGTGGAAGTGGACCGCGATCAGGTCGTTGCCACCCGCCAACAGCATGATGGCGAAGTAGGCGATCATCGTCGCGCCGAACGCGGTGCGGCCAGGTTTGTTGCGCGGCCGGTCACACACGTTGTGCAGCCCGCGGTCTTTGGTTATCCAGGATTCGATCATCGGGTAAATGGCGATGATCGTGAAGAAGACCCCGGGCGCGACCACCGACGGGATGAAGACGTTCCAGCTGATGGTGTGGCCCCAAAAGTCGCTCTCGAAGTTCGGCATCATGCGCAGCGTGCCTTCGAGCCAACCGATGTAGAAGTCCGGCTGGGAACCAGCGCCGACCTGGGCCGGGTTGTAAGGCCCGTACAGCCACACCGGGTTGATTTGCACGACGCCGCCGAGGAAGGCGCACGCCGCGAACACCGCGAAGAAGAAGCCGCCGGTCTTCGCCATGAACGCCGGGTAGAACGGCGCCCCGACGACGTTCTCATTGGTGCGGTGGGTGCCGGGCCACTGGGTGTGCTTTTGGTGCCACATGATGAGCATGTGCGCCGTGATCAGCGCCAGCAAAATGCCGGGGATCAGCAGGATGTGGACGACGTAAAGCCGCGGGATCAAGTCCGGGCCCGGGAACTGGCCGCCGAAGGTGAACATCGCGACGTATGACCCGACGATGGGAATCGACTCGGCGACGCCGTACGCGATGCGCAGACCGGTGCCGGAAAGCAGGTCGTCGGGCAGCGAGTAGCCGCAGAAACCCTCGAAGATGCCGAGCGTCATCAGTGTGAAGCCGATGAGCCAGTTCGTCTCACGCGGTTTGCGGAAGGCGCCGGTGAAGAAGATGCGGCACATGTGGCAGATGATCGCCGCGAGGAACAGCAGCGCCGCCCAGTGGTGAATCTGCCGGATGAGCAGGCCGCCGCGGATGTCGAAGGACAGCCGCAACGTCGACTCGAACGCCTCGGTCATCTGCACGCCCTGCAAGGGGACGTAGTTGCCGTGGTAGATGACCTCGTTCTCGCCCGGCCGGAAGAAGAACGTCAAGAACGTGCCGGTCAGCAGCAAGATGATGAACGAGTAGAGCGCGATCTCGCCCAACATGAACGACCAGTGGTCGGGGAAGACCTTGTTCAGGTTGCGCTTGAGGAAGCTCGCGCTGCCGAACCGCTCGTCGATCTCGCTGAGCGCCTTCTTGAACTGTGGCGGGGTGGCCCGCCCGGCGGTGGAACCCCCTGACGCGGTGGGCGCGTTCGTAGGGCGTGCGCCGCGGGTGGCGAAGCTCATCCGCGCTCCCAAAAGCTCGGGCCGACGGGTTCGTCGAAGCCGGCGGTTGCGACGAACTCACCGTCGGCGTTGACCGTGATGGGCAGCTGCGGAAGTCGGCGCGCGGCCGGTCCGAACACCACGCGACAGCCGTCCGGCACGAGGAACGTCGATTGGTGGCACGGACAGAGCAGTTTGTGGCTCTGCTTTTCGTACAGGCCGACCGGGCACCCCACATGGGTGCAGATCTTCGAGTAGGCGACGTGGTCTTGGTACGCCCAGTTCTCGCGGCCGGGTAGCGGCTTGTTCAGGCCTGGCTCCATGCGGATCAGCAGGACCGGCGCCTTCGAGTACTCCTCCGGCGTCATCTCCTCGACCGGCTTGGGCACCACGGTGGTGAAGCCGCCGATCTCGATGTCGCCGAGCTTGACCGGTTGGCCGCTCTCCGCGTTCAGCAGCACGGTGTCCTTGGCCCACAGCGTGGTGCGCAGTTTCGTCTCGGGCAGCGGGCCGAGGTCGCGCAAGATGACGACCGGCGGCAGCGCCAACAAGCCGAGTGACAAGCCGAGCGAACGCTTGAGGAGCGACCGCCGGGGCAAGCCGGTCTCCTGGACGCCGGTCATGACCACCTGGGCGGCCTCGTAGAGCTCCTCCTCGCTGGACGCCAGCCCGTGCCGCTCCTGGACCGTCTCGTGCGCCGGCATCAGCCAGCGCACCCAGCCGATGATCCCGGCGCCGAGGCCGGCGAGCGTGACGCCGAGGCACACGCCCAGCAGGATGTTCGACGTCCGGGCGTCGGCGGTCGAGGTGCTCGGGTGGTAGGCGACGTATGACGCGATGAACCCGACCGTGCCGGCCGCCGACAGCAAGAAGAACAGCGCGATGACGCGCTCTGAGCGCTTGGCGCGACGTGGGTCGGCGTCTTGCGGCCGGATGACCGGCTCGATCACGGGCGGGCGGAGGGTCTCCTCCTCGGCGAGCGGGCCGCAGCGGCGACCGCGGTGGCGGAGTGCTTCTCGGCTGTGCTCGCTCATGCCGCCTTCTTCGCCCTGGCGCCGATCCACATTGCGACGCCGCCCAGCACGGTCATGCCGGCGAGACACGCCACCAGACCTTCGGCGACCGCGCCCGACCGACCGAGGTTCGCGCCGCCCGGGTCAGGAACCGCCTTCATCTCGTTCAGGTAGGCGATGATGTCTTGCTTCTCCTGCGTTGTCAGCTGCTTGTCGCCGAACACCGGCATGGTGCCGGGACCGGTGAGCATCGCTTCGTAGATCTGCTTGTCGCTGGCGTTTACAGCGACGGCGCGTGCTTGCCGTCGGCCAGCGCGCCGCCGGGTCCACGAAGTTGTGGCACGACGAGCAGTTCGTGCGGAACAGGTTGCCGCCGTAGCCGATGTCGGGCTGAGTCGGCGTGTACTGGTCCGCGCCGGAACTCGCCGGCCCGGCGCCAGCGACGCGATGTAGGCGGCCAGGCTGGCGATTTCATCCGGGGTGTAGCTCGGCTTCTTGGCGAGAGCCTGAGCGCCTTGGATCTTCAGCGGCATCCGCCCGGTGCTGACCTGGAAGTCGACCGCGGCGGCGCCCACTCCGATCAGCGACGGTGCGTCGACGCCGCCTTGCGCGGCCGCCCCGTGGCAGCTCGAGCAGCCCTGGAGAAACAGCGCCCGACCGGCACTGACCTGCTGGCTCGGGTCGCCCGCGGCCGCGACGCCGTTGCGGGAGGTGGCCAGACCGTAGGCGGAGCCGACTCCGGTCAACGCGACGAGCAGCACGGCGTAAGCCGCCCAGCGGCTGCGCCTGAACGGGCGGCGCCTAAACGGGCGGCGCCTAAACGGGCGGCGGGGACGCTTCTCGTCAGCGGGTTCAGCACCCGGTGGCGGCGGTTCGCTCGCCGATGTTGCCTGGGACGTCAACTCCACCACCGATTCGTCGGATTCAAACGCCATGAGCCGGTCCTTAATGTGCCGAGGCGCCGGTCACTGAATGAGAAAGATCGTCGAGAAGAGGCCGATCCACACCACGTCGACGAAGTGCCAGTAGTACGAGACCACGATGGTGCTGGTGATCTTCTCCGGCGTGAAGCGGCCCTTGGACAGTCGCAGCAGCAAGAAGATGAACGCGAACAGGCCGCCGGTCACGTGCAGGGCGTGGAACCCGGTTGCCAGGAAGAAAATCGAGCCGTACGGCGACGACGAGATCGTCATGCCGTTGGCGCCCGCCTGGTAGTCGCTGACGTACTTCGTGTACTCGATGCACTGCCCGGCGACGAAGATCGCACCCATGATGAACGTGAGGATGTACCACTCGCGCAGACCCCAGCGGGTGATGTCGAAGATTCGCCCAGCGCGGTGCAGGCGGCGCTCCTCAGCCGCGATCACGCCGAGCTGGCAGGTCACGCTGGAGAGCACCAGGATGATGGTGATGGCAGCCGTCGAACGGGACGTCGAGTTTCACCGCCTCGTGCAGCTTCGCGCTCACCGGCATCGGCCAGGTGGCGTTCACCGAGCGGACCGTGAAGTAGATCGCGAACAGCGCCGCGAAGAACATCAGTTCCGACGAGAGCCACACAACCGTGCCGACACTCACCAGACTCGGACGGGTCAACGAGCCGTGTGCGCGGTTCTTGCCCAAAGTTGTCGCGGTCGCCACGGACGCCATTATTGCCATCCCGTCGCGTGGCATCCCTCCGACCCCCCATCACCGGCGCGTCGGGCATGCGTCTCGGCCCCGTCTCGGTCGCGGCGATAACATCGCGGCGTATGTGTCGCGGGCCCGGCGCTCGCCGTCCATCCCGCATCGAGGAGACCTGATGAGCACCGCCGACTCGCACGACGTCGCCCGCCCGGGCGCGCACGCAGGTGGCCAGGCGGGCCATGGCGCGCTCGCCCACCACGGCGGGGCGCCGCGGGGCAATCGCGCGGTTCAGCCCAGCACGATGACGGTTCTCCTGTACAGCGACGACGTCAGCACTCGCGAGCGCGTCCGGCTCGCAGTCGGCCGTCGTCCGGTCGCCGAGCTGCCCGAAATCGAATACGTCGAGTGCGCCACACCGCGCGCGGTCGTCGAAACCGTCGATCGCGGCGGCATCGACGTCGTCATCTTGGACGGCGAGGCGGTGCCCGCCGGCGGCATGGGCGTCTGCCGCCAGCTCAAGGACGAGATCTACAACTGCCCGCCGGTTCTCATCCTCACCGGCCGCCGCGACGACGCCTGGCTGGCGGCCTGGTCGCGCGCCGACGCCGCGGTGCCGCACCCGATCAACGGCGTCTCCCTCGCGCCCGCGGTTGCCGACCTGATGCGCCGCCGGCTCGAGCACGAGCCGGTCCGCTAGAAACATGTCGGACGACGCCGCGGCGCGGAGCTGGCCGGACCTGCTCAGCGCGCTGTTGCGCGGCGAGCATCTGTCGGGCGCCGACACCGCCTGGGCGATGCACGAGATCATGACCGGCGAGGCCACGCCCGCGCAGCTCGCCGGGTTCGCCATCTCGCTGCGGGCCAAGGGCGAGACCGCCGACGAGGTCAACGGGTTGGCCGCCACGATGGTCGAGCTCGCCAACCCAGTCCCCGACGTCGGTGAGGCGCTCGACATCGTCGGAAGCGGCGGGGACCGCGCCCACACCGTCAACGTGTCGACGATGGCGGCCATCGTGGCGGCGGCCGCGGGGACTCCGGTGGCCAAGCATGGCAACCGGGCGGCCTCGTCGTCCTGCGGCGCCGCAGACCTGCTTGAGGAGCTCGGCGTCGCCATCGACCTGGACGGCGCCGGGGTCGCGGCGTGCGTCGCCCAAGTCGGCATCGGGTTCTGCTTCGCGCCGGTGTTCCACCCCGCGTTCCGGTTCACGGCCGCGCCACGCCGCGAGCTCGGCGTCCCGACCGTGTTCAACTTCCTCGGGCCGCTGACCAATCCGGCGCGTCCGACGTCGAACGCCGTCGGTGTCGCCGACGCGCGGATGGCGCCGGTGGTGGCCGCGGCGCTCGCGCAGCGCGGCAACAGAGCGCTCGTGTTCCGCGGGGACGACGGCCTCGACGAGCTGACCACCACCACGACGTCGCAGCTCTGGGTGGTGCGCGACGGCGCGGTGAGAACCGCCGTCCTAGACCCGACCGCGCTCGGGATCTCGCGCGCCGCGCCGCAGGACCTGAAGGGCGCCGACGCGGCCTACAACGCCAAGGTCGCGCGCGCGGTGTTCGCCGGCGAGCCCGGCTCGGTGCGCGACACCGTCCTGTTGAACGCGGCCGCCGGCGTCATCGCCTTCGAAGGGCCGGACGCCGACGTCCTCGTCGACCAATTGCAGGCGGCGATGGTTCGCTGCGCGCAGGCGATCGACGGCGGCGCGGCCGCCGGCAAGCTCGACGCGTGGGTCGACACGAGCCAGCTGGCCCGCCGACCGCTCGAGGGGTGAGGCGCCGCTAGGGCGTGTCGAGCCCGAGCGAGAACGCCGACTCGAGGTCGTGCCGCGAGTAGGTGCGGAAGGCGATGTGCGTCTCGGTGGACATGACGCCGTCGACCTTGTTCAGCTGACCGGGGATGACGTGAGCCAACTCGTCGTGCGCGCGCACGCGCACGATCGCGACGAGGTCGAACTCCCCGGTGACCGAGTAGACCTCGGTCACGCTGGGCAGGTCGGCGATCGCCTCGGCCACTTCGCCCACGCGGTCGACGGCCGTCTTCACAAGCACGATGGCGGTGATCACAGCCGCCACCCTATTGCCACCGCTACTCCTCCTGCTCCCCGCCGACGTGCACGCTCAGCACCCCGCTGATCTCGCTGACGACCGTCGCGAGCGCGTCGAGACTCCCGCGCCCGTCGAGCAGCACATCGACGGCCACGGACCGTTCCGCCGCGTGCGCGGAGTCGTCGTCGGCTGCCCCCTCGTGCGGGTGGCTGCGGTGGGTGGTGGTGATCCGCGCGACGCTGAATCCGGCTTGGGTGATGGCCTCGAGCACTTCGCGCAACAAGCCGCGGTGGTCAAGGTAGGTGACCTGAAGCACCGGGCGGTCGGTGCCGACCAGTCGGGCGACGAAACGGGAGCACACCGGCAGGCCGAGGATCGCGACGAAGTAGGCCGCGGTGCCGGTGATCGCGAGAATCGGCAGCCCGCCCGCGGCCGCCGCCGCGACGGCGGCGGTGAGCCAGATGCTGGCCGCGGTGGTGAGCCCGCGCACGACGTCGCGGCGCACGAAGATGATCCCGCCGCCGATGAAGCCCAGACCGGACACGATCTGCGCGGCCACGCGTGACGGGTCGAGCGCCACCCGGCCTTGCTGCAGCACGTCGGTGAAGCCGTACTTGCTGACCAACATGAACAACGCGGCCCCGAGGCCGACCACCGTGTAGGTGCGGATGCCCGCGGCCTTCTGCTTGATCTCGCGTTCGAGCCCGATCAAGCGCCGACAGGCCGAAGGCGATGGCGAAATCGGCGAGCTGGGTCCAGCTTTGGCCAATCGGCTCGCCGAAGGCGGCAACGCTCACGTGCCTACCTAAGCACTTGCCCGTGCACCGAAGCTCTCGCGCGCGGGGCGGTGCGCCGGCCGCAATCCCCGGCGGTCGCCGAACGGGTCGACGTCGTCGGCGAGGTCGAAGTCGAGCAGCCTGCGTTGGCCGCCCGCCCCGTGCGCCGGGTGACTCCACGTGCCGAGGACCTCGACCAGCCGGGTGCCAGGCGCCTCCAACCAGCGCAGCACGCACTCCATCTCCTCGGCGCTCGCGCACGCGGTCGGCCCGCTGCCGTCGTGGACGACGGTCTCCGCGGTCGCGACGAGCGCGTCGAGGTAGGCCGCGGCGCCGCGCCGGGCGGCACGACCCCCGCGGCCGCGAGCCGGCCGTGCCGACAACCGCGATCTCGTAGCCGTTGTCGGCGCCGCAATCTCGCCGCCGCCAATTGCGCGCAACCGGCCAGCGCCGCCAGCCGTTGCCCGCGGGCGGCGGCTCGCACGAACGCCGCCAGCCGGTCGCGGCTTTGCGCGGCGTCCTCGAACCGCTCGACGTCGGCGAGCAGTTCTATTCGGCGCAGCAAGGACTTCACCACGCCCGCGCGTCGGACTCCATCGCCACCCGCACCCTCGCCGCCAGCTCGGCGTATCTCGTCGACGGACTGCCGTCCCTCGCAGGGCGCACCGCATCGGCCGAGTTCGGCGAGCACGCAGGCGTGGCCTCGCCGACGACGTGGGCTCAGCCGGGTGCGGCATTGCCGTAACGGGACCGCCTCGTGCAACGCCTCGATCGCGGACTCAGCCGCCCGCCGCGAGGAGAACGGGCCGAGGTAGCTCGCGCCGTCGGCGCTTCGTCTCGCGCACCACTGACAGTCGCGGGAAAGCCTCGACCGTCAGCTTCACCCAGCTCGCGCGCTCGGGGAACTTCGAACGCTTGTTGTACGGCGGCTTGTGCTCGGCGATGAGCCGCAGCTCGCGCACCTGCGCCTCAAGATCGGTGGCGCACACGACGGCACGACGTCGTGCGCGATCGCCACCATCTCGATGACCCGTTGCCTCATCTCGGACGACGTGAAGTAGTTGCGCACCCTGGTCTTGAGATCTTTGCCTTGCCGACGTAAAGGACCCGGCCGCCGGCTGATCACGGAACTGGTAGACCCCGGCAGATGGGGTAACCGTCGGCCAGATGCCGCTTCTTCCGCTGCTGGGGGTGACCTGCCCGCTGAAGGTGCGCAGCTCCTCGTAGGAGCGCACGCCGAAGCCGCCAGCCGCTCGATGAGCACGTGCAACACGTCGACCGTGGCGCGCGCGTCGTCGAGGGCGCTGTGGTCGGCTGCACGGTCGCGCGCAGCACCCGGGCGAGGGTGGCCAGCTTGCAGTCGGGCGCCTCGTCGCGGGTCAGCACCCGGCGGGCGAGCCGGGCGGTGTCGACCGAGTCGAAGCCAGGCCAGGCGATCGCCGAGCTCGCTGGCCGGCGGCCTTCAAGAAGCCGACGTCGAACGGCGCGTTGTGCGCGACCAGCACCGCCCCGCGGGCGAACTCCAAGAACGCCGGCAGCACGGTGTCGATGCGGCGGCGCGGTGGCCACCATGGCGTTGGTGATGCCGGTGAGCACCGCGATGAAGGGAGGGATCGGCTCGCCGGGGTTGACCAGGGTCTGCAGCTCGCCGAGCACCTCGCCGCCGCGCACCTTGACCGCGCCGATCTCGGTGATGCCGCAGCTGTCGCGGGCGACCCGCCGGTCGTCTCGAGGTCGACCACCACGAAGGTGACCTCTCGAAGCGGCACGCCGAGCTCGTCGATCGAGAGCTGCCTGGACGGCTCGGCAAGTGCGCTCACAGTCCGTGACGGTAGGCGCGGGTGAGGACAGTTCGTTGGAGCCACTCCGAACTGCGCGTCACCGGATGCGTTTTTGGCGCGACCGATTTTGTCGGCGCCCGCCGCATAGCGTCGTCCTCAGTTGAAAGCAGAGGAGAGAACGCCATGCTGATCGATTGCGACAGCTGCACCGTCAAGGGCGCCGCGTGCGCCGACTGCGTCGTCACCGTGCTGCTCGGCTCCCCGCCGGCCGAGGTCGCCGTCGACGTGGTCGAGTTCGACGCCGTCGAGCAGGCCGCGATCAACACGCTCGCCGCGCACGGCCTGGTGCCGCCGCTGCGGCTCGTCACCCGCGCCGCGTCGTAGGTCGTCGTAGGTTGACTACGGTGATCCCCACCGGTTCGGCCGGGCTTGCGAACATTTAGCCTACACAATGTTGCGAAATGATTGCGTTCAGACTACGGACTGGTAGCCTGCTGCGCGGGCAATCGTCAGGAAGTCGTGAAAGTGCGGCAGCGAGTGCCTGCGCCGAGTCCGTCGCGAGACGGAGCCGGGGACCCACCTTCCCCCGGGGTGAATCGGCGGCGGCGGGCCGCATGTTGCCGGCTCTCGTCGGCGCCGTAGGGCAACCTTCCAGCCCGAACCCGTCAGCTAACTCGGTAGGCGCCGAGGAAGAAGGAGATCGCCCCTCGTGGCGTCCCCTCAGCTCGCGCTTGCGCTGCTTTCGCGCCGGGCCTTTCGTCGCAGCCGTCGCGCTTCCGTGGTGGTCGCGGTGACCGTCGGCCTGGCGATCTCGGTCCTTCCTTCTTCCGCGCTTGGCCGACCCGAAGCAAACCGCCGCACAGGCACAGCAGCAACTGCAGACGCTGTCTGATCGCGCGGAGATCCTCAGCGAGCAGTTCAACGCCGCCCAGGCCAAGCTCACCGCCGCGCAGCGGCAGTTAGCGGCTGACCAGGCGGCCGTCGCCGAAGGCCCAGGCCGCGGTCGACGCCGACGAAGGCGAGATCGCGCGAGGTCGCGACGCCGCGTATGAGTCCGGCGGCGTCGACTCCATGAGCGAGTTGCTCTCCGTCCGCGCAGCCCGAGATGGCGCTGCAGCGGGCGGGCATCCTCTCGATGCTCGCCGAGCAGCGCGGCGGCGAACTGCGGGCGGCGACGGCGTCGCGCAACAAGCTCGCGCAAACCCGCGCGGTCGCCGCGCAACAGGCGCAAGCAGATCCAGTCGCTGCAGGCGTCGTTGAAGCAGCAGCAGAAGACCCTCGACACGATGGCCGCGCAGCAGATGGCGCTGCTGAAGGCGAGCCAAGCGCAGATCGCCGCCGACAACGCCAACGCGGCCAAGGCTGCGGCCGAGGCGGCTGCGAAGGCCGCGGCGCAGGCGCGGGCGAAGCGCTCGCTGGCGCGCGCCGTGTTGCCCAAGACCGGGCCGCGCGCGGTCGCGGCGGCCCCGCAGGTCCCGGCCAACATCGGCGCCGACGGTCGCGCCGCGGCGGCGCTGCGATACGCGTACGCGCAGCTAGGCAAGCCCTATCGCTACGGCGGTCGGGCCCTGGTTCGTTCGACTGCTCGGGCCTGACCATGCGGGCGTGGCAGGCGGCGGGCGTGTCCCTCGGTCACAACGCGGCCGGCCAGTTCGACTCGACGCCGCACGTCTCGCGCTCGCAGTTGCAGCCCGGCGACCTGGTGTACTTCGGCCATCCGATCCATCACGTCGGCATCTACATCGGCGGCGGCAAGATGATCGAGGCGCCGTACACCGGCGTCAACATCCGCATCACCGACTTCGGTTATCGGCGCGACTACGCGGGCGCGTCCCGCCCCTGAACTCCAGTTGAATAAGCCCTGCCCGGGCGATGGCCGGCCGCGACGTGACGTCGCGGCCGGCCATCGTTGTCCGGCCCTTACGATCAGCCCATGACCCGCGACCGCCGTCCCGGAACGGGGAACTTGCGCTCTGGCGCGCATTTGTTTCCCCAGTGACGCGCGTTTCCCCGGTGACGCGCGTTTCCCCGGTGGGCGTGATCCGGCCAATGACCCGCGTCCTCGTCGTGACCAACGACTTCCCGCCGCGAGCCGGCGGCATCCAGTCGTTTGTGCACGCGGTCACATCGCGGCTCCCCGACGTCGTCGTCTATGCCCCACGCTGGGCCGGCGCGCGCGGAATTCGACGCGGCCCAAGCGTTTCCGGTGGTGCGGCACCCGACGTCGCTCATGTTGCCCACGCCCGCCGTCGCCCGACGCGCGGCCGCGCTGTTGCGCGAACACCGTTGCGACGCCGTCTGGTTCGGCGCCGCGGCGCCGCTCGGTCTGCTCGCGCCCACGTTGCGCAAGGCCGGGGCGAAGCGGATCGTCGCGACGACGCACGGCCACGAGGCGGGCTGGGCGCAGCTGCCGGTGGCCCGCCGGCTGCTGCGCAAAATCGCGTCGGACGTCGATGTGCTCACCTACCTCGGCGAGTACACGAGAAGTCGCCTGGCAGGCGTGGTCGCGCCGTCCGCGAACTTGCAACGGCTGGCGCCGGCCGTCGACGGAGGTCACTTCCGTCCCGGAGCCGGCGGCGCCGTCATCCGCCAACGCCTCGATTTAGCTGGACGACGAGTCGTCGTGTGCGTGTCGCGGCTGGTGCCGCGCAAGGGCCAAGACGTGCTGATCAAGGCCATGCCGGCGATCGCGCGCGCGGTGCCTGACACGACGCTGTTGGTGGTTGGCGACGGCCCTTATCGGGAGCGCCTCGAGAAACTGGTCGACGAGGTGGAGGCGCGGCACGCCGTTCGGTTCACCGGGGGAGTGCCGTGGGAGGAGCTGCCGGCCTATTTCGACGCGGCCGACGTCTTCGCGATGCCGTGTCGCACACGGAGAAAAGGCCTCGACGTCGAAGGGCTCGGCATTGTCTATCTTGAGGCGTCAGCGGTCGGAATTCCTGTGGTGGCAGGGAATTTCAGGCGGTGCGCCGGATGCGGTGTTGGAAGGGCAAACCGGTTTCGTCGTCGACGGAGCGGACGTCGACGCGGTGGCCGGCGCGGTGACCGGCTTGTTGCTCGATCCTGACCGGGCCCGCGCCATGGGCGCGGCGGGCCGCGCGTGGGTCGAACGCGCATGGACGTGGGACGGCACTGCGGCCGCGCTCGCGGAGATGCTGAGTTGAAAGTGCTTAGGCCACGGCGATTTTCGCGTCGTCGCTCGCTGGCTGGGTCGGTCTCGGATCGGTTCGATGGCGCAGCGTCCAAACAACTGCTGCGACAACTGCGCCAACCGTTGCGACAATCCAGCCGGCAGTTTGCGCGGCGCCGATGTGGCGAGCGAGGTCGATGGGCAGGTAGGTCTTCCACGGCGAGATGTTGACCCCACCTGGCACCCAGTTGACGACCGCGCCAAACGCGTGCAACGCGACGCTCAATGCGGCAAGGGCGGCGAACGCAGTCCGTCGACGCAGCGTCTTGGCCGTCCACTCACGCCAGCACAGCAGGAGGATCGGCGACCAAAGGGCGAGGCTCTCAAGCAGGACCCGGTAGGAGTAGAAGCCGTCGCCGCCCGAGAACCGACTGAGCCACAATTGCGTTACGGCGTAGGCGAGTCCGGCCAGCGTTGACGCGCGGATCCACCACTCGGCGGCTTGCCATGCGCGGAGCAGCCCAGGAAGCAGCAACAACAGCGCAGGCGTCATGACCAACATCCCACGCTCTGGCGAGACCAGCACACCAGGCAGGCCAACCAAGAAGTCGCCGAGCGAACGTGTCGACGCGGCTGCGGTGTTGTGGTAGCCGCCGAACACCGACCAGCGGTCCCATAGCGCGTGGTTGTAAAGCAACAGGACCGCGACGCCTATGGCCGAACCGAGCGCTATCAGGAGGGGTCGGGCGCGACGGTAATGGAGCACGCCGGCGACTCCGAGGACGACGGCGACCTCGCCGAGGTGCGGTCTGATCAGGATCGCGAACCCGGCCGGGAGGCCGGCGAGCAGCCACTGCCGCCGCGACGCCAGAAGGATGGTCAGCAAAACGGCCGCTTGCGCGGGCCCGTGGGTCCAGAGTTGGTCGGCGGCGACAGTCCACGAGCCCGTTGCGAACGCGAAAAGCATCGCCGCTCCGACCGCGGTCCGGCGGGTGACGAGCCGGCTCGCGAAGACGAACACCAGCGCGGTGGCGATCGCGGTGGCCACGTCGGCGGCCAGTGCCCCTGGATAGATAGCCGGGTAGCCGCTTCCGCCAAGCGCGGCGTAGAACGGCGTCGCCCAGAAGATGACGCCTGGGAAGCGGTCCGTGACGTACCGGCCATGCGCGGGGAAGATCCAGACGTAGTGCTCGTGGAAGGCGGTCAGCGTCGCATTGCCGTGGTGCGCCAGTTGCCAGGCGGCCACGGCGGCTGCGCGGGTGTCGTTGTTGAGCGGGTCGTGGTACTGCGCGGTTGCGGCGAAAACCACGAACGAGGCGACGCCAACCAGGAATGCGTCAAACCAGATCGGGCGTGAAGCGGACGACGCTACTTGCACTTCGACGTGTCGCTCGACATCGCGGAGCCGATCTTCCCGCAGGAACTCGAGTACGACGATCGCAACGCCGTTCCCAGACCGACAACAACCAGCACAACGACGGTTGCGATCGCGGCCACGATAAGGGCGTACTCCACGGCGGACGCGCCCTCGTCAGCACTCCGCCGCACGGTCCTCATGGCCTTCCTATGTCGTTGTCTCCAGAGAGGGAAGGGTCAGGGTGCGCACTTCCCAGTGGCGGCCGACGTACTGCCGTTTGTCTGGATGTTGCCGCAGGTCTTGCTGAACTTGTCCTTCACGAGGCCACCGAGGGCGAACACGACGACCACGATGACCGCGGCTATCGCGGCGACCAGCAGCCCGTACTCGACGGCGGAGGCTCCCTCGTCGTTCTTGTGATGCCGGCGGACATTCCGCACGAAGGCGATCATGTTTGCGAACCTCCGAAGCCCTAAGTGCTGTGCTGAGCGAAGACCACTCAGCGTTTTGAGCTTCGGCTATCTGCGACTCGGAATGTATCGGACGCCCGGTCGGACATCACGTGCATCCGGGGGATACCACGCCTAGGCAATTCGGGCTATCCTGTGCCGCGGCAGCGATCACTCGGCGTAGTCACCGGTGCTCCTCCGACGGATCACGCGCCCTACTCGGCCGATTTGATCAAGCCGAGCCGCATCGCGGACATCAGCGCCTGCGCGCGGTTGGCCGCCCCGAGCTTCTCGTACAGCTTCGAGATGTGCGTCTTCGTCGTCGACTCGCTGATGAACAGTTGTCGGGCGATCGCGGCCAGCCGAGCCCGTCGGCGAGCAGTTGCAGCACCTCGCGCTCGCGGGGCGCCAGCTGCGGCCCGGACGGCGGGAGCCGCCGCCGCATCGCGTCAGCCAAGTCGCCCGCCGAGAAGGAGCGAGGGGAGACCACCGCGTGCCGCGCGGCGGAGACGACGTCCTCGGCTGGGGGCGTCCTTCGACACGAACGCCGACGCGCCAGCCTCAAGCGCCCCGAGCAGCTGCTCGTCGCCCGCGTACATGGTGAGCACCACGATGCCGATGTCCTCGTTTTGCCCGCGAGCAGCGCGCGACGTCCAGCCCGTTGCCGTCGGGCAACCGCACGTCGACCACCAGACGTCCGGCGAGTGCTCTTTCGCCGCCGACACGCTTCCGCGACCGACGCGGCCTCGGCCACGACGGTGAAGTCCTCCGTGCGCTCGAACGCCCGGCGCAAGCCCTGCCGGATCAGCTCGTGGTCGTCAACGAGCAGCACGTTCGCGGCCATCACGGCTCCCTTCCCCTGTCTCGGACGTTACCCGGTCGGACGCTCCTGGGCCCGCCACGACGTTAGCGTCACGCGGCCGCGATCGTCGTTCGCCGAGCCGGACGTCGACGAAAGTGCCGCGCGGATCACGTTGCCCGACCTCGAGCACACCACCAAGCCGATCGGCGCGTTCGCGCATGACCTCAAGCCCGAAACTGTCGATCCGCTTGGAGCCGAGGCCGCGGCCGTCGTCCTCGATGCGGAGATGGGCGAATGGCGGGTCGACGTGGCAGGTGACCCATAAATGCTCGGCGTCGGCGTGCTTGCGCGCGTTGGTGATGGCTTCTTGGGCGATCCGCAGCAGTTCGGCTTCCACCGTGATCGGCAGCCGGTCGGGCGCCTCGTCGAGGATGAGGTGGACCGAGAAGGCCGCGCCCGCGCTGACCTGGCGGATGTAGTCGGACAGCGCGTTGCCGAGGCTGATCTGCGCCTGCACCTCGCTGCGCAGGTCGAAGATGGAAAGCCTTAGCTCGCCCACCATCCGGCTGACCTCGCGGCGCAACGCGCGGAACGAGTCAGCCTGCCCGTCGTCGCGCGCCTCGGCCACCAGGTCGTCGATCGCGTAGCCGAGCGACGCCAGCTCCTGCGCGATGCCGTCGTGGATCTCCCGCGCCAACCTGCGCCGCTCCTCGGAGGTGGCGATGGTGCGTACCTCGCCGAACAGCAGCGCGGTCTCCAGCCGCAGCGCCGCCTCCTCGACCAGCTCGACGGCGGCCGCTAGCCGCGCTTCCTCAAGCGGCGCCACCGGCAGCCCGCGGGCGGCTGACAGCACCGGGTCTGACTCGACCGCGACCAGCCCGAACGTCCGATCGCCCATGCGCAGCGGAAGTACCACGTGTCTCGCCTCGTTCGTCGTCGCCGGATCCGGCTCCGGACTCGATGCGGCGACGAGCAGCCCCGGGCCGACCGTTGGGCCGCTCTTGCGCCACGCCAGGCCAAGCGACGTGTCGTCGGTGAGCGAGGTGTCCCAGTCGACGAACGAGGTGCCTTCCAAGGCGAGCGGCACCAAACGACCACCGTCGGCTTTGATGAGCACCGCGCCGCGGTCGAAGCCGATCACGGTTTGCAACTCCTGAAGCAGGCCCTGCGCGAGGCTCACCGCGTCGAGGCCGCCCGACAGTTGACGGCTGACGGTGCGCAACTGGCTGAGCAGCTCGTAGGCCGCTTCGTAAGAGCGATTCACATCCGACGACGCCGACGCGGCGGCCAACCGGCGGATCCACGCCGCGAGCAAGCCCACGGCCAACGCGAGGAGGACCCACTGCGCGGAGTCGGCCCCGAAGCTGTGCAGCGATTGCGGGTTATGGGCAAGCAGGTGTCCGATCAGCAGGACGAGCGCTGACAGCCCGGCCGCGTTGATCGCCGGCGTGAGGCCGTGCAGCAGACCGGCCGCGAACGCCGGGGCGAGCAGATAGGGGAGCAGGCCAGAGCGATCAGCGGGCGGCGCGACGATGCCGGCGGCCGCGACGCAGGCCTCGATCGTCGGCAGCAGCCGGCGGACCAGCGCGTTCCGCGTCGGGATGTAGGCGATGCTGGCGGCCGCCGCTAGCACAAGCGCGCCGGCCACAGTGCGCCGCGGATGAGTGTCCAGCGCCGCGACCACGAAGCAGAATCCCAGGAGCACCAGCCGAACCGCGGTCACCAGCGCGCGCGGTTCGGCGAGCCGGGCGAAGCGACGTCCGGGTTTCACGGCATCACTCCCGATCTCAATGCGGCAGCCGAATGTGACGGCATTAGTGAAGAAGGTTGTGGTAGGCGGAGATGGCGGCTGGGCCCATGACGACGATGAACAGCGCCGGCAAGATGCAGAACACCAACGGGAAGAGGATTTTCACCGGCACCTTCTGCGCCTGCTCCTCAGCCCGCTGGGTGCGCTTCACCCGCATGTCGCGAGACTGCACGCGAAGCACGCTCGCGATCGGGATGCCGAACTGGTCGGCCTGCACCATCGCGGTGACGAAACCGCGCAGCTCGACGACGTTCGTGCGCTCGGCGAGTGCCCGCAGCGCGTCGATGCGGCCGAGCCCGATCTGCATCTCTTGCAGCACGCGAAAGAGCTCGTCGGCCAGCGGTCCCCTGGTGTTCCGGGCGACCTGCGACAGCGCGGAGTCGAACGGCAAGCCGGCCTCGACCGAGATGGTGAGCAGGTCCATCGAGTCCGGCAGGTCGCGACGGATCCGCTCGTTGCGGTTGTACGCGACCTGGTACAGCGTGATGTCGGGGATGAAGTAACCGAGCGGCGTCAACAGGATCGCGACGCCCATCGTCACCGGCAGGCCGGCGCCGAGCAGCAGCGGGAAGGCGATCCCGACGGTCGCTCCCGCTACTAGGCCGAGCACCTTGAAGGCCTGCACCCGCTCGAGGTCCCACTTGACCGGGCTGCCGGCGAGCTCGAGTTTGTGCCGCAGCCGGGCCGACTCGTCGCGCGGGCTGAACCGGTTGCCCAAGCTGCCGAGCCGGGTCACCAGCGGGTTGACGACCCGCTCGCTGAACGGACGGTCGAGCTCACGGCGTACTTGCTCAGGTCGAGGCCCCATCGCGTCGAGCGCGGCGAGTGAGCGGCTCACCTGCTGGCGTTGCGACGCGGCGCCGCCGAGGCTGATGATCGCGCCGGCGACACCGCCGAAAATCGCCGCCACACCGAGGATGAGGAGCGTGCTTTGCGACATCGTCAGATCACCGCCCTCATACCTCGACCTTGACGATGCGCGACAGCCACACGACGCCCGCGGTCATCGTCGCGACGAGCACGACGAGCATGATGATGCCCAGCGGATCGGTGAACAGCGGCTTGATGTAAGCGGGCCGGACCAACACGAGGATACGTGCCGAAGACCGGCGGCAGCGCTCCGAGGATCCACGCCGACAACCGGCCTTCCGCCGACAGGCCGCGCACCTGGCGGCGCAACCGCTCCCGCTCTCGGATCGTGCCGGCGACCGTGGTCAGCACCTCGGCCAGGTTGCCGCCAACCTCGCGCTGGATGCGAATCGCCATGACGACCCAGGCGAAGTCCTGGCTGTCCATGCGAGTCGCGATCCCCTCGAGCGCGTCTTCGGGCGGCACGCCGAGCCGCGTCTCGACGAGCGCCCTGTTGAACTCGATGGAGACCGGAGTCAGCTCTTCACGGACGACGGCGTCCATCGCCTGCACGAGCGAGTGGCCGACCGACAAGCTGCCGGAGATCAACTGCAGGGTGTCGGGCAGCTGCTCGAGAAATGCCGTCGAGCGACGGGATTCCTTGATGACGAGATATCCGATCGGCCCGCCGACGCCGGCGACGACGCCGAGGATCGCGGCCACCGGCGAACCGCCTGAGAGCAAAAGGAAAAGCAGGGCCAACCCGACCGCGCTGCCGGCCTGGATGACGATCCACTCGGCCGACTTCAACGGAACTCCGGCGCCTTCGAGTCGGCGACCGAGCTTGGCGTCGAAGTCTCGCGAAACGACAAGGCGGCCGGCGAGGTGCACAGCCGATCGCGCGACCGAGCTGTCACCCAAAGCCGTCGTCTGCGGCTCCTTGCGCGAACCGCGGCCGGTGAGCGTGTAGAACGACAGCCGGCGGCGCACTCGCGTGTCGCGAGAGTCGACGGTCGATGCGTTCCACGCGGCGACTCCGAGAATCCCCACCAGGCCGCAGAAGACCGCGATCAGGCCAAGCCGAAGAGTGCTCGTCGAACCAAGGTTGCTGGGCTGGATCGCCACTGGTCGCGGACCCACCGTCGCTGCCGACGGAGAGGCCGGCGCAGGCGTCGCGAGCGGGGTGAACGCGGTGTCGCTGATGGCGTGGCCGCCCGCGTCGGCGGTGACCTGGATGGTCACCGACTTGCCAGCCAGGTTGGCAGGCACCGTGGCCGTGATGAGCACCTCGGTCGCGATGTCTTTCGCAGCCTGGCGAAACGCGGGCGCGAAGTCGCCCGCCTGCGTCGTGCTGATGACCCGGCCGCCGGCGGCGTCGGTCAGCTGCTTCAGCGGCTCGACCTGCGCGGACGCCGTGCCGAAGGAGACCGCGTCGAGCACCGTCCCCTTCGATGACGTCTCGGCGGCCACGACCTGCGCGAGCGACGCCTTGCTGCCCTCGTCATGGCCGTCGGTGAGCAGCACGATTGTCCGCGAGCCCACCGCGCCGAGCGTCTGCAGCGCGAGCAGCGTGCCGTCGTACAAAGCGGTGTTGCCGTCCGCTTGCAAGGCGGACACCTTCGCGCGTACCGCGGCGCGGTCGGTGGTCGGAGTGGCGACGAGCGTCGCCGTTGTCGACACGGTGACGAGACCGACCTTCACGTCGGACGGCACCGCGTCGAGGAACGCGTTCGCCGCCGCTTTCGCGCCGTCGATGCCCGCGCCCTTCATGCTTCCGCTGATGTCCACGACCAGCATCGCGCTGCGCACGACCTGCGGCGGCGGCGTGGCGCCGATCGCCTTCGCCGTGGAGGAAATCGGCACGCCGTCCGCGCTTAGCCGCACCGACGCCGGGTCGATCGACTGACCGCTCGCCAACCCGACCGCGCTGAACAGCACCTGGACCGAGCCGGGGCCGGTCGTGATTTGCACGATGCGCCCACTCGTCGCGGTCGCGGTCGCGTCGGACGACGGCGTCGATGTCGGCGCCGCCGCCGCCGCCGTCCCGCCCAACGCGCCGGTCGCGACGAAACCCAGCGCGAGCGCGGCCAGCCGTCGAGCCCAAGCGTGTCTCATCGTCGCGGCGGCCTCATCCGGCGTCCGCGCGCACCAGCGCCGGCTTGAGGTGCACCCCCGCGGCGCCCAGCTTGTCGATGAACGTGCCAAGCGTGTCGGTCGGGTTGAGCCGGCCCTTCGGACGGCCGGCGTCGTCATAGCCGCAGCTGAAGTCGAACGCGAACAGCTCGCGCAGCTCGATCACGTCGAGCGAGTCGGGCTCGAGGCCGACGACTTCGGTGACGTGTGTGATGAGCCGGCTGCCGTCCTTGAACCGAGCCTGGTGCACGATGACGTCGAACGCGCTCGCCATCTGCTCGCGGATCGCGCGCACCGGCAGCTCCATGCCGGCCATCAGCACCATCGTCTCGACGCGCGCGAGCACGTCGCGCGGGGAGTTGGCGTGCACGGTGCAGATCGAGCCGTCGTGGCCGGTGTTCATCGCCTGCAGCATGTCGAGCGCCGCGGCGTCGCGAACCTCGCCGACGACGATGCGGTCGGGTCGCATGCGCAGCGCGTTGCGAACCAGGTCGCGGATCCGGATCTCGCCGCGGCCCTCGATGTTCGGCGGTCGCGCCTCCAGGCGCAGCACGTGCTCCTGGTGCAGCTGGAGTTCGGCGGCGTCCTCGATCGTGATGATGCGCTCGTCCGACGGGATGAACGACGACAGCACGTTCAGCGTGGTCGTCTTGCCGGCGCCGGTGCCGCCGCGACACCAGGATGTTCAGCCGCGCCTGCACGCAGCCGCGCAAGAACTCGGCGACGCTCGGGGGTCATCGTGCCGAAGCCGACGAGGTCGTCGACCTCGTAAGGGTCGGTGGCGAACTTGCGGATGGTGAGCAGCGAGCCGTCGACGGCCACCGGCGGGATCACCGCGTTGACGCGGCTGCCGTCGGGCAGCCGGGCGTCGACCATCGGGCTCGACTCGTCGACGCGGCGTCCGACCTGCGCGACGATCTTGTCGATGGTGCGGCGCAGGTGGGCCTCGTCGACGAAAGTCGCGTCGAGCCGGGTGCAGCTTGCCCGCGCGCTCGACGTAGAGCTGTCGTGTCCGTTGACCATGATCTCGGTGATCTCCGGATCGCGCAGGAACGGCTCCAGCGGGCCGTAGCCCAGGATGTCGTCGGCGATCTCTTGCGCGATGCGCGTGCGGTCGGCCACCGACAGCGGCGTCTCCTCTTGTGCCAGCACCTCCTGCAGGGTGTGGCGCACCTTCTGCTCGAGGTCGGCTTGGGTGAACTTCGCGTCGTACAGCTGGGGGCCGAGGCTTTCCAGCAACGACGTGTGCACCGTGCGCTTGAGGTCGGCGAACGGGTCGGCGCTGCGCCGCGTGGAGTGCGCGTGCGCTTCGAGCGACGGGGCCGTCGGTTGGGCGTCGGCGTCGCGTGAACGCCGCGCCTGCGCCAGCCGGTCAGCGAGACTCATGCCGGTTCACCCCGCTCACGCCTTGGACCTCCTGCGCAGCAGGCCCCGACGGTCGGAGCGCAGGTTCGATGGGATCGGCTCGGAGCCGGTGCGTGCGCAGCGGCAGCACGTGGTCCTCGCCGAACTGCCGGATCGCCAGGCTGACCGGGTGGTTCGGGTCGTCGAGCACGAATCGGAACGCCGCGGTTGATCGACGCAGGCACCGCTCGCGACGACGGGATGTGCAGCGCGATCGGCACTTTCAGCGTCTTCTCGACCTCCGACGACGCCAGGCCCACCTTGGAGTCGGCGCGGTTCGACACCACGCGCAGCCGCTCCCGCGGGTAGTTCAGCAGATCGAGCGTCTCCAGCGTCAGCTTCAGGTTCTTCAGCGCCGGGATGTCGAGCGTCGCGAGCAGCGCGATGAGGTCGGACTGATCGAACGCCGCGAGCACATGGTCGGTGAACGCCGGCGGGGTGTCGATCGACGACGTAGGCGAACTGCTCGCGCAGCAGACCGATGATCGAGGTGATCAGCGACGCCGGCACCGTCTCCGCCGAACCCGGCTCGACCGGCGCCACCAAGGCCGACAGCCCGGGCGAGTGCGGCGTCAGCAACGCGGTGACCGCGGGCAGGTCGAGGTTCTCCATCATCGGCACGGCGTCGGCCAGCGTGTGCGCGGGGAACAGTTGCAGCACGATCGCGACGTCACCGAAGTTGAGGTCGAGGTCGACCAGGCACACGTCACGTCGTCCGCCGTCTGCGAGCGACGCGGCCAGGTTGCTCGCCAGCGTCGTCTTGCCGCAGCCGCCCTTCGCTGAGAACACGGTGACCACGACGCCGCGGCCGGAATCCTCGCCGTCGTCGTGGTTGCTGCGCTGCCGCATCGCGGCCGCGACGTCGCGCACCCGCTTGACCGCGTCGTTGACGCCCGCGAGATTGCGCTCCTCGACGACCTCGCGAACGCCTGCGCGCAACGCGTCGACGAGCAGGGGAGTGTCGATCCGCCGCCGCACCAGCACGATGCCGAGGCTCGGTCGGGCGATGCGCATGCCGTCGGACAAGACGAAGGCCGCCTCTTGGTCGACCGAGGGACCGAGGACGACGGCGTCCTCGCCCGGGTGCGCGTCGAGGTGGCGGCGCAAGTCGTCGATGGTGGCGAGCACCGGCACACCCGGCCCGAGCGCGGACCGCAGGGTCTCGGCGCGGGTCGGGTCGGCTTCGACGATGACGCTCATCGGACGCTCATGTCGCGCTCACGATCCGTACAGATTCGCCGTCGACGTCGCCGGCAGCTTGTTATCGACCTTTGAGTTCTTCGACAGCAGGCCCAAATACAGGGTGCCCACGCTTTGCGCGTAGATCAGTTTTTGCGCGTCGCCTTGACTCACGCCGAACGTTACGACGCTGGTGTCGTTCTGAGTCGACGCTTGCCCGGACGACGGGACAAGGGTTCGCGCCCCCACCGCGATGACGGTGGCGCTCGGCAACAGCAACTGGGTGCCGGTCTTCGTCGTCAGGAACACCGCGACGTTGGAGCCGGGGATGATGTAGCCGTCGACCCGGTTGGGATCCGACAGCGAGATCGAGACCGCCATCGTGCCGTCGTCGGCGATCGTCAGCCGGCTGGAGTCGCCGGGCTTGCCGAACTTGGCCTTCAGGATCTGCTCGCCGGGAAAGATCGGCGAGTTCGTCACCAGGTTGGCCACAGGCGTGATGTCGCTCAAGACGTCGGACGACGCGACCGCGTCGCGGGGGATCGTCTTCTTGTCGAGCGCGCCGTCGGCGGCGGCCGCGGCGCCGGTGGTGCCGGCCGGGATCACCTTCTTCGCGACGAGCACCTCGACCGGCTGCTGTTTAGCCAGCTCGTTTTGCTTGACGTTGTGCACGTAGACGCCGACGAGGACAGCGCCGAGCGCGGCGACGAGGATCGCCGCCACAAGCAGGACGGTGCGTCGTGCCATCGCGGCGTCCGGTCCTCCTCTCCGGCTCGGCAAGCCGCCGTGCGGCTGGCTGCGAATTTCAGTCGCGACCGCGGCGCGGTCCCACGGCATCGTCGCACCCAAAACCGCCGCAAGGGTGTCGAATGCCCCCGGGACACGCTCCACTGTCGCTGACTTACGCCGACTCTCGCACGGAAATGGTACGGATGTGGTCGAGTCGGGGCATGTCGTCGAACCGTTATCCCGGTTATCGGGAGCAAGCGTCAATCGCTTGACACCGGCGCGCGCGGATTTCACCCGCTCAACCGCTTGACACGGCGGCGACGACATGGGCGCGTTTGCCCGGGTCGTCCCAACTGCGCATGCTTCGGGCCAGCGACACGCCCGACATGGTGGTCAGCCCCACCGTGAGCAGCGAAGCCACCGCGACCGAGCCGACATGCGCGACGCCGCCGTACAGCAGCCCGACCAGCGTGGTGAGCGTGGCCAGCCGGACGGAGTAGACCGCCATCGCGGCGGGCGGCGCCGGAGTGTCGCGACCGCCCCGCAGCAGCGCGTGCCGGGGGTGGGCGAGCGAGATGTGCACGCAGGTGGCGAGCACGATCGCCGAGGATGAGACGACGCAGCCGAGCAACGCGGCGAGGTCCGCCGCCGTCGGCGCGTGCTCGGCGCGCAGGCTGCCGGCGACGGCGGCGATGATTCCGCTGACCGTGATCGTCTCGGCGAGCACCAGCGTCTTCGCCAGGATGGCCAGCCGAGGCGGGTGCGGCAGCGACGCGAGCCAGGTGGCGCCGCCGCCGTCCAAGGCGAAGAGATTGACGCCGAAGAGCAGTCCCGCGCCCGCCGTCACCAGCGCCGGGACCACCGCGAGCGACTCCCATTGCAATCCCGCGCTTGCGGCGACGAGTCCGGGCAGCAGGGTGAGCACCAGCAGCCCGCGGCGCAACGGGGCGGACCGCCACACGCCCGCGCGGTCGACGCGGGCCAGCGCCCGCAACGGGCTGCCGGCCGCGGGCCGGCGCCTATGATTGCGCGACTCGCGGAACCGCTGGCCGTCGCCGGGCTTGCGCAGCGCCCACGCGCAGGCGCGTCGGCCGGCGAGGTAGGCGATCACCAGCAGCCCGGCCAGCTGCGCGGTGCCGCCGAGCCAGGGCCCGACGTGCTCGGCGGCGCCCGCCAGCGCCGTGTTGACGACGGGAGTGGTGGGCGAGTGGTCGAGCACCGAGTAACCGAGGTCGGCTCGCACGATCACGGCGACGGCGGCCGCGACTGCGCCCGCCAACGACCACACCCACCGTCGCCCGGCCGCGCTTTGGCGGGCGCCGATGACCAACCACGCGACGCCTTGCCCGGCGACGGTCACCAGCGCGACGTAGCAAAGCGTCGTGACCAGCGCGAGCCCGAGCCCGGGGCGGTCGCCGGTCACGAAGGAGGTGACGCCGAACAACAGCAGCGCTTGGGTCATCCAGGCCAGGTTGAGCGGCGCCACCAACAGCGACGCGGCGAACTCGGTCGACGGTCGGATCGGATAGGGCGTCAGTTGCTCAGGCGGGAACAGCTCGTTGCCGCCACCCGCGGCCAGCGGCGCCACCAGGGAGAGCACGGCGAAACCGAGGAACGCGGTCGGGGCGAGCACCGTGACGTCGAAGGTGCGGCCGCGCGGCACCAGTTGGCCGGCGATGACCGCCGCGCACAAGAGTCCGGGAATCAGCGCGGCGAGCAGCGCCAGGCCGAGCCGGACGCGCTCGCTGCGGACCATTCGCCAACGCAGCCGCACGAGCTCGAGCAACTGGCTCACGACAGCAGGCTCCGGTACCGGAGCTCGCCCGCCTCGCCGCGCAGTTCGGACGCGGGCGCCGCGGCCACCACCCGGCCGGCGCGCAACACGACCGCCTCGTCGCACGCCTGCACCGCGAGCTGCAGCAGATGGGTGGAGACGACGACGGCCGCGCCGCCCGCGCGGGCCTCGGCGATGACGTCGAGCGTCGCCTGCGCGCCGAGCGGGTCGACACCGTCGAAAGGCTCGTCGAGCAGCAGCACGGACGGCGTGTGCAGCACCGCGAGGACGACGGACAGCCGTCGTCCCATCCCGTGCGAGAAACCGGCGGTGACTCGGTCGGCCGCGCCGAGCAGGTCGAACCGATCGAGCAGCTCGGTGGCGCGCTGCCGCCAGCCGGCGGGCAGACCGCGCAACTTGGCGGCGAGCTCGAGATGCTCCCACGGCGTGGCGCGGGGGATCAGGCCTCCGACGTCAGGGCAGTAGCCGACCTGCGCCTTCGCGGCCGCCGGCTCGCGCGCGACGTCGACGCCCGCGACGCGCGCCTGGCCGGCGGTGGGCGGCAACACGCCCGCCAGCACCCGAAGCGTGGTCGACTTGCCGGCGCCGTTGCGCCCCACGAGCGCGACCGCCGCGCCCGGTTGCACGGAAAGGTCGAGAGCGTCGACCGCGACGACCGGCCCGAAGGCCACCCGCAGACCGCGCGTCTCGACCTGGGCCGGCATCAGTGGTTCCGCTGGCTCGAATACAGCGCCTCGATGTCTTCAGCTCGGGTTCGCAGGACGACGTCACGGCGCAGTTTGAGCGTCGGGGTGATCTCCCCGGCCGCCTCGGTGAAGTCGCTGGCGAGGACGCGGAACCGCCGGATCGACTCGGCCCGCGACACCACCCGACTCGCCTCGTCGACGGCGGCTTGGAGCTCCTTGAGCAGGTCGGGATCGTGTCGCAGGACGTCGGCGTCGGCCTCGGGCGGCTTGCCTACCTTGCGCTTCCAGCCCTGGAGCGCCTCCTCGTCGAGGGTGATGAGCGCGCCAACGTGCGGTCGCCCATCGCCGACGATCATGCATTGCGCGATCAGCGGGTGGCCGCGCAGCCGGTCTTCGAGCACCGCTGGGGAGACGTTTTTGCCGCCGGACGTCACGATGATCTCTTTCTTACGCCCGGTGACGGTGACGAACCCGTCGTCGTCGACGACACCGAGGTCGCCGCTGTGCAGCCAACCGGCGTCGTCGACGGCCTGCGCCGTTCCCTCCGGGTCTCCCCAGTAGCGCTCGAACACGTTCGGGCCGCGGATCAGCAGCTCGCCGTCGTCGGCCACTCCGACGGAGGTGCCGGCGAGCGGCGGACCCACGGTGCCGATGCGCACCTTGTCGGGCCGGTTGACGGCTGCCGCGGCGGTGCTCTCCGTCATGCCCCAGCCCTCGAGCACCGGGATGCCGGCCCCGCGGAAGAAGTGCCCTAACCGCAGGCCGAGCGGCGCGCCCCCGGAGATGACCCAGCGCACGTCCCCGCCCAGCGCCGCGCGAAGCTTCCGGAACACCAGGACGTCGAACGCGGCGCGCTTGAGCCGAAGCGGCAGCGGGACTTTTCCACCGTCCGCCGCCCTGCTCGCCGTGATCGCGGTTTTCGTGGCTGCGGCGAAGATTCTCGCCTTGCCTTGGTCGGAGGCCTTTTGCTGCGCGATCGAGTAGAGCTTCTCGAACACGTGCGGCACCGCCAGCAGCAGCGTCGGCCGAAACGTCGCCAGGTCGTCTTGCAGCGTGTAGGTGTTGGGGCAGTGGCCGACCGGCACCGCCGCCTCGAAGGTGGCGACCTGGATGTCGCGCGCGAGCACGTGGGCGAGTGGCAGGAAGAGCAGGGCGCTTGTGTCGTGCTCGAAGAGCGCGGGCAAGCTGGCGACCGCGCTTCGCGCGCCGAACAGCAGGTTGCGGTGAGTCAGCACGCAACCCTTCGGCCGGCCAGTGGTGCCGGAGGTGTAGACGATTGACGCGGTGGCCGACGCCGTCACGCCGGCGTGCGCGCTCGCCAACTCCTCGGGGTCAGCCGCGCCGCCCGCGGCCGTCAGCTCGTCGAGCGCGCCGTGCTCGATCACCCAGACGTGCCGAAGGTCTGGCAGTTCGTCGCGCACCAACCCGACCGTCGACGCGTGCTCGCCGCTCTCGACCACGACAGCTGCACAGCCTGAGTCGCCGAGGATCCAGGCCACCTGGGTGGGCGCGGACGTCTCATAGATCGGCACCGTCACCAGGCCCGCGTGCCAGAGCGCGTAGTCGGTCAGTGTCCACTCGTAACGGGTGCGCGAGAGCAACCCGACTCGCTGGCCCGGCCGCAGGCCAGCCGCCAGGAAGCCGGCGGCGAGCGCGCTGACCTGCCGTTGGAAGTCGGCGGCCGTCACTGGCGCCCACGTCGCCGCGGCCGCCGGCGTGGCCGGCGCGCCGTCCGTCGGCGGTTTGCTGGTCGCGGCGGGCGCGATGGGACGCCGCCGAAACAGCACCGCGCCGGGCTTCTCGCGCGCGTGACGCGCGACGGCGTCGGTCAACGTCGCGTTGTCTGAGATGCTCACCACTGCGGGTGAGGACACTTGCCGCACCGATCCTCCGAATCACGTCCCGATGTGCGGACGGTATCCGGCCTCGCCCCGGTGTTGCCACGCCGTCTCGCGCGCTGATCCATTGTGCCGGACTCCCGCTAGTCCGCGTGGAGCAATCAGCGGGCGCCGACTGGGCGGGCCTTGCCAGATCCGAGGGTCAAGCCCGCGGGCGATGCTGCCGACGCTATCGACGTGACGGTGGACTTCACGACCGGCGCCGCACCTGGGCGCTGCCCCCGCTGCGCGGCGCTCGTGCGGCCGGGCTCTCAGTGGTGCACGCTGTGCTACGCCGACCTCCGGCCGGCGCCGGCCGAACCCGAGCCCCAACCCGAACTCGAGCCCGCGCCGTCGCAGCACTCGGTCCCCCCGCCCAACGCGACGGCGCAACCGGCCACCGCCGCGGCGTCGTCCGATCTCTTCGACCCGCTCACCGCGCCGTTGGCGCTGCTCGAACGCGACTCGGAAGGACCCGCGGCCGCGGAATCGGCGGCCGAGCCGTCGACGGTCGCCAAGGCGGGTTGGCCATGCGCGACCTGCGGCGCCACCGTGCCGTTGGACGAGCCGAACTGCACGTCGTGCGGCGCCGGCTTCTTGGAGGGCACGCTGCCCGTCGACGCGGTGCTGGGCCGACTGTCGGCTGGCTCGCATGGCGCCGTGTCGAACCAGACGAAGGTGCTCATCATGGTCGGCGGCTCACTCGGCCTGCTGATCCTCATCCTCGGCGCCATGTATCTCGTCGGGACATTCTTCTGACCGACAGCGGCCGAGCCGAAACGATGCTGTCGACCCACCATCGTGTTGGACGCCCCTAAACCGCGCATGCGAGCATGACCCGTGCCCAGCGGGCGGAACGTTCCCGCAGGCTGGCGTTGTTCTGGCCGCTAGCTGAAAACCGATCGGAGACTTTCGCATGGGGCTGACCATCGGCGTCGACGTCGGCGGCACCAAGGTGCTGGCCGGCGTTGTCGATGAGGCAGGCAACGTCCTCGATCAGGCGCGCGACAACACGCCCAAGACGGATCCCGCGGCGATCGCCGAGGTGATCGGCTCGCTGGTCGCCAGCCTGCGCGAAAAGCACGACGTGGAGGCCGTGGGCATCGGCGCGGCCGGGTTCATCGACCTCGATCGCGCCAACGTGCTGTTCGCGCCGAACCTGGTGTGGCGCGACGAGCCCCTGACCGACCGGGTCTCCAAGCTCATCGACTTGCCGATCGTGGTCGAGAACGACGCCAACTGCCACGCCTGGGCGGAGTGCCGGTTCGGCGCGGCGCGCGGCAAGCGCGAGGTCGTCGCCGCGATCGTCGGCACCGGCATCGGGGGCGGGCTCGTTTTCAACGGCGAGCTCTGCCGCGGCGGGTTCGGCATCGCCGCCGAGTTCGGCCATTTCCGGGTGGTGCCCGACGGTCGGCTGTGCGGCTGCGGCAACCACGGCTGCTGGGAGCAGTACGGGAGCGGCATGGCGTTGGTCCGCGAGGCCCGCGAGTTGGCGACGGCGGCGCCGATCCGAACGCCGAAGCTGCTCGAGCTCGCCGGTGGAGACCCGTCCGCCATCAGCGGACCGCTGGTCACCCAAGCTGCCCAGGCCGGCGACGAGGGCGCGCTTGAGGCATTCGCCATCGTCGGGCGCTGGCTCGGCGAAGGGCTGGCCTCGCTGGCCGCGATCCTCGACCCTGACTGCTTCGTGATCGGCGGTGGCGTGTCTGACGCGGGTCGCCTGCTGATCGAGCCAGCCGCCGCGGCGTTCGGCGCTTCGCTCACGGGGCGCGCGTACCGGCCACACGCGCCGGTGGTGCTTGCTGAGCTCGGCAGCTCGGCCGGGCTCGTCGGCGCCGCCGACCTCGCCCGCACCCGCTGACGTCGCGCCCCTGCTCGCCCTTGTCTCTTGCCGACATCGCGCCGATACCCCCTGAGTGGCCTAAGAGGCGCTGCCGCGCGGTTAACCTGGCGGCGCCGACGTTTTCCGGCCGCGCCGGTGAAGGAGTGACCAGATGACCGCGCCGTCGCGCATCCTCCGCGCGACCTGGCGCACGCGCCGATTCCGCTCCGACGACGGCGCCGCCGCGGTCGAATTCGCTTTGGTGCTGCCGATTCTGGTGTTGATCTTGTTCGGCATCATCGACTACGGCTTGTATTTCAACACCTCTTTGCAATCGCGCTGGGGCGTTCACGACGCGGCGCGGGCGGCCGCCGTCGCTCCCGGTGAAGGCGGCGATACGACGTGCAACACCGGAATCACCGCTCCAACCGACATCACCCGCCTGATCTGTGGCGTGCTCAGTCAAACCGACAGCGCCACCGCGAAGAAGTACGTAGCGGTCTACTTGCCCGACGGATGGCAGGTTGACCACAGTCTCTACGTCTGCGAGCGGCTGGACGTTGCAGGAATATCTGGCTTCGTACCGTTCCCCAACAAGGGCCACGTCGAAGACGTCGCAGTTGTCAACATCGAGCAGGACGACCCCGATGTGTCGTGGACGACGAAGACCGACCCCAAACAGCTCTATGCGCAGCTGCCTGACGCTGAGTGGAGCGGCTGGTGCGTTCCCACCCCGTGACACGCGACGACGAGGGCGCGGTCGCGATCATCGTCGCGCTCTTCGCCATCGTGCTTTTCGGCTTCGCGGCGTTGGTGGTCGACGTCGGCAACGCGTCGGACGTCCGGGCGCAAGCGTCGAGCGCCGCTGACGAGGGCGCACTCGCCGGCGCCCGCGAACTCACGAGTTGGGTGCACGATCACGGCCAGGTGCCTGATCCAAACGTTGAGGGCGTGGTCGAGGACGCCGTCGCTGCGACGTATCGGGTGAGCCCTACCGACTGGTCCGTATGCGATGACACCGTGCCGGCGAGCATGCCGCCGGATACCCAGTCGAGCGCCACGACCGCGTGCGTGCAGTACTCGCTAAGTGAGGTGAAGGTTCGGGTTAGAATCCCGCCGCGTAAGGTGCCGAGCACGTTTGGCGGATTATTTGGGGCGAGTTCAATCTCGGTGTCGCCGGTCGCCGTCGCCGAATCCGGTACGTTGGCGAACTGCGCCCCGTGTGTTCCGGCGCTTGGCGCAGATGGTCAGCCGGTCAGCTCGCCGTCCCCCACGCCAATGCCGACATTCGCGTCACCATCGCCGACCGTCTCGCCGTCGGCGCCGCCGTCGTCCGTGTCACCGTCGGTACCACCGTCGTCCGGACCGCCAAGCGTCACGTGCCCCGACCCTGGCACCTACGTCGACACCAACGTGGCGGCACCAGGCTCCTGCAATCTCGCACCCGGCCTGTACGTGTTCTCCGACAGTACTTTTTCCGTCGCGGGTGCCTTAGCCGGCGCGAACGTCACCATCGTGTTCGAAGGCTCCGCGTCGCTTGACGTCGCGGGAGCATCGTCGTTGACAGCCACTGCGGCGGATTCGTCTCCCGTCGCTAACGAAATCCCTGGTCTGGCACTGTTCTTTGACGCTGGCGACACCGCGACGTTCTATCTCGGAACCACCTTTGACATCACCGGCAACGTCTACGCCTTGGACGCCACATGGGGGACCAAGGCGGGCGACTGTGTGGGGCCTGCGGATTGCTCGGTTAAGCAGGGCAGCATTTCTGTTGCACACACGGCGTTTGCGGATGGCGTCTCCCCGCAGGTCGGCCCCTCTCCTCATGTCGACGCACATCTCAGCGAGTAGGAGCGGAATGGCCGAGGAAGTCCGCCTGCTCACGTACAACGTGCGGTCGTTGCGCGACGACAAGCACACCGTCGCAACCGTCATCAAAGCGTGCGAGCCGGACGTCGTGTGCGTTCAAGAGGCGCCGCGATTCTTTCGTTGGCGCACGAAATGCGCCGAGCTTGCAAACGAATCAGGCCTGTTCGTCGTCGCCGGTGGGCGCACCGCCGCCGCGACGTTGCTGCTCGCGTCGATGCGGGTCCGCGTCCTGGACACCCGCGACGCCAAGTTGTCGAAGAAGCCCGGTCTCCATCAGCGGGGCGTTGGCGCTCGCGCGAATGCAGGCGGGCAACGCGCGGTTCGTCGTCGGCAGCATTCACCTCGGCCTGGACGCTGCCGAGCGCCGTCGTCACGTGGCGGAGGTTCTCTTACACGTTAGGGAATTCGGCGGCCCTGCGGTGCTCGCCGGTGACCTCAACGAAGAGCCCGCGAGACCCGGCGTGGCAGGCGTTGGCCGAGCCTTATCCCGACGCGTACGCCGTTTCGCCAACCGGTCGCGAGCACACCTACAGCGCGGCCGATCCGGTGCGCCGCATCGACGGTGTCTTCGTCGACGCGAGCATTGAGGTTGTCGAGTGCGGCGTGCCCGGCGTGCCCGACGTGCACGACATCGAGAGGGCGAGCGACCATCGACCGGTGCTCGCGGTGCTGCGGTTGCCGTCAGACGACGGCGCCGTCGTCTGAGTCGTCGGGCGCGCGGTCCGATCGCATGCCAGCCACCAACGCCGCGAACCCGCCGACGATGGCCAGCACACCGAGCGCCACGCCGCCAGGGACCGCGTCGCTGAACGCCTTCGAGATGATGAGCCCGAACCCGATGACGATCGCGAGGATCGCCCATCTCGTCGAGGTTCTCATCTTCGGCGGCTTCGGAGGAGTCGGCGGCACGAAATGCTCGTCGAGCACAGAGAGCGGGTCGTACTCGGCGTCGTGATGCGCCGGCACGTCGTCCGGCGCGGACGTCGGGGGCTCCGCCGGCCGCACGATTCGCCGCGGCACGACGGGGTTGGCGTCGGGCAGACCCAAGGGCAACTCTTGCTGACCGGCGACGAAATCCGCCGGCGCGTCCAGCACGTTCTCGGCGGCCGGCCACGGCGCCACGGTGGCCGCGTCCAACGCGTCGGGCGCGTTGTAGTTCGCCACAAGCTCGGCCCAGGCGTCTTCGAACGACGGGTTCGCGTCGCCGGCGGCCGTCTCCTCGACCGGCAGCGGCGCTGTCTCAGTGTGCTGGCTGAGCAGCGCCGCGGCACGCTCGCGCTGTTCGCGATCGACCCACAACCGGTCGTGCGGACGATCTGGCAGGTGCACCTCGAGGTAGCCGCCGAGCAGCCCGGTGCTCGGCTCCACGTAGGCCGCGATGCTCTCCGCCCGCAGCACCTCGAGCATCGCCTCGGCCAGCCGGGGGTCAAGATCCGCCAGCGGCAGGTAGTGGCGGGCGACGAACCCGTTGTCTCGACCTGGCATGTCTCAATCCTGCACGGCGAACGGCGAGTTTGCGGCGTCGGCGGTCAGCCGACGGATGAACCCTAGGCTTCCGTCGAAGATCAGCGGTGCGTCGTTGTCGAGAGTGGCGACGTGGTAGCTGTTCCGCAACACGCGCTCTTCGACGTCCGTGGAATGCACGGAGTTGAGGAGCAGCGTCGTGCTGGCCGGCTCGACGACGTGGTCGACAGCGCTGCGGAAAATCAAGATCGGTTGGTCGACATGCGCCAGGTCGGCGCGGGTGACGGCCCACAACTGGGTCAACGAACGCAGCGCGCGAAGCGGTGTGCGGCCGTACCCACCCTCGTCGATCTGCGGCTTCACCGTGTCGTTGCCGATGCCGCTGACCGAGGGCACGACCTTCTCGAGCACCGGAAGCAGCCGCAGCGACTTTCGCGTGCTCAGCAAGGAGGGGTTCACGACGATCAGTCCCGACACCTGGTCGCGGCGGGTCTCCGCTAGTCGCAGCGCGAGCGTCGCGCCCATCGACAGGCCGCAAAGGAAGACGTGATCGCAGCGCGCCCGCAACTCGTCGAACGACGCCTCGATGGTCGCGAACCAGTCAGGCCACCCGGTCAGCTGAAGATCGCGCCAGTTGGTGCCGTGGCCCGGAAGGCGGGGGAGCCGCACTGACAATCCGGCGTCCACCAGGACCTGCGCCCAAGGTCGCATCGAAACCGGCGACCCGGTGAAGCCGTGACAGAGCAACGCACCGACGCGCCCGCCGTCGTGCGCGAACGGGCGCGCGCCCGGCAGTTCCAACACGATGGCTCCTGACCCGCTGACCAGTTGTCCGACCGATCGTCGCACGCCGCCGCCCGCCGCGCGAGGGTGCGCCAACCTCGGCGATCCGTCCGGCGATCCGCGAGAGACTCCGTCCGCGGCCCTCGGCCGATCGATCCTCGGATCGATCCGGCGCTAAGGTTCTCGGGTGTTCTACTGGCTGGCGAAATGGACGCTCGGCACCACGCTTCGGCTGGTGTTCCGGCCGCGTGTCGTCGGCCTGGAGAACGTGCCGGCGAAGGGCGCGGCGATCCTCGCCAGCAACCACTTGTCGTTCTCCGACTCCTTCTTCGCGCCGCTGGTGATCCCCGGCCGCAAGGTCACCTTCATGGCCAAGGCCGAGTACTTCACCCGCAAAGGCGTCAAGGGCTGGTTCAGCCGGGTCTTCTTCAAGAGCATCGGCCAACTCTCGGTCGACCGCTCCGGCGGCAAGGCCAGCGCGGCCGGCCTGCGCACCGGCCTCGAGGTCCTGCAGGCCGGCGAGTTGCTCGGCATCTATCCCGAGGGCACCCGCTCGCCGGACGGCCGGCTCTACCGCGGTCGCACCGGCATCGCGCGCATGGTGCTCGAGTCTGGGGTCCCCGTCGTCCCGTGCGCGATGGTCAACACCGACCGGCTGCAGCCGCCCGGGCAGGTCGTTCCGAAACTCGTGCAACCCGAGGTGCGCTTCGGCAAGCCGCTCGACTTCTCCCGCTACGCAGGGTTGGAGACCGACCGGCTCGTGCTTCGCGCGATCACCGACGAGATCATGTACGAGCTCATGCGGCTGTCTGGCCAGGAGTACGTCGACATCTACGCGACCAAGGCCAAAGAACAGCTGAAGCGCTTCGGGAAAATCGACCAGGGCCTGGACGACGACACCGCGTCGTCCGCGAAATCGGCGTGACCCCGCTCGCTTGCGCACCAACCGCGAGTTCGGGACGTTTGTCCTGACCCCACGCGCTGCTGGTCCCGACTTGCGGCGGCCCGCTTCGGCATCGGGGTTGGTCGGCGCTACGCTTTCCGCTGTTTGTCTACCGGAAGGTTGGAAGCGATGCGAGTCGGAGTTCTCACTGGCGGCGGCGACTGCCCGGGACTTAACGCCGTGATCCGTGCCGTCGTCCGCAAGGGCATCGGCGAGTACGGCTACGAGTTCGTCGGCTTCCGCGACGGTTGGCGCGGCCCCATCAACGGCGAGACCGTGCCGCTCGGCATTCCGCAGGTGCGCGGCATCCTGCCGCGCGGTGGCACGATCCTCGGCTCGTCGCGCACCAACCCGGCGAAGATGGAGGGCGGTTACGAGACGATCGCCGCGAACATGGAGAAGCTCGACATCGAGGCGCTTGTCGCCATCGGTGGTGACGACACCCTTGGTGTCGCGCGCGAGCTCAACAACCGCGGCGTCCACGTCGTCGGCGTGCCGAAGACCATCGACAACGACCTGTCCGCCACCGACTACACGTTCGGCTTCGACACCGCGGTGAACGTCGCGACCGAGGCGATCGACCGGCTGCACACCACGGCTGAGTCGCACCATCGGGCGCTGATCGTGGAGGTCATGGGTCGCCACGCCGGCTGGATCGCGCTGCACGCGGGCATGGCGGGTGGCGCGAACGTCATCCTCATTCCCGAAGTGCCGTTCGACATCGAGAAGGTCTGCAACTACATCGAGGAGCGGTTCCGCAGCCAGTACGCGCCGATCGTCGTCGTCGCGGAAGGGGCCACCCCGACAGAGGGCACGATGGAGTTGCTCACCGGTGACCTCGACGCGTTCGGGCACGTCCGACTCGGCGGGATCGGCCAACGGCTCGCCGACGAGATCGAGAAGCGCACTGGCAAGGAGGCCCGCACCACGGTGCTCGGCCACATCCAGCGCGGCGGCACCCCGACGGCCTTCGATCGGGTGCTCGCGACCAGGTTCGGCCTGCAGGCGATCGACGCCGTCCACGACGGAGACTGGGGCAAGATGGTCGCCCTTCGCGGCACCGACATCGCGCGGGTGAGCCTCGACGAGGCGACCGGCGAGCTGAAGACCGTGCCGGCGCAGCGCTACGCCGAGGCCGAAGTCTTCTTCGGCTGACCCCCCGGCCGCCCGCCGAAGTCGAGCACCCCGGGCCTCGGCCAGCCGGGCCTCGCTCGGGCTGGCGGGGCCCGGTCGCCATCGCCGGTAGACTTCGGCCCGTGCAGCAGATCGAATCGTGGCGCTCGCTTCCGGCCGCGCAACAGCCGAACTGGCCGGACGACGCAGCGTTGCGGCGGGTCGCCGATCAGCTCAGCCAGCTGCCGCCCCTCGTCGTCCCAGAAGAATGCGACCGGTTGCGGGCGCGGCTCGCCGACGTCGCCCAGGGCAAGGCGTTCCTTCTTCAAGGTGGTGACTGCGCCGAGACGTTCGCCGACGCCACGGTCGAGAAGGTGCGCGACAAGACGAAGATCCTGCTCCAGATGGCCGTCGTGTTGACCTACGGCGCGAGCGTTCCGGTGGTCAAGGTCGGCCGCATGGCTGGGCAGTACGCGAAGCCGCGCTCGAAGAACACCGAGCTCGTCGACGGCGTCGAGCTCGGCAGCTACCGGGGCGACGCGGTCAACTCGATTGAGCGGACGGCGGCTGCGCGCATCCCTGACCCGACGCGGTTGCTCGAGTCCTACAACCGGGCGGCTGCGACGTTGAATCTGATTCGCGCTCATGCCACCGGCGGTTTCGCCGACCTGCGCAAGGTGCACGCGTGGAACTCCGACTTCGTGCGTCGCTCGCCGGCTGGCCAGCGCTACGAGTCGATCGCCACCGACATCGATCGCGCGCTGCGGTTCATGCAGGCGTGCGGGTTCGACCTCGACGGCGCAGATGTGGCCCACCAGGTTGAGCTCTTTGCCAGCCATGAGGCGTTGTTGCTCGACTACGAGTCGGCGTTGACGCGTTACGACGACGATCGTGGCGCGTTCTACGACCTGTCGGCGCACCTGGTCTGGGTGGGGGAGCGCACCCGCGATCTCGACGGGGCGCACATCGAGTTCGCGCGGCAGATCGCCAACCCGGTCGGTGTGAAGATCGGCCCGACGACGTCACCCGACACCGCCGTCGCGCTGCTCGAAAAGCTCGACCCGGAGCGCGTCCCAGGCCGAATGATGTTCGTCGCACGCATGGGCGCCGACCGGGTGCGCGACGTGCTGCCGCCGATCATCGAGAAGGTCACCGCCACGGGCGCCGAGGTCATCTGGAGCTGCGACCCGATGCACGGCAACACCATCGAGTCGGCAAGTGGCTACAAGACAAGGCATTTCGACGACGTCGTCGAAGAGGTCACCGGATTCTTCGAGGTGCACCAAGAACTCGGCACGATTCCTGGCGGCGTGCACGTCGAGCTCACGGGCGAGGACGTCACCGAATGCCTCGGCGGCGCCGACGACATCGCAGACGCGAACCTCGGTGACCGGTACGAGACCGCGTGCGACCCGCGGCTCAATGTCGGTCAGTCGCTTGAGCTCGCGTTTCTCGTCGCGTCGATGCTGCAAGAAGGACGACGCGCGCGCGAGTCGCAGTAGCGTCGGCGCCAATCTGCCCGTCGCATTCGCGGTGTTCGCCTGATTTGGCGGGAATGCTCGTCGCGAACTTCACCCATTTGCCACTCAAGTTCGTAGCGCGACGCATGTGACGTGCGAAATACTGCAGCGCCGTCTACGTTTCTGGGGGAATCCGATGCAGGTCCGCCGTCTTGTTCCCGTGCTTGCCGCCGTCGTCTTCGCGGTAGCGGCACCGCTGGCGGCCGGTGCCGCAGCCTCGTCCTCATCGCCGGCGAGCCTGCTGACCGGAACGATCGCCGGGATCGTGACAGGTCAAGACGGTGCACCCGTGGTCGGCGCGTGTGTCCGCATCGCGCGACAGTCCTTTCCGGCTCTCGCTCGCACGGCGTCGGATGGGAGCTATTCGGTCTCCGGGCTGACTGCGAGCAGTGACGAGTCCGACGAATATCGCGTCGACGTCGATGCCAGCTGTGGCACTGGCCAGTTCTCGGACGACTACGAGTTGTTCCATACGAGCGTCTTGGTGAGGTCGAACGAGACCACGACGGCGGACGCTGTGCTCACCCTTGGCGGTTCGATCGGCGGTCGGATCGTTGATGCGAGCGGAAACCCTTTACAGAACGTATGCGTGCAGGTGCGAAGTGACGCGTCCGCGAGTTCGACCATGTCGCTCTACGACGGCACATTCGCGGTCCCAGGACTGCCCCCGGCGTCATACACGGTGAGCTTTTCAGACTGCGGCGGTCTCAACGTCCAAGGGAAATTCTACGGAGACGCCGTCGACGTGAGCGGCGCGACTCCAGTGGTCGTTGACGCCGGGCAGACGAACGTGCTGCCGGACCAGACGCTGCAACCGGGCGGGCAGTTCGCCGTCAAAGTCACCGACCAAGATGGCAACGCCATTCAGGGTCTGACGGTGTTTATGCACCCGCTGTATCCCTTGTCAGGCAACCTCAAATCTGTGTCGACGCCATGGCAAACGGACAGTGCGGGTTACCTTCATTTCGACGACTTGCTCTCCTTGCCGTACGTCATCGACTACCGGTATTGCACGCCGCAGCACCAATGCCGGCCCGGCCCAATCGGCTATTTCCAGGGACGTGGCGTGGGCGAGAGGCCGACCACCATCAACGTGTGGTCTGGCATGAATGACGCCGAGCAGGACGTCGTGTCAATCCCGCCGCTTTACACGTCGGCGATCGAGGCTCCGGACGTCACCGCGACTGAGGGCGGTAGCCTTTCAATCACCGCGAGATTCAGCAATGGCGTAGGTAACCCGTTCCCGACCGGCATGGTTTCGCTGGAGGAGCAGGGCCAGTTCATCGCGGGTGGCTACATCGACACCGACGGCGTCTTCCAGTCATGGCTGCCGTCCTTGCCCGTGGGCACTCACAACATCGCCGTCGTGTATTACGGCGACGGGGAGTCGACCGCAGCACAGGCTCAGGTTCAGGTCACGGTGAACGCCCCAACGCCACCGAGTGGTGGTTCTGGTGGTGGGGGCGCGCCGGTGTCGTCTCCGGTGTCGGGGTCGGTGCCTGCTGGAGGTTCGTTGTCGTCGGATCCGGCGGGAACGGCGCCCGACGCGTCGAATCCGTTGGTGGTGGGGGTGACGTCGCCGAACGGCGGCACGGTGACGATTGACAAGTCGGCGCCGGACACGCAGGTGGCGCATTACCGGGTTTTGAATGTGGGGGCGACGATCACTGCGCCTGTGGCGAGCGCGGCGAATCCGCTGAAGCTGTCGTTCCAGGTGTTCGACGGTTCGATGCCGGACGGCGCTTACGCGTCTGATCTGACGGTGTTCCGCGACGGCAGCCCGGTGGCGGCGTGCGCGACGCCGGGTGTAGTGGGACCGGATCCGTGTGTGACGTCGTCGGCGACGTCGAACGGGGTGACCACGATCGAGGTGTTGTCCTCGCACGCGTCGACGTGGGATGTGGAGGCGGCGCGGGTCGGCCGGGTGGCGGGCGCTGACCGGGTCGCCACCGCGGCGGCGGTCGCGCTGGACTCCTACCCCAACGGCGGCGCGAGCGCGGTGGTGCTGGCACGGGCGGATGACTTCCCCGACGCTTTGGTCGGGGCGCCGTTGGCGGCGGCGAAGAACGCGCCGCTGTTGCTGACACAAGGGACGACGTTGCCGAAGGCGACCGCCGACGCGCTGGTCAAGGTGCTGGCCAAGGGCGGCAGGGTTTACGTGTTAGGCGGGCTCAGGGCGGTGCAGGAAAGTGTCGCTACCCAGTTGTCGACGATGGGCTACCAGGTGACGCGTTACGCCGGCGTCGACCGCTATGCCACGGCGGTGGCGGTGGCTGACGCGTTGGGTGATCCGGGCACGGTGTTGTTGGCGACCGGCGCGGACTTCCCCGACGCGTTGGCCGCGGGGCCGGCCGCCGCGCACGTTCAAGGCGCGGTGTTGTTGACCGACGGCGCGAAGCTGCCGCCGGCGACGAGCGCCTATTTGGCCGCGCACGCCGGGCAGGTTTACGCGGTCGGCGGTCCGGCGGCGAACGCCGACCTGGCGGCGAGCCCGGTGGTGGGCGCGGATCGGTATGCGACCGCGGCCGATTTGGCGGGTCAGTTGTTCGCCGGCCCGAGCCTGGTCGGGGTGGCGACCGGCACCAGCTTCCCCGACGCGTTGTCGGGTGGGGCGCAACTCGCCCGCGCCGGCGGGCCGCTGCTGCTGGCCACCCCAACCGGGGTGCCCGCGCCGACCAGCGGTTATCTCGCCGGCGTCAAGGCCGGGCTGACCGCCGTCCACCTCTTTGGCGGACCGAACGCGTTGACCGACAACGTCACCACCCAACTCAAGAACGCCCTGTAGCTTGGGGAGCATGGCGTCGCAGAACTTCCGCAACATGGCGTTGCGGCCGTGGATCGCGCCAGCGCTCGGTGCGGGGCTGCTGCTGGCCGGCGTGGCGATGGCGCTTGGCTTGTCGGCTGCGTATGGCCCCATCGTCGCGGCGGTCGTTGCCGCGGTCATCTTGTCGGTCGGTCACTGGCGTACGTCGCGCGCGGCCAGCGCGAGCGCGCGCAAAACCGCCAGCTGAGCCAGCCGGGAGGCGTCCGCTCTAGCGGTCGCGCAAGGATCGCAGCAGTGCGAGGTCTTCGCGGTGCTCCGGCCCTTTGCCGGGCGTCTCTAACACGACCGGCACTCCACGAGTCGCCGGATGGCGAAACAACTCGGCAAACGGATCGGCCCCGATCCGTCCCCGCCCAAGACGCTCATGGTTGTCCCGGTTCGAGCCCAAAGAATCCTTGGAATCGTTGGCATGTATGAGCTTCAGCCGTCCGCGCCCGATGACTCGCACCAGGGCATTCAGCGTCGCCCGAACGCCGCCCGGCACCGCCAGGTCGTGACCGGCGGCGAAGGCGTGGCAGGTGTCGAGACACACGCCAACCCGCGGGTGCGAGTCCAACACCGCGAGGTATGGGCCCAAATCCTCCACACTCGCAGCTAGCGACTGCCCGGCGCCGGCGGTCGGTTCGATCAGAAGATCGGGCCCATCGTCTGGCAGCGCATCGAGCAGCGGCAGCACCGCCGAACGCACCTGTTTCAACGCGATGTCACGCGACGACGCCGTCACGGCGGAGCCAGCGTGCACCACCACCCCGCGCGCCCCAATGGCGCAGGCCCGCGACAGCGCGTGTTCCAACGACCGCACCGAGTTCTCCAGCGTCGTCGGAGTCGGCGAGCCCAGGTTCACCAGGTACGGCGCGTGCACGAAAGTCGGTATTCGAGCGTCGGCGCAGCCAGCGCGGAAATCGTCGTCCTGCTTAGGATCTCCGGCCGATCGCGCCCATCCGCGCGGGTTCGACAGGAACACCTGCACGGCCTCGGCGCCGACTTCGCGCGCGTACGCGAGTCCACCGGCCGCCAAGCCGCCAGCCACCGGCACATGCACACCAATCGGCGACGGCTTGCGAGGTGGCATGGCGACCAGGATGCCAGATCGCTCGGAACTCGAAGAACGCCGAGGTTAGCTGGCGTTGATCGTCACAACCGTGCCCTTGGGCTTCATCGAGCCGCCCTTCGGGTCTTGGCTGGTCACCACGCCGAAGCGCCCCTTCTTACCGACCTTCACCTTGAAGCCCGCGTTCGTAAGGATTTTCTCGGCCTGCGAGATGCTGGTCCAGCTCAGCGGGTCGGCGAGGTTGCTCGTGACGTCCGGCACCTTGAACAGCTCAGGACCCTTCGACACGTCGAGCGTCACGGTCTGTCCGCGAACGCCGTTGCCGCTGTTCGGGTCCTGGGAGATGACCTTGCCGTTGGGGACGGTGTCGCTGAAGTCTTGCTTCGTCGCCACCTGGAAGCCGGCTTGGGTCAAGGCGGCGGCCGCGGCCTGAGCGTCCTGCCCGCTGTAGTCGGTGATCGCGATCGGCTGCGGGCCCTGGCTCACCGTGACCGTCACGGCTTTCCCATAGTCGACAACGGTTCCGGGCGTCGGGTCGACAGAGATGACGCCGTTCGAGGGAATGCTGTCGTTGTACGCCATCACCGGTGGCGCGACCTTGAACCCCGCTTGCTGCAAGGCGTTCTTGTAGTCGTCATACGAGGTGCTTTGGTCGAACGCCGGCACGGTCGCGGTGTGCTTGCCCTTCGACACGTGCACGGTCACCGTGGCGCCGCGCTTGACCTGGTGGTTCGGCTGCACGCTTTGATCGATGACGTCGCCAGGATCGACCGTACTGCTCCACTGCTGGTCGGGGCTCACCACCAACTTCACATGGGCCCCTGCTGCCTTCGCCTGCGCGGCCGACACCGACAGCTGCATGAAGCTCGGCGTCGTCGTGTATTGGCCGATGCCGAACCACCAGCCCGCGCCGCCCGCGCCCGCCGCCAGCAGCAAGACCACCAACAGCGCGATCAGTCCGCGCCGACGGCGCCGTCGTGGCACCGGCTTTCCGTCGTCCGGCGCACCCGGACCCGCGCCGGCCGCGCCGGCCGCGCCCGCACCGGCTGCGTCCGCGTTCAAGGCCTCGGCGCCTAACGCCGTGCCGTCGGCAGACGCGGGCAGTTCGACGACGAGGGTGTGGTGCCCGCGCGGCGTGACCGTCGTCGCGCTTCCGGCGTCCGCCTCGAGGGCTGGCAAGCCGCGCCGCGCCCGCGCCACCTCGGCGAGAAAAGCCGCGGCGTCGGCAGGACGACGGTCGGGGTCGCGTGCCGTCGCGTGCGTCACCAGCATGTCGACGGCGGGCGGCAGGTCGGAGATCTCGGACGACGGCGGCGGCACCGTCTCATTCGCGTGCTTGTAGGCGACTGAGATCGGCGTCTCACCGTCATAGGGCGGGTGCCCGGTGAGCATCTCGAAGAGCATGATGCCCGCGGCGTAGACGTCGCTTCGCGGGTCGGCGACCCCTCGCGTGACCTGCTCCGGCGCCAGGTAGGCGACCGTGCCGATCAGCGTTGTCGCGCTGGTCGCGGTGCGGCCGGCGATCGCGCGAGCCAACCCGAAGTCGGCGACCTTCACCCGGCCGTCGTCCGACAGCAAGACGTTCTCGGGTTTCACGTCGCGGTGCACCAGGCCGGCGGCGTGCGCGGCCGACAGCGCCGACAGCACAGGGGCCAAGATCGACAGCGCCTCCTGCGGCGACAGCCGACCACGCTCGCGCAACAGGTCGCGCAGCGTGTGGCCAGGCACGTACTCCATCGCGAGGAAGACGTGGCCGCTGTCGTCGCCCTGGTCGAACACCGCGACCACGTTGGGGTGCGAGAGCCGGGCGGCCGACTTGGCCTCCCGGATGAACCGCGCGACGAACTCGTCGTCGTCGGCGTAGAGCTGGTGCATCACCTTGATCGCGACGAGTCGATCAAGCCGGGTGTCGAGCGCCCGGTAGACGGTCGCCATCCCGCCCTTGGCGATGCGCGACTCGACCTTGTACCGGCCGTCGAGCAGCTGGCCGGTCAGGGAGTCGGAGACCGTCGCGTCCACGAGGATCGAGTCTACGTGCGATGGTCCGATGCGCCGGGCAGGCGCGTGCGCCAAGGGGGAGTTCGGCCGGTGTGAGCGTGATCTCGACCGCTGCGGCCGGAAATCCGGCTCGGCCGCTCGTCCGAGATGATGGGGGTATGCCACCTTGCGTCGTCCTGTTCGACCTCGACGGGACTCTCACCGAGTCAGCGCCGGGCATCATCAACTCGGTCGCGCACGCCCTCGACGCGGTCGGCGCGCCGCCGCTCACGCAAGACGCGTTGCTCCGGTTCGTCGGCCCGCCGCTGATCGGCTCGTTGCGCGACATCGCAGGCTTGGACGACGGGCAGATCGACGCCGCGTTGCTCGCGTACCGCGACTACTTCACGCGGCGGGGGATGTTCGAGAACTCCGTCTACGAGGGGATCCCGCCGCTCCTGCAGGCGCTGGTCGACGACGGACGCCAGCTCGCCGTCACCACCGCGAAACCGTTGAGCGCCGCCGCGCCCATCGTCGAGCATTTCAACCTGGCGCGGTTCTTCGCCGCCGTGTGCGGTCCGGCGACCGACGGCGAGCATGAGACCAAGGCGGCGGTGATCGCCGACGCGTTGGCGCAACTCGACGTCGAGGCGTCCAGCGACGTGGTCCTCGTCGGGGATCGCGCGCACGACGTCGACGCCGCTCGACAAGCCGGAGTCGCTTGCGTGGGCGCCTTGTGGGGCTATGGCTCGCGCGACGAGTTGGCGGGCGCCGACGAACTGGCCTCCAGCGTCTCCGAACTGGGCACGCTGCTCGGCGTCATGCCCTCGGTGGGTGAAGAGGCGCGCGCGTAGCGCCGCACCGGGATCCGCCCGGCGCGAGCGGCCAACCGGCCTGCCTCGACTGCCTTGCGCATCGCGGCCGCCATCAGCGCGGGATGCTGCGCGCGCGTGACCGCGGATGCCAAGAGCACGGCGTCGCAACCAAGTTCCATGGCCAACGCCGCGTCGCTCGCGGTGCCGATTCCGGCGTCGAGGATGACGGGGACGCTCGCCTGTTCGACGATCAACTCGATGTTGTGCGGGTTGCGGACACCGAGGCCTGACCCGATCGGCGCGCCCAACGGCATCACCGCCGCGCACCCCACCTGCTCAAGTCGTCGAGCAAGCACCGGGTCGTCGTTCGTATAGGGCAAAACCACGAATCCGTCGTCGACCAACCGCTCCGCCGCGTCGAGCAGCTCGACTGGGTCGGGCAGCAGCGTGTGCTCGTCGGCGATCACCTCGACCTTCACCCAGTTCGTCTCCAACGCCTCGCGCGCGAGATGGGCGGTGAGCACCGCGTCTCGCGCGGTGTAGCAGCCGGCGGTGTTCGGCAACACCCGCACGCCCCGGCGGGTCAAGACGTCGAGAATCGATCCCCGCGTGCCAGGGTCGACGCGCCGCATCGCCACCGTCGTCAACTCCGTTCCGGACGACGCGAGCGCGGCGTCGAGAACCTCCAGGCTCGGCACCCCGCCGGTGCCCATGATCAAACGCGAGCTGAACGTCTCGCCGGCGAGCACAAACGGGTCGTCCATCGGTCAGCCTCCCTGCACGGCGGTGAGCACCTCGACGCTGTCGTCGTCCGCCAGTCTGGTGACGCCCCACGAGCCCCGCGGCACGACCACGCCGTTGACGGCGACCGCGACTCCGCTCGGGGCAAGCGTCAGCCCCGTGACCACATCGGCCAGTGTGACGCCGTCCGACTGCTCTCTCGGCTCGCCGTTGACGAGGAGTCTCATGCGCTGGCCCTCGTGAACCGGCGCGGGTCGAACGCCGCCTGCTCTTCCGAAATCTGGCCGCCGACAAGGAAATCGGCGACGACGTCAGCGGTGATCGGCGCGAGCAGAATCCCGTTGCGGTAATGACCGGTCGCCATCGCGAGGCCGGGCAACGCGGTCGGGCCGAGCAGCGGCGCGTTGTCGGGGGAGCCCGGCCGCAGCCCGGCCGCCGTCTCGACGAGCGCCAGTTCTGAGACACCTGGCAGCAACTCGCGCGCGTCGGCCAGCAACTCCGACACCGCGCCGACCGTCACGGTCTGGTCGAACCCGAGTTCCTCCATCGTCGCGCCCAGGACGATCTCCCCGTTTTCCCTTGGCACCAGGTAAATTGGCCGACCCCGCACGACGGCCCGCACGTTTCGGCTGATCAGCGGACGCGACACGTCGTCGCGCAACCGCAGAATCTGGCCCTTCACCGGACGCACCGGCGGAAGCACCTCGGGCGGCAGGCCTTTGAGATCACCGCTCCAGCACCCGGCCGCCAACACGGTCGCCGGAGCCCGCAGTCGGTCAACGCCGACCACCGCGTCGCCGTCGACGACGATCTCCGTCGCGTTGGCGCGCTGAAACGCCACGCCCGCCCGCTCGCAGGCGAGAAGCAACGCGGCGACGAGTCGGCGGTTGTCGATCTGATGGTCGCCCGCCACGAGCAAGCCACCTCGCACGCTGGGCGCGAGGAGGGGTTCCAGGGCACGGCACTCGCGCGGCGTCAACGGCTGCGACGACAAACCCAGCGACGCCTGATAATCGTGCAGGTCCTTCAACGTGGCTTTGTCATCCGCGTCGAACGCGACCGCAAGCGTGCCGCACTCCCGATAACCCACCGTCGTCCCCGCCGCGTCTTCAAGCTCGGCGACGAACGACGGATAGCGGCGAGCTGAGGCGAGGTTCAACGTCAGCAGCGCTTCCTCGCCGTAGTGCACCTCGGTGACCGGCGCGAGCATGCCTGCGCCGAAGTGCGATGCGCCGCTGCCTGGCGAGGCATCGACCAAGGTGACGGAAAGCCCGCGCTGGGCCGCGCGCCACGCGAGCGACAGCCCGATGACACCACCGCCCACGACAATCACGTCGGACGTCGATCCCTCGGCCATTCGTCGCCTCCCTTCGCCGGCATGACCCGGAGCAGGTTCTACGGTCGGCGGCCGCGTCAGCCGCCCTCTCAGCCCGGTCGCGCCGGACTCCCGTGTGGCCACCCAGCCTAGTCGGCTATCCGAAGGCGGGGACGTGGGAGTGGGCGAGGAGGATGAGCCCAGCGAATGCCTGCAGGCCGCTGAGAGTCGCGACCAGCACGGCGGCCCCGGCGAGGGCCCGTGGGAGCCGACGCTCCGCCTCCTCCGCGGCAGCGGCGTTTCGGATCGCGAAGCCCGCCGGCACTGCGGCGATCAAGGCGGTGACGATCTGTGCCACGGCTACCGCGCGCTCCTCGAACAGCGGGTCTTGGCTGTGGGTGAACGCCAGCGCCGCCGCCAAGTAACTCGGCAGCGGATCCAGCAGGTTCGTCACGGCGATGGCCAAGCCCGCGATGGCGAGCGCGACCGGCGTGAGCACCGACGCGAGGGCCCGGTGGACCGCGCCGTGCTCGGCGAATCCGTCGTCGTACTCGTAATCGTCGAACCCGTCGGAATCGCTCCTGTCGTCGGACGGCTCGGCGTCCCCCAAGACCTCGCTCATGAGCCCTGAGGCTAGCGTGACAGGCTTGCCGGATGGCCGATGCTGACCGACTCGTCGCCGACTGGCTCACCGTCCCCGAGGCGGCTGAGCGGCTTGGCGTCGATCTTGCGAAGGTCCGCCAGTTGCTGCGCGAGCGCAAGTTGCTCGGCGTGCGCGAGGGCGGCGTCCTGCGAGTGCCGGCCGCGTTCATTCAGGACGGCGCGGTGCTGAAGGGCCTGCCCGGCGCGCTCAACGTGCTCGCCGACGCCGGCTTCACGGACGACGAAGCGCTGCGCTGGCTGTTCACCGCCGACGACTCGTTGCCCGGCTCGCCGGTGCAGGCGCTGACGGAGAACCGCGGCACGGAGGTGAAACGACGTGCCCAAGCACTCGCTCTGTGACGCGCGCCTGTACCTGTGCGTGGACGCGCGCGAGCAGCAGTGCGACCTCCCGGACTTCCTCGACGCCGTCTTGTCCAACGGCGTCGACGTCGTCCAGCTTCGGCAAAAAGGCATCGAGGCGAAGCTTGAACTTGAGGCGCTGAAGGTGTTTGCGGCCGCCTGCGAGCGACACGGCAAGTTGCTGTCAGTCAACGATCGTGCCGACGTCGCGTGGGCCGCAGGCTCGCCGGTGTTGCATCTCGGCCAGGACGACCTGCCGGTGCCCGTGGCCCGCGCGATCGTCGATGACACCGTGCTGATCGGCCGGTCCACCCACGACGTCGCGCAGGTGGAGGCGGCGGCGGTGGAAGAGGGCGTCGACTACTTCTGCGTCGGCCCATGCTGGCCGACCCCGACGAAACCGGGCCGACCCGCGCCGGGTCTCGACCTGGTGCGGCACGCCGCGGCGCTGGGCGCCGACCGGCCGTGGTTCGCGATTGGCGGCGTCGATTTGGCCAACCTCGACGACGTGATCGACGCCGGGGCCCGACGGGTCGTCGTCGTCCGGGCAATCACCGACGCCGCCGACCCGGGCGCGGCGGCTTCCGAATTCGCCACCCGTTTGCGCGCCGCGGCGCCGGTACCCTAAACGCATGTCGTTGGGGCGGGCGTCAGTGCTGAGTGATCGTGCGAGCACGATCAGAGATCTGCTCGCGAAGGGCGGCCACTCGTTCTCGTTCGAGTTCTTTCCGCCCAAGACCGAGGCGGGGGAGCGGTCGCTGTTTCAGGCGCTGCGCCTGCTTGAGCAGCTGCGCCCTACGTTCGTCTCCGTCACCTACGGCGCGGGAGGATCGACCCGCGACACCACCGTGCGCATCACCGAGCGGATCGCCACCGAGACCACGCTCACGCCGGTCGGCCATCTCACCGCGGTGAATCACTCGGTCGCCGAACTTCGACACGTCATCGGCCAGTACGCGGACGCCGGCATCCGCAACATGCTCGCGCTGCGCGGCGACCCACCGGGGAATCCGCAAGGAGAGTGGATCGCGCACCCGCAAGGCTTTCAGCACGCTGAGGAATTGGTCAGGCTCATCAAGGAGTCCGGCGACTTCTGCGTGGGAGTCGCCGCCTTTCCCCAGCTGCACCCGCGCTCGGCGACGGTTGCCGACGACACCCGGTACTTCGTGCGCAAGTGCGAGGCTGGCGCCGACTTCGCCGTCACCCAGATGTTCTTCTCGGCGGGCGATTACCTCGCGCTGCGCGACCGCGTCGCGGCCGCAGGCTGCGACGTGCCGATCATCCCCGGCATCATGCCGCTCACCTCGATCGCGCAAATCGACCGCTTCGCCTTGTTGTCCGGCGAAGATTTCCCCGCGCCACTGGCCGAGAAGTTGATGGCCGTCGCCGACGACCCTGACGCCGTCCGCGCGGTGGGCACGGAGGCGGCGACGCTGTTGTGCGAGGAGCTACTGGAGCAGGACGTGCCGGGTTTGCACTTCATCACGCTGAACAAGTCGACCGCCACGCGTGACATCTACCAGAACCTCGGGCTCGCCGACCTAGCCTGATTTTTCCCGGAACCGGGTGCGGCCCCGTTGCGTCCAACCGGCGATTTCTCACTCGCCGGAGGCAGCCATGAACGTCTCAGTCCCGCTTCGTCCGCTCGCCGTCGGCGCGGCGGCCGCCGCTGTCGTCGTCGGCGCGTACGCCCTCGGCAACGCCGGACGATCCGCGTCGGCCGCGCCGCAGGCAGGCCCATTGGCAAGCCCGGCGACAACTCTCGCCGCGGAGACCACCCCGGCCGGCGGTTCGGTGACCAGCGGCATAACCGTAAGCGGGGTCGGGCGGGTCACCGGCAAGCCCAATCTGCTCCGCCTGCAAACGTCCGTGAACGTCGTGCGGCCCGACGTCAAGGCCGCCCTTCAGGAGGCCAACACCACGATGTCCAACGTGCAGGCGAAGCTGAAGGCGGACGGCGTCGCCGCCGCCGACCTGCAAACCTCCGGGCTGTCGGTGCAGCCGCATTACACGTACACCGGCAGCACCTCGAAGCTCGACGGATATCAGGTCAGCGAAAACCTCTCTGTCGTGCTGCGCGACCTCGCCAAGGCCGGATCGGTCATCTCCGACGCCGCGCAGGTCGGCGGCAACGAGCTGCAACTCGGCGGCGCCACCCTCGACCTGGACGAGGACGACGCGCTCATCGCGCAGGCGCGCCAAAAGGCGTTCGCCGACGCCAAAGCGAAGGCCGCCGCGTACGCCGGCGCCGCGGGCCGTTCGCTCGGCGCGGTGGTGAGCATCTCGGAGAGCACCCAAGCGCAGCCTCAACCGTTCACCTACTCCATGCCGATGGCGGCCGCGAGCGCCGCCGCGCCGGTTCCGGTCGAAGCCGGCTCTCAAGACGTGACGGTGACCGTTTCCGTCGTCTGGGCGATGAACTGACCGGCGGCCGATTCGCCCCCGCCCACGGCGCCTGACCGAGGGCGCCCGTCCATCGGTTTCGTGTGCGACACTGAGTCCGCACAGCAACGCGCGCTCCGGGGTCGGTGAAAGTCCGAACCGGCGGTCACAGTCCGCGACCCGGTCGGCGAGGCGGCAACGCCAAGCCGATCGGTTGAGCCGGTGGAATTCCGGCACCGACGGTTAAAGTCCGGATGGGAGGCAGCGCGCGGGCGGCCCGCGCGCATGCGCGCGTTGGGCTTGCTCGCCTTTGCCCCCGAAACGTCTCCGGTTCGCGCTCGACGCGAGGAGACCGGATGTTCGCCGCCACGGAGCGCGAGATCGCGGCGATGCGCCACGCGATCACGCTCGCCGGACACGGCCGCGGCTCGACCAGCCCCAATCCCATCGTCGGTTGCGTGATTCTGGACGACGGCCAGTGCCTCGTCGGCGAGGGTTTTCACCAACGAGCGGGCAGCCCCCATGCCGAAATCGAAGCGCTCTCCGGCGCCGGCGAGCGTGCGCGTGGCGGCACCGCCGTCGTCACCCTCGAACCCTGCCGACACACCGGACGCACCGGCCCCTGCACGCAAGCCCTCATCGCCGCGGGCGTTACCCGCGTCGTCTACGCGACCGCCGATCCGTCACCCAAAGCAGGTGGCGGCGCCGACGAGTTGCGAGCGGCGGGCCTGGAAGTGATCGGCGGCCTGCTCGCCGACGAGGCAGCGCGGTCCAACGAGGCGTGGCTGCATTTCGCCAGCACCGGCAGGCCGTTCGTCACCTGGAAGCTCGCCGCCACGCTCGACGGTCGCGTCGCCGCGGCCGACGGCAGCAGCCGCTGGATCACCAGCGAAGAAGCCAGAACCGACGCCCACCGACTGCGCGCCGAGCATGACGCTGTCATGGTCGGCGTCGGCACCGCGCTGACCGACGATCCCGCGCTCACCGTTCGCGCCGGCGTCTCGACATCGAGGCAACCGGTCAGGGTGGTGGTCGGACGCCGCGACCTCTCGCCGTCCGCGAAGCTCCTCGACGGAACTGCGCCGACGTTGACCATCAAAGAGCACGAGCCCGACCTCGTGTTGAAGCAACTCGCCGATCACGACGTCGTCAGCGTGCTGCTCGAGGGCGGCCCGACACTCGCGGCCGCCTTTGTGGCCGCCAGCCGCGTCGACAGATTGGTCGGCTACCTCGCACCGGCATTCCTGGGCGCGGGCAGGGCCGCGATCGCTGAGCTCGGCATCGGCACTATCGCCGACATCGTGAGATGGCGAATCGATGCGGTGGAAACCGTCGGCGGCGATCTTCGGGTGACCGCCCGACCGCATAAGGCAGGGGAGTAGCGGGTGTTCACGGGGATTGTCGAAGAGCTAGGCGCGATCACCGAGATCGCGCCAACCGCGACGGGCGCCGATATCGCCGCCCGTTTGGAAATCGCGGGCCCACTCGTCACGGGCGACGTCGCGGCAGGGGATTCGATCGCCGTGTCGGGGGTCTGCCTCACCGTCGTTCACGCGCACGACGGCCGGTTCACCACCGACGTGATGCGCGAGACACTCGACCGCACGACGCTTGGCGTGGCCATCCCCGGAACCACGGTGAACTTGGAGCGCGCGGTCACCCTGCAAACCAGGCTCGGCGGTCATCTCGTGCAAGGGCACGTCGACGGCACCGGCCGGATCTCGGCGCGAGAGCACACGCCGCAATGGGACGTCGTCCGCATCGAAACACCAGCAGCGCTTGCGAAATACATCGTGGAGAAGGGCTCGATCGCTGTCGATGGCGTCTCCCTGACCGTCGTGGAGTCGGACGACGAGGGATTCACCGTCAGCCTGATCCCGACGACTCTGCAGCGCACCACGCTCGGCGCTAAGGCCGTCGGCGCGGCCGTGAACCTCGAGGTCGACGTGATGGCGAAATACGCGGAGCGGTTGTTGGCCGCGCACCGCCTCGAACCGGCCGGCGGTGTCGCGTGACCTGGCTCTACAACGCGCAGTTGCATTTCGGCCACCACGGCATCTACTACCGCGAGATCATCGGCAACGTGCTCGGTCTGATTTCCGCGATCGGCGGTATGCGCAGGCGAGTCTGGGCATGGCCGATCGGCATCGTCGGAAACGTGTTTCTGTTCACGGTTTTCATGGGCAACGCGTTCGGCGACTCCACGCAGGCCCCGCTGCTGGGCCAGGCAGGTCGCCAGGTGTTCTTTGTCGTCACGAGCGTCTACGGGTGGCAGCGCTGGGCCAGCACCCGCCGGTCGGCTCCTAACGCGGTGGCCGTGTCACCGCGATGGGCCACGACGATGGAGCGGGTCGGCTTTCTGGTCACCGCTGCCATCGCGGTCGCGGTTTGCTACGTGGTCTTCCGCGCGATCGGCGCGGGATTCCCGGTGCAGTGGTGGTACTACCTCGCTGACTCGTGGATTTTCGTCGGCTCCATGGTCGCGACGTATGCGATGGCGCGCGGCTGGGTCGACTTCTGGCTGTGCTGGATAGCCGTCGACGTCGTCGGTGTGCCCGAGCTGATTCACTTCTCGTACTACCCCTCCGCGACCCTGTACGCGATCTACGCGGGCTTTGTGATTTGGGGATTCTTTGTGTGGCGACGGGTCGCTCGGGCCGAGGCGCCCGCGCCACTCACGCCCTTGCAGGAGGCGGTGGGCTAAATGTTCGATTCGATCGAGCGGGCTGTCGCAGACATCGCCGCGGGCAAGGCCGTGGTCGTCGTCGATGACGAGGATCGGGAGAACGAGGGTGATCTCGTCGCCGCCGCGGCAAAGGCGACGCCGGAGTTGGTCGCGTTCATGGTTCGCACCACCAGCGGAGTGTTGTGCGTGCCTATGGAGGGCAAGACGCTCGACCGCCTTGGGCTCCCGCCGATGACCATGCGGAACGAAGACAGCAAGCAGACGGCGTACACGGTCTCAGTCGACGCGCGAAACGGCATCTCCACAGGGATTTCGGCTGCCGACCGCGCGCACACCGTCAGGACGTTGGCCGACTCCGCGACCGAGCCGTACGAACTCACTCGGCCAGGTCACGTTTTCCCCCTGCGCGCGGTCGAGGGCGGGGTGCTGCGTCGAACGGGCCACACCGAGGCGGCCGTCGACCTGGCCCGCATGGCCGGTCTGTCCGCAGCCGGCGTCATCAGCGAGATCGTCGACGACGACGGCTCGATGGCGAGGCTGCCGAGGCTGCTCGAATTCGCGAAGGCGCACGACCTGGCGATCGTCTCGATCGCCGACCTCGTCGGCTATCGCCGCCGACACGAATCGACGATCGAGCGTGTCGTGGCGGCCCGGTTGCCGACCCGGCACGGCGAGTGGCGAGCCATCGGGTATCGCAGCACGCTGGACGGCACCGAACTTGTCGCGTTCGTGATGGGTGACATCGGTGACGGCGAGAACGTCCTCGTGCGCGCGCACTCCGAATGCCTGACCGGCGATGTGTTCGGCTCGCTGCGCTGCGACTGCGGCCCGCAACTCGACGCGGCGATGTCCATCATCGGAGCTGAGGGGCGCGGTGTCGTCCTCTACATCCGCGGTCACGAGGGCCGGGGGATCGGCCTGCTCAGCAAGCTTTTCGCCTACCGGCTGCAAGACGCTGGCGCCGACACGATCGACGCGAATCTGCAGCTGGGATTGCCCGCCGACGCTCGCGATTACGGCACCGGGGCACAAGTGCTCGTCGATCTCGGCGTGAAATCGATGCGGCTGTTGACGAACAACCCGGCCAAGCGCGCGGGCCTTGAGGGATGGGGCTTGCGGGTCGTCGGGCGCGTCCCCCTGCCGACCCACGCGAACCCCGATAATCTCCGTTATCTATTGACCAAGCGCGATCGCATGGGCCACGACCTGCAACTGCCGGTCGACGTTCCAAGGGTCGACGAGCAGACCGGAGGCCTGTCATGAGCGGGAACGGCAAGCCGGACGCCCCCGCCGTCGACGCCGCCGGATTGACGCTCGGGATCGTCGCGACCCGGTGGAACACCCAGGTTGTCGACGCGTTGGTCGAACGCGCCGTCGCGGCGGCAAATGCTTGCGGCATAGCCGATCCCCGCGTGCTGCGAGTCGCCGGCGCGGTCGAACTCCCGGTCGTGGCGCAGCAGCTCGCAGTCGATCATGACGCGGTCGTGTGCCTCGGTTGCGTGATCCGCGGCGGCACGCCGCATTTCGAATATGTCTGCGACGCGGTGACAGCGGGCCTGACTCGCGTCGGTCTCGACGCGTCGACCCCCATCGGCAACGGCGTGTTGACCTGTGACAGCCTTGGCCAGGCACTCGACCGATGCGGACTTCCCGACAGCGTCGAGGACAAGGGATGGGAGGCGACGGTGGCCGCGCTCGACTCCGCGCTAGTGCTGCGCGAGCTGCGACATCGCGAGCCCGCCGTCGGCACCGGCTTTAGCCGGCCAGTGACGAGCTGACCCCCGCGTCGTCCCGAGTCTTTGAAAGGTTCTTCGATGCTTTCCCTGGTCCTGCCAAAGGGCTCGCTTGAGCGCGCCACCCTGGAGCTTTTCGAGGCCGCTGACCTCTCGGTCAGCCGCGGCTCCGATCGCGACTACCACGCCTCGATCGACGATCCGCGCGTCGGCACCGTGCGCTTCCTCCGGCCGCAAGAGATCCCGACCTACGTCGAAGAGGGATTGTTCGACCTGGGCATCACCGGCCGCGACTGGATCACCGAGACGAACGCCGACGTCGTCTCGCTCGGCGAGCTGGAGTACTCGAAGGCGACCAGCAACCCGGTGCGAATCGTGCTCGCCGTCGTCAACGAGAACCCGGCCAATTCCGGCGCCGACCTGCCCAACGGGGTGCGGGTCTCGACCGAGTTTCCGGAACTCACCCGGCGATACTTCGACCAGCTCGGCGTCAAGGCGACCATCGTTCCGAGCTACGGCGCCACCGAGGCGAAGGTCCCCGACATCGTCGACGCGATCGTCGACCTGACCGAGACCGGCACCAGCTTGAAGAAGCACGGGCTGAAAATCATCGACACGCTCCTCACGTCGCGCACGGAGCTCATCACCAACGCCACGGCGTACGCGGACGACGAGAAGCGTGCCGCGATGGAAGACGTTTTGCTGCTGCTTCGGGGCGCGATCCAGGCCCGCGGCAAGGTCCTCATCAAGCTCAACGTGAGCGACGCCCAGCTGCCTGATGTGCTCGACGTCCTGCCGTCCATGGGATCGCCGACGATCACCGCGCTTGCCTCGGGCACGATGCACGCCGTCGAGTCGGTCGTCGAGAAGAAGGGCGTCAACACGTTGATTCCGACGCTCAAGGCCGCCGGCGCCCGCGACATCCTCGAGATCGACATCTCAAAGATCGTCGAGTAGGCGGCGCGGGGCCGCCGAGAGTGCACTTTGGGTCGTGTTCATCGTCCGGAACCCGACCGCAACTGCACACCGGGCGAGACGATCAGCCGACCGCGATGAACTCCCGCTCCGGGTCGTGCGCGACAGCGGGGTCGCCAAGGATCACAATGCTGGCGCGGGCGCGCGTGTCGTCGGCCGCGTAATGCGCCTGCTCGCCGACGATCCACCGTTCCCAGAACCCGCGCAGCTGCTCCCCGTCACGGGCGATGCCGCGGGCAAGCCGGACGTCGGGCGGCGTCTCAACCCACACGGTCATGGCGAGCGCGTCGGTGAACAGCCGCTGAGCGGCGCCGACGCCTTCGACGACGATCGCGGCCGAGAGCGGCACCTCGTGCCACTCGGCGAACCTGCGCTCGACCCAGTCGTAGCGCCGGTACCGGCCGGGCTGGCCGCGCAGAAGCGGTTCGATCACCTGCTTGCGAAAGGTCGGCGCCCAGCCGAACTGATTCTCCCAGCTGGCGAAGTCGTCGGTGTGGACGACGGGCGCGCCGTCGAGCGCGTTCGCCAGGCGCGCCGCGAACGTCGACTTGCCCGCTCCGCCGGGGCCATCGACCGCGATCACGCGCGCCGGCCCGCACGACGCCGGCCGCGCCAAGATCGATGCGGCTAAGTCGACAAAGCAACACACCCGAGGCTCCGCCATGGTGACCGCGACCGTACCGGAGGCGGCGCCTGGGTGGACCCGTGCCCGCCCGTGCCGCGCTGGTACGCTGGTCAGGCGACCGGTGCCGCACCCGCGTGCGGCACCCGCAAGTGGAGGCTCCGCTTCCCACCTCGTCGACCAAGCGGCAACATCGCAAGGCAAGATCGCGCAAGGCAAGATCGCGCAGTCGTCGGCAGGTCAGGTCGGCCGTGATGGCGTCCGTAGGGCGGCGTCCGGCTAACTCATGGAGCCTCGCATGCGTGTCGTGCGGGGCTCTTTTTCGTTGTGAGAGCCACGCGCGACTGGCCGCACGCAAGCCAAACTCCTTGGAGGTCCCATCAGCGTCGAGCCCCGCATCAACGACCGGATTCGCGTTCCCGAGGTTCGGCTCGTCGGCCCAGGCGGCGAGCAGGTCGGCATCGTCCGCATCGAAGATGCTTTGCGTCTGGCTGAAGAAGCAGACCTCGATCTCGTCGAGGTCGCGCCGATGGCCCGCCCCCCGGTGGCCAAGCTCATGGACTACGGCAAGTTCAAGTACGAGTCCGCGGTCAAGGCCCGTGAGGCGCGCAAGAACCAGACGCAGACCGTCATCAAAGAGATGAAGCTTCGCCCCAAGATCGACACGCACGACTACGAGACCAAGAAGGGTCACGTCGTGCGGTTCCTCAAGGAAGGCGACAAGGTCAAGATCACCATCATGTTCCGCGGGCGCGAGCAGTCGCGGCCAGAGATGGGCGCCCGGCTGCTCCAGCGGTTGGCCGAAGACGTCGTCGACCTTGGCTTCGTCGAATCGGCGCCTAAGCTCGATGGCCGGAACATGATCATGGTGCTCGGGCCGCACAAGAAGAAGGCAGACTTCAAGGCCGAGCGAGTCGCGGCGAAGGCCGCGTCGGATGAGGAGCACGCCGCAGCGGCTGCGCCAGAGGCGAATCAGTCCGCAGGCGAGCCGGCCGAAGCAGCCCAACCGGCCGAATCGACGACGGCAACCGAAGCGGCGCCGGCCGCCGAGGCAGCTCCGGCTAAGGCGCCGGCCAAGACGGCCGCGAAAGCGCCCGCGAAGACTGCCGCCAAGAAGGCCGCTCCAGCGAAGCGGGCGTCGTCCAGCCGTGCCGCCTCTAGCGACAGCGCCGCCTCGTAAGCCTCGCGAATCTCAGCAACACAAGATCTCAGCAACACAAGATCTCAGCAACACAAGCCAGCAAGACCGCAGACGCAAACGCAGACGCAGACGCAAACACGCAGAAACGGAGCAACCCGCCCCATGCCGAAGATGAAGACTCACAGCGGCGCCTCGAAGCGGTTCCGCCTCACCGGCAGCGGCAAGATCATGCGGCTGCGGGCCAACCGTAGGCATTACCTCGAGCACAAGCCGTCGACGCTCACCCGCCGGCTGTTCAACGAAGTCGAGGTGTCCCCGGCCGACGCGAAGCGCATCAAGAAGCTGCTCGGCCGCTAGAGACCGCACGACTCAAGCCTGTTCAAGACTGACTGAACCTGTTCAAGGAGTTCTTACGTGGCACGCGTGAAACGGGCGGTCAACGCCCACAAGAAGCGCCGGGTTGTCCTCGAGCGCGCCAGCGGTTACCGGGGCCAACGCTCGCGGCTGTACCGCAAGGCCAAAGAGCAGTTGCTGCACTCGGCCACCTACAGCTACCGCGACCGCAAGGCGCGCAAGGGCGACTTCCGCCGGCTGTGGATCCAGCGCATCAACGCCGCCGCTCGCTCACACGACATGACCTATAACCGGCTGATTCAGGGTCTCAAAGCGGCCGGCGTCGAGGTCGACCGCAAGATGCTGGCCGAGTTGGCTGTCAACGACGACGCGGCGTTCCTCGCGCTCGTCGAGGTTGCTCGCGCCGCGCTGCCCGCGCCCGCGGCGAGTGAGACCGCGGCCTGAGCGGCGCCATCAACACGGTCGACACCTTGGCTGAGCTGACCAACGTCAACTCGGCCAAGGTGAAGGCGGCCCGGCGGCTGCGCAAGCGCGCGTTTCGCGAACAAGACCGCGCGTTCCTCGCCGAAGGCGCCCAGGCTGTGCGCGAGGCGCTGGCCGCCCAGCCGTCGCCCGTGCGCGAGCTGTTCGTCACCGCCGACGCGCGCGCTCGCCACGCCGACCTCGTGCGCCGCGCGACGTCGTCCGGCGTCGCGGTGCACCTCGCCAGCGGGCGGGTCCTGGAGGAGCTGTCCGAGACCGTCACACCGCAGGGCCTGGTCGCGGTCTGCGGCCTCATCGACGTCCCGCTCGAGCGGCCGCTGTCGTCGCCGCCAGGGGGCTCGCCGTCGCCGCGGCTGGCCGTGCTGCTGGCCGCCGTCCGCGACCCCGGGAATGCGGGCACTGTTGTGCGCACCGCCGACGCTGCCGGCGCCGAGGTCGTCGCCTTCTCCGACACCAGCGTCGATCCCTACAACGGCAAGTGCGTGCGCGCCAGCGCTGGCAGCCTGTTCCACCTGCCGCTGGTGCTCGGCGTCGATGTCGCCGTCGCCGTCGCGGCCTGTCGCGCCGCCGGCTTGCAGGTGCTCGCCGCCGACGGCGCGGCGTCGGCTGACCTCGACGAACTCGAGCGGGACGGCGAGCTGGCCAACCCAACGGCGTGGGTCTTCGGCAACGAGGCGTGGGGCCTGCCGGACGACGTGATCGCGCTCGCCGACCGGTCGGTGCGGGTGCCGATTCACGGGCGAGCCGAGAGTCTGAATCTCGCGGCGGCGGCCGCAGTCTGCCTATACGCGTCCGCCCGGGCGCAACGGGGCGAGCGTCCGATCAGCGCGCGATAAGGTCCGTTCGTCCGATGTGCCCCTGCGCGAGCGTGGGTATGGTGCTGGGGTCGAAGGGAGCGCGTGCGGCATGCCAGCGGGGATAGAGCACGAGAAGGCCGCCTTTGACGTGCTTGCCGACGGCGTGTTGATCGCCGACGAGAACGGCACGGTGGTGCTCCTCAACACCGCCGGCGCCCGGTTGCTGCGGCGCAGCGTCGACGACGCGATCGGGCGTGACTTTCGCGAGGTGCTGCGCGTCACCGACTCTGTCGGCCACGACTGGTGGGAATGCACTCGTCCGTATGCGGGGCTCGCGATCCGCACCGGCCAGCCCGAGCGCAGGCTCACGTTGCCCGACGAGCGGGAGATCTACCTGACCGCGACATATCTGCGCGAGCGCCGCTGCGGTCCGGTGCAGCGACTGGTCCTCAGCTTCCGCGGCGCCGCCGACCGGGAGCGCGCCGAGCGTGATCGCGCCGACCTGGTGTCCACCGTGGCGCACGAGTTGCGCTCGCCGCTGACCAGCGTCAAAGGCTTCACCGCCACGCTGCTCAACAAGTGGGACCGGTTCAACGACGAGCAGCGGCAGTTGATGCTTCAGACCGTCAACTCCGACGCCGACCGGGTCACCCGGTTGATCAGCGAGTTGCTCGACGTGTCGCGCATCGACGCCGACCGGCTTGAGTTGCACAAGCAGGTGGTCGACGTGCCGGCCGCCGCGCGCAGGGTGATCGAGGGCAGGGTCGCGGCTGGTGAGAGCGCCGAACGATTCCGCCTCGACGTCACCGAGCCGCTCCCCGAGACGTGGCTCGACCCCGACAAGCTCGACCAGGTCCTCGCGAACCTGCTCGACAACGCGATTCGCCACGGCTCCGGTGAGGTCGATCTGAGGATCGAACCGGCCGGCGACGGTGTCGCGATCGCGGTCGCCGATCAAGGCGTCGGCGTCTCTCCCGACATCAGAGGACTGGTGTTCCGCCGATTTTGGCGGGCCGGGCGGCGCGGCGGCACCGGCCTAGGCCTCTACATCGTCAAAGGGCTCGTCGAGGCCCACGGCGGCACGGTTTTCGTCGGCGAGGCGGCCGGCGGCGGCGCGCTCTTCCGCGTCACGTTTCCCGCCGGCACCCCCGGCTTCGCCATCTAGGCCCCGCGCTGTTCCGCAGGCGCGCGAGCGCCACCGCCTAGACTGCACGGCGTCCCCGCATCGAAAGAGCCCGCTTCACCGCGAAGGTTGCCAACCGTGTCTGCGCCCAACAGCGACTACGACCCCGTGGAGGTCACCCCCTTGCACGCCGACGAGGTGGAGCGGATGCGTGACGACGCCTTGGCGGCGATCGCGGCGTCGGCCGATCTGGAGCAGTTGCGCGCGGCGCGGCTCGCGCACGCGGGAGATCGCTCGCCCCTCGCGTTGGCGAACCGTGAGATCGGCGCGCTGCCGCCGCAAGCGAAGGCAGAAGCCGGACGACGCGTGGGGCAGGCGCGTGGCGCCGTCAACGCGGCGCTCGCCAAGCGGGAGGTCGAGCTCGTCGCCGAACGCGACGCGCGCATCCTCGTCGAGGAAACCGTCGATGTCACGCTGCCGTGGGACCGCGCGCCGTTGGGCGCCCGGCATCCGCTAACGACGCTGCAGGAGCGGATCTCCGACGTCTTCGTGGCCATGGGCTACGAGGTGGCCGAAGGCCCGGAGCTCGAGGCCGAGTGGTTCAACTTCGACGCCCTGAACATCCCGCCCGACCACCCGTCGCGCACCATGCAAGACACGTTCTGGGTTGAATCCCCAGAGTCGGGCATCGTGCTCCGCACACACACGTCACCGGTGCAGATCCGCACCATGCTTGAGCGAAAGCCGCCGATCTACATCGTCTGCCCCGGCCGCACGTTTCGCACCGACGAGCTCGACGCAACCCACTCGCCGGTGTTTCACCAGGTCGAGGGGCTCGTCATCGACGAGGGCATCACGATGGCGCACCTGAAGGGAACGCTGGACGCGTTCGCCACCGCGATGTTCGGCGAGGGCATCACAACCCGGTTGCGGCCGTCGTACTTCCCGTTCACCGAGCCGAGCGCCGAGCCGGACCTGCAGTGCTTCGTGTGCCGAGGCGCCTCGGTCGGCGATCCGGAGAATCCCTGTCGCACCTGCAATTCTGAAGGTTGGATCGAGTGGGGCGGCTGCGGGATGGTGAACCCTCGCGTGCTCGTGGCGTGTGGGATCGACCCAGATCGCTACAGCGGGTTCGCGTTCGGCATCGGCATCGAGCGCACGTTGATGTTCCGCCACGACGTGCGCGACATGCACGACATCGTCGAGGGCGACGTGCGGTTCGCCTTGCCGTTCGGAACGGAGGTCTGAGGCGATGCGCGTCCCGTTGTCATGGTTGCGCGAGTTCGCCGACATCCCCGACACCGAGTCGGCGCGCGACATCGCCGACGCGCTGGTTCGCGTCGGCCTCGAGATCGAGACCGTCGAGAGCGTCGGGTCGGACGTCGAGGGACCGGTCAAGGTCGGCCACGTTCTCGAGATCGAGGAGTTCGAGGCCAGCAACGGCAAGACGATCCGCTACTGCCAGGTCGACGTGGGGGAGGAGCGACCCCGCGGAATCATCTGCGGGGCAACCAACTTCGCGGTTGGCGACAAGGTCGTCGTCACGTTGCCGGGCGCCCTTCTCCCGGGTGGCTTCGAGATAACCGCGAGCAAGCGATACGGGCACGTCTCCGACGGCATGATCTGCTCGGTCAAAGAGCTCGGCGTCGGTGACGACCACACCGGGATCCTCGTGGTCGACGACGACGCGCCGGTAGGTGCTGACGCGATGGAGGCGTTAGGACTTCGCGACGACGTCCTCGACATCGCGGTCACGCCCGACCGTGGCTACTGCCTGTCGATTCGCGGTGTGGCGCGAGAGGCGGCGACCGCCTACGGCGTGGCGTTCCGCGATCCCGCGGCGTTCGAACTGGACGCCGCGCCCGCCGTGCCAACTCGGCCGGTCAGCCTTGCCGACCCAGCGGCGTGTGACCGGTTCGTGCTGCGTGCTGTCGAGGGCTTCGACCCCCGCGCGCGATCGCCCCTGCAGCTGCGGCTGCGGCTGATGCTCGCGGGCATGCGTCCCGTCTCACTGTCGGTCGACGTCACCAACTACGTGATGTTGGAGCTCGGACAACCGCTGCACGCGTTCGACGCAGGCAAGCTCGTCGGCGGCATTGTGGTGCGGCGCGCCAACGACGGTGAGCGGCTCGAGACGCTTGATCACGTCGTCCGGGATCTCGACGCCGAGGACCTGCTCATCACCGACGGCTCCGGCGTGATCGGGCTGGCTGGCACGATGGGCGGCCTCACCACCGAGATCGACGACGATTCCAAGGACTTGTTGATCGAGGCGGCGCATTTCGACGCGGTCGCGGTGGCCCGGATGTCGCGCCGGCATCGGCTGTCCAGCGAGGCGTCGCGCCGCTTCGAGCGCGGCGTCGACCCCGAACTGCCGCCGCACGCCACCGCACGGGCGGTCGCCCTGCTTGTCGAGCACGGAGGGGGACGGCTCGTCGGCACCACCCAGGTCGACGCCGCAGACTCCGGCCAAAGGACCACCACCATCACGATTTCCCCGGACCATCCCGGTCGCGTCGCGGGCGTCGGCTACGCCCGCGAAGTCGTCGTCCGCCGCCTCGCCGAGGTCGGCTGCCAAGTGTCGGACGACGACGGGCAGTTGCGGGTCGCGGCGCCGAGTTGGCGACCCGATCTGACCGATCCGAACGACCTCGCGGAAGAGGTGATCCGACTCGAGGGCTACGACAACGTGCCTGTGGTGTTGCCGCAGGCGCCCGTCGGCCGTGGGCTCACCCAGGCGCAGCGATTGCGGCGGCTCGTCGGACGCACGCTTGCCGACGCCGGCTACGTCGAGGTGCTCGCATACCCGTTCGTGGGGCCGGGCGTTTTCGACGCGCTCGGACTCGACGCCGACGATCCACGGCGTCACGCGTTGCGGCTCGCCAATCCGCTGTCCGACGAAGAACCCTTGCTGCGCACCACTTTGCTTCCTGGGCTGCTTGCGACGCTGCGCCGAAATCTCAGCCGAGGGGTCGGTGCGGGTGTCGCCCTTTTCGAGGCCGGCCCGGTGTTTGCGCCGTCGCGCGAACCCGCGCCTGCGCCGCCGCGACTTCCGGTCGACCGGCGTCCGACTGACGACGAGATCGCGGCCGTGTTGGCCGCGTTGCCGGATCAGCCGCTGCATCTCGGCGTCGTGTTGGCCGGCGAGCGCGACCGGCGAGGCTGGTGGGGCGCCGGTCGGGAGGCGACCTGGGCCGACGCGATCGAGGCGGTGCGGGTGGTCGCCGCGGCGCTGCGAGTCGAGATCGAGGTGCGGGCGGGAGATCAGGCGCCCTGGCATCCCGGTCGCTGCGCGCAGTTCTTCGTCGATGGCGTGGCGTTCGGGTTCGCGGGGGAGTTGCACCCCAGGGTGTGCGCCGCGCTGGACTTGCCGCCGCGCACCTGCGCCGCCGAGATGCGGCTCTTCGAGCTGATCTCCCACGACGGCGGACTGGTCGAACCGGCGGCTGTCTCCACCTTCCCGGTGGCAACCCAAGACGTCGCGCTTGTCGTCGCAGACGACGTGCCGGCGGCCCGGGTCGAGGCCGCGCTGCGCGCCGGCGCCGGCGAGTTGTTGGAGTCGCTGCGGTTGTTCGACGTCTACACCGGCGAGCAGGTGGGCGCCGGACGACGATCGCTCGCGTACGCGCTGCGGTTTCGGGCGCCCGACCGGACCCTGACCACCGAAGAGGTGTCGGCGGCGCGCGACGCGGCGGTTGCCGAGGCGACCCGCCGGGTCGACGCCGTGCTTCGCGGGTAGGTCAGCTAAACACCTGTTCACTTCGTTGAACGCTTGTGCAATAATCGGCACATGCGTTCTACCGGAGACCTCACCGCCACGGCGTTGATCCGCGAGTCCGCGATGCGGCTCTTCGCGGAGCGCGGCGCGCTGTCCGTCACGGTGCGAGACATCGCGGCCGCAGCCGGCGTCTCTCCCTCGCTCGTCATCCACCATTACGGGTCGAAGGAGCGCCTCAAGGAGGCCGTCGACGAGCACGTCGTCCGCTTCTTCGGCGAACTGCTCGCCGAATTTCTCGACGCGTCCCCGCAAGACATGCTGGCCGCGTCCACGACCGCCGCGCTGGCCGACCGGTTGGACGATGGTCCGATGCTGCACTACCTGCGGCGGCTGCTGGCCGACGGCGGCCCGGCAGCCGAACGACTCTTCCGGTCGCTGTACGACATAAGTCTCGAGCTCGTCGGGCGGTACGAGCGTGCGGGTTTGTTCAAGCCGTCGCCCGACGGCGCCGCCCGCGTCGCGGTGCTCTTAGTCAACGACTTGGGCGTGGTGCTGCTGCGTGACCAGATTTCCGCCGTGCTCGGCGCCGATCCGTTGCAAGGGGAGGGTTTGACCCGTTGGGGCCAGGCGGTCATGGACCTCTACACGAACGGCCTCATCGCACTCACCGAACCAGGAAAGGGCGGCGCACATGACTGAGGCCGTGGTGGCGAGCAAGCTCACAAAGACATTCGGCCGCCGTCGCGGTGTCACCGACGTCGACCTGCGTGTGCAGACTGGGGAGGTCTTCGGGTTTCTGGGACCGAACGGTGCCGGCAAGTCGACGACGATCCGGCTGATGCTCGGCTTGTACCGTCCGACATCCGGTGCTGTCGCGGTTCTCGGTCGCGATCCGCTGACCGACGGCGTCGAGATGCGCGCCGAGATCGGCTACCTGCCTGGCGAGCTGGCGCTGTATCCGCGGTTGACCGGTCGTGAGCATCTCGAGTGGTTTTCCCGCGCCCGCGGGCTCACGTCGACCACCTATCGCGACCAGCTCGTCGAGCGTTTCGACGCCGAGTTGGATCGCCCAGTCCGCATGTTGTCGAAGGGAAATCGGCAGAAGATCGGCATCGTCATCGCTTTCATGCATCAGCCCGAGTTGCTGGTGCTCGACGAGCCAACCTCGGGCCTCGACCCGCTCTTGCAGGACGAGTTCGATCGGCTGCTTCGCGAGAACGCCGAGCAGGGTCGAACGGTGTTTCTCTCGTCGCACGAGCTTGATGAGGTGCAGCGGGTCGCCGACCGGGTCGCCATCATCAAGGACGGTCGGATCGTCGTGGTCGACAGCGTCGACGAGCTGCGTCGCGGAGCGCCGCGCACTGTCGATTTCGTCTTCACGCGACCGGTCGACCCCGGCGTTTTCTCCGCTGTCGAAGGTCTGCAGGTTCTCGAGGTCGACGACCGCCGGATACGGGTCGCGCTGTCCGGTCCTATCGGGCCGCTGCTGCGGGTCGCCGCCGATCTCGAACCGGTCGACATGACGGCACGGCACGCCGATCTCGACGAGCTGTTCCTGACCTACTACCGCACCGACCGGCAACCCGCGGAGGTCCCGCAATGACACCCACGGAGGTCCCGCAATGAGCGTCGGAGCGCGGCCAGCGCCGGCGATCTCTCCACCGCGCGGCCGGCTCCAGATCGCCCGCCTTGACTTGCGGCTGAGGCGACGCGCGCTCGTCGGCTACGCGGTGGGGCTCGCGCTGTACACGCTCGCCGTCGTCGCGCTCTACCCGTCGTTCAAGGGCGACAAGAGTCTCGACAATCTGCTGCAGAGCGATCCGACATTGATGGCCGCGTTCGGCGTGAACGGCTCGCTGACCACGCCGGTCGGATGGCTGGACGCCAACGTCTTCAACAACTTCCTGCCGGTCGTCGCCGTCATCGTGGCAATCGGCTACGGCGCTTGGTGCGTGGCCGGGCAAGACGAGTCGGGGTCGCTCGCGCTGGTGGCCGTGCTGCCGGTCAGCCGCCGCGCTCTCGTCGTGCACAAGGGAGCGGCCCTGGTCGCCGGGCTGCTTCCGACGATGCTGCTGGCCTTCGGCAGCGTTCTGGTGGGGCGGGCGTTCGATCTGACCGTGCCCGTCGCGAACGTCGTCGCCGTGACTGTCGCCGTCTGGCTGCTCGGCGCCGTGTTCGGGGCTCTCGCCCTGCTGGTCGGTGTCGTGACCGGCAGCCGCGGGGTGGCCATCGGCGTCAGTTCGGGGATCGCCGGCGCGGCGTATTTGATCAGCTCCTTCGCCGCCACGATCGACTGGATCAGGCCGGCGCGCTTCGTCTCACCGTTCTACTGGGCCATCGGCGGTGATCCGCTCGCCAGTGGGCTTGGTTTCTGGTCGGCCGCCGCGTTAGCCGGGACCGTCGTGGCCTTGGTCGCCGGCGCGGTGGTCGCCATGCGGCAAGCCGACCTGCATTAGCTCGGACGACGGCCCGCGCCGAGTCGGCTTCCCGCTGTGTATGCTTATGCGTCATTACGCATAGGCATCTGATCGGAGGGCGGCATGGGGCACTCAGCGGCGGTCGCCGGCGCCAGCGGCTACGCCGGCGGCGAGCTGTTGCGCCTGCTCGCCGGCCACCCAGACCTCGAGCTGTCGGTAGCCACCGCGGCCAGCAACGCGGGCCAGCCGATCACATCCGTTCATCCCCACCTGGTCCAGTTCGGCGACCGCGCGTTCGTCGCGAACGGATCGGCCGCGCTCGCGTCGTCCGACGTGGTGTTTCTCGCACTGCCGCACGGCCAATCGGCGGCGCTGGCAGGTGAGTTGTCGGACCATCAACTCGTGATCGACATCGGCGCCGACTTCCGCCTGCGTGATCCACGGCAGTGGGAGGCGTTCTACGGCGGCGCCCACGCCGGCAGCTGGACGTACGGGCTGCCCGAGTTGCCCGGCGCCCGCGCGGCGATCAGATCAAGCCGCCGCATCGCCAACCCCGGTTGCTACGTCACAACCGCTACCCTTGCGCTCGCCCCGCTGTTCGCGAGCGCGCTCGCGGAACCCGACGACGTCGTCATCGTCGCAGCGAGCGGCACCACCGGCGCCGGCCGCGGCATGAAGCCGAATCTCATGGCCAGCGAGGTCATGGGCTCGATGTCGGCGTACAAGGTCGCCGGCGCGCACCAACACACACCCGAGATAGAGCAAAACCTCTCGGACGTCGCCGGGCGCCCCGTCACCGTCTCCTTCACGCCGGTGCTCGCGCCGATGCCGCGTGGCATTCTCGCCACCTGCACCGCGCGGCCGAAGCCGGGTGTTGACGCGGCTGCGATCCGCGACGCCTTCGAAAAGGCTTACGCCGCCGAGCCTTTCGTTCATTTGCTTCCCGAGTCGGCGTGGCCGCAAAGCGGCGCGACACTCGGCTCGAACTCGACTCATCTGCAGGTGGCGCTCGACGAGCATGCCGGTCGAATCGTCGTCGTCGCCGCGCTCGACAACCTCACCAAGGGCGCCGCCGGCCAGGCGCTGCAGAACGCCAACATCGCGCTCGGTCTCGGCGAGACCGCCGGCCTGCCGATCGCAGGAGTCGCGCCGTGACATCTCCCGAACTCCTCCGCTTCGCTTTGGAGATCGCGCCGTGACATCTCCCGAACTCCTCCGCTTCGCTTTGGAGATCGCGCCGTGACCGTCACCTCTGCCAAAGGGTTCGCCGCCTCCGGCGTCGCCGCCGGAATCAAACCGAGCGGTAACGCCGACGTCGCGCTCGTCGTCAATCAAGGCCCGCTGCGCGCCGCAGCTGGCGTGTTCACCGGCAACCGCGTCAAGGCCGCGCCGGTGTTGTGGTCGCAGCAGGTGCTGCGTGCCGGGAAGGTGGCGGCTGTCGTCCTCAACGCGGGCAACGCCAACGCCTGCACCGGCGCGTTGGGCTTCCAACACACGCACCGCACCGCCGAGGAGGTGGGCGAGCTGTTCGGCGTTTCGTCCGCTGAGGTTGCGGTCTGTTCCACCGGCATCATCGGCGAGTATCTCGACATCGAGAAGTTGATCGTCGGCGTGAGATCCGCGCACGCAGCGTTGTCACTGTCCGGCGGCGACGCCGCCGCACAGGCCATCATGACCACCGACACCGTGCCGAAGCAGGCCGCCGTCACGTCGCCGGCGGGGTGGACCGTCGGCGGCATGGCCAAGGGCGCCGGCATGCTCGCGCCCGCGCTCGCCACGATGCTCGTCGTCCTCACCACCGACGCTGTCGTCGAGTCCGCCGATCTCGACGCGGCGTTGCGCGCGGCGACGCGAACCACCTTCGACCGCATCGACTCCGACGGTTGCATGTCGACGAACGACACCGTCTTGCTGCTCGCCTCGGGCGCGTCGGGCGTGCGGCCGGAATCGGCGGACTTCGCCGCCGCCGTCGCAGAAGTCTGCGCTGACCTCGCGGAACAACTCATCGCCGACGCCGAGGGCGCGAGCAAGTTCATCGCGATCGAGGTCCTCGGCGCCGCGTCGGAGCAGGAGGCGCTCGACGTCGCCCGCGCCGTGTCGCGGAGCAACCTGGTGAAGTGCGCGATGCATGGTCAAGACCCGAACTGGGGCCGCGTGTTGTCGGCGGTCGGCACCACGAACGCGGCCTTCGACGACTTCGGCGTCGACGTCGCGCTCAACGGGACGTGGGTATGCCGGTCGTCGTCCATCGGAGAGGACCGCGCGACGGTTGACCTGTCAGGGCGGCATGTGGACATCACGATCGACCTGCACGCAGGCGAGGCGAGCGCGAGACTCCTGACCACCGATTTGACCGCTGAGTACGTCCACGAGAACTCGGCGTACTCGACATGACGCGCGACCGCGACCTCGCGCAGTCCAAGGCCGCCACCCTCGTCGAGGCGCTGCCGTGGCTGGAGCGGTTCCACGGGCGCACCGTCGTCGTGAAGTACGGCGGTCACGCGATGGCCGATCCGGCGCTTGCCGCGTCGTTCGCAGCAGACGTCGTTTTCCTTCGTTACGCGGGATTGCGGCCGGTCGTCGTCCACGGCGGCGGGCCGCAAATCAACGCGCAGCTCGACAAGCTCGGCATCGAGGCCTCGTTCGCCGGCGGTCTCCGGGTCACCACGCCCGAGACGATGGACGTCGTTCGCATGGTGCTCGTCGGCCAGGTGCAGCGCGAGGTCGTCGGCCTGCTCAACCAGCATGGGCCGTTCGCCGTCGGAATGAGCGGCGAGGACGCGCATCTGTTCACGGCGGAGAAGCGCCACGCGATCGTCGACGGCAAGCCGGTCGACATCGGGCTGGTCGGGGACGTCGTCACTGTGGCGCCGGGCGCTGTGAAGAGCCTGCTCGACGACGGCCGCATTCCGGTCGTGTCGAGCGTCGCCCGCGGATTCGACGACGACGGCAAGCCTTGCGTGTACAACGTGAACGCCGACACCGCCGCTGCGGCGCTCGCGGTCTCGCTCGCCGCGGAGAAGCTGGTGGTGCTCACAGACGTCGAAGGACTCTTCGCCGACTGGCCAAGTAGCGACGAGGTCATCAGCTCCCTCGACGCGGACGAACTCGAGAAACTCCTGCCCACTCTGTCGTCAGGAATGGTCCCGAAGATGGAGGCGTGCCTGCGGGCGGTGCGCGGGGGAGTGGGCGGCGCACACGTGCTCGACGGCCGAGTGCCGCACGCCGTCCTGCTCGAGATTTTCACGGACGAAGGGATCGGAACGATGGTGAGGTCGACTCGTGACTAACGCCGCGCTGCGCGCGCGCCACGACGCGGTGATGATGCCGACGTACGCGCCGGCTATCCCGCTCGTCCGCGGCGATGGTTGCCACGTCTGGGACGACGACGGTCGGGAGTACCTCGACCTCATCGCGGGCATCGCCGTTTCCGCGTTGGGCCACAACCATCCGGCGATCGTCGGCGCGGTGAGCGCGCAGGTCGGCCGGATCGCCCACACCAGCAACCTGTTCGTCAATCGAGCCGTCAGTCGCACTCGCTGAGCGCATCATCGCTCTGCTTGGCGGCGACGGCAAGGTCTTCTTCACGAACAGCGGCACGGAGGCGAACGAGGCCGCGTACAAGCTGGTCCGCCGACACGCTGGTCCCGACCGGCCGTACGTCGTCGCGGCGGAGGGCGGGTTTCACGGCCGCACGATGGGGTCCCTCGCCCTCACCGGCAAGGCGGCGATCCGCGAGCCGTTCGGGCCGTTCCCCGCAACGGTGGTGTTCGTCCCGTACGGCGACGTCGACGCGCTGAAGAACGCCGTCGACGACGGCGCCGCGGCGGTGTTCCTCGAGCCCATGCTCGGCGAGGGCGGCGTCGTTCCGGCGCCGAGCGGCTACTTGCGTGCCGCACGTGAGCTGTGCGACGCCACCGGCGCCCTGCTCGTCCTCGACGAGATCCAGTCCGGCGTAGGTCGCACCGGCGACTGGTTCCTGCATCAGGCGGAGGGCGTCAAGCCCGACGTCGTCACGCTCGCAAAAGGCCTCGGCGGCGGGTTGCCGATCGGCGCGTGCGTCGGGTTCGGGGAGTTCGGATCGACATTCGCGAAGAGCGACCACGGCAGCACGTTCGGCGGCAATCCGGTCGCTTGCGCGGCGGCGCTCGCGGTGCTCGACACGATCGAGTCGCAAGACTTGCTCGCCAACGTGTCGAGCGTAGGCGCTCGGCTTCGCGACGGCTTGCGCGCCGTCAATCACCCGTCGCTCGCCGGCGTGCGCGGTCGCGGCCTCTGGCTCGCCCTAGAGCTGGCCGGTGTCACGTCGGCTGCGGTGGAGAAAGCCAGCCGCGACAAGGGTTTTCTAGTCAACGCCGTGCAGCCTGACGCCGTCCGCGTCGCTCCGCCGCTGATCCTCACGGCGGAACAGGCCGACAGTTACGTCGCCGCGCTGCCCGAAATCCTCGACGTCGCAATCCAGGAGTTCTGATGCCGCGCCACTTCCTCATCGACGACGACCTGACGAGCGCCGAGCAACGGCAGATCCTCGATTCCGCCGACGCTGTGAAGCGCAACCGTTTCTCCGCGCGACCGCTGGCGGGCCCGAAGTCGGTGGCGGTCATCTTCGAGAAGCAGTCGACGCGCACCCGGGTGTCTTTCGAGGCTGGCGTCGCCGAGCTCGGCGGGCACCCGATCATCATCGACGCGCGCACCACGCAACTGGGTCGCGGCGAGACGATCGAGGACACCGCCCAGGTGTTGTCGCGTTTCGTCTCCGCCATCGTGATCCGCACGTTCGGCCACGACCGCATCGAAACGCTCGCGGCCAACGCCACCGTGCCTGTCGTGAACGCGCTCACCGATCTGGCGCACCCCTGCCAAGTGCTGGCCGACCTCATGACGGTTCGCGAAGCGCGGGGCGAACTCGCCGGCGCCACGTTGGCCTACGTCGGCGACGGCAACAACATGGCCCATTCGCTGTTGCTCGGCGGCGCGCTCGCCGGCTTGCACATCAGGATCGCCTCCCCGCAGGGATATCAGCCGCTCGCGCCGATCGTGCAGCGCGCCAGCGCGATCGCCGCCGGCACGGGCGGCTCCGTCGTCATCGGCGAGGACCCCGAGGTCGCGAGCGCCGGCGCCGACGTCCTCTACACCGACGTGTGGGCGTCGATGGGCCAAGAGGACGACGCCGATGCCCGCAAGCGCGCCTTCACCGGCTACACCGTCGACGATCGGCTGGTCAAACTCGCCTCGGACGACGTGATCGTGCTGCACTGCCTTCCGGCGCATCGCGGCGAGGAGATCACGGCGTCCGTGCTCGACGGCCCGCACTCGCGGGTGTTCGACCAGGCGGAGAACCGGCTGCATGCGCAAAAGGCGCTGCTCGCCTTCCTGCTGGAGCGATCGTGAGCGCCGCCCGCGCGCGCGCCGAGCGGCTCGCCGTCCCCGCGACCAAAGCCGCCCGGCACGCGCGCATCGTCGACTTGCTCGGCCGGGCGTCGGTACGTTCCCAGTCGGAACTCGCGAAGCTGCTTGCCCAGGAAGGATTCTCCGTCACGCAGGCGACGCTGTCGCGCGATCTCGACGAGATCGGAGCCGTGCGGTTGCGCGGCGCCGCAGGCGGCTTCGTCTACGTCGTCCCGCGTGACGGCGAAGACACCGTGAGCCGGCCGTCGTCCGATCGGTTCGAGGTGGCGTCGGCCGCGCACGGACGACTTATCCGGATGGCCACCGAGTTGCTGGTCTCCGTCCAGGCGTCCGGCAACCTCGTCGTCGCGCGCACCCCGCCCGGCGGCGCGCATCTGCTGGCCGGCGCGATCGACCACGCCGACCTCGCCTCCATCATCGGTACGGTTGCCGGTGACGACACGGTGCTGTGCGTGTGCCGCGACGTCGACGGCGGCGCCGACGTCGCCCGGCAGTTGCTCAGCCTGGCCGACCGGCGATGACCCGACAGCGACAGGAGACACCTTGAGCGAGCCGTTGCCAGCGGAGCCCTTGCGTCTTTGGGGTGGCCGGTTCGACGGCGGCCCGGCGGACGCGCTCGCCGCGTTGTCGGCGTCCGTGCATTTCGACTGGCGACTCGCGCCGTACGACCTGATGGGGTCTCGCGCGCACGCGCGGGTGTTGAACAAGGCCGGTTTGCTCGACGACGACGAGCTGGCCAAAATGCTCGCCGCGCTCGACGATCTCGACAACGCCTGCCGTGACGGCCGTTTCACCCCGACCGTCGCCGACGAAGACGTGCACACCGCGCTTGAGCGCGGGTTGATCGAGCGGCTCGGCCCGCTCGGCGGCAAGCTGCGCGCCGGCCGCAGCCGCAATGACCAGGTCGCCACCGACCTGCGGCTGTTCCTTCGCGCGCACGCGCGACTGCTCGTGCAACGACTCGCGGAGCTCGAGTCGGCGCTCATTGACGTCGCCGAACGACACAAGGACGTCCCGGCCCCCGGCATGACGCACCTCCAACACGCGCAGCCCGTGCTCTTCGCGCACCACCTGCTGGCCCACGTCCACGCGTTCGCGAGGGACGTCGACCGGCTGCACGACTGGGACGCTCGCGCCGCCGTCTCGCCGCTGGGCGCGGGCGCCTTGGCGGGTTCGTCCTTACCGCTCGACCCGGTGGCGACGGCGCGCGAGCTCGGCTTCGCGTCGTCTGCGGCCAACTCGATCGACGCCGTGAGCGATCGCGACTTCGCCGTTGAATTCGCCTTCTGCGCGGCGCTGGTCGGCGTCCATCTGTCGCGGCTCGGCGAGGAGATCGTGCTCTGGACGACGCGTGAGTTTCGGTGGATCGAACTCGACGACGCGTTCGCGACCGGGTCGTCGATCATGCCGCAAAAGAAGAACCCGGACGTCGCCGAGCTCGCGCGCGGCAAGAGCGGCCGCCTCGTCGGCAACCTGACGGCGATCCTCACCATGCTGAAAGGCTTGCCGCTCGCGTATGACCGCGACCTCCAAGAAGACAAGGAGCCGGTGTTCGACTCGCTCGACACGTTGCTGGTGTTGTTGCCGGCGGTAACCGGCATGGTCGCGACAATGCGGGTCGACACCGACCGGGTCGCCTCGCTGGCGCCTGAAGGATTCGCGTTGGCGACCGACGTCGCCGAAGACCTCGTCCGCCGCGGCATCCCGTTCCGCGAGGCTCACGAGGCGGTCGGGCGTCTCGTGGCGTGGTGCGCGGCGCACAACTGCGATCTCACCGACGTCGACGACGCATCCCTTCGCGAGATCTCCACGCACCTGACCCCGGAGGTGCGTGCGGTGCTGTCGGTTCGAGGCGCGCTTGCGGCTCGCTCGGCCCGCGGCGGCACGGCGCCGGAGCGGGTGGCCGAGCAAATCATCGAGTTGCGTTCGCGGGTGGCCGCACACGTCGAGTGGTCGCGCGGCGGCTCGCTGGCGCGGTGAACGCGACAGCGGCCGGCGCGCCGGGCGACCTGCTTCCACGGTCGTTTTTCGCCGCGCCCTCCGCCAAGGTCGCGCCGCGGCTCCTGGGCTGCGTCGTCGAGCATGAGTCGGACGAGGGGCTCGTCGCCGTGCGGCTCACCGAGGTGGAGGCCTACCACGGCTCGCTCGACCCCGCCTCGCACGCCTTTCGCGGTCAGACTCCACGCAACGCCGTCATGTTCGGCGACCCCGGATTCGTCTACGTCTACTTCACTTACGGGATGCACTACTGCGTCAACGTGGTGTGCGCCCCGGCCGGAACGGCGTCCGCCGTGTTGCTGCGCGCGGGCGAGGTGGTGGCCGGCGGCGAGCTCGCCACGACCCGCCGCGGGGGTGCGCCTGCGCGCGACCTCGCCCGGGGTCCGGCACGGCTGGCCGTCGCGCTCGGGATCGCGCGAGACGACAACGGCCGCGACGCCTGCGACCCGTCGTCCACGCTCCGGGTGCGGGCGGGGAAGCGGCCGGCCCGCGAGCTCGTCCGATCGGGCGCGCGCGTTGGCGTCGCCGCGGGCGCGCAGACGCCGTGGCGGTTCTGGCTGGACGGCGATCCGACCGTGTCCGCGTATCGCGCCCACGTGCCCCGACGGCGACAGCGGACCCGACAACCGGAAGGATTCGATGCGTGACACACATCCTCGATGAACTCAGTTGGCGCGGGCTCATCGCCGTCAGCACCGATCTCGACGCGCTGCGCAAGACCATGGACGACGGTCCGGTCACCTACTACTGCGGTTTCGACCCGACCGCGCCGAGCCTGCACCTCGGCAACCTTGTGCAGTTGCTCACGATGCGTCGGCTTGCAGCTGGCCGGCCACCGCCCGCTCGCGCTCGTCGGCGGGGCGACCGGTCTGATCGGCGACCCGCGCCCGACCGCCGAGCGCGCGCTCAACGCGCCCGAGACTCGTCGCCGAGTGGGTCGAGCGGATCCAGGCCCAGGTCGAGCCCTTCCTGGACTTCTCGGGGCCGAGCGCCGCGACGATGGTGAACAACCTCGACTGGACCGCGGAGCTGTCGGCGATCTCGACTTCCTGCGCGACGTCGGCAAGCACTTCCGGGTCAACAAGATGCTGGCCAAGGACGCGGTGAGCGCGCGCCTCACCTCCGACGCCGGCATCAGCTACACCGAGTTCAGCTACCAGCTGCTGCAGGGCAATGGACTTCCTGGAGCTGTACCGGCGGCTACGGCTGCACGCCTGCAGACCGGCGGCAGCGACCAGTGGGGCAACATCTGACCGCCGGGCCTCGACCTGATCCACCGGGTCGAAGGCGGTCTCGGCGCACGCGCTCGCCACGCCGCTGATCACCAAGGCCGACGGCACGAAGTTCGGCAAGACCGAGGCCGGCACGGTCTGGCTCGACGCCGAGATGACCTCGCCGTACGCCTTCTACCAGTTCTGGATCAACACCGACGACCGCGACGTCGATCAGCTACCTGCAAGATCTTCAGCTTCCGCCCGCGGGAGGAGATCGAGGCGCTCGCGCAGGCGGTCGCCGAGCGGCCCGCGGCTCGCGAAGCGCAGCGCGCCCTCGCCGAGGAGCTCACCACGCTCGTGCACGGTCGCGATGAGACGACCGCCGCGGTCGCAGGCCAGCCAGCCGCGCTGTTCGGCAGGGGGAGCTCGCCGACCTGCCACCGGCGACGCTGGCCGCGCGGCGCTGAGGGAGACCGGCGTCGTCGACGCTGCGCCAGTTCGCCGCCGCCCGCTTGATCGACGCTGCTGGCGGCGTCCGGGCTGCGTCGAGACCAAGTCAGCCGCGCGACGTGCCGTCGCGGAGGGCGGAGCGTACGTGAACAACGTCAAGGTCGCCGACGTCGACGCCGTGCCGAGCCGCGGACGACGCTGCTGCGCGGTCGATGGCTGGTGCTGCGCCGCGGCAAGCGCTCCGTCGCGGGTGTCGAACTGGAGACGTAGCCCTCGGCGCGGTCGCGATGGCGGTCCGTTTCGGAGCGCTCCACCGCCCTGGGGACCCCCGATTTGACGCTCCCGCCGGGGCCTCGTAAGCTCTCTTCTCGCACCGGGAGGAACGGACGCTCCACAAGGCGGCCGGTCCCGGGGCCCCATCCAATCGATGAGATGACCGCCGACTGCGGCTGGCGGTGTCTTCGGTTGTCCTGGGAAGGGTGCGGCAGCCCCGGTTTGACACCGCTGAGCCGCCCGATAAGTTAGAGAGGTTGCCCCGAGAACGACCGAAAGGTCCGACTCGGTGCGCGTCCGCTCCTTGAGAACTCAACAGCGTGCTAAAAGTCAGTGCCAAATAAACCCCGTCCGGGATCGGCCGTCTCACGACGTCGCGTGCGCGGAATTCCTTTGGTAACAGACAGACTAGCTAGTTACGTCTGTTCATTGCCAAGATCGACTTCTCAAGTCGTCGGTCATCCGCTGTCTCGAAGCGGGTGTCCACATAGACATCTACGGAGAGTTTGATCCTGGCTCAGGACGAACGCTGGCGGCGTGCTTAACACATGCAAGTCGAACGGTGAAGCCCCTTCGGGGGTGGATCAGTGGCGAACGGGTGAGTAACACGTGGGCAACCTGCCCCTAGCTCTGGGATAACCCCGGGAAACCGGGGCTAATACCGGATATGACCTCGAGCGGCATCTCTCGGGGTGGAAAGTTTTTCGGCTAGGGATGGGCCCGCGGCCTATCAGCTTGTTGGTGGGGTAATGGCCTACCAAGGCGACGACGGGTAGCCGGCCTGAGAGGGCGACCGGCCACACTGGGACTGAGACACGGCCCAGACTCCTACGGGAGGCAGCAGTGGGGAATATTGCGCAATGGGCGAAAGCCTGACGCAGCGACGCCGCGTGAGGGATGAAGGCCTTCGGGTTGTAAACCTCTTTCAGCAGGGACGAAGCGAAAGTGACGGTACCTGCAGAAGAAGCACCGGCTAACTACGTGCCAGCAGCCGCGGTAATACGTAGGGTGCAAGCGTTGTCCGGAATTATTGGGCGTAAAGAGCTCGTAGGCGGTCTGTCGCGTCGGATGTGAAAACCCGGGGCTCAACCCCGGGCCTGCATTCGATACGGGCAGACTAGAGTACGGTAGGGGAGACTGGAATTCCTGGTGTAGCGGTGAAATGCGCAGATATCAGGAGGAACACCGGTGGCGAAGGCGGGTCTCTGGGCCGTAACTGACGCTGAGGAGCGAAAGCGTGGGGAGCGAACAGGATTAGATACCCTGGTAGTCCACGCCGTAAACGTTGGGCGCTAGGTGTAGGGGACCTTCCACGTCCTCCGTGCCGCAGCTAACGCATTAAGCGCCCCGCCTGGGGAGTACGGCCGCAAGGCTAAAACTCAAAGGAATTGACGGGGGCCCGCACAAGCGGCGGAGCATGTGGCTTAATTCGACGCAACGCGAAGAACCTTACCAAGGCTTGACATGTACGGAAATCTCGGCAGAGATGTCGGGTCCGCAAGGGTCGTGTACAGGTGGTGCATGGTTGTCGTCAGCTCGTGTCGTGAGATGTTGGGTTAAGTCCCGCAACGAGCGCAACCCTCGTCCTATGTTGCCAGCGAGTAATGTCGGGGACTCATAGGAGACTGCCGGGGTCAACTCGGAGGAAGGTGGGGATGACGTCAAATCATCATGCCCCTTATGTCTTGGGCTGCACACATGCTACAATGGCCGGTACAAAGGGCTGCGAAACCGCGAGGTGGAGCGAATCCCAAAAAGCCGGTCTCAGTTCGGATTGGGGTCTGCAACTCGACCCCATGAAGTCGGAGTCGCTAGTAATCGCAGATCAGCAACGCTGCGGTGAATACGTTCCCGGGCCTTGTACACACCGCCCGTCACGTCACGAAAGTCGGTAACACCCGAAGCCGGTGGCCCAACCCGCAAGGGAGGGAGCCGTCGAAGGTGGGATCGGCGATTGGGACGAAGTCGTAACAAGGTAGCCGTACCGGAAGGTGCGGCTGGATCACCTCCTTTCTAAGGAGCACTTGGCCGGCCTCCGAGGCGTCCAGAACGAGCCTCGGACGTGCGTCCGAGGTGGTGCTCATGGGTGGAACACTGACTAGTTCGATCGCGGTCGTCTCGACGGCCGGCTAGTACTGCCGCCTCGGGGCGTGGAACGCCGAGTCGGGACGTGGCCGGTCGGCCTCGGCACGCTGTTGGGTCCTGAGGGATCGGGCGCAATCGACTCGACTCTCTGCGGGACGGCAGGCTCATCGCGCGGACGGCTCGTCGCGGGGATGGGCCGGTCCTCGCGGAGTACCGCGGCGCAGGCGTGCGCCGGGACGGACCCGCCCGCATCTTGAGAACTGCACAGTGGACGCGAGCATCTTTGTGGCCAAGTTATTAAGGGCGCACGGTGGATGCCTTGGCACCAGGAGCCGATGAAGGACGTAGGAGGCTGCGATAAGCCTCGGGGAGCTGTCAACCGAGCTGTGATCCGAGGATTTCCGAATGGGGAAACCCGGCAGGAGTCATGTCCTGTCACCCTCGCCTGAACACATAGGGCGAGTGGAGGGAACGTGGGGAAGTGAAACATCTCATTACCCACAGGAAGAGAAAGCAACCGCGATTCCGTGAGTAGTGGCGAGCGAAAGCGGAAGAGGCTAAACCGATCACGTGTGATAGCCGGCAGGCGTTGCGTGATCGGGGTCGTGGGACCGTTCAGTCGGATCTGCCGATCTGGCAGAGAGTAAGAAATCGTTGGCGTAGTCGAAGGGCATGCGAAAGGCCCGGCGTAGAGGGTAACACCCCCGTAGACGAAACGTCGACGACTCTCGAGCGACATCCCAAGTAGCACGGAGCCCGTGAAATTCCGTGTGAATCTGGCGGGACCACCCGCTAAGCCTAAATACTCCCTGGTGACCGATAGCGGACAAGTACCGTGAGGGAAAGGTGAAAAGTACCCCGGGAGGGGAGTGAAATAGTACCTGAAACCGTGTGCCTACAAGCCGTGGGAGCGTCGTCGTCGGGCTTTGCCCGGCGGCCGTGACTGCGTGCCTTTTGAAGAATGAGCCTGCGAGTTAGTGGTGTGTGGCGAGGTTAACCCGTGTGGGGAAGCCGTAGCGAAAGCGAGTCCGAATAGGGCGATTGAGTCGCATGCTCTAGACCCGAAGCGGAGTGATCTACCCATGGGCAGGTTGAAGCGCGGGTAAGACCGCGTGGAGGACCGAACCCACCAGGGTTGAAAACCTGGGGGATGACCTGTGGGTAGGGGTGAAAGGCCAATCAAACTCCGTGATAGCTGGTTCTCCCCGAAATGCATTTAGGTGCAGCGTCGCGTGTTTCTTGCCGGAGGTAGAGCACTGGATGGCCTAGGGGGCCCACAAGCTTACTGAAGTCAGCCAAACTCCGAATGCCGGTAAGTGAGAGCGCGGCAGTGAGACTGCGGGGGATAAGCTCCGTAGTCGAGAGGGAAACAGCCCAGATCACCGGCTAAGGCCCCTAAGCGTGTGCTAAGTGGGAAAGGATGTGGAGTCGCAGAGACAACCAGGAGGTTGGCTTAGAAGCAGCCACCCTTGAAAGAGTGCGTAATAGCTCACTGGTCAAGTGATTCCGCGCCGACAATGTAGCGGGGCTCAAGCACACCGCCGAAGCCGTGGCATTCACGCAATAGCTCGGCCCTTTTGGGTCCAGGCGTGTGGATGGGTAGGGGAGCGTCGTGTGGCGAGTGAAGCGGCGGGGTAACCCAGTCGTGGACGCCACACGAGTGAGAATGCAGGCATGAGTAGCGAAAGACGGGTGAGAAACCCGTCCGCCGAATGACCAAGGGTTCCTGGGGCAGGCTAATCCGCCCAGGGTAAGTCGGGACCTAAGGCGAGGCCGACAGGCGTAGTCGATGGACAACGGGTTGATATTCCCGTACCCGCTATGACGCGCCCATGCCGAACCCAGTGATGCTAAGCGCTCGAAGCCGGCGATCCTTCGGGGTTGCTGGTGGAGCAGCACGACCCGAACTGGTAGTAGGCAAGCGATGGGATGACGCAGGAAGGTAGTCCAACCCGGGCGATGGTTGTCCTGGGGTAAGGGTGTAGGGCGAGACGTAGGCAAATCCGCGTCTCACATGCCTGAGACCTGATGCCGAGCCGATCAAGGCGAAGTGGATGATCCTATGCTGCCGAGAAAAGTCTCTAGCGAGTGTCATGGCGGCCCGTACCCCAAACCGACTCAGGTGGTCAGGTAGAGAATACCAAGGCGATCGAGCGAACTGTGGTTAAGGAACTCGGCAAAATACCCCCGTAACTTCGGGAGAAGGGGGGCCGCGTCGCGTGTAGGGGCTTGCCCCCGAAGCGTGCGTACGGCCGCAGAGACCAGCGAGAAGCGACTGTTTACTAAAAACACAGGTCCGTGCGAAGTCGCAAGACGATGTATACGGACTGACGCCTGCCCGGTGCTGGAACGTTAAGGGGACGGGTTAGCGCCTTCGGGTGCGAAGCTCAGAACTTAAGCGCCAGTAAACGGCGGTGGTAACTATAACCATCCTAAGGTAGCGAAATTCCTTGTCGGGTAAGTTCCGACCTGCACGAATGGCGTAACGACTTCCCGACTGTCTCAACCACAGACTCGGCGAAATTGCACTACGAGTAAAGATGCTCGTTACGCGCGGCAGGACGGAAAGACCCCGGGACCTTTACTATAGCTTGATATTGGTGTTCGGTTCGGCTTGTGTAGGATAGGTGGGAGACTGTGAAGCTGGCACGCCAGTGTCGGGTGGAGTCAACGTTGAAATACCACTCTGGTCGTACTGGATGTCTAACCTCGGTCCGTGATCCGGATCAGGGACAGTGTCAGGTGGGTAGTTTAACTGGGGCGGTTGCCTCCCAAAATGTAACGGAGGCGCCCAAAGGTTCCCTCAGCCTGGTTGGCAATCAGGTGTCGAGTGCAAGTGCACAAGGGAGCTTGACTGTGAGACAGACATGTCGAGCAGGTGCGAAAGCAGGGACTAGTGATCCGGCGGTGGCTTGTGGAAGCGCCGTCGCTCAACGGATAAAAGGTACCCCGGGGATAACAGGCTGATCTTGCCCAAGAGTCCATATCGACGGCAAGGTTTGGCACCTCGATGTCGGCTCGTCGCATCCTGGGGCTGGAGTAGGTCCCAAGGGTTGGGCTGTTCGCCCATTAAAGCGGTACGCGAGCTGGGTTTAGAACGTCGTGAGACAGTTCGGTCCCTATCCGCCGCGCGCGCAGGAGACTTGAGAAGGGCTGTCCCTAGTACGAGAGGACCGGGACGGACGAACCTCTGGTGTGCCAGTTGTACTGCCAAGTGCACTGCTGGTTAGCTACGTTCGGCAGGGATAACCGCTGAAAGCATCTAAGCGGGAAGCTCGCTTCAAGATGAGGTCTCCCACAGGGTTAACCTGGTAAGGCCCCCGGCTAGACCACCGGGTTGATAGGCCGGAGGTGGAAGTGCGGCAACGCATGCAGCTGACCGGTACTAATAGGCCGAGGGCTTGACCACAAAGTAAGCTACGCGTCCACTGTGCGGTTCCCGAGATACGGTCGGGAGTTTCCGGCTGACATCTCCATAGAGTTTCGGCGGCCATAGCGAAGGGGAAACGCCCGGTCCCATTCCGAACCCGGAAGCTAAGCCCTTCAGCGCCGATGGTACTGCGCGGGAGACCGCGTGGGAGAGTAGGACGCCGCCGGACATACTTTGGTTGAGGGCCACCCGTTCGCGGGTGGCCCTCAACTGTTTTTGGTCCGAGCGAGGAGGCACCGCCGTGGAGCAGCCAGGTCGAGGTGGCGACGACAGGCGCCAGGGGCGACGCGGCCCAGGTGCTCGGCCGTCGTCGTCCGCGGGTCCTCGGTCCGGCGGGTCGGCGAGCGCCGGTCGAAGTGCCGGCGGCGGGCGTGACCAGAAGACGTGGCGACAAGAGGGCGCGCGTCGGTCGTCGTCGCGCGGTGCCGCCGCAGATGGCGGTCGCCGGGATGCTGACGACGCCCGCGGCGCCGCTGGCGCCAGGCCGGGCGGCGCGGTCCAGCGAGGCGATCGACGGGTCCAAGGGGAGCGAGGAGGTTCCGGTCGACCGTCGCGTCCCCAGGGTGCGCGTTCTGACCGTCCGCGTACGGACCGTCAAGGTACAGCGGCTTCGCGTACGGACCGTCCTCGTACAGACCGGCCGGCGCGTGACACCGATCGGCCGCGTACGGACCGTCCTCGTACAGACCGGCCGGCGCGTGACACCGATCGGCCGCGTTCGGACCGGCAAGGTGCGGCAGCCCCGCGTTCGGATCGGCCGTCCCGTGACACCGGCCGGCCGCGTTCCGGCGGGCGGGGCACGATGGGTCCGCGTTCGGACCAGCCGCGTACGGACCGGTCGGCGCGTGACACCGATCGGCCGCGTTCGGACCGGCAAGGTGCGGCAGCCCCGCGTTGGGATCGGCCGCGTACGGATCGGCCGTCCCGCGACACCGGCCGTCCGCGTTCCACGACCGGGGTCCGGCGGGTCCGCGTTCCGATCGGCCGCGCTTCGATGGGCCGCGGCGCGAAACGGAACGGCCGCGTCGAGCTACGCAAGAGCCTCCCGAGCCAACGATCGACGACGATGTCACGGGCGCCGAGCTGCCGCGTGACACGCAAGCGGAGCTGCGCACGGCGTCGAAGTCTGTGGCCGAGACCGTCGGGCGTCACCTCGTGATGGCCGGACGGTTGATCGACGAAGATGCGCAGCTCGCCTATGAGCACGCGGCGTACGCGCGCCGGCGCTTGCCGCGCCTCGCGTGTGTGCGGGAGGCGGCTGGCCTCTGCGCGTACGCCGTCGGTCAGTGGGCGGAGGCCCTCAACGATCTGCGCACCTATAAGCGGCTGACCGGATCCGTCGAACACCTTCCCGTGATGGCCGACTGTGAGCGCGGGCTAGGCCGCCCCGAGCGTGCGCTGGCTCTAGCCAGCGGCCCGGACGTCGTCCGGCTCGAAGCCGCGGCGGCAGTAGAGCTCAAGATCGTCGTCGCAGGAGCGCGCCGTGACCTCGGGCAGCCCGACGCGGCCGCTGTTGCGCTGCAAGGGCCCCAGCTGCAGCCTGATCGTCGCGACCCATGGTCCGCGCGCTTGTTCTACGCGTACGCCGACGCGTTGGTCGCGGCTGGTCGGCGGGACGAGGCCCGGGAATGGTTCGTCGCCGCCGCGGTGGCGGACGAAGATGGGACGACCGACGCGGTGGAGCGAGTCGACGAGATCGACGGCGCCGCGCACGCCGCAAGCGCCGCGCACGCTGGGGAGCGTCCCACCGAAATGGCACATCAGGATCGGTCTGATGATGGTCAGCTTCTGCTCGTATTCGAGGAGCCGCGCGACAGCTGACCGCGTTTCCACAGCTGCCGCGCGGCGCGACCGGTACGGCGAGCCGATGCGAGGTCGAGCTGAGTGCCGCCAAGCGCGCGCCAGCTCGGTGAGCGTCAGCTCTCGAAGCGGAATGCCCGCATCGCGAAGCCGGAACACGGCTTCGGCAAGAACAGCGTCGACTTGCGCGGCATCGCCTCACCCGCCTCGGCGACGGCGACGACGTCGGCGAGCGGCGCGGGGTTGAGCAACAAGGCGACGCCCGCGCTTTCTCGCGCCGCGCGCAACGCTGCGGCGGGGTCGTGCTCTGCCTCGACCTCGCCGGGGGTGTCGCTGACAGCCCAGAGGTCTGCCATCAGCAGGACGCTGGCCACGCTGGCGTCCAGCCGCCACCACGAATCGTCGTGATCCGCGGGTCTCGCGGCAGCCAGTCGCTCGGCGTCCGGTGCGAACAACAAGGTGAACGCCTCGCCGTCGCTGACTACGTACGCCGGCCCAGAGGTCGCGGCCAGCGCAGCGAGCGCCGAGGGCAGGTCGGCGCCGGGGAGCGGCCGCATGTCGAAGACCCCTGCCGCTCGCCGCAGCGCCTCAGGCATCGGGAGCTTCGGGACGACGCGATGGATCGCCCGGATGTCTGGCATGCCGGCAGTCTCATCGACCAGCAACGTGAGGCCGGCGTCCCATGGGCCTGCACCGCCGCTGCCGCCGCCTATCTCGTCGCGAAGATATCCGTACGTCGTGTAGCGATGATGTCCGTCCGCGATCATCGCGGTTCGGGTCGCCAGGTCGGCGTCGATCTCGGCGAGCCGCTCGCGGTCCGTGATCGCCCACAACTCGTGGGTGATGCCGTCCGGCGTGCGCGCGAACGCCAGCGCAGGCTCACCCGTCGACGCCGCGCAGATCGCGGTGGCCGCGCCGCCTCCGCCGTAGAGCAGAAAGATTGGCTCGGGATTGCCGCGCATCGCGCTCATCAGGGACAGCCGATCTTGAACCGGCCCGGGTCGGACGTTCTCATGCGGCAAGATCACGCCCGCGTCGAGGGGCTGCCACACGACAGCGCCTAACAGCCCGCGCTGCAACACCCGGCCCGCTTGGCTTTGCTGATACACGTACAGCGCGGGCTCGTCGTCGGCGACGAGCACCCCTTCGGCGAGCCACTGGTCGAACAGCGCGCCCGCGCGCGCGTAGCGGTCGTCGGCCGCGCCCCGAATGGCTGGTTCAGCCGCATCGGGAAGGATGATCCGGACGGCGTTGTGCGGATCGCGCGCGAGGAGTTCGCGCCGTTGCTCGTCGTCGATGACGTCGTACGGTGGACAGACCAAGGCGCCGAGGTCCCCGGTCGCGGCGAAGCGGACGGCGCGGAACGGGAGCAGCCGAAGCTGCGCGAGCGGCTGGGCTGGCGGTGTTGATGGCATCGGGCTCCCGGGAGCGCTGCGGCTGCGGGTTGGTGCGCCCGATGCTAATGGGAGGCACTCACGGTGGTGCCGAAGGGGCATCCGCTGGGCAAGGAGATCGCATGGGCGAGACGGCGACGAACGGCGGGTCATCCCCCGAAGGTCCGTACGACTGGTACCAGCGGGGGCTGGAACTGCTGAAGTCGCGCAGCCCCGCCGCGGCAGAGCAGCTGCTCGCCCGGGCGGCCGCCGCCGAACCGCAGTCGCGCAGCATCTTGGAGGCGCTCGGCCGGGCGCAGTTCCAGGCTGGCCGCTACGGCCACGCGAAGGACAGCTTCGCGCGGATCATCGAGTCGAACCCGGCGGACGACTACGCGCAGTTCGCGCTGGGGCTGAGCGCGGCGCGCACCGGTGATTTGCGCACCGCCGTCGAGCACCTCGCGCTGGCCGCCGCGATGCGGCCGGACGTCGCCCACTACGGTCGGGAGCTGCGGATGGCGCGCGCCCGGCTCGAGGGAGGCTCGTGAGCGACGACGATTCCAAACGGTCCTGGTTGCGCCCGTGCGCGCAGCCGCTCGCGACCCGCTACGACGTCGCGCTGCTTGATCTGGACGGCGTCGTCTACATCGGTCCGCAGCCCGTCGTCGGCGCCGCCGAGGCACTTGCCAAGGCGCGCGCGGAAGGCATGCGGCTGGCGTTCGTCACGAACAACGCCTCCCGTGACCCGGACACGGTCGCCGCGCACCTGTCCGAGCTCGGGGTCCCCGCGGCGCCCGAAGAGGTGGTGACCTCGGCGCAAGCCGCCGCGTCCGTCGTCCGAGACCGGCTCGGGGCGGGCGCGACAGTGCTCGTCACCGGCAGCCCCGCGTTGCGCGAGATAGTCGCCGCCGCCGGCTTGCGGCCCGTGTCTTCGGCCGACGACCGACCCGACGCGGTGGTGCAGGGGTTTTGGGCGCAGCTGTGTTACACCGACCTCGCCGAGGCCGCGGTCGCGGTGCGCGGTGGGTCATTGTGGGTAGCCACGAACGTCGACGCGACGCTGCCCAGTCCGCGCGGGCTGCTGCCGGGCAACGGTTCGCTCGTCGGCGTGGTGGCGACCGCCAGCGGGCAAAAGCCGATCGTCGCGGGCAAGCCCGAGCTGCCCTTGCACGCCGAGGGCGTGCGGCGACTCCACGCCAAGCATCCGCTCGTCGTCGGCGATCGGCTCGACACCGACATCGAGGGCGGCCACCTCCGCCGCCACCGACAGCCTGCTCGTCATGACGGGCGTGACCACCGCCGCCGAGCTGTTGAACGCGCCCGCCGAGCATCGGCCCACCTATCTCGGCCGCGACCTGGCCGCCTTGCTCGAGCCGCACCCCGAGGTGGTCGTCGGTGAGCGGAGCGCGCGTTGTGGCAACTGGGTGGCGCAGCGCGGGCCCGACGGAAAAGGCGGTGAGGTGCAGCTCATCGGCGACGGTCCGCCGGTCGACGGCTTGCGCGCGCTGCTCGCCTTGTCGTGGGCGGCGGACGATGCCGGCGAGGACGTCGGCGACGCGGCGCCGGCGCTCGCCCGCCTGGAAATCGGCTGAGCGACGGCGCTACATCATGGCGCGCAGCCGCAGCATGTCCGGAAACGACGCCTGCACCTTCAGCCGCCCCGACAGCCAGGCGGCGCCCAGCGACACCTCGCCGCCGGCCAGGGCGAGCAGATCCTCGCTGCTCATCGTCAACCGGATCTGCGCCTGACCCTCGTCGTCGGTCGACTCCTGAATGTCGTCGAGCACGCCATCGTGCATGTGTCCGCGGTAACGCAGCCCGAGGTCGGTGATGGTGGCGCTGACGCTGCGATCGAGCCCGCCGGACCGGTCGCCGCTGTCACTGCCGAAGCGCGCGGCGAGCGCGTTGATGGCGCGATCGCATTCCTCGACGGTGGCCACGTCAGCCCCTTCCGTTTGCTCCCGGGCCGCCCTCCGGCCGGCACTTGCTGCGGGTCTTCCGGCGGAGGCTACCGCAGGCCTGTGCGTCGCCTCCGGTGGGCGGCCCGGTCGACCGGTAACGTTGTCGCCGTGAGCGAGGACATCCCCGGTGACGAAGGCCCTGCGGACCTGGCCGAGCGCTCGCCGACGCGGCCTCGCCGACGCGACTGCCGACGGGCCTGGCCGACGCGGACCTGGCCGACGCGGACGCGGTCGAGGACGCTGTCGGCGAGCCGGCGCCGGTTCGGTGGGAGTTGCCCGGGGCGACCGGAGTGTCTGCGGTCGACGAGGCGCTCGTCCCGCTGGTCGAGCTCGACCACCTGCCGACCGCGGAGCACGTCGCGCACTACGAAGCTGTTCACCGCCGGTTGCAGGACGCGCTGGCCGACCTCGACTCCGCCTAAGGCGCCTTCGTGCGACGGGCGCGGCTGGACGCCGAGCTAGTGCGCCGCGGGTTGGCGCGCTCGAGAGGCCAAGCCGCCGAACTGGTGGCCGCCGGTCGAGTTCGGGTGGCCGGCCGGGTGGCGACAAAGGCGGCCACCGCGATCGCGGCGGACGAGCCGGTGATCATCGAGGAGCTCGCGGAGCAAGTCCAGCCGCAGTACGTCTCGCGCGGCGGGCATAAACTCGCGGGCGCGCTTGCGGCTTTCATGCCGCGCGGTCTGGTGGTCCGGAACAGGCGCTGTCTCGACGCCGGCGCGTCGACCGGCGGGTTCACCGACGTGCTGTTGCGCGAGGGCGCCGCGCAAGTGGTCGCCGTCGACGTCGGATATGGCCAACTCGCGTGGTCACTTCGAGTCGACGAGCGCGTGGTCGTCGTCGAGCGGACGAACGTTCGAGAGCTGACCGCCGAGTCGGTCGGCGGCCTGGTCGACGTCGTCGTCGCCGATCTTTCGTTCATCTCGCTTCGTCTCGTGCTGCCCGCGCTCGTCGGCGTCACCAACCCCGACGCGGACCTCGTGCTCATGGTGAAGCCGCAATTCGAGGTCGGTCGCGACCGGGTGGGCGCCGGAGGCGTCGTCCGCGACAACGGCGTTCGCGCCGACGCGGTCCGGTCAGTGGCCGACGCCGCGGGGCAGCTCGGGCGCGGTGTTCGGGCGGTCGTGGGGAGTCCTTTGCCCGGCCCCGCCGGCAACGTGGAGTATTTCCTTTGGCTGGCGGCCGGGGCGCCGTCGCTGGCCGAAGCCGATCTCGCGCGCGCCCTGGCGGAGGGACCCTCGTGAACAGCAGCGTGACCCGTGGCGCGAACCGCAGCGTGCTGCTCGTGTGCCACACCGGACGCGCTGACGCCGTGCGCGCCGCCCGCGAGGTGCTGGCGTTCTTGACCAGCGCGGGCATCGAGGTTCGCGTGCTCGACAGCGAGGCGGCGATCATCGACTCGCCCGACGCGCTTCCCGTCCCGGTGAAGCCGCAAAGCGCGGTCGGCGTCGAGATGGTGATCGTGTTGGGGGGCGACGGCACGCTGCTGCGCGCCGCGGATCTCGCGCGTGAGGCCGGGGCGCCGGTGCTGGGCGTGAACCTCGGCCACGTCGGATTTCTCGCCGAGGCCGAGCCGGCCGACCTCGCGGCGACCGTCCGCCGCATCGTCGACCGCGACTACCAGGTGGAGGAGCGGCTCACCCTCGACGTCGAGATCTGCCAAGGCGGCGAGGTGGTCTGGCGTGACTGGGCGCTCAACGAGGCGTCGATTGAGAAGTCCGCGCGCGAACGGATGATGGAGGTGGTGCTCGAGGTCGACGGCCGGCCGCTGTCGCGCTTCGGCTGCGACGGCGTGGTGCTCTCGACCGCTACCGGTTCGACCGCGTACGCGTTCTCCGCGGGTGGCCCGATCGTCTGGCCGGACGTCGAGGCGATGCTGCTCGTGCCGCTCAACGCGCACGCGCTGTTCTCCCGTCCGGTCGTGGTCACGCCGCATTCGACGCTCGTCGTCGAGGTGGTCGGCACGGACGACGTGGGGGTGGTGTGGTGCGACGGCCGTCGCGGCGCCGACGCCCCGGTCGGGGCGCGGGTGCAGGCAAGGGGGAGCGAGCGGCCGCTTCGGCTCGCCCGGCTGCACACCCGGCCGTTCACCGATCGGTTGGTGGCGAAGTTCGGCCTGCCGGTGCGCGGTTGGCGCGGGGCGCTGGAGGAGCGTCCGGATGATTGAGGAGCTGCGCATCAGCCGCCTCGGAGTGATCGAGGAGGCGGTGCTGGAGCTTGACTCGGGATTCACCGTCGTCACCGGCGAGACCGGTGCCGGCAAGACGATGGTGGTGACCGGGCTCGGGTTGTTGTTCGGCGGCCGTGCCGACAGCGGCTTGGTCCGCGCCGGCGCCTCGCGCGCGGCGGTCGACGGCCGGTTGCGGCTGCCGGCGCTGCTTGACCAATTGCGCGAGCGGCTCGACGAGATCGGCGCGGACGTCGATGACGACACGCTTCTCGTCAGCCGCGTCGTGGGCGCCGACGGGCGATCGCGCGCCCAAGTGGGCGGGCGCTCGGCGCCGGTGGGAGTCTTGGGCGAACTCGCTGACGAACTGGTGGCGGTGCATGGCCAGTCCGACCAACTGCGGCTGCGCTCGGCAGCCCGCCAGCGCGAATCCATCGATCAGTTTGGCGGCGCCGACGTCGGCGGGCCGCTCGCTCGCTATACCGCCATCTATCGCGAGTATCTCGATATCGAGACAACTCTGACGACCTTGACGCAGCACGCGAATGAGCGCGCGCGGGAGGCCGACATGTTGAGGTTCGGCCTCACCGAGATCGAGGCCGCGAATCCGTTGGCTGGCGAGGAGATCTCACTTGCCGCCGAGGTCGAGCGGTTGTCCCACGCCGACGCGCTGCGCACCGCGGCGATACGCGCTCACGCCCTGCTCGCCGGCGACCCGGCGGAGGCCGACAGCCCCGACGCGGTCGGGCTGGTGGCAGCGGCCCGAAGCGCGCTCGACCGGGCCGGCGAGCACGACGTGGCGCTCTCCGACGCGGCGAAACGCCTTGCGGAGGCGGGCTATCTGCTCGCCGACGTCGCGACGGAGCTTGCCACCTACGTCGCTGGCCTTGAGGCGGATCCGCTGCGACTTGCCGTCGCGCAGGAGCGGCAAGCGGTGCTGCGCTCGCTGGCGCGCAAATACGGCGACGAATCTGACGAACCCGACGGCGTGCTCGCCTGGGCGGACGCCGCGACGCGGCGACTTGCCGCGCTCGACACCGACGACGGCCGGATCGAGGAGCTGACCGCGCGCTCCGAGAAACTTCGCGCGCAGCTGATCGACGCCGCCGCCTCGCTCAGTGCGGCGCGCCGCCGGGCCGCCGCGTTCTTCGGTGAGGCCGTGACCCGAGAACTGCGCGACCTCGCGATGCCGCACGCGTCGGTGACGGTCGAGGTGACCAGCGGCGATGAGTGCGGCCCGCAAGGGGCCGACGAGGTCGAGTTGCTGCTCGTGCCGCACCCGGGCGCTCCGGCCCGGCCGATCGCGAAGGGCGCGAGCGGTGGCGAGCTGTCGCGGGTGATGCTCGCCGTGGAGGTGGTGTTCGCGGGCAAGAGTGGCACACCGACGTTCGTCTTCGACGAGGTCGACTCAGGAGTGGGTGGGCGCGCGGCGGTGGAGGTCGGCCGCCGGCTCGCCCGTCTCGCGCGCGGCGCGCAGGTGATCGTGGTGACGCACCTGCCGCAGGTCGCGGCCTTCGCCGACCGGCACCTGGTCGTCGTCAAGTCGGACGACGGTGCGGTGACCAGCTCCGGCGTGGTCGCGCTCGACGAGAACGGTCGGGTGGCCGAGCTGTCGCGGATGCTCGCGGGTCTCGACGGTTCGGCGCTCGCGCAAGGTCACGCCAGCGAGCTGCTCGACGCGGCTGCCGCGTTCAAGGCGGACTGCACGGCCAGCTCGAAGGCCGAGTCGAAGGCGGCGAAGGGCGTGAAAAGGCAGCGCCGCTAGGACGACGCGGTCGCGCGCGCTTTCCCGCCGGCTGGGCGCCGACCTTGCGCGGACGCCGTGCGCCAGCGGCCGGGCGCGCCGGTCGCTGGGTCGGCGGCGCGGTGCTCGCGCGAACGACGAGTTCGGTGGCGAGTTCGAGGGCGCCGATGACGGCGTCTCCGCTGGCGAGGCCCAGGACGGTGCGCGCGGCGACGGTGCCCATCTCGGCAAGTGGTTGCCGGACCGTGGTCAGCGGCGGCGAGGCCCAGCGCGCGTTGGGCAGGTCGTCGAATCCGACGATGCTCACGTCGTCCGGTATGCGCACGTGGCGGGTGCGCGCGGCTTCGTAGGCGCCGAGTGCCATCTGGTCGCTCGCGGCGAAGATCGCAGTGGGCGGCTCGGCCAGGTCGAGCAGCGCGAGGGTGCCGGCGTAGCCGGAGGAGTGGTAGAAGTCGCCGGGGCAGACGAGCGTCTCGTCGAAGGCCAGGCCCGCCGCCTCCAGCGCCGCGCGGTAACCATCGAAGCGGGCGCGGGAGCACTGCATGTCGGGCGGTCCGCCGATGAAGCCGATGCGCCGGTGGCCGAGCGAGGTCAGATGCTCCGCGGCGCTCAACCCGCCGGCCCAGTTGGTGGCGCCGATGGTGGGCACGTCGGGGGCCGGTCGGCCGACCGGGTCGACGACGACGAGCGGCACGTTCAGCCGCTTCAGCTGCAGCTGCATGGCGGGCGTGAGCTGCGACGTGATCAAGATGACGCCGTCGGACGCGCGCGCCTGCAGGTTGTCCAGCCACTGCCGGGCCGACGCGGTGCGCCGGTGAATCGCCGAGACGACAGTGCCGACGCCGGACGCGTGTGTCACGTCTTCCACGCCTCGGATGATCTCCACCGCCCACGGGCTGTCGAGATCGTTGAAGACCAAGTCGATGAGCCGGGCCCGCCGACCCGCGGCGGAACGCGCCCTGTACCCGTGGCGGCGCAACAGCTCCTCGATGCGTTCGCGGGTGTGCGGGGCCACGTCGCCCCTGCGGTTGACGACGCGAGACACGGTCGGCAACGAGACGCCGGCTTCGCGCGCGATTTCGCTGATCGTGACACGACGCCGGGCGGGCGGCTCGATCGTCACCTCGCGCTGACCTCCTGCGACCGTGGGAATGCGGGGTACTCAAGGATCTCATCTCAGGCCGCGCATTGGCGCATGCTTGGCCCGAACCGCGGCGGTTGAAGCGCGGCGCTCGGCGGCATGTCTGGCACGATGGACCTGATGAGGATCGCGACGTTGCGGCGACCCCGGCAGCCGACGCTGCGCGGGATCAGCGGCGTGGCCAAGGTCGACGTCCGGACGAAGAACCTGACAAAGCGCCTGCGACCCGGGCGACATCGCGATCATCGACCACGTCGACCTCGATCGGATCGCCGCCGAGACCCTGCTCGAGCGCGGGGTGGCCGCCGTCGTCAACGCCGCGGTGAGCATCAGCGGCCGCTATCCGAATCTCGGTCCGGAGATCCTGGTCGCCGCGGGCGTTCCGCTGATCGACGACGCAGGGGGCGCGGTGCTCGGCGACGTCCGCGAGGGCGACGTCGTCCGAATCGACGGCGACTGCGTGTACCTCGGCGACCAGCTGGTCGCGAAGGGGACGGCGCAAACGGTCGACACCGTGCAAGCGGCGATGGCGGAGGCGCGGGCCGGACTCGCGGTGCAGCTGGAGTCGTTCGCCGCGAACACCATGGAGTTCTTGCGTCGCGAGCGCGACCTGTTGCTCGACGGCGTCGGCGTCCCCGACATCAAGACCGACCTCGACGGCAAGCAGGTGCTCGTGGTGGTGCGCGGATACCACTATCGCGAGGATCTCGTGGTGCTGCGGTCGTACATCCGGGAGTACCGGCCGGTCCTCGTCGGCGTCGACGGCGGCGCCGACGCCTTGCTTGAGGCGGGATACACGCCCTCGCTCATCGTCGGAGACATGGACTCGGTGTCGGACGCGGCGTTGTGCAGCGGCGCCGAGATCGTCGTCCACGCTTACCGCGACGGCCGCGCGCCCGGGCTGGAACGGGTCGAGAAGCTTGGCTTGCCAGCGGTGGTCTTCCCCGCCGCCGGCACGAGCGAGGACGTCGCGCTGCTGCTCGCCGACGACAAGGGCGCGAGCCTGATCGTCGCCGTCGGCACGCATGCCACCCTCGTCGAATTCCTCGACAAAGGCCGCTCGGGCATGGCGAGCACGTTCTTGACCCGGCTTCGGGTCGGCGGCAAGTTGGTCGACGCCAAGGGCGTGAGCCGGCTGTATCGCAGCCGGATTTCCACGTCGTCGCTGTTCGTGCTGGTGCTGGCGGCGCTGATCACGCTCGGCGTCGTCGTCGCGCTGTCGCCGGTAGGTCAGGTCTACATGACGATCACCGGCGCGAAATGGGACGCGTTCGTTTCGTGGCTCACCGGATTGTTCTAAGGGTGGGGCGACGACGGTGATCCACGGTGATTGACTTCAAATACCACGTGGTCTCCATCGTGGCTGTTTTCCTCGCGCTGGCCGTCGGCATCGTGCTTGGGACGAATGTGCTCTCCGGCGATGTGCTGAGCAATCTCAAGACGCAAACCAGCGACCTGCGCAAGGAAGCGCAAACGCTGCGGGATCAAAACCAGCAACTGCAAAACCAGCTGTCGGACGACGAGAACTTCGCGCAGGCGTTGGAGCCCGTCGTGGTGGCCGGTCGGTTCTCTGGTCACCACGTCGTCGTCATCGACCTTGCCGAACGCGCCGAAGTCGCTGCGCGACGCCGCGGTCAAGACGCTGACCGAGGCTGGCGCGACAGTGACCACCCAGGTCGACCTGACCGCCAGTTACTCCGACCCGCAACAGGCCGCCTCGCTCGATGAATTGCTGAAGACGCTCGCCCCGCCGCAATACGCGCCGTCCGCGGCAGGCGACGTGCCAGCCCGCGCGGCGGCGATTCTGGCGGCCGCGTTGGTTGGCAACCCTACCGGGTCGGCGACCGGCAGCCCGCCAGGCTCCGCGGTGGCGTCGACCTCGCCGAAGGGCGCGGCCTTGAGCGGCGAGGGCGAGGGCACGTCGAAGGCGGGCTCGACGACCACCGGCTCAACCGCGACCTCGAAGGCCGGTTCGAAACCGACGACGACGCCGAGCGTGAAGCCCACGCCGGGCACGACCGTGACCGCGGCCAGCGAGACGGTCGCGACCGCCGACCCGACCGATCCGCGCTACGTCGACGCGACGAGCGTCGAGGTGCTGGCCGGGTTGGCCAAAGCCGGATTCGTGAAGCTGGACGAGCAACCCGCGGTGTTCGCCGACATGGCGGTGGTGGTGACCGCGGCGGCGCCCGCGAAGGCTGCGACGCCGACGTCGTCGCCCGACACCGCGTCGTTGGACCTCGTCGCGGCCCTGCCGCGGGCCGGCTCGCGGACAGTCGTGGTCGGCCCGGCCGGATCGGCGGACGCCGACGGCGTCGTGGCGCAGTTGCGCGGCAACGACTCGCTGGCGAAGACGGTCTCAAGCGTCGATGACGCCGACAGCGCGACCGGCCGGATCGCCATGGTGTTCGCGTTGGCGGGCGGCGACCCGGCCACCGGCCAGTACGGCACCGGTCAGGGCGCCCAAGCCGGGTTGCCGACGACGGCGGTGGGCGCGTCGCCTGTCGGCTCGTCGGTCGCCGGATCCGGACCGCCGGCGACCGACAACCCGTGAGGAGATCTCGACCGGTGCGGGCGAGCGCGACACTCCGCGGCGTCGCCGCCGCGGCGTCCACGCGGGCGCTCTATGAGAGCGCGCGCGCCGTCGCGGGCTCACGGCCGGGCGTCGCTCGCACGAACTACCGGGGGCGAACCGTCGACATCCTCGGCGGACCCGCACTCAGCGTCGCAGTCCTCGGCGTCGCGCTGACCGACGATCGGTTGCCAGCCCGAGTTCGAGCGGCGGCGGTGATCGCGGGTGCGGCCGGCGCGGTGGCGGGCGCTCTCGACGACGCCGCCGGTTCGCCAGGGGCGCGCGGGTTTCGTGGGCATCTTGGCGCGCTGCGCTCCGGCAAGATCACGACCGGCGTGGTGAAGATCGCCACCGTCGGCGTCGGCGGAGCGGTGGCCGGCGCGCTCGGCGCGCGCGGCGGGCCGGCACGACGGGCCGCCGCCGGCGCCACCATCGCGCTTTCGGCGAATCTCGCCAACTTGCTCGACCTTCGTCCGGGGCGCGCGCTGAAAGCGGCGTTGCTCGCCGGGTCGTGCCTTGCGGCGTCGTCCGAGTCGATCGCGGCACGACGGATCGGCGCCCTGGCCGTCGGCGCGTCGGCGGGTCTGCTCCTCCCAGACCTGCGCGAGCGCACCATGCTCGGCGACGCCGGGGCGAATTGCATCGGCGCCATCCTTGGCGTGGGGGCGGTCACCGACGCCTCCGGCCGGCGTGTCGGTCTGGCGCTCGCCGGGCTCGCCGCGCTGACCGTCGCAAGTGAGTTCGTCAGTTTTTCCAGCGTCATCGAGAAGAACTCGGTGTTGCGCGCGATCGATCACGCGGGCCGAACAGGGGCCATGTGATGACACGGCTGCGCGTCACCGGCGCGCGCGGGTGGCTCGCGGGCGCCGTCGGGGCGGCGCTGTCGATCGCGGGCGTCGCCGCCGCGAGCCGCATCGTCGGCTTCGGCCGCACCGTGACCTTCGCGCGCACGGTCGGGGCCACCTGCCTTGGTGACACGTACGTCACCTCGAACACGGTCCCGAACCTCGTCTTCGAGATCGTGGCGGGTGGTGCGCTGGCCAGTCTCGTCGTCCCTGTGCTCGCGGGTCCCGTCGTCCGGGGCGACCGCGAGGCGGTGAGCCGCACGACGTCGGCGCTGCTGACATGGGCGCTGCTCGTCGCGGTCCCGGTGACGCTGCTCGGTCTCCTGCTCGCCCGTCCGCTGGTGGGTGCGCTGATCGGCGCGTCGAACCCCGGTTGCGACCGGCACGCCGAGCTCGTCGTCGGGGCGCGCATGTTGCTGGTGTTCATGCCGCAGGTGGTGTTGTACGCGCTCGCTGTCGTGCTGACCGGAGTTTTGCAAGCCCACCGGCGATTTCTCGCGCCCGCCGCCGCTCCGTTGATGTCGAGCGTCGTCGTGATCGGCGCCTACCTGTTGTTTCACGCGGTGCACGGCGGAGGCGCCGACATCGCCGACGTCAGCCTGACAGCGGAGCTGGTCTTGTCCGTGGGGACGACGTTGGGCGTCGCCGCGCTCGTGGTCCCCATGCTGTTTCCGGCGGCGCGACTCGGATTGCGGTTGCGGCCGACGCTGCGGTTCCCAGATTCGGTCGGACGACGGGTGGCCGGTCTCGCCGCGGCGGGAGGGTTGACGCTTGCGGCCCAACAACTCTCGGTCGCCGTCGTGCTGCGCCTCGCGCACCGTGGTGACGCGGGCGCGCTGGTGCTCTACAACCTGGCGTGGGCGGTCTACCTGGTCCCGTGGTCGGTGGTGGCGGTGCCGATCGCCACCAGCGCGTTTCCACGGTTGTCCGCCCGCGTCGACGGCGGCGACCGCGCCGGGTACGCGGCCGCCACCTCACTCGGCCTGCGATGGTGATGCTGGCGACCGCGGCGGCCGCCGCCGGGTTGGCGGCCACGAGCGCGCCGGCCGCGCGGGTCTTGGTGTTGCGGGTCCCCGGTAACGGCGACACCGCCGCGTTGGCCTGGACGCTGGCCGCGTTCGCGCCGGGCCTGCTCGGTTACGGGTTGATCGCCTACCTCGGCCGCGCGTTGTACGCGCTGGAGCGCTGGCGCTTCGCGGCGGCGGCGATCTGCGCGGGTTGGGTTGTCGTCATCGCCGCCGATCTCGCTCTGGTCCCGGTGTTCTCGGCGCGGTGGAGGGTGGTCGCGCTTGCTATCGGGAACTCGGTCGGCATGACCGTTGCCGGGATCGCCCTGCTGATCGGGGTCGCGCGCGCCACGGACCGGCTGGCGCTTGCAGGGATGCGCCGCACGACGCTCGGATCGCTCGTCGGCGCCGTCGTCGGCTTGGCGGTCGGTCTCACGTTGGTGTGGGCGCTTGGTCCGCACTCGGCCGGCGTCTCCGTGTTGGTCGCCCTGGTCGCAGGCACGGTCGGGATCGCGGCGTCGGTGCTGGTGGCGATGGCGGTTGAGCCCGCCACCGAACGGCGTCGCTTGCGCGCCCAGTTGCTCGGGCCGATGCGGCTGCGGGGTGGCGAGTCCATTGGCTGATCCATCGGCTGAGCCGCGGGTCGCGCTTGTCTTGGCAACCAGCACCGGGGGTGTCGGCCAGCATGTCGCGGCCGTCGCCCGCGGGCTCGGCGCGCGCGACGCGCGCGTCGTCGTGCTCGGTCCGCGTGCCACCAACGAGCGCTTCCGCTTCGCCGCCGCCTTCCGCGCCGTCGAGATCGGGGCGGGCTTGCGGCCGTCGCAGTCGCTGAAGACCGTTGGCGCGCTGGTCCGGCTGCGGCGGTTCGCGCGCGGCGCCGACGTCGTCCATGCGCACGGATTTCGCGCCGCGCTGGTGAGCGCGGTCGCATTGGGCCGCTTGCGCCCGCGGCGGCGTCGTCCGGCGTTTGTCGTCACGTTTCACAACGCCATGACTGGCGGCCGATCTCGCCGCCGCGTGCTGCTGTGGGTGATGCGCCGACTGGCCGGCGCCGCCGACGTCGTCTTCGTGGTGAGCCCGGATTTGGCCGCGGACATCGGCAATTCGCGGCGCGCGCTTGTCGCCGCTGCCGTGACGGCGCCCACACGCGACGCCGGGGAAACGCGGCGCATGCTCGATATTCCCGACGGCGCGGCGGTCGTGCTCGCGATCGGACGGCTCCACCACCAGAAGGGCTTTGACGTGCTCGTCCGCGCGGCGACCCGGTGGCCGCCTGGCCGGCGAGTGGTCGTATTGGTCGCCGGTGACGGTCCGCAGCGCGTCGCGTTGTCGTCGTTGATTGGGGAGCTCCGAGTCGACGTCCGCCTGCTCGGTGACCGCGCTGACGTCGCGGATCTGTTGCAGGTGGCTGACGTCGTCGCGATGCCGAGCCGCTGGGAAGGTTGGCCGTTGGCGGCGGGGGAGGTGCTGGCCGCCGGGCGCCCCTTGGTGGCGACCGCGGTCGGCGGGTTGCCGGAACTGGTCGGTGACGCCGCGATTCTCGTGCCGCCGGAGGACGCCGCCGCGCTGGCCGAGGCGATCGCGTCCGTTCTGGCCGACGCCGAGTCGGCCCGTGACCACGCGCTTCGGGCGACCAAACGCGCTGGCGAGTTGCCCATGGACGACGACGTCACAGCGCAGCTGCTCGACTGCTACCGCGGTCTTGCGAGCCTGTCGTGACGCGACGGTTCCCGCTGGTCGTCGTCGCGTTCTTTGGCGCACTTCTAGGCGCGCTTGTGGTGGCGCCTCGCGCGCAGGCCGCCACGCCGCCCCACGTGATCGTGATCGGCGCGCCGCAGCTCAGCTGGGCGGACGTCGACGCGGCGACGACACCGACGCTTTTCGCGATGGCGCGGGCGTCGGCGCTCGGCTCGCTGTCGGTGAAAGCCGCCGACCCGGTGAGCTGCCCGGACGACGGCTGGCTCACCCTCGGCGCCGGCGATCGCGCGTTCGCCCACGACCGCTTGGGACCTACATGCGTCGGCTCGCCGTTGCGCGTGCGCCCGACCGGCGCGGGCGCGACCATCGACGGTTTCTTCACGGCATACCGGGAAAACGCGCGGTCGGCCGACGCGGCGAAGCTCGGCGCGCTGGCCGATTCGCTGACCGGCTGCGTGGCCGCGGCGGGTGCGCCGGCGGCCCTCGGCGCCGCTGACCGTTCAGGGCACGTCGCGGTCTATCGCGAGGACGCGGTCGCCGCCGCGGGCGACGGTGACTTCCTCGGGCGGTGCGCGGTGACGTTGGTTTCCGCGACGCCTGACGACATCGACCACGTCGCCGCGCTCGTCGAGGCGAACGCGCCGGCGGGCGCGGTCATGCTGGTCGTGGGGGTGTCGGAGAGCCAACCGGTCACCGCACACCTGCACGTCGCGATCGCCAGCGGACCTGACTTCTCGGGCGGCGAGCTGGTGAGCGCCTCGACCCGTCGCGCGCCGTTCGTGCAGTTGATCGACGTCGCGCCGACGGTGCTTCACCTGCGCGGCGCTCGACAACCGGCGTCGATGATCGGTCAACCCTGGCGCGCCGAGCCGGGCCCCGCCCGCGACCTCGGCACCGCCGACCACATCGCCAAGCTCGCCGACCTCGACATCGCCGCCCAGCGGCAACGCGGCGCCGTGATCCCGTTCTGGGTCACCCTGGTGGCGCTGATGATCGTGGCAAGCGGCGCCGCGTGGGCGATCGCGCGGTTCCGCCCGCGTTCTTTCGCGCGGCGCAAGGACAACGCCGGCCGACACGTCGCCCTCGCGTGCGCGTGGTGCGCGTTGCTTCCCGCGTCGTCGTTTCTCGCCGGCGTGATCTCGTGGTGGCGCGCGCCTGCGCCGCTGGCCGTGTTGATGGCCTCGACCGCGATCGCCGCGACCGGACTCACCGCGTTCGCCGGCTGGTTGGAGGCGACGGTGTTCCGCCGCGGCGCCTTTGGGCTGGCCGCCGCCGTCGGGCTGATCACCTTCGCGGTGATCGGGCTCGACCTGCTCACCGGAGGGCACCTGCAAATCTTCACAATGGCGGGCTACTCACCGCTCGTCGCAGGTCGATTCGCCGGCATCGGCAACGTCGGATTCGGCGTGTACGCGGCGGGCGCGGTGCTCGCGGCGGCCGGGGTGGCGACCGTCGTGCGCCGTCCGGCACTCGCCATCGCGGCGATCGGGGCACTGGCGGTGGTGATCGACGGCGCGCCGCTGTGGGGCAGCGACGTCGGCGGCGTGCTCGCGCTCGCACCGACGTTTTGCCTGCTGGCCTGGCTGGTCGCCGGCGTCCGCGTCTCGTGGCGTCGGTTGGTCGGCGTGGTCGTCGTCGCCGTCGCCGCGATCGCCGTCTTCGCGGCGGCCGACTACGCGCGGCCCGCGAACGCCCAGACGCATCTCGGGCGATTCGTTGGCGATCTGCTGCATGGCGGTGCGTGGTCCATCGTGCGCCGGAAGGCGCTCGCCGACGTCCGGCTGCTGTTCTACAGCGTGTTGACGTTGCTGATCCCGCTGATGGTGATCGTCGCGGTGTTTCTCGTGCGGCGGCCGCCGGCGATCCTGCGGCGCTCGTTCGCCGACGCGACGGCGCTTCGTCCAGCGCTGATCGGCTGGCTCATCGTCTCGGTGGTCGGCGCCGTCGTGAACGACTCCGGCATTGTGATCCCGGCGCTCGCCGTCCTCGTCGTCCTGCCGGCGACCATGACGGTGATCGTGACGTCCGCCTCGTCCGACAGGCCGACGACGGAGTCCACCCAGCCACCGCCGAGCCTGTTACCCTGAGAGCCCGTGGAGCACGCGACACCGGCCGGACTCGAGCATCGCTCGGGCGCCGGCCGTTCGACTGTCTGACCGAGTTTCGGCCAGACATCAGACCACGGGAGCCCCTTTGGCAGCGCCGCACCAAACCAGGCACGTTTTCGTCACCGGCGGCGTCGCCTCCTCGCTCGGCAAGGGCCTCACCGCGTCGAGCCTCGGCAACTTGCTGAAGGCGCGCGGCCTGCGGGTCACGATGCAAAAGCTCGACCCCTACCTCAACGTCGACCCCGGAACGATGAACCCGTTCCAGCACGGCGAGGTCTTCGTCACCGACGACGGCGCCGAGACCGACCTCGACGTCGGCCACTACGAGCGCTTCCTCGACACCGATCTGCACGGCTCGGCCAACGTCACCACGGGCCAGGTCTACTCGACCGTGATCGCCAAGGAGCGCCGCGGCGAGTACCTCGGCGACACCGTGCAGGTGATCCCGCACATCACCAACGAGATCAAGGCGCGGATTCGGCGCATGGGCGGCCCGGACGTCGACGTCGTCATCACCGAGATCGGCGGCACGGTCGGCGACATCGAGTCGCTGCCGTTCCTCGAGGCCGTCCGCCAGGTGCGGCACGAGGTCGGCCGCGACAACGTCTTCTTCCTCCACGTCTCGCTGCTGCCGTACATCGGGCCGTCGGGCGAGCTGAAGACCAAGCCGACGCAGCACTCGGTGGCGGCGCTGCGCCAAGATCGGCATCCAGCCCGACGCCATCGTGCTGCCGCGCCGACCGGCCGATCCCGCAGCAACGTGAAGCGCAAGATCAGCCTGATGTGCGACGTCGACGAGGAGGCGGTCGTCGCCGCGGTCGACGCGCCGAGCATCTACGACATCCCGAAGGTGCTGCACGCCGAAGGGCTCGACGCCTACGTCGTGCGTCGGCTCGGCCTGCCGTTCCGCGACGTCGACTGGACCGACTGGGACGACCTGCTGCGGCGGGTGCACCAGCCCGACGCACGAGGTCGACGTCGCGCTGGTCGGCAAGTACATCGACCTGCCCGACGCCTACCTGTCGGTCACCGAGGCGCTGCGCGCGGGCGGTTTCGCCAACGACGCGCGGGTGAACATCCGCTGGGTGCCGTCCGACGACTGCGCGACGCCGCGAGGGCGCCGCGCGCGCGCTCGCGCGGCGTCGACGGCGTGGTGGTCCCCGGCGGGTTCGGCGTGCGCGGCATCGAGGGCAAGGTCGGCGCGTTGCGCCACGCGCGCGAGAACCTGCATCCCGACGCTCGGCCTGTGCCTGGGCCTGCAGTGCATGGTGATCGAGTGCGCGCGCGACCTCGCCGGCCTCGCCGACGCCAACTCGGCCGAGTTCGACCCGGCCACCCCGCATCCGGTCATCGCGACGATGGCCGACCAGACGCGACGTCGTCGCGGGGGAGCGCGACATGGGCGGCACGATGCGGCTCGGCCTCTACCCGGCCAAGCTGCTCGACGGCTCGCATCGTCCGCGAGATGTACGGCGAGCCGTACGTCGAAGAGCGGCACCGGCACCGCTACGAGGTCAACAACGACTACCGGACGGCGCTCGAAGCCGCCGGGCTGGTCATCTCCGGCACGTCGCCCGACGGCCGGCTGGTCGAGTTCGTCGAGCTGCCGCGCGAGGCGCACCCGTACTTCGTGGCCACCCAGGCGCACCCCGAGTTCCGCTCGCGGCCGACCCGGCCGCACCCGCTGTTCCGCGGGCTCGTCGCCGCGGCGCTCGAGCGGCGCGCCGAACAGATCCCGCGCTGCGGGTGCCCGCGCCGCTGGCGTCCGCGTGAGCGGTCGGGAGCTCGCCGACGTCGGCGGTCGACCGCGCCGTGCTTGCGCAGCGAGCGCCGGTTCGACGGGCGGGTGCTGGCAGCGTCGCGCACCGATCGCGTCGACCTGGCGACGGCAGCAGGTCGACCGCGACGTCGTCGTGCACCCTGGTGCGGTCGGCATCGTCGCGCTCGACGACGAGCATGCAGGTGCTGCTGGTCCGCCAGTACCGGCACCCGGTCGGCGCGATGTTGTGGGAGATCCCGGCCGGGCTGCTCGACGTCGCGGGTGAGGCCCCGCCGGCGCCGCCGCGCGCGAGCTGTTCGAGGAGGGTGGCTACCGCGCGCGCGACCTGGTCCGTGCTCGTCGACACCTTCACCTCGCCCGGAGGATCGGACGAGGCGACGCGCGTCTACCTCGCCCGCGACCTGACCGCAGGTGCCACCCGACGAGCGGCACGTCGGCGAGCGACGAGGAGCGCGGGATGCCGATCTGCTGGGTCGCCGCTCGCCGAGGCCGTCGAGGCGCGTGCTCGCCGGGCGGTTCCACAACGCGCTGGCCGTCATGGGGATGCTGGCCGCGGCCGCGTCTCGCTCGACGGTGTCGGGCGGCGACGCGACGCCGACGCGCCCTGGTTTCGGGCCGACCGGGGCGTCCGGGCTCGGCGTCGACTTGATCACCTCGCTGGGCGCGCGGGCTAGACTCGACCCGACCGCGGCATCACCGCGGTCCGACAGGTCGTCGGCAACAGGTCGGCGACCGCCTCACGCAGACGGAAGGCAGCGCGTCGTGAAGATCGGCGTACCGCGCGAAGTCAAGAACCACGAGTACCGGGTGGCCATCACTCCAGCAGGCGTCCATGAGCTGGTGCGCGCACGGTCACGAGGTCGTCGTCGAGACGACGTGCGGGCGTCGGGTCGTCGATACCCGACGAGGACTTCGAGGCGGCGGGCGCGGGATGCTCCCGACCGCTGACGACGTGTGGGCGTTCGCCGACCTCGTGCTGAAGGTCAAAGAGCCGATCGCGCAGGAGTATCACCGGCTGCGCAAGGGCCAGGTGCTGTTCACCTACCTGCACCTCGCCGCCTCACGGGAATGCACCGACGCGCTGCTCTCGTCCGGCGCCACGGCGATCGCCTACGAGACAGTGCAGCTCGCCGACCGGTCGCTGCCGCTGCTCGCCCCGATGTCGGAGGTCGCCGGGCGGATGGCGCCGCAGGTCGGCGCCCGCTGCCTCGAGCGCGAGGCAGGCGGACGCGGCATTTTGATGGGCGGTGTCTCCGGGGTCTACGCGGCCAAAGTCGTGGTGCTTGGCGCCGGCGTCGCCGGCATGAACGCGGCCGCGATCGCGCTCGGCATGCAGGCGGAGGTGCTGCTGCTTGACAACAACATCGAGAAGCTGCGCCAGGCCGACCGGATTTACCAGGGCCATTTGCAGACCGTCGCGTCGAACTCCTACGAGATCGAGAAGGCGCTGCCTCGACGCCGACCTGGTGATCGGGGCGGTCTTGGTGGCCGGCGCGAAGGCGCCGCGGCTGGTTCGCGACGACCTGGTGGCTCGGATGAAGCCCGGCGCCGTGCTCGTCGACATCGCGATCGACCAGGGCGGTTGCTTCGAGGGTTCGCGCCCGACCACGCACGACGCGCCGACGTACCGGGTGCACGACACGTTGTTCTACTGCGTGGCCAACATGCCAGGCGCGGTGCCGCACACCTCGACGTACGCGCTGACCAACGTCACGCTGCCGTACGTGTCGGCGATCGCCGACTCATGGCTGGCGCGACGCCTGTCGTGCCGACGCCGCGTTGGCGCTGGGCCTTAACGTCCATGACGGCCAGATCGTGAGCGCGCCGGTCGGCGAAGCGCACGGACTCGACGTCGCGGCGCTCGCCGACGTCCTAGCCTGAACGCGGTCCCCGTCGGTTCCGCGCACGCGGATCCGTCCGCTGGAGGTGCGCCGACATGGCTTCGCGAGCGCTCGACGCGCAGGTTCGCGGCTACCTCGACCACCTGGCCGTCGAGCGCGGGCTCGCGAAGAACACCCTGAGCTCGTATCGCCGCGACCTGCGCCGTTACGCCGAATTCTTGTCGGCGTCCGGGCGATCGTCACTGGCCGATGTCGCCGAAGCTGACGTCGCGGACTTCCTCGCCGCCTTCCGGCGCGGGCGACGAGTCGCATCCGCCGCTGTCGGCCACGCTCGGCGGCCGCGCACGATCGTCGCTGTGCGCGGGCTGCACAAGTTCGCCGTCCGCGAGGGCAGCGTCGAAACTGACGCCGCCAGGCGCGGTGCGCCCGCCGGCGCCCGCGCGCCGGTTGCCGAAGGCCATCTCGGTCTCGGACGTCGAGCGGCTGCTCGCCGCCGCGGGCTCGGGCGGCTCGCCGAGGGAGTTGCGGGACCGCGCGCTGCTCGAGGTGCTCTACGGCACCGGAGCGCGGATCTCAGAGGCGGTCGGGCTCGCGGTCGACGACGTCGACTTCGAGGCCGGTGTGGTGCGGCTGTTCGGGCAAAGGCTCTCGGCAGCGCGTCGTGCCGCTCGGCAGTTTCGCCCGACGCGCGCTTGAGGACTACCTGCGGGCCGGACGGCCCACGTTGCTGGCCAGCGCCGCGTCGGCGCCGGCCGCCGCGAGGGCGCGGTCTTCGTCAACGTCCGAGGGGGCCGGCTGTCCCGCCAGAGCGCCTGGAGCGTGTTGCGCGCCGCCGCCGAACGGCCGGCCTGACCGGCGCGATCTCGCCGCACACGCTGCGCCACTCGTTCGCCACGCACTTGCTCGACGGCGGCGCGGACGTGCGGGTGGTTCAAGAGCTGCTCGGCCATGCCTCGGTGACGACGACGCAGATCTACACGCTGGTGACGGTCGATCGGTTGCGGGAGGTGTACGCGTCCGCCCACCCGCGAGCGCTCGGCTTGCCGGGGGAGGTGAGTCTGGGCTTTAGTGTCTCGACTCGTCGTCATGGCGGTCATGACGGCTCATCGCCAGAGAGGCACAGCGATAGATGGCTAAGTCGACGAATTCGGCGTCGACGGCGTGCTCCGAGGGAGTCGGCGGAGTCGGACGCCGCTGACGCGAAGATCGCGCGTGACGGGCTCGACGCCGCGGGACGGCCGATGCCGGTCTTCGCCGATCCGCCGCCGCTCGACCGGCATGGCCCAGCCTGGGTGCTGGCGATGTGCAATCAGAAGGGCGGCGTCGGGAAGACCACCAGCACGATCAACCTCGGCGCCGCGTTGGCCGAATGGGGTCGACGGGTGCTGCTCGTCGACTTCGACCCGCAGGGCGCGCTCTCCGTCGGCCTTGGGCGTGAATCCACACGACCTCGACCACACCGTCTACAACGTCTTGATCGAGCGCGACGTCTCCGTCGATGACGTGTTGCTCAAGACCAACACCCCCGGCATGGACCTGCTGCCGAGCAACATCGACCTGTCGGCGGCCGAGGTGCAACTCGTCAACGAGGTGGCCCGTGAGCAGGTGCTCGCGCGGGCCCTCGAACCGGTGCTGCCCGACTACGACATCGTCCTGATCGACTGCCAGCCCTCGCTGGGTCTGCTGACGGTCAACGCGCTGACCGCGGCGGACGGCGTGGTCATCCCGTTGGAATGTGAGTTCTTTGCGCTGCGAGGTGTGGCTCTGCTGATGCAGACGATAGAGAAGGTCCAGGAGCGGTTGAACCCTCAACTCCAGGTTGAGGGAATCCTCGCCACAATGTTCGATCCGCGGACGTTGCATAGTCGCGAGGTGTTGGCTCGAGTGGTCGAGGCGTTCGGTGACCGGGTGTTCCACACGGTCATCGGCCGCACGGTACGTTTTCCCGAGACGACCGTGGTCGGCGAGCCGATCACCGCGTACGCGTCGAGTTCGGCGGGTGCTCGGGCCTACCGCGAACTCGCCAAGGAGGTGTTGGCCCGATGAACCGCCGACCCCGGCTGCCGGGCGCCGACGAGTTGTTCCGGGCCACCGCGGGCGCCGCTCACTCGGCCAGCCCCGGCGGCCCGTCCGCTCCGGGCGCGACCGGGCCGGGGAGCCGCGGCAGCGCTGCCCTCGCCGCCCCGGCGCGAGCCGCCCGGGTGAGCCGGGCACTCGAGGCGGCCCCTGACGATTGGGACGACGGCGCCGAACGCGAGGCGGCGTCACCGGCGGCAACGGCTGCGTTGGTCTATCCAGCGTCGGCGCCGTCCGAACCGCTTGACGATGAGCCGGCCGGGCAGTTCGCGCAGCGCGGCACGAACGGCAGGCCGGTTCGGATCGCCCGCCGTGGCGACGCCCGGCCGACCGGACGCGAGCGGCACGACGAGAAGATCACGGTGTATTGCTCGCCTGAGGAGCTGCTTCAGCTCGAGCACGCCCGGCTCGCGTTGCGCGCCTCGCACGGCCTCGCCGTCGACCGCGGCCGGATCGTTCGCGAGGCGATCGCGGTCGTCCTCGCCGACCTCGAGGCCAAGGGCGACGCGAGCATCCTGGTCCGTCGGCTGCGTGGGCGCTGATCTGTGCTCTACGCGCTGCGCTTCCCGCTGTCCTTCGTCGTCCTCGTGGCTGCCTTCGCGGTCGGCCTCTACGTTCGTGGCCTCGCGCAACGGGTGATCGGCGGGCAGCGACGGCCGGCCTGGGCGCGCAACCTCGCCCGCCGTCGCGCGTTGGGATGGTTGCGACCCGTCGTCGACCCGTACGGTTGCGTCGCGGCGGCGATCGGCGGCCCGGGGTGGGGAAGTCCGGTCGAGATCGGCAACTTCGTACGCAAGCCGCCTGCCCGCGTGGTCGCGCAGCTTCTCGCGGGCCCGATCGCGCTGGCCGCGATCGGAATCGCGGCGCTCGCCGGCTTCAGGGCATGGTCGGGGCTCGACCTGTCCGGCCCGCAGTTGCCGAGCTGGCTTCGCGAGGCGTACGACGGCGCACCGCATTTCGTGGAGGGCGGCACGCACGTTCACTACCTGATCAACTTCGGCCAGGTCGCGTTGCTGCTGGCGGGCACGCAGTGGCTCACCATGGGCATCCTGGCGATCATGCCGCTGCCGCCGCTCGACGGCGGGAGGCTGCTGTTTGCGCTGACGCCGCGCAGCGTTGGCTGGCAGCGGGCGCACCTGCGGCTGGACGAGGAGAACTGGGGCACGCTGATCCTGCTGGTCCTCGCCCTGCCGATCTTCGGCACGCCGATCCTGGTCTCCTTCCTGAGCACCATGGTCGATCCACTCGTGGGACTCATCGCGTGAGCGCGATGGTCGACGAAGCGCCCGCAGGGGCCGAGCCGCGTGGCTTCCAGGTTCACCTGGAGGTGTTCGAGGGACCGTTCGACCTGCTGCTCGGCCTGATCGCCAAGCACGAGCTCGACATCACCGCGGTTTCGTTGTCGAAGGTGACTGACGAGTTCATCGCCCACATCCGTCACCTCGGCGTGGCCTGGGACCTCGGCCAGGCCAGCGAGTTCCTCGTGGTCGCCGCCACCTTGATCGACCTGAAGGCCGCCCGGCTACTGCCCGCGGCGGAGGTCGAGGACGAGGAGGACCTCGCGCTGCTCGAGGCCCGCGACCTGTTGTTCGCCCGGCTCCTGCAATACCGCGCGTACAAGCAGGTCTCGGCCATCCTCTCGTCGCTGCTCGCCACCGAGGGTCGTCGCTACCCGCGCGCCGTCGGTCCCGAGCCGCGTTACACCGGGCTGCTGCCCGAGGTGCTGATCGGGCTGGGCGCCGAGCAGTTCGCCGCGATCGCCGCTCGCGCGCTGACGCCGAAGCCGCCGCCCTCGGTTTCGGTGGCGCACATCCACGCGCCGACCGTGAGTGTCCGGGAGCAGGCCGGCATCCTCAGCGAGCGGCTGCGCCGCGGTGGCGCGGCGACCTTCAGGGCGTTGACCTCCGACTGCACGGCCAACGTGGAGATCATCGCCCGCTTCCTCGCGTTGTTGGAGATGTTCAAGGAGGCGATGGTGTCCTTTGAGCAGCTCACCCCACTGGGCGACCTGCTCGTGCGGTGGAACGGTTCGCCGGACGACGACGGGCCCGCCGCCGTTGGGGTGTCCGACTGGCCGGACGACGAGGATGGGGCGGGCTCGTCGTCCGACGCGACTGACGCCGACGCGACTGACGCCGACGCGACTGACGCCGGCGCGTCGGACGCGCCCTCGGTCGCCTCATCACCGGCTGCCGCGCCTCCCTCCGCCGAGTAGCTGGCAGGTATTCGCCCGTAGGCTGGCTCGCCGGCCCACCTGCTCGCCGCGAGAACGCGGGCGTGCCGGCGTCACGAACTGGAGGTAGCCATGTCGACAAATCCACCCGAAGCCGACCGGCCGGTCGGTGCGGCGGGGATTGACGATGAAGACCTTGGCGCCGAGTACGAGGGGGCAGCTGGCGAGCCGCTCGCGGGGGAACGGCTGCGTGGCGCGATCGAGGCGATCATGCTCGTGGTCGACGAGCCGGTCGGCGCCACGATGCTGGCCTCGGTGCTCGCGGTGCCGGAGGCCCAGGTCGTGGCGATGTTGCACGACGTCGCGCGGGAGCACACCGAGTCAGGCCGCGGTTTCGAGCTTCGCGAGATCGCCGGCGGATGGCGGCTGTACACCCGCGAGGAGTTCGCGCCCTACGTCGAGCGGTTCGTACTCGATGGACAGCAGGCGCGGCTCACCCAGGCGGCGCTCGAGACGCTGGCCGTCGTGGCGTACCGACAGCCGGTGAGCCGTACGCGGGTCAGCGCGGTGCGAGGAGTGAATGTCGATGGCGTCATGCGCACGCTGGTCAGCCGGGGCCTCGTGGAGGAAGCCGGCGCCGAGGAGTCGGGCGCCGTCCTCTACCGGACGACGAGCTACTTCCTCGAGCGGCTGGGCTTGCGCAGTCTGGAGGATCTGCCGAACTTGGCCAACTTCTTACCTGAGTCTACGTCGATCGAGGCTCTTGAAGGCGAACTCTCAAGTTTAGGTCGAGATGAATAGCATCAATAACGAGCAAGAGGGCGTTCGTCTCCAGAAGGTTCTCGCCGCCGCCGGAGTGGCCTCCCGCCGGGCCTGTGAGGAGCTGATCGGGCAAGGCCGCGTCGAGGTCGACGGTCGTGTCGTGCGCGAGCAAGGGGTGCGGGTAGACCCGAGCCGCGCGGTCGTAAAGGTCGACGGCGTCCGGATTTCGGTTCGGGAGACGGCTCGCTACCTCGCCGTCAACAAGCCGCGGGGGATGCTGAGCGCGATGTCCGACTCTGCGGGCCGACCGTGCCTGGGGGACCTGGTCGAGCACCGGGCGGAGCGGTTGTTCCACGTCGGCCGCCTCGACGCGGACAGCGAAGGTCTGCTGTTGCTCACAAACGACGGTGAGCTCGCGCACCGGCTGATGCACCCTTCCTATGGAATCCGCAAGACGTACCTCGCCGAGGTGACTGGCGCCGTGCCGCGCGAACTCGGCCGGATCTTGCGCGCCGGCGTCGACCTTGAGGACGGCGTGGCGCGCGCCGACAGCTTTCGCGTGGTGGGACGCGCTGGTGCCCGCGTCATGGTGGAGATCGCTTTGCACGAGGGCCGAAAGCACATCGTGCGTCGGTTGCTCGCCGCTGTCGGGCACCCGGTGCAGCGGCTGATCCGCACCGAGATCGGCCCGGTGAAGCTTGGGGAGTTGCGGCCGGGAAAGATCAGGCCGCTGAACCAGCGGGAGATCGGTGAGCTCTTCGCAGCGGTCGAACGCTGACCGGTCTGCGCGCACGCGGGCACTGAAACACCCACGGCGACCTTCCGACATAACGATATGTCGACTAAACGCGATAGCGGTTGAGCACTAGATAGTCCACCGACGCGAGACCCCGATCCTTGATCGCTGCGAGCAGAAGCCCCATGGCGGAACCTCTCCTCGCAGGTCAAGTGCCGTGCCTAAACAGATAAATCGACATCCTCGCATCACTCGCTGCTCATCGGCATCCTCGATACAACGACTCATCGTTTAGTCGACTCATCGGTTGCCCGATTCGACGACACCCCGCTGAAGCGTTTTGATGCGTTGTCCGCACGTCGCTAGGGTGACCAAGACACCTGTCGATCAAGGAGCGAGTTGTGGCCGTTAGAGCGGTGCGCGGCGCCATTCAGGTCGCCGCTGATGAGCCCGACGCGATTTATCGTGGCGTTCACGAGATGATCGCCGCGGTCCTTGATCGGAACCAGCTCTCGCCGGCCGACGTCATTAGCATCTTCTTCACCGCCACCCCGGACCTGACGTCCTGCTTTCCCGCGGCCGGCGCCAGGCAGGTCGGCTTCGACGACGTGCCGTTGCTGTGCGCCAGCGAGATCGCGGTCCCGGGGTCGCTGCGACGCGTCGTCCGGATGCTGGCTCACGTCGAGACCGACGCGGACCGGGGGGCCATTCGCCACGCCTTCCTTGGCGCGGCGGCCGCGTTGCGCGACGACCTGCCGCAATGACCCGACCGGAGCCGTCCTCAGCGCCGGAGCCCTCGCCAGCGCCGGATCGCCAGGGGACTTTGGCGGCGCCCGCGATGACCGCGCGCCCGGGTTCCGTGCTGCGCTCGGTTCTCGTCGTGGGCTCGGGGCTGATTGGCAGCTCGATCGGCCTGGCGCTGCGCGAGGTCGGGATCGACGTCGCGTTGGAGGACAGCGCCGCGGGTCGGCTGGCGCTGGCCATCGAACTTGGCGCGGGTCGCCCGAGGTTGATGAACGAGACCTTCGATCTGGCGGTGGTCGCCGTTCCGCCACGCCATATCGGTGCTGAACTTTCTCGTGTGCAACAGCTTGGTGTCTGCCGGACCTTGAGTGATGTTGGCTCTGCAAAGGCTCAACCTCAGGCTGATGCGCAGGCATATGGCGTCGACCTATCCAGGTACGTGGGTGGCCATCCGGTCGCCGGCCGCGAACGCTCCGGACCCGCGGCCGCGCACAGCGACCTCTTTGTCGGCCGGCCGTGGGTCATCACGCCGACACCTCGTGCGGCGGCTGACGCGGTCGACGACGTCCGCGCACTCGCCATCGCCTGCGGGGCGACGCCGATCGAGATGTCGGCGGACGACCACGACGCGGCGCTTGCCACGGTCTCTCACCTGCCGCACGTCGTCGCGTCGCTGCTAGCTGGCCAGCTCGTCGCGGCCTCGGTGGAGACGGTCGCGCTCGGCGGCACCGGACTGCACGACACCACCAGGGTGGCGGCGGGCGACGCCCGCCTGTGGAGCGACATCCTGGCCGCGAACTCCGGCCACCTCGCCGTGGCGCTGCGCGGCTTCGTCGCGGACGCGACGCGGATGGTCGGCGCCCTCGAGGCAATCGACGCCGGTGACCAGGCCGCGCTCGCTACGCTGACGAGCCTCCTCGAGGCGGGTGTCGCGGGTCGCGCCCGGGTGCCGCTCAAGCGAGGCGAGACAGCCGCCAACTTCGCCACCGTTCCGATCGTCGTGCGCGACGCGCCGGGCGAGCTGGCCGCGCTGTTGCGGGCCTTGGGCGACGCGGGAATCAACGTCGAGGACGTCCGGGTCGAGCACGAGCCGGGCCGGCCGGTCGGCGTCGTCGAGATCGACGTGCATGAGGAGAGCGCGCCCGCGCTGATCGCGTGCATGCGGCAATCCGGGTGGCAGGTCTACTCCTAAAGCGATAGGCCAACTTATCGACAAAGCTCTTTACCGTGCGCTCGCGGCGGCCCGATACGATGCCAGTTGACGGTTGCGCCCAAGCGGCCGGCCGCCGCCACAGCCACAGGAGAGTCCGCGATGCCCGCTGCCGACATCGACCGCGCTTCGCTGGTCGTCGCGGTCGACGGGCCGTCCGGCTCCGGCAAGTCGACCGTCTCGCGGGCCGTCGCGAGGGAGCTCGGACTTCGTTACCTCGACACCGGCGCCATCTATCGCGCGCTGACCTGGTGGGTGCTGCGTAACGACGTCGACCCCATCGACCCGGCCAGCGAGGCGGCGGTCGTGGCATGCGCGGACAGCTTCGATCCGCGAATCTCCACCGACCCGGCCGATCAATGGGTACGCGTCGCGGACGTCGACGTCACCGCCGCGATCCGCCAGGCGGACGTCACGAGCACGGTCAGCGCGGTCAGCGCGATCCCGCTGGTGAGGGCCAACCTGCTCAACCTCCAGCGCGATCTCATCGGCGCCGGGGGCATCGTCGTCGAGGGCCGTGACATCGGCGTCACGGTCTGCCCCGGGGCCCCGGTCAAGATCTTTCTCACCGCCAGCCCGGCCGCCCGCGCCGGCCGACGCGCGCGGGACTTCGACAAGACCGGCGACGGCGACGTCGCGGCCGTCCGAGCCGACCTCGCCCGCCGCGACCATCTCGACGCGAGCCGGGCGGCGTCACCGCTCGCCGAGGCCGCCGACGCGGTTGAGCTCGACACCACCAAGCTCGACGTTGGCGAGGTCGTCGCCGCGGCGCTGACGCTGGTCCAGGAGCGCACCGGCGTGACACCGAGCGAGTCGATCGGGGAACGGCGATGACGGTCGACGGCACCTGGGACAGCGAGGCCGACTGGGTCGGCCTGGATGATCCCGCACGCGATGCCACGAGCACGCCGAACGTGTCGACTGACGCCGGCGCGGACGGCGACACCCTCGACGGCGCCGAGGACGACACCCTCGACGACGGCGCCCCGTCGGCTGCGCTGGCCCCGTTGGTGGCCGTCGTCGGCCGACCGAACGTCGGCAAGTCGACGTTGGTCAACCGCATCCTCGGACGCCGGGAGGCGGTCGTCCAGGACGTCCCCGGCGTCACCCGCGATCGAGTGACCTACGACGCGAACTGGCGCGGTCGCGCGTTCACCCTCGTTGACACCGGTGGGTGGGAGCCGGACGCGCAGGGGCTGCAAGCCCAGGTGTCCGAGCAAGCAGAGATCGCGGCGGCGGCGGCAGACGTCGTCCTGCTGGTGGTTGACGCGGTCGTTGGCGCGACCGACACCGACGAGGTGGTCGCCCGCACGCTGCGCCGGACCCGCAAACCGGTGCTGCTGGTGGCGAACAAGGTCGACAGCGCGAAGGGCGAGGCCGACGCGTCGAGCCTGTGGTCGTTGGGCCTGGGTGAACCGCACGCGGTCAGCGCGCTGCACGGCCGCGGCAGCGGAGACCTGCTCGACGCCGTGTTCGACGCGCTGCCCGAACTGCCGCCGTCCGACGAAGAGCGGCGGCGCGGTCCGCGGCGGGTGGCGCTGCTCGGCCGGCCGAACGTGGGGAAGTCCAGCCTGTTGAACCGGCTCACCGGAGAGCAGCGATCTGTCGTCGACGCCGTCGCGGGCACCACGCGTGACCCCGTCGACTCCGTCGTCGACCTTGCGGGATCTACTTGGCGCTTTGTCGACACAGCTGGGATTCGCCGCCGGATCAAGGAGGCGTCGGGGGCCGAGTACTACTCGAGCCTGCGAACCGCGACCGCCTTACGGGAGGCGGAGGTCGCCGTCGTCTTGCTCGACGCGAGCGAGCCGCTGGCCGACCAAGACCTGCGGATCATCGACATGGTCGTGGAGGCGGGCCGCGCCCTCGTGCTCGCGTTCAACAAGTGGGACCTGCTCGACGAGTACCGCCGCGAGCAGTTGACGGCGGAGATCGACCGGCAACTGCATCACGTCGCCTGGGCGCCGCGGGTCAACGTCTCAGCGCGGACCGGGCGCGCGATCGACAAGCTGACGCCGGCGATCGAGACCGCGCTCGACGGTTGGTCGCGCCGCGTCTCGACGTCCCGGCTGAACGGCTGGCTGTCGCAGTTGATCGCCGCCACGCCGCCGCCGGTGCGTGGTGGACGACAGCCGAAGGTGCTCTTCGCGACGCAGGCAGGCACTCAACCGCCGCGATTCGTGCTGTTCTCCTCGGGCTTCCTCGAGGCCACCTACCGCCGCTTCGTCGAGCGTCGACTCCGCGAGGACTTCGGCTTTCCCGGCACTCCCGTCGAGATCTCGGTGCGGGTGAAGGAGTCGCGCGGCAAGAAGGGCGGCGCGAAGGGCGGGAAGGGCCGGTCCGGACGGCGATGAGCCGCCGGACGGCTGGTCGCCGTGCGATATCGTCACACCAGTCGGGGTCGCTCGACATTCGGGACGTGGCGCAGCTTGGTAGCGCACTTGACTGGGGGTCAAGGGGTCGCAGGTTCAAATCCTGTCGTCCCGACAGCGAGATGAAACGGGCGGGCAACACGGGCTCGGCTGCCGCAGCGGCCGGGCCCGTTCGCGCCTAACGTTGGAGCACGAAAGATCGGGGCAGAAGGGACGGCCGGGTGAGCGCACAGCAGGCCGCGCCAGCACCTGACCGAATCGCGACGGTGCCGAACGCGCTCAGCCTGCTGCGGCTGCTCGCCGTCCCGTTGTTTCTCTGGCTCGCCCTCGGCCCGCACGCGGACGGATGGGCGATCGTGGTGCTCGCGGTCAGCAGTTTCACCGACTGGCTCGACGGCAAACTCGCTCGGCTGCTGAACCAGACCAGCCGCCTCGGTCAACTGCTCGATCCCGCCGCCGACCGGTTGTTCATCGTCGTCACGGTCGTCGCGCTGTCGGTGCGGCACATCATGCCGTGGTGGCTCGCCGGACTGCTGCTGGGCCGCGATGTCGCGCTGCTCGCCTTCGTGCCGGTGCTCAAGCGACTCGGGTACGGCCCGGCGCTGCCGGTGCATTTCTTCGGCAAGGCGGCGACCTTCAATCTGCTGTACGCGCTGCCCTTGCTGCTGCTTGGGAGCGGTTCCAACTCGATCAGTCACGCGGCGCGGATCGTTGGTTGGTCGTTCGGAATCTGGGGCACCGCCTTGTATTGGTACGCCGGTGTGCTGTACGCACTTCACGTCCGGCAACTCGTGCGGGCTCAAACCTCGGACGGTGCGACGCCGCCGCCGACGGGCCCGCCGGGACGCGACGGACCGGAGCGCGAGGCCAGGGAGGCGTCTGTATGAACGACGGTCTGGCGCCCGTGCTGCACCCGGCGACGGCCGGCATGAAGGCCGTCGTGATGGCTGGCGGCGAGGGCACCAGACTGCGGCCGCTGACGGCCAACCAGCCCAAGCCGCTGCTGCCCGTCGTCAACCGCCCGATCATGGAGCACGTGCTGCGGCTGCTGCGCCGGCACGGATTCACCGACACCGTCGTCACGGTGCAGTTCCTCGCGTCGCTGATCCGCAACTACTTCGGCGACGGCGACGAGCTCGGCATGAACCTGCAGTACGCCACCGAGGAGACGCCGCTGGGCACCGCAGGCAGCGTGAAGAACGCCGAGGCGGAGTTGCGCGACGCCCGTTTCGTCGTCATCTCCGGCGACGCGCTCACCGACATCGACCTCAGTGAGATGGCTCGCTTCCATCACGAGCACCAGGCCCTGGTCACGGTGGCGCTCAAGCGGGTGCCGAATCCGCTGGAGTTCGGCATCGTGATCACCCGCGAGGACGGCCGCATCGACCGGTTCCTCGAGAAGCCGACGTGGGGTCAGGTGTTCTCCGACACGGTCAACACCGGCGTCTACATGATGGAGCCGGAGATCTTCGAGCACGTGGCGGCCGGCGAGAAGGTCGATTGGTCCGCAAGAGGTCTTCCCGAAGTTGCTGGAGTTGGGCGCCCCGGTCTACGGCTACATCGCCGACGCCTACTGGGAAGACGTGGGCACGCTGGAGAGCCTGATCCAGGTGCAGGCGGATGTGCTGAACCGTCAGGTCGACGTTGACATCGAGGGTTTCGAAATGATGCCCGGCGTCTGGGTGTGCGAGGGCGCAGAGGTCGACCCGGAGGCGATTCTCAAGGGGCCGCTGTACGTCGGCGACTACGCGAAGGTCGAGGGCGGCGCCGAACTGCGTGAGTACACCGTGCTGGGCAGCAATGTCGTCGTGAAGAACACCGCGTTCCTGCACCGCGCCGTGGTCTACGACAACGTGTTCATCGGGCCGCAGACCAATCTGCGGGGTTGCATCATCGGCAAGAACACCGACATCATGCGCGGCGCGCGCATCGAGGAAGGCGCCGTCGTCGGCGACGAATGTGTCGTTGAGGAAGAGGCTTACATCTCCTCGGGCGTGAAGGTCTATCCGTTCAAGACGATCGAAGCCGGCGCGCTCGTCAACACCAGCGTCATCTGGGAGTCGCGCGGGCAGCGAAACCTGTTCGGTCCCCGGGGCGTCTCCGGCTTGGTCAACGTCGAGATAACGCCGGAGCTCGCGGTGCGACTCGCCTCGGCGTACGCGACGACGCTGCGCAAGGGCGAGGTGGTCACGACCTCGCGTGACGTCTCCCGGGCGGCTCGCGCGTTGAAGCGCGCGGTGATCAGCGCGTTGACCGCGTCCGCGATCAACGTGAGAGACCTCGAGGCGGCGCCGGCGCCGGTGACCCGATTCGCGATCGCCCACAGCGACTCCGCGGGCGGCATCATGATCCACACCACGCCGGCAGACGCTCAAAGCGTCGACATCATGTTTCTGGACGAGCGTGGCGGCGACCTCGCCCCCGGCGCCCAACGTCGCCTCGAGCGGGTGTTCTCCCGTCAGGAGTTTCGCCGCGCGTTCCCTGGCGAGATCGCCGATCTGACCTATCCGTCGCGCAACCTCGAGGACTACTCGCACGAGTTGCTGCGCTGCGTCGACACGTCAGGCATCCCGGAGGCCGGCCTGAAGGTGGTCATCGACACGGCCGGCGGCACGGCCGCGCTGATCCTGCCAACGCTGCTCGCACGCATCGGCATCGATGTCCTCACCGTCAACAACAGGCTCGACGAAACCGCGCCGACCGAGACGCTGAACGAGCACATGCGCGCGCTTGAGCGACTCGGCGAACTGGTCGCGTCGTCGCGAGCGGCGTTCGGTGTCCGCTTCGACCCGGTGGGGGAGCGCATCTCACTTGTCGACGAGCGGGGCGTCATCGTCCACGACGACCGCGCGCTGCTGGTTGTGATGGACCTGGTCGCCGCCGAGCGGCACAGCGGGCGGATCGCGCTGCCCATCACAACCACCCGCGTCGCCGAGGATGTCGCCAGATTCCACCGGGTCGGCGTCCACTGGGCGCCGACCTCACCCGACGAGCTGACCAAGGCCGCCGCCGCCCCGGACGCTATATTCGCCGGCGACGGCCGCGGCGCCTTCGTCATCCCGGAGTTCGGCACCGCGATCGACGGCATCGCGTCGTTCGTGCGTTTGACCGGCTTGGTCGCCCGAACCAAGTTGACCTTGAGCCAAATCGACGCGCGGATCCCGCAGGCGTACGTGTTGCGCCGGTCGGTGCCGACGCCGTGGGCAGCCAAAGGCATGGTCATGCGCTCGGTGGTAGAAGCCGCCGGCGATCGCGTGCTCGACACCACCGACGGTGTCCGAGTCGTCGAGGACGACGGCCGTTGGGTGCTCGTGTTGCCCGACCCAGCCGAGGCCGTCACGCACATGTGGGCCGAGGGCCACGACGCGGACTCGGCGAACGAGCTGCTCCAAGAGTGGGCCGCCGTTGTCGAGGGGGCCGGAAACTGACCGCTCCAGGACCAACCGTCGGCACCGGCACCGGCACCGGCGAGGGCGGCCGCCGGCGCGCCGACGCCTCGATGTCGCTGCTCATCAACCTGACGACGCACGCGATCGACGAGGGCTACGAGCAGGTGGCGGCCCGCCGCGAGGCGGCGTCGTCCGGTGTCGTGGTGGAACGCAAGCCGGCGAGCTCGCGGCGCGTCACCGCGCTCGCCGTTGGCGTCGTGCTGGCGCTCGCCGGGGCGTTGTTCGCGACGTCCGCGGTGGCCACGCATCGCAATGCCGACGCCGCGAAGCGGGCGCGCAAGGACCTGGTGAACCAGATCCACGCGCAAACCACGCAGTCCGACCAGCTGCAAAAGCAACTCGACGACCTGCGCACGAGAGTGGCCAGCGCGCGCGACGCCGCGCTGGCGGCGTCGGGACGAGGCTCAACGCTGCAACGCGAGATCGCGGAACTGGAGACGGTGGCTGGCATCCAAGCGGTCGAGGGCGCCGGTGTCGAAGTCACGCTCGACAACGCGAAGGACACCAGCAACCCCGACACCGCGTCGCTGGGGGTCATCTACGACCGGGACATCCAGGCGGTTGTCGACGCGCTCTTCGCCACTGGCGCCGAGGCGATCGCGGTGAACGGCGAGCGGCTGACGACGCGCACCGCCATCAGAGAGGCGGGCGACGCGATCCTGGTCGACTACCGGCCGATCGCACCGCCGTACCACATCGACGCGATCGGCCCGCCGGACCTGAAGGCGGCGTTTTTGAAGACCCAGACCGGCACGCTGTATGAGAACTGGCGGCAGGTGTACGGCCTCGGCTTTTCCGTCGAGTCGCGGGAACGGCTTACGCTTCCCTCGGCGGCCGAGCCAGTCGTTCGGTACGCCGCACCGTTACCAGCCCCCCAGTCCGCTCAACCGTTGGAATCACCGTGATCGCAGCGCTCGCCTTGGCCATCGGCGTGGTCCTCGGTGTGGTCTTCCATCCCACCGTGCCGGTCGGGCTCCAGCCGTACCTGCCGATCGCGGTCGTCGCGGCGCTCGACGCGGTGTTCGGCGCGCTGCGGGCGATGCTCGACGGCATCTTCGACGACAAGGTCTTCGTCGTGTCGTTCATCGCGAACGTGTTGGTGGCGGCACTGATCGTGTTCCTCGGCGACCAACTCGGAGTTGGCAGCCAGCTGTCGACCGGCGTCGTCGTGGTGTTGGGCATCCGCATCTTCTCTAACGCGGCGGCGATCCGCCGGCACCTGTTCCGGGCATGACTGAGGACCCGCGCAAGTCGCCGGGCGCAGCAGGACCGGCCAAGCCTGACCAGGCTCGGCCGGCGAAGAAGCAGCCGGCGCAGTCGCAATCAGCGGCGGGGCGATCAGCGGCGGGGCGATCAGCGGCGAATGAACCAGCGCCGAAGCCGAAGCCGAACCAATCAGCGGCGAAGCGATCAGCTCCGAAGCCGAAGCCGAAGCCGAAGCCGACGGCGCACGACGAGCAACCCGCGGCGACGGCGCCAGTCAAAGCCAGACCGCCGTCGCCTGACCCCGCGGCGTCGCCTGATCCTGCGGCAACGGACACGGCCGCCCCACCCGCGGCAACGGTCGCGCCCGCGCCGTCCCGGTGGAAGGAGCTGCTGGCGATCAGCCGACCGCGCGCGACGCGGGGACAGCTGATCGTCGCGCTGCTCTGCGGGCTACTGGGCTTCGCGCTCGTGACCCAGGTGCACAGCCAGTCGGGCGCGGGACTGTCGGCCGCGCGGCAGGCCGATCTCGTCGACGTCCTCGACAACCTCTCCGCGAAGTCCGACCAGCTGCGCTCGCAGATCGCTGACGAGCAGAGCACGCTGTCCAAGCTCACCGGTGGCGCGGGTCAAGACCAGGCCGCCCTGCAAGAGGCCCAGCAACGCGCGCAGACGCTGCGCATCCTGGCGGGGACGGTGGGGGCCACCGGACCGGGCGTCGACTTGCGGATCACCGACCCCGACAAGAAGGTCACCGCCGACGTGCTGCTCGACGCCCTGGAGGAGCTGCGGGACGCCGGCGCGGAGGCGGTCGAGATCCGCGGTTCACCGGCGACCGGGTCGACCGGGTCAACTGCGTCGACCGCCTCGCCGGGCGCCCCGCTCGCGGTCCGGCTGGTCGCCAGCAGCTACTTCGTCGACTCACTCGATGGCAGCGGCGTCGTGGTCGACGGCACCGAGCTCGCGCCGCCCTACGACCTGCTGGCGATCGGCGACCCGCCGACGCTGTCGCAGGCGATGGGCATTCCCGGAGGCGTGCTGGACACCGTGAAGGGGAAGGGCGCGAGCGGTACAGTCACCCAGATTGACACCGTGCGGATCACGGCATTGCATGCAGTCACGCCGCCCAAGTACGCCCACCCGGCATCGTCGCCGACCGCCGGGGGCTGAGCACCCGGAGGTTCCTCGTGATCCCAGACGATCTGCGCTACACCGCCGAGCACGAGTGGGTCCGCAGCGGTGGTGAGACGGTCCGGGTCGGCATCACCGACCACGCCCAAGAGGCGCTTGGGGACATCGTCTTCGTCACACTGCCGGAGATCGGCACCGAGATCGAGGCTGGGCAGTCGCTTGGCGAGGTCGAGTCGACCAAGAGCGTGTCGGACATCTACGCGCCGATCTCGGGGGAGATCGTCGGCCGCAACGACGTCCTCGACGCCCGGCCCGAGCTGGTCAACGCCGACCCGTACGGCGACGGCTGGATGATCGAGGTGCGGCCGAGTGATCCCTCCGACGTCGACGCGCTGCTCGACGGTGCGGCGTACGGAAAGCTCACCGGCGCGCAATAGCCGCGTGACGGCAGCCGGCCATCGGGTACGAGTTGACCGCTGACCGCCTGCGCGCATAGGTTTCCCTGACCGTCAACCTCTACCTGACGGTCTTGTCCGCCGGTTGTTGATGACGGGGAGGACGCCGACCACGATGCCGATGCTCTTCTGCACGCAGTGCGGGCATGAGAATCCGGACGACGCGCGGTTTTGTGCGAACTGCGGCGCGGCCCTGAGCCGGCCGGGCCAACCGGTCGCGCCTGAGCGTCCGGTGGATTCGACGTCCACCATCTCGATCTCCGGCATAGAGGCGATGGAGCCGGCGACCGTCGACGACGACATCGCCGACCAGGCGGCGGTCGAGTCGCTGCCGCCCGGCTGCGGGCTGCTCGTCGTGCGCCGCGGACCTAACGCTGGCAGCCGGTTCCTCCTCGACGCCGCGGTCACTACGGCCGGCCGGCACCCAGAAAGCGACATCTTCTTGGACGACGTGACCGTGTCGCGCCGCCACGCGGAGTTCCGCAAGACCGACGAAGGCTTCGCCGTGCGCGACGTCGGGAGCCTCAACGGCACCTACGTCAACCGGGAGCGCATCGACGAGATCGACCTCGCGGGCGGCGACGAGGTGCAGATCGGCAAGTTCCGGCTGGTCTTCTTCGCTGGCGCGCATCCGGCCTCCACACCTCCGGGCGCTTCCGGATCGCCGGGCGCACCTGATGCCGAGCCCGGCGACAAGGCGGAGTGACGCATTCGACATGAACGCGCGGTCAACCTCGCGGGCGTCGTCTCACGCCACACTCTCGATCGGCGAAGTCCTGACGCAGCTGCGGCCGGACTTTCCTGACGTCACGATCTCGAAGATCCGCTTCCTCGAAGCTGAAGGTCTGATCGAGCCGGAGCGCACGTCGGCTGGCTACCGGAAGTTCTCCCATTCCGACGTCCAGCGGCTGCGTTACGTGCTGACCGCTCAGCGCGATCACTACCTTCCCCTGCGGGTCATCAAGGATCACCTGGAGGCGATCGACCGCGGCCTCGAGCCCCCGCCGCAACCGGGGTCTGGGCCTCGGGTGCCTCGCGCGCTCGTCGCCACCGAGGGATTGCCGGGTCCGGAGGCGTTCGGCAAGGACCCCAGCGACGTCCGGCTGTCTCGCAAGGAGTTGCTTGAGGCAGCCGACCTGGACGACGCCGTGCTCACGCAGCTTGAGCAGTTCCAACTCGTCGCGACGCGGCCGGGCAGCAACCACTACGACGCCACCGCCTTGACGGTTGCGAGGACCGTCTCGGAGATGGCCCGGTTCGGGATCGAGCCTCGACACCTGCGCTCGTTCAAAGCGGCGGCCGATCGAGAGGTCGGGCTCGTCGAGCAGGTCGTCACGCCGCTCGTTCGGCAGCGCAATCCGGAGGCGCGGGCCCGCGCCGAGGAGGTGGCCCGCGAGCTGGCGTCACTGTCGGTGCGGCTGCACGCGGCCCTGGTGAAGGCCGGGCTTCGACCCGGGCTGTCTCGCTGACACGGCGGGTCAGCGAGCCTGCTGGGCCGGTGTACCGTGAAAAATGCGCCGCCTGTTGGCATGGCGGTCGCGACGCGCACGCAAGACCGAAGTCACGCAATACCGAAGTCACGCAATACCGAAGTCACGCAATACCGAAGTCACGGCAGGGCGGGTGACCATGAACGAGCTTCAGGTGGTGGGCGTCCGCGTCGAGCTGCCGACGAACCAGCCGATCGTGTTGTTGCGTGAGGTCGAGGGCGAGCGCTACCTGCCGATTTGGATCGGCGCCGTCGAAGCGACCGCCATCGCTTTCGCCCAGCAAGGCGTCGTGCCGCCGCGGCCGCTGACACACGACCTGATGCGCGACCTGTTGGTCGCGCTCGGCGCGAAGTTGCGCGCGGTGCGGATCAGTGAGATGCGCGACAACGTCTTCTATGCCGAGCTCGTGTTCGAGGACGGCCGGGAGGTCAGTGCCCGACCGAGCGACGCGATCGCGCTCGCGTTGCGCACCGGCGCCTCGATCTACGGGGCCGAGGCGGTGCTGGAGGAGGCGGGCATCGAGATCCCGCACGAGCAAGAGAACGAGGACGAGGTGGAGAAGTTCCGCGAGTTCCTCGACAACATCTCGCCGGAGGACTTCGACACCACGCAGGGGTGAGTCGCGAGGCCAACCACAAGCCTAAAGTGCAGGTTGAGAGTGACGAAATTCTTGTCGTCCGCGCGTCGCGTTGACTCGCTGGTTTGACATCCCTAGCGTGACTGTCTACCCGAGGTGGACCGGTTCGATGAATGGCCCGATCGGCGAACAGGCCGGTTGACGAGCAGCCCGGCTGAGACGGCCCGGTTGACGAACGGACGAGGAGGCGCGCCAGATGGCGACCAACGGTGAGGCTCCCACGCCCGGACCCAATCCGGGCCCGACTCCCGGCGCTCTTCCGGAATCGGCCAACCCGCTGAGCGGCAAGCCGATGCTCACACCGCGCGTGGTTCGCCAGGGCGCGCTGTTCACCGACGACCTGCCCGAGCTGGACGACAGCGTCGGGTATCGCGGTCCCACGGCCTGCGCGGCCGCCGGGATCACCTACCGCCAGCTCGACTACTGGGCCCGCACCGGCCTCGTCGAGCCGACCGTCCGCGCGGCCGCCGGGTCTGGGTCGCAGCGTCTCTACAGCTTTCGCGACATCCTCGTGCTCAAAGTCGTCAAGCGGCTGCTCGACACTGGCGTCTCGCTGCAGAATATCCGCGCCGCCGTCCAGCACCTTCGCGAGCGCGGTGTCGATGATCTCGCCCAGATCACGTTGATGAGCGACGGCGCGAGCGTTTACGAGTGCACCAGCGCCGACGAGGTCGTCGACCTGGTGCAGGGCGGCCAGGGCGTCTTCGGCATCGCGGTCGGCCGCGTGGTCCGCGAGGTCGAGGGATCGCTCGCCCAACTGCCGGGTGAGCGGCCCGAAGCCGGCCCAGAATCTGGCACAGCATCAGGCTCAGGACCCAGCCTTGAGGCCGGCCCTGGCGGCGAAGCGGCGCCGACGCACAGCGACGACGAGCTGTCCCGCAGGCGCGCGCGCCGCATCGGCTGACCGCAACCCGAGCGTGGCGCCTTCGCCGCGCCGTCCGCGCTGCTAGTTTTGACCCTGAACCAGCAACAAGCAGGGCCGATGACGCCGCACGGAAGAGAGCTCGCGCAGCCAGCGTGAGACGCCGAAGGAGCAACCTCCCCGGAATCTCTCAGGCCGACCAACCGCGTGGCTGAGGCAACTCTGGAAAGCACGCGCCGCCGCGGATTCCTCCTGTGGCGAGGCGCGTCACCGACGGTGCAAGCCGCGCGCGTGATGAACGCGCCGGGCGGCGAAGCTCTCAGGTAGCGATGACAGAGGGGGAGCCGCTCCCGGGTCAGGGGGCGAGCCCTGACGTCCGCGGAAGGCCTGACATGAGTGAGTTTGCCGATCGGCACATCGGTCCCGACCACGACGAGCAAGCGAAAATGCTCGCGGTCGTCGGTTACGGCTCGCTTGCCGAGCTCGTCGCCGACGCGGTTCCCGATGCCATTCGCGAAGAACTCGGACGACGCACGGCGGTGCCGCCGGCGGCCTCGGAGGAGCAGGTGCTCGCCCGGTTGCGGGAGCTCGCGGCGGAGAACCGGGTTGTGACCTCGATGGTCGGACTTGGCTATCACGGCACGGTGACCCCGACCGTCATCAAGCGGAATGTGCTGGAGAGCCCGGCGTGGTACACGGCTTACACGCCCTACCAGCCGGAGATCTCGCAGGGCCGCCTCGAGGCGCTGTTGAACTTCCAGACGATGGTCGCCGACCTCACCGCGCTCCCTGTCGCGGGGGCGTCGTTGCTCGACGAGCCGACGGCCGCCGCCGAGGCTATGTCACTTTGTCGGCGTAGCTCTAAGTCGACAAATCAACGCTTCTACATTGACCCAGGAGTGCTGCCCCAGACCATCGCCGTGGTGCGCACCCGGGCGGCCGCCATCGGGGTCGAGATCGAGGTGCGCGACTTGTCAGAGGGGCTGCCAGGTGACTGCTTCGGCGTGCTGGTGCAGTATCCGTCCGTCGACGGCGCCGTCGTCGATCACTCGGCAGTGGTCGAGCAGGCGCACGCCGCCGGCGCGCTGGTCGTCGCCGCGACGGATCTGCTGGCCTTGACGTTGCTGCGCCCGCCCGGTGAGTGGGGCGCCGACGTCGCGGTCGGGTCGAGCCAGCGATTCGGCGTGCCGATGTGGTTCGGCGGCCCGCACGCAGGGTTCATGTCGGTGCGCGAGTCGCTCGCGCGCTCGTTGCCAGGGCGGTTGGTCGGCGTGTCGGTCGACTCCGCCGGTCGGCCGGCCTACCGGCTCGCGTTGCAGACCCGCGAGCAGCACATCCGCCGGGAGAAGGCGACCAGCAACATCTGCACCGCGCAGGTGCTGCTCGCCGTGGTCGCCGGCATGTACGCCGTCTATCACGGACCCGACGGTTTGCGGGCCATCGCCCGACGCGTGCACTCGCGGGCGGCGGCCCTTGCCGCGGCGCTACGCGCAGGCGGCGTAGAAGTCGCCGACACGCCGTTCTTCGACACCGTGACGGCGCGCGCGCGCGGCCGCGCGCGGGCCGTCGTCGACGCCGCGCTGGCGGGCGGCGTCAACCTGCGACTCGTCGACGCTGACACAGTCGTGATCGCCTGCGACGAGACCACCGGCGTCGCCGAGCTCCGCGCCGTGTGCGCCGCCTTCGACGTTTCTTTCGCGGACGGCGAGGGGTCGCGTGGAGCGTTGCTGGACGACGCGTTTCCGCTTGCGCGCACCTCGACTTTCCTTACGCACCAGGTATTTCACCGGCACCGTTCCGAGACCGAGATGCTGCGCTATCTGCGGCGGCTCTCCGACAAGGACATCGCGCTCGACCGCTCGATGATCCCGCTCGGCTCCTGCACGATGAAGCTCAACGCCACCACTGAGATGGAGGCGATCAGCTGGCCCGAGTTCGCGAACATCCACCCGTTCGCTCCGCTCGATCAGGCAGCCGGCTACCTGCGGCTGATTCGCGAGCTCGAGGCCTGGCTGTCCGACGTCACCGGCTACGACGCGGTGTCGGTGCAGCCGAACGCCGGATCGCAAGGCGAACTCGCCGGCCTGCTGGCAATTCGGCACTACCACGCGGCGCGCGGCGACGCTGCTCGCGACGTCTGCCTCATTCCGGCCTCCGCCCACGGCACCAACGCGGCGAGCGCCGCGATGGCCGGCATGCGGGTCGTCGTGGTCGCGTGCGACTCCGACGGCAACGTCGACCTGACCGACCTCGAGGCGAAACTTGCCGCGAACGTCGGGAGAGTCGCGGCCATCATGGTCACCTACCCGTCGACCCATGGCGTCTTCGAACCGACGATCACGCGCATTTGCTCGCTCGTGCACGACGCGGGAGGGCAGGTGTACGTCGACGGCGCCAACCTGAACGCGCTCGTCGGGCTGGCCCGACCCGGCCAGTTCGGCGCCGACGTCTCCCATCTCAACCTGCACAAGACCTTCTGCATCCCGCACGGTGGCGGCGGCCCTGGCGTTGGACCGGTGGCGGCGCGGGCCCATCTCGCGCCCTATCTGCCGAACCACCCCCTGCTGTCAGAGGCTGGTCCGGCGACCGGCCCTGGACCGATCTCCGGGGCGCCCTTCGGGTCGGCGGGAGTGCTGCCGATCGCGTGGGCCTACATCGCGCTGATGGGCCTCGACGGGCTGCGGCGCGCGACGGAATCCGCGATCCTGTCCGCGAATTACCTTGCGCGGCGACTCTCGTCGTCCTATCCCGTGCTGTACACCGGGCGCGGTGGCCTCGTGGCGCACGAGTGCATCATCGACCTCCGCCAGCTCACGAAGGAAAGCGGCGTGACGGTCGACGATGTGGCGAAGCGGTTGGTCGACTACGGCTTCCACGCGCCGACGATGTCGTTTCCGGTCGCCGGCACGCTGATGATCGAGCCGACCGAGTCCGAGGGCGTGGAGGAACTCGATCGGTTCGTCGACGCGATGGTCGCGATTCGTGGCGAGATCGCGAACGTCGCGTCGGGGGAGTGGGATCGCGAGGACAACCCGCTGCGCAACGCCCCGCACACCGCCGAGGCGCTGATCGGCGAGTGGTCGCATCCGTACTCGCGCGAGGTGGCGGCCTATCCGGTCGCGTCGCTGCGCGAGTCGAAGTACTTCTCGCCGGTCGGGCGCATCGACGGCGCGTATGGCGATCGCAACCTAACGTGCAACTGCCCGCCGCCGTCCGCTTTTGAGTCCTAGGTTCGGCCGTCGCGCTCTTGCGCCTCGGCCAGCGTGTCGTCGCGCGGCATCCAGTCGGCGACCCGCGCGGGGATGCCGGCTTTCCGCAGGGCGCGCACGACCTTTGGGTCGTCGTCGAGCACCAACGCGATGCGGCGCTCCTCGCCGAGCTTTCGCAGCGCCTGCGTCTTCGTCATCACCGCGGGGCGACGGTCGCCGTCCCGTCGCATGATGAGCGGACCGTCGGGCAGCTTGTGTCGTCGCAGCCAGGCGATCGTGTCGTCGCGGGTGCGCTCGGGTCGGCCGGTGAGATAAACGACGTCGTGGGACGACGCCGCTTCGCGGGCGAAGCTCGCACCGGCCTCGAGCACGGCGTCTTTAGGCGCCGCCGCGAAGAACGCGGCCCAATTCTTCGGTTTGGCAGCGACAAAGCGCAGGCGGTGCCGCACATCGGCGAGCACTCCGTCGATGTCGAGCACGACGCACGGTCTCGCGGCGTCATCGCTGTTCACGCGAGCAGGCTGAGCTGTTGTGCCTCGGCACGCGATGGGTCGGACGGTTGGCGGTGGCGTCGCGCGGGTGTGCGGTCGGTGGACGTCGGCTTCCCGATGCCGCTCGCCTTCGCCAGTTCGCGAACCTGCGCGCAAACGTCGTCCTGATAGCTCTTCGGCGCATACGCGGATTTCGCGTAGAGCTGCTGATACCTCAGTAGGAGATCGGGGTGGGTGGCGGACAGCCAGCCCATGAACCACTCGCGCGCCCCAGCTCGCAGGTGCAGCACGATCGGGGTCAGGTAGACCGCGCCCGCCGCGGCGATCGCCGCGACTGTTTCGGCAAGCTGCTCTGGGGAGTCGGTGAGGCCCGGCAAGATCGGCGCCATCAGCACTCCGCAACGCACGCCAGCCGCGTTGAGGGTGCGGCAAACCTCCAGTCTCTTCAGCGGGTTCGGCGTGCCCGGCTCGACGTCGCGCCACAGCGCTTGGTCGGCGAAACCGACCGACACGGCGGTCGAGACGTCGGTGACGCGCGACGCGGCGACGAGCAACTCGAGGTCGCGCAGGACGAGCGAACCCTTCGTCAGGATGGAGAACGGATTGGCGTGTTCGGTGAGCGCTCGAATGATCCCGGGCATCAGGCGGTACCGGCCTTCGGCGCGCTGGTAGCAGTCGACGTTGGTGCCCATCGCCACCGGTTGCCCGCGCCACGAGGATCGGGCCAACTCGCGCCGGAGCAGTGCTGGCGCGTTGACCTTCACGACCACCTTGGTGTCGAAGTCGAGGCCGGCGCCAAGGTCGAGGTACGTGTGCGTGTTGCGCGCGAAGCAGTAGCGGCAAGCATGTGAGCAGCCGCGATAGGGGTTGATCGTCCATTCGAACGGCACCCGCGACACCGCGGGCACCCGGTTGAGGATGGATTTCGCGTGCACCTCGTAGAACGTCATCCCCGCGAACTGAGGTGAGTCGAAGGTGCGGACGACGGCGGGCCGGGCGAACAGCGCGGCGCCCTCGTTGTCACGCGCGTCGCTCCCGCCTTCTGGCGAGAGACGCATGTTGTCCCACCGCATGCGTGTCATTAGAACACACGTTCGAATTGCGGTCGAGTGTCGCCGCGCACGCTACCGCCGGCTGCCGCTCACTGTCGCCGGGCGCGCACCTTGCGGCTGGACAACGCCATCCAGCCGAGGATGCCGAGGCTGAAAGCGGCCGAGATCGCGAAGACCGCGACGCCGATCGACTCGGTGACGCCGCCGCGCGTGGCGAGCAACGCGGAGCCGACGATCAAGGCCGCCAGGATCAGGCCGGCCGCGGCGACGTTGGCCAGCCGGTGCAGCCCTTTGAGGAACTGCGTCTCGTCGAAAGCGCGGACGCGAAGCTCGAAATGCCCGCTGCCAAGTGCGTCCATCGCCCGGTTGACGCGGCCTGGGAGTTCCTCCGCGAACTCCTTCGCCTCGAGCAGCGAAGCGAGCAGGCTGCCGGGGGAGCTGTCGACTTGCGAGCGCATCAACTCCGGGATGTGTCGGCGCATGGCCTCCAGCGGTTCGAAGTCCGGATCGAGTTGCCCGGCGACGTTCTCCAGGTTGAGCAGCGTCTTGCCCAGCAACGCCAACTCCGGCGCGGGCCGCAGGCCAGCCTCGGCGGACCGCCTCGACAACTCGACGAACGCGCGTCCGACGTCGACCTCGCCGAGCGGACCTTGCGTCATCAACCCCATCAAGTCCTCGACGGTGCGTTGCAGCGCCATCGGCTCGAAGTCGTCGCGCGGCGTGCCGAGTTGGCGCGCCACCCGGACAACCTCGACGCTGCGACCGTTCATCACCGCGACCATGAGCTTCGCCAGCAGCTTGCGGGTGTCGGGCGCCAGCCGGCCGACCATCCCGACGTCGAGCAACGCCAGCCGTTGATCTCGCGTGATCAACAGGTTGCCGGGGTGTGGATCCGCGTGGAAGAAGCCCGCATCGAGAATCTGCTTGAGATACGACGCGAACAACTCATCGGCGAGGTGCGAGTAGTCGACGTCGAGCCGCGCGAACTCGGTCAACTCGGTGACCTTGCGGCCCTCGATGTATTGCATCGTCAGCACCTTGCCGGTGGACAAATCATCGTAAGGGCAGGGCACGATGATGCGTTCGTTGTCCTTGAGCACCTCCGCCAGCGTCGATAGATTGCCCGCCTCGCGCCGGTAGTCGAGCTCGGCGACGAGGGCTCGCCGGAACTGCTCGAACGCGTCCTTCACCGCATAGCGGCGGGCGTTGTCGCTGTGCGCGTCGAAGAATTCGGCCAGTTCGCCAAGCACCTCCAGGTCGTCGGCAAGCTGCTGCCTGATGCCGGGTCGCTGGACCTTCACGGCGACCTCGCGCCCGTCGCGCAAGCGCGCTCGATGTACCTGGCCTAGCGACGCGGCCGCGATCGGCTTGTCGTCGAACTCCGAGAACAAGCGCGCGAGCCGGACGCCGAGCTCGTCTTGCACGATCGTCTCGACGTCGGAGAAAGGAAATGGCTCGCAGTCGTCTTGAAGCCTTGCCAGCGCGTCGACGTACTCCGGTCGCAGCAGGTCGGAACGCGACGAGAGCAACTGACCCAGCTTCACGAATGTGGGACCCAGCCGCTCCAGGTCGCCGGCCAACGCGTCGGGCCCGCCGCCTTGGTCGGACGGCGGACCGTCGTGCTCCGGTGTCTCGAACTCGTCCAGGCCGGCCGACCGCGCGAGGTCGCCGCGGCCATGCTTTGCCAACAGTGCCGCGATCTCGCGGTAGCGGGCGACGTGGTGGGGTCGCAAGGAAAGGTGCATACCCCCGCCGTACCCGGCGCGCGAGTCGATCAAGCGGTCAGGTGGCGATCAGGAGGCGGTTGGCGTCACGACGCTGACAAGATGGCGGGGTGGGCGAGGTGGCGACGGCAACACGACCTGAGTTGGCGGCGCCGTCACAAACCGATCTGGCGTTGATCGCGGTCGCGGTGATCGCAGTTTCGACGTCCGGGCCGTTGATCGCCGCGACGGTGGCGCCTGCGATGGCGATCGCGTTTTGGCGCAACGCGGCGGCGTCGGCGGTCTTGTTGCCGGTCATGGTGTCCCGACGCCGCGCGAGGTTGCGCGAGCTGCGCTCCTTCGAGTGGCGTTTGATGGGTGGCGCCGGCGTGCTGTTGGCCGCGCACTTCGCGACGTGGATCACGAGTTTGCGCTTCACATCGGTAGCCGCGTCGACCGCGCTGGTCGCGACCCAACCGGCGTGGGCCGCGCTGATGGCTCGTTCGCGTGGCGCGTCCATCGGACGGACGGCGTGGGCGGGCATCGCGCTGGCGGTGTTGTCGGCGGGGCTGCTGACCGGCATCGACGTTCATCTGTCGACCCGCGCGCTGACCGGAGACCTGCTCGCGCTCGTGGGCGGCGTGCTGGCTGCGGGATATGTGACGACGGGCGCCGCCGTCCGCCGCACGGTCGACACGACGATCTACACGACCGTGTGCTACAGCACGACCTCGCTGGTTTTGCTCGTCGTCTGCTTGATCGGCGGCCAGCGCCTTGCCGGGTACAGCGGCGCCGACTGGCTGCGCATCGCGGGGCTCGTGGTGGGCGCGCAGTTGCTGGGTCACTCCGTCTTCAACAAGGTGCTGCGGACGACGAGCGCGATCGTCGTCAGTTTGTCGATCCTGCTGGAGGTGCCTGGCGCGACGCTGATCGCGGCGGTGTTCCTCCACCAGTCGGTTCACCCCTCGGAGGTGCCGGCCGCGCTGTTGCTGCTGGCCGGCTTGGCGTTGGTCATCCGCTCTGGCGCCCGGGGGATGCCGGCCGAGTGATCGAGCCGGTCGCCGCGCTTGTGACGAGCCGGTAGCCCATGCCAGGCTCGGTGAGCAGACAACACGGGTGCGAGGGGTCGGGCTCCAGCTTGCGGCGCAGTTGCGCGAGGTAAACCCGCAGGTAGTGGGTTTCCGCCTGATAGGCCGGTCCCCACACGTCGTGGAGCAGCTGTCGCGCGGTCACCAGCCGGTCGGGATGCCGCGCAAGCAGTTCCATGACGTGCCACTCGGTCGGCGTGAGTCGGGCCGCGGCACCGTCGATCCGCCGCACCTGTTTCGCGGCGAGGTCGACGGTGAAGTGCGCCGCCGACACAACAGGTTCATCGGGCTGTGGCACCGCGCGGCGTTCTGCGGCTCTGATGCGGGCGAGCAGCTCGTCCATGCCGAACGGCTTCGTGACGTAGTCGTCGGCGCCGGCGTCGAGCGCGAGCACCTTCTCTGGTTCCTGATCGCGGGCGGTCAACACGATGATCGGCGCGTTCGACCATCCGCGGATGCCGTTGATGACGTCGACACCGTCGATGTCGGGAAGGCCGAGGTCGATGATGACCACGTCCGCCCGCTCCCGGGCCATCACCGACAAGCCGGCGGTCCCGTCGTACGCGACATGCACCTCGTATCCGCGGGCGCGCAGGTTGATTCGCAGCGCGCGCACGATCGACGGCTCGTCGTCGATGACCAGGACTGTTGTCATGCGTCGCCGCGCCCGACTGCCGCGGTGGTCGAGGCCGCGGAGGCGACGGGCAACTCGACCCGCATGGTGAGGCCGCCGCCCAACGTCGGGATCGCCAGCAGCCGGCCGCCCATGGCGTCGACGAAGCCTTTCGCCACGGCAAGCCCGAGGCCAACGCCCGATCCCTTCCGCCTGGTTCCGAACTGCTGGAATGGCTGGAAAAGCCGGGCGCGGTCGTCGTCGGCGACACCAGGGCCGTGGTCTACGACGTCGAGCTGCATCACACCCCCGGAGATTCGCGCGTGAAGCGCCGGCGGCCAACCACGTGGCGAGTATCGCAGCGCGTTTGCGACGAGATTGGCGAGCGCCCGCTCCAGCAGCGCGGCGTCGGCGATGACGAGGGGCAGGTTCTCGTCGATGTCGAGCCGCAGCTGCTCACCGTCGTCCAAATCTCGGACGACGAGGGGCGCGACCTCATCGAGCGACACCGGACGCAGCGTCGGTCTCAGCGTGCCAGTGTTGACCCGCGTCATGTCGAGCAGATTGCTGATGAGCCGGTCGAGTCGGTCAGTTCCTTCTTCGACCGCGGCAAGCAGATCGGCGCGGTCTTCGTTGGAGAGTTGGATATCCAGTTGCCGAAGCGTGCTGACGCTCGCCTTAATCGACGCCAACGGCGTGCGCAGGTCGTGACTGAGAGCGGCGAGCAGCGCCGCGCGGATTCGGTCGGACTCCGCGAGGCTGGCTGCCTGCGCCACCTTGATGCGGAGTCGGTCGCGGTCGAGCGCGGCGGCGGCCTGCGCGCCGTAACCCTCGAGGACGCTTGGGCTGATTGATCGCCCGACCCCGCGCGGGGTGCGCAACCGGAGGTCGTGCCGAATCGCCGTCTCGCGTGGACGTCTGTCCGCCGGGACGGATTCACCGGCAACCCGCACCCATTGGCCTCCGACGCGCTCGAGCAGTTCGGCGCTTTGCCCGGTGGTCGTTCGGAAATGCTCAAGGACGGCGGACGCATCGTCCTGGCCGACCAGGACTGTGCGCGCGAGGTCAAGCAGCAATCGAGTCTCTTCGCGGGAACGCTGTGCGAGGTCGGCGCGTCGGGCCGCGCGGTGCACAACCGCCGCCACGATCAGGCCTGCGCAAAGGAAAAGCACCAGGGCGATGACGTCGTGGGTGGAGTTCACCGTCCAGGTGTGCAGCGGCGGTGTGAAGTACCAGTTGAGCAGGAGGCTGCTGGCGACCGCGGCGATTGTCGCCGCCCACAAACCGCCGAGGACGGCAAGACAGATGACGGCGACCAGGTACGCCAGCACGTCGTCGGCCAAGGACAGATGGGCGCGGCCAGCGGCGAGCGCGGCGGTGAGGCTCGGCAGGGCGGCGGCGGTGGCCGCCAATCCCGCCAGTTGCCGGACGAGCCCGACGCCGCTGTCCGGCTTTCGCTCGCTGTCATCGCTCGCGCCCACGGTTTGATTGTCGCGCTAATCGCCACCGGTCGACGCTGGTTCGACGCGCGATCCGCGATCTTGACGAATTCTTAACGGCCAGCCGTTGGCTCTTGACGCTTGGACGACGGACGGCAGTGTCGCGTCGTCCTAGCGTCGCGGGTGTGACCGTGCAACTTGGACTCAAACGAATGCTGGTCGGACGACCGCTGCGCACCCAGCAACTGCACGAAACGCTGCTACCCAAATGGCTGGCGCTGCCGATTTTCGCGTCCGACCCGCTCTCCTCGGTCGCGTACGCGACCGAGGAGATCGTCCTCGTCGCCGCGCTCGGGGGCGCCGTGTTCTTGGGCTACGCGAAATGGGTGGCGCTCGCGATCGCCGGGCTGATGGCGATCGTGGTGTTGTCGTACCGGCAGACCTGCCGCGCTTATCCGGGTGGCGGTGGCGCGTTTGCCGTCTCACTGGAGAACTTCGGCGAGCCGGCGGCGCTCACTGCCGCGAGCGCGCTGTTGGTCGACTACGTGATGACCGTCGCGGTGTCGATCGTCGCCGGCGTGGTCGCCATCACGAGTAGCGCGCCTTCACTTCGGCATGACGCGGTGGCCTTGTCGGTGGCCTTCGCCGTTGTCTTGATGCTGGTCAACCTGCGGGGAGTGCGTGAGTCGGGTCGTGCGTTCGCGATACCCACCTACGTGTTCGTCTTCCTCATGTTTGTGCTGTTCGCGGTGGCTTCGGTGAAGGCCGGCACTGGCAGCCTGCCACCGGCTTCGACGGCGGGCGAGTCGGTCTCGCAGACTGCTCGCACAGGCGGCATCTTCACTTTCCTTGTGTTGGCGCGGGCGTTCGCCTCGGGATGCACCGCGCTCACCGGCGTCGAAGCGATCAGCAACGGTGTTCCGGCCTTCCGTAGACCGAAGGCGCGAAACGCGGCGACGACCCTTGCGGCCATGGGAATCATCTCCATCAGCATGTTCGCTGGCATCACCGTCTTGGCTCGGGTGATGAACGCGCATGCCCAGCCCGACGGAAACCCTTCGGTGATCTCGCAGGTGGCGGCGGGCGTCTTCGGCCGGCACGACATCTTCTTCTACCTGTTCCAAGCGGCGACGGCCGCGATCCTCGTTCTCGCCGCGAACACAGCCTTCAACGGATTTCCGGTGCTGTCGTCGATCCTGGCCGAGCGCGACTTCCTGCCTCGGCAACTGCGGCAGCGGGGCGACAAGCTGGTGTTCAGCAACGGGATTCTGCTGCTGGGCGGCTGCGCGATCGCGCTGATCGTCGGATTCGACGCGAACATCGACAAGCTCATCCAGCTGTACATCATCGGAGTCTTCACCAGCTTCACGTTGAGCCAAGCCGGCATGGTGCGCCACTGGGGGCGTGAGCTACGAAGGGATTCACGGCTGTCGGTCGTTGAGCGCCGCCGGATCAAAGTGGCGCGGGTCATCAACGCCGTCGGTGCGACCGCCACTTGCATGGTGTTGGTGGTCGTCGTCGCGACGAAGGTGCCGCAGGGCGCGTGGCTGGCGATCCTCGCGATGGGTGCGCTATTCGTCGCCATGAAGGCGGTTCGGCGTCACTACCGCGAGGTCGAGCAGGAGATCACCCTGGAGGACCAGAACAACCCGGTGCTGCCCGCGCGCAACCGGGCCGTCGTCCTCGTCGCCACTTTGCACATGCCGGCGATGCGCGCCATGGCTTATGCGAAAGCGACCAGGCCGAGCCGGCTCGAGGCGGTCAATGTGCGGGTGGACCATGAAGCCACCGAGCGACTCGAAGCGCGGTGGATCGAGCGGGATCTCGACATACCGCTCATCGTTCTCGACTCGCCGTATCGCGAGGTGACAAAGCCTGTTCTTGAGTACGTGCGCGCCGTGCGAGGGGCGAACCCACGTGACGTCGTGACAGTGTTTATTCCCGAGTACGTCGTCGGGCGGTGGTGGGAGAACGCTCTGCACAACCAAACGGCGCTTCGACTGAAGGCGCGGTTGCTGTTCGAACCGGGGGTCATGGTGACGAGCGTGCCATGGCGACTGGGCCACCGAGCCGCGTCGGGGACCCCATTGACGCCGACCCGCCCACCAAAGTAGCTCGCGTTGAGCGAGCGGCGCGGCTACATTCGCCGGCCTGGACGATCAGCATCGATTCACCCTCGTCATGCTCGCCGACGTTTCGCCGTCCGGGATCGCGGCGTTTCGAAGTTATGAGTCGCGCGTGCTCGCGTTGCTTGGCAAGCACGACGGCCGCCTTGAACGGCGGCTGCGCTCAGCGGACTCCCAGACCGAGTTGCACATCGTGTCGTTCGGCTCGCGCGCGGGTTACGAGTCGTACATGGCGGATCCCGACACGGCGGCGCTTCGCGCGCAACTCGACGGAGTCGAGCTGAGGCAACGGGTCGTCGAGGTCGCAGCGCGACGCGGTGTTCTCGCAGCCGGGGAAGCGGCAGCGCCGGTCGCGGGCGGTGATGAAGTCGACCAGGGTTTGGGGCGGCCGGTAGGTGTCGGTCCCGTAGTCGAGCAGGCAGCCGGTGACCGGGTCGGTGACCAGCCGCCGCCAGGCCGCGTCGACGGCGAGCTCGCGGGCGATCTGGGCGGGGATCGGGCCGTGGCCGACCAGGTCGGCCGGGTCGTCGTTCAGGCGCAGCAAGGTGGGCAGGTCGATGAGCACGTGGATTTCGGCGCGGCGGCGACCGATTCGCACCCCGGAGCGTTTGCCGCCGCAGGCGGCGTGGCGGCCCTTGGCCAGGTTGTCGACGGCGAGGAACAGCGCGCTGGCCTCCACCGCGGGCATGGTGGCGGTCAGCTCGGCCATCCCGTTGGCCAGCGGGTCGAGGCGAACGCCGACGTCGTCGGCGAGCGCGTGCTGCGTCGCCTCCTCCGCCTGCTCCGAGGGGTGGCGAGCACCGCGCGGCGCAGGCTGCGCCGGAACTCGGCAATGGACTGCGCCGGGGCTTCGGGCAGCACCCGGGCCTGCACCCGCGCGACCGCGTCGCGGGGCAGCCCGGCGCACAGTTCGACCGCGGCCAGCGCGTGGCGGAACGGGACCTCCCCGTCGTCAGGCAGGGCGGTGAGCGCGGGCGAATCCTCGGTGAGTGCCCGGGCGAGGCGCACCCGGTTGCGCGCCGAGCCCGTGGACAACCGCAACGCGGCGGCGACCTCGTCTTGCGCCCAGTCATCGGCGGTGGTCGGCTCCGGGCCGGCGACCGCCACCAACACCCACTCCGCGAACGACCCGGCCGGCGCGTCGACGTCGTCGACGACGTCTGCGGCGGACATCGTCAAAAGCATGAAGGGAAGCTATCCGCGGCCACCGAAAAACCTGGGCGAAGACCCCTGTCGGCCCCACGCCTGGACCACCTGGCCGACCATGTGACCAGCTTCGCCAAGATGATCACCGAGCGGACTCGGAGCCCAGGAACTGGAAGCCTGGCTAACACCGGTGGAAGCAGACGACCAGCCGGAACCGCACTTCTTTGCCGCCGGGATCCGCCGCGACCAAGACGCCGTCACCGCCGGGCTCATCCTCCCCTACAGCAACAGGTGACACAGGGCCTGTCAGTCGTGAAGATCGGGATCCTGCTGGCGCCGTGGCATCGTCGTCCCGGGCCTGGACGAGGTGCCCGCGCACTAGGCTTTCTGCCAGCCGTCACCGTCATGACCACTCCCTCCCGCGCCACGGCGCCCGTGAGGCTCGCGATACCCGGGCGCCATCGCCCGCTCAGACCTGTCATGGAAGGCGAGCCTGGCGACCAAGCTGAACGACGACGACCGACGCGGTGATCCCGGCCGCCGCGTCCGGGTGCGAATCAATGTGCTTGCAGGCAGGCGAGGCAGCCACGCGAACGCCGCGGCCCGTCGAGCTGTCATCACGATCACCGGGGATCACCCCTTCCGGGGTGATACCTGGGTGATGCGCATAACAGCCCCGTGCGGCAACGTCATTGGTGCCGACGCAGGACCCGGCAGCGGAATCGCTGCCGGCAACCTCCCTGGCGCGAAGGAGGGGAAATGGTACTGGCCGATTCGTCCTATCCGCTGTTGAACCTTTTCTGGACGATGTGCATTTTGTTCCTGTGGGTGATCTGGATCTGGATCCTGATCTGGGTGTTCATCGACATCTTCCGCAGTCATGACCTGTCCGGCGGGGCCAAGGCCCTGTGGTTCGTGTTCGTGCTGTTCATCCCGGTCATCGGCGTGCTGGTCTACCTGATCGCCCGGGGCGGCTCGATGAGTGAGCGGGCGGCGGGGCGGGCTCAGTAGCAGGACGCCGAGTTCCGCAGCTGCATCCAGCAAGCCGCGGCGGGCCCGCCGGCCAGTACGGCGGACCGGCTGGCCAAGCTGGCAGAGTTCCGCGACCAGGGAGTCATCTCCGCTGAGGGAAGGAGTTTTTCGATGGGTTTCAGGCGACGGACAAGGCGGCGGGCGATCATTGCCGGAGCGGCGATCGCACACCACGAGGACAAGAAAGCCGGGGAGCAGCAGCAGGCCGATGACCAGGCGCCTGCCGACGACCAGCAGGACCAGGCGCCTGCCGGCAACGGCCAGGACCAGGCGCAATATGCGCCCCCTCCGGCGGACCCGGCCGACGAGATAGAACACCTCGCACAATTGCACACCTCGGGCGCGCTCACCGACGACGAGTTCGCGTCAGCCAAGGCGAAAATACTCGGGACCTGATCGCATGCGTGATTACAAGAAGATGCTGAACAGATCGATTCCCGGCAGGAACAGAGGGCCGAAATGACCAGATCACGCAAAGAGGTGCTGGCGGACGCGCTCAACGCCGAGGTCGGTGCCGCATCGGTTGACCTGAAGACCCTGTTCACCGACGACGTCACCGGCTGGTCGCCGTACGCCACCGTGTCCGGGCTGGCGGCGCTCGCTGACCTGGCCGCCCTCCGCGAGGCAGCGTTCTCCGACGTCGTGATCACGTTCCGGGGACTGGACGAAGTGGGCAACAAGGCGTACGCCGAATGGCTCGTCGAAGCCGATCACACCGGGCCGCTCGTGCTCAGCGACGATACGGCGCTGGAAGCAACGGGACGGCACGTCCTGCTGCCCGGCGTCACCGTGGCCGACTTCCGCGACGGGAAGATCCGGTCCTACCGGACGTACTTCGATGACATCTCGCTGATCGAGCAGATCGTCGGTGCCTGACGAGCCGACCGCCGGGGAGTTCCGCGTCGAGGACCATCCCGATCCGGCCGACATCGAGGTCCTGGAAACGCAGATCCGCCGTGAGGCGTCCGCCGCCATGGGACTCGGCGACGAAGCCGACCTGGCGATCTTCGTGCGTCACGGCGGCCGGGTCGTCGCCGGCATCAGCGGGTGGACCTGGGGCGACTGCTGCGAACTGCAGAGCCTATGGGTGGCGCCGGGTCTGCGGGGGCGCGGCCTGGCGACCCGGCTCATCGCCGCCGCCGAAGCCGAGGCGGCCACGCGCGGATGCTCGCAGACCGTCCACTTCACCTACGCCTTCCAGGCCCGGGCTCTCTATGAGCAGAACGGCTACGAACTGGTGGGTTGCGTCGAGGACTTCCCGTCAGGAACGGACGTCCTTTGGTACCGCAAGCGCCTCAACGGTCGCGCGGAAGGCACTGAATAGCGCCCCAGCCACAGGCGCGGTCGTCTAGGTCCGAGGTCGACGACGGGGCCGTTGTATGTCGGCGCACTGCTGCTGATACACGCTGACGCTCGTCCGCTGCCCGGGTCCTAAGCCCCCGCCGGGCTGGAACTTCCGGCCGTGATCCTCGACCAGGGCGTGATCCTCACCCCGGATGACGGCGCCGCTAAGATCACCCAGGACGACTGGGAACACCTACGACCGGGTTGGAGACGCGTACAGCAACTACGAGCCGTGAGATGCGTCATGACCAACGACCGGCAACCGGCAACCGGCACCGGTCCCCAAAACACCGTGAATCGGCACTCCAGGTCCCGTTCTCACGGGCGGCGAGATCCGGGCCTGCGGTCCGTTAGGTGCGTGAACTGGGCTTATAACAGAAGGACCTTTGGCCTTTGCTTCCCGCTGATCAGCACGTGTACGTTAGTGGTCCGTGCTGCTCCAGACCTCGGCAGTAGAAAACTAGCCTGGGGGGCGCAGTGAGAACTCCAGACATGCAGGCCATGACCGGCACCGGGTCCGGTGACCATCCGGCAGGCGGACCGCGTGATGCGTGCCGCACGGGGATTCCTGGTGTCGGCGAGCTCGGTCACGGCTTCGGGGCCATTCTGCGGCGGTACCGGCCGGCCCCGATCGCGGATGGCCGGGCGGAAGGCAGTCACGTCGGCGAGTTCGAGCTCATCTGCTTCGACTGCGGCGACAATCCCGGCCTGGATTACTCTCAGGTCTCTCCTCGGCTGCAGCGGATCCGCGGGCCCCGCACGATGGAGACGGCCTGGACGGCCTATGAGAGACACCTCGGACTGGCCCGGCTAACGGACAAACCTTGGATGCGCGCGGCCCCGTAGATCTCGGCCGAGGGCCTCGGTCCGGGTGCGATCGGTATCGGCGTGCTCGGTGGTGCGGCGGCGGGGCCCTGCATCACAAGGGGCTGGGACTGACCGATTCTGACCGCGAGCGCATCGGCAAGGAACTCACCAACGGCAAGGCAGCGGTGGGCGTCCTGACATCCTTCAACGAGCCGTCGATGATCACGGCGAAGCTGGGCGAGCTCGGCGGCGCCTCCGAGGAGCACACAGTCTCGGACGAGGCCCTTAAGGCCGGCCAGTAAGCCCACGAGCAGGTCGCGGCGCACGGCCGCCAGCGACGCTGGCCGAGTGGGGCGCCGCGCCTGTGCTGGCGGAGGACGGCAAGACCCGTGGCTGCAGGATCCGTACCTGGCCGATCCAGCGCTGCCGCTATCGCCACGAAGCCGCTAGCTCCGCACGGTGATGCTGGTAAGGCGCCGGGTGCTGGTGAGGCGTCACTTGGCGGCCGGGCTGTCGCCGTCGCCTGTATCGGATCTTCGATGCCGGCCCCGCTGCACCGCCCCCAGCAGCACCCGCGCACCGGCGCCCAGCAGGGCGAGGTCGGCGAGCATCTGGACGATGAGCACGACCCGGGCAGTCTCGGATTTGGCGGCGATGTCGCCGAAGCCCACAGTGGTGAAGACGGTCACGCTGAAGTACAGGGCGTCGGTGCGGGTCAGCGGCTGGGTGAAGTTCGCCGCGGAGGCTCGTTCCATCACGAAGTACGTCGAGGCGAACAGCAGCAGGTAGAAGGGAATGATGAATCCCAGCGCCTCGGCCGCCCGCAGGCCCGGGTAGCGCGAGCCGGCGATCGCCTTGACCTGCCATACCGTGATGCCTGCGAAGACCAGCAGGCCAATCAGCACACGCACCGCCGTGTCGGTGTCCACCGGCCGGTCCAGTGGCAGCAGGTAGTAAAGAACGACCAGCGCCGTCGTGACCGCCAGACCGCGCAGCACCGCCGCGATGATGAGCCGCCTCCGCTTTGCCGGCGGCAGTTCCCGGTCGGCCTGATCGGTCATATATCCCCCCGCGAAGCGTAATGAGAGCTCAAGGCCGGCCAGCCAGCCGCCAGCCCTCTGGGCTAGTCATTTCCTGCCCGCGCGGGCCAGGTGCTCACCCCGCGAACCCGATCTAGCCGGTCGCTGTACCGCTTGGCTGCCAATCCGGCACCTGTTCCTCTCCGTCATGCCGACGAGACTTTGCATCAGGTCGCTGAGCCTCGTGCCCGGATCTTCGTCTGATTGCGTGTCCTATGCCGACTTCCCAGGCTCCGCTGCCGCCGGGATGCGGTTATCCGAGTCATCAAACGTTGCCGCACCAGGCCGTTGTGCGCACCACCCGGGCATCACCCCAGGAGGGGTGATCTGCGTGATCGTGATAGCCCGATGAACCGCGGCGTTCGGGTGGCTAGCCCTTGCGTGCCTGCAAGCACGTTGATTTCGCACCGCCGGGGCGGCGTCCGGGGATCATCTTGCGCGGCGGCGTCATCAGCCCGGTTCGCCAGGCAACGTTTCCACGACAGGGTCTTATCGGCGATGGCGCCGGGGTCTTTCTCCCGCCGGACGGTTAGCCAACGGCCGGCAACTCCGGGCCCAGCACGCCCGTGCCACCCGGTAGCCACCCGCTATGCCCTCAGCACCCGCTCAAGCGCACCGGGGCTCCCCTGAGGGAGCCAATCTGGGGCAAAGGGAAACGGCCACGCCCGCACGAAAGACATCGCAGCAAGGATCAGGGGTGCCGGGGGCCACCCAGCGTGCCGGGAATATGCCAAAAAGGGTCAGTGGAGCCAGGTAACCTGCGCGCCTGTCGTGGTGGCCTATCGGGTCGGACATGCCTTCTTCGGCCCGATGAGACTGTGCCGGCGAGCGACCTGGGATGCCGCACTTCCGGGAGCAGGCGCCGGATTCACCCTGCCGCGGGTGATCGGTAGGTGATGCCCGGGCGGCACCGGCAGCCGATAGTGGGCCTGAGCGCCACCCACGAAAGGCAGGTGAGGTCACGAAACGTCTCGGCGTATACGAGCTCAAGATCCGTGGAGTCGCCAGCGACGTCGTGCGGGCCGAGTTCGATGACGTGGAGCTGTGGGAGGTCCCGGGGGCTACCTGGTTGCGAACCGGCGGAGCCGACACGGCGGCGCTGTACGGGCTAATCAGGCGCATCGAGACGCTCGGGCTGGTCCTGCTCAAGGTGGACGCGGTTGACGCCGGCGAATCAGACGACCCCGCCTCCTCGTAGCGGCGCGACGGGCAGCGGAGGTCAGCAGCCGGGTGCGTCAGGTGGAGGGAGTTCTAGCATGGACCAGATCACGGACCAGGACCAGCCGGTCAGCCATCCCATGTTCCTGGCCTGCGCGTCGCCCATCCAGGCAGGGCCGCGGGCGGCAGCCGGGAAGGCGGCCCGTGCCGGGGCCGCGCTGGTGAAGCATCACGTGTCGGGGCCAGTGTCGTCGCGCGGCCCGCTGGGATCCCGTGGCGGCCCGGCGTTCCCGGGATCGTTCAGAGGCGCGACCGGGAATGCTCCCTGTGCATCTCCCGGGAGTGGCCGCACACCTGCGCTGCTGCAAGCATGCCATCAGGATTACCAGGGCTGCTGGCCGCCGTAGAAGGGCTGCGCGCCCGGCCCGCTCGCGAGATGACCGTGATGGGGGCTTCTGCTGCTCGGTCAGATCAACGCGCGGGCTTCGCCCTCGCGGACCGCATCGGCCCTGGAGCTGACGTCTAGCTTGCGGTAGATGCTCTTCATGTGCGACTTGAGCGTGTTGGCAGATATGAACAGCGCGCCGGCGATTTCGGTGGTGGTGAGCCGACTGGCCAGCAACCGGAGCACCTCCAGTTCGCGGTCGCTCAGGACCCCGCCGGGTGGCTGTCTGGCCGGGCCGTTGGATGAGGCACCGGCCGCTTCTGCGCGTACCGACAGCTCATCGACGTAAGGCTTGAGACCGGTGCCGGCTGGCAGGGAACGGAGCAACGTGGCGATGCCGGGTCCCTGCTCGATGATGGTGGCCAGGTACCCGTGGGGCTGGGCCAGTTCCAGGGCCGTCTGCAGGTAGCGGTGCGCCCCCGTCAGGTCGGCCGCCTGTGCCGCCAGGCTCCGGAGGACCCTCCATTCCACCTGCTCGCGGATGGTGACGGGCTCGGTTTCCTCCAGGATCTCCCCGGCCTTCGCCCGCTCCCGCCGCAGGACGTGCAGCCGGGCCTGGAGCAGCCGGGACGCGGTGTTCGCCGGCAGCCGCGGGATCAGCCCGCCTGCTTCGGCTGGCGCCAGGGCAACCGCGACGCGGAACTCCTCGAGCGCGAACTGTGCCCGGACCCTGTCGTCGGGCGCGGCGAGGGCCATGCGCGCCTGCGCCAAGGACGCCAGCGCGCCCGCCCGGTCCCCCCGAGCCGTGGCCAGCCGGGCGATCCAGGTATCGACCATGCCCTCGATGTACGGGCGGCCGTTCATCCGTGCGCCCGCCCGTGCCGCGGCCAGCAGGTTCGCGGCGGGCTCGTGTTCGCGGCGCTCCAGGTGGATCCCAGCTTGGGTCATGCCGGCGAAGATCTGCCCTATCCCGTGCGCCACGGCGTCGTATTCCGCGGCAGCCCTTCTAACCAGCTCCAGCGCCGCGGCGGCTGAGACCAGGTCGCCTTGCAGGAATGCCACCCAGGCCTGGATGACGGGCGCCCGTATCTCGTCCACGAGGGGGACCGGCAAGGGTGCGGGTCCGCGGTGGAGGGCGGCGGCCGCAGCCGGGATGTCACCGGCCAGCAAGTGCGTTCCGACTTCTTGCAGGGTCAGTTGCGCGAGCATCGGGAACAGCGGACCCTGCCCGGCCGCGGCCTCGGCCGCCTGGCGGGCCAGCCTGTTATGCTCCAGCGCAGCCCTGGTGCTGCCCACGTTGTTGTAGTAGGCCGTCCAAGTGCCGTGCGCCAGAGCGTCCAGGCCCGGTGGCAGGGCTGGGTGAGCCTGGTGCACCTTCGTGAGCCAGCCTTCCGCCTCCCGCTGCCCGGCGGACGCCAGCGGGAGCACGAACTCGAGCAGTTGCCCGGGGTTGGCTTCCGCGGCGGCGTCGCCGAATCTGGCCAGCCACGCCCGGGCGACCGCCCTGGCCTCTTGGGCGTTGGTGAATTCCAGGATGGTGTGCATGGAATCGGCCAGGATCGCGGCGGCCAGCGGCATATCGCCCACCGCCATCGCGTGATGCATCGCCGCTAGCCGGTCCCCGCGCTCCTGCAGCGCGGCCGCGGCCCGCAGGTGCGCGTCCCGGAACTGCGTGCCGCCGAGGGACTTCAGCCGCGCCCGCAAGAACGCCGCGAACATCGGGTGGAGCCGGAACCGCTCCCCCGCCAGGTCAAGCTGGTAGATGAACAGGTCGTGCGCGATCACGCGGCCGAGGAGCCCGCGGGCGTCATCCTGGCCGCTGACGGCCTCGCACAGCTGGACGTCGAACTCGTCCAGGACGCAGATACTCACCAGGAAGCCGGCCAGCTCGGGAGGCAGCCGGTTCATGACCTCGTTGGCCAGGTAGTCACTCGCCTCCTGCGTCGTCGAGGCCAGGGCGTCGATCACCTCGCGCGGATCGCCTCCGGCGCGCATCGCCAGCACGGCCATCTGCAGCCCGGCGGGCCAGCCCTCCGTGAGGGAGCGGAGCCGCCGGCCATCGACGGGTTCGCGTCCCAGGCCCGCCAGCTCGAGCAGCTGCTCGACCTCGACGTCGGTGAACGCGAGATCAGCGGCGCGCAGCTCAGTGATCACGCCCGCCACCCGGAGCCGGGAGGTGGAGAACACGGGGTTGTGCTGGCTGGCCACCAGCAGACGGACATGGGCCGGCAGCTGCCGGGCAAGACTTGCCAGCGTGCGTTGTGACGCCTCCGCGAACTGAGCGTCGTCGATGACCACCGCGGCGGCAGGCAGGTCCGCCAGGTCGCGGGCGAGCGCGTCCACGAGCTCCGGCTCGTCCCACGAAGGCCGCTCCAGGATCAGCGCCGCGTCACTGCCCACGACCGGCCACCGCGCAGCCAGGCAGGAAGTGAGCCGGGACCAAAAATGCGCCGGGTCCCCGTCACCTTCATCGCAGGACAGCCAGCAAACCTGCACGTCCGTCGTCATGGCCCACGCCGCGAGCAGGCTGGTCTTACCGAAGCCGGAGGGAGCCACCAGGAGCACCAGCGGCTCGGCAGCGGACTCGAGCCTGCGGAGCAGGACCGCGCGCTGCACCCGGGGCCCGGCGGGCCGGGGCACACCGGGCTCTCGGCTCTGGACGGACACGCCGTTGTCGGTCTCGATGGCACTCCCCCCGGGCGGCCTGGGCCGCGGCACCCAGCCGTCACGGTCATATTGCCGGGCCAGGCGCCACCAGGTTCACCCTGCCGCGGGTGATACCTGGGTGATGCCTGGACACCGCCCGCAGCCGAGAGTGGGCGTGAGCGCCACGCACGAGAGAGCAGGTGACGCGACGATACGTCGCCACGTAAACGCGGTCAAGACGGTAGCGCCGGCCTGACGTCGCCGTGGCGCGGAGAGGAGTAGCTATGACGGTGACGGCTGATGGTGTCGTGGCTGGAGGGTCTGCTGCGCGGGTGTCTGGCCGGGGTCCGGCGCGGGCCGCGGCGGTGGAGCATCTGAGCCGCGCGGACCGGGTAGCCCGGGGCAAGGACGCCCGGGCGGCGGCGCCGCTGGAATCCCATGCCGAGTTCTCGCCCGGGCCGGGGGCGGGATCCGGTCGGGCTGCTGCTGGGCCAGGCGGAGTCGCGGGTGCCGGAGCTGGTGCCGGTCCGGCACGGGCGGATGCTGGTGTCCCCGTTCACGTTCTACCGGGGCGCGGCGCTGCCGATGGCGGCGGACCTGGCCGGCACGCCCGCCTCCGGGCTGCGGGTGCAGCTGTGCGGGGACGCCCACCTGTCGAATTTCGGCGCGTTCGCCTCGCCGGAGCGCAACCTGGTCTTCGACGTCAACGACTTCGACGAGTCCCTGCCCGGGCCGTTCGAGTGGGACGTCAAGCGGCTGGCCGCGAGCCTGGCCGTGGCCGCCCGGGACAACGGGTTCCCCGCCAAGGCCTGCCGCAAGATCGCCCTGGCGGCGGCCGAACGCTACCGCACCGCGATGCGCGAGTTCGCGGAGCAGACCTTCCTGGACGTCTGGTACGCGCACCTGGACATCGAGCCGGCCATCGCCGAATTCAGGTCCCAGGTCAAGGCGAAAAGGTTCAAGGACAGCCGAGAAGCTGCTGGCCAAGGCCCACACCGCCGACAGCATGAAGGCGCTGGGCAAGCTGACCACCGTGGTCGACGGGCAGCGGCGGATCATCAGCGACCCGCCGATGATCGTCCCGGTCGAGGAGGTCTTCGCCGACGTGCAGGCCGACGCGATCTACCAGCTGCTGCACACCGTGCTGGGCAAGTACCGGCGCACCCTGCAGTCCGACCGGCGGCACCTGCTCGAGCAGTTCACCCTGGTGCAGGTGGCCCGCAAGGTCGTCGGGGTCGGCAGCGTCGGCACCCGCGCCTGGGTCCTGCTGATGGACGCCTGCGACGGGGTCGAGCCGCTGTTCCTGCAGGCCAAGGAGGCCCAGCCGTCGGTCCTGGCCGAATACTGCCGGGCGCAGCCAGTACAACAACCAGGGCGAGCGGGTGGTCGCCGGGCAGCACCTGCAGCAGGCCCAGAGCGACATCTTCCTCGGCTGGACCCGCGTCCCCAACCCCCTCGACGGGATAGACCGCGACTTCTACGTCCGCCAGCTGAAGGACTGGAAGCTCTCCGTGCCGATCGAGCTCTTGCTCCCCAAGGGCATGGAGATGTACGCCCGGCTGTGCGGGTGGACCCTGGCCCGGGCGCACGCCCGTGTCCGGTGACCGCGTCGCGCTGGCCGCCTACCTCGGCGGCTCCGCCCGGTTCGACCAGGCCATCGCCGACTTCGCCGAAACCTACGCCGACCAGAACGAACGCGACTACGCCGCGCTCCAGGCCGCCGTGAAAGAAGGCAAGGTTGAAGCCACCACCGAAATCTAAGCGGCACCCATGTCCGCGCGCCCGCTCCGGGCGGCGGCCGTGCCCGAGGTGACGCGAGCCCGGAGGCCAGGCTCCGCCGAGCCGGACGCCCGCGGAACGCCCGCGGCCTGGAGCGCGGGGCACCGCCGGTGAGTGAGGCGGCTGCGCCTCCGGCCGATCCGGGCGCGCTGATCCGGAGCAAGAACTACCGCGTCCTGCTCGTCTTCGCCGCGGTGATCGGCGTGCTGGTCTCGTTCGCCTCCTGGTGCTTCCTGGAACTGGTCCACTGGATCCAGCAAGAGGTGTACAAGACCCTGCCCAGCGGGCTGGGATTGCATCCCGTTCCCTGGTGGTGGCCGCTGCCGGTGCTGGCGGTCGCCGGGGTGCTGACGGCCGTCGCGATCGTGCGCCTGCCCGGCCGCGGCGGCCACATCCCCTACGAGGGGATCAAGGCCGGGACCGCCAAGCCGATCGATCTTCCTGGCATCTTGCTGGCCGCGCTGGCCACCCTCGGCCTGGGCCTGGTGCTGGGGCCGGAGGCGCCGCTCATCGCCCTCGGCGGCGGCCTGGCGGTCCTGGCCGTGAGGCGGGTGAAGAAAGACACCCCGGACCAGGTCATGGCGGTGCTCGCCGCCAGCGCGGCGTTCGCCGCGATCGCCACGATCTTCGGCTCGCCGGTCATCGGCGCGATCATCTTGATCGAGGCCGCCGGGCTCGGCGGGCCGATGCTGCCCCTAGTGCTGCTGCCGGGCCTGATGTCCGCCGGGATCGGCTCGGTCATCTTCATCGGCATGGGCCACTGGACCGGGCTCAGCTCCAGCGCCTACGCGCTGAGCCCTTTCTCGCTGCCCGCATTCTCCACCCTCACCGTCGCGGACTTCGGCTGGGCCATCGCACTCGCGTTCGCCGCCGCCGTGGCCACTATCGCGATCATCGAGGGCGCGCGCAGGTCGGCCCATGTCGTCGCCAGGCGGCCGTGGCTGCTGCTGCCGGCCGCCGCCCTGGTCGTCGGCGGCCTGGCGATCGCGTTCGCCCAGATCACCCACCAGCCCGCGGACCTGGTGCTGTTCTCCGGCCAGGACGCCTTCGGCTCCCTGATCAAGCAGGGCCCCGCCCTGGCCTTGTCCACGCTGGCGTTCCTGCTCCTGTTCAAGGGCCTGGCCTGGAGCATCTCACTCGGCAGCTTCCGCGGCGGCCCGACCTTCCCGGCCTTGTTCATCGGCGCGGTCGGAGGACTGCTCGCCGCGCACCTGCCCGGGTTCTCCGAGACCCCTGCCGTGGCCGTGCTGATGGCCGCCGCGGTCGTGTCGATCCTGCGGCTCCCGCTGTCAGCCACCGTCATCACCTTGCTGCTGGTCTCCAAAGCCGGGCTCGCCACCGCCCCGCTGATCATCGTCGCCGTCGTGGTCGCCTACCTCACCATCCAGAACGCTGTCCCCAGCCCGCGGTCCCGCCACGCCCGCCGCGCCAGCCGCCGGCACGCAGCCCGCCGCGCCGCGCTCGCCTACCACCGCAACCGCTGACTCAAGCGACAGTCAGGCATGACCACCGAGCACCACCACCCATCAATCAGGCGGAAGAGGCAAGAAAATGGCAATTGGGCCTGTGCAGCTCATCGCGCTGGGGTTCACCAACCCCGACTTCCACGGGGAGATCATCGCCGAGCTGGAGCGGCTGCATCAAAGCGGCACGGTACGGGTGATCGACTCGCTGGCCGTCTACAAGGACGCCGACGGCGAGCTAGAGGTGGAGCACCTCAGCAACCTGTCCGAGGCTGAGGCAATCGAGCTCGGCAGCAAGATCGGCGCGCTGATCGGCTTGGGCTTCGAGGGCGAGGAGGGCATGGAGGCCGGAGCCGCCGCGGGCGCCGAGGAGGCAGCCGCCGAGGGCGGCGTGCACGTGTTCACCGAGGAAGAAGGCTGGGATGTGCTGGAGGACATCCCCAACGGCTCCGCGGCAGCGCTCATCCTGCTCGAGCACCACTGGGCGGTGCCGCTGCGCGACGCGATCGTCGCGCGCCGGGGGCTTCCGAATCAGCGACGGCTTCATCAGCCCGCTCGACCTGGTGGCACTCGGGCTGGTCTCGGCCGAGGAGGCGCGGGAGCTGCACGAGCTGGAGACGGCGTCGGCCGCAGGAAGCACGCCATGATCACATGTCCGCACGATGACCCGGAGGCCTGAGATGTTCGGAGCACGCAGAGTAGCCCGGCGCACGGGACGGCGCACCGCCCGGCGCGTCTCCCGCAGGTAACAGGTAAGCAGTCAGGAAACGAGCCCTCCGAGGGCCGGCTGGAATACCGCAGCTGAGCCGTGATCGACTGGGCTTGCCAACGGCCAGGAGCGGCTTGGCGCCGCCTCCCGGTGTTCCGGCCCGGAGCAGAAACCCCTCAAGACGGTCCCATGTTCCCGGCGGGCGACACCAGCCATGCGCGCACGCCGGCCCATCGGTCCCGATGACCGCAGATCACCCCTTCCGGGGTGATGCCCGGGTGGTGCGCAGAACGGCCCTGTGCGGCAACGTCGTTTACATGCCGGCGAGACCGCCGTCGCGAGCCTGGGCTGTTCAGGTAACCGTGAGCTAGACGATCAAGCCGGTCGCGCGTACCGGTAGCGATCCGGCGGCGCGCTGCCGCACAGCGCGCACGCAAGACAGGAGAACACGATGACAGACACGACCGCACAGCAGAACATGGAACGCTCACACCAGGCGCACTGGATCCCGGACAGGAAGATCTCCCTGGACCACATGCGGGGCTACCGCTTCGCCGAAGTGGCCCTGTTCACCGGCACCTCCCCCGAGAACGCCATCGCCGACTTCTACAACTCCACCGGCGTGGACGACCCCGCGCCCTCCCGGTTCGCCACCCTGGACAAGGACAAGATCACCCAGGAGCACAAGGCCCTCGGGGTCTTCCTGAATCCGCCCCGGTACTGGATGTTCGACGAGTTCCGGGTCTTCGAAGCCGGAGACGACCAGGAATTCGGCGGGATCAAGATGACCTGGATGGGCGTCGTGGACGTCGCGACCCTGCAGAAGGGGATCATCGGGGGCAACTACTTCCCCGGGTACATCCACCGGGACAACTCCTTCACCTACAACCAGGGCAGCGAGGTTTACCTCCTCGATGCGCCCGGCGGCGAAGTCTTCGTCATGCAGTCCTACAACGCCCACACCGACCAGGGCCTGGCCGCGGAGCAGAGCCCTGCCGCCCTCGGCGGCAAGCTGAAGCTGCCAGAAGGCTGGAGGTTCCGGGTCAAGACCCTCGACCGTGACCTGATGGTCTCCCAGGACAAGACCGGCAAGCTGGCCCACGTCATGCAAGACGACCTGCTCAACCGCTACCAGGGCTCCGACGGCGGCAAGGCCTTCAGCTACGTCCCCTAGACCGGGACTGCCGTGTGCCCGGGGATCTACTGTACGCGGGCCGTGGCGGGAAGACCTCGGCGCGGGCTCGCTGACAGGAGGGAACGGCACCCTGCAAGCCTCCGCTGGTCACGGACACCGGTGAGTCGACAGGAAAGGAATACGGGTCATGAAGCTATCTGCCAAGCTGCCCCACGATGACGAAGGCGCCACGCTGATGCGCTTTGAGGACGTCCCAGGGGTTTGCCAAAGTCGGTGTGACGATAAGTGACTGACGGGGCGGGTGTCCTGCCCAGCCGACGGGGCGTGCAGTGCGGCAGCCTCGCGACTGCTGGTTACTTTCCGTAGTGGTCTTAGGGGCGGGGGCGCGAGCACGCGGTGCTTGCGGGGCGGATGTGCTTGACGAGGGGGCGCGGCCGGTGGTGACGATTCGGGTGCTAACCATCTGAAACGTCACCGTGAAAGGCCGCGCCCGTGGGTCCATCATCGCTGATCGAGGCTGTCCGCCGCCACCTGGGCGGCGGGGAGGCGCTGGAGCCGGGGCCGCTGCGGCGGGCGCTGGCGGCGCGGCTGACCGATTCGCGGAAGCGGCGGGGATCCGGCATGAGCTGGCGGCGGCGGCGTCGGTGCTGGCGGGCGGGCGCGGCGTGCGGTCACGGGAGCCGCGCTGGCGATCGCGGAGGCGGCGGCGGGCTGGGGACAGGAGCTGCTGGCCGCGCACGGCTGCCGGGTCAGCCCGTCGGCCGGGCTGCGGGTGGCGCCGTCGGCGCGGACGCTGTACCGGATCCCGGAAATGCTGGATGCGGACGAGTTCGAGGCCGCGCTGACTGGGGCGCTGGCAGATGCGGCGCTGGACCCGCAGGTCACGGCCGCGGCCGCGGAGAAGCGGCAGGCGGAGCTGGGGAAGAAGGAGAAGAAGGAGAAGAAGGAGAAGAAGCGGAAGCGGAAGCCGCCGGCGGCGGAGAGCTTCCGCCAGGAACGGCAGGACGGCTGGTTCCGGCCGCACCCGCTGCATCCCTGGCTGGACCCGGGGTGACCGGGGATCCTGGGCACGTGCCGGCCCGGCACGGCGTCGCCGTGGACGGCAAGGAGCGCAAGGGCGCCAAGGCCGGCGGGAACAAGAAAGTCCACCTGCTCGCCGCCGTCACCCATACCCCCGGCATCGTGATCGCGCAGGACAAGGTCGCCAAGTCCGGCAAGGCGAACGAGATCAGCCACTTCAAGCCGCTGCTGGAGCCGCTGCCGCTGGAGCAGGCCGTCGTCACCAGCGACGCGATGCAGGCGAACCGGGACAACGCCGCATTCCTCCGGAAGATCAAGAAGCGCACTACCTGTGGCCCGCCCTCGGCAACCAGCCCACCCTGAACGAGACGCTCAACGCCCTGCCCTGGGACGACACCCCGGTCGCCGCCGCCACCAGCGAGAATCACCCGCGGCCGGATCGAGACCCGGACCCTGCGCGTCCTGCCCTGCCCCGGGGGCACCGGCTTCGACGGCGCGGAGCAGGCCCTGCTCATCGAGCGGTACACCACGTACAAGAAGAAAGGCCAGTGGCACACCCGGGCCGAGGCCGTCCTCTACCTCACCAGCCTCGCCGAAGACCAGACCACGCCGGAAGACCTGCTCGCCCACGTCCGCGGCCACTGGCGGGTTGAGCACGCGCACTGGCTACGCGACGTGATCTGGAAAGAGGACAAATCACTCATCCGCACCGGAAACGCCCCCCAGGTCTGGTCCGCCATCACGAACCTCGTCATCAGCCTCTTCCGCATACACGGAGTAACCAGCTACACCGCCGAGACCCGCCGCTGCGCCCAGGACCCCCGCCGCGCACTCCAGTACCTCGACCTCACGGCACCCTCACCTGGCTAAACACCGCCTACGACTTTGGCAAACCCCTGGAGGACGTCCGCGGCCAGCGGTATACCGAGATCTTCCTGATCGGCGGCCACGCGATCACCCACCACCTGATCGCCGGGGTCTACAACACGATCGGGATGAACGACCCCGCCGGGACCGGGGATACCTGCCCGCAGGACGTGCTGGACAAGATCGACGTCGAGGACCTGAAGGAGAAGTACGACCTGCTCGGCGCGTTCAAGAACGGCCCGAGGCTGTGGTGCCTGGACTGGGTTGAGGCCATGGTCGGCGGGGAGCAGGACTTCAGCGGGCTGACGGCCAGGTGGGTGATGTGGCTGGACGTGCCCAAGGAGATGCGCAAGCACGAGAGCGTCGCCTACAAGCCGATCACCGGCAAGCGCGACACCCAACTCGGCATCAGCAAGGGCTCGCCCGCCTTCCTGCTGGACGACCCCGACGGCGACTCGTGGTGCATGAAGTCGGCCAGCCTCATCGTCGACCCCGGCCAGACCTACGAGAGCCTGAAGGACCTCGGCGGCCGCCTGACGCCCCCGCCGGGCTGGACCTTCCGGGCCGTGATCCTCGACCAGGACCTCGTCCTCACCCCGGACGACGGAGCCGCCAAGATCACCCAGGACGATCTGGGCAACACCTACGACCGGGTCGGCGGCCCATACAGCAACTACAAGCCGTGAGGCACGTCATGACCAGCGACTGGCAACCGGCCCCGACAGCACCGGGAATCTGCACTCCAGGTGCCATCCTCGCGGGCGGCGAGATCCGGGCCCGCGCTCGGACAGCTTGGGCCTGCAGGGTGAACCAGGCTCACGCCATGCTGGAGCGAGGGGGACGAAATGACGCTTGAGGTCGGATCAATACGGCATGCCGCCAGCGGCAGTGATCCCGGCAGCCCCGGCCGCCTGGGGCAGGCAACGGAATCTGCGCCGCCGGCCTCCAGTGGACAAGTCGTGGGCTAATGGCGTCCACCGGCCAGGAAAGTGAATCGCCGCGAGTCGCCGCGGACGGCGGGCGGGGCGTCCGCCACCGTGCCCGGCATGGCACCCAGGCCGCCAAGGGGAAGATCGAGGCCGCCAAGGGGAAGTATGCCGGGTCACCGGCTGAGCATCTGTGGCGCCGGCTGGACGCGATGGATTTCATCAACCGGGGCATGCTGTTCGCGGCCACGCTGCTGTTGTGCTTGTTCCCGTTCCTGATCATCGCCAATGCCCTGGCCGGCCGGTCCGCGGCCACCGGGCTGGCCCGGCATCTGGGCCTGAACCAGCAGGCCGCCGCCGATGTCGGCGGCCTGTTCACCTCTTCGGCGGCCACCTCCAGCGCCATCACCGGGACCGCCTGGGTGTTCTTCATCCTGGGCGGCATCGCCGCGGCCACCGCGATCCAGGGCCTGTACGAGGCGGCCTTCGAGCTGGAGGGCCAGGGGGCCCGGGACATGCTCCGCCGGCTGATCTGGCTGGCCGTGCTGGTGGGCGGCTCGGCCCTGGCCGGCTGGGCCGGGCCCGCGCTGCGCGGCGCGGGCGGCCCAGTCTTGCTCGCGGTCATCGGCCTGGTGGTGCTCACCGGCTTTTGGTGGTTCACGATCTGGTTCCTGCTGGCGGGCAGGATCTCCTGGCGGGATGTGTTCCCGGCCGCCGTCGCCACGGCCATGTTCTGGCTGGGCATGGAGGCAGTGTTCTCGGTCATCTTCTCCGGCATGGTGACCTCCGACGACACCAAGTACGGGCCGATCGGGGTGGTCTTTGCCCTGATGTCCTGGCTGATCGCCATCGGGGTCGTGATCATCTTGGGCGCGGTGGCCGGCATCGTGTGGCGGGAACGGAACCTGTCCTTCCGGGCTGCCCTCAAGAAACTGCGGCGGGACGGGAGCACACCGCAGACCACGAGACCATGACCAATCGCAGGGCCGAAGGGGGTTAAGCACAGGCGGCAACCGGCCCGCGATCCTGACAGAGGAGTCACAATGACATCGATAACAATCGAACCGGAAGAACGAATCGAGAAGCCGCGCCGACGGCGCATCCGCAGAAGCGTGGTCGGCTTGCTGGTCGCGCTGTCCTGCCTGCTGGTGCTGCTCTCCTCCACGGAGGTGTGGGCGCACCGGACCCTGCTCAACACCCCGACATTTGTCGGCACGGTCGCGCCCGTCTTCCAGGATCCGGCAGTGGCCTCCGCCGTGGCGACGCGGGCCACGGACGAGCTGTTCACCGAGCTCAATCTCCAGGCCCGGCTACGGGCTGCGCTGCCTCCCAAGGCCAGTGTCGCGGCCGTCCCGGTCACCAATGCCACCAAGGGCTTCGTCGCCGGCGAGCTGACGAAGGTGCTGACGTCCGCCCAGTTCCAGGCCATCTGGACCGCGGCGCTGACCTCCACCCACCACCAGCTGGTGGCGGTGCTGCGCGGCCAGGGCACCGCGGCTGTTTCCACCTCCGGCGGCTACATCGTCATCAACACCGTCCCCCTGGTCAACCAGGCCCTGGCGAAGGTGTCGGGCCTGGCCTCCGACCTGACCGGCAAGCCCGTGACCCTGCCCGCCATCACCAGCATCGACCCGCCCCAGCAGGCGGTGACCAAACTGTCCGATGCCCTGGGAGTCACCCTGCCCGCCAACTTCGGCCAGATCACCCTGGTCAAGTCCAGCGACCTGGCCGCCATCCAGAAAGGAGTGAAAGCCTTCGACCGGCTCACCCTGGTCCTGCCCTTGATCACGATCCTGCTGATCGCCCTCAGCCTGTGGCTGTCGGTGAACCGCCGCAGAACCGTACTCCAGCTGGCGGTGGGCGTCTGCCTGCTGATGATCGTGGAACGGCGCGTCGTCATCCACGAGCAAGGCGCGCTGGCCAGCGCGGCTCACAACCCCCAGGTCGCGCAGAGTGTCCTGGGTGATCTGCTGCACGGATTCTTCGTCCTGACCGGATGGGTCTTGGGCGTGGCTCTGGTCGTCCTGGTCATCGCCGTGCTGAGCGGGCCGTACCGGTGGGCCGTGGCATTCCGCTCGCGGGTGACGCGGACCTGGCGCAGTATCGCGGCGGCAAGCAGCGGTGACCGCCGGGGCCAGGCGGTCACCTGGATGGCTTCTCGCGCGGCTGGCCTTCAGCTGGCAGGCGCCGTGGTCGCCGGGATCCTGCTCCTGATCGTGCCCGTATGGTGGCTCAGCTTCCTGATCATCGGCGTGCTGCTCGCCGCCTACGAGGTCTACCTCCAGCGGATCAAGCCTGCCCCGCCCGATGAAGCACCGCCCGCCTCCGGTCCCGGCAACCAGGCGGGCCTCTCGTCTCGCATCGGCGAAACCTAACGATCATCAATGGCGGGGGTTACTGGGTCTAGCCGTCCGGCGCCTGGTGAGCTATGCCGGAGGCATGAGGTACCCCGATGGCGGTGGCCTGGACGCGGCGGAGCGGGCCCGCCGGGAGAAGGTGCGGCTGGCCGCCGCGGAGATGATCGAGAGCGGAGCCAGCGACCGGGAAGTCGCGAAGCGGTTCCGGGTCTCGCGGATGAGCGTGAACCGGTGGCGGCGGGCCCTGGCGGCCGGCGGCCGGGATGCGCTGGCCTCCAAGGGTGCGGGCGGGGCGAAGTGCAAGCTGTCCGAGGCGCAGGTCGCCGAGCTGGAGGCGGTGCTGGACGCCGGGCCGGCGGCCGCGGGCTACCTGGACCAGTGCTGGACGCTGGCGCGGGTCGCGGATCAGGTCTGGCGGCGGTTCGGGGTGGAGTACACGCTGGCGGGGACGGCCGTGCTGCTGCACCGGATCGGGTGGTCCGTGCAGCTCCCGGCGCGGCGGGCGGCGGAGCGGGATGAGGAGAAGATCGCCAGGTGGCGGGAGGACACCTGGCCGGTCATAAAAGCGCGGCGGCGGACCTGGGCGCCTGGCTCTGCTGGGAAGACGAGTCCGGCCAGGGCCTGAGGCCGCCGAAGGGCCGTACCTGGGGACGCCGCGGCTGCACCCCGGTGGTGAAGGTAACCGGCGGGCATGACACGCGGGTGTCGCTGGCCGCGCTGATCGCGGTCCGGCCCGGGTGCCGTCCCCGGCTGATCTTCCGGACGCACCGCGCCCGGCGGGGAGATAAGCGCAAGGGGTTCACCGAGGCGGATTACGCCCGGTTCCTGGACGCCGCGCACCAGCAGCTGGACGGCCCCGTCGTGCTGGTCTGGGATAACTTGAACACCCACACCAGCCGGGCGATGCGCGAGCTGATCGCGGCCCGGGACTGGCTGACGGTCTTCCAGCTCCCGTCATACGCCAGCGAGCTGAACCCGGTGGAGCCAGTCTGGTCGAATCTTAAAAGATCACTGGCCAACCTGGTCAAGCAGGACATCGGCCAGCTGACCGCGCTGGTGAAGACCAGGCTGCGGCGGATGCAGTACAGGCCAGGCCTCCTGGAGGGCTTCCTGGCCAAGCCCGGCCTCGACTTCAGTAACTTCCACAATTGAAGATCGTTAGCGGTAGTCCGTTAGATCAAGGCTGCTCAGCGGTAGCCTGGGAGTAGGTTCCTGGTGAGTTCGGAAGCCGGTGATGAGCGATGACCAAGCTGGTGGCGTGTCCGCCTGCGCCGGGTCCGCTGGAAGGGTACGCGGCCCGGTTTCGATGACCTGTTCACGCATGTGGCGCAGCGGCGGGGGTTCCGCGAGTACCTGGCGGGGCTGCTGGCGCCGCGGGAGCGGAACAAGACGCTGACGGCCCTGGCGGGGGTGGAGCCGGTGACGGGGTCCAAGCTGCCGGCGGTGCAGCGGCTGCAGTTCTTCTTGTCTGAGTCGGTGTGGGAGCCGGAGGCGGTGAACGCCCGGCGGCTGGAGTTGCTGCTGGCCGGGCCGGCGACCGCGCCGCATGGTGGCGGGGTGCTGGTGATCGATGACAGCGGGGACCGCAAGGACGGGACCAGGACCGCGCACGTGGGCCGGCAGTGGCTGGGCCGGTACGGCAAGACCGACAGCGGGGTGGTCACGGTCACCACGGTGTGGGCTGACGAGCGCATTTACTATCCGGTGCATGCGGTGCCGTACACCCCGGCCCGGCACTTCGCGCAGGGGAAGAACGACCCGGAGTTCCGGACCAAGCTGGCCATCGGGGCGGATCTGGCGGTCCGGGCGCGGGCGGCGGGGTTCTGCTTCCGGGCGGTGGCCGCGGACAGCGCCTACGGGGACCAGGACGGGTTCCGCGGCGAGCTCGCGGAGGCCGGGCTGCCGTTTGTGATGGCGCTGCGGCCGCGCCACGGGATCTGGGCCCGCGCTGAGGACGCGCACACCCCGGTGGACGCCGCCCGGGCGGTGGCCTGGGGCGGGCCGGATGATCCCGGTGACTGGCAGGCGGTGACCCGGCACTTCCGCGACGGCCATGCCGAGACCTGGTACGCGGCCGACGCGAGGCTGGGCGGGTGGGGCCCGGACGGCGTCCGGCGCCTGGTCGTGGCCACCGCGGATCCGGGCACCTTGCCGGGCAAGGCCACCTGGTACCTGGTCACGAACCTGGCCCGGCCCGGCGGCCCGCGCGAGGAGGATAGCCCCTGGCCGGCCGCGGGCCTGGCCGAGATCACGCGGATCTACGGGCTGCGGCACTGGGTAGAGCAGTCGTATAAGCAGGTCAAGGACGAGCTGGGCTGGGCCGACTTCCAGGTCCGCTCCGACATCGCCATCCGCCGCCACCAGGTGCTGGTCAACTGCGCGTTCTGCTTCTGCTGGGACACCTGGCTCACCTCTCAGCCCCCGCCCGGGCCGGCCCCGGCAAGCCCGCAAGAGAGGGGGCACCGCCGCCCAGCCCCGGCAGCCCCGGACATGCCAGCCCATCCCTCCGGCACCAAGCTGGCCCCGCGCACTGCGCGCCGTCCGCAGCTGGCTGACCCCCGCGATCACGCTCACGCGCTGGTGGCAGGCCTGGTCCAAGGCGCCCCCGCCCGCTGAGCTCCAGCACCTGCTCGACACCGTCAGCGCAGGCCACGGCCTATTTCTCTACCTCCCACCTTGATTCAACGGAGTACCGTTAGGTCTGACGCTTCCGGGGTTCGTCGGTCCTAGGGACGGGCCTCTGTTAGACCTTCTGGTCGCCTGAGTGAAGCTCATGGCCCGGGAACCAGCCCACCGACTACGCTTCGACGTTTAACCCTCTTCGCCCCGACGTTGACCTCTTTGGTGTGAACGAACTGCCTCATTGTGGCTGCTAACTCTGCTCCGTGTAATACAGCCCAAGGACTAACTGGATAGCTTGTGCCGGTGATCATCTGGATCAACGGCGGGTTCGGCGCGGGCAAGACGACGCTCGCGGAGGAACTGCAGCGTCGGCTTCCGGACGCGGTTGTATATGACCCGGAGGACGTCGGCCTCATGCTTTGGAAGTGGATCCGGCCCGACGGTGATTTCCAGCACCTGCCGAGCTGGCGGGAACTGGTCGTCGCGACGGCGCTGTCGCTGCGCAGGCATCACGCGCAGACGGTCATCGTCCCGGTGTCGCTGATCCGCGACGCCTATTAGCCTCGATCTTTCACGCTGCTGAGGCGTCTGCCTGAACGGCGCGACGAGCGCCTCCGGGAGCGGTTTTCGGTGTCGGAGCATGCTGATAGCCCGGCTGTCGGGCCGGGCGGCCGGGGTTCCACGGGCCCCGGGGCTCCTTTCCTTGCTCGCAGGGACGGTTTTCGCTGGTCAGGGGGGGTGCGGGAGGGCCTGGATACGCTTCCAGGCGGTGATGATCGCCGTGGCCCAGGGCCAGGATGCGGCGATCTTGAGGGTCTTGCGGCGGCCGCCGCGCACGAGCCGGGCGGCCGTGTGGAAGACCCGGTAGCGCAGCGTCTTCGGCTCTGCTTTCGCGAGCTTGCCGTCCAGGGCGAGGTGCCGGAGCCAGGACAGCAGGATGCAGGCGGTCATCGACGCGTCCAGCCAGGCCTTGTTCAGCCCGTAGTCACGGGAGGGGAAATGACCGAGCCCGGTGTCCTTCCCGGTGCGGATCACGTCCTCGACGCGGGCGTGGACCCGGTGGCCTGCGTCGATGTAGGCGCACTGGCCGCGCCAGCCCCTCGTGTCCTCTGGCAGGTTCGTCGCCCACAGCGTGTAACGCCACCCGTCTTCCGCCTCGAACAGGGTGAGCTGCGCTCCGGGATGCGGCCGCTCGCGGCGGGCGAAGACCCGCATGCTCTTCGGCCAGGCCTTCAGCCGGTCCCCGTCCGGGCCCGTGCGCAGCAGCCCGGTCAGCTCGGTGACGTGCGCTTCTTCTATCCAGCAGGCCCGGTGCCCGCACCTCTCGTTCCCGCAGGCCGCCTCAGAGCGGCGCTCGCGGACCTTCCCGCCCGCGTCGATCGCGGCTTCCCACGCGGTGCCCGGGACCAGCGCCAGCGCGGTCTTCTCCCGTTCGGTCAGTGCCCAGCCGACGGAGTAGGTGAGCTCGTACCCGCGGCGCGAGGCGAGCTTATCCAGGCGTTTCACCAGGTCGTGGCTGGCTCCGGCGCCGTCGCAGGTGACCATCAGCTTCCGGCGGAACGCAGGAGGCAGCGCTGCGATCGCCTCGTCAAGAAGCTTCAGGTGATCGGCGGCGGTGTTGCTTCCGGCCGATCCCGGCCGCATCATCCACGCCAGCGGCTCGCGCACATTGTCACATTCGGCCAGGACGGGATGATGGCCGAATCCCTTGAAATTCGGCTGTGCCTGCTCCTTGTCTGAGCGGGCGGGCACGACAGTGGCGTCCAGCCGGATGCAGGTGATCCCCGCCAGCTGCCGGTCCGCGACCTGGACCGGCGGGAGCTGCCCGTGCCGGGCGATGACCTGCGACCAGGCGTAACGTCGCGCCTTGTTTACCGCGGCGGTGACCTTGCGCCGGGTGCGGTCCCCGCCGGCGGCGGCCTCCTTCAGCGTCCGCCACGCGGTCGGGACCGACGCGACCTGGCCGAAGACCTCGCCCTGGTCGCCCATGACCCGGAAGTCGCTGATCACCCGGGCGCCGTCGGCGATCGCGCACGCCAGGTCGGCGAAGACCCGGCCCCGGTCCAGGCCGCCGTCCGGCGACGGCAGCGCCGCCGACAGCCCGGCCGTCAGGCCCGTCCGGTCGGCGAGTTGCCGCAGCAGCACCAGGCCCGCGTGCGACACGACGCCCGTGCCGCCGCCGGTAACTTCAAGACCGCGCGACCATGCGGTAGCGTTCACGTCGAAAGTGCTCCTTGAACTGGACTGATACGGACTTCGACACTCCACATCATCCCAGTTCAGGAGCATTTTTCCGTTTAGGCGCGCCACTCAGCAGCCAGGCTTCGTGAAAGACCAGGGTT